>NZ_VCGY01000010.1 GCF_016597725.1 Marinobacter sp. 1-4A
AACTAGGGATAGTATGCATGCATAACCAGCGGCTCCACCGGACAAATTTCCGCTGTCACCTTTTGTGCAAAAACACGCACAAAAGCCGCCATCAAAAATTTGCTCGGTGAGCCGGGCGTTAGCTCTCAGGAGAGGCAATGAGCATTATCCAAAATGCGATCGACTCAATTCAAATTGGTGTTGAAGATTTTCAAAGTGATGACGATAGGCGCAGCGTTTCTGCTGTAAGAAACATTGCGGCTGGCATTTTATTGCTTTACAAAGAAAAACTCTGTCAGCTATCTCCGAGCGACAACAAAGAACTGCTAATTAAGCAAAACATTAGGCCTGTTCAAAATGAAAAAGGCGAAATAGTTTTTGAGGGTAAAGGCCACAAGACGGTTGATGTTCAGTCCATAAAAGAAAGATTCAGCAGCTTGAACGTCGCAGTTGACTGGAATAGATTCGAGGAAATTAACAAGCTAAGAAACGATTTAGAGCACTACTATACATCTGAATCTCCTGATGCTGTTCGTGAAATCGTAGCCAAGTCGTTTCTATTGATTCGGGATTTTTTATCAGAGCACTTAGATCAAGACCCTCAAGAAAGTCTCGGTAATGATTGCTGGGCAACATTGCTTGAAGTGAGTGATGTTTACTCGGCAGAAGAGAAAGCTTGTAAGGCAACTATTGATGCAATTGACTGGAAATATCATTCAGTTGAGGTAGCGCTAAAGAATCTTCGCTGCAGTCAATGCCATTCGTCACTGATACAAGCACCGTATTCTGATGATGTCTACCCAACTATTAATTTACATTGCAAATCATGTGGGCATGATTTCTGTTTTGATGATGTGCTTGAACAATGTATCGATGATTCTTTGGCTGGAGAAGCAATCAGAAATGCAATGGATGGTGGCGACTCTCCTTATGATGAATGTCATGAGTGTGGGAAAAGCACTTTCATCCATGAAGAAGGTTGTTGTGTAGCATGCGACTATGAAATGGAATACACCCACTGTGAAATGTGCGAAGAGCCATTGGGGCTAGAAGATCAATACAATGAAGGAAAATGCAGTTACTGTCAGTATAGATGGGAAAAAATCATGGCAGAATGAGCTAACAAGGCGCTGCTGTCGGACAAATTTTCCGCTGCGCTTCAAATTTGCCGCAGAGCGGGGCGTTATACAGACTAAGGAGAGTCAGATTTGAAGTTAGCCAATGTAGTCCCGTGGGGCAGATCTTTTGAAGAGTATCAGGCGATGTTCGGATTATCCGAGAATGACCTGAACAAGCGCATCCTTGGTTGCGGTGATGGCCCCGCAAGCTTCAATGTAGAGGCAACAGACCGTGGCAGCCAAGTCACTTCCTGTGATCCGGTTTACGAGTTTCAGGTCAACGAAATACGTCGCCGGATTGATGAAGTGTACCCGGAAATCATGACTAAGATGCGGCAGGACGCAGACAAGTATATTTGGGAGTCACTGAGTAGCGTCGAGCATCTTGGCGAGATCCGTATGAATGCCATGTCGAAATTCCTGGCCGACTTTGAGGCGGGTTTTCAGCAAGGGCGGTATCTATCAACGTCTTTGCCATCGCTGCCGTTTTCCGACTCCGAGTTCGATTTGGCACTCTGCTCCCACTATCTTTTTCTCTACAGTGACCATGTGGATGGGGCAACTCACCTTACATCAATGCGGGAGCTATGCAGAGTGGCGACCGAAGTCCGTGTCTTTCCTGTTGTATCCTTAGACGGAGAGGTCTCGAAGCATTTGGATCAGGTAATGACCGCATTATCTGCCGATGGGGTTGATGTCTCATTGCAGCCTGTTAGTTACCGGTTTCAAAAAGGTGCTACTGAGATGTTGGTGGCAAAGACCGTATAACCAGTGGCTGTTGGCGGACGCGCCTACGCTGCGATCCGGCACGCCGCAAAGCCAAGCGTTAGGGCCAAAAACAAGGAGAGTCTGTTTGGCAACAAACTATGTACTGATCGACTTTGAGAATGTGCAGCCGAGTAACCTGGAGGTTCTCAAGCAGCACCCCTTCAAGGTTGTGGTTTTTGTTGGTGCCAACCAAGTAAAGATACCATTTGATCTGGCTGCAGCGATGCAGGGCCTTGGGGATGCTGCGCGATACATAAAAATTACGGGCACCGGCAAAAACGCTCTCGATTTTCACATTGCCTATTACATTGGTGAACTAGCGGCCAAGGACTCAAGTGCATACTTCCACATCATCTCCCGAGATACCGGTTTTGACACGCTGATCAAGCATCTCAAATCGCGCGGCATCAAAATCCAGCGTGAGCGAGACTTGGCGGAAATTCCCGTAGTAAGAATGTCCACGGCTACCTCCACCGACGATATGGTGTCCGCCATCGTAAAAAACCTAGCAGGCCGGGGCCAATCTCGACCTCGCAAGGTGAAAACGCTCTCCAACACCATCAATTCGCTGTTCACCGAGAAGCTGTCGGAACAGCAGCTAAGCTCAATTGTGAAAGACCTTGAGCAGCGCAAGTACATAAAGGTGAATAACGGTAATGTTTCCTACCAATTGCCGCATTAGCCCTAACAAGGCGCATCAATACGCGGCCGTTGGCCGCCGGACGCCCTTTTCATTGCGGCTGCGCCTCCATTAAAAGTGCGCCGTTGTGCGCTGGCGTTATGAATAAAAGGAAAATCGCATGAAACTTAAACTTATGTCTCTAGTAACTATCTTCTTGATTGCATCTTGCTCAAATGCAGAAGCTCCATTAACTATTAATGAAGCTGAAAGTATAGGGTTCAAGAAAAAGCAGCAGCAACTATTTCAAATGATTGGCGCTATTGATGGTTGGAGTGGGACTTGGGAAGGAGAAAGGGTTGAGCTTTATCAATTCGAAAGCCCAGAAAAGATAAAGAAAGATTTATTTTCGACTTCAACGGATGAGGGCAATATTTCTGGATGGGTGGATAAGTGCACAGTCAGAAATATGTTCATGTTAAGCAAGGGCAAAAAAGCTTGCTCAAAACTGAAAACTTTGACTGGTTCATAACAAGCGCCGGCACAAACATTCGCTTCGCTCATTGGACTCGCAACAAGTTGCGAGCCTGTGCGGCGGGCGTTAGGCGTCAAGGAGAATTCCATGTCCTGGCTTTTTACCAAGTATTTCATTACAGCCGCAGTTGTCGTGCTGGTATCTGAACTGGCAAAGCGCAGTGACAAACTAGGTGGCCTAGTTGCGGCGCTGCCACTGGTTACAATTCTCACACTCATTTGGTTATACGTTGAAAACCAACCAACGTCCAAAATTGCCAATCATGCGTGGTATACATTTTGGTATGTTGTTCCAACGTTTCCTATGTTTCTTGTGTTTCCAGTCATGTTACCGCGCTACGGTTTTTGGCCTAGTTTGCTTGCTTGTGCGGTTATCACAATATGCAGCTTTGCTTTGTTTGCGGTAATTGTTCGTCGCTTTGGCATAGAGTTACTCTAGCAATGCCGCCTAACAAGTCGCTCAAGGTTTGTTCCTCGCTGCGCTTCGTCACGGACAGCCTCAACCGGCGCATGCTTCGCATTGTATGCGCCGCTTGTGTCTGCCCCTTAGCTCTGCGTTATAAGTAAAGAATATGGATTCGTACATTTATCTTGATCAAAACACTTTAAGTGATTTGAGAGAACGAAAGCTTAAAGAATCAGAGGATGAAGGCCTTAGAAAAATAAGAGAATTTTGCTGCAAAGATGGTATTCGCCTCGTTTATTCTGAAACCCATCTGCAAGAGATAGCTCAAATTCCTAAGGAGGAATATCGGCAGGAGCATATTGAATTGCTATCTGAGTTGAGGGCGGCATATATAACTCCAATCACAACAGAGCTAAACGGAAAAGATCCCAATCTAGTTTGGCTAGATTTTTTAAATAATGAGAATGACAACGAAATTAGTGGTATCAATAAGGTTGTTACGACATTCGATAGATTTAACAGAAAATTTTCTGGCCTTCCAATAGAGGAGAGTTTTGAAGAGCTAAACTCTCAACTCAAGGCGGCCCTCGAGGAAATGCTGGAGAATGCCGAGCAGGAGCTTAATAATTTAGACCCATCTGAACTTCTTGAAAGTGAAGCTGAAGCAATAAAAGAGGCACAAGCCAAGATGGCGGATCAGTTAGAGGCTGGATCAAAAATATCCGCTATTGATTTAGGAAGTCAGCAGGAGCTTGGCCCAAAGCCGCTAAGAGATCTTAAAAAGTTAAAAGCACTCCAGCTCGAGAGTCTCCCGGAAGGGCTAGTTATTAATGCGATTGATGAGCTATTTATCTCCGAAAATAGCGCTTTTAATTGGTCAGACTATTTTGACGACACCATCCACAATCAAATCGCCAGATGTTACTCGTTAATGAACTGGGCCGGTTATTATGCAGACGACTTTACAAGCACTAGAAAGAAAAAAGATAGATTTAGGGCATCGAACAACGATTTAATGCATGTAAGAAATGCAGCTGGCGCTACTCTGCTGATATCGAAAGATGTTGCATTCATCAGGAAGGCTAAAGCTTGCTATGCTCATTTAGGCGTAAACACAGTCGTGGGAAATGCTAGTGAAGTTGCTAATTACTTATAACAAAGCGCTGCTGTCGGACAAATTATCCGCTGCGCTACAAATTTCCCGCAGAGCGTGGCGTTATGTGGGTCTATAGCATGCGAACAATGTTGATCGTGGCAATCCCATTACTAATTGTTTTTGGGCTGTTGGAGAGATACCACTCATACATGAATCATGAGTTTGACCAAGAGTTTTTCGAAATTGCAATAAATCAAGGATTGGATTCTGGCTACGAGCTGACCGTTCTGGAAAGGGAATATTTCCTGCTTTTTCTGACTGGCCACGTTAAGCGAACTTACGAACTAACTCTTCCAGAAAAGCCAGATACAGAAGGATGGAAGACCCTCCCAAGGCCAGGCTTTGAAGAAGGCGAAACTCTAGAATGGGAGCGGATCGCAGACCTGACTGGCCACTGGGGTTATGGCCAAACGACTACCATTTCGAAAATTACTAGAAACAGCCGTACTATAAATATTTATGTTTGGTCATCATAGAACACATAACCAGTGCAGGCACGGCGACGCCCTTTACATTGCGCCTTCGGCTCCATTCCAAGGGCGCGCATGCTGCAAGCGTTATGTTCACTGAGTGAGCATCGAGCATCATAAAAGGAGATAGCATGAGCACGCATACGTCAAATCAGAAAATTACTACTGCTAAGATTCGGAAAATGAAAGGGAAAGGCAGCATTGTCTCTCTGACGGCTTACACCAAGCCAATGGCGGGCTTTATGGATCCGTATGTAGATCTCATCATTGTTGGTGATTCAACGGGTATGGTTGCATACGGGTTTGATTCTACCTTACCTGTAACACTGGATATGATGATTGCCCACGGTGCAGCAGTTGTTCGTGGTACCGAGCGGGCTTGTGTTGTCATTGACATGCCCTTTGGCTCATATCAAGAAAGTAAAGAGCTGGCGTATCGCAACGCAGCACGCATATTGACGGAAACCGGTGCTCAGGCAGTGAAAGTCGAGGGAGGCTTGGAGCTTGTTGAAACGGTGGAGTTCCTGATCAGTCGGGGAATTCCTGTCATGCCCCACATAGGTCTTCGTCCGCAGCATGCAAATGCTCTTGGAGGCTTCAAGGCTCAGGGGCGAGATGACGATGCTGTTGCGTTGTTGGTTAAAGAGGCACAGGCCTTTGAATCAGCAGGTGCATTCTCGGTATTGATTGAAGGTGTTTTTGAGAAAGCCGCAAGGAAGGTTACTGAAACCATTGCCATCCCCACCATCGGCATTGGCGCTTCTCCTGAGTGTGATGGACAAGTATTAGTGACTGAGGACATCCTTGGTTTGTTCTCAGATTACACCCCGAAATTCGCCAAAAAATATGTAGACCTCAGTGCCCAGATCAAAGAGGTATTTGCAGAGTTCGAAAAAGAGGTAAGAGCTGGAACTTTCCCTTCAGACGAGCATTGTTTTGGTCTAAAAAAGTGACATAACAAATGGCTGTTGCCGGACGTGCCTACGCTGCGCTCCGGCACGCCGCAAAGCCAAGCGTTATGTGGTCACCGAATGAGCATTGAGATCGTTCTGGCAATATCAGCTTCCCTCTTGGTCATTCCGGTGTTGATCACCCGATGGCTTTGGTTTTGGGTGTTTTCGCTTGTGTTGGGGCTCCCGATGGTTGCAGTGTGGGCGGTATATTTTTACCAAACATCGCAGCCTGAATACTCCGGTTCTCCACAGGAGTTCTTCGGCATTCTGATAATGGTGCTTGTCTCAGGGTCGTTAGCAGCGGGGATGTTCTTGCGGTACATTCGATGGGTAGTTGGGCTTAAAGTGCACGAAATTAAGGTGGCAAAGTCGCTGGTTTCCGGTGGCGGCCAAAGAAGCAACACATAACCAGTTGTTGTAGTTCGTTCCCGGCCTGACGGCTGTCCACCGGACGCCACTGACGTGGCGCCGCTAAGCTGGCTACATGGACTCCCCCTGCGGTCAAGCAACGCCACTTGAATCTGAAGCGGTTTGAGACTGCAGCTCTACATTCGGCCTCTTTGTGGGCATTACTGCCCGGGCCAGGATGATGATGCGTGTGAGTGATGACCTCATTCGTTAGTCGGCTTGTATCAGCCACAAAGCTTATCAGGTTCAATCACTCTCGGTCTGACCGTTCCGTCATCGCTTGCCGTTGCAAGACTCGGCTGGCAGGCGTGTTCTGCCTGTCGTTGTTGCCCGTTGATCAGCCTGCCACAGGCTGAGTTTTAAACTCGGTTTGGTTCATTAACAGCGCCCAGATAATCCGGGCATTCTTGGCGGCCAATGCCACGGCGGCTCGTTTGTATCCGCGACGTTCCACCAGATCTCTGGCCCAGCCACTGAGCCGATCGCTTTTATCGGCAAGTTTTGCGATCACCGCTCGAGTGCCATGGATGAGCAGTGTTCTCAGGTATTTGTCCCCGCGCTTGGTAATCCTGCCCAATCGGGGTTTGCCTCCGGTCGAGTATTGTCTGGGATCGGGCGCACTGGCCAATATCGCAGTGGCGGTTTGTGGCCCGATACCTGGAATGGCCATCAACCGTTTGGCCTGTTCATCGCGCCGGGCCATCGCTTCGATTTCCCGGTCGTAAGCCAGAATATCTTCGTCGAGCTGGAGAATGCGCTGGTTGATGTTGTTGAGTAGACGCCGTGCCAGCATGGGCAAGCCATTTTCGGCATCCTCCAGGATTTCTGGAATCCGATGTCGAGCGTGATAGCGCCCTTGAGGGATGATCAGTCCGAACTCAGCCAGCAGCCCACGAATCTGGTTGATCTGGTCTGTGCGTTCTTTGATCAGCCCACGGCGAATGCGGTGTAGGCAAAGTACCGCTTGTTGGTCCTCGGTTTTGATCGGGACAAAACGCATATTGGGTCGACCGACAGCTTCGCAGATGGCCTCGGCATCGTTGTCGTCGTTCTTACTGCTCTTGCGGTAGGGCGCTACGAATCGGGGTGCGATGATCCGAGCATCGTGGCCAAGCTTGGTTAACTCACGAGCCCAGTAGTGGGCACCCGAGCAGGCTTCCATGCCGATCAGGCACGGCGGCAGTTGTGCGAAGAACGCCAGCAGTTTAGGGCGATTAAGCTGTTTGCGAACCACGACCTTGCCGTGTTGGTTGGTGCCATGAATACTGAACACAGTTTTCGCCAGATCGATACCAATAGTTGTAACATTCATGAGGACGCCCCCTCTTCTGATTGAAGTTTGACTACACCTTCAATGTGGCACATAGATGCCGTGGGAGCAGGGGGAGTCCATATCATTCGTTATGTTTTTGGTAGGGCAGGCTCAAGTCCAAGATGATCGACAAAAGGGAGAAAGTCGCGATCTAAAAACAGCAGAGGTAGCCGTTTTTCTATGCAGAACGTAGCGATTATCACATCGGCGGTTTTTCTGATCGTGATGCCTTTTTTACGCAGTGCCCGGTAGTTGTCGGCGCACTTAGCTGCCATTTCTTTGCCAAACATTTCGTGCTGATCCAGTGCTAGCAGGCTTTGCTTGGTTTGGCGATATTGTTTGTCGTCGCGGATGCCTTGCAGGATTTCCAGAAATATGAGGTCGCCGATAGCAACTGAACCTTGAACTATCGAGGTATCTAGCAGATCAGTTTGCGGGTTTTCGACTCCATTGAAATAGTCAATCCAGACGCTGGTATCCACCAAGATCATCCGGCACTCCGCATTTCATTCAGGTCGCCTTCCCACTTGATCTTGCCACGCAGCTTTCGAATTTCCTGCTGTTTGCTAAGCTGGATTAGGAGTTTCAGGCCTTGCTCAACGGCCTCTTTTTTAGTGTCGTAACCGGAGGCTTTCAGGGCTTCGGCCATTAACTGGTCGTCAATGACGATGTTTGTTCTCATGATCCACCTATGTGTATAGAATATTAATTTTATACACACGTTAGCATGTCGTGGAGAACATAACAATCGGCTGCACAGCGACCGATTTTCCACCGCTTTGCGGCTCCAAACCGGCGCGTGAGCCGGGCGTTAGCTCGGGTTGCCTTCCAGAAAAGTGATACTATAGTGTCACTATCAGTTTGATTCAGGGTGAACCCAATGAAAGTTGAACTTGTTACAAACCTCAAGCGTCAAGCCACAAAAATTCTGGCGGACCTGCATTTGTCTAAAGAGCCGATACTGATCACGGAGCATGGTCAGCCTTCCGCTTACCTTGTCGATGTGCAAGATTATGAGTTCATGCAGCGTCGACTTGAGCTGCTTGAGGGGCTCTCACGGGGAGAGCGTGCTGTACTTGAGGGAAGAACGTACAGCCAAAGCGAGGCCAGGGAGAAAATGAGTAAATGGCTAAAGTAATCTGGACGGAGCCCGCCCTTCAGGAGCTGGATGCCATCGCTGAGTACATCGCTTTGGATAATCCTGATGCCGCAAGTCATCTGGTTCAGGGTGTTTTTGAAAAAACCGAACGCTTGGAAGATTTTCCTCAGTCCGGGCGGATTCCTCCAGAGCTCCCTAACTCAGTATACAGGGAGGTAGTGGTTCCACCGTGCCGCATCTTTTATCGTGAGGATGAGATGCGAGTTCTAGTCCTTTATGTCATGCGAGATGAGCGGCAACTTCGTGCATACATGCTTGAGAACAGCTAGCCAAGTGCGTCACGCGGATGCCTTTGTCTCCGCTTCACTACGTCAAAGTCACCGGTGCGTTAGGCATTAGGGCTGTAGGAAAAACCCAAACGGATGGTTTTTGGTAGCATTGAGCAAACAGCAATTTGATTTTACACCCTTCATAAGACCTTTGAGTCGCGCCGGTTGGTCATCGATGGTGGCGGGAGTTATGCACAAGGAGAGCGCGGTGCCATTGTTTGAAACAGAGAGGTTGGTTGTAAGGAAGTTATTCCATCAAGACGTTCCGGCGCTCACCGCAATGCTCAGTGACCCAGAGGTCATGAAATTCTCCGTTCGTGGAGTTTGCGATGAAGACGCTACCCGAAAGTTCGTTGATTGGTGCCTTGAGTGTTACGCCGCTCATGGAATGGGGCCATGGGCATTGTGCGAGAAGGAATCAGGGCACTTTATCGGCTTCTGTGGCGTTGGGCCGGAGTTGGTTGGCGATGTTGAAGAAATCAATTTAGGTTATCGTCTGGCGCGTAGGTTTTGGCATCAGGGGTATGCGACAGAAGCTGCCAAAGGTGTTCTAAAGTATGCTTTTGATCAAAAGCAATGCGATTCGGTAATTGTTATTATCGAGCCGGAGCATACAGCTTCTGTTAAGGTGACGGAAAAGGTCGGGTTCGGAAACTATACGCTTCAAGAGTTCCATGGCCGATCTGTGCGGGTGTATCGAATGACGTGCGACGATTGGGCATTGCGCAACAAACTGTTGTCGTGCGTTCGTCCATAAAAGGCATGGTCTACAGCTGACTCGCAAACGCTCACCGTTTAGCGGGGCGTTAAAACTAAAAATCAGGAGGTCACATGCAACGGATAGCATCACAAATTGTTTGGCAGTTTAGTCTACCCTTTCTTCTCCTGCTCCCCGGCTTTGCTCTTGCCGGAAATCCCGCTCCTGAAGACTATCTTGCGAGTGAGTCGTTTGTGCTGGAGGTTCGGTACTGTGAGTGCCAAGCTACCAATGCAGATAATACACCCTCTGGTATTTTACCCAGTTTTCTGAAGGAGTCGCGCCTTTTAACGGTTGGCATATCGAGCGAGGGTAAAGGCTTTGCTTCTTCAAATGAGTTGTCCATCGGTTATGAACTCAAGCCAGTCGCAGGCTCACCCGACCAATACCAATTCAACTATGCGGGCAATTACACTGCGAGTAATGGGGGCAGTGCTGGCGCTGGGGAATTGCTGCTGACTCAAGGCCAATGGGTCAATCTTTTTGGTACGCGGCATGAGAAAGATGCTGGGTCGCAACATAGCAATGTGGTGGTGCGGTTGGTTAAGTCCGGTGGTTCTTGAAGGCAGGTTTTAACCAGTGCATCAAATTCCATTTGGACCGCGCTACGCTAAAAGCGGGCCCACTATGCGAAGTATGGGAGAACTTCTTAACTTACATGGACAGTACGCCGCCAGTTTTACCTGAGCCTGAATAGTAGTCATTTGGCGGCGTACATACCGCGATACTATGCGCGAAAATCACCATAAAAATGAGGCCAAAAAATTGAAAGCGCTCTATCTCTCGTTAATTTTAGTATTTTCGTCTTTTGGTGCAGCGGCAGAAATATACAAATGGGTAGATGAGAATGGAAAGATTCATTTTGGTGACCGACGACCAACCCATCAAGTTTCGGATCAAGTTAAGTTAAAGATAAATACCTATGAAAGTGTGTCGTATGACATGTCTGCTTTTGATGTCGGAGAGAAAGTTATCATGTACTCGGCCAGTTGGTGTGGGTTTTGTAAAAAGGCGCGCCAGTACTTTGAGAAGAATGATATAGACTATGTTGAATACGATATTGAAAAAAATAAATCAGCAAAAAGAGCTTATGATAAGTTGAACGCTACAGGTGTCCCGGTAATTTTGGTTGGTAAGGAACGAATGAATGGGTTCAGTGTGGCTGGTTTTAGGCGAATTTATGATCAATAGCATAATAAATTAATCCAGCGGGAACTGGGTCTGTAGTAGTACGATATTGATCACCCGTTCATGCCGCTTTCTGATGATTTTCCACTGAGATGTTAGTGGCAAAGTCTGCATAGCTTTTGACCGTTGGCGGGGTGCGCCGAAGAGGGAGATGCAAAGCAGAGACGGCTGTGAATCAAGGGGGTTACCCGTGAAGCCCGAAATAGAATCTAAATTTGCCACCTACCCGATAGAGGCTCAACGGCAGCTTGAAAATGTTCGCGGCCTCATTCTTGCCGTCGCCGCAGAAAACGGTTTAGGTACAGTTGAAGAGGGTCTCAAGTGGGGCGAAGCCAGCTACCTTGTAAAAGGTGGCAGCGCGATTCGAATGGACTGGAAGCCAAAAGATCCAGATGTCATTAAAGTATATTTTCACTGCCAGACCATATTGATCGAGACCTTCAAGGAGATCTACCCCGATGAATTCGAGTATGAGGGGAAAAGAGCTATTGATATTCCCCTAGGAGCCTCTACTGGGGACGGGCCGCTGCCGGATGCCCTTGTCAGGGTACCGTTTATTGTTGGCATTAAAGGTTCCCCTATGTGTCAGCTATGTTGCCGAGGTGAGTTCTTGTGTGGATACCCGCCTGATCTGGAGTGAAAATCCAGCACGGTCACACCAAACTCTTCGAGTGTGGAGCGCAACAATGCCGGATCTGTCTCCGCTTCTGCATACTGAGCACCAGCGCGGGCCGCGATGTGTCCGTTAAGGCCTAGAATTCTATCCACCTGAATTAATGCCCCTACGGCGGTTAAGTGTGTCTGTCCTTCCGGGTCGTTAACCTCCATTCGTCTGTAAACGTCACTACTGTCGCTCTCTCGTCCGACTACTTCTATTGCTATGCGATGGTGGTCTCCAGTTCCGGGGTTGTAAAGTATCGCTCGGCGTAAAGACGTGAATTGATCACCGCTTATGGCTCGCCAGATTCCAGTGCGAACCAGCATTTTGAGTAACCGGGTTGCCATCACACTGCTAAACGCTATGCGGGTGGAGACTGAATTAGCACCAGTTATTGCGGGTAACGTCAGTTGGTCTGGAGCATCGAAGCGGTAAACGGCAACATCTCCCAACTCTTGGAAGTGTGCCAAGCGTCCATCGGTGAATGACTTTTTCTGTTTACGCAGCCCCCCTTCCATCACTTCGAAGGGTAGCTCCAGTCTGTCCATGTACTCTGCTGAATTGGGTCCCGCTTTGTCGTTCATACCATAGAGCACATCGATAGTAATGGCATCGGTCACCATATCCATACTGGCTCCACGCGCCAGAGTGGCCGCCACCGCCGCCATCCAGGACGAAGCAAAAACGACAGGTGAGGTTAGGGAAGACGTTGACTGTAGTGCGGGCAATACGGCCACGGCATGACGTACCCGTTCCGTCCAGCGCGTGATGTCGAGATAGGGGATGTTTCGCCGCAAACAGGACGAAAGCAATTTGTCGCCAGAATCATTTGTCAGCGACACCACTAAATGTGGCGTTTCTTGCGCATTTTCTAATGGATCCGAATCGTCTGTGTTCAGGGTTATCGCTGAGGCATTCGGTAAGGTGCTGGCTAGCATCTGGGCACGCTCAAACGAACGACCACCGATGATTAGACGATAATTCGGGTGACGCTTGCTAAGCATCGCGGCGAGTTGTGTGCCGACAATGCCGTACCCTCCGGCTAGCAAAATTGAATCAGGCATGGCATTCTCCTTTTAGGTCTTGTGACCAATTAAAATCTAATATTAGGTATGTTGACCTAATTTTTCAATGTGTTTTTGCTACCGAGTAGAGGCCATGGTCACGAATAGCCAGACGAGCAAAACACCCCTAAGTCCAAAGGGGCGCAAACGTCGCGAAGAAATTCTAGAAGCTGCGGGGAATATTCTTGAGGAGGAAGGGTACGCGGGGTTTTATACGCGGAGTATCGCCGCAAGGCTGGGAATCCGATTGTCTAATGTGCAGTACTACTTCCCCACTCGGGAGTCTCTTCTGGAGGCGCTGTTCCATCATGCTCTTGAAGCCGCCGCAATGGAGCTTGAGAAGCCGGCCCAGAGAGGCGGTCTAACACCTCTCATCCGCTTCATCTTGGCAGATCAACAATCTCCGCGCAGTTGTCGAATGTTCTGGGAATTATGGGCAATAGCTGGGCGCGAACCGGAAGCCTACTCTGTCATGTCTAATTATTACATTGCGTACCGGGATGCCCTTGCAACAGCCATAGCCATGGAGGCGCCGCAACTGGAGTCCGATATGCTCAAAAAGCGTGCGTTGCTGGTTATGTCGCTACTGGAAGGGGTGTCACTGTTCAGAGGGGAGCGCAGAAAATTCTCAGGCGTGGGCCAAGGGTTTGATGACGATATCATCCAAGCTGTCTACGCGCTGACCTTGGGGTCAGCCCCCCCAACAATACCCGAGACTTCTTGATCGCTAAACGTTGGGCTGTGCGCCCGTTAGGAACTTGTCGCAAGACTCATGCGCCTCCTTTTGCCTCCATCTCTTGTGTGAAGTGCGATATTCTATTTATAAACAGCTAAATAATAATCGTGACTGAGCTTGCTTATGGATGTTAGCACCGAACCGCCAACAGGTTTAATCGAATCAGGATACTCGGTTAGCTGGTACTTATTCTGGGGTGTAACCCTGACCCTGTTGGCTTTGTTGCTGGCCGGCGCTTGGTACCTTCTGCGTTACCGCCGTGCTATGAATGCGCAAAATTTGTTAGTACAAGAGTTGCGTGAGGGCGCGGATTCTTTCCGTTATCTTGTTGAAAATGCGCACGAAGGGATTGCCGTGGTGCAAAATACGCGGCTGGTATACCTGAACCCGCGCATGTGTGAAATGAGCGGGTATGATGAAGATGAGCTCAAAGCGCTGCCGTCTTTCATGCCTCTCATCCATCCATCTGCACGGGATGAAATGATGGCTAATTATCAGCGCCGTATAGCAGGGGAGGGAGCACCGCATCGTTACGAAAGCCTCTTTCTACGCAAGGATGGCACCAGCTACCCTATTGAAATAAGTGGCGCAGCGATTGTTTGGGGTGGGCAGCCAGCAACGCTCAACATGCTTTCTGATATTTCTGACCGTAAGGCGGCTGAAGAAAAGATTCTGTATCTGGCTCACCACGACAGCCTCACTGGCCTCGTTAATCGCTCAGTGCTGAATGAGCGAATCAAGCAAACCATTGGTTTGGCGCAGCGCAGTAAAGACCCGTTTGCCGTGTTATTCATCGACCTTAATGCCTTTAAGCAAGTAAATGATACCTACGGGCACGAGGCGGGCGACGCTCTGCTGCAGCAGGTGGCTCAACGCATCAAACAGCAGCTGAGAGACACCGATACCTTTGCCCGTATTGGCGGGGATGAGTTTGTAGTTTTGCTGGCTCAAACAAAAGGCAGCCTAGGCGTGAAGCAAACCATGGCCCGCATTGAAGCGGCTATGGCTGAGCCCTTTCAGATTCAGCATCACAATGTGCATTGCCATGTGAGTCAAGGTGCGGCGCTATACCCTGAAGACGGAGCATCGGTACAAGCGCTGTTAAGCAAGGCTGATGAAAACATGTATGCGGATAAATGTAGTTACTACGAAAGCAATAACTCTAACCCTCCAACATGATGCCCGCCGCGTTCTTTTGTCTTCGCTCTGTATCTCGCTGTAAAAGCGAGCCGCAACATGCGCTATTTCAATGTGCGTCTTGGCTCAGGGTCATAACGCCTGATTGCTGGGAGAAATTAAGCTGTCCAAGCACGCTCATGCCCAGCAACACCATCTCGGGGTCCATGGCAGGGTTTATGGTGCCGGGGACATTTTTGAATGTGATATCGCCCAAGCGAAGTTCCTCGATGGTTGTATTCCACACATTTACTGTGCCCGCAGCAGTACGTGCATAGCTTGGTAGCCCTCGGGTAAGGCCCGCTTTTTGGGCGATCGATTCTGAGACTGTTACGGTTGTTGCACCGGTATCCAGAATGAAGGTGACGCTTTGGTTGTTAATGGTGCCTCTCGCTAGATAATGGCCCTGACGGTTGGCCTGCAGCTCAATTTCCGTGGCACTGCCGCGGGTGTGGCTGACCAGTTGCTGATTGGGGTTTGTTTTGCGGGAGTCCCAATTACCGAATAAGTACGCGGCAGCGGCGAGTAACACAACCCAAAAAACAGCGAAGAAAAATAGGTAGCGGATCTCGGGTTTGATGGTGCCAGGTTTACTCATTCCATTCCTTGTTGCGGTTCTTTCTATAGAGTGTACGGATTCTAACCTATTCGGAGCGCCCATCATCGATAATAGGCACGAAGAGCGTCAGCTGGTTTTTGTGCGGATGAATGAAATAATACCAATGAGCAGGTTGTTTGGGCGGAGGCAAGAGCTAGGGTATGGATGCTAGAATGCCCGCCGTCATTACCCATCACTGGAGCAAAAGCAATATGAGCACGGCCCCCGCATTCTATCCCATCGGTACGCCGGGCATTCCTTGGGGCGAGGTTGAGCGCGCTGAGTGGTTGTCACGGCAGTCTCGTCAACGTAGCTACGAGTCTGAGGTGCTGAGTGTGATTGAGCGCCTGCGCTCGCGCTTTGATGTGGAACAGTATGGGCATCTGGATTACGGCGCTGAGAGTTACCCACTGATGGCGATTCGCAGCCGCGACTGGCGTGACGATCTACCGATTGTGCTAATTACAGGCGGCGTGCACGGCTATGAAACCAGCGGTGTCCACGGCGCATTGCAGTTTGCTGACCGGCATGCGGAGGATTACGCCGGTCGTGTCAATTTGTTGGTTGCGCCCTGTGTTAGCCCTTGGGCGTATGAGCGTATCCACCGGTGGAACGCCAACGCAGTCGATCCTAACCGTTCATTCCGGCAGGACGGTGAGGCTGAAGAGTCTGCGGCACTCATGCGGTTGGTGGAGCCGGTTCGTGATCGTGCATTGATGCACATGGATCTGCACGAAACCACCGATACGGATGAAAGCGAGTTTCGGCCCGCGTTGGCAGCACGCGACGGCAAGCCGTTCGAGCCGTGCGAGATTCCCGATGGCTTTTATTTGGTTGATGACAGTGATAACCCGCATACGGAGTTTCAGCAGGCGGTGATTGAGGCTGTAGAGAAAATTACTCATATCGCGCCGGCTGACGCAAATGGCGAGGTTCTTGGCTCGCCGATAGTCGCTCGGGGTGTAATACAGTATCCGCTCAAACAATTGGGTCTATGCGCCGGAATCACCAGCGCACCCTACAGAACCACCACTGAAGTGTATCCCGACAGCGCTCGTGCAACGCCTGAACAATGCAATGCCGCGCAGGTGGCCGCAGTGTGTGCGGGAATCGACTATGCTCTGGCGCACCGGTAGGCAAGATCAGTTACCAGTGCGCCAAATCGTGGTTCAGGGGCGGCCAGCTTGTTGAGCAGCCTGAATAACCTTCTCGCCTATCAAGCCTTCGTAGCTGGCCCATAGCGGTTGCATGGCAGTTTGCCAGACAGTCAGCTCATCGGCTGAAGGTTCGTATACGGAAACGCCTTTCATCCTGCCCAGCTCTATCTTGTCGTTAGCGCTTTTAGCTTTTGCCACGGCGTTACCGTATTTCAGTGACATCTCCAAGGCGAAGCGGAATGAACGGCGCTCTTCTTCGCTTAACCCGCTCCAGAACACTGAGTTCGTGATCAACATATAATCCAGCACGCCGTGATTGGAGATCATCATGTATGGCTGGTGATCGTAAAACGCCTGAGAAAAAATATTAGACCAAGTGTTTTCTTGGCCTTGAATGCTTCGGTTGGCGAGCGATTCGTAAACCTTGGAAAATGCCATGGGCACGGCTTCGGCATTCAGCAGCTCGAACTGCTTGATGAGTACATCCGAGTTCATGGTGCGAAAGCGCAGGCCCGCCAGGTCTTCCGGTCGGGTGAACGGGCGGTCGGCTGTCAGCTGCTTGAGGCCGTTATGCAAGTAACCGAGCCCAAGAATGCCCTGACTTTCCATGCTGGACAGTAGCGCCTGCCCAGTCGGGCTCTTTTGGAAACGGTTCACAGCGTTCATGTCTGGGAAGAGGAAGGGTAGGTCGAAAACTTTTAGTTGTTGGGTGTAACTTTCGAACTTGGAAAGTGACGGTGCAGCAAAATGAATGCGGCCTTCAGCGATGGCAGTGACTGCTTCGTCGTCGTCCATTAGGCTGGCGTTAGAATGTATGATTATCTCGTATCGGTCGCCTAGCTTTTTCTCAATTATTGATTTGAACATCTCTGCCATCTTGCCCTTTGGTGTATCGGGTGAGACAACGTGGGAAAGAATCAGTTGTTGTGGTGCGGCCCACAGGAGCATGGGCATTAAGAGGGCAATCAACCCCAGCAGAGAGGGGAGGGTACGACGGTTCATTTATGTGCTTCCTTTATATTGTTAGTTGTCTGCCGGTAGCTCCGATTTTTGCGGGGCAATAGTAGACATCAGGCCATCGTGGCCAAATATTGTTGCGGTGAAATTCATTCGAGCCCTGTGTAGGGTTGTTCGTGATTGTAATACCAAGGCCAGCTCAAGTGTCAGAGGGAATGAGTGGCGAAACTCCGGAGGTGCTTGGTACCCTCCATTGCATACTGTACCAGCCAACAACAACCGGCGGCTCAAATAATAGTGTTTGATTTTTGTAGCCAGCTGCGAAGTTACATCAGTGGCATACCGTGTCTTGTGTAAGGAGAGGTAAGCGATATATGCCTGTTGTGCTCTGGATGCTTGGAACGCTGGTTTCTTTTTGCCTAATGGCTATAGGCGCGAGAGAGCTAAGCGGTGATGTCTCCGTTTTCCAAATGCTGTTCTTTCGTAGTCTGGTTGGCTTGCTCTGTATATCGGCGATTGTTCTTTTTGCAAAACGAAGAGCAAGTTTTAAAACCGAGCGGCTGGCGTTACACGGGTTTAGGAACATATTTCATTTTGCGGGCCAGTTTGGCTGGTTTCTCGGTATTGGGTTGCTGCCCCTTGCGGAGGTTTTTGCTCTGGAATTTACGGTTCCAATCTGGACGCTGCTTATTGCGGCGCTGGCCTTGAATGAGAGAGTTACTGTACGCAAGTTGGTAGCAGTTTTTTTGGGAATCCTAGGTGTTCTGGTTATTGTGCAGCCCGGCTATGCCATTGTAGATCCGGCATCCTTTATCGTGCTTGGCGCTGCCATCTGTTATGCGATTACGCACACGTGTACCAAGTCGCTGAGCACATCAGAGTCTGCTTTGTCGATACTGTTCTATATGTGTGTAATCCAGCTGCCAATCGGCTTAGTGCTCTCTCTGCCTAGCTGGGTATGGCCGGTTGGGTATCAATGGCGGTGGCTTCTGGTTGTAGGTTTAACAGCCTTGTCAGCTCACTACTGCATGGCAAAAGCCATGCTTTTTGCTGAGGTGACAACGGTGGTTACGATTGATTTTCTCAGGCTGCCGCTGATTGCGATGGTTGGCGTTTTGCTCTACCAAGAGCCGTTCGAGCTGTCATTAATGGTTGGTGGGTTCCTGATGGTGGCGGGTAACTTTCTTAGCCTTAAACGTAAGGCTAGACGGGACACTAGGCCAGCTCTTAGCAGGAATAATTAATGGAGGTAAACCTGTGCGTTTGCGGATACTGTCGGATTTGCATGTAGAGTGTTTTCGAGAAGGTCGCGACCTGCCTGATGTGGCCGCGGATGTCGTTATTCTGGCTGGAGACATTCATAGGACAACGGAGGGCCTTGCTTGGGCCGCGGATCAGTTTGTTGGGCAGAAGATCATCTACGTGCCTGGAAATCATGAATTCTACGGAGCGAGTATGCCAGATATGCGTGATGCATTGCGCGCCGAAGCCGAGCGCTTGGGAATACACTTGCTTGATAATGACACGGTAACCCTCGGTGGCGTGCGCTTCTATGGCACTACCTTGTGGACAGACTTTGACCTCTACACCGGCCAACCGGATTATGACTCATTGCAGACCGAACGACGCGCTCTCGCGTTTATGCCTGATTTTCGGATTATTGAGCAACCCGCAGGCGAGGTGTTCACGACTGTGGAAAGCCAGAGGTTGCATGCAGAGGCCATAGGGTGGCTTGAGTCTGCGCTAGCCGAGCCCTTTTCAGGGCCGCGTGTAGTGATCAGTCATCATGCGCCCTTGCCAGAGTGTATCCCGCCAAAGTATCAGGGAGATTCTTTATCGCCTGCCTTTGCTTCTAACCTGCAGAGGATGATGGGCAAGATGGATTTGTGGGTTCACGGTCACGTTCATGAGCCCGTTGACCTTCAGGTTGAAGGCACTCGCGTATTCGCCAATCCCGGGGCCTATCCGAATGAATATAAGCCGCCGTTGTTTGTTGCAGACAAAATTGTTGAGGTATAAGCGCATATTCGTTTTCTGGTACCTAAGCGGGGGGCCGCATAGGGTCACAAGGGCTTTGATTTATGCCATTTAATTGCGCCCAAAAACAAGTATCATGAATGCCTCAATTAAAGCGACGAGAGAATATCATGACAACAGATCTGAATAGCCGCCACGGCTTGAATCCTCCGCACAGCGAACTGGTAGACGCATGCAAAGTTATTAAGCCCTGCAAGGCCCTCGACATGGGCTGCTCCAATGGTCGCAACGCTCTATACCTGAGCCAACTTGGCTTTGATGTAACCGCCGTTGATAACAACCCCGGCGCTATCAATAGGCTGCATCAAATTGTCAGCCAAGAGGGGATCACCAATGTTGATGCGAAGGTATACGACCTCAATAACGCCGGGCTTGATGCAGATTATGGGTTGATTGCTTGTACCGTAACCTTGATGTTTCTAGATCCTGCTCGTGTGGGTGCTGTAGTTGCTGACATGCAGGAGCACACTCTGCCGGGTGGTTATAATCTGATTGTTTGCGCTATGGATACCCAAGAGCATCCTTGCCCGTTCCCCTTTCCGTTTACCCTTGAATCAGGGCAATTGCGAGAGGTTTACGAGGGTTGGGAGCTGATTAAATACAACGAGGATTTGGGCACTATGCACAACGGCGCCCAGTTGCAGTTTGCTACGATGTTGGCTCGAAAATCTACTTAATTATGAGCGTTACCCCGAAGGAAACGGAAGAAATATGCGTGATGTTGGAGCATGGCGAGGCAGTGCTGTTACTGCCATTTTTGTCATCGGCTGGATTTCGATCGCCAGCGCAGATGAAGCCTGCCTGACCTCAGCGCAATCAGAATTGGAGCGTCTCTACTGCGAGGTTGTCGAACGCGGAGGTGGTGCTGGCCTTCCTTCTCGGGTGGATTTCCAACGGAATGACAGAAATGTGCAGGCGCTGTTGTTGCGACAGCCAGCTAAACGTTTGGGCCTGACATTGCCCGAGGTTTCGGCCAGCCCTGAACCCCGGTCTGAGCCTGAGCTAACCACGCTGTCTCATGAACCAACGAATGAGCCCGTCTCCGAGCCGCCAATTGCCCAAAGGTTGGCTGGATGCCACTTGAGGGGGAAGGTAATCCAATGTTCGCAGGCGGTCTATGAGTTGGCAGATAATCGCACACTGGCATCATTGGGTGATGGCGTGCTGGAGCCAAGTAACCGCCTTGGAATCGTACCTTTCGATGGCAAACGTAGTGACGACGAAGCTGTGCGGTCCTATCTCTCGGCGGCTTATGATCGCTACATCCCCAAAATGCTGGCCATTGGTCTGGGCGCAAACACCATGAGCTTCACGGCGTTTCACAACGCCTTTCACACACTTGAAAGGGGTGGCGTGGATTTTTCCGAGCGTATGGAACGGGCCTACGAACTGCTCAAACTGGATCGAAAAAACCTGAATGTAACAACTGGCAAGCATGATGATTTGCCAGAAAACCTGTCTTTGTGTGACACCATCAATCGCGATGTCATTGTGTGCGACAACGTTGGAACCAACTGGGTGTTTGTTCGAGCGAATCAATAGACTCTGCGCAGCCTTGAGAAAATCGTTAAACTTGAACGAGTTTTCCCACTATTCAGGGTGTCATGTCAGACCTTTCTCTCATTCAGTATGTTCTTATCGCGTTGATTTTCATCTGGAGTGGCTTTGTGCGCTCCGGGCTGGGCTTTGGCGGCGCGGTGTTGTCGTTGCCATTTTTGCTGCTGGTGAAGGACGACCCGCTGGTTTTCTTGCCCATCATTGCGGTGCATCTATTGGTGTTTTCATCTCTGACCATTTGGATGAACAATCGCGGCAACCGTAAGAGTAAAGATGGCGGGGGTGGCGAGAAACTAACCGGGTTTGGGCCGGATGCGTCTGCAAAGATGCAAGAAGGCACGGTTGATTGGCCTTACCTATGGCGAATGCTCGGTATTATGCTGGTGCCCAAGCTGATTGGCGTGTTCGGCCTGTTTACGCTGCCACCCAATGTGCTGAGTGCGATCATTTTTGTGATTGTTGCGATTTACTCGGTGTCATACATCCTGAATCGGCCTTTCCGCAGTAATAGCAAAGCCGTAGACGTGGCCCTGTTGATGACCGGTGGTTACATCAGCGGCACCTCGTTAATTGGTGCGCCGTTAATTATTGCTGTCGCGGCACAGCATGTGGCGCGAGAGAAGCTGCGCGATACGCTGTTTGGCCTTTGGTTTATTCTAGTATTAATCAAGCTCGCAGCCTTCATATGGGTAGGGCTTGATTTGCAGCTTATTCACCACCTGTGGCTACTGCCGTGCGCGGCCATCGGGCACGTGATTGGGCTGCGCTTTCACGACCGTATTCTGAAAGCAGAAACGCCGGTGTTTTTTCGTATGCTGGGGATAGTACTGCTGGCGGTTAGTAGTGTCGGAGCGATTAGCGTGTTGTTTTAGGGGCGTTGGTTGAGGCGGAAACCTTCGGTGATTTCTTGTCTACTCAACCCACTGCCAAGGCGGCGAATCGAGCAACCCCTGCCCCTGAATGATTGTTTCACCAAGCTCTTTATTCAGTGCGATGGGGTTGCAATCGGCGTGTTTTTCTAAGGTGGCGACTAAGCGGGGTGCATGGGAAACCACCCACACTTGTGTCTCGCGCGAGGCTCGGATAATTAGGCGGCCCAGTGCGGGAAGCAAATCCGGGTGTAGGCTGGTTTCTGGTTCGTTTAACACAAGCAGGGAAGGGGGTCGGGGTGTTAGCAAGGCTGCTACCAACAGCAGGTAGCGAAGCGTGCCATCTGAAAGTTCAGCTTGGTTTAAGGGGCGCAAAAGCCCGTCTTGCAGAAACTGCAATACGAAGCGGTTGCCTGCGTCTGCAGTAAAGTTAATCGTGGCGCCCGGAAATGCATCCTCGATTGCGTGGTATAGCGCCTCTCTGTCGCCAATCTCGTAGATGGTTCGAAGGGCGGCAACCAAGCTATGGCCGTCATGATCAAGTACTGGCGTGCGTGTGCCTATCTGTGGTGTGCGAATGACGGATTGCGGGTCGGTTCGGAACTGATCGTAGAAGCGCCAACTGCGAATGGTTTGCCGAACGGCATGCACCTCGGGCACCGCTACCGGGTCGCTGATTTCGTTCAAGATGCTTTCGTACGAATTAAGGTGCGCGTTATACACCTCCCACGTTCGGCCGGAGCGTACTTTCACCACGGGGCCAACGCGGTCGATCAAGCAGCTACTGGGTCTGCAAACATCGCCAACCCAAATGCACTCGCGCTTTATCTCTGGGTCGAACTGAAACATGGAGGGGTCTTGGTAGCCTGCAAACCCCTGTGGTGCTGGCATCCCAAGCGATATGGCGTAACCGAAGTCTTCGCCCACAAAACCTAATCTCAGGCGAGGGTTTTGTTTTTTGGCGGAACCTTGAACAGGAGTAGAACCCTCCTTCATGCCTTTGGTGAGTTGATCCGGCCCGGCCCAGAATGTGTAATCCAGGCCGCCCTCTTGAGCAATCGATGAGATAAGGTTGCCTTTTGCGGTTTCTGCGAGTAGCCGGAGTGATTTATACAGGTTGGATTTACCGCAGCCGTTAGGCCCGGTAACCACGTTTAGGCCCGAAAGGGGAGACACAATGTTTTTTAAACTACGGTAGTTGGACACTGCAAATGCTTTGATCATAGACCCACCTTCTACCCCTTCCGCGCCAATCTTTCCAGCGCCATCAATGTATCGGTGTAATTCACAAACCGGTTTATATACGCGGGTGATAGCCTCTGCATTTCTGCCATTGCCCGGCTTACCAACCGGTGTGCGTTTATGGGACCTGCATCTTGGGGTACTTCCTCAATGGCATGGCGAATACGCTCTTGGAGGGCTTGCTCGCCACGGCCTGCATTTACTCTGGTCATGGCTTTCAGAGGCTGTTGCGTGTTGGAAGGTGCAACGCGTTGTGAAGCATTCGTGCCACCCCCCGACACTCCAAAAATCAACTGTTCTAGCGTTGACTGAGGCTCTGTTGCTGGCACATCCGGTGCTTGGTTTAGTTTGTCTAGCAGAGTTGATAGCTGTGACGGAGGGCTCGTTTCAAGGGCTTGCGAAAGCTCTGCAGACGACTCGTAAGCAGCTGTATAGTCTGCGATAGCTTGTTCCAGTTTCTGCCAATGCCGGGTGTGTTGCAGGCCTTTTGTTTGAAGTCGCAACGCTAGGGCTTCCAGATAGCGGAAACGGACCGGAGCTAGCTGGTCTGCGCCGCAACGCCTGAGAGCGTCGATTCTCGGGTGCAAGGGGGCAGCCTCAAGCGTGGTCGCCATCAGTTCTCTGCCTTCTCGCTTTTGCTTGCTGCTTCCGGTGCTAAAGGTACAGTACTGATTTCCACCCGCCGGTTCTGAGCCCGGGATTCCGCATCTATGTTGGGCACGGCGGGGTGGTGCGGGCCAAACGCGGCGGCGAATACGCGGTCGTTAGGTAGGCCAAGCTCCATTAATGTTCGAGTGACTGTTAGTGCCCTTTGGGCCGACAGGCCCCAGTTGTCCTGATATCGGTTGCCGCTGTGCATGGGCAGATCATCGGTAAAACCGCTGATCATCAGGAGTTCTTCATGCTGAGCGAGATAGGTTTGCAGTGGGGTGATCAGCGCTTCAAGCACCTCCACACCATCTGCCTGTAACTGATCCGAATTCAACTCAAACAGTACGTTGCCGCTGATGCCAATGCGGCCGTTCTGAAAGGTAACTAAGCCTTTGGTGAGTGGATCTTCCAGCGCTTGCTCCAGAGCTATCCGCCGCTGCTCTTCGGCTTCGCGCTTAGCTTTTTCCTCTTCCAGCGACTGGCTGAGCTCCACTTGAACACCGATCACCCACACTAAGATTAGCACCAGAATGCCCACTAGAGCGGCCATCAGGTCTGAGAAAATCGCCCAAATTGGCGTGGATTGCTGTTCGCCGTCTTCCAGATATTCCATTAGCTGGCTCCGCTGGTTTCGGCGTGGTTGGTGATCAGGGCCGACGCTGCATCAATCACATCTTTCTGAGAACTAACGGATAGGTCAATTACCTCACGGGCTTGAGCAACGTAGTAGGCCAATTGCTCATCGTGGCGGCTGCCGGCGTTATCCAGTGCTTTTTGGATGTTGACTAGGCTTTCCTGAAGCTGGGTGTTGGAGGCGCTGAACAGCTCCACGGCTTGTAGGAAGGCTTCGCTAAGTGCGCCCACTTCCTGACTGCTGCCGGTGATGTCTTCACCGAGCTTGCCGAGCTGTTGGCTTTGTTCCTGAATAAGAACATTGAAGCGTTCGCTGATGCCGGTGAGGGTGTCGCCCGCGCCACTGATCAAAGAGTCCACTGCTTGGCGCTGACTGTCGGCATTGCAGCGTTGGGATTCGAGCAGGCTGTCGAGTTCTTGCACCAGCCGTTGGCGCTCTTCCAGTAATTGGTTCTCGCGTTCGCTGTTACGTGCCATCTCGTCTTGCAGCTTGGAAATCACTTGGGCGGCGGCTTTCGGGGTTTCCGAGGCGGTTTCTATCAGGCGGGTCATGGGCGCTTCCAGTCCGGAACCCAGCTCGTTCAGGTGTTTGGTAACGGTTGTTTCCAGCTGAGCCAGTCGCTCGTTGGCAGCTTCGCCCCTTGCTGCTTCTTGCTTGTGCAGTTCAGAGAGTTGCTCGCTGATGCGCGTAATGAGCGCATCCAAACCTTGTTGCTGATGGGTGGCAAGCTTGGCGCTTTCGTCCCGGAAGTGGGCTTGGGATTCCTGCAAGGTGCTTTGCAGATTATGTATTAGTTTTTCTGCGGTTTGCTGGTGTTGATCAAAACCCTTTTGCCAACGTTCACCTGCCTCGTGGCTGGCTTTCTGGAACATGCTTGTGAGGTCGGCCAGTTGCTGATGGGCAGTCGCGGACCAGTTTTCTTGTAGCTCTCCGGCATTGGACTGAAGGGTTGCCATGGCTTCGGTCACGATCGGCTCGATACGTTCGGCGGCAATGCGAGAGCTGGATTCCAGAGCCTTATCTAGGGACTGAGCAACAGAGTCCGCCAGACTCTGGTAATGCGTGCCCACGGTGCTGTGAAACGCCTGCTGGTTCCGGGTCAGGGACTGCTCCAGTTGCTGGCCAAGCTGCTCCATGCGGGTTGTCATGGATTCCATGGCTGCGGCCATTTGGGGTAGGGCGGTGGCTTGGGATTCCAATGCTTTGAACGCTTGCTGGCGCTGGTAGTCTGCCGACAAGTGATGTAACCGCTGGCGTAACGTTTTATCCAGATGGCGTGATACTTGTAAGCGTTCGCGGCGGCTTAAAGTGGAAGCGAGGCCCAGCATGGCGGAGGCTGCCACACCCGCAATAGATGTACCAAAGGCCAGACTCAGCCCGGCAATCGGGGCCGCGAGCGCCCCGCGAATTACGCTGAGATCGGTGCTGCCGTCCA
Source organism: Marinobacter sp. 1-4A (assembly GCF_016597725.1). Classification (GTDB taxonomy): domain Bacteria; phylum Pseudomonadota; class Gammaproteobacteria; order Pseudomonadales; family Oleiphilaceae; genus Marinobacter. The sequence continues at coordinate 25,868 of NZ_VCGY01000010.1, forward strand.
GTGCCGAGGCGGCGCCGCTTAGGGTTACGATCATGCCAGCAAAAGTTCCCAGCAAACCGAGCATCACCAGCAGGCCGACCAGATACGGCGTTAATTGTGGGCTGGGCAGTGCTGCAAAGTGGCCATCAACTCGCTTTTGCACCGAAAACTGAACCTGCTCCGGCAGGCCAGAGAGCCAGCCTTCAAGTTGCTCGCGGCTCTGCGGAACACTGCCAAGGCGCTCGGCGAGCTGTCGGGTGGTGCGACGGAACCCCATCAACTCGATAAAGCCCAATCCGTATACGCAAGCAATAATGCCCGTCACTGAAAGGGCGAGAAGGTCTGAGCCAAGAAAGCGTTGGCCTATCCAAGCCACCACGGCCAGGCCTATGGCAAACGCGAGAAAAAAGAAAAGTCTGCTCATTGAGAGTTCATTACCTCGTTTTGGCAAGCTTCAAGCAACCCCAGCACCGGCTCCAGCCGAACATCCAGTTCAGCGAGTAATAGATTCTGCGCTTCTTCGCAGTAACGGTGGAGCCCGTCATCTGGGGTGCAGCTGGCAAATTGTGCTAGCGCTTGAAACCGCTGTTCCAGCACTTTGGGAATATGGGAGAAACATTGGCTGGTGTAACCGGCCATGGCGTGATCAAACGTTGCATCCAATTCTGCCAGCCGGGCGAGAGTTTGGCTGTGATCCTTCATCGCTTTTCGGGTTTTGTCCCGAAGCTGGCGGCTAACGGCGATGACTTTGCGTTGCAGTGAGAGCCATGAGTTCAGGTAGTGCTCGAAATCTACGCAGTCGTTGGGCTCAACGTCATCACCGTAAGTCTTGATTTTGCGCATCAGCGCTTGGCGACTGTTGGCTAGCTCCTGAATGACACGATCAAAGACAGCCCTCTGATCCATGCCGGTTTGGCGCGCGCGAAACGTAATGGCTGAATCCAGAATAAGGGTGTCGGAAAGTCCAAACAGGCGCCCCAGCCGCTCTCCGCAACAGGGTAGCGGGCCATCAGAAACCGGTGCTCCAGACTGGGCTAGCAGTTGTAGCAATCTATGCTGTGAAATTCCGGCAGAGTATGAAGGTGTTTGAGTCATCGAATAATCGCGCACAGGTTGGGTGCCAGTGAAAACCCCGAGCTTTCAGGGGCGACTATTCTAAAGGGTATGCGGGGTGATTGATAATGACGGACTCGTCAGAGCTGGCAATGAAGAGCGCCTGAACCTATGTGTTCAGGCGCAGACCAGTCAGGCTATGCGATTACCGCTTCGCCATCACCGCTTCGAGTTCATCGGCGCCACCAATCAGTTGGCCGTCGATAAATACCTGAGGGGTTGTGCCCTTGCCAGTTACCGCCTGCAAGGTGCTGTATGACAGACCACCGCCGCCCAGCGTTATCTCTTCATACTTATAGCCCTTTTGCTGTAGCAGCGTTTTGGCGCGAGTACAGTGTGGACACCCGGGTTTCGTGAATATGCTCACCCGTGCCGGTAAGGTCACATCTGGCTTGATGTAATGCAGCATGGTGTCGGCATCCGATACTTCAAACGGGTCGCCCGGCTTGTCTGGCTCGATAAACATTTTTTCGATGGTTCCATCTTTTACCAGCATGGAATAGCGCCAGCTGCGGTCACCAAAGCCTATGTCGCTTTTGCTAACCAGCATTCCGATCTCACGGGTGAAGTCGCCGTTGCCGTCCGGAATAAATTCGATGTTGTCTGCGTGTTGATCTTCTGCCCACGCCTGCATAACGAATGGGTCGTTCACCGATAGGCAGATTACACGATCTACACCCAGCTCCTTGAAGACGGGTGCCAGCTCGTTATATCGGGGTAAATGGGTGCTTGAACAGGTAGGTGTAAACGCGCCCGGCAAGGCGAACACAACAACCGTTTGATCGTTAAACAGTTCATTGCTCGTTATCGATTTCCACTCATTATCAACGCGAATGGGAAACGTAACTTGGGGGACTTTTTTACCTTCCGATGAACTTAGCATTTTAAATTCCTTGGAGTTCGTTGGATTATCTTCGACAGCTAGGGCACTAATTCAAGCCATATTGCCGTGGTCGATCAAACCTGTAAAACCCATCTTCCTCTTCCCGGGCGATGGTGGGGGCAGCCATTCCGAAATGCTTCTCGCGCAGTTCGCCTAGGGCTTGGTCAAGGTCTTCGCCAGACAGGCGCTGAATCAGAGCATCCCGTTCGGCAGAGTAGACTTCGCCCTTCTGCCATTTTGCTTCCCGGATCTGATCTTGTTTGGCCATTCGTTCCACGGCGCCCTCAGAGTAGCCCAGTTGTAGCCTAAGGTCATTAATGGCTTGTTGGCGTTTGTCTGAAGGCATCTGTTCTAACCGATGTTGCACGCTTTCTAAACTGAATAGAGCGTGCCCCAGCGCGCCAGATCCAACAAACTGTAGAGACATACCTCCGCCGTACACTTCTTCGGCGCTGGTTTGCAGCTGATGGGCGAGCTCTGTTAACTGCAGCTCATTGGCGTTTTCCAAGTGCGCCACCTTTTTCCGGAATACTTGAGACTTCTCTTCCAGATAAGATTCTTCTTCTCCCCAGATCTGGCTTGCTAAGGCCCCGAAGATGGCCTCTCGTTGCTGCCAAATCTCCATTTCCTGCTTGAGCGTGGGGAGGGCATGCAGGCGTAATTCATTGTCATCTAACCATGTGTTGTAGCGGTCGAGGTTGGCCATAAGGACCATGATGTCCTCGTGTAGTTCCGGAAATGCTGTTTCTATCGCACTCTCAAACAAGTGAGCGCCGTCTTCCGGGTACTTTTCCATCAATGCTCGTCGTTCGTTATATAGGCGCGCTTGAGTGACAGGATCGGCTATGGTGTCTCCATAGCTTTCCAAATATTGCACAGCCAACTCGACAGCCATCTGCGTTGAGTTTTTTTGGGCGGAGCCGTCCAACGGTTGTTCTGAAGAGGCGCTGTATTCGATTGCATGGGCTACCTGCTGGGTCTGTTCATCGGATTGGTGCAGATACAGGTAGCCACTGATTGCGCCAGCGGCGACGATGACCGTTAGAAGGCCATAACGTATTTTTGAGCTCATGGTTTTGCCTTAAAAAGCATGGCGGCCGCGAATGCGGCCACCAAATTCCAGTTGCTGATTACAGCAGGGGTTGAAGCTTGGGCCAGATTAGATCCGCAATTTTACGCGAGCCACTGTCTGTAGGGTGAATGCCGTCAAAAATAATGTCGCTGTTGTTGATAACGGCGCGGGGATCAACAAAGGTACAGTCCAGCACGGAGTTCTCGCACGCACGAGCCAGAACGGTATTGCCATAATCGACGGCTTCTTTCATGTCCTTCAGGCGGAATAACCCGTTCTTTGTGTAGTAGTACCCCGTCAAAATGCCCTTCCGGACGCCAGCCTCGGCCATTTCATTGAGAAAATCGACACCTTCAACGTAAGTGTCGTTAATAATGTCTATGCACTTCTGGCTTAGCCTTCCGAAGCGGTACCAAGGCGTTTTGCAGCTATTCGAGTTGAACAGAATTGCGGGGATCAAAAGATCGTTGCCGCCAGCGTCACCTACCATAATGTCAATGTTGGGGTCGTCGGCGACAGCCTCGCGAAACTGGTCAGGAATGGAGGGTGCAATCAGCTCACCACTCAGCTCAGCACCGGAGACGGTATAGCGCCGAAAGGTTTGACCTGCTTTGGCCTCAAGCTGATTCTGTATCTCGCCAGACAGCGCGAATATTGAATCACCAATGAAAACCACTTCGTTGTTATCTGCATCCGTAACCTTGTCGTTACTCAGCAGGTAGCCCAGCTCGCTACAACCAGTGAACAGCAGCGCGGCACACATAACGACCGCAGCCCGCAGTTGGGCTGTGCGGCTTAGCGCTGACACAGCTGTTCGTTTTTCATAATTGTTATCCATTATTGCAACTCCGTTTGTAAGGGAAATATCGATTTTTCTTTTGATACTGCGGTATGGATAGTGAACTGAAATGGTTGTTTTTAGAAACTAGAAGGGGGGCTTTATCTTGTCCTAAGCGGCCAGTTGCAAGCCACTGTGAGGCGGGTCACATTGGGCTTCACGCATGAAGCCATGCGTAGGCTGGCATAGGGTAAGAGGGCTCAGTGATAGGGTGGATTTGGGTCCACTGGGAATGCATCCGCGCGCTGGCAACGCGATGTTGGTTGGCCGGTATTTAGTTTCCGGACCAACCAATCAAAATCGGAACATACACGATTAAAAGAAGGACGCTGATTAATGTCAGCAAGTAAGGGATAATTGCACGAGTGATGCGTTCCAGTGGCAGTTGCGTGATTGAGGAAGCCACGTAAAGGTTAATGGCCACAGGCGGAGTGATCATGCCGACCGCTAATCCTACAACGATAACTATGCCGAAATGGATTGGGTCTATGCCCAGCTGGAGTACCAGCGGCAGCAATACGGGTGTGAGGATTATCAAAGCGCTGGCGGTTTCGATGAACACGCCGGTCAGCAGGATAATGCCAACCACTAGCAACATGATGATGTAGGGGTTAGTAGAGATAGATAACACGGCTTGAGCAATGGCGCCAGGCACCTGCCAGCTGGAAAGTGTCCAGCTTAGCACCGCTGAAGTGGCGATCACCAACATGATCACTGAGGTGGTAATGGCTGAGCGAATCAGGATGCGATACACATCTTTCAGCTTGAGATCGCGATAGATGAACAGTGAAACAATTAGGGCGTAGTTGACGGCCACCACTGCCGCCTCACTGGGTGTGAAAATGCCTGAAAATATGCCACCCAGAATGATTACCGGGGTCATCAACCCCCAGCTCGCGCTTTTTAGGGTGCGCCATATGGTGCCTAGTGAGAGGGGCGTGCCTTTTGGGTACTGGCGTTTGTATGCCTGAGCAATCGCAATAGCCATCAACCCCAGTCCCATGGCCAGCCCGGGCAAAAAGCCGTTCAGGAATAGCTCGGTTACCGACTGCTGAGCAATTACGGCATAGATAATCATAGGTACGGAAGGCGGAATCACCACGCCCAAGGTACCGCTTGCAGCAATTAGGCTGGCGGCAGACGCCGGGTCATAACCTTTCTTACGCAATTCCGGCACTAGGCTTGAGCCTACTGCAGCGGTAGTTGCTGCCCCGGAGCCTGAGATTGCGGCAAAGAACATCCCTGCCATCACGGATACTAGCGACAAGCCTCCACGCAGAAAGCCGAAGAGAGAGTCGGCAAAATTAACCAGCCTCTCGCTAACCTTGCCTTGAGCCATCAGATCGCCCGCGAGTATGAACATGGGAATGGCTACCAGCGCGAACGAGTTTATACCCTGAAACATCTGTTGGGTGACGACCATCAGCGGCACGTCAGCCTGACTCAGCGCGACCATGGTGCTGGCACCTATCGCCAAGGCAATAGGCACACCAAGTAGCATAAGCGCGAAGAATAGCCCGAACAGAAGCAGTGTCATTGAGTGGGCCCCTCAACAGGTTCGTCTTTCATGATCAGCTCTACCAAGTCCACCAAGGCATACCAGCACATTATGGCGGCGCTAAGTGGGATCACGGCGTAAACGTAAGTCATGGAAAGTCGCAATGAGGCAGATTTCTGATAGCTTTGCACTTGCATATAGCGATAGCCAATCACTACAAGGGCCACAAGGAAACCGAGCACGGCGAGCGTGGCGAGGATGCGTGCGCCTTTTCTAAGCTGAACCGGCAGGGCATCTACCGCAAATGTCACAGCAATGTGCCTGCCCCGCTGAAAAGCCAGAGTGCTGGCTAAAAAGGTAATCCATACCAGTAAAAAGCGGCTTACTTCTTCAGTCCAGCCGACCGCGCTGAATAACACCCGGGAGACAATTTGTAGGGTAATCACCCCAATCAATGCCGCCATGGCAGCGAAGACCACAGGCTGGAGTATTGCATCCAGCCTGTGTTCAATTCGCTTCAGCAACGTTAGCAGCGATCGAGTTGCTTCTGTCACTTACTTTAAAGCCTTCTGAATACGTGGCAGGTAATCACCGAATTGCTTGCCGTACTTTTCATACACTGGAGCCACTGCCGATTGAAAGGCTGCGATATCCGGATTGTCGTTGATCTGCATACCGGCTTCGCTCAGCTCGGCCAGCTGCTTAGACGCCATTTCGGCGTTTACTTTGCGCTCATGCTCGGCGGCCTCTTGAGCGGCCTGAGCTAGCACATCTTGAGCAGCTTCGGGTAGCTTATTCCAAGCGGGCATGCCCATAACAAAGATGGCCGGGGCGTATGTGTGCCGCGAAAGGGTCATATAGTTCTGAGTCTCGTTGAGCTTGAAAGAGTGAACCACGTTGACCGGGTTTTCCTGCCCATCAATGGTGCCTTGTTGCATGGCGGTCAAGGCTTCTGTCCAGGCCATTGGGATGGCGTTTGCACCTAATGCACGGAAAGTATCCACATACACCGGGTTTTCCATCACACGAATGCGTAGGCCGTCCATGTCTTCCGGCTTGTTGACCGCGCGCTCGCTGTTCGTCAGGTTGCGAAAACCACGCTCGGCATAGGCCAGACCTTTCAGGTTAACATCAGAGAGCTTGTTCAGTAGTTCCTTGCCGATGGGCCCATCAAGCACATCGTAAGCGGCTTGCGGTGAAGGAAACAAAAACGGAAGCTCGAAAACTGCCATTTCTTCGACAAAGTTAGCCACCGGGCCATTGGTAATCACGCCCATATCAACGGTGCCTATCTGCATACCCTCCAGCAGGGTGCGTTCATCACCCAGTGAAGCGTTAGGGTAAAGCTCAATGCTCACAGCACCTTCGGTGCGCTCTGCGACCAAATCCTGAAACTTTACAGCAGCAATATGAAAGCCATCCTGCTCATTGACCACGTGCGCCAAGCGCAGAGTGACCGGGTCCATATCGGCAAAGTTGGAGGCAAAAGCAGTGCTGGCTAGAGCCAGTGATATGCTTAGTGTCAGCGTGTTCAAAGTGAGTTTTGTCATTGTAATTTTCCTTGATAAATCAGGAGGTAGCGTTTTTGAGAAACGTGCCGTCGCTAAAGATAGGGAACGAACGTTGAGCTTAGTTGATTTAAAGTAGAAAATCGATTGGACTGAAGGCTATCCCAGTTACGGTTTTTCAGCCAAATAAAACGGTGCGTCAGCTTTCATGTTTCAGTTATTCCGCCTATGTTGAAGTGACAGTCATATGCCGGAATCGGCGCATAGAGTTCATCTCACGCAGTGCAATAAGGAAGGGCGCCATGCATGTGGTCAGTTGCTCGCAAAATACTCATGTTCCGAGCTTGCAAGAAAGCTACAAAAACATTGTTCGCTGGATCGGCTGGTTAGTCATTACCATCGCTGCTCTAGTTGTGTTGTCGTGGTTTTTCGATATTGAGGCAGGAAAGCGCATACTGCCAGCCTTCCAATCCATGAAGTTCAACACTGCCCTTTGCTTTCTCGCCTGTGGCCTCATTTTTCAGCGTATATCGATACCTGGTAAAGCCATGAGCCGAGACTCTATTGTCGCCTCTCTGGCTTTTCTCATAGTCTTGATATCGGGGGTGACGCTTCTTGAATATGGAATAGGCTGGCAACTGGGCATTGACCAGATTCTGGTGAAAGACCTAGAAACACCAGCACAAGAATGGCCTGGGCGCATGTCTGCAGCCACCGCATTATGTTTCAGCATGATAGGTGGCGGCTGGCTCGCCACAATGCTTACGGCTCGCTACGCAGCACTGATTCTGCAGACTTTGGCACTGATGGTAATCATGATCAGCGGCGCAGTGCTAATTGGCTATGCGTTCGGCGTGCACAAATTCAAGCTGGTTGTTTTCTCCACCATGGCGGTACACACGTCTTTGCTGTTAGTGCTCTGCGGCGCCTGCATGCTCTTTGCCCGACCTGATGAAAGCCTTATGAGATCCGCTGCAAGTTCATACATTGGTGGGCGCTCTCTTCGTAGGCTAATGCCTTTCATTATCGTTACACCGGTGCTAACTGGCTGGCTGAGCATGCAGGGTGTGATGGCGGACTACTATTCCCCTGCATTCGGCTTTGCACTGAGCAGTCTCTCCAGCATTCTCGTGCTTGGCTTCGTAGGCTGGCGTGGGGCGGATGCCCTGAACCGCGAGGAAGAGCGCTTCCGCTCAACGATAGACTCATCGCCTGTTGCTACGATCATGATCGACGACAGTGGCACTATTCAAATGGCCAACCAGCTCGCTCACTCTCTGTTCCTCTATCCAGCAGGCCGACTATTGGGCCAGTCAGTAGAGCAACTGGTTCCAAAAGGAGCCCGCAAGGGCCATGTAGGGTTTCGCCATGACTACCTGCGCAAGCCTGAGGCGCGAATGATGGGGGCTGGTCGGGACCTGTTTGCTCTGCGTCAGGATGGAACAGAGTTTCCGGCTGAAATTGCGTTGAACCCTGTCCAAACGGCAGATGGGCACTATGTATTGGCTGCGATTGTAGATATTACTGAGCGTGTGGAGGCCAAGCGTAAAATCTTGCGCTTGAACCGCATCCACAAAGTTCTTAGCGGAATCAATACGCTGATTGTGCGCGTAAAAAGTTGCGATGTTTTATATGAAGAAGCGACACGAATCACTGTGGAAGAGGGTGATTTACCAGCTGCACTTGTAGTGCAGCAAGACAGGGCGACGGGTAGGTGCGACATTTTGTACGCCCATGCTACCGATGAGCGACTTCAGGATCGGGGTTTGTCTACCTTCGAGATTCATACCGTTCGTGAATGTTTGAACAATCACCGGGTCGCTATTCGTAGTGATTTGGCAGAGCATTGTGACAGCGTGGATTGTGAAGGGTTGGCTGGTCTGGGTGTGCGGGCGCTTGGGGCGTTTCCGTTGACTGCGAGGGATAGTGCGCAAGGCGTAGCGCTAGTGCTTTATCGGGATGAGCCGTTTTCGTTCGATGAAGTAGAAATGAAACTGCTTCATGAGGTCGCGGGCGATATCGCATTCGCGATCGATAACCTGGAAAAAAGCCAGCAACTGGAGTATCTGACGCACTTTGATAGTGTAACGGCGCTTCCGAATCGCTTGTTACTGGCCGACCGGTTGCAGCAAGCGTTGTTTCAGGCTGATAGCCAGCAAGGCGTTCTCTGCGTTTTGTATGTAAACATCGACCGTTTTAAACAAATCAACGACAGCTTGGGGCACGCTGGCGGTGATGATGTACTTAGGGAGGTAGCGAAACGGATAGGTGATTGCGTTGGCAAGGGCGATACCGTATCTCGCTGGGGAGCCGATGAGTTTATTGTTTTGCTTCCAGGTCAGAGTGCCGCAGAAGTCTCGGATGTCGCGAAATGTATAGTGGGTGAGCTGCACTCAGTTATCGTGATGGAGGACGGTCGGGAGCTCTTTGTCTCGTGCAGTATGGGCATTGCAGAATACCCGCGCAGCGGAAAAGACATGGATGCGGTAATTAACAGTGCCCGAAGTGCTATGGCAGCTATCAAAGCACAAGGGGGCAATGACTATCAGCACTTCGATCCTGTTAGCGATGATGCGCACGGTGATGGTCTGGCGCTGGAGACCTCTTTGCGACATGCGCTGCGTAGGAATCAGTTCCAGCTGCATTATCAACAGCAGATCGAGATTGCCACCGGGCAAGTTGTGGGTCTGGAAGCACTTTTGCGTTGGCAGCACCCGACGGAGGGTATGATAGCGCCAGACCGCTTTATCCCGCTGGCAGAAAAAACAGGGCTCATCGTTCCAATTGGTGAATGGGTGTTGCGCGAAGCCTGTCGTCAGGGAGCCGCCGGCCTCGGACTAAAAATGGCTGTGAATCTCTCCGCCCGCCAATTTCACCAGAAAAACCTCGTTGGCGTTATTCAACAGATCCTGAAAGAAACCGGCATGCAACCGGCTAATCTGGAACTGGAGATCACCGAAAGCGCTCTGTTATACGACGTCGAATCTGCAATAGAAACAATGACAGAGTTGGCAGGCTTGGGCTTGAGCATTTCTCTCGATGATTTTGGTACGGGATACTCAAGCCTGAGTTATCTCAAGCGCTTCCCCATAGATACCCTCAAGATCGACAAATCCTTCATTGCAGAGGTAACAACAGATTCGGGCAGTAGAGTCATTGTGAATACCATTATCGCCATGGCTCATTCGCTAGAACTTAAGGTTGTTGCGGAGGGCGTGGAAACCGAGGATCAACTCGTGCTGCTCTATGAGCGCGGTTGTGATCAGGCCCAAGGTTATCTGTTTGCCCGACCACTGCCCTACGACGAAGCGATAAACGCAGGGCGCCCTTGACCACTTTGCTTTTTTGTCTCCGCTGGGCTGCACCATAACTGAGCGCATTGCTTCAGGGTGCACATTATTGGGCTCCTGCCTATTCGTTATAGCGCTAAAGCTCTTCTCATTTTATGCTCTAATTAACTGAAAAAATTCATTTATTTAAGGTTTGGATCGCCTGATGCATAAGAGGTTGCGTGACTGACGAACGACGCAACTCCCTAAGAATGCAAAGGACGATGAAATGAGCATCAAAAAACATGTGAAGCTAGGACTGTCTGCACTGGCACTCTCCATCTCTTTCAGCTCCGTTGCTGCGGAAGACCCTATCAAGGTCGGCATTCTGCACTCCCTCTCCGGCACCATGGCGATCAGTGAGTCCACCCTGAAAGACACCATGCTAATGCTGATTCAAAAGCAGAACGACGCTGGCGGCGTACTGGGACGCAAGCTTGAACCTGTGGTTGTCGACCCTGCATCCAACTGGCCTCTGTTTGCGGAAAAGGCACGTGAGCTGCTAGCAAAAGAAAAGGTAGACGTAATCTTTGGCAACTGGACCTCGGTTTCCCGTAAATCGGTACTGCCCGTGATAGAAGAGCTAAACGGCTTACTGTTTTATCCGGTTCAGTACGAGGGTGAAGAATCTTCCGAGAACGTGTTCTACACAGGAGCCGCACCCAACCAACAAGCCATTCCGGCGGTCGATTACCTGATGAACGATATCGGTGTTGAGCGCTGGGTTTTGGCCGGTACAGATTACGTTTATCCTCGCACCACCAACAAAATCCTTGAGACCTACCTCAAGGGCAAAGGCGTGGCGGCTGCAGACATCATGATTAACTACACGCCATTTGGTCATTCCAACTGGCAAGCTATTGTTTCCGACATTAAGGCATTTGGTGGGGCAGGTAAGAAGACTGCAGTGGTCTCCACCATCAACGGCGATGCCAATGTGCCGTTCTATCGTGAGTTGGGTAATCAGGGTATAGATGCTGCAGACATCCCAGTAGTGGCCTTCTCCGTGGGTGAGCAAGAGTTGTCTGGTATAGACACTGGCCCTCTGGTCGGGCATCTGGCGGCTTGGAATTATTTCATGAGCGTGGAGAGCGATGCCAACTACGATTTCATCGATGCTTGGGTTGCCTACTCCGATAATGAAGGTGCTGTGACCAACGATCCCATGGAAGCCCACTACATCGGCTTCAATATGTACATTGAGGCCGTGAAAAAGGCGGGTTCTGCTGACGTGGATGCAGTGAAAGACGCCATCATCGGCGTTTCTGTTCCTAACCTCACCGGTGGCTTTGCCACCATGATGCCTAACCATCACATCACCAAGCCGGTGCTGATCGGCGAAATCCAGGACAACGGGCAGTTCTCAATCGTTTGGGAAACGCCGTCTACTGTTGCGGGCGATGCCTGGTCTGATTTCCTTCCAGGCTCCAAAGATCTGATCAGTGACTGGCGCAAACCGCTGTTCTGCGGAAACTTCAATGTGGTTTCAGGAACCTGCGGTGGACAAGCGAAAGTTGCTGCCGAGTAAGGTTTGAAGCGGGCTTTTCCGTTTCGCGGGCGAGGGTTTCTCCTCGTCCGCTTTTTTACCGCTGCATGTAATCTCTTACTTAACCGAACAGGAATCAACGATGAGCACCTTTAGACTGCTCAGTCATCTGATGTTCGCCTGCTTTCTACTTTATTCAAGCCTTTCGCATGCGCAAGTAGAAGACACAGATGCACAACAGATGCTCACCGCACTGGCAGACTCTTCATTCGCGCAAAAGAAACAGGTGGTCAGCCAGATCGCCGGTAGTGGTGATGAACGCGCGCGAGGCTGGCTTGAGTCGTTCGCCAACAACAAATTAGGGCGTATCGAATCCAGCGGACAATTCATTATCGTGCTGGATAACCGGGGCCGTGACTGGACCGTGGAAAGTGCGCTCACCGGCAAAAGTCTCGGTGAAATGTCGCGTCGCGATATAGACACCATTCGTGCTAATAACGCGCTGCGCAAGGAGCTTGAAAGCATTCTTTCGGTGATTGATCTGAATAGCCCGGAAGAGCAAATCCGCTTAACCGCTGCCCGTGCTCTTAAAGGTGGCGTAGATGACGCGCTGGCCGAGCAGCTTCCTGAATGGATGAGTAACGAACAAAGTGACTCCGTTCGGGCGGCACTCGCCGAGGCTCTGGCTATTTATAAAGTGGAAGAGCAGGGGGACATTGCTGCTGTAGCCACTCTTTCCGGCAGTCTCAACTCACAAGCCCGAGCTGCTCTGCAGCAAGCTATGCGCAGCGACGATGACGCTCTGGTAGCCGCAGCCACAGGGGCCATGGCGAGCATTGAACGAAAGCTGAAACTAAACCGCGCCGCCGAGACCTTGTATTTCGGGTTGTCCCTCGGCTCCGTTCTGGTACTGGCTGCCATTGGACTTGCGATCACGTTCGGCGTGATGGGCGTCATCAACATGGCCCATGGCGAACTTATGATGCTGGGTGCCTACACCACCTGGGGCATGCAGCAATTGCTGCCCGGCCAGCCCGGTTTGGCGTTGATTCTGTCTATTCCCGCCGGATTTCTGGTGGCGGCACTGGCGGGCATCGCCATAGAACGCACGGTGATCCAGCACCTGAAAGGCCGACCGCTGGAAACCCTGCTGGCGACTTTTGGTGTCAGCCTGATTCTGCAGCAACTTGTGCGCACCCTCATCTCACCGCTGAACCGCACCGTGATCACTCCGGACTGGATGAGCGGCTCAGTGATGATCAATGAAGCACTGTCGTTAACGCTAAACCGCCTGTACGTGATCGGCTTTGCGCTGGTGGTGTTCGCAGGTTTGATGCTGATTATGCGCAAGACTCGCCTCGGGCTGGAAGTGCGCGCAGTTACCCAGAACCGAGCCATGGCTCGCTCTATGGGCATCAAGGCGACGAGAGTGGATATCTTAACCTTCGCGCTGGGTTCCGGCGTGGCGGGGCTGGCCGGCGTTGCCCTTTCCCAGATCACCAACGTTGGCCCCAATCTGGGCCAGAGCTACATCATCGACTCCTTCATGGTGGTGGTATTCGGCGGCGTGGGTAACCTCTGGGGCACCCTGCTGGCGGGCATGACGCTTGGCACCCTTAACCAGCTTCTGGAGCCTTGGGCCGGTGCAGTGCTCGCCAAGATTCTAGTCTTGGTGTTCATTATCTTGTTCATTCAAAAGCGCCCCCGGGGACTCTTCCCCCAAAAGGGCCGTGCGGCAGAGGGTTAAGCTATGTGGTTAATGAGACCTTTGCAGGAACGTTCAACTCGAATTTTTTTGGGTGTGCTCTTCGCCTCTCTTGTGATCGTGAGTGTGCTGCATGTGTTCATGCCGCAGAACAGCGCGCTGTATGTAAGCGCCTACACCGTTACGCTGTTGGGCAAGTACCTGTGTTATGCGTTGTTGGCGGTGGCGGTCGATTTGGTGTGGGGGTACCTCGGTATTCTCAGTCTGGGCCATGGCGCTTTTTTCGCGCTCGGTGGTTACGCCATGGGCATGTATCTAATGCGCCAGATAGGAGATCGCGGCGTGTATGGCGACCCGGTGCTGCCGGATTTCATGGTGTTTCTGAACTGGCAGGAACTGCCCTGGTATTGGCTAGGTTTCGACATGGCTTGGTTCGCCTTCATCATGGTGCTGTTGGCCCCGGGCCTTCTGGCTCTGGTGTTTGGCTTCCTCGCCTTCCGCTCCCGGGTAACCGGGGTGTACCTCTCCATCATCACCCAGGCGCTGACCTTCGCACTGATGCTGGCCTTTTTCCGCAATGAGATGGGCTTCGGTGGCAATAACGGCCTGACCGATTTTAAAGACATTCTTGGCTTTGATCTGCGCACTGATGCCACCCGGCTCGGTCTGTTCATCGCTACGGGCATCGCACTGGCCATCGGTTATGTGATCTGCCGCGGCATTGTGACCAGCAAGTTGGGCCGCGTGAGTGTGGCCTGCCGGGATGCCGAGGCACGCACACGCTTCCTCGGTTACCGGGTGGAGCGGGTGCAGCTGTTCGTGTTTGTGGTCTCCGCCATGCTCGCCGGTGTGGCGGGTGCGCTCTATGTGCCTCAGGTGGGCATTATCAACCCCAGTGAATTCTCGCCGCTGTTCTCTATTGAAGTAGTGGTTTGGGTGGCACTCGGTGGCCGCGCCACTCTCTACGGTGCTGTTATCGGCGCCATATTGGTGAATTACGGCAAAACCGTGTTCACCGGCATCATGCCAGACGCTTGGCTCTTTGCTCTAGGTGGCCTGTTTGTTCTGGTTACCGTGTTCCTGCCCAAAGGTATCGCAGGCCTGCTGTTCCGCACCAAGAAAGCCGATAACACCGACAAACCGCCCACCGCACATGAGGCTATCGCATGAGTATTTTTCAGGAATTGACCAATCGGGATCGGGTATTTGAATTTCTTGCGCCCGCGCAGTCCCCGGTAGATGTGCGGCACGGGCCTATCTTATATCTGGAAGATGTGAGTGTGAGCTTTGACGGCTTCAAAGCCATCAACAATCTCAACCTCACCATCGACGATGGCGAACTGCGCTGCATCATCGGCCCGAATGGTGCAGGTAAAACCACCATGATGGACATCATCACAGGCAAAACCCGCCCTGACACCGGCTCGGTGTGGTTTGGCAGCCGCCACAACTTGCTTACAAAAAGTGAACCAGACATTGCCTCTCTAGGTGTAGGGCGAAAGTTTCAGAAACCTACGGTGTTTGAAGCGTTAACGGTATTTGAAAACTTGGAGCTGGCCATGGCAGCGGACAAGCGGGTCTTCCCAACCTTAACGGCCCAAATGAAACCCGAATACCGGGATCGCATTGATGAAGTGTTGGCGTTGATTGGTCTTAAAGAGCTGCGTCAGGCATTCGCTGGCATTCTTTCTCACGGCCAAAAACAGTGGCTGGAAATCGGCATGTTGCTGATGCAGAAGCCGCGTTTGTTGCTGGTGGATGAGCCGGTAGCCGGTATGACAGAACAAGAGATGGAACGCACCGCCGAACTACTCACCAGTCTTGCTGGCAAGCAATCCGTGGTGGTTGTGGAGCATGACATGGGCTTCGTGCGCTCGATTGCTCGCAAAGTGACCGTTTTGCATCAGGGCAGTGTGCTGGCGGAAGGTTCGATGGATCAGGTGTCCAGCCACCCGGATGTAATCAAGGTGTATCTCGGGGAGGAAGCCTAATGCTTATAGAAAGCGCGATGCTGAAAATCGACAAGCTTAACCAGTATTACGGCGAAAGCCACACGCTGTGGGATCTGGAACTGGAGGTGCCCCAAGGCCAGTGCACCTGCGTGATGGGCCGCAACGGCGTGGGCAAAACAACTCTGATGAAATGCATCATGGGCGAGGAACCCACCAAAAGCGGCAGCATGGAGTTTGCCCACGACGTGGCGCTTACTAAAAAGAGAATTGAAGATCGCTCTAGACTTGGTATTGGCTATGTACCTCAGGGACGGCAGATTTTCCCGCTGCTCACAGTAGAAGAGAATCTACGCACAGGCTTGGCCGTGCGTAAAGACGGGAGCAACAAAATCCCAGCACGAGTGTACGAGTTGTTTCCGGTACTAAAAGAAATGCGCCACCGCCGCGGTGGCGACCTTTCTGGTGGGCAGCAACAACAGCTCGCCATTGGCCGTGCACTGGTGATCGAGCCCCGCTTGTTGATTCTCGATGAGCCGGGGGAAGGTATTCAGCCAAACATCGTCACCCAGATTGGCGAGGTTATCCGCAAATTGATAGAGGAGGACGGCCTAACCGTGCTGCTAGTGGAGCAAAAGTTGCCTTTTGCCCGCAAGTACGCAGATCGTTTCGCCATTCTTGATCGCGGTCGCCGAGTGGCAGAAGGGGAAATTGCGGGCCTGACTGATGAGCTCATCAAGAAGCATCTCACGGTATGACAGCTATTCAGCGGCTAGATGATTACCGGCAATCAGGTTACGAATCAGGGCACCGCTTCGATCTGGAGCGCCGCTGGGCTGCTAGCTTGTCACTTGGTTTTGAAGTGCGAGAGGGCACGAAGGACAGTGTTGGGAGCAAAGCCGTTACCCGTCTGGCGCACCGAAAACATCACGGCCCTCTCAGAGTGCAGCGACCGTTTTATCCGGAAGGGCGTAATGGCTGCTGCCACGTGTACCTTTTGCATCCACCAGGTGGGCTAGTGAGTGGCGATGAGCTTCGCATCGATGCTTCGGTGGGAAAGAGTGCACACGTGCTACTGACTACGCCAGCAGCGGCAAAGCTTTACAAGGCTGACAGCCATGGAGTTGGCTGGGGCCAGCACACCCGCTTGCAGGTTGCTAACAACGGCATCCTCGAATACTTACCTCAGGAGACGCTCGCCTTTGACGGCTCCAAAGGTCAGCAGAGCACGACCATCGAATTGGAAACCGGCGCAAAGTGTATCGGCTGGGAAATTCTCGCCCTTGGCCGGCCAGCCAGCAATCTGCCGTTTGTCTCCGGCTACTTGGAACAGCGCTTTCGCCTGCTAATGAACGGCCGCCCTCTGTGGCTCGAACGCCAGTTGATGGACCCCGCGCACCCCCGCTTCAAAGGCCACTGGGGTCAGGGCGGCGCTACCGTACAGGCAACCCTCTGGGTGGTCGGCCTCGAAGACGAAGCCGCTGCCCTAGAAGAACTCAGAGAAATCCTGCCCGCCAACCATCGCTGGGCTGTCACCCGCCGCCGTGGCGTAGTGCTGCTGCGCTATCTAGGGCAGGAGAGAAACGAAGCCTGGGCGCTATGCCAGCAAGCCTGGGAGCTGCTGAGGCCAAGACTCACCGGCCAGCCGGCCATGGTGCCTCGAATATGGCTGACCTGAAATTTGGTGTAAGAACAGAGCGGGGCAAACCGTCCGGGGCACGTTGTGAATACGTCCCTGTACGCTTGACAAAAACATCCCTGTTTTTGACATCCCCGGACGGTTTGCCCCGCTCAGTTCATAAGCATTTGGTATCGGCCTGCCAAGAAATACGAGTTAAACGGAGGACAAAATGGAACTGACACCTAGAGATAAAGACAAGCTGCTGCTATTTACCGCAGCGCTGCTGGCCGAGCGTCGCAAAGCCCGCGGCCTGAAACTGAATTACCCGGAAGCCATTGCCCTGATCAGCGCTGAAATCATGGAAGGCGCCAGAGCGGGGCGGTCCGTTGCGGAGTTAATGAGTAGCGGCGCGGACATTCTGACCCGCGAAGACGTCATGGATGGGATCGCCGACATGATCCCGGAAGTGCAGGTGGAGGCCACCTTCCCGGACGGCACCAAGCTTGTCACCGTCCACAACCCGATTGTTTGAGGAACACGCCATGATTCCCGGCGAATACCAACTCAAAGACGACGACATAGAACTGTGCGCCGGTCGACCGCGCATCTCATTAGATGTGGCCAACACTGGCGATCGCCCTATTCAGATCGGATCCCATTATCACTTCGCCGAAGCCAACCCCGGTTTGCTTTTCGACCGTAATCAAGCAAAGGGGTACCGGTTGGACGTAGCTGCGGGCACCGCGATTCGCTTCGAGCCGGGCCAGGTTCGGCAAGCCACCCTAATTCCGTTTTCAGGCAATCGCGAGATCTATGGCTTCCGTGGCGATGTGATGGGCAAGTTGGAGGGCCCTGAATGAAAATATCAAGGCAAGCATACGCTGACATGTACGGCCCCACCGTGGGCGACCGCGTGCGGCTGGGTGATACCGAGCTGTGGATTGAAGTCGAGAAAGATCACACCCATTACGGAGAAGAAGTAAAATTCGGCGGCGGCAAAGTTATTCGCGACGGCATGGGCCAGAGCCAGCGTGCCGATGATGCAGTGATGGACACAGTAATCACCAACGCCCTGATTCTCGACTGGTGGGGCATCGTTAAAGCGGATGTAGGTATCCAGAAAGGGCGCATTGCCGCTATTGGTAAAGCCGGCAACCCAGACACCCAGCCAGATGTCGATATAGTGATCGGCCCCGGCACCGAAATCATCGCCGGGGAAGGCAAAATTCTTACCGCCGGTGGCATCGACCCCCACATACACTTCATCTGCCCGCAACAGGTAGAAGAAGCGCTGATGAGCGGCGTGACCACCATGTTGGGCGGCGGCACCGGCCCGGCAACCGGCACCAACGCAACTACGTGCACACCCGGTGCCTGGCACATGGGTAAAATGCTGCAGGCAGTAGACAGCCTGCCCATGAACATCGGCTTTCTGGGCAAGGGTAACGCCAGCCTGCCGGAAGCGCTGGAAGTGCAAATCAAAGCCGGTGCCATTGGCCTCAAGCTGCACGAAGACTGGGGCACCACCCCGGCCAGCATTGATAACTGCCTGACCGTTGCAGATAAATACGACGTACAGGTGGCCATCCACACCGACACGCTGAACGAATCCGGCTTTGTGGAAGATACTCTGGCGGCATTCAAAGAGCGCTGCATTCACACCTTCCACACCGAAGGTGCGGGCGGCGGCCACGCGCCGGACATCATCACTGCCTGTTCCAAACCCTATGTGCTGCCGTCGTCCACCAACCCCACGCGGCCGTACACGGTGAACACCATCGACGAGCATCTGGACATGTTGATGGTTTGCCACCATCTGGATCCCAACATTCCGGAAGACGTTGCTTTTGCCGACTCCCGCATACGCCGGGAAACCATCGCGGCGGAAGACATCCTTCACGACATGGGCGTGATCTCTATGATCTCCTCCGACTCACAGGCCATGGGCCGGGTAGGGGAGGTGATCTGCCGCACCTGGCAAACGGCCCACAAGATGAAAACCCAGCGCGGTCTGCTGCCGGAAGACGAAGATCTGGGTGCCGACAACTTCCGCGCTAAACGCTACATCGCCAAGTACACCATCAACTCCGCCATCACCCACGGTATTGCCCACGATGTGGGGTCAGTGGAAGTGGGCAAGCTGGCGGACCTGGTGCTCTGGAGCCCGGCATTCTTCGGCGTGAAACCCGCCTGCATCATCAAGGGAGGCATGATTGCCGCTGCGCCCATGGGCGATCCCAATGCGTCGATTCCCACGCCGCAGCCAGTGCACTATCGCCCCATGTTCGGTGCCTTTGGTAAAGCCGCCAGTGCCACCCGCCTGACCTTTGTTAGCAAGGCGGCGCTGGCAGCCGGTATTGGGGAGGAACTTGGGTTGGACAGCCCGCTCTCTGCCTGCACCAACGTGCGGCAGGTGCGCAAAAGCGATATGAAACTGAACGATGCCTGCCCGCACCTGACCGTAGACCCACAAACCTACGAAGTGCACGCAGACGGCGAACTGCTGACCTGTGAGCCAGCTTCCGAACTGCCGCTGGCGCAACGCTACCACTTATTCTGAGCTGGATGCCGGAGAACCCTATGTTGGAACTGATCAAACGCATCACCAATGTGGAAACCACTGAAATTTTAGACAACCTCACTTTGCCCTACGAGCTGCGCATGCGGGGCCGGTTACGCGCCACCACAGAAACCAGCCAGGACGTTGGCCTGTTTCTGGACCGTGGCCCGGTATTGCGCGACGGCGACCTGCTGCAAGCCAAAACCGGCGAGGTTATCCGCGTCCGCGCTGCGGAAGAGCCCGTAGTAACCGCACGTATAAATGGCGGCCTACCGTTGGCACGTTTGTGCTACCACCTTGGTAATCGCCATGTATCCCTCGCCATAGGTGAAGATGAGTTGGGCAGCTGGATTCGCTTTCCGCCAGACCACGTTCTTGAAGAACTGGCTGAGCGGTTAGGCGCCGTGCTTGTTCGCCACACAGCACCCTTCGATCCCGAACCGGGTGCTTATGCGCAGGCCGGAAAAGCCGGCGGCGGCCACAGCCATAGCCACGGCCATCACCATGCTCACTCCCACTAACGCCGCATCAGGCGATCTGGCACTGCTGGGCCTGATGCAACTTGTCAGCCCCGCGCTGCCCATAGGTGCCTTTGCCTGGTCGCAAGGGCTGGAAAGCGCCTTTGAACTGGTCTGGGTAAACAACGAAGCAGAGCTACAGCAATGGCTGGAAGGCGTGCTTGAAGACGGCCTGAGCCGCTGCGAGCTACCGTTACTGGTGCGCCTGCAACGTGCCTGGGCAGCCGGGGATGCCGACGCCATCGCCCAGTGGAACGACTGGCTGCACGCCACCCGGGAAACCGCAGAACTGAGTGACGAAGACACCCGCCTTGGTGCGGCGCTGGTCACCCTGCTGCGCAACCTCGGCTTGCTGCCGGATGCAAAGCTGATTCCAGACGAACCCGGATACATCACCATGTTCGCTTGGGTGGCCCATTATCGGAAAGTACCCGAGCGCCAGACTTTAATCGGCTTCGCCTGGGCCTGGCTGGAAAACCAGCTGGCGGTTGCCTGCAAAGCACTACCCCTCGGCCACACCGCCGCCCAGCGCATAACCGAACACATGCGCCCCTTATTGGTAACCGCCGTAGAGATCGCTCTGCAGCGGGATGACGAAGAGCTTGGCCCGGTTTTGCCCGGCCTGGCCCTCGGCAGCGCCTTACACGAAACCCAGTATTCGCGGCTTTTCAGAAGCTGAAACATAAAGACATTCACTCCGAGGTCTGGAGCGGCGGTCAGTAAGTCCTTCCGGGACTGTCTGCAGCATGGATGCTGCAGTCAAGCGTACAGGGATGTATTTACAGCGCGTCCCGGAAGGACTTACTGACCGCAGCAGACTCGGAGCCTGAAGATAAGAGGATAAAGCCATGAAGCATTGTTTGAGAGTTGGAGTCGGCGGCCCGGTCGGTTCCGGAAAAACTGCCCTCTTGCGCCAGTTGTGCAAGGCCCTGAAAGACCACTACGACATCGCCGTAGTCACCAACGACATCTACACCCGTGAAGACGCCGACTTCCTGCTGAAACACGACGCCCTGCCAGCCGACCGCATCCTCGGCGTGGAAACCGGCGGCTGCCCGCATACTGCTATTCGTGAAGATGCCTCCATGAACCTGGCGGCCATCGACGACCTACAGAATCGACACCCGAACCTGGAACTGGTGCTGGTGGAATCCGGTGGTGACAACCTCTCTGCCACCTTCAGCCCGGAACTGAGCGACCTCACCCTTTACGTGATCGACGTATCCGCCGGCGACAAGATCCCCCGCAAAGGCGGCCCCGGCATCACCAAATCCGACCTGTTGATCATCAACAAGATCGACATTGCCGAACAGGTACACGCCTCCCTCGACGTGATGGAGCGGGACAGCAAGAAAATGCGCGGCGAACGCCCCTTCGTGTTCACCAACCTGTACGACGGAGTAGGGCTGGAGACGATCATCAGCTTCATTCTGGAGCGGGGCATGCTGCCGGAAAGACGCCCCGAAAAACTGGCAGAACCAGCCTGAGCTAACCGAATCCGAACGAATCCAGAACCACCAGGAGAAATACCATGAAACTCACAGCCAAACTCCTTACCGCCGCCGCGCTGCTGGCCGCCTCCGCCTCAGCAATGGCCCACCCCGGCCATGCTGAAGGTGGATTCATCAGCGGCCTGTTACACCCGATGCTTGGCCTGGACCACCTGCTAGCCATGGCCGCTATTGGGTTCTGGAGCGTGCGCCAGTCCGCCACCCTGAAAAACAGCACACCCCTGTTCGTGATCGGCGGCATGATCCTTGGCGCAGCCATTGTCTGGGGCGGCATGAGCCTGCCTGGCGTTGAAACCGGTATTGCACTTTCGGTGCTGCTGGCCGGTATCCTGATCGCCACTATGGCCAAACTACCGACCGCTGTAGGCGGAACATTGGTTGCTGCATTTATGGTATTCCACGGCTTTGCTCACGGCACTGAAATGCCGGCTGGCGCGGCGTTGGTGGCTTATCTGGCTGGGTTCTCCATCGCCACATTGGCGCTTACGTTTGTGGGCCGGGGGCTTGGTGCTTTGTTGCAGAGAACGGATAACCGGTTTGGGCGAGTGCTGGGCGGGGTGGTTGCTGCTACTGGAGTTGTGCTGGCGGTAGGGTAATCGCGTTGGCTCAAAAGAAGAGTAAAACAGAAAGCTGTGCGGGATGGCCGCACAGCTTTTTTTGGCATAACAACATGGATTGCTGCAATAGGGGCAGACAGAACGCGCTGAGATAGTATATCTTCAACCGTAGAGCAATACAGAAAAGAGCACTGACTGTTATGGATGACGGCCGATGGATACCTCAGAACTGATGCCGAATTTTTTCAATCTCTCGTATTTCATAATTCTCCAAACAGCCCATCTATGAATTTTCTATTAAATCCCTAATTCTTGCGATTTTCGCCGTCTGGTTGGTTTGGCGTCGCAAACAAAATATAGATTTCGCCGAACAAGCCACTGCTATCTAAATCGGAACTTTATTTAAAGCCAGCCAAGATGCTTAGACGAAGGACGTTGCTGAAGTTGACTGCGATTAACGGAGTTAAAGTGCATCAGATTGCTGGTTTAGATAACGCTCCAAGCGCGGTTTGAAGACGTTCACGAATGCGTTGATGTGTTGGGTAAAAAACGTTTCAACTTCGGGTAGGTTCACTGGAGGCCATTCGGCCTTGATTCGTTTGCTCGCTTTAATCTTTTGATTGTCATCATCCCATTGAAAAGAAAACGGCAGCTCATCTTTGATGGCTTCGGCTTCGTCCTTTAATGTCTGATAAAGCCAGTTGGTGTCTTCTGATTTTCGGATGCGCAGAAAACAACCAATTTCGGAGGAGGCTTTGAAAAAGTAAAGCGTGATCCATGCCGTTCCTCCGCCAGGGGGCATCGGGAACGTAACATTTCCCTTGGGGACAGGATTCGCTATCGGTTGCTCGGGGTCGTCTAACCGGAGTTCAGACAAGAAACGGCGCCAAAAGATTTCGTATTGATCATTGAGCGGATTGCGCGTATTTGATGTGCCAATCGATGGTACTGGTTGTTCGCCAAAATCAGCGATAAAAACCGTTCTCGGAATTTCCTTGGTTTTAAATAATGTACGCGGTTGAACGAAGGTCAGGTCCTTATCTTCAGTTTGATAGACCGCCGTTTCAATCACCGCCAGCGTAAACTTCATGTTCGCTGTGTTGTCGAGGTACTGAATCATTGCTTGGGTGTCGCTTCTGATCCCATCGCCGGCTATCACCAACATGATGTCGCCCTGTGCGAGTGAGTTACTGACACCGTCAACGAATTCTGCTTCTTCAGTGGTTGGATACTGGCTCCGGACTAATTCATACGGGACATTTCCTTTCTCACCGGTCCTGCGGGAGACTTCCCTTTGAAGGTCTGAATAGCTCCAGTTTTGCAGTTCCTTTGCGTAATCCAGAATCTGCCCAATCACTTTTCGTCTGGCTTCGGGGTTTCTCCACAGTTTCGTCTCTACGATGACGAGTTTGCCCTGCGGCGTCACGTAGACAATATCGATAGGGCCTGCGCCGGTATTCATTTCCATGCACAGGGGAACGACTTCTCGATATCCGGGATTGATCTCGCCAAACGGAAGGCTTTGCGGGTTTCTGAATAGCTGTTCCTGCAGCCACTGTTCTGAAAAGCCCTCATTAAATGCCAGACGAAGAAGAGGCCGAGTATCGGAATTGTCATGTATGAGAAAGGGGGTAGCCCGCAAGGTTCCAATCCTGTTTTACTGAGTTTGCTTGCTATCCTAGTCCACCGCCGCAGGACTTAACAGGTCGGAACCTTGGAACTATTATGCTTGTCACTGCCCGAAGCATAGGTGCTATTATATGAAGCTTTTGATCATTGGACTTTTCGCCGCCATCACCGCCTACCTAATCTGGCGCAGCAAACAAAACACCGATCCCACCGAACAAGCCTGCGCCATCGAAATCGGCAAACTGCTCAAAGCCAGCCCAGATGCTTCGCCTCAAGCCATTGCCGATGTGTTCACGAAACACGGCATTGATCCTTCCCGCTGCAAAAACGTCGGCGCTATGGTCATGCCACAGTTGCGTAAATATAGTTTGAAACCGGAAGATGCCCGCATTGTGATGGGACAGGTGAGGGCGGCTTACCCTCTCGTTCGCTAGGGTGCTGTTCGGGCTAGCTAAGGTGAGAGCATTGCCTGCACCTCGTCTCCCAGAGCAACCTCGCCCCCTTCAACCACTCGCGCGGTAATCCCGCCGTGCCCTCGCATGGCGTTATAGCCACCCGGCCCAAGTGTTGTTTCTATTTTGCTGCAGGGGTGGCATTGGCCGGTGTATTCCAGCACCACGCCGCCAATTTGAAACGTTTTGCCTTTCAGCGCCAGCAGATTCAGGCCAGAAACTACGATGTTGCGCCGGAACACTTCGGGTTCTATGGCTTCTCGCTGAAGGAAGGAGCCAATGGTGTGGAGGTGTTCTTGCTGAATCAGGGTGACTTGGCGTTTGCTGGTTTCGCGCCCAGCGAATCGGTCGCCTTCTAAACCCGTGCCCGGGGTGATCGCGACGCGGTCGAGCGCCTGCATTGGTTCTCCGCGAGCGGGGCGGATGCCAATCCATTCCACGCGTCCGCGCTGGGGGAGGGTGTCTAGCAGGATTTGGAGTGGAGTTGGTTCAGGCATGGGCCAGTGCTCGCACGCAGTTGCGAAATAGCTCCGCCGAGAAAAATCGATGTTCCCCAGGTTGTTCTGCCACCAATAGCTGGCCGCTGGATTCCAGAATACCACCCTCGATCATCAGGTTGTCGCTCATTTCGAAGTCCTCAATGGCGTGGCCGTGTTCATCTTGGTCGGTGGCTCCGGCGCGGTCCCGATAGTTCCGGCTGTCTAGAGTAAACCCGAAAGCCGGTTTGCCCTGACCAATCACGTAGCCGACTTCAAACACGGTGCCTGGGTCTGCGCTGATGCCCCGAAAAGGCGTGAGGTTGGCAATGATGGCATCGCAGCTGTCCATCAGGTCGCGATTGGCCAGGTAGATTCGGTGGCCGTGTGCGGGTTTGGCTTCGTGTTCTGAAAACGTCAGGGCGGTGTCTAGCGGGTCCACGCCTTCATATCCGGCTTCCTGAAGAATGCGCTTTTTCTCGGCTACGATGGCTTTGTGTTCTTCGGCGGGGAAGAACACTTCTGGGCCGGCGAGGTAGATGCGTTTTGGTGTTGTCATGTGAACACAGGTTCTCCCTTCAGTAAAAGAACAAGTCTACTCGTCCAGCACCAAGTCCTCATCCCGTGAGTTTGCTACAGATTCTGTTTTTGTGATCTTTGGAGGTGGCGGTGTCCAAGCTTTCAGCAGCTCAGGTGAATCTTTAACAGTGCATCTTCGAT
Organism: Marinobacter sp. 1-4A; assembly: GCF_016597725.1. GTDB lineage: Bacteria > Pseudomonadota > Gammaproteobacteria > Pseudomonadales > Oleiphilaceae > Marinobacter. The sequence goes on from NZ_VCGY01000010.1 coordinate 51,272, forward strand.
GTCGCTGCTGTCTTCCGGGCGGACGACCCGCGCTATTTCTTCACCATCCTTCAAAACAATCAGGGTTGGCCAGAGCTTAACGCCAAACGTTCGCCCTAATCTGCGGCCTTTGCCATCCTCAACCTTCACATGCGGCACGTCTGGGTGATTGTCCATTGCCGCCTTGATGTCCGCCTGAGCACCCTGGCAGATCCCGCACCAGTTGGTGCCGAATTCGATCACCATTGGGCCCGTGCTCTGGTCCAGCTCATCCCGGCTCAGGGTTTCGGGTGTATATTGGCTGGTGTACGACATGGTATCTCCTTGCTGTGCTAACCATCTGGAAAATAAATCTGTCCCGGTTTTCTCTATTCCTTGAGCCGGACAAGTAACCGGCCATCCTTAACCTGAGTATAATCCACACCCGCTGCAAAGGACTGCCTGAATCCCGGATTGCCGCCGGGTTTTCCCGGCCCTCGACAATTTCGAATGCTAGGGCAAATGGTGGGTAATCGACATTGGCGGCAAAAATTTACGGCTGATTGCTTTCATTGAGCGATCTGTGTCCCGTCAGTTCTGATCAGCCATTGAAGGGAGAAATGAATTGAACCAAAAAGGAATCCTCACCGCATGGAACGACGCCAAGGGTTTTGGCTTCATTACTCCTGAGGGCGGTGGTGAGCGGGTCTTTGCTCATATCAGCACTTATGCAGGCCGTGGCCGGCCAGTTTCAGATCGCAAGGTGGCCTATACCATCGCGAAGGATAGTCAGGGCCGGCCGAGAGCAGGGCGGTTTCAGTATGCTGGAGCGGCAAAGGTTGGCGCCAGTATTGCTCGGGGAGTCTGGGTGGCTGCTGCTGTTGTGCTGGTGTTTTTCACCATTCTAGCGGGGTTGTTCCACCGAGGTAGTCTGCCGGTCTCTATCCTGGCTGCCTATGGCGGGGTGAGTGTGGTGTTGTTTGTGATGTACTGGATCGATAAGCGCGCGGCGCAGCGAGGTGGGCAGCGTACGGCTGAGAACACGCTGCACCTCTTTGAGCTATGCTGCGGCTGGCCCGGAGCACTTATGGCTCAGCAGGTTTTTCGGCACAAAACACGAAAGGGGAGCTATCAGTTCGTTTTCTGGCTGGCGGTTCTTGCTAATCTGGGCGCTCTGGGCTGGCTGCTTGTCGCGCCGGAAGCGGCTGCTTTGCGGCAGCAATTAGACTTTGATTTGTTGAATTCTTTACGGCACCCCAAGTGATTAAACCCAGTTGTTACAGCTGTCGGAAAAAATTTGAGCCATCTGAGCTCCGGGTTTCTTACTCGAAAAACTACTGTGAGGGCTGCGGTGTTGGGCTGTTTGGTGAGGATTATTTCAGTTTCACCGCTAAGCCCGCCCCAACTATGCGAAAGAACCTGGCTGTCCATTTTGCAGTGCTTTTTTTCGGGGTTGCTGGCTTGTTGTTATGGTTTTTGACTGGCAGGTCGTGAGCACTCGAAATCGGGGCTCTTTGTTGCGGGGCCAGTTGGTTGGGCAGTGCTTGGAGTCATTGTGACGGTAGGTGTTTTTGCTGGGGTGGGAGCAGGATCCATTGCTGACAAGCGGGGTCGGAATATTGCAGCCGGCATCTGGGACAGGAGTTGATTTAGATGTTGGATGGTACACCGGAAGGTTGGTACTACTTCGTACTGCTGGTTGTGTTTGCGATTATGGCGGTAGTCTGGATAGGGTTCGCCCGTTTCTCAATGGCCAGAATCGAGCGTCAGATGAAGAAGGACGGAGTAAAACGCCAATCTTCATGGGACGGTGTGGGGCTTCGGGTACTCTGGTACGCCTCTGCCATTGCTTTTCCTGTGGGCATTTTCAATCAAGCAAATGATCCGCTCATAGATGTGCCTACAGTGCGCCGTTACTCAACTCGCTTTGACCGTTATTTGGGGTGGGCATTGATGATTTCCGGTTTGATCTTCCTTGCCATCGTGCTTTTAGGTGGGTTCTTTTTCAATCTTGATTGAGTAGAAAAAGGCCGGCTTTTCGGGATCCACTTCAGTTATCGGCGGCACTGCGTTAGCTGCAAAAGCGGGGTTCGTTGTTGTGAGAAAATCGAGACAGAGTTGTTTTCGCGCTTGATAAAGAGATTTGCCCCGGCTGTCTATTCCTTTAGCCGGACAAGCAACCGGCCATCCTCAACCTCGATATAATCCACACCCGCTGCAAAGGATTGCCAGAATCCCTCGTTGGCACCGAATTCGTTAACCAGGTCCACATTCTTGAGGTTACCCAGCCAGGCATTCGGAATGGGTACGCCCATTAGGCTGACGCCCTTTAACTTAACTAGGGGTCGACCGTTAGCAAAGGACAATTCCACACCGGCATTTACTCGCAGGGTTCTGCCGCCGAGCACAGGGAAGCCCTCTTCAAGAGGCACCAGAAGCACGGCGCTCAGGAGATCGTCCGACAGATCGACGGCGAGTCTCTGAGCCAGATCGGTGTTGTTGGCCAGCATGCCGTTAAGTTCCCGCTCGCTGAAACGTACCTCCCGGCTGCCGTCTTCTTCACTGTAGGGTACCGGCTGCAACGGGCTGCCAGATTCACCGCCTTGGGTATCAATGCCCAGAGTATTCAGCTTGTTGTTGAGTGAATCCTGTTCACTGGCATTCAGGGTTACGGGTTCGAAGTTCTCAGGAAACACATAGTGGCTTAACCACCAGTAACCAGCGCCTAAGGTGGCGACGATGGTGAGCAGCACAATGCCAAAGACATGCAAGCCACTGAAGCCCTTCTTTTTGGGTGGCGGCGTTGATGCTGTTTTATCCTCGTTTGTTTCATTCATCGCTGACGACACCTGAACGCTCTCCAAGCCCTTTGACGCGGTCTTTGGAACAATACCCTAGTTTGCTTACACTCGGTCAATAATCCCACACAGCGCATCCAACCCCAACTATTCGAAAGAATTTGGCTGTCCATTTTGCAGTGCTTCTTTTTGGGGTTGCTGGCTTGTTGTTATGGTTTTTGGCTGACAAGGCGTGAGCTCTCAATATCGGGGAAAATCTATTGCCAGTGCGGAGAATGCAGGCTACTGCCTAAGTTGCTGTTCCCGCCGATAGCGTTCAAGTACTCGAGATAAGATGGGGGCAATGGCGTCTGCTAGTGCTTTGTGATCTTTATGCAGCACGTGGTAGATAGGGCAACTTTCCAGTACCGCCCAGTTTAGGTTGTATTCCTCGGTCTTGGCTTGGTGAGGGTGTAGTTCTGAAGATACATACAAGGCGTATTTGAATCGGCCCATGGAAAGCATCTCCTGTGATTTCGACAGGCTATAGCTGACAGGCATAAAATTGGCCGGGTAGGTTGCAATGAAACGGCGCATGACGGCCGTTTCGGTGGGAATCAGGATGCGGTTTTTTGGCTCTTTGAGTGCATTGTCCGAACAGTCTGCCTCGCGGACGCACAGCAGAATAATTTCTGCTTGGTCCAGAGCGGTTGGCACCGCCATTAAGTTGGGATAGTCCTGCAGGGCCTCTGAGAAACGAGCGACGTCGCCGTCCACGTGGCGGGCGTTCGCTTCTACCAATCCTCGGTGGGTTGACATCTCCTGAAATTCTACGGCCATTTGCAACTCAGAGTAGACTTCTTTGAGAATCGGGATGTAGATGGACTTAATGGCCGGATGCGGGGCATGGGAGAGCGTGAAAGGTTCCGCCAGAGAATTGGTAGAAAGTAAAACCATGGCAATGGTCAGTGCAAAAAGCGTTCGCTTGAGCATTTCCGAAAGTTCCTCGGGTGAGAGGGATTAAGGTGTGAAAGAACGATCCATGGCATTGCTCTATTAATCTAAAAATGGCACATCAGTAATTCCACGTCCAATTAGACCCGCTTTAAGATGACTCCGGGATGGGGCTTGCAGGCACCATGCTCCGATAACCTTATCGCCGTCGCTTTCCTTCATGCTCCTGCTGAGACGGATTTTCTATATTCATATAGCCTCACTGTATAGGCCATTTTTGCATCAGTTTCCCGAAAGCCTTGGGGTACAGGGTCTCCGACTGTTTAACCCCCGGTCGCCAACAACTTTATCCACAGCTTTTGTGAGTAACGTACGTGGGAATACCGGTTTACCCATAGGCCGGTGCTGACCAGAATCCCCGCCCCAGACGTATTTGAACGCTCGCTCATTAACGAGTCCGCGTGAAACGGGAGCCCCCATGAAAGCTGTACTCGATGGTTATCTGAAGTCTTCTCTGGTGCTGCGCATTGGTATTGCGCTTGTTCTTGGCTTGGTTGTAGGTCTGGTAGGCGGGCCGGCAGTGGCCGAATGGCTTAACCCGTTAGGGGAATTGCTGCTCAGGTTGTTGAAGTTTCTGATCGTGCCGATTGTCCTGTTTACCCTGATGGTGGGGATCAATCAGGCCAATCTTTCCAGTATGGGCCGCGTGGGCCGAAAACTGCTGGGTTTCTATGTGTTGACTTCGGCTCTGGCCATTACGGTGGGGCTGGTTGTGGCTTCCGTATTCGAACCCGGTAGCGGTCTGGAGTTGTCGCCTTCGGCCAGTGTTGAGGTGCCGGAGAATCCGGGCTTTGTTCAGGTGCTTCTGAATATTGTTCCCGCCAATATTGTCGAGGCATTTGCCAAGCCGAATCTGCTCGGGATTATTTTTACCGCGATTGTGTTTGGCGTTGCTCTGCTGAAACTACGTGAGTCAGACACTCACGGGGAAGCCGGTGCCAGGGTGTATGAAGTAGTTTCTGGCCTGAACGAAGTCACGATGAAGGTGATGGCCGGGGTTCTGCAGTATGTACCGATTGGCGTGTTTGCGATTGTGGCCAGTACCGCCGGTGAGCAGGGCATAGCCACGATACTGGCCCTGGGCGATATGGTTATGGTGTTGTATCTGGCCTTGGGGGTGCAACTGCTGGTCTACGGGGTTCTTATGCGCCTTAATGGTGTGGGGCTGAGGGACTTTATTCGTGAGGCTCGGGCTCCGGTCGCCACCGCGTTTGCCACCCAGAGCAGTTCAGGCACTCTGCCCCTAACGCTCAACGCTGCTCGGCGTTTAGGCATTCCCCAGAGCATCTACGGTTTCAGTCTGCCTTTGGGCGCCACCATCAACATGGATGGGGCGGGTATCCGTATTGCTATTTCTGCTGCCTTTGCCGCGAATGTGGTGGGGGTGCCTCTGGACGTCTTCACCATGCTAGAAATTGTTCTGATCGGTACTTTGGCTTCCATAGGCACGGCTGGTGTGCCGGGTGCGGGTATCGTGATGATTGCCACTGTGTTTGCTCAGGTGGGCTTGCCCATTGAAACGGTGGCTCTGTTGGTGTCCATTGATGCCCTTGTAGGAATGGGGGCAACAGCTATGAATGTAACCGGGGATCTGGCGTGTACCTCCGTGATTGCCCGTTCCGAGCAGGACGATGAGGCGGTGATGGAAAGGTCTTCGGTGCCGGAGAAGGTGTTGTCGTAGGGTCTGCTCTGTAAGAAAACCGGTGCGGGCCTATTTCTCAAGATTGATTTATGGGCTGGTTTTTGAAACCTGCTCCTCTGAAGGGGATTGGTGCCACGTTGAGCGATCCATCCAAGGGTCGCGCAGGCCAATGTGCCCGATCCCGGGCAATTTGACAGCCAAAGCCAGAGGGTCAATGCCAATGTTAAGGCCTAGAATGTTCAGCTCGACACCTTCCCGGATACTCGCCATAAGGCCGAAATAACCTTTGAGGGAGAGTTGATAGCCTGAACCGCTGGGCGCTTTCGCAACAATGCCGTCGGCGAGATAGTCTTTTCCGATGGCAATGTTGGGCAGTGCAACATCTAGTTCGGGCACCTGCCGGATTACCCAGGCTACAAAAGTGTTGCTGTTGGGTCCGGGCCAAGCTTTGTATTTGTTCTGGAAAGGGTAGGCGTCGATCGCTGTCCGGATATTGATGATAGCGGCCTCCGCTTTCTCACCACGGAGGTCGGCGAGCAACATCGGCGGGTTGCCATACCAGGCAGTATCGGGCTCACCGGGGCGGGATCGCACCGCGTTATAACCCCAGCCAGTTACATCGTGAACCTCGTAGGATGATGCCCCGCGCACTTTGGTCGCAATCCAAGTGTGGATCGCAAAGTTGCCGCGCCAATTATAAGCTCGGGCACCGTAAACTTGCACAATGGCTTCCTCAGCCTGATCGGGCAGTGGCGCAATGCCTGCACTGGAGCGATCAGTGTCACGCCAGCTCTGGCTAGACTGACTGCTACAGGCCGCAATCAGTGCAGGGCCCGCTAGCAGAGCCAGTAAAAATATTGTGGTTCTGATGAGCCATTGAAGGGGTTTCACCATGCCAGAGGGTACCTCGAGCTGCATGCATTGGTTGATGGTCAAGACCGAGTCAGTATACGGCTCATATAGCCTCAAGTATCAATGCAAGGCATTACCAATCGTTGTTGTTCGGAAAACCGGGGCAGGTCTTTTTTTCCAAGCGCCCACTCTGGAAGGTTTGTAGTAGTCTCTTAATACCCACTTCATCATTGCCACTGCTACTGTTTCCAAGCTCGTCAAAACAAGCATAAGGAGATAGCCATGAGTGGGAAGAAGATTTTGATGATTACCGGTGATTTCACCGAAGATTACGAAACCATGGTGCCGTTTCAGGCACTGATGGCCGTCGGCCACACGGTTCATGCCGTTTGCCCGGATAAAAAAGCGGGCGATACCGTTGCCACAGCCATCCATGACTTCGAGGGCGACCAAACCTACACAGAAAAGCCGGGCCATCGATTTGCCCTGAATGCGGATTTTGATGGGTTGGACCCGGCGAACTATGACGCACTGGTGGTGCCTGGTGGCCGCGCACCTGAATACCTGCGTCTTAACGAAGACGTGAAGAATCTGGTTCGCCATTTTTTCGAAACCAACAAACCGGTGGCGGCGATTTGCCATGGTGCTCAATTGTTGGCGGCTGCGGGGGTTCTGGATGGCCGCAAGTGTTCAGCCTATCCGGCTTGCCAGCCGGAAGTGGAATTGGCTGGCGGTACCTTCGCCAGTATTGAGGTTGATCAGGCTGTAACCGATGCTAATCTTGTAACAGCGCCCGCGTGGCCGGCTCATCCGGCCTGGTTGGCGCAGTTCTTCAAACTGCTGGATCAATAACGCAACAGGGGCTGGCCACACCGGCCCCTCAACGCTTCCCGGGAGGCTGTAATGTGTAAGCTCTTTATCAACGCCGACCCGGAGCTTTGGGTAAGCCGGACCCACTCTCTGCGTATTGACGGCATGGTCACCAGTGTGCGCATGGAAAACGCTTTTTGGCATGTACTGGCAGAACTGGCCGAACGGGACGGCATGAACCTCCCGCAGATGATCACCCGGCTTTACCACGAATCCATTGACGCTGGCCACGATCTGGGCAATTTCACGTCCTTCCTGCGGGTTTGTGCGCTCCGCTATCTTGAGCTGCAATTAGACGGCGCTGTTCCAAGGGATACCCGAGTGCCGATCGCTTCACTGAATGCTGACCGGATTCTCGCGGGTAATTCAGGCAATACGGCCACGCCGAAAATGGTGACTAAAGCAAAGCATTGAACGCTGTAGAAAAAAACTGTCTGGGTTTTTCGGTGATATCGCGGGCTTGTGGTTAAATACTTCAGAACTTTTGAGGAGATAATCGATGCCCCGCATATATGAAGACAACTCTCAGTCCATTGGCAACACGCCGTTGGTCAAGCTTAATCGTGTTAATGATGGCGCTACTATTTGGGCCAAGATTGAAGGTCGCAACCCGGCCTACTCGGTAAAGTGCCGAATTGGTACCGCCATGGTACTGGATGCCGAGAAGCGGGGCGTGCTTAAGCCGGGTATGACTATTATTGAGCCCACCAGCGGTAACACGGGCATAGCTCTGGCTTTTGTGGCTGCGGCCAGAGGCTACAAAATAGTTCTTACCATGCCCGCTTCAATGAGTCTGGAGCGCCGCAAGGTGTTGAAAGCGCTGGGTGCCGATTTGCTACTCACAGAGCCCGCCAAAGGCATGCCCGGCGCAATCGCTAAAGCAGAAGAGTTGGCTGCTGCTGAACCTGAAAAGTACTTTTTACCACAGCAGTTCAATAACCCGGCTAATCCGCAGATTCATGAAGACACCACTGGCCCTGAAATCTGGAACGACACAGATGGCGCTGTGGATATTTTTGTTGCCGGTGTAGGAACGGGTGGCACGCTTACAGGCGTATCACGCTACATCAAGAACACGCAGGACAAAGCCATTACCACCGTTGCCGTTGAGCCTGCCGACTCACCCATTATCACTCAGGTGCGAAACGGAGAAGCCCTCAAGCCCGCTCCCCACAAAATCCAAGGCCTAGGCGCTGGTTTTGTGCCCGAGAATCTAGACCTGAGCATGGTTGATCAGGTAGAAACGATAACCAATGAAGACGCCATGGCTATGGCCCATAGGTTGATGCAGGAAGAAGGCATTCTGTGTGGCATTTCCTGTGGTGCGGCCGTTGTAGCAGCTGTTCGCGTTAGCCAGCAGCCAGAACACAAAGGCAAGAACATTGTGGTCATCCTTCCGGATTCAGCTGAGCGTTATCTCTCCAGCGCCCTGTTTGCCGAGCAGTTTGGTGATGCGGAGAACGTGCAGTAAAAGCTGCTAGCTCATTGATGGCGCCCCGACTCTTGTTGGGGCGCTGGGTTGCACCCGCAGATCAGAGCCCGGTTGTTTCATTATGTTTTCCGATTTCTTAAACAGTAAAACGACCTACGCTACCGAGTTGCGGGACTTTTATGAATGGCATAAGGGCGTTGAGTATTTTGGGTTTTGGGCGATTGAAGTATCGGGCTCTGATTGCCTGAAAAAAATACGGTTCCATCAAGATTATCTTTCCGAGTGGTTGCATTCCGGTTACTTGCGCCAGCCTCACATTACTCTGGCTTTGGAGGGGTTGCTGAAAGATCCCCCTTCGCTGAAGCCTTCGATTTGGAAAAGTATTCAGCAGTTGGAAGCTTCCGAACTACCTGCTTTTCCTTTACAGCTGGCCAGATGCAACAGTTTTGCAACCTGCCCTTATTTGGAAGTGACTGATCCAAAAGGTTATTTGAATACTATCCGTAGCTGTTTGAACAGCGATGAACAGGAGCAGAACCCAAAAGCATACACGCCACACGTCACTCTGGGTTTTTACAACGAAGCTCATGACACTTCACGCATAGTTGAAGAATTATCGGGCATACAATCGCAAGATATCGAGTTCACGGTTGATGAAATAGTATTTGCTCAATACAGAACCCGTGAAATACAAGGGCCTTATCAGGTTTTACATCGCATCAAATTAGCGCGGTAGGTTGCCTCAGAGGCCTGTGTTGGGTGATTGTTGCTCCAGAAGAGAGTGCTGTACGACAGCAATTGAGTCTCTGCGGGCTTGCTCCTATCAAAGAACGTCTCTCATTCCAAACAATTATTTCCTATTTGGAATATCATGACCGTTTGAGGCTGGTGATTAAACCAACCGATTACTTGGAGAATAAAATGAGCAAGAGCCCCACAAAAGCGACATTGACTACCGCCATGATTGAGGAACAGACAGCTGCTTTTTTAAAGTCAGGCGGCGCTGTTGAGTACGTTGGCAAGGGTAAGAGTGGCCAATTTGCCTCTACTGGCACGAAGCAGATTAGTTTGAAAGCACGCTGATATTAGACGGGGGAGGGAGGCTAGAACTGCTGCTGGTGCTTTAGCAGCAGTTCTGTATGCGCTCGTATATGGCCTATTGGTCGTGAGCCACTAGTTTATTCGGTAGAACGGGCGGTCGTAGTCTAGGCTGGTTGGCCTCTGCAATGGCGAATCTGTTTCGCCATCTCCCGCATAGAGAGTATCGTTATCAATGTAAACAATGTCGTATTCTTTGATGTCGAAAAAGGCGCCATCGAATTGGGTCGTATGTATATTGAATTCGGTAGCAGTGAGACCATCGCTCAGCAAAACATCGTCGCCCAATGCGAAGTTGCCTGATGACGTTGGGTTCGGAGCGAACGGTTGTGGGGTAGTGCAGCCGCTATCGATGTAGTTTTCGATATCGGTGGTAAATTCGCCACGGCTAAACGATAAGGTCACGATATCATAGTGCGGTTCGCCCTCAACGGGGCCACATTGCTTTTTCCAGGTGCCGTCGAGTACTGTTATCTGGTCGCTTGGAGTTACGGCACCGCTATCCTCGTTTCCGATTTCGGGATCGGCATTTTCTTCGGTTTCTTCCAAAACGCTGCCGCTGCCCCCGCCTCCGCAGCCAACCATCATTACTGAAGCCAGAGTGCAAAATAAAAACTTCTTCATAGCGGTGTTTCCTAACGATATCATCTGTTTGGGTTGCGGTTATGACATTATTGCATAAGGCGAATGGCGGTGACACACAGCTTTTAGTAGCTTGTATGAATCACTTCTGTCTGAATGAGAAAACACCTCTGCAGCCAGAACTGCCACTGGTTATAATGGCGTACCTTTAATCATCCCAGAGAACCCTATGCCAATCGAAAAGAATCAAGTCGTTTTGTTTCACTATAGTGTCAGCGATGAACAGGGCAAGGTTGTTGAAAGTTCCCGCGGCGGCGAGCCAAATGCTTACCTGCATGGCCATGGAGGCATCATCCGAGGTTTGGAAGAAGCTCTGGAAGGCCGAGAGGCTGGCGATACGTTCAGCGTTACCGTCACCCCAGACAAAGCCTACGGCCCACGCAAGGCTGATGCAGTGCAACGCGTGCCAGTGAAGCATTTAATGGGTGCGAAACGCTGGAAGCCGGGCATGATCGCGCAGGTAAAAACCGAGCAGGGGCCGCGCCATGTGAGTGTGGTTAAGGTTGGCTTAAAGTTTGCGGATGTTGATACTAATCACCCGATGGCCGGTAAAACCTTAACCTTTGATGTCGAAATCATTGAAGTACGCGCTGCCGACCCAGAAGAGATCTCGCACGGCCACGCGCATGGACCCGGTGGGCACCACTGACGTATGAGGGGGCTGTTGTGGCGTAGTCATCGATGGGCTTTCGACTACAGCAGTTTCTTGATTGACATACCACAGCAAAGGAAATGCGGATGACTCTAGGTTGGGTAGTTGCAGGTAGCGTTGGTCAGTTTCTTCTAGCTTATATGCTGTTTCTATTGGCGGTGTTCGGGTTTAGTGCTGTTGGGGCCTCTCACCGCCCTACGCCATATGATTCTTCTGTGTTGGACTCGGCTTTTTATTCATTACCGGCAAGCTGTATTGTGAGTGCTGTTGTTGTAATTGGGCTGTATCGCGCGGGTGCGGGCAAGCTTGCGTACCTTTGGTATGTGGCACCGATTTTGTTGTTTTCTGGCTATTTGTTATACATCAAGCTGTTTATCGAACGGGAAGCTTAAGGGTACTGAGCTTTGAAAAACGTCTGTTCTGAAGAAGCTTTATCCGAACTGCTAGAGTCCAGCGCTGCAGTGCTTCTCCTCTTCGGCGGAGCCCACTGCGGCGTCTGTCAGGCCATTAAGCCCCAACTTGAAAAGCTAGCCAGTGAGGAATATCCGAGATTGGTAACAGTCTATATTGATTGCCAGAAAGCCGCCGCCCCACTATGCGCGGCTCGCGGTATATTCTCTCTGCCTGTTGTTCAGCTTTGGTTTGGTGGGCAACGATTCACAGAGTTCGCTAGAGTCTTTTCCATCAGCGACGTGCGCGCTGCGTTGGAGCGGCCTTATCGGCTTTTGGAGTGACAACTTAAGCTGAGGCCATTCTCACCCAACCAGTGATTGGGCTCAAACCTCAACCTTAAAAGCTAGCATATCAGCTGCGGGCATTGGCCTCGCGTAGAAAAATCCCTGGGCCAAGTCGCACCCCCGTTCGCTCACTATGCGATCTTGTTCCAACGTTTCTACACCTTCAACAAGCACTGCCAACCCAAGGCGGTGGCCAACTGTGATGATGGCCTCCATGATGGCCATATCGCAGTCATTCTCCATAGCATGGTGCAGAAATGCTCTGTCAATTTTAAGGCTGCAGATCGGGAGTTTTCGGAGGTACACCAGAGATGAATAGCCGGTGCCGAAATCGTCAATGGAAATATGCACGCCCGCCTGTTTTAATGCTTCCAATTGCCTGATTTGCCCGTCGTCTCCACCAATAACTTCATTTTCAGTAAGCTCTATACCCAACTGAGAAGGGTGTAGGTGATATTTCTGCAGGCTAGAGAGAATATGTTCTGCCAGATGCGGTTTGGCTAACTGTTTGCCTGACAAATTAATGTCGACCCGAAGGGTTTCGAGTTTGGTGCCTTGCCAGGCCCGTAGCTGCCTACAAGCCTCTTCAATTACCCAGTCCCCGATATCGTTAATCAGCCCTGACTTTTCTGCTATCGGGATAAATTCAGCAGGAGATATGGGGTCAAAGTTCTTATCAAAACATCTTAATAGCGCCTCACAGGAACGCACTTTCCGGGATTTTAGGTCAATTTGCGGTTGATAATAGAGTTGTAGGCCATTGGTTGCTAACGCGTTGCGTAGCAGTGTGGTCACCTCTTGATAATGGAATAATTGGTCATTGATGTCCGAGGTGTAAAAACAGATGCTGTTTCTACCGTTGTCTTTCGCCTGATACATTGCGGCATCTGCGTTCCCCATCAATTCGGTTACGGTGGTGCCATTGTCCGGGAATAGGCTGACACCAAAGCTCGCTGTTACAGGGTAACAAATACTGTTCATTACAAAACCCTGATCAAGTACGCCAATTAGCCGCTGAAGAAGTTCGTTTATACCTGAAAAATCATTGAAGTCAGTGAGCAACAAAACAAACTCATCTCCACCAAATCTGCTTAAAAAATCACAGGTTCGAATGTCTTTTTTCAAGCCTTCTGCAACTAGTTGCAGTAACTCATCGCCATGGTGATGTCCGAGGGTGTCGTTGATCAGTTTGAAGTTGTCCAGATCAATAAATACGACCGCCAAATCGCTTTGAGACCCTCGTTCTGCTTTGGCAATTCTCGTAGATAGCTCGCTTTCGAGCATTCGTCGGTTGGGCAATTGGGTTAAATCGTCAAAATTAGCCATCTGGCTGAGTTTTTCATTCGCCTTTTTCTGCTCCTCCAAACTGATATCAATACAGAACATTTCGCACTCGCCCGTGTTCTTTTTGATCATTACGTGGCTGGAGTAAACGGGAACAAGGTGGCCGTGTTTATGTTGCAGTTCAATTTCTTCAGCGGAGATGCTGACATTGTTCGTCAACCAGTTTTGGTGTGCGGTGATCAGGCTGTCACGCATATTGTCTGGAATAATCAGGTCTTCCAGCAATTGGCCATGCGCCTCTTCCCGGGTGTATCCGTAAAGACGTCTACTGGCTTCGTTCCAATATATAACCTGTCGATCTTTGTTATACCCCTGAACCGCAACCATTGGCAGGCTTTCAATCAGCTCGTGGAATTTTTGTCCACTTTCTCCACTATCAGGTGACATGCCTGCTTGGTGATTGTCTGATGAAAACGGCATATTCGTATCGTTGGTTTTTGACATTCCCTATCCCCTGAACACCTCGCCCCAAAACCTTAGAGCAAGAAGTCTATGCTTGGAGTGTACATGTCAGTGTAGAAGGTATTTTTATGATCGCCCAGCAAGCCCGAGCATAAGTTTTACGCTCAAGAGTTCTGGCCGGATCTTCTCGGGTGAGAATCTGGTGCGTGTATTCGCAACCTTTAGTATGATCGCTCTCTACACCGAAACCGATTAAACACTGCACCATGCCTCTTCCTTTCAAGCTGCGCCCATACCAGCAAGAAGCCGTCGATGCCACATTGAGGCACTTTCGCAAGACGGATGAGTCTGCGGTGATTGTGTTGCCGACTGGTGCAGGTAAAAGCTTGGTCATTGCCGAGTTGGCCCGTCTTGCGCGGCGCAAAATTCTGGTGTTAACCCACGTTAAAGAGCTGGTCGAGCAGAATCATGCGAAATACCAGAGCTATGGGTTAACGGCCAGCGTTTTTTCCGCCGGATTGAAGCGCAAGGAAAACCAGCATCAGGTGACTTTCGCCAGTGTTCAGTCCGTATCCGCCAACCTGGATCGGTTTAGGCACGCATATTCGCTGCTCATCATCGATGAGTGTCATCGGGTTAGTGGTGATGAAAGCAGTCAGTATCAAAGAATTATCGAGCTCATGCGGCAACAGAATGACTCCCTCAAAGTGCTCGGCCTAACCGCCACGCCCTACCGTTTGGCTATGGGCTGGATTTATCGCTATCACTACCGGGGCTTTGTTCGCGGCTCTGATGACGATCAGGATAAGCCCTTTGTGCATTGCATCTACGAACTGCCATTGAGTTATATGATCAACCGGGGGTATCTCACAAAGCCCGAGTTGGTCGATGCAGCTGTCGCGCAATACGATTTCTCCGCGCTACCTCGGAATCAGTTTGGTGAATACGCGGAAAAAGATGTAAACCAACTGTTGAGCAAGTATCCGCGTGTAACCCGAGCCATTATTGAGCAGATAATGAAGCTGGCGGTTGACCGCAAGGGGGTGATGATTTTTGCGGCAACGGTGGAACATGCAAAGGAGATCAACGGCTATTTGCCGGAACACCAAACCGCCTTGATTACAGGCGCCACTGATCAGAGTGAGCGGGATTCGTTGATTCAGCGGTTTAAACAGGGGGAGCTAAAGTACCTGGTGAATGTGTCGGTACTCACCACGGGCTTTGATGCGCCCCATGTGGATTTTATTGCCATTCTGCGCCCAACCCAGTCGGTGAGCCTGTATCAGCAAATTGTGGGGCGTGGCCTTCGCTTGGATGCAGGTAAGCAGGATTGTCTAGTGATTGATTACGCGGGAAATAACGTGAATCTGCATCACCCTGAGGTGGGTGAGAAGAAGCCAAACCCGGATAGCGAGCCGGTGCAGGTATTTTGTCCAGTCTGTGGGTTTGCCAATATCTTTTGGGGCAAAACCGATGACGAAGGGCAGGTGGTTGAACACCACGGTCGCCGTTGTCAGGGCATTTTGGAACTTGCTGTAGGCAATGAGCTGACTGAGCGGGACGGGCGCCCCGAACAGTGCGATTACCGCTTTCGTTTCAAAGAGTGCCCCCACTGCAATGCCGAGAATGATATTGCCGCCCGCATGTGTCATCAGTGTAATAAGGCTATTATCGACCCGGATGATCAGCTAAGAGATGCCCTGAAATTGAAGGATGCCATGGTAATCCGCTGCGCAGGAATTACTGTTGGTGCCAGTGGCAACAAACTGAAGGTCACCTATCACAGCGAAGACGGTGAAGAGCTAAATGAGTCGTTTGATTTCAGCAAACTGGGGCAGCGTAAAGTGTTCAATAGGCTGTTTGGGCGGCGTTTTGCCAACAGCCAGACTCCTCAGGAGTTCGGCCGAGTTGAAGAGGTGCTTGAGGTTCAGGCCTTGTTGTCAGCGCCGGACTTTGTGATTGCTCGGAAGCAAAAACATTATTGGCAAGTACAGGAGCGGATTTTTGATTATCAGGGCAGCTATCGCAAGGCATATGAAACGTAAGCGCTGTTGAGTATTAAGCTTGCTCAAAAGCGCTCTCCAACAGGTAAAACTAAGTGGTTAAAGGGTTAAAGAAGGCCATACATTCAATCGTTGTTTTTTCGCTGTTTATGATTGCTGCAAGTACCGTTCATGCAGAGATTTATAAATGGGTCGATGGTGACGGAAAAGTTCACTTCAGCGACCGAAAAGACCACAAGGTTGAACAGCAGATTGTTAACGTGAAGCCCGGCGTGTCGAAGTGGTCGCGATTTAAAATCGATATTAATGCCGTTGACGTAGAGCTTACCGATGAGGAAAACCAGCAGATTGTTGACGGCACGAACAATGTCTACGAGTTTTTCGATCGTGTGATGTCCTTTGACATGTACCGGACGGTGCCCGTCAACATCATGATCTTTAAGGGAAGGACAGAATATCGGAATTACCTGATCCGCAATAATCGAGGTAAGGCGGTTGCGTCTTATGGCTTGTATATACCTTCCGAAAATCAAATCGTCGTCTATATGCAGAAGAACAGAAGGCTTACCTTTAGAACGATTAAGCATGAGGTGAGTCACGCAATCATCGATACCATTGTTCCTTACGCGCCAGCTTGGTTAAACGAAGGCCTTGCCGAGCAGATGGAGATGCTGGAGCGCGACGGATCGGGCCTGTATTTCGAACGACATCGGGAAAATCAATGGGTGGTCGCTCAAGCCCGTGAACTGGGCCGATTGAACGGAATCGACCAGTTTTTGAAACTATCCAGCGATAAATGGCTGCATTCTGACGCGTCTGGGAAAGGGAGCTTAAGAGCCCAGGCTGGCCAGTTCATTTACTTCCTGCTCTCCAAACCGACCAGTCGCAACTTCTTGGTGCGGCTAATGCACAATTTTAATAGAGGGGATCGCACGCTGTCGTATTATCTTGTTGATGACAATTACATCGGTGGTGTCTCCATGTTGAGTTTGGATTGGGGGCGTTGGTTGCATGGCCAAGGTAGGGAGAGTATCAGGCTGTAGTTTGGCTGTTACTTTATTGGCTTTGAGCGTGCATGGGCTTGCCTCGGTGGCGTAGAGTGAAAGCATCTTTTAAACCCTCAGGACGATCCTGTTTATGTTAAGCACATTTAGCTTGGTAACCCCAACTGAGATCCTGTTCGGGCGGGGAGTGGTAGCTCAACTGAACGAACGGGCAGCAAAGCTGGGTAGGCGCGTACTGATTGTGCACGGTAAAAATCCAAGCCGGCTTTCCGGGGTGTTCGAGTCACTCAAGGGTGTTGATATTGCCCAGACCTTGTCCGTTGAGAAAGAGCCAGACTTGAAGGCGCTGATTGCTGCCATTAATCAAGGTAAATCGTTGGGCATTGATCTGGTGCTCGGTATTGGCGGTGGCTCTGTTATGGATTCAGCTAAGGTGCTTGCAGCCATGCTGCCAAGCCAGACGGATTTGATGAGTCATTTGGAGGTTGTAGGTAGTGGCTTGCCATTGTCAACGAAGCGCTTGCCGCTAGTTCTAGTGCCAACCACCTCGGGCACAGGGGCGGAAGTGACTCGAAATGCGGTTATCGATGTGGTGGAAGCACAGCGCAAGGTCAGTCTCCGAGATAACCAATTACTTCCTGATTTAGCCTTGGTAGATCCAGCACTCACTGATAACTGCCCCCGAGAGGTCAGCTTGCATTCTGGGCTGGATGCCGTAACTCAGGTTATAGAGCCTTACCTCTCGTCGCGCTCAAACCTATTCACGGATATGTTGTGTAAAGAAGCTATTCCCAAAGGCCTCCATGCTTTAAAACAATTGATGGCGGAAGAATCCACAGAGGTGCGTGACGCTCTAGCTCAGGTGAGCCTATTTGGTGGGCTCGCGCTTGCGAACTCGGGGCTGGGTGTTGTGCATGGTATTGCCGGGCCGCTGGGCGGTTTGTGTGGTGCGTCCCACGGAGCGATATGCGGTGCTTTGTTGCCGGCGGGCATAGCTGCAAACCGTGATAATGTGGTCGATGCGAATCAAAAGGCCCGTGTTGATCAGGTGATTGGCTGGATTGCTGAGGTGTTTGAAACATGCTCTGATCAGGCTCTGCCGCAGTTCCGTGAATGGATTGCACAAAATGGCCTACCCGGGCTCGCTTCGATTGGGGTCACGGAAGATCACATTGCTTTAGCTTCGCAGGCAGCTGCGAGCTCTTCTTCGATGAAGGCGAACCCGGTTGTATTGTCGACAGCCACGATAGAAAACATTATGCGCCAATCGTTTTGATTAAACGTCGCCGCCCCAGAGGCCTGAAATGATTAAGCCAACCGAGGCCCGGCAGCGGGCGATACTTAAGCGGCTGGATAAGTTCAGCCGGTTTACCGACAACAGCATTAGTATTCCCTTTACGCCATTTAAAATTGGCGCAGAGGCCGTTATCGGCCTGTTGCCGGTTGTAGGCGACGCTGTAGGGCTGGTACTGGCGAGTTATGTGTTGATTGAAGCTCAGCGCGCGGGAGCCAGCAAGAAGGTAAAGCTGCGCATGTTGCGCAACATGGGCGTCGATTTTCTCGGTGGCCTGATTCCCGTAGTGGGGGATGCTTTTGATGCTGTTTTTAAGGCCAATATTCGCAATACGCGATTACTGAGAAACTACTTGGAAGAGCAGCTCGCCGATGAACCACCCCCGCCACCCTTTCCGTGGAAGGTTCTAATCGGGCTATCCATCTTTTTTGGGGTTGTTACTGCTGGCGTGATGTTTGTTTTTTGAGGTCTCCAAGGGAGCGGCGCTCAAGGCTCGTCTAAGTCCAGCGCCAGCAGCTCTTGCAGCATGCTATAGCTTAGCCCCCAAATGCAGTAGCCCTGATACCGGCAGCATGGAAGCGTTAATGTTCCAAGGGGCGTGCGCCATGGAATTTTGCCTTGATTCTCTTTGGCTGCAAGGTAGTCGAGAGAAATCCACACCATCTGTTGTACTTCGTGGTTTGGCAATACTGTTTCCGGCCCTTGCCACTCGTAAACATAGGGGGTTACTACCATCGGTCGCCAGCGGCTGTGTTGGCGGGTAATAAGGTCTGACAGCCTGAGCTGGAAGCGGCCATGGCTCATCAGGTCGACGCCGGTTTCTTCGAGGGTTTCTCTTACTGCGGCAGCGCGCGGTGTGGCATCCTCTGATTGCATGCGACCGCCTGGAAAGGCCATATCGCCAGACCAGGGGTCTCCTTCTCGGCGCGCCCGCTGGATGAACAACAGCTCCACCCCGTTGTTTTCAGTTTCTCGATAAATCAATGCCACGGAAGCACGGGCTAGGCGCCGCCGGAAAGGGAGCTTTTGGGGGCGTATCGTCAGCGATTTACGATTAGCTCGCCCACGACTCTTCCTGCCCCTGAGTGCCTTCAATCTAATCAAGGTTTATCCATTCAGCTAGCTGGCGCCCAAAGACCTTGCAGCTGACCTAGCAGTGCGGACCCAACTCCTTGATCGCCCAAAAAGCCCATCACAATCGGCACAAACTGTTGGATCATGGCGCTATCCATTCCCAAAGCTGAGAATGCGGACTGCACTCCGTCCATGGATGAGATGTTGGATAGCAGGGTTGACCCCATGCTGTTATCGGCACCCAGCAAACCAGAAAGGCCAGGAGCTTTGGATTTTACCGTGTTCATCGAATCTGCGCCCAGCTGGCTCTTTGCTAGTTGTAGTAAAGCACCGGTACCGCCCGCTGCTTGAGTTTCGGTTACGCCGAGGTCGTTCTCAAGCTGTCCTAAAAGTTGCTGGGCTTCGCCACTGACCTCTGTTGCTGAAGAGAGCGCTTGTGTGCCACTGGCGATGGCTTCATCAAGATTAAACGCGCCAGCGGTAGGGGCTAGAAGGTAAATGCTTGAGACAAAAAGGAACTTCTTGAGAATCTCGTTCATTGTCATGTCCTGAGGTGTGGGGCTAAATATTTTTCTATATATTGGGGGCGTGAGGCAAAATTAAAGTGTCGCACTCTTAGATAGATTAATTTTCTGACTCCGAGGCAAGCAGATCATTAATCCCCCGGGCAAAGGCCACTGGCGAATCTTCTTGCAAGAAGTGGCCGCCTTTCAGAGTTGCGTGCGGCTGGCCCTTGGCGCCCGGAATTCGTTTTTGCATATAGGCGGCACCGCCACGAGTGATTGGATCGCCATTACTGAATAGCGTGAGAAACGGTTTGTTCCAGCGTTCCAGAACCGCCCATGCCTCGCGGTTGGCCTCACTCGCTGGGTCATCTGGGCGCACAGGCACTAAACGCGGAAACGCACGGGCGCCAGCTTTGTGTTTTTTGCTCGGAAAGGGGGCGTCGTAAGCTCGCAGCTCGTCAGGCCCCAGTTTGCGGAATGATCCAGCGTTGATAATTCGGGCAATGGGGAACCAGGGGCTGTGTAACGCAAAGTTTTTCCAGATATTGAAAGCGGGTGGCGTTTTTTGGTCTCCGGTGGGTAGCATCCCGTTACCGACCACAATGGCACGAAAGCGCTCTGGGTTTTCGGCAGCGAGCCGCAAGCCCAGTAGTGAGCCCCAGTCCTGACATACAAGTGTCATGTTGTTCAGTTCGAGCTTGTCGATGAACTGCTGCATCCACCCCATATGTTGTTGATAGCTGTAATCTTCCGCAGCGGTGGGTTTGTCAGACTTGCCAAAGCCGATAAGGTCCGGCGCAATCACTCGATGGCCAGCCGCCGCGCATATGGGGATCATATGGCGATAGAGGTAAGACCAAGAGGGCTCACCGTGTAGCATGAGTATCGGGCTGGCATCGGCTGGCCCTTCATCCACATAGTGCATCCGTAGGTTATCAATATCTTCATAATGCGGCTTGAAGGGGTAGTCTAGTAACCGCTCAAAACGTGCGTCGGGGGTTCTGACGAAATCCATATTTGTTGCCTTGTTGTTCAGTACTGTGTGGGGCCGACTTTCCTCTAGATCTACCCTTGTGCATCATGCAAACTTACCGCCCTTAATCCATAGAGTAGGAGACAGATAATGTCTGAACTAACACTCAAAGAGCAACTGACCAGCGCGGTAAAAGACGCGATGCGCAGTAAGGATAAACTCCGTCTTGTCACTTTGCGCATGGCTCAGGCGGCCATTAAGCAGATCGAGATTGACGAGCGTCGCGAGCTGAGTGATGAGGATGTCCTGAAAGTATTGGATAAAATGCTCAAGCAGCGTCGCGATGCTGCCACTCAATACGATGATGCCGGTCGTGAAGAGTTGGGCGACAAAGAGCGAGCGGAAATGGTGATTATTGAAGAATTCATGCCTGCCGCTCTTACAGAGGACGATCTGGATAGCCTGATTCGTATGGCGCTTAGTTCAACCGGCGCCAAGGGAATGCAGGACATGGGGAATGTGATGAATGAACTGCGCCCCCAAGTGCTTGGCCGTGTTGATATGGGGCATCTTAGCAAGAAGGTGCGCGCTGCGTTGGCGGGCTGATTGTCGTTTTAAGTAGAAACCTTAATGGGAGGCGCTGGCCTCCCGTTTTCATTTCAAATAGATAGTAAGCTCTCACGCGAAATCGTATTCTCCGCCCTTTTCAAGCGCTTGTTGGTATGTAGGTCTGGCGTGTACCCGTTTTACCCAGGCTGTGATGTTAGGCCGGTTCTTGCCTACGATACCGCGAGCCACTGAGGCTTCTAGCGGAAAGCTCATCTGTATATCCGCAGCGCTGAGTTTGTCTCCAAGAAACCAAGTGTTTTTTGCCAAATGGGACTCAACAAAGTCTAAGTGTGTTTTGATCATGGGGCCGATAAACACGTCATTGGTTTTATCGGCAATGCCTTTCGCCACGGGCTTGATAAAAAACGGCATCGGGCTGGTTTTCACCTTTTCAAACACTAACCGCATTACCAACGGTGGCATCAAAGAACCTTCTGCGTAGTGCAGCCAGTAGGTGTAATCCAGCCAAGCCTGACCGCCAGCCTCCGGCAGCATCGTATCTTTGCCGTAGGTGTGGGCAAGGTATTCGATGATAGCGCCAGACTCTGCCACCACCAGATCACCATCCGTGATCACGGGTGATTTGCCCAATGGGTGTATTTTTTTAAGACTTGCAGGTGCGAGCATGGTTTTGGCGTCACGCTCGTAATGCTGAATCTCGTAGGGCACACCTAGCTCTTCCAGCATCCAGAGAACACGTTGTGAGCGAGAATTGTTGAGGTGATGAACTGTAATCATGCAGAAGCTCCGTTCGCATAAAAAAATGAGTAGGGTTATAGAGTAGTCTGCAAATCACTTTTTGGTTCACTGCGATTGTGATTTAAGTCGTCAGCTCCGATGACGGCGGTCGAAAACATGACTTTTCAAGTCTTTGATAATCTCTGGCACCTTGAGAGGCAGAAGTTTTTTGGCGGCTTTGAAAAGATACATAATAACGTTTGCCCGTTTGTACCAGAGCACACGTTGAATCTTCTTCATCATGGGGTGATAGCCTTCCATGTATAGCTCATTCACAGACTTTGCGTTGTTGGTGAGGCTATACCGGCTTAAATCCAACGGCACCACAATATCTGCGTTTTTTAGCTGCTTGCGGGTATTAAAATCGATGGCGATGTTGATGGCATTGCTGATGACATCAAATGTATCTTCTGGTTTTTGGTATCGGCTTACATGGCTCAAATCAACGGCTACAGTGATGCCCGCGCCCATTTGGGCCAATGGAGAAATTGGAACATTTTCAACCAGTCCGCCATCTACCAGAATCCGGCCACCCACCTCCACCGGTACAAACAAGCCGGGTACTGCCATGGATGCGCACACAGCGTCTGCAAGATTCCCTTCCCTAAATATCAGTTGCTCGCCGGTTTCGATATCTGTGGCGCAAATGGCCAGAGGAATGCTGGCATCTTCAATTCGGCAATCCCCCAGATCTCGGTGAATCGTGTCCCGAATGGCCTGCGTGCTGAACAGGCCGCCACGCTCCAAAGTAAAGTTGAGAATCTTGGATAGATTTAGAGCGGAACCAATGGAAAGGATAGAGTCCACCGGGCGGCCGAAAGCGTAATAACTGGCGACCAATGCCCCTACGCTGGTGCCCGAAATGCAGTGAATCCGTATCTGCTCTTCCTCAAACGCCTTCAAAACACCTATGTGAGCAATGCCTTTGGCTGCACCGCCCCCAAGGGCTAGACCAATACGGGTATTAAAGGGGTTGAGCTTCATGCATAACAGCCTGTTAGGACTTCAGTTCAGGGAGGAAAGTTCGGGCCGATTCTAACAGATTTGGCAGGGGTCTCAGTTCAGCATTTTGAAGTTTTAGGCGACCGGTTTTGCCAAGAACTCTTCAAATGCTGCAGCGGGCAGGGGGCGGGAGAAGAAGTACCCTTGGCCGTGATCACAGCCGATTTCCAACAGTAGGTGTTGCTGAGCCTGAGTTTCTACACCCTCAGCGATAACGTGAAGGCCAAGCCTGTGAGCCATCATCACAATGGCTTCAGAAAGCACTAGGTCGTTCTGGTCTGTTTCGAGATTCTGAATAAAAGACTGGTCAATTTTGAGGTAGTCAATATCGAACCGCTTGAGATAAGACAGCGCTGAATAGCCCACGCCAAAGTCGTCAATGGCAACCTGAATGCCTGCATCCCGGAACCGGAGCAACTTTTCTTTGACTCCATCGCTGGCATTCAGAAGCAGCCCCTCGGTGATTTCGATACTTAGATGCTTCGCATCCAACCCAATTTCACTCAGGTGGTGCAGCCAGTCTGCAATACTCAGTGCGTCACTTTGAAATTGCACAGGCGAAACATTCACTGATATCTGTAACCCGATATCGTATAACTCACACCAGCGTTTTGCCTGAGCGGCAGCCTCTCTAAATACCCAGTCGCCGATTTTGACGATTAATCCAGATTCTTCCGCCAGAGGAATAAACTCGGCCGGGCTGATCATTCCGCGCTCTGGATGATTCCAGCGTATTAAGGCTTCAGCTTTGCAGACATTCCCGTTCGCAAGATCAATTATGGGCTGGAAGTGGAGCTCGAACTGCCGGTTCTCAACGGCTGAGCGCATATCATGCAGCAATTTAAGGCGGTTCTGAGCTTCATCGTGTAGTGATTGGGTAAAGTAAGCAAGGCGGTTTCGCCCTGATGTCTTCGCGGCGTACATAGCCTGATCGGCGTTACTGATTAACTGAAATGCCTCTGCGGCGTCGTTTGGACAGAAAGTGATGCCAGCGCTGGCCTGAACATAAATTGTTTCATTATTAATAGTGTAAGGTTTTGCCAGCACACGAATGATCTGCTCGGCCACCTTTTCACCGTCGAGCGTATTTTCAAGCCGGGGGAGGATAACGGTGAATTCGTCGCCACTCATGCGAGCGACCGTATCTGACTCCCTCACACAACTGTTAATTCTAACGGCAGCTTCCACCAACAACTGGTCGCCTACTGGGTGTCCGAGTGTGTCGTTAACATCTTTAAAGTGGTCGAGGTCAATAAACAACAGCGCTAGCAATGAATCTTGGCGTAGCGACTTGCGAATTTCTTGCTCCAAGCGGTCTTGAAACATATACCGGTTTGGTAAGTTGGTCAGGAAGTCGTAGTTTGCTTGGCGCCAAATCAGTTCGTCCGAGCGCACCTTACCAGTGATGTCCGAACCTATCACCACGTGCCTCTGGATATCACCGTTTTTATTTCGAATAACGTTAATGGTGAGCCACGAAGGAAAGGCCTCGCCATTTTTCCGGCGATTCCACACCTCGCCCTGCCAAAATCCTTGCTGAGCCACCTCTTGCCAAATCGCCTGAAAAAACTCGGCGTTGTGATGGCCGGAGTGGAGAATAGAGGGGTCTTTGCCACGGGTTTCTTCAAGAGTGTAACCGGTGACTTTGGTAAAGGCGGGGTTGATTGCAACAATACGATTGTGGGTGTCAGTAACCATCACGGCTTCTGAGCTGTTGCGGTAGATGGAAGACGCAAGATGAAGCTCTTCCTGAGCGTGTGCCCGCTCGATAGCGATCCCAACAAGATTGGCGGCGCTCTCAATCAATGCGATTTCTTGCGTGTCTGGAGCGCAGGGTTCCTTGCGGTAGATCGCGAAGGTGCCCAAGACGTTACCAGACGCCGCTTGTATAGGTTCCGACCAGCAAGAGCCGAGCCCCGCCTCGGCGGCAAGGCCTTTAAAGTTCTCCCAGTAAGGATGGGACGCGATGTCTTCGACAACCGTGCGCTTTCCGGTAAAGGCTGAGGTGCCACAGGAGCCAACGCCCACGCCTATGCTAACGCCATTGATGGCTTCGGTAAAAAAGCCGGGTAAGGAGGGCGCTGCACCACTGAACAGATGTTTTCCTTCATCGTCCATAAGAAGAATGGAACACATGGAGTTTGAGTAAATGGATTCGACCGACTCGATAACCTGCGACATGATTTCTTTTAATGAACCGCCTCGCGCGACTTTTTCCAACGTTTGCCGTCGCATTTGTTCACGCCGAGCGGCCATTTTTCGGAAGGAAACGTCTTCAATCAGCGCTACCGCATAATCGAAACTGCCGTCAGCATGTCGAACTGCGCGCACAGCTAAATGGGTGTCGAGAAAATAACCGGATTTGTGGATAAACCGTTTTTCAACGGAAAGCTCATCAACCTTGCCTTCGACCAGTTGCATGTAACGAGCGCGACTGAACTCTATATCGTCGGGGTGGATTACATCCGCCCATGTTGTAGCCATCAACTCTTTGGCTGTATAACCGAGCATGTTACACAGTGCTTGATTGACTTCTATCCAGCCTTTCGCTGGACTGGATGCAGCCATGCCAAACATGGAGCGCTCAAAATAGGCTCGGAAATGTTGTTCACTGGATCGCAACGCCTCCAGTGCGTTACGGCGCTCGCTCTCTCGATCAAAGCTGTCGAATGCGAAGGTAATGTTGAGAGCCAGTTCATTGAGAAGGGCGGTCACCTCACGGTCGAAAAAGCCGTCATCCACATGAAAAGCCGACAAAACACCAAAAGGCTGGCCACCGCGCTTAACGGGAAATTGTGCAGTCGCTAGGGGGGCGTTATCTTTCAGGTCGGCAATTCCAATCCAGCTGAATTGGATACCGCAGACATCGTTGGCAATTTGGCACACCAAAGGAAGTAACGCATCTTCATAACGTGTTCGGATGATGGCTTGGTTGATTTCGTTCAGAGCACGATATACGAGGGCCAGTCTTTGGGCGCGCGAAACTGAAGGCGCATCTTCATCGGCACCTGAGCTTGGTTTTGCTTGATCGGCCTCGCTGTTAGAAGATGAAGTCACAATGCTGCTCGCTGTGGCCCGAAATTGATCGATGTTTATCGTAAGAGTGTTCAATCTTTTTATGCAAAGTACAAGTAAATTACGGGGAAGGCCTGTTTATAGTTCAGGCGTTTCGCAACGGTTTGATAGATGACAGGGTCTACTATGAATAAGATGCATATTGATATCGTTTCTGACATTGCTTGCCCTTGGTGTGCCATTGGCTACGCTCGTTTAAAGCTCGCAATGGAGCAGTTGTCGGCAAATTATGAATTTACAGTTCAGTGGCATGCATTTGAGCTGAACCCGGATAACAGCGGTGATGGCGAGCCTATTTTGCCGGCTTTGGCGCGCAAATATGGGCGGAGCGAGGAAGAGTTGCGCGCAACTCAAGATCAGATGATGGCTATCGCCGAAGGGCTGGGACTGAATTTTGAAAAGATTCAGGAGCGACTTGTCTGTAATACCTTTGATGCCCACCGGTTGGTTAAATGGGCGGGTGAGCAGGAATGTCAGACCGAGTTGAAGCAAGCATTGTTTGAAGCCTATTTTGGCAGGGCTGAGAATGTGGCCGATCACGATATTCTACTCGGGTGTGTTGAGGCCCTTGGGCTGGATGTGGAAAAAGCCCGGGAAGTGTTGAACTCAGACCAATACGCGGTTGCCGTGCGCAAGGATGAAGCCACTTACCAGAAGGCGGGCGTCTCAGCTGTTCCAGCATTTATTGTTAACGGCAAGTATCTTATTTCCGGCGCTCAGGAACCCGATACTCTGGTGCAGGCGTTGCAGGAGATGGCAGAGTCTGATTAAAAAAGCCTGAAAAGAGATCTGCTAAGCGAGATTTTAACACCACGTAATTAAGGTCGCCTTGTATGACGGAACTCAAGCAAATTGCTGGCCTTGCGCCGAGCCAGCTTCTTAATATCGAAGGCCACTTAGAGCGTTGCTACATCCAGCCTAAAAAACTGCCGGGTGCACTGACTCTGGTTGCTCGGCGAGGAGAGATTGCTTATGTGAAGGCTCAGGGGCTAATGGATGTGGAGCGCAACAAGCCTGTCTGCCGGGACACTGTTTTCCGCATATACTCCATGACAAAACCGATCACATCGATTGCCATGATGCAGCTCTACGAGCAAGGCCGGTTTTTACTGGACGACCCGGTACACAAGTACATTCCGGCTTGGAAAAATCTGCGGGTTTATAAAAGCGGTCTCTATCCCGAGTTTTTGACGACACCCGCAGCCAGCCCCATGACGATTCGCAACCTGTTCACGCATATGTCTGGCCTGACCTATGGGTTTATGAATCGGACCAATGTTGACGCTGCCTATCGAGAGTTAGGGCTTGATGGTAGCAGGGACCTGACCATGGAGGCGCTGGTTGATCAGTTGGCGGAGCTGCCCTTGGAGTTTTCGCCGGGTACGGCTTGGAACTATTCCGTCAGCACCGATGTGCTGGGGTATCTGGTGCAGTTGTTGTCTGGTCAGCCGTTTGACGAGTATCTGCGAGAGCATATCTTTGACCCCCTAAACATGGCAGACACCGGCTTCTATGTCCGTGATGATCAGCTTGATAGATTCGCTGCCTGTTATGTTTACCAGCCCGGTGATCAGTTCAAATTGCAGGATGATCCGGAGACGTCTCCTTTTCGACATAAGGGTCGATTCCTGTCTGGCGGCGGCGGGTTGGTTTCCACCATTGACGACTACTTCCATTTTGCTCAGGCCCTGTGTCAGGGCGGAGAATTTCAGGGGCAGCGCATCATTGGGCGAAAAACCTTAGAGTTCATGCGCCACAACCACCTGCCGGGCAATCAAGATTTGCCGGGCCTTTCAGTGGGCGCCTTCAGCGAAACACCCTATGCCGGAAGTGGTTTTGGTCTGGGCTTTTCGGTAAAAACAGATGTGGCCAAATCACAGGTTAACGGGTCTGTGGGCGAGTACGGTTGGGGGGGCTTGGCAAGTACCAACTTTTACATTGATCCCGTTGAGGAATTGGTCGTGATCTTTATGACGCAACTGATTCCTTCGTCCTCTTACCCTATCCGGCAGGAGTTGCGGGCTATCGTTAATGGAGCCTTGGTGTGACTTACTGGCGCCCTCTGGCGAAGTCAGAAGAGGTTTCCGCCCTTGTGGTTTATCTGGCATCGGACGAATCCAGTTACTCTACGGGTTCCGAGTTTGTGGTTGATGGCGGCTTAACTGCGCAGTAACGCTCTGAGATAGTTGTGAGCTCGTCAATATGAAAAGCAACTCTGTGGCTAGCTCACTTCCTCCCTACGAAGCCTATCAAGCCGCGCTGGTTTCCGGCTTTGAAGACGACCCCGCCCAACAGCATGCGGCTATATGTTTGCAGCGCTGCTATGAGCAGCTTCAAGTCGGGCATCCTGATATTCAGGGTGTCTATCTTTGGGGGCCTGTAGGGCGCGGAAAAACCTGGCTGATGGACCGTTTTCACCAGTCGCTTACCGTGCCGGCGCGTCGGCAGCACTTTCATCATTTTATGCGCTGGGTGCACCGGCGCCTGTTTCAGTTAACCGGGCAAGAAGACTCGCTTGGCCTTCTTGCGCGAGAGTTGGCCGCTGAAGCGCGGGTGCTGTGTCTGGATGAGTTGTTCGTCAGTGACATTGGTGATGCCGTGTTGCTGGGTGGCTTGTTTCAGCAGCTTTTCGCTCAGGGTTTGGTTCTGGTTGCCACGTCTAACCAGCCACCGGATGACTTGTACAAAGACGGCTTTAATCGTGAGCGACTATTGCCTGCCATTGATGCTCTAAAACAGTATATGCAGGTAGTGAGCGTGGATGGTGGCCAGGATCACCGGCTTCACCCTGGCGAGCGTAAACAGCGTTATTGGGTTGGCCAGCCGCAGGCTCTGGAAGCCGCATTTGCGGAGTTGCTTTGCGAGGGTGAGCAGCTAAACAGTGAGCCCCTTCGCTTGGGCCACAGCGATATCAGAGTGGTCCAACGCAGCGAACATGCGCTTTGGTGTCGCTATGAAGACCTATGTGAGCAGAAGCTTGCGGCGCAGGATTTTATAGAACTTTGTGATCGTTTCACCTATGTGTTTTTGAGTGAAGTGCCTCAGCTCGCCGGAGGCGGGCAGCAAAAAGCCATTGCTCGTGGCACTGAAGACGGCGTGACTCAAGTTGAGGCTGGAGATCGCCAGTTGCCAGCATTGACCCATCTGGATGATGGCGCGCGCCGGTTTATTGCTTTGGTTGATGAATGTTACGACCGTGGCATTCCACTTTATCTCGACGCTGCGGTGCCGTTGAGTGAACTCTACAGTGTGGGCGCACTGGCTTTTCCGTTCCGCCGCACTTTGAGTCGCTTGCAGGAGATGCAGTTGCAGCGATTTGGCCAGGCAGGTCACTAGTCTGGGTGCATGCTATTTACGTTAAGAATTTGCGAGACTGTGTTAAATTTGTAGATGACATCGAGCGTATTATCGCCAAAGATCCAGCCCGGAGCTCGAACACTATGCCCAGTAATAACTCATGAGTATAAAAATAGATAAAGGGCAAAAGGAACATGCGGTCAGCCTAGGGAGTGACCAACTCATTAGAACCATCATAGATGATGCGCCAAATATGATGGGGTATTGGGGAAGAGATTTACGCTGTCGCTTTGCGAATGCTGCATATAGCCAATGGTTTGGTATACCGCCCGAAAAGATTATAGGGATGCGGTTTCAAGACTTGGTAAGCGAGCAATTGTTCAAACTGAATGAGCCCCATATACGCGGTGCCTTGGCAGGAGAGCAGCAGCGTTTTGAACGCACGTTAAGCAAAGCTGATGGAAGCGTTGGGCACATCATTGGGCATTACATTCCGGATGTGGACGCCGATGGGGTGGTCAGGGGCTTCTCAATACAAGCCAATGAAGTAACCGTCCTCAAGGAAATTGAGGCGAAACTCAAACTGGCTGCGCGCGTCTTTGAGAATACACTTGACGGTGTTCTGATCACCGATACCTGCGGCACGATCCTGTCGGTTAACCCTGGCTTCACTGAAATCACGGGCTACACAGCTGATGAGGCTGTCGGACAAACCCCTCGCATTCTGCAATCCAAACAACACGATCAGCCATTTTACGCCGCTATGTGGGAAGAAATAGAAGCCTGTGGCCGTTGGCATGGCGAGATCTGGAATCGTCGTAAAGATGGAGAGCTCTACTTACAACGTATGACGATCAGCATGGTGCCTGATGACTCTGGCATACCAGAGCGGTACGTATCGGTATTCAGTGATATTACGGCGCTTTGGCGTAAAGATGAGCACATTAAACATCTGGCATTTCACGATGCTTTGACCGACTTACCGAACCGCACGTTATTGATGGACCGGATTGACCAGCAGCTACTTCATTCCAAACGGGACCAGACTCACTTTGCACTGATGTTTCTAGATCTTGACGGGTTTAAGCGGGTTAATGATCAGTTGGGGCATAACGTTGGGGACGATCTATTAAAAAGTGTGGCGAAACGGCTTCTGGCGCTGGTGCGTAGATCGGACACTGTGGCCCGCGTGGGTGGCGACGAGTTTATCTTCATCCTTAATAATCCGCAGGGAAAGGATGAAATCACCCAAGTGGCGGACCGCATCGTCAGCTCAATTAATGAGCCAGTAGAGATTCTCGGCGACCTGCTTCAGGTGGGAGTGTCCATCGGCATTGCTATGTACCCTGCAGGAGGAGGCACATCTGTTGATTTAATAAGAAATGCCGATACAGCAATGTATGCAGCCAAAAGTTCAGGCACGAACAATATCCGCTTTTTCTCAGCTGATTAATGCTAACCAAAACCACTCACCCGCGCGCGACGAACGTATTGGCGCGTCGCGCGCTAAGTTTACATATACACGCCGCCGTTTACGTTAATCTGCTGGCCGGTAATGTAGTCCCCTTCCGTCGCTAGGAATACCACAGCACGTGCAATTTCGTCTGGCTGTCCAAATCGGCCCATGGGCACCCTTGCAACGATCTTCTCGCGGATGTTCTCGGGTATCTGGGCGACCATTTCTGTATCAGTAAAGCCGGGCGCTATGGCATTCACTGTAATGTTGTACTTTGCCGTTTCCAGTGCCAAGGTTTTGGTAAACGCAATTACGCCAGCCTTGCTGGCTGCGTAATTCGCCTGCCCGAAGTTGCCGGACTGGCCGACAAAAGAACTGATGTTGATGATGCGCCCGTACGTCTGCTCTAACATGATGTTTAGCACTTCGGAGCAGGTTGCGAATACGCTTCCCAAATTCGTATCCAGAACATCGTCCCAGTCATCGTCCGTGAGCTTTTTCATCGTCTTGTCTCGGGTGATACCGGCGTTGTTCACCAGAATGTCGATGCGCCCCCATTGTTTATGAACTTCCCTGATGACGCCGCGCGCCTCCGGCTTATTGGCCAAATTGGCCTTGATGGCCATTGCCCGGACACCGATCTCTTCAAGTTCTTTAATGACTCCTTCTGCATCCGATTGGCGTGAGCGATAGTTGATTGCGACATCGGCACCGCGTTGGGCAAGCTTAAGTGCAATGTGTCGCCCGATGCCACGTGATCCACCGGTAACGATGGCGACCTTGCCTTTGAGGTCTTGCATGACTCTCTCCTTGGGATGTTAACCCTTGTCTCGCTTGTCTGTTGTTGTTTGAGATAGGTCACATCCACACAAGACTTGTTGTGAGGAAGGCCTATTTTCAAGCTAGCAGAGACCTATCTGACTCGCTATGTGCCAAGTCAAAAACGAGTCATGCGGCGCGAATGAAACTCCGTAGTTTCGGTGCAATGGATTCCCGCCATTGGCTGCCGTTGAAAACACCATAATGGCCAACACCTGACTGAAGGTGATGCAAGCGGCGGGTTTGCGGCACATTGACACATAAATCGTGGGCCGCCTGAGTTTGGCCCGGGCTGGAGATGTCGTCTTTTTCGCCTTCAATCGTCATCAGTGCAGTGCTTCGTATTGCGGCAGGATTCACTGTGCGCCCACGGTATGTGAAGCAGCCTCGTGCTAGCGCAAACTCCTGAAAAACTCGCTGGATGGTTTCTAAATAATAGGGTGCCGGAAGGTCCATCACTGACAGATATTCGTCATAGAAGTCGCGGTGACGATTTACCTTGTCAGTCTCATTGTCACGGATGGATCTGAACAGCCCGCGGTAGGCATCAACATGGCGGTCGAGGTTCATGTTCACAAACCCGGCTAGCTGCAGGAATCCAGGGTAAACCATGCGTAAGGCGCCAGGGTAGGGGGCGGGAACCGGGTGAACGAGGTTGGTTTTGAACCAGAACAGTTTGTGCTTGGTGGCCAGTTTGCAAGGCGCGGTGGGGTCAATTCGGGCATCGATCGGGCCGCTCATCAGCGCTAGCGAACGGGGTGCCGAAGAGTGGCCATCCTCGGCCATGATGGCAGTTGCTGCGAGTGCTGCTACTACGGGCTGACACACTGCCAGAACATGGGTGTTTGGCCCGATATGGCTAATGAAATCTATGATGTAATCAATGTAATCGTCGAGACCAAAATCGCCTTCCGATAAAGGAACCAGACACGCATCGCGCCAATCGGTGATGTATACGTCGTGCTCCGGCAGCATGGCCTCCACGGTGCCGCGCAGTAGTGACGCAAAGTGGCCCGACAACGGAGCGATAATCAGCAGTTTTGGGTCATCGGGTCGTGCTACATCGCGCTTGAAATGCTTGAGCTGCGCAAACGGTTTGCGCTTTACAATGGTTTCGTGAACGGCGACTTCTTTGCCGTCACACAGAGTAGTGGGCAGATTAAAGGCAGGCTTCGAATAGCGGCGGGTAAGGTCGCCAAACACACCGTAGGCGGAGGCAACGCTGCGCGCTCCGGGCATCAAGGATAACGGGCTTTGCGGGTGTTGGAGCAGGTTGCTTTGAGCCTTGGTTAGCATACGTACAGGTTTCAGCGCGGCGCGGCCGATCTCGTAAGCAAAGTACATCATGAGCTTGTCCTACTTAAGTTCTGGGTTGTGGCATCGTCCCAGTGAGCCTTAGGCAATCCGTGATTCCCACATTATCACGTTTTTGCTGAACCGGTTCCGACAACCAACGTAGCTTGCGCTCTTGGCTGCAGATAATGTACTTATGCCCCTCCCCAAATTTATCGAGCTCTGGTTTTTATGACTACCTATTTCATTCAGGCTTTCATTTATCTCGTGGCTGCGGTGATTGCAGTGCCATTGGCGAAGCGCTTTGGTTTGGGCTCCGTGCTGGGTTACCTAGTTGCCGGCGTTGTAATCGGGCCAGTCATGGGGCTTGTGGGACAGGAAGCCAGCACTATTCAGCACTTCGCCGAATTCGGTGTTGTCATGATGCTGTTCCTGATCGGTATGGAGATTGACCCCAAGGCGCTTTGGGCGATGAGGGTTCGGCTTTTGGGGCTTGGTGGGCTTCAGGTGACCTTAACGGCTGCGGCTGGAATGTCGATCGCTTGGTGGCTTGGGCTGCAATGGCAGACGGCATTAACCGTTGGGTTTATTTTCGCTGTGTCATCCACTGCTATTGTGCTGCAAACGCTGGATGAAAAGGGCCTGTCGAAAACGGAAGGCGGGCGGAATGCCTTTTCTGTCCTGCTGTTTCAGGACATCGCGGTTATCCCCATGCTTGCCTTGATTCCATTATTGGCGTTGCCGGGTTTAAGGGGTGGTAGCGGTGCTGAGTCACCCGCCGACGCAGGGCTTAGCCTTGTTTCTGGTCTGCCGGGTTGGGCCCATGCCTTGGTTGTTGTGGGCGCAGTCGCTGCGGTTATTGTAGGCGGTTATTACCTAAGCCGGCCGCTGTTCCGTTACGTAGTGAAGTCCGGGCTGCGGGAGGTTTTCACGGCCACGGCATTGATGCTGGTAATCGGCATTGCTGCTCTGATGAGTGTGGTGAACCTGTCCCCAGCTTTGGGTGCTTTTTTGGCCGGTGTGGTTTTGGCCAACAGTGAATTCAGGCATGAGTTAGAAGCCAACATTGAGCCCTTCAAGGGTTTGTTGCTTGGCCTATTTTTTATCACCGTGGGCGCCGGTATCAACTTCGAGGTGTTGGTGGCTGAGTGGGTCACTGTTGTTTCACTGGGTGTTGCAGTGATTGCAGTAAAGGCTTTGATCCTGCTGGCTCTTGCCCGGCTGTTTGGCATTCGTAGCAGCAACGGCTGGCTATTTACGCTGGGTTTGGCGCAGGCAGGCGAATTCGGTTTTGTGTTACTTACCTACAGCGTTCAAAGCCATGTGATTTCGCAAGACATCGCTCAGGTTCTCTCGCTGGTTGTTGCCCTCTCCATGTTCCTCACGCCGCTACTATTTATTGTTTACGACCGAGTTGTGTTGCCCCGATATCGGCGCTCCAAGAACGATGAGCGAGACGCCGACATCATAGATGAGCAAGGCCCAGTTATTGTGGCTGGGGTAGGGCGGTTTGGGCAGATAATTTGCCGCTTACTAAGGGCGAACAATATTCCTATTGTTGTGCTAGACCACGAACTCGAACAGATCGAAAATGTTCGCCAAATCAACATCAAGAGCTTTTTTGGCGATGCCAGCCGCCCCGACCTGTTGGAAAAAGCAGGCATCGAAAAGGCTCGCTTGCTAGTTGTAGCGATTGACGACCGGGACCGCTCGGTAAAGATGGTGGAGCATGTGAAAAAGTTTTTCCCGGGTGTTTGGGTGCTGGCCCGTGCCTTTGACCGTGGCCACGGCTACCAGCTTCGGGAGGCGGGTGCTGACGATGTAATGAGCGAGACCTACCATTCCGCTCTCGAGTTGGGAGGCCATGCGCTGACGGCTATGGGGGTGCACCCGATGCGCGCGAAGCAAATGACTTGGGCATTTGTGCAAAATGAGAAGGCCCATGAGGAGGAGTTATTCGAAGCTTGGAAGGAGATTGAGCAAGGCATTAAGTTTAGCCCGCGCTATGGCGAGCTGTTTATGAAGCTTGAAGAAGCGCTGAGCAGTTCTATGCACCGAGAGTGGAATGAACCCAAACCAGAGGATGTTCCAATTTGGGTTCCGCCGCAAAAGTGAGTGACTCTGTCGGTAGCAAACTCTGAGTTATTCAGGCTCGGATGCTGGGTTAACGCAACGGTAAAATGCCTCCAATATGCTGTATGTACCAAATGCGAACAGTCCGACGGCGACCAATGCCATCAGTGGCGTACCGAAGGGCTGCTGGCGGAATGTATCGAATACTTCTGCGATGCCACCTGCTTCTTCAGGATTGAGGTGATAAGCCGCCATAAGGAAAAACGTGCCAGTGACCATGAACACCAATCCGCGAGACATTAGCCCGAATCGGCATATGGGGTAGGCCCAGCGTTGAGTGTTATGTGGCATGTCAAAGTGACGGTCAAATTGTGCTCTTGCGCCTTTGACACCGTGAGCCACACCTGCGGAGATCATCACTAGGCCAACGGCGCCAACCAACCACCGCCCATACGGCTGTGTCATCAGCCAGCTCGCAGTATTTGCGGAGCCGCCACCGCTTGAGTCGTTGCCGCCCAACGTCAAAACCAACTTGATTGCGAATACCGCAAGAAGCATGTGGGTGATCGCGCTTATTGCCAGACTCGTTCGAATAGTGAGGCCCTTCGGGCTTTTTCCGTGGTGGTCGGTATCTGTGAATGCTTGCACGCACCGCCATAACGCATAACTTATAAGGCCCAGTGCTAAGGTGCCCAGCAGCACATTGCCCATGGGCGCTGTTAATAATTGCGCTAGTGCGCCCTTGCTGCCGGTGGTTTTGCCGCCTTGATCAACAGCCGCCAGCGTAGCAAGCCCACCGATCAACAAGTAGACAATACCTCTGGATGCATAGCCAAGACGGGCAACCAGAGTGAGCAGGTGTTCAGGAGCCATTGTCGTTAACAGTTGCAAGTGCAACTTGGCAGATGTGGTGTAGGCCGCAGCAAATGAGGGAGGCTTTTATCATGATCACGCCTTTTATGATTGTTGCGTTCAGTCTACTATCCCAGAAGATGTTTGCGTAACCTTTGCACGCGTATCCACTTGGTAAAATGCAACTTAGCGATAACCCATGGCTGGCCTGATGATTAGCTTGATTAAACCTGCCTCGGCGGTGATAGAGCGTGTTTAAAACCCGGATAAAGTTCCCTGTTGTTACTGTCACCCTCGTATTGGCTGCGTTGCTTTATGTTTTTTGGGATCAAACCCGCGAGCGGCCCGAACCGGTTGACGCAGGCCGCTTTACCAACCTTCAGAATAATCCGGTAAAGCTCAGCACAACTGTGGATTGGGTGATCACGCAGGTCCCCTCATTCTGTGAACAGGCCTCCGACCAGAGCGAAAAAGCTCAAGTGAGTTGTGTTGAGTCTGCACAGACACGCAGTTCAACCTGCCGGCGGGGTGTGAATGACCGCTTCCCGAGCGTTGTGGCCTCAGAAGCGGTTTTTCGGGATGTTTCGATTACGTTGATTAACTGCCTTATGCAGGCTCGGTAGCCTTAGCACTCACCACTCACCACCTTAGCACTCACCACCTTAGTGCTCATCACCTTAATACTACCGGCACCCGATGATACCCGCCCACGGGCGCTACTTCCCGTTCAGGCGGTTGGTCCACTGCCAGTTCAACTGTTTGCAGTGCAGTGAGCATAGTCTGTAATGCAATCCTGAGCTCCCATGTGGCCAACAGACGGCCCGGGCAGACGTGTTTACCCGCACCGTAGAGAAGGTTTGCGGCGGCGTTGCCTTGCGGATCAAATCGATTGTTGTCGAAGACGGTTTCATCGCGGTTGGCGGAGGTCCAGTTCAACTTTACTTTTGCGCCACTGGGAATCTCTCGGCCACCGATGTGCACCGGGCAAGTCGTGACACGTCGATTGGAGACAAATGGGTTATCCAGACGCAATATTTCATTGATGGTCGCTTCGACTTCGTCGTTTGAAGCCGCTCGCATCTGCACCGCCAACTCGGGATGCTGGGCTATATGGGCGATGAGTACACCAACACAAAGAGCAATAGAACCCAAATCACCCCCCGTCCAGTTGCGTAGAATTGAGACCAGCTCCGCCTCCGTGAGTTGGCGGCCTTGTACTGTCTCGCGGCAAAGCTTTGTGGTTAGGTCGTCTGGCGCCTTGTTAGCGGCTGAACGGCGCGGCTGGATCACCGAACGAATAATTTCATCAAACTGCTCGGCAACGTTTGCCATCAAAGTGTGGTCGTCGGAACGAGTAGCGGCATGGTTTTCTTGCATCCATGCCAACAGCTTTGGCTCCAGCTCTTCAGGCCACCCCAGCCAGGCACACTGGGCGCGAACGGCAAATACAGCGCCTATGTCGTTAACCGCATCCAGTACTTTGCCCTTCGGCAGCTCCTCCATCAGCTGCGACGCAACACGCTTAAAAACGGGAATGAAGGGCTCTAGTGCTTCGCGGGTAAGGTACTTTTCAACAATGTTGCGGTAGAGGGTGTGCTCCTCGCCATCTAATCCATTTGGAACCTGTAGGTACCGTGAGACTTGACTGGAGAATCGTTCATGGTCCATGGCTGCAGCTAGAACGTCGGCATGCCGGAGCAGTACCCATTCGCCCTTAGTGTTTCGCACGACAGGATGTTTGGGGCGTAGTTCATCGGTGTAGGCCCTCAAATCACGGCCAGCTGCGGACAAATCATCCGGCATGTGGTCTGTCATAGTGACTCCTTTTCCATCAACAATAGCTTGCCTGATCAGCATACCCGCAATTGCTTAATTCAAAAATGCGAAAGGACAAGAGCTGCCAGACGCTGCTCCTATTGCTGGAAATCTGCGTGAGTTGGCCACCAAAGACATCACTGTTTTTGCAGGAGTAACTTCAGTGCCATTACCGCGGCTTTGGTCTCGCGTTCGCTGGCGCTGGCAAAGCCCATTACCAATCCGGTTCGGGCTTCCTCCCCGATAAAATGGACGCTCAAGGGGGTGCTGCCAAAGCCCTTGGTCCTGAGCTTTTGGCTGATATCGGCGTCGTCGAAGCTGCCTTCCAGAACCAGATGCATGCCCGCACTCTCCGCCACGGGTGTGACCAGCCCGCCTAGTTCCGCTAGCACAAGCTTTTGGAAGTATGTCCATTTCTCTTTATAGAGCTGCCTCATGCGACGCAGGTGGCGGTTGAACTGCCCGCTGGTAATGAATTCCGCTATGGTCGCCTGCATGAGCAGGGGTGTTTCACCGCCGGTAACCCGCTTGGCCCACAGGAATGCCTCCACCATGGCTTCGGGTACAACCAGATAGCCGACTCGCAAGCCGGGAAGCAGGGTTTTACTGAAGCTTCCAACGTAAAGAACAGGGGTGTTATCAAATAACCCCTGAATGGCGGCGAAGGGTTTGTTGTGAAAGTGGAATTCGCTGTCGTAGTCGTCTTCTACAATCCAGGTCTGATTGCGCTGTGCCCACTGAACCAAGGCCATACGCTGCGCAATATCCAGAATTCCGCCCATGGGATACTGGTGTGTAGGGGTGCAAAACAACAGTTTGGCTGGGCCCATATCCGCAAGCGCATCCACATCCAGCACCTGGCCTTCCAAGGGTACGGGCAATAACGGGTTGCCATAACGCCCCAGCGCATAACGGGCGCCGCGATAGCCTGGGTTCTCGCAGAACACGCGGTCACCAGTTTGAAGCAGTACATCTGCAATCAAAGACAATGCCTGCTGCGCACCGTTGGTGATGATGATTTGATGCTCGTGGCAGCGCACCCCGCGGGACTCCCGTGCATAGTCTGCAACGGCTTTCCTTAGTGGTAGATAGCCTTGAATGCAGTCATACCCTCTGAGCAGTCTGCGGCTTTCCTGATGATGCAGGATCCGGTTCCAGCTGCGGATCGGGAAGGCGTCCAGATCTGGCAGGCCCGGCTGGAAGGGTAGGTTGGCGTCTTCCCCTAGTCGCATACTGTGCTTTGGCACGACGGGCAAAGGTGGCAGGGGCTGAGCATTGCTTGGCACATGCAAGACCGCATGATCGGGCTTGTTCAGGCTGGCACGGATGTCCTCGTTGACGAACACCCCTTTGCCCGGATAGCTCAGCAGAAAGCCTTCTGCTTTAAGCTGGTCGTAAACCGCATTTACGGTATTTCTGCTCACCCCAAGATCTGCTGCCAGCTGCCTGCTTGATGGCAGTTGCCTGCCGGGCAGGTAGCGCTGGTCGATGATGCGTTGGGACAGTTGTCGATAGAGCTGTTGTTGCAGGGGGTTGGCCGAATCCAGCCGGATATCGTTTATCACTTTAACTGGCCCTACTAAAAATCATAATGTGGATCTTTTGATGGTATCAGATGTTTTCTTTAATAGCGGGGTACTTAACGAAAGGAACCTATGATGTCTTTAAAGGAAACCGACACCGCTGCCTTGTCTTCCCTTTCCTGTTGCCCGCGCAGCCGCGTGAAGCGCGCTGCGAAACGTGCGAGCTATGAGCGCGCGGAAGCTTACGCCCTGATCGACCGTTTAAAGACAGCCCATGTTGGGTTTGTGGAGGAGGGAGAGCCCAGAATTATTCCGCTTACGGCCTGGCGTCTGGGGGATGATCTTTATCTCCATAGCTTGAGCGGTGGCCGCTTGTGCAAGCAGCTGGAATCCGGTGCGCAGCTGTGTATTTCGTTTGCGGTAACGGAAGAATGGGTGATGAGTAAATCGGCCTATCACCATAGCGCAAACTACTCATCGCTGGTGTTGTTCGGAAAAGCCCAGCGGGTGCTGAACGATGTTGCGTTCGATGAGGCGTTCAAGGCTATTATCAACCAGCTTTCACCGGGGCGATGGGATCAGGTTCGCGCCCCCAGTGCCAACGAGCGTAAAGCAACGGCTCTGTTTCGTGTGCCCATTGAAGAAGGCGCATTTAAAAGCCGAACCGGTGGGCCCAACGAGGAACCGGAGGATATGGCGCTGCCTGTGTGGCATGGTACGCAAGCGGTGTAGGTTTCAGCAATTCACTAATCCGCTATATAACCTAAGTTGCAAGCATGCTAAAAGATGGCCGTCTCAGTGGCGGCCCACAGATTAAGATGTGCTATGCCAGAGAATTTTATCCACGAAAGAGGAATGCACATGCTTATTTGTGGTGTTGAATTAAGCGGAAGCGAAGCGGTGGTGTGCTTGTTGAACTTGGAGATGGGGCAGTTCAGCCTGCCAGAGAACAATGTTCGAAAGATTACCTTGAAGAAGAATCATACCCGTGAAGATCTAAAACAGTTTCAGGTATCTTTTGCGGAGTTTCTGGCAGAGCACAATGTGAAAAAAGTAGCCATTAAAGAGCGCATGCCCAAAGGCAAGTTTGCCGGTGGGGCAATCAGCTTCAAAATGGAAGCGGCTATTCAGTTGCTGCCGGAGGCTGATGTTGAGGTGGAGTTGCTTTCATCAGCAACCATCAAAGCGACATTGTCTGCCAAGCCGCTGCCCATTCCTTTTGCAGAAACAGGCTTGAAGGTATTTCAGGAAACGGCGTTTGTTGCGGCCTACGTGGGGCATCTGGCGAAGTAGCCGGTGCTCTTCGCCAGATCAAAAAAACCTTATTGAGCGGTTGTAACGTACTTCAGAATCTCAACGATCTGTTCGGGTGTTTGCGCCCATGCCATGGCGGATGCGTCCACTTCTTTCAGAGGGTGGATAATATCTTCTGCGTGCAGGGTAACGTAGGGTGTGCCCATAGCTGCACAGAAACCGGCATCAAAAGCCGCGTTCCATTGCTTGTACTTGTCACCAAACCGAATCACCGCCAAATCGCACTGCTCCAGCAGGGTTTTGGTGCGTATGCCATTTACCTTGGAGGACTGGTGGTCGCGCCAGAAAGCCACGTCCGGCTTACCTAACATATCGCCCGCTGCGTCGCTGGCTTCGTGGTTGGTCACAGGCGCAGTAAATTCCACTGGCAGCCCAGCCGCTTCTGCTCCAGCTTGAATCTGCTCACGCCAGTCAGTGTGAATTTCGCCAGAGAGATACACAGTCCAGATCATGGAGTTCTCCTAAGTAAAATGGGTAAGGAAGGTTTGAGCCTTCGAGACCCTACCATAGCCCAGTAATTTAAAGAATCTCAGCCCGGTTAATCCTTATCGTCATCGCTCACTTTGGCCAGTTGTGCCCGGGTTTTAAGGCGCCCCTCACGTCGAATCTCTGCATTCGCGAAGCGCTGCCGCTGCTTACCTGTTTCCGGAATAAC
This sequence comes from Marinobacter sp. 1-4A, assembly GCF_016597725.1. Lineage (GTDB taxonomy): Bacteria > Pseudomonadota > Gammaproteobacteria > Pseudomonadales > Oleiphilaceae > Marinobacter. The sequence continues at coordinate 92,067 of NZ_VCGY01000010.1, forward strand.
TGCAGGAACATCTATGGGCTTGTCGTTTTCATCCAAAGCAACGAACGTAAAAAAGGCAGACAGAATATGCCGAGTTTCGCCGGTGTAACTATTCTCCGCGACAACCTTGGCGCCAATTTCCATAGACGATCCCCAACTACGGTTTAGGGATAAACTGAATAGCAGAGTGTCGTTACCTTTAGCGGGAGCGCGAAAATGAATGGAGTCCACTGCCGCTGTAACACACACATGAGCGGAGTGGCGCTCCGCAACCACCAGAGCTAAACGGTCACATTTTGCCATGATCATTCCGCCGAATACGGTTTCATGGGAGTTCATATCATTGGGGAAAACTTTATAAACGTGTTTTTCAATGGCAGAAGCGGATACGGGTTTTGGCGACTTTTCAGGCATGGCACCCTTTCTCTGTGTTGGTTTTAGGCTAAGGTTGTTCTCATGGTTATGATGAAGGGTACTACACCCTCTTTAAATGCGCTGGAGTGAACTTGTATTTCCGGTGTTTGCGCCAATCATATACAACCAGAGAACAATTTTTCATCTGATGTGAGGAGTTCAATGGACTTCAAAGACTATTACGCCGTGCTTGGTGTGAGTGAGTCTGCCTCCCCCGAGGAAATCAAAAAATCCTATCGGAAGCTGGCACGGAAGTATCATCCGGATGTCAGTAAAGAGGAAAATGCCGACGAGAAGTTTAAAGATCTCGGCGAGGCTTACGAGGTGTTGAAAGACCCCGAAAAGCGCGCAGAATACGACCAGTTGCGTAAGTACGGTGCACAGGCCGATGGATCCTTCCAGCCGCCCCCCGGTTGGCAGAGCGCTTCGGGTTTTGGTGGCGGTGGATACACCGATGCAGATGCCCGCCAGTTCAGTGACTTTTTTGAGCAGATGTTCGGTGGCGGACCAGGCGCAGGTTCGGGTGCTGGTGGTTTCCGGCAGAGCATGCGCATGCGCGGTGAAGATGTTCATGCACGGTTGGCCCTGTTCCTTGAGGAAGTGTTTAACGGGTCCGAGAAGCAGGTCTCCTTTACCGTTCATGAGGCCGATGAGCAGGGCCGTGTTGTAGCTCGGCAGAAAACACTGAAGGTGAAGATTCCCGCTGGAATGCGCGAAGGGCAGCATTTACGCCTGAAGGGTCAAGGGTCTCCCGGTTATGGAGGCGCAGCAGCGGGTGACTTGCTAATAGAGATCGAATTGGCACCGCATCCATTGTTTAGTGTAGAAGGGCGTGATGTTGTTGTGACCGTTCCGGTGGCACCTTGGGAGGCTGCGTTGGGTGCGACCGTTACAGTGCCAACAGTGGGCTCAAAGGTGAATGTGAAAGTACCTAAGGGAACATCTTCCGGCCGCAAGCTCCGCTTAAAAGGCAAAGGCTTGCCAGGCAAGCATCCGGGCGATCAGATTGTTATTCTACAGATAGCCATACCGGAGCAGCATTCTGCGGAAGCAGAAAAGCTCTACGAGCAGCTTGCCGAGGCTGAGAAAGCATTCAACCCACGCAGCAAACTGCACCTGTGAAGGGGGAGCCTAAAGCATGAGTGATAGAAACAGTATTCTGACCGTTGAAGTAATGGACTCAGATGGCAGCACCTTCACTCTTCACGAAGTGTGCGAGCGAGGTGAGTGCCACGCGGAATTTGTGATCAAGCTGGTAAGCTACGGCATTATTGCGCCGGTAGAACCGGCAGAGGAGACACGCCAGTGGCTGTTTGATGTTGCGGCGTTAGCTCGGCTGCATAAGGCCAGACGTTTGCAGCGAGATTTGAAGATGAACCTGCCGGGTCTAGCCATGTCCCTAGAGCTTTTGGATGAGGTTCAAGATATGCGCAAGGAAGTAGAGCGCCTCAACCGGCAGTTACAGCAGCTAACGGGTGAGTGGTAGCCAAGGTTGGCACCACTCATTGTTAAAGCGGTTTTTATTGGTTTTCTTCGTGCGCCTTGATTTCGGCGTAAATCTTCTCTGCCTCTTCCATCAACGTTCCGTGGCTTCTCAAATCTCCGTTGCGCTGTGCATGCAGCGCTTTCTCCAGCTTGTTTTCGTAGGCTTTTTGCAGTTTCTTCTTTGGGTCGCCCTTCAAAAATCCTAGCATTGCGTCATCTCAATATCGGTTTGTAGGTACAAGAATACGTTGGGAACGCCTAAAAGTTCAGCGCGATCAGGGCATTTGTGCTGATGGTGCAGCTAGAATTGTCAGCTATAATGATGTCTAGCTTGGCTAAGTTTGTGCTGCCCGCGTTTTTGGCTGGAGTTTAAACATCGCGATGTGTCCGGCGAGCCCGTTTCTGGTTCGTCATCGTTATCACTCATAGCAGGTATTAGTGTGTTTTATTATGAAGGTCTAAAGATAAGAGAGGCACACTTGCTCGGTTCTCACCGAGAGAACGCATCATGAAATCCAGCAATCAATCAGAATTTGTATGTCTTTGGGAGCCTACCGAGCTCGCCAGCACTATATTGTCCGCTTCAGGCAGGCAAGTGGTGAGCCATTGGATTAGTGCCATGGCGTTTCTTGACGAAAACCAACACCCGGTTTTATTAGCAATGGACAAGCAGAGCGAGCCTAGTTTCAATCAACTCGTGCATGCGGTTAATCCGGGATTTGTTCCAGCAGTGGTACTCAATGAGCTGCTGCGCAAAGGCGTGGTTGAGCAGCTAGATAGCGGCTATCTTCTTCTTAGACGAAGCACTTACGTACACGATGTTCCGAGTTTCGATACCTCTCCCGGGGTGAGGCGCAAAACACACAGTCCCGGGCGGAGTGCAGGCAGGCGGTACAACGATGGAACCTGATATCAACATTTAAAGATCTGCAACAAAATCCTACATAAAGAAGTCCCGCTTTGCCATTTACTTTGCTACAACTACTATAAGATGCATCTCAATAATTAAAATAACAACTACTCCGGGTGCCGGAATAGCGTGTTGAGGGATTGTTTATGGCCTCTCTGTTTTTGAAAAATCTGACCACCAGTCGGCTGATTCGGCCTGTGTTTATTGCACTTATTGTCGCAGGCGTAGCGCAGGTGGTGATCAGTCAGTGGCTGATCACTGATCAGGTTGAACGCTTGATAGGCACCGCTAGTTCCGCCCTTGAACAGAGTGGTGATCAACTCAGCGACTCTTTTGAAACTACCCGCGATGATGTTCGATTGCGCTTGCAGACCATGCGAGAAGAAAGCGTTAGTGAGCTGGCTGCGGAGCTTACGCTCAAGCAAAGCCAGCAACAGAAACAGGTCGCAGAGAATGTTCGAAGTGCCGTTATGGCAGAGGCACAAGGGCTGGCGGATGTTTTGGCAGCGGTTGCTGCGCCGCTGATCTGGGATCGGGATGTTCCGCGGCTGACCAGTCTTGTGGAGTTGGCAGATGCCAGAGAGTCGGTACTCTTCGCGATTTACTTTGACCAGTATGGAAAGCGCCTGACCCGATATGTTGATCGCACAGATGAGCGCGTGCTTGCTCTCATGGAGCAGGGTGAGGGTCGAGGGGCGGCAAATCGCGTTCTGGAGGCGGCAACTCGTGATTCTAACGTCGTGATTATCACTGCAGACATCAAGCCCAAAGGTTCTGCAATTGGGCAGCTAAAGATCGGGTTGGCTCTGGATGGCATCAACCGCGATCTAGCACAGTTGGAAAAAGAATTCGGTACAGCGCTTGCCAGCAGCATTAACACGGCAAGGCAAACCCTTGAAACCGAAACCGAGCAAGTGAACCAGCGACTGCAACAGCAGCTCACCGATATCGGCGCAGACACGCAATCCCGTATCAGCGAGACGGTAGATGCGCTTCGCACGGAAGCATCGGGTTTGTCATCTAGCCTAACCTTGGTTGCTGTGAGTTCCATGATCGTGCTTCTGATTTTGATAGCAGCGGTACTCGGAGGTAGCGTATTGCCTAGAGTTTTACGGTTGAACTCCGCCATTCGCGGTATTGCGGATGGTGAGGCTGATTTGACTCGCCGTGTAAACCTGAAGGGCAATGACGAACTGACAGAAATGGCCCGAGGGGTAAACAAGTTTATTGCCCGCATTCAAGAGCTGGTAACCGATGTAAAAAGCTCTGCGGAATCTGCGGTAGGGCAGGCCCGGGCCCAAGGCGAGGTCAGCCGTGATGCGGTTGCAGCGGTAGGTGCCCAGCAGCAGGAAGTGGTGGAAGTGTCCGAAACCATGGCGGCTATGTCCCATAGCATTGCCGGTGTCGCCCAGAATATTGAGGAAGTGGCAGGCGCGGTACGAAGTGTTAGCACCGAGAGTGATGCAACAGCAGCCATATCTCGCGACGTGCTGAAACGCCTTGATGACGTTGTGCTTAACGTTCAAAAGGCCGTGGAGGCGGTAAGCGCTTTGGATAAACAAAGCATGCAGATCACCACTGTGTTGTCGGTTATCGGCGCCATTGCGGAGCAGACTAACTTGCTAGCGCTTAACGCAGCTATAGAAGCGGCCAGAGCGGGGGAATCGGGCCGTGGCTTTGCGGTTGTTGCCGATGAGGTGAGAACACTGGCCAGCCGAACACAGGAGTCTACTACCGAGATTGAGGCGATCATCGCGGGGCTGCAACAGGGCAGCAAACAGGCGGTATTGGTGATTGGCGAGGTATCTGAACAGGTTGCGGAATCGTCTGCAGAGTTCCGCCGCGCCGATCAGCACTTTGAGCAGATTAATCAGTTGCTAAGCAGCTTGCAGGAACGCGCTTTGGGTATTTCGTCGGTCGCCGAGCAGGAAGGTCGGCAGGCAGAAAAGGCAAGCGTGAGCGTTGAGGGCATTGCCCACTCATCTGAGGCCACCGTTGAAGCGATCAAGCGCTCCGACAATGCAAGCCTAAAAATCAGCGAATTACTCGTGGCGTTGCAGGCCAATGCTTCCCAGTTCCGCGTGTGACGGAACTGGGTATCCGTTACCCTAAGCCTGCTTATTGACAAACCCGCGCACGGGCGCTCTCATATTCCTGCTTCAACCTTGAGACCAAAGCTTCAACGCTGACCACATCATTGATTTGGCTGACACCCTGACCAGCTGACCATACGGTTTTCCAGGCCTTGGCTTCGTCATCTACCGGTTTTAGCTTTTCACCGTAGTTGATTTCACCCGCCTGATTTAGCTTATCCATCGGGAATCCTGCGGCTTCTAAACTTTGCCGCATAAAGCTGGCTGGTATTCCAGAAACTGCTGGTGTGTGAATGATATCGCTGGATACAGATTCAATAATCATAGTGCGATAGGCTTCTTCTGCCCGGGACTCGTTGGTGTTAATAAAACGAGTTCCCATATACGCCAAATCCGCACCAAGGGCTTTTGCGGCCAGTACGTCTTCACCGTGAGAGAGCCCGCCAGCTAGCAAAATGATGCCTTCAAACACCTCTCGGATTTCGGGCACCAGTACAAAGGGGTTGATAGTGCCCGCATGCCCACCAGCGCCTGCTGCAACAGCAATAATGCCGTCTACACCAGCCTCGGCCGCTTTGCGTGCGTGCTTTTGATTGGTTACATCGTGGAACACAGCGCCACCATAGCTGTGTACGGCTTCAACCACTTGGCTTGCGGCACCAAGCGACGTAATGATAATGGGCACCTGATGCTTTACACACAGCTCTAGATCGGCCTGCCAGCGTGGGTTGGAGCGGTGCACGATGAGGTTTACCGCATAGGGCGCAATGTTGGCTTCGGGGTTTTCTTCCTTCAACTTGGCAAGCCCCTCATTCATCTGGACCAGCCACTCTTCGAAACCTTCACTCGTGCGTTGGTTTAGGGCGGGGAAGCTACCCACGATACCCTCCCGACAGCACGCCAGCGCCAATTCAGGTCCGGATATTAAAAACATGGGAGCTGCGACGAGGGGTAAACTGAGGGAGTCTTTGTTAAATGAAGGGCGTGGCATGTGATCTCCTTAATTTGTATTGGAATTTATGTAGGATATAAAGGATCTTAGCCTGCCTGAGTGAATGTGGGAATGTTCGCCTGCTAACAATCACAGGGTTACCTCTGCAAAACAGAAAGGAGTCAAGAATGGGTGAAGCAAAACGTCGCAAACAAACGGGTGCGCCGCCGCCAAAGAAAAAAAGTTCGAGAAAGCCTCTGGTTATTGGGGTAAGTGTGCTGGTTCTCGCCGCTATTGTGATTGGAGCTTTTTTCCTGACGGCAGCGCCAACACCCACGTCGGATGAATTACCGGTTGCCGGGCCAAATGCGGAAGCCTTTCCTGCCCAGTTGGATCAGTACGGTGTTTCTGTAGGCAATGCAGATGCTCCGGTTGTTGTGCGGGAGTTTGCTGATTACCAATGCCCGGCCTGTGGTCTTTTTGCAAGCGCCAGCAAGCGCTTGAAGCAGGAGTATGTGGAGGCCGGGCAGGTTCGCTTTGTGTACTTTGATTTGCCTTTGCAGCAACATCAAAATGCATTCCCGGCAGCACAGGCCGCTCGCTGCGCTGGCGATCAAGGTGCCTACTGGGCGATGCACGAGCGTCTGTATGATTCGCAGACTGAGTGGAGCGGTTCAAACGACCCGGTAGCAACCTTTGCCCGTTATGGAAATGATCTGGGTTTGGAAGAGCGCCGGTTCCGCCGTTGTATGACAACAGAGCTGCACCGGGAAGCCGTTGAAGCCAGCCGTCGCGTAGCTATGCAGTTGCAGGTGACCAGTACCCCAACCGTACTTGTGGATAACATTCGCCTTACCCGCCCGGGTTGGGGCCAGTTGTCTGCCGTTGTGGAGCGGGAGCTTTCCAAGTCTACAAAATAAGCGTTCGTTAAAGGCCTCGGTCAGCACTGACTTGAACCTGAGCCAGAGTGGGTTAAAATCTGCGCCCTCTCTGGTTTAAACCCTCCAGATAAATAAACCCATGCTCCGGATTTACGGTCCGGCCCGCAGGAGAATCCCCCATGAGCAACACTGTTGTTGTCTGCGCGCTCTACAAATTCGCCGTTCTGAATGACTACAAAGCCCTTCGCCACCCGTTGCTGGAAATTATGCTGGCCAATGACGTGCACGGCACCCTTTTGCTGGCGCGAGAAGGTATTAATGGCACCATTGCCGGAAGCCGACAGGGCATTGACGCCGTTCAGGCTTGGTTAGGTGCGGATGCCCGTTTTAACGGCATCGACTACAAAGAGTCCTTTGTTGATATCCAGCCTTTCAAACGCACTAAGGTGAAACTCAAAAAAGAGATCGTCACCATGGGCGTTGACGGAATTGATCCCAAGCGCATTGTGGGCACCTACGTGGAACCCGCGGAATGGAACGCCCTGATTTCAGATCCGGAAGTCCTTCTGGTAGACACCCGTAACCAGTACGAGGTTGAAATTGGCACCTTTGAGCATGCCATCAACCCTGCCACAGATACTTTCCGTGAGTTCCCGGACTACGTAAAACAGAATCTAGACCCAGCAAAACATAAAAAAGTTGCCATGTTTTGTACAGGTGGAATTCGCTGCGAAAAATCAACGGCTTATCTGCGGGAGCAGGGTTTTGATGAGGTTTATCACCTCAAGGGCGGTATTCTGAAATACCTTGAAGAGGTGCCAGAAGAGGAAAGTCTCTGGAAAGGTGAATGTTTTGTATTTGACGATAGGGTTACGGTAAATCATCGTTTGGAGCGCGGCGCCTACGACCAGTGTCATGCTTGTCGTCGCCCAATTACCGAAGCCGAAAAACAGCTTCCCGAGTATCAGCAGGGTGTGAGTTGTCACCGCTGTATCGACTCGCTGAGTCAGGAACAGAAGGCACGTTTTGCAGAGCGGGAGCGCCAGATTCGTTTGGCCGAAGCCCGGGGCGAGGTGCATGTGGGCGGTGATGCTGCACGCATTATCGCTGAACGCAAAGCGCGCAAGAAGTTGGAGCGCGAACGCCAAGCGGAGAAAAACCACTAATTCGCTTGAATCAGTTACCAAGGAGCTTTCATGAGTTTTAAGAAAACCGTTGCGATTATTGCCATTTCGGTGGCCCCTATGGCCTACGGGCAGGGTGCCAAAAACTGGGAAGGCGAGGCGGAATTGGGTGTGCTCATGACATCCGGAAATACTGAAGAAACGAATATCAACGGGCGTCTGGGGCTGGTGCACGAGGTAGTTAGCTGGCGCAATATTGCCGACTTCAGCTCCAACTACTCCGAAGCCGAAGATGACGCCACGGGTGAGGACCAGACCACAGTAGAAAAGTACAAGGCGGCGCTGGAAACCAATTACAAGTTTGATGAAAGCCAATATTGGTTTCTGCGCGGCACCTACGAGAAAGACCGCTTCTCCGGGTACGACTTCGAATCCACCGCTACCACAGGTTACGGAAATCGCGTTTGGCAGCGTGGCGAGCGCTCGTTTTTGGATCTATCTACCGGTGCTGGTTATCGCTACAACAAGCTGGAAGGCGTTAATGAAGAGGGCAAAGACGTAGAGAAAGAAGCCATTGCCCGGCTAGCGGCCCAGTTTAACTATGCGCTTTCTGAAAATGCCCTATTTCGGCAAAAGCTGAGCACGGAGATCGGTTTGGATGAGAACAACGTGATCAGCCAATCCGAAACGGCAATTAAGGCTAATTTGGTCGGCAACCTATCCATGAAGGCAGCCTACCGAGTAAAGCATGTGTCAGATGCACCGGCGGGCACAGAATCTACCGATACTGAAACGGCTATTACCTTGCTTTACGGTTTCTGATTAGCTCTGGCGCGAGCTATTAAACCTTGTTCCTGAGCCCCAGAGCATCCGGGTAGGGGCTCAGGTACTGTTGCAGGGTCAGGTAGTCTACCGGTTCCCGGCGCTGTGCCATTCGCAGTAGTGTCATAGGCACCACCAGCGGTACCTCGCCGCGACCGTAAGCCTCGATTTGCTCAACCAACACTTTACGATCTTCGTTACCCATGGCGTCCCGCAAATAACCCATAAGGTGCTGCATCACATTCATGTGCGAGCCCCGGCTTACCTTTTTGGTCATGGCGTCCATAAAATCCTGAATGTAGCGGCTGGCTATGGTATCCAGCGCATCGGATTTCAGATCCCCCAACATGGGGCCGAGCTGTCGGTAAACTTTTTCCGAGTGTGCTAGTAACTGAAATTTGTGACGGGTGTGGAATTCGATAAGCGCTTTCGCTGTCAGTTTTTCGTCTGCAACGTTCTGCATCCAGTCGTCATAGGCAAACACCCGCTCAATGAAGTTCTCCCGCAGTGCGTCATCATTCAACCTACCTTCTTCTTCAACCGGAAGCAGCGGGTAGGCACGCAAAAGAGCCTCGGCAAACATGCCCTGACCATCACGCCGTATAACTTGACCTTCGGGGCTGTGGACCTTGATGCGTTCCATGCCGCAGCTCGGGGATTTTGCCATGAGAATGTACCCACGTAGGTGGGCCAGTTCCGGTAAAACCCCTGTTGTAAATGCTTGCATGGCGTCGGTGTGGTCGGCCGTGCCCTTGGTCTCTGTTAGCCGCATGCCGTCCGGGTATTCCCGCAAATGAATAGCAGGGCGAGGTACACCCAAGCCAGCTTCCAGCTCAGGGCAGATGGCGTGAAAATCAAAGTGTTGAGACAGCACCTCGGTGCAGTAACGGGAATGTTTATGGCCGCCATCATGGCGAACTTCTTTGCCCAGCAAACAAGTGCTGATTCCCACAGGAATACCGCTCACGTTTCTCTCCGTTTTCTTAGTTTTTTATCATTCAATGCCAGAGTGGTAGCGTAAATCTCGCGAACGTCACTGGCAAACTGTTCTACCGAAAAGTCTTGGGCAAATGCCAGAGCTTGCTTAGAAAGCGTAGCTCTCAGATCGTCGTCTTCCAGTAACCGCTTTACCTGTATGCACCATTGGTCTTGTCTTTCGGGTGTTTTGAAGCCGTTGAAGCCTTGGCGCACGACGTCGTCAATACCGCTCGAACGCACAGCGACCACGGGCAAACCGGCGGCCATAGCCTCCAGAATCACCATGCCTTGGGTTTCGGATTTAGAGGCAAACAAAAATGCATCTCCCAAACGGTACCAAACGGCCATATCTTCAGGCGGCACAGCACCCACAAGCGTGATATGAGCTGCAAGATCAAGCTCGTGAATCTTGTTTTGAAGGCGTTCTTTCTGATGGCCTTCACCGATCATCAAAAAGTGAAAGGGCTCATTCGTTTCCAAACGTAATGCAGCCATGGCTTCGATCATAAAGTCGATGTTTTTCTCATTCGACAACCGCGATACGCTGATGAAGACCTTCTCTTCGTTCAGCTTCAGAGTCTTCCGCAGCTTGGTTACTTCACTATCCGAAACCGACTGAAAACGTTTGTACTCAATCCCTGTCGGTTGCACAAAAGTGGGGGTTTTTACGCCGATCATCCGCAGGTATTCTTCGGTTGAGTAGGTCGGCACGATAACGCCATCGCACTTGTTGGCGAAGCGCTTGATCAGCGCGTGAGAAATGAGATTACGGAAGATCAGGCCCGGCAGCGGCACAAAATGGGCGTAATGCTCCAACCGGGTGTGGTAGGTATAGAGGGCGGGCACCTTGAGGCGGCGCGCTATGAATAGCCCGAGCGAGCCCAGCCAGAACGGATGGTGCAGGTGAATAATGTCTGGGTGAAATGCACGCACCCGCTTACGAATACGGCCAAGGAAGATGTTGGCCAGCCGGAATTCCCGTTTCTCGCCCATGGCGAGCAGTGAGGGTACCCGAAGCACGTGCTCTTCAACTTCAGGTTGGTCTTTATAGCGCGGTGCCACTACGAGTAGCTTATCGCCAAGTTGTTCCAGACCCCGCCTCAGCCGGGCAATGGAGATGGGCACGCCACCAATGAAGGGTAAGTAGTTGTTGGTGAACATGGCCACTCTTAACGGCTTTTCTAGCCACGGCGTGGGATCAAGGTTGTAGTCCGGGTAATAATCCTTGCCGACAAAAATGATGGCATAGAGCCTGATGGCAATGGCCGCAAACACAGCCACAATCAGAATGAAGTTGAGATACCCGGTATAAAACAGCGAGTACACGAAGAACCACAGGCTTTCGAGGCGCTTAAGAATCGGATGCTGGCCAACTTCAAGCTGTTGCAGCTTATGGCTGACCTCGCCTTCTGGGCTGATGTTCACTTGTACGTAATGGTAGAAACTGGTGTCGTTGTTCAGAATCAGGCCGCCAGCTCCGCCAGTGGTGATAAACCGCGTGCTGCCTATCTGCTTCTCTGAGTAGAGTGATAGATTGGCGGAAAACACCCTATCGATGCTGTGCGCTTCGACCACATTCATGAGCGCGCTGCGGAATTCAGTGGGCTTAAGATAATCCTCAGCTTGGTCGAAGAGCGCATCTTCTGTAGGTTTCAGTGGGGGGTGGCCGATAAACAGAATTCGGGCTTTTGAGTTGTCTTGGCTGAGTAGGTCATCCAGCCACCGAATTTGCCACTGCCAAGGCGTTTTCCCCGTGCTGTCCAGAAAGATCAACCGGCTGTTGCCAGCTTGAATGCTGTAGAAATGCGGCCCGAAGTGGTCATAAAAGCGGAAACTGCCAAAGTTGTCGTATTCGTGAGCGCCAAAGGTCAGTAGGTAAGGGATATCCAGATGGCTAAGGCTTCCATACAGAGCCCGGTATTTATCCTCGCCTCCACCGCTAACAGCATTGCCTGCTGAAACCAGAAAATCCATCCCCGAGGCGTTTAGCTCCGGAATAATGCGCTCTTCAAAAATACCGACCGAGTTGTTGATGTTGCCAACCACGGCAAAACTGAAGGGTTCCGTGGCAGATATCCTGCGATGGATTTGCTCCACTTGCTCGGTGTGCACGCCCGCGAAGTCTTTCATGAAAAAGTTCAGATAGGCTTTGTACCCCACCAGCAATATCACGACGAGTAGGCAGAGATAGAAAAGCAGCTTTAGCGGGTTGCGGAAGATCATCCGGATTTCCTGCGACTTTGAATCAGCTCTTTTTGCAGCACGAACAGTCCAATGACCATGCCGAGATATATAGTGATCAGGCGCCAACTCACGATAACCAGAATCAAGTGGTTGCCAGACAGTATGTCATTGAAAAAACTTCCAAAAACCCCTTCTGATATGCCGGAAGCGCCGGGTGTTGGGGAGAAATACATAATAAATGTTGTTACAACCAAAAGGCCCAGAGACATAAGGTAGTCAACATCATAGCCCAGACTGTAAATCAGTAGTGCCGGGAAACTGAAGAGGCTAAGTAAGAATAGTGCCGTGAAAACAACAGACAAGGTCACGAAAAGAGGCCTGCCCCGCAAGTAATCCCCGAAGCTGTGGGAGAAACGCAGCATTTCCCGTTTGGCTTTGAACTGCCAGTGCTTATGGCGAGTATCGCTGATGAGGTTCCAGCGGTTAAAGGCTCTGAGCAGTCCGCCGAGCGGTCCAATCAGCCAGCGGGTGCGAAACAGAAGAATAATGAAAAAGCCCAGATACAGCAGAATAAAGACAGCCAATGCAGAACCGACATCCCCCGCAATCGACTGGCCATCAAACGTATCCAGCGTAAGCAGAAAAACCGGTGTGAGAGAAAAGATAAAGAGCACAGCTAGCACGGTTCTGATGGTGGTCGCTGCCGTTGCGCTACCTACCGGGACACCATGGCGATGCAGGTACCAGATCTGAGCAAAACCGCCCCCCGTGGCCATGGGTGTGACGTTGGAAAAGAACAGATTGATGAAAACCAGACGAACTATGATAGGAAAGGGTAAACGGTGACCGAGCGCCCGCAGCGTAAAGTGCAAACGCAAACCGTCTGATAGAAAATACACCAGCAAAAGGGAGGTAATGGCCGCTAAGGTTTGTGGTGCTATCAGCTTGGAGTCAAAACTGATGCTGCGCCCTGCGAATTGATCGTAAACGGCGTAAAGCCCTGCTGCTGTCAGCGCGATAAAAAGTAGGCTGAACAGAGTAAGGCGTTTTGCGGAAGTTCGTTGTTGGTAGTTGGTGTCGGTGTTGTCAGTCATGAGCTGCCCGTCAAAAAGAGACGGGCAGTTTACAGGACTCTAGTGACCATAAACCATCATGGTGGTATCGGTAATGGCGAAGTCTGTGAACTGAACGCTGCCAATGCTGACCTGGCCTACTTTGAACACGGGCATATCTATGTCTGCCCGGAATTCAACTTCATGAATTGAAAGGCCTTCTTTGCCGGAAACCGACCCTGTACCCCGGGACAGTTTTGCCGTAGCACTGGCCATTCCGAAGTGGCCCAAAGTATCATCGCCCCGGCGGTTATGAATTTGTAACCCTTCAATACCCACCGCTGCAAAATTGAACAGCAGGATCACATCTGCGGCATCCCAGTTCAGGCTGCCATCAGTGACTTCGAAGTGAGTGTCCAACTGCAGTTCGGCCCCGGAAACGACATTTCCATTGCTAAGGGTTTTGCTAGAACCGCCCGCGTTGCGAATGACCAGGTCTGTTGGGCCTACATAACCTTGCAGCAACACATCAGAAAACAGAGTCGCCGAGCCTTCAGAACCGGTGGTGGTAATACTGCCAACCTCTAACTCGAAATCCACCGCTTGTAGGTAGTCAGTTAGGCTGGTTGGGTCACCATAATCGGTTGCACCCAGATGGATAACCAAATCGCCACTATTGAACTGCTTACCGAACTCACTACCCATGGAATACTTTGCTAGGGCATCTGCAACATCCGCATTGCTAGTGCTCAGAAGCCCAGCATCTGCTCGCCGGGCAATTTCTGAAAAACCATGCTCAAGTACCTCACCGGTACCCGCTATATCAACGGTCAGCTTCAGGTTGTCCAAAACCGTATCGTTATGACCAGAAAGCCGCATATCGTTCACGCTCAGCGTGCCTTCATCTGTCCAGGCTAGGCGATCGATATTGATTTTGGTTTCCAGCTCAATGGTCACACCGGCCTGACCGGTTACCCCTGAAAGCGTACCATCATCCAGCGGCTGGAATTCCGCCATGGCCGTGGTAGGCAGCGAGAGTGCAAGCACCCAAAGGGAAAGCGTTGATGTTCGTGCCGTGCAGCGAAGGGTGTGCGGCTTAATCATGATGGCCCCGATTTTGGACTATTTGTTTTTGTTGGTAGAGAGCCTTAACCAAGCTCTCTGGCCGCAGGGGACAGCGTAACCAATGCAGCAGAAATAGAGTTGTGTTACATGTTGTTACGATAGGTGGGAAATCGCGATGTGTCTGTGAGCTTAGTCACAGTTGAGGATCTATAAACTAGCTTGAGCAAACCAGTCGGCATGCCAATTCAAAACCGTGCGGAGCCATGGATGGCGGAGCCGAGCGTACAGGGAGGTATTCACAGCGTGTTTTGAATTGGCATGCCGACTGGTTTGCAGACTTTAGGTAGAGGGTAACGCTCTTTGAATCATTCTCTTCTGATGCTCCGCAAAAGCCTCAATTAAAGCTTGGGCTTGCGCGACATCTCGCGCCAACACAGCCTGCGGGAGGCGTGTGAAAAAATCACTCGTCTCAGCCAGCCCATGGCGATAGCGCTCAGCGCTCAAATAGTAAGCGCGACTCACCGCCGGTTTGAAATTAGAAAGCGCTTCGGTGAGGTAGGGATTGCCCACCAAATCGCAGCACGCCTCCATCACCTCAAAGCTGGCTTCAACCACGGCCGTAATATCTGCCGAAGGTTTCCGCATTTGCTCCACCGCGCTGGCTACCACTGCCAACATGCGCTCTCGGTCGCTGTCCTGCCAGCGCTCACATAGCCTTGCTGCAAGCATCATCAACAGATGCATGTAAACGTCGTACAGCTCCGAAGCGTGGTTGGCGTCCAGCTTTGATGCGGCAGCACCTTTGCGCGGCGTGATCTCGACTAAATGCCAGCGCTCAAGAGTGTACAGCGCCTCTTTCACCGAGGCTCGGCTGACTTTAAGTTCAGTGGCCAGCGTGGCCTCCTGAATGCGCTTACCTGGCTGAATTTGCCCGGTCATAATCCGTTCTGCCAGATAATTGGCGATTTGTTCCGCCAGGGTATTAGGCACCTTGAAATCCATAAAGGTTCTCTGAACTGGTTTTGAGAGCCGGCAGGCCATGGGTCGGCCCTGCTTCAGCAGGAGAATATACGTGGAGTTTATCACACCCCCGCGGCTTGCCCATTAGTCGACCATCGTAGATCAGCACCTTGAAATTTGGCCGCAACGCCCACACCTATAGACACTAAATTTGAAATGTAAAAAGGGAAATCCCATGCCCAAGCACTTTGAGCAAGCCCCCGGCCTATACGAAGAACCGGTTCCAGAAACGGAAGGTTATGTATTTAACCAAACCATGTTGCGAATCAAAGATCCCGAACGCTCCATGGATTTCTACACGCGTGTAATGGGGATGCGGTTGGTGCGCAAGCTGGACTTCCCCGAAATGAAGTTTACGTTGTATTTTCTTGGCTACCTTGATGACCGGCAAGCCGGGTATGTGCCAACAGACGATGCGCACCGAACCACCTACACCTTTGGGCGTGAAGCCATGTTGGAACTGACTCATAACTGGGGTACAGAAAACGACGATGACTTCGCTTACCACAATGGTAACGATGAGCCTCAAGGTTTTGGTCATATCGGGATAGCGGTACCCGATGTGTACACCGCCTGCGAGCGTTTTGAGAAATTAGACATTGAGTTCGTAAAGAAGCCGGATGACGGCAAAATGAAAGGCTTGGCGTTTATTAAGGATCCAGATGGTTACTGGATTGAAATTCTGCAGCCGAATATGCTGGAGAAACAGCGCAAAAACAGCTGATCATACGGATGCGCCGGTGTCGATTAGTTGCTTTCATAGAATGTTAGATGCATCACCGTTGGTCGGCCTACAGTAGGGTGGAGGCGAGTTTGCGAATAGGTCTGAAAGACCGGCGGCCGCAAGCCGCCGTCCCTTGGGCTTTAAAGTATTAATCTCGCAAGTTACTTCACAGTTAAACGCTCAGCGTTTTTCTCAACCGTGCGAGCGCCTATACCTTTCACATTGGCCAGCCCCTCTGGCGTTTTGAAAGGGCCGTTGGCTTTGCGATAAGCAATGATGGCCTCTGCTTTGCTGCTGCCAATACCATCAAGGCTTGCCAAAGTTGCTGCATCTGCGCTGTTGATATTGATAGTTGGTTGCTCTGCAAAGGCAAACCCACTTGCCAAGGTGAACAGTAATACGAGTGTGGCGAAAAAAGATGTGTGCTTCATGTAAGTGACTCCTGAGTCTAACGTGCATCGTTATGGCTATGAGTCAGGGTGCAATACAGCAGGAATAGGTTGCTCAGGTTTTTCGGGAGAGAAAAAGTGCGAAGGGAATTGGCAGAATAACGCTGAAAAAACAGTGCACGGGCAAGGACTACACTCCATGTAGTCCTGTGTTCCGTGAACCCCCGCCTATTCCTTTAGGCTGCACTCTTCCTAAGCGCTTCATCCTTGATCATCCTTGAAAGCCCATATCCTTCGGGCTGCTCCAAATCCCTTTGATAGCTCCGGTTCCGTAGAGCAGTCATCCCTGTGCCAACATTCCGTGCTGGCTTGTCATCCCTGACACCACCTATTCTAGCGGGAGCGAATTTGTGGGATACCGGAGATTGACTCACTGGCTTGTGAGATATCTCCTACAGGGGGCGTGCGCTCGAACCCTGTCGACGAAAGCGATAGGTTATAGTGAGTGCCCGAGCAGCCCTAAAACACCAAGGGTAATCAGGTAGCCTGCAACGATATAGTTGAGCAAGCGCGGGAATACCAGAATGCCAATGCCTGCGCCCAAGCTAATAAGGGGTGCGAGTTCTAGGTGAAGTGTCATAAGTTTCCTCAGCGATCATTTTTGAAAAACGAAAGAAATCTTGGCACTGAATGCGTAGGGCAGCAACTCCCTTTATGGGGGGGCGTGTTGACGGGCGTATCCGTTAGGCTAATAAATGTTCGATTTAGCCTTTAGTTCACCTTTCTGGAGTAATTGGTAATGACTGATAGAACTATCTGGATAACCGGCGCATCCGCAGGTATTGGCGAAGCCTTGGCCGCCCGTTTTGCTCAGGAGGGTGCCCGCCTTGTTCTTTCCGCCCGCAGGCAAAGTGAACTGGAGCGTGTAGCCGAGCGTTGCCGCAATAAGGGCCTCAGCGCGGATCAGGTGCTGGTTTTGCCTCTGGACGTTACAGATTGGGAGGCTTTGCCGGGTGCAGTACAGACAGTGCTCGACCAGTTCGGTGGAATTGATTTGTTGATCAACAACGCCGGTCTCTCCCAGCGGTCCTTGTGTGTGGATACAGATATGTCGGTCTACCGCCAATTGATGGAGGTGGATGTGATGGGACAGATTGCCCTGACCAAAGCTGTTCTGCCCCACATGCTTGAGCGGGGTACTGGTCATATTGCCGTAACCGCCAGCGTAGCGGGCAAGGTCGGCGCACCAACACGTACCGGCTACTGCGCCGCCAAGCATGCGGTTATGGGCTTCTTCGATGCTTTGCGCACCGAAGTGGAAGGGCAGGGAGTGCATGTATCAACCATCGTGCCCGGCTTTATTCGCACGGATATCTCCCGGAATGCGCTAACAGGTGATGGCCAGACTTTCGGCGAAGAAGATGAAAATATCGCAGGCGGAATGGATGTGAGTGAGTGTGCAGACGTGGTGGTGAAGGCTTTGAACAGCAAAAAACGTGAGATCCCGGTGGGTAAAGGCAAGGAAATGGCGGCGCTTTGGGTTAAGCGTTTGTCGCCGGAAATGTTGTTCCGTCTTGCCAGGGCATCCAAATAAGCTATCCGGTTTGGAACGCAGTTTTAGAACAGTCCCATTTGGGGCTGTTTTTCGCTAAAGCTTAGTGCTTCCAACCCGTCCACCCGCTCCCTGATAAGCCTCGTCCAGAGCTCGGTCAGTGCGAGCGCATCACCTATGTCCGGCATGTGTAAAAAGAAATAGGGCCGCCGACCTTCTTCAACCCAAGTGGCAATGCGTTCAACCCAAGGTGCCAGATAGCGGCGGTTACTTTCTAGATCTGGGTGCCCAATGTAGCGGATAACCGGGGCTGCATCACCGGGAAGCAAGTGCACCGGCACTCTTGGCTTTTTGCGCTGTGCTTCAATAGTGATGTCTTTATCTGGCGTCGCATCTGGCAACGCCGAAAATAAAGCACGTGTATCCATGCATACCCGTGCGACTCTGCGCTCACGAAGGCCACGGTTTAGTGCTTTTTCAACATCCCCTTTGCTGAAAAAAGCCTTGTGGCGTACCTCAACTGCACATTCCAGTGGTGCTGGCAGGGCGTCGATAAAGTCCCATAGGTTGTTCAGGTGCCTTGGTCCAAATGCCGCAGGGAGTTGCAGGAGGAATGGGCCGAGCACGTCTTTCAAGGGGGCAACAATGTCCAGAAAGTCGCGCACGCTTGCGTCCACGCCAGACAGTAGGCGGTCGTGAGTAATCTGACGAGGGAATTTTAGTAGAAAGCGAAAATTGTCTGGCACCTGCGCACGCCATTGCCGGCACTGTTCCTGGCTGGGTGTCGCATAAAACGTTGTGTTGCCTTCAACACAGTTAAACACCTGGCTGTAACGGCCCAGCGGGCTTTCGCCCGGTGGTAGCAGGTTACCCCATGCTGGGTGTTGCCATTGAGGGCAGCCAAGAAAGTAGGGCAGTGCCATTGTCAGCGGTTCCGGATAGTAGGGTGTTATGTATGCGCTATAGCTTACCGTATCCGGAATGCCGATGCCGCCTGCCGCTCAGGGTTGCCACAAGATGACTTAAGGCGTGGAGTAACGCCATCAATAGCGGGGCCAGTAGCCACAACAGCCAACTGCCGATGTACAGTACAGGGATAAGCAATAGCAGCCACCCCAAAAATTGAACGGCGGCTACTGGGTAGCCAAGCACCTCTGCCACGCCGGCAAATAAGTCATTGATAAGGCTTGGGTGGGTAACAACAAGGTAGCCTGCGCCAATAAACAAGGGCCACTTGGCGTATCGGGCGCTGCGCAGAGCCAGTTTTCCGCTGCGGGTCACCCTCGCAGCCAGGGCAGCGGAGCGAGTACCCCGGCTTGCACCCTTGGTGGCAACTGCAGTGGCCCGCCCTACCTGAAGCACTTTCACTGCACTGGCAAAGACTAAGATATCCACCGAGGCCCAGCCAATATCGCCTGCGGTAACCTCTTTTCCAGAGCGGTAGTTGCGTTCCAAATCACGAATGCCGCTGGCGAAAAACTGGTTTAACCCTTCTAGTACCCGTTCTGTTCCAATCCATTGGGTTGTGCCCTGGCTGTCCACAACAAACTGACCCAGAAAATCGTGGCCTTCGCTTTGAATAAAATTGACTGCGTACCAGCCTCGCTCTTCCGGTGACAGGTTGCTGCGTTCGTTGGGTTGTTTGTTGTCTGGCTCAGATGCCTCCGGGAGGCCGGTAAGAAAACGTTTGGCGGCTTGATACTTACGAGAAGCCGTGTTCATCCACTCAATAGTGCTAATAGGCTGGTTTACGAAATGCTGAATGGGCGGCAAAACCTCCTCGCCATAGCGCCGCAGAATATCCTGAAACTCGGGCTCGGAAGCGTAAAGCGGAAACAGCGCTCTAGCCATGTTTGGGAAGCGCATAAACGCAGCTTGCGCTTTCAGTAGCAGCAAGGGGTCATCCGACATATCGAGCAGTATCGCTTGAATCTCGACGGACTCTTGCTCTATGTCCGGGAAGTCACCGAGCACATCACGGGCGTGAATGTTAATCAGCTTGTGCTCAATAGGGACCGGCTGGGCTATAGTGCTAAAAACAGCTGCTAACAGAAGGGCGGCTGCACAAATCAGGAGTAGCTTTTTCAAATGGTCACCCGTGCGGATCGATTATTCATAACCACCAGTCTAGCGCGAACTGAGAAAGTTGGATTTGTTCCGTTTCCGCTATCGTTACCCAACTGCGGCCACGATGGCATCAATTTCGGGTTCTGCGTAAATGGCTAGAATGAAATCGTTTGTTCTGCCAGTGCTGGCACTGGCGGTATTGTCGGTCAGTTTCTGGTACAGCGCAGGGTGGTTGCAGCTGTGTGCGGGCTTGGCTTTGTTCCTGTTTGGGATGCAATGCCTTGAAGAAGGCTTGAAAGAGCTTGCAGGAAGTCGGCTTGAGCAATTGTTGGAGCGCAGCACAGCAACGCCACTGAAAGGGCTGATGTTTGGTGTAGGCGGCACCATGATTCTGCAATCAACCACCCTGATGTCTTTGTTGACCATTGCATTTATCAGCACCGGGTTGATTCATTTAGCAGGTGGTATCTCAATTCTATTGGGCATCAACCTGGGCACCAGTGGAGGCATCTGGTTACTTGCGGCCGCCGGCCAGAATTTTAGCCTGAGCCCACTGGCCCTGCCGTTACTTGTGTTCGGTGTTCTTGCCGGTTTCAACTCTCCAAAGGGCAAGGCTTTTGGCCGTATTGTGCTGGGCATCGCTTTTATATTTTTGGGCATCGATCAAATAAAAAGCGGCTTCACCGAGTTTGGTAGTGTGATTGATCTGGCCGGGCCTATGGATAGCAGCTTCATGGTCCAGCTCAGTTTTGTTGCAGTTGGTCTGGTTTTAACAGCGATTCTGCAGTCTAGTCACGCCACCTTGATGTTAGTTTTGGCCGCGTTGGCTGGCGGCCAGATAGAGCTTTGGCAGGGTATTGCCATTGCCATTGGCGGCAATATAGGTAGCAGTGTAACCACGGCATTCGTTGGTTGGCTGGGCGGTAATCGCAGTGGGCAGCGGTTGGCGCTTGTGCATGCATTATTCAACATTCTTACGGGGCTAGTTACCTTCTTGTTGCTGTCGCCCCTTACTTGGGTTTCTCAGGCCCTGATGAGCGTGTTTGGTGCAGGCGATAACACGCTGTTGCAACTGGCCATGTTCCAAACCCTATTCAACGGAATTGGTGTGCTGCTGTTCTGGCCTTGGCAGACACAGCTGGAGCGGGGGTTGCGCCGGGTGTTGCCAGATCGCACAGAGCCAGCTGTATTAATCACAGACGCAACCACCGGCCCTCGCAACCTTGTGGAACAGCGAGTGTTGCCCGAGAGCCACGCGCGATACCTAAACGAGGCGGCGCTGGCCTCCGTCGACACGGCTTCCCGGGCGGTGGTTCAGGAGTTGCAACACCTTGGTCGGTTGAGCCTTGAGGTGATTTGCCATGCGCTTTATCAGCCAGTCGAGCAGCTGATTTCGCGAGAGGTGGATGAAGCACGGCTGAATGCGAGACCCGATGATACCGAAGGCTTGGATACAGAGGATTTATATCGGCGCCATATCAAAGTTGTGTATTCCGACCTCTTGGGTTTTATGAGCCGTCTGGACACCACCAAGGATGAGGACCACCAGCAATTTTGGATGACCTGCCAGATGGCGGCATTACAGTTGGTGGACGCAGTGAAAGACGCAAAAGCGCTGCAGAAAAATCTGGGACGTTATCTACGGGATGAACGCTCGCTTGCCCATGAGCACTACATGGAACTACGCCGTCACCTGCTGTGGGTGCTAAGACAAGTGCGTGAAGTCAGTAGGCTGGAAGTGCCAGACGACGCGTGGCGCAACCGTTTGGACTGGGTAGACAGCGAAGCTGTAAAGTTTGATTCCGGCTTCCGACACCAAATCTTCAGCGATGTGCGCAAAGGCGAGCTGAACAACCTGCAGGCCAGCTCGTTAATGCACGATCTCGGGTACTCCGTTCGCATAACCCAAAGCTTCCGCAACGTGCTGCAGTTGGGGCTTGCGGATGGTGATGAGCTGCTACGTGAAGTGCGCCGGTTAGGAAGCGACGATGACGATTCTCCGCTTATCCGGGCGTGAGTGTTTTTACACACACAAAAATCGCATTTCCGGATGACTTGTCCCACGGCATGATCTTTTCGTAGTCGTGCTCAAGAATATGGACATCAAAGTAGGGTTGTAAAAGGCTTGCCAGGTCTTCGAAGCTCACCGCCACCATAGGATGTTCGTCGTCCCATGACTGAGTGATGCCATCGGTGGTTTTTGTGATACTGAGTTTAAGGCTTTGCTGCTCCCCGTCACCACAGTAATGCCATGCAGAGCGGAAGGTGAAAAAGCTATCTTCTCGGGTTAGGTCGTGCCGTTCCGCCAGAGTGTTATCAATTTTGGTTTTATCGACGGAATTGAAGCAAAACACGCCGCCAGGCTTGAGTGCACGATGTGCGCTGACAATACACTGTTTCAGTTGTTCGATAGTGGCACTGTAGTGAATGGAATACAGAAAGCAAGTGATCAAATCCAAAGGTTCATCAACCTGAAAATCGCACATATCCCCTAATGTAAATTGCGCTTCCGGACACCGGGTTTTTGCTTGCTCCAGCATAGGCTGGTTTATGTCCAGCCCGCTGCTCTGATACCCGAAATCGATAAAATAGCGCACGTGAGGCCCCGTTCCGCAGGCGAGATCTAGGTGGGCATTACCCTCATTGCCAAATAGCTGGTGCAGCCTACGAACGCCGTAACTTTGCGCGTGGTAGTTAATGTCTGCACACATCAGGTCGTAATAAGCGGATAAGTCTGTATATAAATAGCTAGAGGGCATGGCGACCTGACGGATTTAGCGGGGAAAAGGGTATGAGAGGATGGCGGCGCATTCTAAGCCAATCCGCAGTATTTGCGAAGCGGATAAAATCTAGGGAGTCTCTGCTGCTTCTAACCGGGGATTTCTCGGGTAGTAGCGCTCTGGCAGCCGTTCAATGTAAGGGAAAAAGCGGGCGTCTTTGTAAGGCATTTTCATAAAGCCGGATACGCCCAGCCCGGTGATCTGATCTACGGCCGCCAGAATTTCATCCAACCGCTGGCGGAATTCATCTTCTTTCTCGGGGTCCAGCAGTCTGTATTGGCTGTGTATTTTTAGGTGAAGAGGTAAAGCCTCGAAAATAATCATCCCGGTGTGGCGGATACTGTTGAGCGCTTCGAGGGATTTGATGATGGGTTGCGGCAGCACCAAGAATTCCTCCGGGTCTGGCCCGTCTTCAAAGTAGGAATGCACTCGTGAGCGATCCTCTACTTCCGGTGCGGAGCTCACTTGATAGGGCAGCCGCATTTCCGGTGGCGCTACGAATGGTTGATCTTGTTCGTCTCGTTCGATGTGCAGAGTGTCCCGGGCATTGAAAAGGCAGCTTTTGAATATGCCCTGCCGGTAGATTGCCTGAGCCAAGTGAACCATGTTATTCACAGCCGTGGTGAAGGCGGTTCGGAGTTCGGGATCATGTAGATTTAAAGAGGTGTCCACATAAACACCGTCAGGTTCCCAGCGCACAGCAAGGCCGCCTTCTACCGGGTATCTGCCCAACCGACTCACTGCAGCCAGAAAGGCTTTTTCAGTGTCCCCCATGCCCTGCATGAAGTTTTTGTAGTAGCGGTCGAGCTGCACGTCGTTGACATCATTCAGAGACTCGTCGGCGCCTTCCTGCCGCAAAAACGCTTTTCGGGAGCTGTAAACAACAGTGTCGATTTCACGATTCGAGATTCGCAACCAGATGGGCACCAGTTGTGGAGGAGGTGGTTCCGGCAGGTCGATCATCACTGTGCGCCCCATGCGCGGCATTTCTTTCAGGTAATGATCACCGGCTCGCATGCGCAGGGCAGGGTCAGGATCCAGCATGCCGTCTAGCATGCGTGCAAACTCCATGGGCAAGCCGAGCGACGTTGCAGGAATGGCCAGATGACCGAAACGGCAGGATTGCCCGGACGCCAACGCGTAAAGAGTGGCCGCCGCACCTTGTTCGTCAAATCGTGGCGATGAGAGCCCTCCGTAAAGCTGCTCCTCACCAATAAAGTACACATCGCCCAGGCGAGCGTTGGTTTGTTGCAGGTTGTCGGACATCAGCTCCATCACGCTGGGGCTAAGGAACTGTTGGTTAGCGTCCAGTTGAGCAAAGACTGAAGAACCCCAGTCGATCAGGGCGATGTTTTCGGTTTCAGCATCAAACACCAGATTGGACGGTTTGATATCCCCGTGCACAATCGGGCGACGTCCGTTATCGGTTTCGCGTCGCAGATTACGCAGTATATCGGCCAACTGGTCGGCGATACGTATAATCAGGCGTGGGCTCAGGCGTCCCTCCCGCAACGAGACTTCCTCCAGATTAAAGCCGGGTGCGCGCTCCATAACCAGAATCGGTTGGCTGCCTGCGCGGTGGTAGGCAACCAGAGCAGGTACCCGAGGGTGCTCTACCTGCTCCAGAATATAGGCTTCGTCTTCCAGCCGGTCATGCAGATGCTGGGGCAGGGTGATGCGGGTGAACTTGAATACATGCTCAAGATCCCGCGCACCCTCCAGTGGCAGCCGACCGGCAAAGACAAAACCAAAGGCGCCTTTGCCAATCATCGCAACATCGGCGTAGCCCATCTGCCTGAGTTGGGTTGTGCATAGCTCAACCCAATCTTTCAGCTTTCTCGCATCGTCGTGGCTGAGCAGGTAAATGGACTGCTCTTCCGGGATGTAGAACTGCTGCAGCTGTGCCTGTCGCGGCGATGATGAATCCGGTGGCGCCATACTGGTTAGCCCATGTGGAGAAGCATGGTTTGCGGTGATTCCAAGTAGCTCTTCCACAGGTTATTGAAGCGAGCGATGGTGCCGCCATCAATAATGCGATGATCTCCCGCCCAGCTGATAGTCATGATGGAACGCTCCACCACTTGACCGTTGGCATCAAAGCGCGGCAGCTTCTGTGTGCGCCCCAAGGCCACGATCGCCACTTCCGGCGCATTGATAATGGGCGAAGCATAGGTGCCGCCCAATGCGCCAATGTTGGAAATGGTGATGGTGCCGCCTTTGAGATCTGCCTGACTGACCCGACCTTCCCGTGCGGCTTCTGTCAGGCGGGTAACCTCGTCGGCAATTTCCAGCAAGGTTAGCTGGCCTACGTTTTTAACATTGGGTACGAGTAGCCCGATTTTGCTGTCTACCGCCATCCCAACGTTACAACTCGGCTGGTAATGGATTTCGGTAACATCCTCGTTAATCTGGCTGTTGAGTATTGGGTACTCACGCACGGCGAGAGCGATGGCTTTCATAATAAAAGGCATCAAGGTTAGCCGAGAGCCGCGGGCTTCGGCTTCCGGTTTTAGCTGCTGGCGCAGGTTCAACAATTCCGTCACATCAATGTCTTCGCTGAAGTTGAAGTGCGGAATGGTGGATGCAGACGCCACCATGCGCTTGGCCATCACAGCCTGCATACCCTTGATGGGTTCTACGCGAACCTCTTGGCTTTGTTCCGGTCTTTGTGGCTTGCTTGTTGAGGCTGATGAAGCCCCGGCGGCTGGTTGCTCAAGGTGTGATAAGACATCGGCTTTGAGCACGCGGCCGTCTTTGCCAGAGCCTTCGATATCCGACAGCGTCAGCTCATTCTCGCGCACCAAGCGGCGTACCGCAGGGCTGGCGGGAATTCGTTGTCCGTCTTGGCGTGCTGTGGGAATGGTAGCAGGTGTCTCTGCAGACTCTGGGCTGGGTTTTGGCTCAGGGCTGTTTTTCGGCTCAGGGCTGCTCCCAGACTCGCGGTCCTTCTCGGGCTCGTCGCTTTTACTTTCGGCGCTGGCCTGGCCATCCGAGTTTTCACCGCTCTCATCCACCAACTCAAACAACGGCGCGTGTACTTTGGCTATGTCGCCTTCTTTCCAGTACAGCTTGGTAACCCGGCCCTTATAGGGCGCTGGAATTTCCACCAGCGCTTTGTCGGTCATCACTTCTGCAACGGGCTGATCCTCTTCGATCAGGTCACCTTCACTCACCAGCCATTTAACCAGTTCACATTCCACGATACCTTCGCCGATATCGGGCAGTATAAAATCGCTCATCATTGTTCTCCTGTCCGGATATCTGCTTAGAATTCGACGCTTTCCCGAATGGCCTCATAGACCTTCAGGTGGTTGGGGAAGTGCTCTTTCTCAAGCACCAGCGGGAAGGGGGTATCCATCCCGGTAACCCGTGCGATAGGCGATTCCAGATAGAGGAAACAACGTTCCTGAATCGTTGCGGCTATCTCGCCAGCAAAGCCTCCCGTAAGGGGCGCTTCGTGGGTGATGACCAAACGCCCGGTTTTAAGTACGGATTCAGCGACGGTTTCCACATCCCAGGGCAGGATGGTGCGCAGATCAATGACTTCGCAGGAGAAGCCTTCTTTTTCGGCCATTTCGACGGCTTTATCGATAACTTCCATTTGCGCGCCCCAGCCCAGCACCGTTACATCGGTGCCTTCTTTGAGGACCTCGGCTTCGCCCAGAGGCAGTTGATACTCACCCTCAGGCACTTCGCCAACAGAAGCCCGGTACAGACGCTTTGGCTCGAAGAACAGGGTGGGGTTGGGGTCGTTGATGGAGGCCAGCAGCAGCCCTTTCGCCTGATGCGGGTTGCGTGGCACCACAATCTTCAAGCCGGGGGTGTGGGCGAAGTAGGCTTCAGGTGACTGAGAGTGATACAAACCACCGGCTATGCCGCCGCCGTAGGGTGTTCGGATCGTCAGGTTGCCCACATTGAACAGGTTGCCCGAGCGGTACCGGAACTTTGCAGACTCGTTAACAATCTGGTCGAAGGCGGGGAATATGTAATCGGCAAACTGAATTTCGGCGACCGGGAACGAGCCTTGGGCCGCCAGACCGTTAGCGAAACCGATAATGCCTTGTTCCACCAGAGGCGTGTTGAAACAGCGGTCTTTGCCGTACTTTTGTTGCAGGTTGCTGGTGGCGCGGAATACGCCCCCAAAAACGCCCACATCTTCACCAAAACACAAAACTTTGTCGTTAGCAGCCATCGCCAGATCAAGGGCGTCGTTGATGGCTTGCAGCATGTTCATCTTGGCCATGTTATGCCCCTCCCTGAACGTGAATGGCCGACTTGGGGTACTCATCGGGATATTTGCGAATGTGTGCCTTTAATTTTTCAAACTGCGCGTTCAGCAGCGGGGGCACTTCGTCGTAAACATCCGTTACCAGAGTTTCCAGTGGGGGCGGTGGCAGTTTCTGGGCCCGTTTCATGGTTTCGAGCACTTCGCGGCGCAGGCGTTCCTGCAGCTCTTTCTCTTCACCCTCGCTCCACCATTTTTTCTTGGTGAGCCAGTTTTGCATGCGCAGAATGGGGTCTTTTTCGCGCCACACAGCTTCTTCGTCTTTGCTGCGATAACCCGAAGGGTCATCCGATGACGAATGGGCTGCCAACCGGTAAGACATGGCTTCGATCAAAACCGGGCGGTTCTCTTCAACGGCAAGTTTGCGGGCGGCTTGAGTGGCTTGATAAACGGCCAGAATATCGTTGCCGTCTACGCGAATAGTGTCCATTTTGTAGCCAAAGCCCCGGGGCGCTATGCCATCGGCGGCAAACTGTTCGTCAGCAGGGGTGGAAATGGCATAGCCATTGTTGCGACAGAAGAAAATAGCGGGGACGCGGTGTACAGCGGCCATGTTTAGGCCGGCGTGGAAGTCGCCTTCCGAAGCGGCGCCTTCACCGAAGTAGACAATGGTGCAATGCCCATCCCCGGCCATTTTTTGGCCATAGGCGTAGCCGGTAGCCTGTGGAATCTGGGTGGCCAGAGGAGATGAGATGGTCATGTAGTTGAGCTTGCTGGAGCCATAGTGAACCGGCATCTGGCGGCCCTTGCCGTAGTCTTTCTCGTTGCCGAACAACTGGTTCATGAACTCGTCAATGGTAAAGCCACGATAGGCCAGCGCGCCTTGCTCACGGTACTGCGCCATAATCATGTCCGCATCGTCGAGCGCTGCGGTACTACCAATAATGGCAGCTTCTTCGCCGGTGCACTGCATGTAGAAGCTGAGGCGGCCTTGGCGCTGAGCACCCAGCATACGCTCGTCCAACACGCGGGTGGTAACCATGGCGTGGTAAATTCGCAGAGCCTTTTCTTTATCAATGTCAGGAGCTTTGCCGCCTTTGTAGAGGGAGCCGTCCTGCTTGAGAAGTTTGAAGGTCGGTATGCGGTATTCCGCACCGTCCGTAAAAACAGGGGTATAAACGGTTTTGGATTTTGTTGTTGTCATAATCCTCGTCCTGGGGTGATGGCTTGAGGAACAGAATGCCCCTTGTGAGGGCCTCGTTAAATTGTGGAGCTTTGTCCTATCTGCCGGTGTTTTTCCAGAGTATAGAACGCAATATGCAACCCTGCCGGTGTTGCAACGGACTCCTTCTGCCAATTTTTCCGGTTTGGGTAAAACCGAGTCTTATTGGTCGATGTTGACCTTAACGTAAAGTGCGGCTTTTGGGTAGTGTCCTTTTTGGGTGAGCTATTGCTCCGAAAAAGCTAGACTGCCAAGCTGCGCTATCGGCTCGAATTACACCGGATGGGATTCTTAAAAAAGGTAAAGGGATTTGGAAGCGATACTTATTTTGCTTGGCGTTGGACTTGCACTGTCCATACCTGTGGGCTCTGCTCTAGGCCTTCTGGCTTTCCTAAAGCGGAATGAGCAAGACGCTCGTATCGATGCGTTGAAGGCCGAGGTTGCTTCGCTGGGCCTTGAGCTGAACGAATTGCGTTCGCATGTTAAACAAGGGCAGGCTTCAGGCGCCCAAGAGCAAGACACTCAGACGTCGGTTTTTGTTGAGCCAGCCGAAGTGATAGTGAGTCAGCCTGAGGAGCCAGAACCCGAAAAAACACCAGAACCAACGCCGCATACCCCAGTTGCGCCTCGTGAGTCTTCTCCTGTGGTGGCCGCCCTAAAAGAAAACTGGATGGTTTGGCTAGGTGGCCTAAGTGTCGCGCTCGCTGGCATTTTTATGGTTAGCCATTCCATTAACGCCGGGCTGATTGGCCCTGTGCAGCAACTGTTGCTTGCCCTAATTACGGGCGTTGCCCTGCACTCTGGCGCGGAATATCTACGCAGGCGGCACGTGAGTACAGATCAGGTGTTTGCCGCCTTGGCGGGTGGGGGCAGTATTACGCTATACGCCGCATTGCTCGCCGGTGTTCACCATTACCAGTTAATCAGCCCGGTTGTCGGGTTAATCCTGCTTGCGGTTGTCTCCTTGGCCACCATGGCGTTGGCACTTGTGCATGGCCCATTGCTGGCCATTATGGGGCTGAGTGGCGCCTATATTGTGCCTCTACTTATAGGTGGGGAGGACGGCAGCGTCGCCTTTGTGCTCTCGTACAGCTTCCTGATTACGATCAGTTCGTTGCTATTAATGCGTTACGTTTTCCGTGATTGGCTTTGGTATGCCACGCTGGCCGGGGCCTTGCTTTGGTGGGCAGCCACTGTGGCTGCAGCACCTACTGAACTGGCGACGGCTGTGTATCTGACCGCTTTGTTTATTGTTTTTGCGTTTTTGCCGGGACAAGAGCAGGCAGCCCCTTCACGTTTGCGCGAGGCACTTCTGCCGCTATTGGCGATCTGGGGCATTTCGATTGCACATCAATCTGGTGATAACCCGGCGTTTTGGAGCTGGCTGCTTATTCTGCCTGCCGCAAATTTGATTCCTCAGAGCCGGAGTACGCTGTGGTTTTTGCCGTGGGGTGCCGTGTTAGCCAGTGCTGCGGGTTGGCTGTTGTATATGGGTCGAATGGATGGCGATCTGTTTTATCTGATGCAGATTCCCATGGCACAGCAAGCTGGCTTTGTCAGCTATCTGATTGCTGCCGCCATCACCACCACTGGTTTGGGCCTCTGGCTTTGGGGGCGCTATGCCGACCAGCGACGCTGGGCCTCGTTGACCCTGCTTTCGCCGCTGGTATGGCTGGTGCTTGGCTGGTTGTTGCTGCAAGGCTATGGCGAAACATCGGTTGTATGGGCGGTTGCCACCTTGGTGCTTGGCGCAGTATACGGCGTTCTGGCCTGGCGGATGGAAGGGCAGGCCCGTTATGGGAACGGCGTGGTGTGGGCCTTGATGGCAGCGCACGTAAGTTACTCACTAGCGACCGTGATGGCCTTCCGTGAGGCATCACTCACTCTGGCCTTATCGGTTCAGTTCGTTAGCCTTACTTGGCTGGCCAGACGGTATCAGATGCCTGAGCTGTACCTGATGTTAAAAGGCGTGTTAGCTCTGGTTGTTGCAAGGCTTACCTTCAACCCCTGGTTGCAGGGGTATGATGCCAGTGTGCATTGGTCGCTTTGGACTTATGGTGGCGCTACTTTGCTGGCAGCTGTGGCTACAAGGCTTGCGGAGAAAGGCCATTCTATTCGCCCCTGGCTGGAAGGCGCCACTCTGCACTTGCTGGTGTTGTTTCTGGGCGCAGAGCTGCGTTACTGGTTGTACGATGGCGATATATTTGCTCACGAGTACAGCCCGACCGAAGCAACCATGAACACCCTGCTTTGGGGTGCGCTCAGTGTGACTTACGCGGTCCGGGCAAAATCCAGTCAGTCATTGGCTTGGCTTTACAGATTGTTCTCATGGGTTCTGCTGGCCCTTTCCGTTGTTAGCTATCTAACGCTACTCACTTTGCATAACCCGTGGTGGAGCGGCGGCTTCATTGGCAGCACGCCCATCTTCAATATGCTCTTGCCTGCTTTTGGTGGCCCGGTACTTTTGGCCCTTGTTATCAGCCGGTTCCCGCGGATTGCGCCCAAGCTCTGGTCAATGTGTGTGGCTGGGGCAGGGTTTCTTCTATTCACTGCTCTGCAAATTCGCCAGCTCTGGCAAGGTAGCGATATCGAACTTTGGCATGGCGTAACAGAGGGGGAGCTGTATACCTATTCCGTAGTCGGCATGGTCTACGCCATTGTGGCAATTCTGTACTCCACTGTTTATTCCACGAAGAGTGCCCATATTATCTTGTATAAGGCTGGCATGGCTTTGTTGGGGATTGTAATTGGTAAAATTTTCCTTATCGATATGGCTGGCTTGCAAGGTTTGTGGCGCGTTGCGGCCTTTATGGGGTTGGGGCTCGCCCTGCTAGGCCTTGCATGGATGTACCGAAAAGCGCAGCGTTCCAGTACTCAGGCTCCGTAAGCTAAATTTATAAAACAGAGAACCAGACTATGAGTGATGAGCAGTTAACCAGCGTACTCGAAATGGATGGCGAAGAGAGATACGACTACTTTCTAAGCGCTGTTCTGGAAGAACGGGAGATCTGGATC
Organism: Marinobacter sp. 1-4A; assembly: GCF_016597725.1. Taxonomy (GTDB): domain Bacteria; phylum Pseudomonadota; class Gammaproteobacteria; order Pseudomonadales; family Oleiphilaceae; genus Marinobacter. Next base: position 122,979 of record NZ_VCGY01000010.1, read on the forward strand.
CTTGTTAATTCCGATAGCCGCTTCCTATCCATTGTTTCAGAAGACGATGGCGTGGCCCACCTTCCGGTTTGGCCCAGCTCGGAGTTCGCGGCTGAATATGCCAAGGGAGCTGACGACCTGACTCCGAAAAGCATTTCGCTGCCAGACTTCTTCAAAAAGTGGGTGTCGGGTTTATCGAAAGACGGGTTGTTGGTGGGGGTATTTCCGGGTGCAGACAAAACCTTGTGGATAACCGAAGCGAGCGAGCTGAAAAAAGACCTGCAAGATGAACTGTCCAGCTTCTAGCGCTATCAACTTTGTGTATTGTGAGGTGGATGCATGAGTGACGATCTCAAACATGTGGTTTGTCCACACTGTGACAAGGTTAACCGTGTGCCTGCAGACCGTTTAGCATCGGGCGGTCATTGCGGTGCTTGTAAACAGCCATTGTGGCCTGAGGGCGTACTTGAGCTTACAGGGCAAAACTTTGCAGCCCACACGGGCCGCAGCGACTTGCCGGTGCTGGTGGATTTCTGGGCGAGCTGGTGCGGCCCCTGCAAAATGATGGCGCCGCAGTTTGAGCAGGCAGCGCGTGGCTGGAAAGGCAAAGTGCGTTTTGCCAAGCTTAGTACGGAAGAGCACCCCGGCCCGGCAGGGCAATACAGTATCCGCAGCATCCCTACGTTGATTTTGTTCCGCAATGGCCGCGAGCTCGCTCGCCAAAGTGGCGCCATGAACAAGGGCCAAATCGACCAATGGCTGCAGAGTAACGGCTGCTGAAAAGGGTAGCTCAGCGCGGGATGTGATTGAGCAGTAAATAATCTGGTCAGTTAACGGTCATATTTGTCGAACGCCCGTTTTAACTGGCCTGAACTGGCTTGTCCCGCGCCTTTTCACAAAGTTATCCACAGATTTACGGGATAACTCTTAAACCGCGCGTTTGCCTATCACCCCGAGGCGCTCTTTCTGTCATTAAACAGAATGAACTGGCGAACCCGGCTGATATAGGTTTTCTCGGTTCGATAGCTGTACTGCTTGGCTCTAATTTCGGTGCGAACCGGTTGCAGAAAGGTGATTTAGGCACAGCCGCACCTCCATGGCTGAAAGCTGAATGTAGCAAAGAATACCGGTTGCGACTGAGGTCAAAGCGTTAGGCGTAGCGGAGTTATACGAACGCATTCGCAAAACTCCAGAAGGCATATGAGAAATAGCTGTAACTATCTGATAAGGTTTGAAAGTAAGAGCAAGAACGGCGGAGTTATACGCCCATAGCGAGAGCGCGAACGACCCGAGCGAGGGCGTATAACTCCGGCGCTAGTCTTGGCGGTTGATGCTCAAGATTCTGTTTTTATTGATAAAACCTTTTTCTTTTGAGTATGTTTGAATGGAGTTTTGCGAATGAGTGATATGCGAACTCGTTCGTATAATTAGCTGTTACGAGTACTAGGGAGTAAACAAATGATTCGCGATTATCGGGAAGCCGATATTGATCAAATCTTGGCAATCTGGCTATCTGCATCGATTAAAGCCCATGATTTCATCGAATCTGCATTTTGGAAGACGAAGATTAGCGAGATGCGTGATGTATACATCCCGGCATCGGAGACGCTTGTGTATGAAGCCCAGGGAGAAGTTGCAGGGTTCTATAGCCTCTATGAGAGTAATCTCGCTGCGATCTTTGTTACACCAAAATCACAGGGCCAAGGGTTGGGCTCAGTCCTGATTGATGATGCGAAGAACCGGCGAGAGAAGTTGCAGCTCACTGTTTACAAAGAAAATACTCCTAGCATCAAGTTCTATGAGAAACACGGATTCACTGTACTTGGAGAGCAAATCGATGAGCATACCGGGCACCCTGAGCTCATCATGGAGTATCACTCGTAACAAGGCGCAGCAGTATGCGGCCGTTGGCCGCCGGACGCTCGTAAACTCACGCCGCTGTGCTTGGCGTTAATGGCCAAGGCCTCGTAAGGATTCAGTCAGTAAAGCAGGGAGTTGCTTTTAAATGTTTACCATCGTCCAACTCATCTCCCCGCAAAACACTGCAAAATCATTAGGTTTCGTGTTCTGGTTCTTTTCGCCATGGGCTAGGCTGGGTGCAAGCTGCATTGCAGAGGGCATTCGGGTTTGGGTGCCAGGGATAAACTGCCGGGTAACCGGCCATTAACAAGTGACTGTCGGACGCACCTACGCTGGCGCTCCGGTGCGCCGCAAAGCCATTGCGTATGCGTAGGAGGGAATTGTGAGAATCGAGTATTCATATGGAATATTTGGGTACTTCTTAAAGTACTTTGGTGGTGTAATTATGATTGCATTACTAGGCGCTTTTCTTTTCATTGCTTATTTAATTCCCCAGCGGCCGGTTTCTTGGGAAGCAGTATTCTTAGCTTTTCTTGTGCTTTTCATGATTCCTATATGCTGTAAAGGTATTTATTATCTATTTAAATTTAACGATTCATTTGTTTGCAATTACATTTTTATAAATGACTCCCTCACCATAATTCGAAAAAATAAAGCTATCCAGAGTTTATCGCTAGACGAGGTGTGCTCAATTGTGTATTTAAAACTCCCCAAAGTTATCGAGGTTCACTTTCGCTCTCTAAGCAAACCAATAGTTCTTATGAATAATGGGCAATACGAAACAAATTCATTTGTTCAACTTAAAGACTTCCTGTTTAAAAACAACTCAGTTAAGGTCAAGTGGATATGACGCATAACAAGCAACTCCACCGCGCAAATTTTAACTGTCACCTTTTGTGCAAAAAGACGCACAAAAGGTGACAGTTAAAATTTGCGCGGTGAGCTGAGCGTTAGGAGCCACGTTTATGTCTCAACCCGTCTGGAAGCGTTACGAATCTGCTTCAAGAGAAATACTGCAGCATTTCGCGTCGGAGCTAGGAATTATTTCGGTTGACGGTGAGGCTGTGCTGCCTGGGAGCTCTGGCACTAAATGGCATGTCGAAGGAACGGCAACATGTCTGGATGAGGGTGGATTTCTTATCTTGGAGTGCCGACGATACACCGCTAAACGACTGAACCAAGAATCTCTCGGGGGTTTAGCTTTTCGAATTCTTGATACTGGAGGTGCCGGGGCTATTATTGTCACTCCGTTGCCATTACAACAAGGAGCTAAACTTGTCGCGGAGTCTCAGAATATTGTCCCTGTAGAAATCGCGGAGTGGAGTACAGCGCAGCATTATCTTGCCCGTATTTTAGGGAAAACCTTTCATGGGTTTGGTTATGTAGAAGCTATACAGGTATCGGCTAGTAGTGTGGTGTCAATTCAGCTGACGAGAGCCAGCGCCAGTGAAGATGACTCCTAACAATCGCAGGCACAGGGACAAAATTTCCGCTGCGCTACAATTTTGCCCGTGCTGCGGGCGTTAGGTGAGACAGTCGTGAGAATCGAAGCAAGGCAAATGTTCCGGCCAAATGGATTGATTGATGACTTTGTTGTCTATGGCAAGTCAGAGGACTATTTGCTGTTTGCAGATTATGTCG
>NZ_VCGY01000011.1 GCF_016597725.1 Marinobacter sp. 1-4A
AAATGGGCGGCATTTACGCCTGATATTGGCTATTTTATGTTCAACTCTGGCGCTGCCGAATGAATCAACTAAGACCAGTGAGTTGTTGGCTCTCTGAAAGTGGCATTTTTGCAGGGGCGACGACTTAATGCTGGCTTTCATTGCGCACACTGCAGGAGAGAAAGCAGCCGGTCGGGTTCAGTTCAGCTCAGAGTATTACCCCGATCCAACCGTTTACGGGCAACCTGAACAGCACCCAGATGCGCCGATGTACCTAAAACGCCACTGAACTTCCATTACAACCCCCTCTCAGGAACCGCCACAACATGTCCATTCAAGCTGTACTCTTTGACCACGACGGAACATTAGTCAACTCCGAACCAACCCACCTGAAACTATGGAATGCGGTTCTTCGTGATTATGGCGTTGAGCTTTCAGACCACGAGTACAAGGATCGATACGCAGGCGTTCCAACCCCAACCAATGCCTCTGATCTGATCAGTCGATTTCGCATTCCGTCCACCGCAGAAAATCTAATAGCGGCGAAGCAACGTCAAACCAAGCAGTATCTGGAGGAGCAGTCTTTTCCGCTTATGCAGGGCGCTTCCGAAACGATCTTTGCGCTTCATGAGTTAGGTTTAAAGCTCGGTGTTGTGACCGGCGCAAGTGCGCACGGTTTGGGTGTAACCCTTCGTGCCAATAAGTTCGAATCGCTATTTAGCCTCACTGTATCGGGAGACGATGTGCTCAGAAGCAAGCCCGCGCCGGATTGCTACCTACTGGCTCTGGAACACCTTTCGCTGCAACCAGAACACTGCATAGCGATTGAGGATACAGAACACGGGCTACGCGCAGCAGCAGCGGCTGGCATTCGATGTTTGGCCATACCCACAGACATGTCCAAACACCACGATTTCTCTCTAGCTACTGCGGTTTTGCCAGATATGAACGCCGCATTTGAATATATTAAAGAACGCTCCGCGCAAGCATAAACGTTCAGCTTTCCTTGGAGAGAGATGCTTCTTTGGTTTGTGCTCGATATAAGAGGTTCTGAAGAGCCCGTCAAAATCAGCGACAATACCGCTCTGCGGCTCAAGAAGCTCATTGCCCCTCTTTTGGTTACCAATCTATTTTCTTCACGCCATTGGGCAGTTGAGCATTAAACGCTTACCATCATCATTGACACCCACACAGCGTTAGTGACGGATATGGTTTCTAGATGACTCAACCCGCCTCAAAGCCAAACACCACCCCCAACACCATCAGCGACTCCGAGCGCTGGCGCGTTCTTATGGTGCTACTCATGGCGATTTTTATGTCGTTGATGAGTGTGAGTGTGATTAATGTAGCTTTGGCATCGATTCAGGAAGGGCTAAACGCCAGCCAATCCGATATCCAATGGGTGCTCTCCGGTTATGCACTCACCTTCGGCGTGGTGCTGGTGAGTGCGGGCCGTGCCGGGGATCTTATGGGGCGTGGCGGCTTTTTCATTTTGGGGGTTTCCATATTCACCCTCGCCTCAGTAGCCGCCGGGCTAGCGCCGGATGCGGATTGGCTTAATGCGGCTCGTTTTGTTCAGGGTGTCGGGTCCGGGTTTCTGAACCCTCAGGGCATTGGCATGATTCAGCAATATTTTCAGGGGCCGGATCGCGGTCGCGCTTTTGGTTTTTTTGGCACCACGGTGGGTGTTTCTGTTGCCATCGGGCCTGTTCTGGGGGGCACTCTGATTCACCTCGGTGGCGACGAGATAGGCTGGCGCCTGACGTTTCTGATCAACGTGCCTATAGGCTTGTTAACCATAGCGCTGGCACTGCGCTGGTTCCCCCGGCCGCTGATACACAAGCCCAAATCTCTGGCAAATAAGGGCCTGAGATCGCTCGACCCGGTAGGCGCTCTGCTGGTGGGTTTGGGTGTATTGGCGGTTCTCTATCCTTTTGTTGAGTCACGCTCATCCCGGTTGATTTGGCTACTGCTGCCCGCTGGTCTTCTGCTGTTTTATCTTTGGGTGCTGTGGGAGCGTTGGTATAAACGGCGGGGCTACAGCCCCATGGTGGACTTGAAAATTTTTTCCACGTCCAGCTACCGTAATGGCAGTGTCATCATGTTTCTGTATTTTCTGGGCATGACCAGTGTTTGGGTGCTAATCCCCTTGTACGCTCAGCAAGGTGTGGGTTTTTCGGCGTTTGAAGCCGGCATGATCGGCATTCCTTCGGCTTTGCTCTCGGCCTGGTCGTCCAACTGGGCGGGCAAGCGGGTCAACCATTACGGACGTAAGGTTGTCATCGGCGGGCTGATGTTTGCGGTATTCGGATTGCTGTCCAGTATCGCAGTGGTGCTATTGCACACCTATGCCGGCCTGAGTATCTGGTGGCTGCTGTTGTCTCTGGCTTTTTTTGGTCTCGGCCAAGGCTCGGTAATCAGCCCCAACCAAACCCTCACCCTGGCTGAAGTACCTCTCGCCTATGCAGGCAGTTCCGGGGCCATCATGCAAACCGGGCAGCGTATTGGTACTTCGGTGGGCATTGCGGTTATCACGGCCATTGTGTTCGCCGTGCGCCCTTACAGCTCATGGCACACCGCTGTGAGTATTGGGCTGCTGGCGATTACGCTGTTCGTTCTGTTAGCGTTAGCCATGGCGTTTAAAGATTTGCGCGACAGAAGCGCGCAGCACTGACGGTAAAACAACTCTGAGGCATGCCGTGACACTATCCAGCGATGATAATTTTATTGAAGTAACCACCCCGGAAGCGGCGGTTGATCGTCTTGCGGCACTTTATGAGCAAGCCACTGGTGCGTTGCGTGCAGCGCTGAAGCAATACCTTACTGACCGCCAGCTGCCACAGCAGTCCCAGTGTGCCTTTCGTTATCCTGAGTTGCGCCTGACCTATCAGGCTCAGGGTGAGGTTCCCAGCAGTGTACGCGCCTATGCGCGGCTTCAGGTGCCGGGTGTTTACACCATTACGGTAACCCAACCGGAGGCTTTCCGGCGTTATCTGGAAAACCAGCTGGAGCATATCATGGGGGATTTCACCGTTCTGGTGGAGGTAGGTTGGAGTCAGGTTAAAATCCCCTACCCCTATGTTGTTGAACAGGGCGATGAGCTGGGCGCTTCGGGCGTTACCGCCAGCGAACTGTCTCGGATTTTCCCCAGCACCGATCTATCCGCAACCGACGATGGCACAGCCGATGGCCTGCGCGACTGGCAGGAGCTTGAAGAACTACCGTTGGCCCTGTTCGATGCCTCTCGCACGGATTTTTCCTTGCGGCGTTTGGTGCATTACACCGGCAGTGACTGGCAACACGTGCAGCGTTGGATATTGCTGACCAACTACCATCGCTATGTTGACCAGTTCATCCGCCATGGGCTCGATATGCTATTGGGAAGCTCCCGCTTTCAGAGCATGGTATTGCCCGGGAATGTGGTGATTGAGCGGGGTATGCCCGAAGAAGACATGCAGGCGCTTGTAGATTCTGTGGTCTGGCACAGGTTCCAGATGCCTGCCTATCACCTGAAAGCAAAGGAGCCGGGCCAGGGTGTTACGTTGGTCAACATTGGCGTGGGGCCTTCCAATGCCAAAAACATCACCGACCACCTCGCCGTAATACGCCCGCACTGCTGGCTGATGATTGGCCATTGCGGTGGGCTGCGGCAGTCTCAGGTGATTGGGGACTATGTACTGGCCCATGCTTATATGCGCCGAGACGGCATTCTTGATCGGGTGCTGCCGCCAAACATTCCTTTACCGGCGTTGGCCGAGGTGCAGCAAGTGCTACAGCAGGCTGCGGCGGAGATTACCGGCGACGAGGGCGACACGCTTCGGCGCCGACTGCGCACCGGCACGGTGTTAACCTACGATGACCGTAACTGGGAGCTGCGCTGGGCGCAGGAGCGTTCGCAAATTAATCTTGCCCGCGCCATCGCAGTCGATATGGAGAGCGGCACCATCGCCGCGCAGGGGTATCGGTTTCGCGTACCCTATGGCACCTTGCTGTGTGTGAGCGACAAACCACTGCATAGTGAGATCAAACTACCCGGCGCCGCAAGTGCTTTTTACGAGAGTGCGGTTACCCAGCATTTGCATATCGGCATCCGCGCTCTGGAGCTGATGCGCAGTGAGCGTTACACCTTGCATTCTCGCAAGCTGCGTAGCTTTGATGAACCGCCCTTTCGCTAAATGAAGGCTCGCGCTCACCATCTACCCTGCAAGGTCGCCACAATTCGCCGCCCGTCTGCCCTGTCTCTGTGCTCGCAAAGATAGATACCCTGCCAGGTTCCAAGGGCTAACTGCCCATGGTGTACAGGCAGGGTGAGTGACGGGCCTATGAGGATGCTTTTGATATGGGCTGGCATGTCATCCGGCCCTTCCATCACATGCTCATAGTGTGGTGCCCGTTCGGGCACCATCACGTTGAAGTGGCGTTCAAGGTCACCGCGCACGTCTGGGTCTGCGTTTTCGTTGACTGCCAGTGAGGCTGAGGTGTGCTGAATAAATAGGTGCAACAGCCCTACTTCGCAGTTGGTCATATCCGGCGCCTGCGCGAGGATTTCATTGGTTACCAAATGAAATCCTCGCGCCAGAGGTGCCAGGTCAACGAATGTCTGATCCCAAATCATGGCGGCTCCTATGGTTTATTTCTGCAACTCATCCCAAGGGTGCATGGGCACAACTGCTTCACTGACTTCCGTCTCAAAGGAGCTTCGGAAGTAATCCATGGCTTTCTCTGCCTCATTAAGCTCGTCAAATCGGGCTATGTGGTAGATGGCTTCGCCTTCGTTAACCAGCGGCAGGTTGTTCACGCAGATAACAATGCCTGAGCAAGGTGACACAATCGCCGTTTCAGACTCGCCAAACGGATCGGCCACCATGGCCAGCTTCTGACCTTTGCGTACTTTCTGCCCAAGCTTTGCAACCGGCCGCATGATGCCATCAATCTCTGCCCTCACCCATTGGGAGCTGGCTGCAATTTCCGAGCGCTTTTTCACTGTTGAGCGCCCCTTCCGTGGCGGAACCATTTCCAGCTCACGCATCACTCGCATCACACCTTTTACCCCACTGCCGATGACAACATCGTCAAAGCGCAAGGCTTCGCCGCCTTCGTAGGTAATAACGGGGATATCCAACGAGTCGGCATAGGCACGCAAACTGCCTTCTCGCAGGCCCGCATCAATAATCACCGGTGCCGCAAACGCTTCTGCCATTCGCGCAGTTTCGGGGTTCTTCAGTTCAGCCCGCACCTGCGGCAGGTTGAAGCGGTGAATGGCGCCCGTGTGCAAATCGATGATGTGGGTTACATGCTCCATAATCTGCGTACGCAGAAGGTAAGCAATACGGCCGCCCAGAGAGCCTCTTTCGCTACCCGGGAAACAGCGGTTGAGGTCTCGCCTGTCTGGCAAATAACGGGTGCGGTGAACAAACCCAAAAATGTTCACGATGGGCACTGCTATCAAGGTACCGCGCAGGTTGCGAAGTGCTGAATTGGTGAGCACACGGCGCACAATTTCCACACCGGCAATTTCATCACCGTGTATGGCTCCACACACCATCAGTACCGGGCCATCACGCCGACCGTGCACAATTTCCACGGGAATGTGCAAAGGGGTATGGGTGTACAGTTTCGCAATAGGAATTTCTATCGTCTGCCGGGTGCCGGGTTTTACCTGCACTCCGGCCATTTCAAAGGGCGCTCGCGCCATCGATTATCCTCTGCCTTTGGTTTTGGTGCGCCAGGGCGCATGGTTTTTTTCAATCCAGTTCACAATCATGCCCGCTACGTTTTTGCCGGTAGCGTTTTCGATGCCTTCCAGCCCGGGTGAGGAGTTAACCTCCATCACCAAAGGCCCACGGCTTGAGCGCAACAAATCCACACCGGCCACATTCAGGCCCATGGCTTTTGCGGCTGTAATGGCTGTTTTGCGCTCTTCCGGCGTAATCCGAACCAGAGACGCGCTGCCCCCACGGTGCAAATTGGACCGAAATTCTCCTTCGGCACCTTGGCGCTTCATAGCAGCGATAACTTTATCGCCAATCACGAAGCAGCGAATATCGGCACCGCCCGCCTCCTTGATGAATTCCTGTACAAGAATGTCTGCCTTGAGCCCCATAAAGGCTTCAATCACGCTTTCTGCCGCGGTGCGGGTTTCCGCCAATACTACGCCAATCCCCTGAGTACCCTGCAAAAGCTTGATCACCACCGGCGCACCGCCGACCATCTTCAGCAGTTCAGGCACGTTATCCGGCTTGTTGGCAAACCCGGTTATGGGCATGCCTACGCCTTTTCTGGCAAGCAATTGCAGAGAGCGTAGCTTGTCCCTTGAACGGGTGATGGCAACAGACTCGTTCACCGGGAAGGTTCCCATCATTTCAAACTGGCGCAAAACCGCGGTGCCATAGAAGGTAACGGACGCCCCGATACGGGGGATAATCACGTCAAAATTCTCAAGAACTTCTTCGTGGTAATGAATTTTCGGGTTGGCCGACGTGATGTTCATGGAACAGTGCAGGCAGTCAATTACCTTCACTTCATGGCCACGGTTAATCCCCTCTTCCACCAAGCGGCGGGTGGAGTACAAATGCCGGTTACGGGATAGAACTGCAATTTTCATTTTTCAGGCCTTAAAGCCGGTTCACCGGCGAGATAGGAGGCTTCGGGATAAATCGTAGTGCGGCCCGCCATTGCGGTACGCCCTAGCAGCATACGGAATCGCATGGTATCCCGGTTTGTTAGCGTCATTTCAATGGGCCAGCTTTCGCCACCAACAATCAGAGTGGTCTCAATCACCAGCCGTAATTCTTTGTGCCCACCAGAATCCGACACATCACGCTCATCAAGAACGCGAGCATCACACTCCACAACGTGGTGCATATCATTCTGTACCGGGTGAACCCAAAACCTAACCCGGCGCTCACCATTCTGCGTGTAAGGCTCTGTGCGAAATGTATGCAGACAGGAGGTGCGGGCGCCGGTATCCACCTTGGCTTTAATACGGTTTATATCCAGCTCTGGCAGAGCCACCCATTCCCTCCAGCCTAGGCTGATTTTGTTGTCAGCAGGTGTCGGCTCAACGGTTTTGAGGGCTTCAACTGTCTTTTTCGACATCCAACAGTTCCTTTTCAGTGGATTTTTCCGGCGCCAGCAACTGCACTTTGAAGGGCTCGGAATGACTGCCAGCGTAGATGCTGGTGTGTGGAAAGGGTATTTCTATGCCTGCCCTATCCAGCGTTTTCTTTATGGCAACGAGCATACCGCTTTTGCCCTCAAGCACCTTGTCTTTAGGCACCCAGAAGGAAAACTGCAAATCTACCGAAGAAGGGCCAAACGCTGTAACCAACACAAACGCTTTGGGCTCTTCCAAACAAGCAGGGTTCTTTTCTGCCAGTTCCAATAGAAGCTTTTCCACCTTCTCAGCATCTTCAGCATAGGCAATCCCCACCTGAAGGTCGATTCTGCGAATGGGAAAACGTGAACGGTTAACAACCGGCGTCTTGATCAAGGTTTCATTGGGTATGCGAACGTAGACGTTATCTCTGGTGCGCAGCTTTACACTGAGCATGTCGATACCTACAACTTCGCCCATGATGGCTTCTACTTCAATGAAGTCACCGATTTCAAAGGGTTTTTCAACAAGCAAAAACAACCCGCTGATCATATTGGATGCCGAGGTTTGCGATGCAAAACCGATAGCCACGGTAAGAATACCTGCTGCGCCCAGCACCACATCCAGCGAGAAACCTGCCTCTCTGAGCGCCGCCACACCAAACAGTAAAAAGATAATGTAGAACACCAGCCGCCGAACCATAACGGTATGGTGCCGTGAACTGCGTTTTACCATCACCTTTGAAACGCTTCGGGCCGCTAATGAGGCCAGAACAATGCCAAGCACCAGCAAAAAGCCGGAACTGAGCCACTGCCCCCAAGCTATGTCTGTAAACACATTCAGCGCTCCCGTTTTAAGATCTTCAGCCACAAGGGTTACTCCGTAGAATGCGCATTAACCAAACACCCTGTCGATAGCCCGCACCAAGCGTCCTCTCGCAGCTTTTTCCCGTGCTGGTGCCACTTGTTTGCAAGGACCCGCCGCAACAAGCAAGCTTTCATCCACATGCAGGCTCGCAGAATTCATATCTGTTGCAACCTCTACAACCACGCCCGGTGTCCATAATTGCCCGCGCTCATTCTGGTGCAGCGAGAGTAAAGGTGTGGGCAGGCTGAAGCGCTCCAACAACAAAGGCTCCGTTCTGCGGTTAATAATCGTAACCGGAGTGGTTGCCCGCCATGCACGCTTGGGTAAAGCGTCGAGCACCAAACGGCCAAAACTTGACGATGAATAACACAGCTCGCCTTCCATGGTATTTCTACCCACCCAAGTGAGCGAGGGCACCGCTAAGGGAACCTCGGTTAAGAGGGTTTGGTTAGGCCCGGCACAGACTTTCATCCAAACCACCGTGCCCACATAAATGGTGCATCGGGTGCCGCCGGGAATAGTCAGCGGGTGATAGGGCCGAATCACCGTTGGACGATTCGCCACCGCAGGTACAAAGGTTACCGTTGAGGACTTGCCCTCGCGGATAAACCGCTGCAAAGACACGCTTGTGTGCGGAAGTTGGTGGCCTATGGATTCTGTCCAACCCACGGGGTCAGTCTCGGGTGCCCGGGTTTCGGAGCGCACCTGCCATTCTTGGTCCAGAAGAGTGACCCACAGCCGAACATGCCCAAGTTTGTGGTGCTGGGTTTGACCAGAGGCTAGCTCATAGGGTTGAGCCCAAACTCCGTCACGCCGGCTTTCGGTTTCAGTATCCATAAACGCTGTCTATCTCCCACGAATACGGCTGGTAAAGTTGCGACAACTATAATCCAATCAGTGACCCCGGGCGAATATCCAACTATGTGATTTTATTGCCACAGTGCGATGTAATTACCCTTACATTCAACGCCGGAAACCGACACGGAATTACTCATGACACAACTGGTTTGGTTTAGAAACGACCTAAGAATCGCCGACAACCCCGCCCTTACCGCTGCTTGCAAAGAATCCGACCCGTCGGGAAGCCGAGCGCAGGTTCGTGCCTGTTTCATCCTCACACCGGCACAATGGCAGGAGCACGACTGGTCGCCAGCGAGAGTGCAGTTTGTTGTTGCCCACGCAAACGCACTGGCCGAAGAATTGGCAAAACTCGGCATACCTTTGTCTTTTATAGAGGCCGAACACTTCAGCGATAGCCTCACAGCGCTTGAAAACCATTGCCGTGAACATGGCGTTCACCAACTGCACTTTAATGAAGAGTATGGCATCAACGAGCGCAAGCGCGACAAAGCCGTAAAACATCGCTTTGACGAACTGGACATAAAAACCCGCAAGTACCGCGACCAAACCGTCGCGCCGGTAGGCGAGATACTAACGGGTCAGGGCGAGCCCTATTCCGTGTTCACTCCTTTCTCCCGACGCTGGCGCAACTGGATTGACGAGGCCCAACCAACACTCTACTCGGTTCCTCACGCACAGGGCGACCCGATTAAAGCGGAACGCATACAAAGCATTCCCGAAGGCTTCAAAAATGCCCCGCCTGCTTTGGTAGACACCGGAGAAGATGCCGCGCATTCACAGCTTGAACGCTTTCTCAGCGAACAGGGCGGCGCCTACAAGGAACAAAGAGATTTCCCCGCCCTTGATGGCACCAGCCAACTTTCTCCTTACCTCGCCAACGGCGTACTCTCCGGCCGCCAGTGCTTGATAGCGGCGCGGCAAGCGCAAAGTATGGGCGGCAATCAAGAAGGCTTCCTAACGTGGATAAACGAAATCGCCTGGCGGGATTTCTATATCCATACGTTGTACCACTGCCCGAGGGTGAGCATGCACCGCGCCTTCAAGCCGGAAACCGAAGCACTGCAATGGAACGACCCCGGCGCGCACTTCGAGGCGTGGAAAACCGGCAACACAGGCATTCCTTTAGTAGACGCAGCCATGCGCCAGCTCAACCAAACCGGCTGGATGCACAACCGATTGCGCATGGTTACAGCGATGTTCCTGACCAAAAACCTGTTTATCGACTGGCGGCTGGGCGAGGCGTATTTCATGTCAAAACTGGTGGATGGCTTTCTGGCCTCCAACAACGGCGGCTGGCAATGGAGCGCGTCAACCGGCACCGATGCTGCGCCTTACTTCCGGGTATTCAACCCGGTGACTCAGAGTGAGCGTTTTGACCCGAAGGGTGAGTTCATTCGCAAGTGGGTGCCTGAGTTGGCAAAGCTGGATAACAAACGCATTCACGATCCGTCTAAAGGCGGTGTTATTCCGGGTGGATACCCAAGGCCTATTGTTGATTTGAAGGAGAGTAGAAAGGAGGCGATCGCCAGATTTAAAGCGTTAAAGGAGTAGGTGCAGACTGGGTGCCTACGCAGGCGGGGAAGCCTCTCCAAAACACGCTGTGAATACGTCCCTGTACGCTCGGCTCCGCCTCTCACTGCTTATTGCTCCTGCGTCGCAGTGAGAGTCCTGGGGTAGCCATCCTTGGCCACCCCGTGAAGAGCCCTCGCTCTTCACCCATGGCTCCGCACGGTTTTGGAGAGGCTTCCCCGCCCGCGTATATCAGCTTATTTCTTTCCGCAAACCGGGCAATCAGGGTCTTTTGCAAGCTTCATTTCACGCCACTGCATTTCCCACGCATCCAGAATCAGCAGCCTGCCCACAAGTGGAGTGCCTACCCCGGAAAGCACTTTAATAGCCTCCATCGCCTGAACCGAGCCAATCATGCCAACCAGCGGCGCAATCACCCCAGCTTCGGAACAGGTCAGATCTTCATTGCCCTGCTCTGGGTATAAACAGTGATAGCAAGGGGACTCGGGGTTTCTACTGTCATACACGCTGATTTGACCTTCACCCCGTATAGCTGCGCCCGAAATAAGCGGCACACCCGCCGCCACACAGGCGCGGTTAAGAGCAAATCTCGTGGCAAAGTTATCCGAGCAATCCAAAGCCAAGCTGGCTCCAGCCACTTCCTGCGCAAAACCATCCTGATCAAGGCGACGATTAACCACGGAGATAGATATGGCCGGATTGATGCCACGCACACGAGCGGCCAGCGTCTCTGCTTTGGACTCGCCAATTTGTGCGGTTTCAAACGCTATTTGCCGCTGCAAATTAGGCAATTCGATAACATCGTCATCTACCAACGTTAAATGGCCAACACCAGCAGAGCCCAAATAAAGCGCAACCGGGCAACCCAACCCGCCAGAGCCGACAATCACAACCCGGGCAGACTTCAACGCCTGCTGGCCAGCGATATCAAAACGAGGCATCAAAATCTGTCGGCTAAAGCGCAGGAGTTCTTCATCAGTGAGCATGGAGGTCTCCTTGTTGGGGCCATTGGCCCAGAGTCATGCGGTCGTTGCCGCCATAGTCTTTCCGGCTTTCCACCTTAGCAAACCCTCGGGTGGAGAGTAGTTCTTGCACTGCGCTTGCTTGATCAAATCCGTGCTCAAGAAGCAGCCAGCCTTCAGCCTTTAGCCATTCAGGCGCTTCGTTCACAATAAAACGGATATCGTCCAGACCATCAGCGCCGGATACCAGTGCAGAGGCGGGTTCAAATCGAACATCGCCTTCACCAAGATGGCGATCGCCCGAGGCAATATAAGGTGGGTTCGACACAATCAGGTCGAAACGGCCCGCGGGCAACCCGGCAAACCATCGGCTGTGGAAAACCTCTACAGGCAACTTCAGCTGACTGGCGTTTTCCTGTGCCAGTGCTACTGCATCTTCCATGAGGTCGCAGGCGGTGATTTGCCACTCGGGCCGTTCGCTCGCCAGCGCCAAAGCGATGGCGCCCGTGCCGGTGCCAAGGTCAACAACCTGAGCATTCTCCGGCAGTGGTAATTCTAGCGCCTGCTCCACAAGGCACTCGGTGCCTGGGCGCGGAATAAGCGTACTTTTGCTGACTTTAAACGGAAGTGACCAGAACTCTTGCTGGCCTAACAGGTAGGCAATCGGTACACCCTCAATACGCTTTGCCACTAATGCTTCGAATTCTGCCGCTAATTGCGCTTCCACTTCACGCTCAGGGAATGCCCGAAAGCCAGAACGGCTAAGGCCGGTTATATGGGCGAGAAGCAATTCGGCATCAAGCCGCGAGGTGTCACTGGCGATGCGGCGCGCAGCTTGTTCTAACAATGCCTCGCAGGTTGGTAAGGGCTTACTCGTCATCGGAAAGCGTGGCCAGAAGCTCCGCCTGATGCTCTTGCTGAAGCGGCACAACCACGGAATCCAAATCTCCAGCAATCACATCATCAAGCTTATACAGCGTGAGGTTAATGCGATGATCCGTTACCCGGCCCTGAGGGAAGTTGTAAGTGCGGATACGCTCAGAGCGGTCGCCACTGCCAACCAGACTTTTGCGGGTTTCTGCCATGGATTTTTGCTGTCGCTCAGTTTCGACATTTTGCAGCCTTGATGCCAGAAAGCTCATGGCCTTGGCACGGTTTTTATGCTGCGAACGCTCTTCCTGACACTCCACCACAATGCCGCTTGGCAGGTGGGTAATCCGGATGGCGGAGTCGGTTTTGTTAACGTGCTGGCCGCCCGCGCCCGAGGATCGGAAGGTGTCCACACGCAGGTCGGCTTTGTTGATCTCGATAGCCTCAGCCTCATCGGCCTCAGGCATAACGGCAACGGTGCAGGCCGATGTGTGAATACGGCCTTGAGATTCGGTTTCCGGCACCCGCTGTACCCGGTGCGCGCCAGACTCGAACTTTAGTGCACCGTACACAGCATCTCCGGCTACCCGTGCGATAATTTCCTTGTAGCCGCCGTGTTCGCCTTCGTTCTCGCTCAGCACTTCTATCTGCCAGCGCCTGCCTTCAGCGTACCGGCTGTACATACGAAACAGATCACCTGCAAAAATGGCTGCCTCGTCGCCGCCAGTTCCCGCGCGAATTTCCAGAAACACGTTTTTGCCATCGTTCGGATCTTTCGGCAGCATCAAACGCTGCAATTCTTCATCCAAGGCTTCGGTTTTTTGCTCGGCAATTTCAAGCTCTTCTGCGGCCATCTCGCGCATGTCCGCGTCGCCGTCTTTCGCCAGCTCTTTGGCCTCTTCAATATCTTCCAGCGACTGCTTCCAAGCCTGAAAACACTGAACCACAGGCTCGATTTCGGAAAACTCCCGGGATAGTTCTCGGAATTTATCCTGTTTGGCGATGGTTGCGGGGTCGCTGAGCAAAGCACTCACCTCCTCGAAGCGCTCAACAAGTTGCTCGAGGCGGGACTGAATGGATGGTTTCATATTTTTTCCGGGGTGGTCGTCGCGTCTGCGTCCAACGTGTCAAGCTGATGCAATTCTCTTAGCCATTCGGTCACCTCGGTGCGTCCTTCGGTGGTGGCCTTGCGAACCTGTATGGATGGCTCGTGCAGGAGTTTGTTTGTAAGGCCTCGCGCCAAGCTGCGCAACGCGGTTTCGGGGTCGCCACCATTACGCAGGGCGCGCAGGGCTTTTTCCGTTTCTATATCGCGTAGCACTTCCGCTCGCTGTCGAAACTGTTTAAGTGTGGAAACCGCATCCAAGGCACGCAGCTGGCTAAGGAATTCTTGCACACCATTGGCGATGAGGTTTTCCGCTTCGCGGGCGGCGCCTTCACGAGTCCGGATATTTTCTTCGATGACTTGGCGCAGGTCGTCAACGGTATAAAGGTACACGTCCGCCAAAGAGGCAACTTCCGGTTCGATATCCCTGGGTACGGCAATATCGACCATAAAAAAGGGTCGGTGTTTACGTTTCTTCAACGAGCGCTCTACGGCACCTTTACCAAGAATAGGCAGAGGGCTGGCCGTGGACGAGATGATGATATCAACGTCGGCCAAATAGTCCGGTATCTCGGAGAGCAGGATGCCCTTCCCGCCTCGGGATTCTGCTAACGCCTGAGCCCGCTCAAGCGTGCGGTTGGCAACAATAAAGTTCTTCACACCGGCCTCTGCAAGGTGTCGGGCAACCAACTCGATGGTTTTACCGGCACCAATCAGCAACGCCTTGTTCTTCGACATGTCTGCAAAAATGCGGTGCGCCATGCTCACGGCGGCATAGGCGACAGACACAGGGTTCTCACCAATGGCAGTCTGGGTGCGCACTCGCTTGGCAACGGAGAAAGTTTGCTCAAACATGCGAGAAAGGAAGGACCCACTGCCGCCATGCTCTCGCGCCAGCGCGTAAGCGTCTTTCAACTGGCCGAAAATTTGCGGCTCGCCTAAAACCATGGAGTCCAAACCAGCCGCCACACGCATCACGTGGCGTACGGCATCTGCGTCCCGGTGCACATAAAGGACTTCTTCCAGCTCGGCCGCATCCAAATCATGAAACCCGGCCAGCCAACGCAAGACCAGAGGCGCACAGTCGTCATCGCCCGCCAAATAGAGCTCAGTGCGGTTGCAGGTAGAAAGAATGGCGGCCTCACTGGCGCCAGACGCCGCCCGCAACTCTGCAAACGCCTCTGACATACGCTCAGGCGTAAACGCGACACGCTCCCTTAATTCAACAGGCGCGGTGCGATGATTGATTCCCAGCGTTAGCAGTGCCATTTCTTGGTTCTACAATCCTCTACCGATGAACTGAGTAAATAAACACCATTGTGCAGGCATTTTAGCGGCCAGAGCCCTTAGCTGCCACCCATAACCACTTAAGCTTCGGGAAGTGCGGACAGGTTGGGCAAGAACCAGAGCTTATGCCATTATAGGGAATCGGCGCATACCGCAGCCCGACTCAGCTCAAAATAATGATGGGTTGTGGGCTATTCAGGGGGCGCTAGTCAATAAATCACGGGAAGTTGCATGCACAAATCCGCACCGCTTTTGGTTACCTGTCTGTTTGGCCTCGCACTCACAGGCTGCGCTAGTTTAACCGATTCCGAGCAAACGTCTGGTGTCGATGAGACAACCGCTTCAGATACCAAAGACATCAACAGCGCTCCCCCCATAGAGTACGCAGACTTTGAACCCGAAACACTGTATCTGCTGCTTGCAGCAGAAATTGCAGCTCAGCGGGGCCGTTTCGACGTCACTCTGGTTAATTACCTGAAAGCCGCCCAACAATCCCGGGATAAAAACGTTATCGAACGTGCCATGCGCATTGCCCAATCGCTCAATGGCGACAACGCCCAGAAGCAATTGGCAGAATTATGGTTGGATGTAGACCCGAACAATCTGCAAGCTTTAAGGGTGTCTGCAATTCAGGCAGTCAAGCGCAATCAGCTTGAAACTGCCATGGGGTACATGGAAAAGATTCTGGATCAGGGCGAAGATGCAGATTTTGACAGCCTCGCCGCCATGGCCGCCAACCTGCCGCCGGAACAGCAAAAAGAGTTGATGGCGCTGTACACCGAGATGGCCGAACGCCACCCCCGCATGCCGGAACTGGAATACAGCATCGCTCTGCTGTTAAAAATCACCGGCAACCCGCAGGCGGCCCTTAGCCGACTGAACCCTCTGCTAAATGATCAGCCCAACTTTCAGCCCGCTATTATCCTGAAGGGTGACCTGCTTTACCAGAGCGGTGAGGTAACGGAAGCGCTTGAACACCTGATGGTGAATACACGCCGATTTCCGGCCAACCGTCAAATGGGCACCTTGTATGGGCGCATGTTGATCAGTGAAGGGGAACTGCAGGCTGCTCAAGATGAATTTAACCGGTTAGTACAACGCTACCCGGACAACCCCGGCTTGCGACTCTCACACGCGCTGGTTGCCTTGGAGAACAAGCAACTGGAACTGGCCAAAGAAGAGCTTACCCAGCTAACCGAACAAGGTCACCACACTAACGAAGCCAGCTATTATCTAGGCAGAATTGAGGATGACGCCGGCAACACAGAGCAGGCTATCGGCTATTACCAAAGTGTGAATGAGGGCACTTACTACTTCCCATCCCTTGCCCGCGCCAGCGCTCTTCTCACCAAAGAAGGCAAGTTCGATGAAGCACTGGAAGACATCCGCTCCCTACGCAGTGCGAACCCCAATCAAGCCGAGAACTTCTGGCTACTTGAAGTTAATCTACTGCTTGACCAGAACCTGCGCGAGGAAGCGCTAGAAGCGGCCACCAGTGCCCTTGCAGACCATCCGGGCAACCTTCAGATTCGCTACGCACGGGCCATGCTGTTCGATAATCTGGACCAACCGGCTAAAGCCGAAGAAGACCTCAAACAGATCGTTGAAAACAACCCGGACAACGCCGTTGCACTGAATGCCCTTGGGTACATACTCACTACTCGCACGGATCGCTTGAGCGAAGCCCGCAGCTACATTGAACAAGCGTTAGCATTAGACCCGGAAAACCCTGCCATTCTCGACAGCATGGGGTGGGTTCTATTTCAGGAAGGGCAGATCCAGCCCGCACTGGATTACCTTTCCCGAGCATGGGCCGCCTTCCCCGACCCAGAGGTTGCCGCCCATTATGGAGAGGCCTTGTGGGTAAACGGTGCTGAAGAGCAAGCGCAAATTATCTGGGAGGAAGGCCTTGAACAGGATCCCGACCATGATGTGCTTCTGGAAACCATTGAGCGACTAACCGTCACCGGTGAACAGTGATGCTACCGTTTATCCGCCGATGGGCTGCTGTACTGCTCATGATGGGGTTAAGCGCCTGTACTACGATCCAGCTAGAGCCATTACCGGAAGGCATGACAGACCAGCCGCCGGCCGATTGGCAGGACCGCGCCGCTAAGCTCGGGCAGTTTGATCACTGGCAGTTGTCGGGGAAACTGGCCGTACGCCAACCCTCGGACAGTGGCACTGCGATCATTAACCACTGGATACAAGAGGGCGAGGCCTACTATTTGGCTTTGTCTTCCTCATTTCTGGGGATGGGCAGCACAAAGCTGAAAGGTGTTCCGGGGTTTATTGAGCTCACGCTCTCCAACGGGGAAGTTTACCGATCCGGAGATCCAGACGCCCTGATGGAAGCAGCGACGGGCTGGCAACTGCCACTTGAAAGCCTAACCTGGTGGATACGCGGCCTGCCAGCACCAGCGGGTGACTTCCGGCTACTCTTTGACGACCGGGGCGAATTGGCGATAATCCGTCAGGACGGCTGGGAGATCCGCTATGATCGCTGGCACGAATTACAAGGCAACACACCGGCCCTGCCAGCCAGAATCACAGCACTGAAAGAGAAAAAACGGGTGCGCGTTGTTGTAAGCAACTGGCAGGATCTAAATCCGTGACACGCTCTATCACTCTCCCCTCTCCAGCCAAGTTAAATCTTTTCTTGCACATCGTCGGTCGGCGCCCGGACGGTTACCATGAACTGCAGACGCTGTTTCAGTTTCTGGATTACGGCGATGAGATTACGCTGAGCCTAACCCCGGAGCAGCCCGGAGTTCGCCTTGAGAGCTCCCTTCCCGGGGTGTCCGATGAAGACAACTTGATCATCCGGGCCGCCAAAGCCATTGCAAACAAAACATCTGGCGAGCTGCCAGGTGTGAGCATTCGCATTCATAAACGTCTACCCATGGGTGGCGGGCTCGGAGGCGGCAGCTCCAATGCGGCCACAACGCTTTTGGGATTGAACCATCTTTGGGGCCTCAAGCTTGGGCTCGACGAGCTCGCCGAAATCGGTTTGTCTCTGGGTGCCGACGTACCGGTATTTGTGCGCGGCCACGCGGCTTTCGGTGAAGGTATCGGTGAAAAGCTAACTCCGGCATTCCCGCCGGAAGACTGGTTTGTCGTGCTCAAACCAGCCTGCAACATCAACACCGGAAAGATATTTTCAGCCAAAGGGTTGACAAGGGATACCGCGAGAATCACAATAGCGCCCGCTTTTGAGGGAGACGCCTCGAGGTACCGAAATGACTGTGAAGATGTAGTTTTAAAACTATATCCTGAGGTCAAACAGAGCATGGACTGGCTCACACAATTCGGACCTGCAAGATTAACCGGAACCGGGGCTTGCATTTTTGGACGTTTCCCTACAGAATCCGCAGCCCGGATTATCTGGGAAAGCAAACCCTCCGGCATCACCGGGTTCGTAGCTAAAGGGGTGAACGTATCGCCTCTTCACCAAAAGCTGACAGAGCTGGAATGATGCCAAAAAAGCACGATACTGGGGTGTCGCCAAGTGGTAAGGCAACGGGTTTTGATCCCGTCATGCGCAGGTTCGAATCCTGCCACCCCAGCCACCTTTCTCCCGCTTCTTCTGACTCAACCTCCGAAAACGAGAAGGATGCCATCGTGTCCAAACTTATGATTTTCTCAGGCAACGCCAACCCCGAGCTTGCCCATGCCATCGCCAAGAAACTCCACATTCCCATGGGAGAAGCCACTGTAGGCTGCTTCAGCGATGGAGAAACGACCGTCGAGATCAACGAAAACGTTCGCGGTCACGATGTATTCATTATTCAGCCCACCTGCTACCCGACGAATGACAACCTGATGGAACTGATCATGATGGCCGACGCTTTGCGCCGCGCCTCTGCATCGCGCATCACGGCCGTTATTCCTTACTACGGGTATGCACGTCAGGATCGCCGAGTGCGCTCCAGCCGTGTCGCCATCAGCGCAAAAGTTGTTGCAGACATGATCTCCAGCATTGGCGTCGATCGCGTACTAACGGTAGACCTGCACGCCGACCAGATTCAGGGCTTTTTTGACGTACCGGTAGATAACATCTACGCAACACCCGTTCTGCTTGATGACATCGAAAAGCAGCGGTTCGAGAATTTTGTTGTGGTTTCTCCGGATGTTGGTGGCGTTGTACGTGCCCGCGCCATTGCCAAACTGCTTGATGATGCCGACTTGGCCATTATTGACAAGCGTCGCCCCAAGGCCAACGTTTCTCAGGTAATGCACATTATCGGTGATGTTGCGGACAAAACCTGCATTCTTGTGGATGACATAGTCGATACCGCTGGCACTTTGTGCAAGGCTGCAAATGCATTGAAAGAGCGTGGAGCAACCCGTGTGGTCGCCTATATCACCCACCCTGTCCTCTCCGGCCCCGCTATCGAGAACATTAACGCGTCCGAAATTGACGAAGTTGTCGTATGCGACACCATCCCGCTGGGTGACAAAGCAAGGAACTGTGATAGAATCCGCCCCCTCAGCATGGCTGGGTTGCTCGCGGAATCCATTCGCCGCGTAAGCAACGAAGAGTCCATCAGCGCCCTGTTTGAGAATGTCTGAGTAGACGGCGCGCCGTAATACTCAATAAAACAGCAAGTTAATAAAAGCTGTTCGAAAGATACCGAGTCGGGAGCCCAATCAGGCTCCCGACTCTTTTAGTCAGCCGGAAAATCCGGCTTTTTGAAACCATCACCTGTCCCAACGCCTGGTCGCGGGCAGTTCAGGTGACGATTGAGGTACAAACCATGTCTCAGGACTTTGTTATTGAAGCATTTCCTCGTGACGACAAGGGGAGAGGTGCGAGCCGCCGCCTGCGTCGCGAAGAGCGTAAAATTCCAGCCATCATCTACGGTGCTGGCAAAGAAGCTACTCCGATTTCCATTTGGCACAATGAGCTGAAAAAAGCTCTGGAAAACGAAGCCTTCTTCTCTCACATTCTGACCATTGAACTGAATGGCAAGAAAGAAAGTGTGATCATGAAGGATCTTCAGCGTCACCCGTACAAGCTGCTGCTTACTCACGCCGATTTCCAGCGCGTTGAGAAAGACCAGGAAATCTTTGTTCACGTTCCATTGCACCTGCTGAACGAAGACACAGCTCCGGCGATCAAGACATTTGGTGGCGTTGCTTTCCGTCTGATGACCGAAGTTGAAGTAGCTTGTCTGCCAGCCAACTTGCCCGAGTTCATCGAAATCGATATGACCGATATCGAGATGGATCAAGTTGTGCACATGAGCGACCTGAAACTGCCAGAAGGCGTTCGTATTCCAGCCCTTCAGCACGGCGTAGAGCACGATCAGGCCGTTGTGTCTGTTAGCAAGCCGAAAGGCGTCAAGGCTGACGACGCAGAAGACAATGCAGAAAGCGAAGACGGCGAAGAAGGCGAAAGCAAGGAGTAATTACTCCGGAGGCGTTGGCAGATGGCACAGGATATTGTCATGGTGGTTGGGCTGGGTAACCCCGGTGCCGACTATGAGAATACCCGCCATAATGCTGGCGCCCTCTTCGTTGAAGCACTGGCCCGCGATGCGGGTCAGTCGCTCCGGCCTGAAAAGAAGTACCACGGGCACTATGCCCGTATCCAGTGGCAAGGCCTTGAGCTCCACCTGCTGAATCCCGCAACTTTTATGAACCGCAGCGGCCTTGCTGTAAAAGCCCTCGCGGACTTTTTCAAAATTCCCCCCTCTCAGATTTTGATCGCTCACGATGAGCTAGACCTCCCCCCGGGCACTGCAAAGCTTAAAAAAGGCGGAGGACATGGCGGACATAATGGACTGAGAGACACCATCGCTCACCTTGGTACGAATGAATTCCAGAGGCTGCGCATAGGCATTGGGCACCCGGGGGACAGCCGCAAAGTAACCGGTTATGTGTTGGGCCGCCTAGGCAAACGTGAGACGGAAGACCTAAGTGCGATATTCGACGAAATCATGCGGGTGCTGCCTGACGCAGCCACGGGCAATCTTGCTGCTGCCATGAACCGTTTGCACAGCGTAAAGCCAGCCACCGCCTGAACCTGTCCGAAAGTAGTTTCGAGCAATATCCACCCCTGATAACCCTTACTCGCACCCACAGCCGGACACCGGTATAATCCGGCCAAATTTCCCCGTACCAGCAGAGGCATTCCATGGGTTTTAACTGCGGCATCGTCGGCCTACCTAACGTCGGCAAATCCACCCTGTTCAACGCATTGACCAAAGCAGGCATTGGCGCGGAAAACTTCCCGTTCTGCACCATCGAACCGAACGCAGGCGTGGTTGCAATGCCAGACCCACGCCTCAACAAACTCGCAGAGATCGTAAAGCCTGAGCGAGTTGTACCCACTACCATGGAGTTTGTGGACATTGCAGGCCTTGTAGCTGGCGCATCCAAAGGCGAAGGCTTAGGCAACCAGTTCCTTGCGAACATCCGCCAGACTGAAGCCATCGCCCACGTCGTTCGTTGCTTCGACGATCCCAACGTTATCCACGTTGCCAACAAAATCGACCCCGCAGCGGACATTGAGATCATCAATACCGAACTTGCACTGGCCGACATGGATACGGTTGAAAAGGCCATCAAGCGTGTTCAGCGGATCGCCAAAAGCGGTGACAAAGAAGCCAAAGCCCAGATTGCGATTTTTGAGCGCCTATTGCCAGTGTTGAACGAAGGCAAACCCGTGCGCGGCATGGGGCTGGATAAAGACGAACTACTACTTATCCGCGAACTGTGCCTGCTTACTATCAAGCCAACCATGTACATAGCCAATGTGGCGGAGGACGGCTTCGAGAACAACCCTCATCTGGACACAGTACGCAAGATCGCGGCTGAAGAAAACGCCGTGGTAGTGCCCATCTGCAACAAAATTGAAGCGGAAATCTCGGAACTGGAAGACGACGAGAAAAGTATGTTTCTGGGCGAAATGGGCATGGAAGAGCCAGGCCTCGACCGTGTTATCCGCGCAGGCTATAGCCTGCTAGGGCTACAGACGTATTTCACCGCAGGTGTGAAGGAAGTGCGAGCGTGGACAGTCAAGATCGGCGCAACAGCCCCGCAAGCCGCTGCAGTCATCCACACAGACTTCGAACGCGGCTTTATCCGGGCCGAGGTCATCGCATACGACGATTTTGTAAAATACAACGGCGAAGCTGGCGCCAAGGAAGCTGGCAAGTGGCGTCTGGAAGGCAAGGAATACATTGTTAAGGATGGCGACGTGATCCACTTCAGGTTTAACGTTTAAGCCTCCCGCTTTGGCTAGAGAGCTGCCAGACAGGCGTTTGGCAGCCCTACCTTTCCTAGCTGGTCTATTGTTTCTAGTGTCCCGTTTAGCTCTTCCGCTGTAAGCAGCCTACTTTCTCCCTCGCCAAGGCCCGCCAAGGTTATATTCCCGACAGAAACCCTGTGAAGCGCCAGCACTTGGTTCTGAAAATAACCGAACATCCGCTTAACTTGGTGGTATTTGCCCTCAACCAGCGTGAGCCTAGCGGTGAAGTCAGAGAGCACCTCTAAACATGCGGGCCGCGTTGTGATGTCTTCATACGCAAAATAGATTCCCTTGCGAAACACCTCCGCATACTCATCGCCCACCGGCTTAGCCAGCGTCACCTCATAGGTCTTTGCCAGCTTTGTCTCAGGTAAGCTTATCTTGCGAGACCAAGCTCCATCGTTACTAAGCAGAATCAACCCGGTTGTGTTGAAGTCCAAGCGGCCAGCAATGTGAAGCTGGTTCTTCTGGGGGTGCTCAATAAGACTCAAAACAGTGGGATGCTTATGATCTTTAGTCGCACTAACAACGCCCTGGGGCTTGTTCAGCACCATATAAACGGGGGCATTGTTATTTAAACACTGGCCGTCCAATACAACGCGGGTAAATTCTGTCACTTTTTGTTGAATTGATTGCGCCACGCGCCCATCCAGAAAAATCCGTTTTTGCGCAATCAAAAGGCGGGTATCTGACATCGAAAAAGCACTGTTTTGGCTTATAAAGCGATCTAGCCGATGGGTCTTGGATTTCAAAAAGCACCTTGTTTTCAGGATACCGCTGAAGGTAGGTTGCCCCCCAGCATATTCTCCACCACAGCGGCGTTGTAAAAGGCTTCAACCGTATGAATTTTGTCGCCACGAACACGAAACCAGACCGCAAGCCGAACATCCCCAATGGGCTCAAAATGAGTTTGATAGTCCAGTATTGCAAACACGTGCTCTCCATCTGCACTGAGCTGGCGAACAATTAAGCTCTTTTGGATGGCAACCATTCCGAACAGGTAGGACAACAGGTCATCACGACAGAGGAAACGCATGTTCGGCCCCACGTACTCAAAATCTTCTACAGCCAGCAAGTTCTTTGCTTCATCCGGACGCTGGGCGCGAATATCAGCGATGAACTGCGCCACTATTTCTTTCGGTTGCATAGTTAGATTCCACTTCAGAGATGAGAACGGCCAACAATGGCGTAATGATACACGTTATTATGCAGATTCACCCGAGACCCTGCTTCATTGGCTATATTCAGGCAGTTTTCTCTATCTCCGAAAAAGCCTACAACTTATTGTTTAAACGCACCTAATACGTACGCGCTGCCAAACCCGATGCAATTTCGGGAACCGATTTTTCGGCCACCCCTTGACACTTACACGCTCCGTACATAATATACGCGCCGCTTCCATTGGTGAAGCGATGGCAAGGTAGCTCAGTTGGTTAGAGCACAGCACTCATAATGCTGGGGTCGGCGGTTCAACTCCGCCCCTTGCTACCAGTATTCGAAAAAGGCCGCGATTTACGTCGCGGCCTTTTTTTATTTCTGGGCAACAAAAGCGCGCAATGCCCTGCTTCTGCGGAGATGCCTTATGAGAACGACCGGCGACAGAATCCGGCAAGCGGTTTCCTTTGAAGTGATCGGGTTACTCATATCCGTTCCCCTCGCTGCCTTTGCCTTCGGCTACTCTCTTGAAAAAACAGGTGTGCTCGGACTGATAGGCGCCACGCTGGCCACTGTGTGGAATTACATTTTCAACTTAGGTTTTGATCACGCCCTGAAGCGCTTGACAGGCTCAACCCGAAAATCCATTAAACTCCGCTTTCTACACGCACTCAGCTTTGAGCTCGGTCTTCTAATGGCCTTCCTTCCAATTATTGCCTGGTGGATGGAGATTGGGCTGCTGGAAGCGCTTCTGGTGGACGTTTCTTTTGCTGTGTTTTATTTGGTGTACGCTTTTGTTTTCACTTGGTGCTACGACACAATTTTCCCAGATACTGATGCGGCGCCATCCTCTGGTCAGTGAGCCCCAGCTCGGGACAGTATGTTCAGCACAAAAACTCCAGATACAATCAGCGCCATACCAACCATGCCCCAAGCGTCTAACTTCTGCCCGAATGCCAGCCAGCCCACAGCAGCCATCAGAACAATACCCAAGCCTGCCCAGATCGCGTAAGCGATGCCAACCGGAATGGTGCGTAACGCTAATGACAAAAGATAGAACGCAGCAGCATAACCTAGAATAACAACCACCGAGGGCGCCAATCGGGTAAACCCTTCACTCGCTTTGAGCGCTGATGTGGCTACTACTTCTGCCACTATGGCTATTCCCAACAAAACCCAGTTATTCATCATTTAGACCTTTATTCTCGATAATAGTTTTGCGCAAAGCTCGGCAGAAAGCCTTGTGAGGCGGGCATATTATGTTCAGGCATGTCAGGATTGCATACCGTTATAAGCCCCATTAAATCTATATGGCATACTGACGTCCGAAACAATTAACGCCGACCAAGCACTCTTAAGGAAGTTACTATGAAATTTGAGACGATTGCTCTCCACGCCGGTTTCAAAGGCGACCCGACCACCAAGGCGGCCACCACTCCAATTTACCAAACTACGTCCTACACGTTTGACGATACCCAACACGGTGCAGACCTATTCAATTTGAAGGTTGCGGGCAACATATATACCCGCATCATGAACCCGACCAATTCTGTGCTTGAAGAGCGCATAGCAGCTCTTGAAGGTGGCGTAGGCGCTCTCGCCGTTGCTTCTGGCATGTCGGCCATTACCTATGCTCTGCAAACCATTTGCCGGGTTGGCAACAACATTGTCAGCACCAGCCAGCTTTATGGTGGAACCTACAACCTATTTGCCCACTCCCTTCCCAATCAGGGCATTGAGTGCCGTATGGTACGCCACGATGATTTTGATGCGATAGAAAAAGCCATCGATGACCAGACCCGCGCACTGTTCTGCGAGTCCATTGGCAACCCGGCTGGTAACGTAGTCGATATTGCACGCTGGGCCGAAGTCGCGCACAAGCATGGCATACCACTGATTGTGGATAACACCGTTGCCACACCTTATATCTGCCGCCCTTTCGAGCACGGCGCAGATATCGTGATCCACTCGCTCACCAAGTACATTGGTGGCCACGGCACCACCGTAGCCGGTTGCGTTGTAGACTCAGGCAAGTTCGACTGGAAAGCCAACGGCGCAAAATTCCCGATGATGAACGAGCCGGATCCTTCCTATCACGGCGTGGTTTACACCGAGGCTCTGGGCGCTGCCGCCTTTATAGGCCGCTGCCGCGTTGTGCCGCTTCGCAACACGGGTTCTGCCCTCTCCCCATTCAATTCGTTTTTAATTATGCAGGGCCTAGAAACTCTTGGCCTGCGAATGGAGCGCCACTGCGAGAATGCCGAAAAAGTTGCCAACTTCCTGCAGGATCACCCGGCGGTGGAATGGGTTAACTATGCGGCACTGCCTAACAGCCCCTTCAAAGCTACTTGCGACAAGATTTGTGGCGGCAAGGCCTCTGGCATAGTGAGCTTTGGTATCAAAGGCGGCCGCGAAGCAGGGGCCAAGTTTATTGATGCTCTAGACCTGATTTACCGCTTGGTGAACATTGGCGATGCCAAGTCACTGGCCTGCCACCCAGCCACCACTACCCATCGCCAGTTAAACGCGGAAGAACTCGAAAACGCGGGTGTAAGTGAAGACCTGGTGCGTTTGTCTATCGGCATTGAACATGTGGATGACATTCTTGCAGACATTACTCAGGCACTGGAAAAAGCTCAGGCTTGATTAAGCACAACCGGGTACGACTAAAGTCGTGCCCGGTATACTGCTTTACACCTCGTGATTGCCCTTACCTACCTTGTAACTACCCCGCCAGCCTATTATTCTCTAAAGCTCCTCCAGCTTTAATGAGAGTCCGGTTGCAATGAGCGAAAGCGCAAAGCCCCGCGTCACCAGTGGTTCCAAATTCCGCAATGAGCATGGCTTCTCAGCTATCAAGGACGGCGTAAAGCGCTCGGCAAATCAGGAACCCGCATCGGTTGAGCGCAAGCCCAAATGGCTGAGGGCAAAAATGCCCGGCGGCGAGCGCTTTGAGGCCGTGCGTAAAAACGTCACTGAAAACCGGGTGAGCACCGTATGTCAGGAATCTCACTGCCCCAACATTGGCGAGTGCTGGACAGCTGGCACGGCAACAATCATGGTGATGGGGTCGGTATGCACCCGCGCCTGCCGCTTCTGTGCGGTTGATACTGGCAATCCTAATGGCTGGCTAGACAAAGACGAGCCCGAGAACACTGCCAAATCTGTCGAACTCATGGGTTTGCGTTACATCGTACTAACCTCAGTAGACCGAGACGATTTGGATGATGGCGGAGCCGCCCATTACGCGGCCTGCGTTTCAGCCATCAAACAACGCACACCGCACGTTGCTGTAGAAGCACTGACACCAGACTTTGATGCTGTTATGGCCCACGTGGAGAAGGTGGTGGATTCGGGTCTTGAGGTCTTTGCGCAAAATGTGGAAACCGTGGAGCGCTTAACACGCCGCGTTCGTGACCCGCGTGCTGGTTACCAGAAGACACTCAGTGTGCTCGCCCACGCCAAGCAGTATCGGCCCGACATACTGACCAAAACCAGCTTGATGTTAGGCTTAGGCGAAACCCACGAAGAAATCCTTGCCACCATGGACGACCTCCGCGACATTGGCGTGGACATCCTAACACTTGGCCAATACCTGCGCCCGACCCCGAACCACCTGCCTGTAGAGCGCTATGTAACCCCAGAAGAGTTTAATCAATACCGTGAGATAGGCTTGGAGAAAGGCTTTATGGAAGTCCCCTCAGGCCCCATGGTGCGCTCAAGCTACCGGGCAGACCGGGTGTTCGACAAGAACAATCTGGGGCTTGCAGTGCCAGATGTGCCTGCTGCCTCGAGTGCAATGCAGATTCCGATAAAAACTCTGGACTAAATTCTCCAGCAGCTCTTTGCTCGACACAAAAAAACCCGCGTTCACTTTATGAAGGCGGGTTTTTTAATCGGATTGGCGATTAGAAGAAGTAAGTCACGCCGCCGAAC
Organism: Marinobacter sp. 1-4A; assembly: GCF_016597725.1. Classification (GTDB taxonomy): domain Bacteria; phylum Pseudomonadota; class Gammaproteobacteria; order Pseudomonadales; family Oleiphilaceae; genus Marinobacter. The sequence goes on from NZ_VCGY01000011.1 coordinate 26,904, forward strand.
AGACCGAAATCACCATCCTGAAGATCAACCTCGCCAGTCAGGCTCAGGTTTTCCTGAAGCTTGAAGCGACCTTGGCCGGTAAGGCCCAGATAATCGAAATCTCCAGTTACATAACGTGCACTTGCACCCACTTCAATTTTATCATTGAGCTGATGACGAATGCCGCCGCGCAAGGCTGGCGCTGTATCATCAGCAGACGCGCTAGAACAACCAAAGAATCCGGCGCAAAACTCTGCTTCAACCTCTTGGTAATCTAGGCTAGCTCCACCCCAAACGTCTGTTTTAGCATCTAGTGCATGGCGATAGCCGCCACCCAAGTGCCAGTTTGTGTAGTCAATATCATCCGACAGCATGCGGAAGCCGCCAAATGCAAAAATATTCTCGTTAACCAAGTATGAGCCGCGAAGATCAAACCCTACATAGGTCTGGTCGCCATCGGCGCTCAGCATAGCAAGGCCAGCTTCTGCATATGTATAGCCCAGCTCAGCTGCGGCCGAACCAGAAACCAAAACACCTGCCAGAATTAATCCCTTAAATCCCTGTTTGATCATAATATCCACTCAACATTTCAATTGCGTTAAAAGAAATACATCCACGCATCGATTTTAAGGGATAGAGTATCAATTGCAACTATTTCGGCTTGCTTTACGCAGCTATCCACTGGCTCGTTAACCGCTACTTAGCCTAGCATTTACCTACCACGCCAAGCATTAGCACACCGCTCACTGCCCTTGCTGCATCATCTGGCGCTGTTGCTGCATTTGCTGGCGCATCTGTTGCATTTTCTTATCCAGCTCGTCCCGCTGCTCTTGGGTGAAAACGCTATCCACCTTGGCCTGCATGAGGGCTGAGAGCACAGCAATCTCGCCGGTAACGTCCCCAAGGTCTTCCCCGTGTTCGCGAATGGCGCCTTCATCATAATCTGCTTTGATTTCAGCCTGCATTTGCTCCTGCAAGGCACGGGCCTCTTCACGTAACGTACCGATTTCACCCTGCATTTCGTCAAGAATGCCGCGAATCTCTTTTTGCTGATCTTCGGAAAGCCCAACCATCTGGGCCAATTGGTCAACCTGATCCGACTGCCCTGTGGGTGCTTGCTGGGCCAACGTGGGTGCCGATAGGCTCAAAGCAACAAGAGCAGTACCGAATAGTTTTGCGAGCGTCATAAAATCTCCGTGAACAATTTGGTTTAAATGGCTAGCTGGTTCATACCCTAATGCATACCACCTTCTTTTTTCACCCCGATACCCCTTCTTTTTATACAGGTTGTGAGCCATGCCCTCCCGAAACCCGCTACACGAGCGCATTGAAACAAGTGTGAAAGTTTAGTCATTCCCCTTCATAATGGCTCTATTCACCCACTTTCGGAGCGTAACAAATGGCTATCAACTGGTTTCCCGGGCACATGCACAAGGCCCGCAAGGAGATCAAAAAGATCATGCCTCAGATGGATCTCATTATTGAGGTGCTAGATGCACGCATTCCTTTCAGCAGTGAAAACCCACTGGTGCCAGCGTTGCGCGGCGACACTCCACTGATCAGGGTTCTCAATAAGCGCGATCTGGCTGATCCCGAAGTCACAGCACGCTGGCAAACCTGGCTGGAAAAAGAGCGCGGTGTAAGAACCATTACGCTCACCCACAACCAGCGCGGTGAAGCTCTGGACATTCTCCGTCTGGCCGGTGAGATGACACCTAACCACGATCGCCAGAAGAGCGCTCTTCGGGTAATGATTCTGGGTATACCCAACGTTGGCAAGTCCACGCTTATCAACACCCTTGCCGGGCGCCCGGCCGCTAAAACCGGAAATGAGCCAGCAGTAACCAAAGCACAGCAAACTATAAAACTGCCAGACAACATTCTGCTTTACGATACACCCGGGTTCCTTTGGCCCAAACTTTCGCCGGAAGCCTGTGGATATCGGCTGGCGATTACTGGCGCTATACGTAGCTCTGTATTGGATTTTGAAGACATTGCCATGTTTGAAGCCGATTATCTGTTGGAAGCCTATCCCGATCTGGTGAAAGCCCGTTACGGTTTTGACGAACTGCCTGTAGACGGCTTAGCTCTTATGGACGGCATCGCAGCAAAACGGCGTTTTCTGGGGCGCGGCGGCGTACCAGACTTGAACAAAGTCTCCGAGGTACTGCTCAATGAGTTCCGTGCTGGCACTCTAGGGCGGATCTCGTTGGAGACACCCGAGATCGTAGAGCGCGAAATTGAGGAAACCGCACTGGCCGAGGCCGAGAAAGAAGCAAAGCTAAATGAGAAGAAGGCAGCATCCAAAGCATCCCGTTCGGGCCGCCGGCACTAACTGTCGGTGTCTTTCCTTACGTTTAATCATTGGCAAACCGACTCTTGCGTATTAGAGTAGTAAGTTGACTTGCATCAATTTGGATGGTTTACCCCCAATGGCTCAACCAATTAGATTTCGCCAAGCTGCCTCCCCCCTTAAAGCCTCGTGTCAGCAGTGCAGCCTTAGCAATCTGTGCTTACCGCTTGCTGTTGAGGAAAACGATTTAGGTAGACTGGAAGAGATCGTTCAGCAGGGCCGTATTTACAATCGCGGCGAACATATTTTTGATCAAAGCACTCCGTTCCGTTCCTGCTTTGCCGTCAAAAGCGGTTCGGTGAAAACATCGATTATTACCGAAGGTGGTGAAGAGCAGGTCACAGGCTTTTTTATGCCCGGTGAATTGGTTGGTTTGGATAGTATGAGCGGTGACGCCTATGCTTGCACTGCCAAAGCTCTCGAGCGCACCAGCGTGTGCGAGTTTCCAATAGACAAGCTAGAAGAACTCACCGGTAAGCTGCCCGACTTGCAGCACCACATGTTTCGTCTGATGGGACAAGAAATCCAGAACAGCCACCAACTGGCTTTGCTACTTAGCAAGAATACCGCCGAAGAGCGCATTGCATCGTTGCTTTTGTCTTTATCCAGCCGCTTCCAGCGTCGGCGCATGTCACCCACTAACTTCAGTCTGCCTATGGCTAGAAATGATATCGCCAACTTTTTAGGGCTTGCCGTTGAGACAGTCAGCCGTGTTTTTACCCGGTTCCAGAATCAAGGCATTATTCATGCTAGGGGCCGTGAGGTAGAACTGCTGGATGTTGAAGCTTTGCAGCTAGTAACCCGGGAGTTCTCCCGCCAGAGCTGTCAGCAGTAAACCTCTCTTCGCCACAACCGACTGACATTTACTCAGCCAGTTTGCTGGCTTCCAAGCGCGCTGCGTTTTCTTTCAACAACACCAATTCGTTTACGAGCCCGGAGCGCCAAGGAAGCTGTTTGATACCAAATGTGTTGCGGATTTTGGTGCAAATCAATGTTGTGTTTTGCGGCTCAAGTGCACCCCAAGACGGCATGTCATCCACTATGTGAAGATCTTCAGGAATACCCGGCAAGCCAGCGATTGCGAGACCCAACTCATATAAGCTGATCTCCTCGGCACCTGCATATTGAAAGGTGCCCCACACCTCTGCTCCACAGTCTAGCTGCTGGATGATAGCGGTCATTACTCTGGCAAGGTCTACCACCGAGACAGGCTGGCCCACACACTTGTCTGGCAGAGTCAGGGTTTCGTTGGCAGCCGCTGTGCTCATCTGAACCTTGCGGATAAAACGACTAAGGCTCCAACCAGTACGCAAGATAATATGTCTTGGCAGAAGCGTGCGTAGCGCTTGTTCACTCTCCCACTGCCAACTACCCAACTCATTCACCGGCTGGCCGGGGTTGGATGCGAGATAACCACTTTGCTTGCGCCCGTCAAACACATAGCAAGACGACAATTGGAACAACGCAATGCCGCGGTCTCGGGCAAATTCTGCGATGGCTACCGGCAAGGAAAAAGCGGCTTTATGCGTACCTTCGGGATCCCGCTCTGCGGCTTCGGGGTCTGCCAACCAAAGCGCATTAACCACCAGATCTGTATCTTCCGGAATCCATTGCGCCAAAGCACTAAGATCGGCGCTGTTCGGATTGCTTACCAGCAAAGGGCTAACTTGCAAAGACGTCTCCCTAAGCCGCTCGAGAAGCACCTTCCCCAAAGGACCATAATCATGAACAACAAGTACATGCACTAGAACTCAATGCCTCCGGATATAACTAATATGACGGCTTTAAAACTCCGTCTGGCCAATGGCTTGCCACCATCAATTTATACAATGCCTTTCGAAACAGGATGCCGCCATATTTACTTGAGCAGCATCGCTTTTATTAACGTTATCGGAAGCATACAAAATTAGGTATCGCCATGCTGAAACAGCAAAGCCACATTGTTGCACCCATTCCCGATGAGTTGCGCACCCGTGCACTCTATACCGTTGAAGAACTGCGCGGGCGCGGTAAGGCCGATAAAGAAGCAATCGACCAGCTCTACAATTTAATCATAGATATGACCGATGCAGGCCTGGACTTCTTTTTCATCGAACCTTTGCGGCGCCTAAAAGCCAGCAAAATGATGCTAAGCATGGCCAAAGTAGGCATCAGCAGCATGCTAAAAGGCAGCAAAATGGTCGTCCACAAAGTGCTCAAAAAATTGGACGACCGCAGCTTGGCCTCGATTCTCGACTTCCTCGAGGAAATCATTCATCAACCGGAAGGTGCCTGACCGCTCACGCTACCGATATACGAGGAACTCTGCGGGTAATCCCCGTAAGCAACTCGTAAGAGATGGTGCCAGCGCAGCTGGCAACCTCATCAACGCCAACGGTGCGCCCCCAAAGCTCAACAAGATCCCCTTCGCGGGCCTCAGGCGTATTGCTCAGATCTACCGCCAACATATCCATCGACACCCGACCGATCAGCCGAATACGGCGCCCCCCAATGGCTGCCGGGGTATCGGTGCCAGCATGGCGGGGATAGCCGTCACCATAGCCGATGGCCACCATCCCCATCCGGGTGTCGTGTTGCGCAACCCAACCAGCACCATAGCCCACACTTTCGCCCGCCTTTACAACTCGGGTAGTAATGAGCGGCGCTTCGAGCGTCATAACAGGCTCAAGGCCCAACTCGGGGCCGGTCTTACCGATGATGGGTGATCCGCCATAAAGCATTATGCCGGGGCGACTCCAGTCAAATAATGGTTGTCCGGCAGTAAAGTGCGCAGCAGAGTTACCCACGCTCCTCATAAACGAGGGCCAAGGAGCGGTTGCCTTCTCAAAGGTAACTGTTTGGGCCGCTGTCATTGCGCTGCTCTCGTCGTCAGCACAGGCAAAATGGCTAACAAAGCCTTGCAATCCACCAAGGGCGCTTATCTTTTCCAGCCTTGCCATAACCGCAGGCAAGTCGGCAGGCCGAAAACCCAAGCGATTCATTCCGGTATTAACCTTTAACCAGAACTCGGGTATAGCGCTACCCTGCTCCAACCATTCCAGCTGATGCCCACTGTGCAGCACTGGCTCAAATTGATTGTGCACACACTCCGCCAAATCGCCTTCGGCATGGACGCCCTGAAGCAAGACTATTGGTTGAACGAGGCCTGCTGCGCGAATAGCAAAGGCCTCTTCAATACAGGCAACCGCGTATTTGGGCGCAACATCCGCCAGAGCAGAGGCAACCTGTGCAATGCCGTGGCCGTATCCGTCAGCCTTCACAACCGCCATGGCCTTTGCACTGCCCGCTCGTTCACAGGCTATGCGATAGTTATTACGCAGCGCGTCCAAATCAATCCGAGCAGTTGTATTACGCGGCATCAGTATTCACCACCATAATCGCCGTAGTCGCCGTGGGCCAAATCTTCAAACTTTGTATATTTGCCGATGAAGGCAAGACGAATAGTGCCAATAGGCCCATTACGCTGCTTACCGATGATAATTTCAGCAATGCCTTTATCCGGCGTGTCTTCGTTGTACACCTCATCACGATAGACGAACATGATGACATCCGCATCCTGCTCTATCGCCCCTGACTCCCTCAAGTCAGAGTTGATCGGGCGCTTGTTCGGCCGCTGCTCAAGGCTCCGGTTGAGCTGAGAAAGCGCAACTACGGGGCAACTGAGCTCTTTGGCGATACCTTTCAACGACCGGGAAATTTCCGAGATCTCTGCCGTTCGGCCTTCGGTGTTGCCGGGCACACGCATCAGCTGCAGGTAATCCACCATAATCAAGCCAATCTTACCGTCATTTTCACGGGCAATTCGACGGGCACGAGAACGCAGTTCGGTAGGGCTTAGTCCCGGCGTATCGTCAATATACAAAGGCTTTTCTTTCAGCAAGCTGACAGCCGAGGTCAAGCGAGGCCAATCGTCTTCTTCAAGCTTGCCAGCGCGGACCTTACTTTGGTCGATACGGCCCAAAGACGAAAGCATACGCATAGCCAGTGCATCGGCTGGCATTTCCATACTGAACACTAAAACCGGAGTGCCCGTACTAATAAGCGCATTCTCGACAATGTTCATTGCGAAGGTGGTTTTACCCATTGAGGGGCGGCCCGCAACAATGATGAGGTCGGCTGGCTGCATACCGGATGTTTGCTCATCCAGATCCCTAAACCCCGTGGTCAGGCCTGTTGTCTGCTCACCAGACTCAAACAACTCTTCAATACGACTTAAGGTTTTGGCGAGAATGGGAGTGATAGACTGCGGGCCAGAGCCTTCTTTGACTCGGGACTCCGCGATCTGAAATACATTTCGTTCGGCCTCATCCAGAATCTCGTTACTGTTACGCCCTTGCGGGTTAAACGCAGAATCCGAAATCTTGCCGGAAACCTCTACAAGCTGCCGGAGTATGGATCGCTCACGAACAATTTCGGCATAGGCGCGAATATTTGCAGCGCCCGGCGTTTTCTCCGCCAGTTCCGCTAGGTACGACAACCCGCCAGCGTCTTCAATATCACCGGCCCGCTCCAGAAACTCGGCCAAAGTAACCACGTCGAGCGGCTCATTCTCACTGGCCAAACGCTCAACCGCACCAAAAATCAACCGGTGATCCTGACGGTAAAAATCAACGGCAGAAATAATCTCGGTGATTTCGTCGAATCGACGGTTATCCAGCATAAGGCCACCAAGCACCGCCTGCTCCGCTTCTGCGGAATGGGGGGGCACTTTGATGCGGCTGGTTTCCGGATCAGTGATTGCAGGTTTTAGAGTAGGCTTGGCCATGAATACATCTTTAGTTGAGCAGTCTTACTACGACACTGGAAATGGATGGTCGTAATAATGGAGGAGGTTTGAGCGTTACAGCATACCAGAAAGCAACAGGCCCGAAAGCCGTATTAAACGGTTCGGGCCTGTTGGGTTGGCCGATAGCAAACCCCGAAGAGTTCACTACCAACCACCAGCGCGTTACAGAGACCGGGGTACGCCCGGCGCTGCTTCCGGAGAAGTCAGCTTACTCGGCAACAACCGCCAGCTTTACAGTTACTTCAACATCAGAGTGCAGGTGAAGCTCGATTTCGTACTCGCCAGTTGCCCGCAGTGGGCCTTCTGGTAGACGAACTTCGCTCTTCTCAACGTCAGTACCTGCAGCTGTGATTACATCAGCAATATCACGCACACCGATAGAGCCGAACAGCTTGCCTTCATCACCTGCTTTAGAGGTTACTGTGAAGGATGCACCTTCCAGAGCCTCAGCGCGGGACTGAGCTGCTGACAGCTTCTCGGCTGCCGCTTTCTCAAGCTCTGCACGGCGCTCTTCGAACGCTTTCAGGTTTGCTTCGGTAGCAGGCGCAGCCTTGCCATACGGAAGCAGGAAATTACGGCCGTAACCGGACTTAACTTTTACTTTGTCACCCAAGGTGCCAAGGTTTGCAACTTTCTCGAGCAGAATAACTTCCATCTCGTTAACCTCTTCGTGCTTTATTCAGCTGGCCCGGCAGGCTTTATTCGCCCCCGAATGTCCAACCAGCTATCCACAAAAGCCAGAACCACTAACAGAATCATCAGGCTTGGGCCCAGAAGGACCAGCGCAACGTAAAACATTGCAAGCCACTGGCTGCTCAGGTTTTTACGCCCAACAATGCCGTGTATAAGCGCCAGCCCCGCCAAAAACATTGGCGTTCCGGCTACCCAGACCAGCAACATGGCATTCAGCCCAAGAAACGGGCCAAAAACCATGGTGGCGGTAAGCACTGCAGCAACCGCGGGTGACAGCTTGAGACTGTGGAACTCCTTGCGGAAACCGCCAGGGTTGTACAACCCCGACTGCCACGATCTTGCCAGCATTGTCATGCCCACGCCGACTGCCAGATAACTACCGGCCATGCTGGCGTTCATAGTGTCCCGTATAACCGTCTCGAGATCACTCCCAAGCGAACGGGCCACTTCAGCATTGTACTGCTCGTAAAAACCAACCCCGGCGCGAACGAGCTCGTCCATCAGACCCGGGTACGCCATGGGCAAGACAAGCCCCATAACGATCGCCAGAAAGCTCCCTCCTAGAAGGGCTCTCTCCCAAGACAGCGTTGTTCTCAGCATGGATGCCATCAGCATCACTTGCAGCAGCACCGCCAAAGCCGTCGGATCGCCTCCAAACACACTCCAGCCAAGCGCTGGAAGCAGTGCCCAAAGACCGATATTGAGTCCCTGGCTGATACCGAGCCTGAGAATAACCAGACCAACAACCGCTGCACCTATCCAGAACAGCAAAGGTACTGCAGTTGTTACTGCCGCTACCCCGCTGGCCTGCAGGGGACCGCGCATTACAAATTGTGCCAGTGCACGCATGGTCCCAAGTCCTGTTTATCTGTTACTTAGTTATCGTGGCTGTCCGAGTACGGCAGCAGTGCCAGGTAGCGGGCGCGCTTGATAGCGGTAGCCAGCTGACGCTGATAACGTGCTTTTGTGCCGGTAATACGGCTAGGCACGATTTTGCCGGTTTCTGTGACATAACCTTTCAAGGTGTCCAGATCTTTGTAATCGATCTCTTTAACACCTTCTGCCGTGAAGCGGCAGAATTTACGACGTCTGAAAAAACGAGCCATAACGTAACTCCTCAACTCCGGTTAATTACTCTTCTTCGTCCTGAGACTCAGCTGTCTGATTCTCGTCTTGGCGCTCGCCGTGACTATCATCAGAAGATTCAGCTGAACGACGCGGACGATCATCTCCGCCGGAACGACGGTCCTCACGGGACTCAGCGGCTTTCATCGGAGACATATCAGTAACGGCTTCATCGCGACGTAGAATCAGGTCACGGATAATGGCGTCGTTGAACCGGAAGTTGTGAGTCAGCTCGTCCATTGCTGCCTGTGAACATTCAACGTTCATCAGCACATAGTGAGCCTTGTGGATCTTGTTGATCGGGTAAGCCATATGACGACGGCCCCAATCTTCCAAACGATTTACCTTGCCGCCATCTTCAGTGATGAGGCTGGTATAACGCTCGATCATCGCGGGCACTTGCTCGCTCTGATCCGGGTGTACCATAAATACGATTTCGTAGTGACGCATGAGTTCTCCCTACGGTTTAAACAGCTTTCTCTAATTCGCGGACTGGCCGGGAAGCATGAAAGCAAGGAGGTGGCAGCCGAAGCCGCCGGTTTTTTTGCTCTATCAATAAGGCTTTACGAGAAAGGCTTGATCAAAAGCGAAGCCTTGCACGCCCGATTAAAGACAATACAAAACCTTCCCCTGAAAAAGGGGTCACGTATTCTAGGCGTACGCGGCCTTCTGTGCAAGAGTTAGCCAAGGCGTTGGCGCAAAGCCTCGTACAAGCAAACACCTGTGGCTACGGACACATTCAGGCTATCCACGTGGCCAAGCATGGGGATGTTAATCAGTTGATCGCAGTGTTCTCTCGTGAGCCGACGCATACCTTTGCCTTCGGCACCCATCACAAGCGCAATCGGGCCTTTGAAATCTGCCTGATACAAGGTTGCTTTTGCTTCACCAGCTGTACCGACCAACCAGACTCCCTGATCCTGCAAAGTACGCAGAAAACGCGCCAAGTTCGTTACGCGTACAAACGGTACAGTCTCTGCCGCACCGCAGGCGACTTTGCGAGCGACCGGAGTCAATGAAGCAGATTTATCTTTGGGTACAATAACCGCCTGCACACCAACCGCGTCACAGGTACGCATGCACGCACCCAGATTGTGGGGATCGGTTACGCCATCCAGCACCAATAAGAATGGAGGCTTGTCACTCGCTGCGAGCTGGGCCAGAAGATCGTCTTCACTCCACTCCCTACTCTCGCTAACCGCAGCAACAACACCCTGATGAACCCCACCAACGCGCTCATCGAGCTCACGGCGATGAACAACCGCCCATCGAACACCCAGCTCTTCTAGTGTGTCCGTGATGGTTTTTACACGCTTATCCTGCCGGCCAGTCTGAATCCAGACTTGCTGTAGCCTTTCTGGCTCACGCTTGAGAACAGCCTCAACCGCGTGCCAGCCAAATACAAATTCTTCAGACACTGATTCGGCTTCCTATTACTTATCTGTCTTGCGCGACTTCCGCGGTCTGCTGGGGCCTGCGGGCTTTCCCGACGCTTTTTTCGGCTTCTTACCGGCTTCGCTAGCTGCATCCGCTACCAATTGGGCTTTCGCACTGCGAGGCTTGCTCGCACTTGCAGGCTTATCTTTTTTGCCGGGCTTTTCACCCTTCCCGGATTTAGCCCCAGAGGGCGCACCTCCGCGACCACGGCCTTTCTCGGAACGCTTCCCATCTTTGCCACGCGGGTCACGCTTGGCAACGCTCAAAGCGTCACGATCCGCTTGCCGACGCTTCGGCTCGCTGACCAACTCCAAATCAATCTTGCGATCCTCCATGCCCACCCGCACGACACGAACACGCAATTCATCTCCCAAGCGGAAACTGATAGCCGTGCGCTCGCCAATCAAGCGATGCTTAGCAGGGTCATGATGAAAGTAGTCGCCATTGAGGGTAGAGACATGCACCAAGCCTTCGATGTACACGCCAGAGAGCTGAACAAAGAAACCGAACGGCACAACTGCCGCTATTACCCCGTCATACTCTTCGCCAACGTGGTCGCTGAGGAATTCGCATTTGAGCCACGCCATGACATCACGGGTAGCATCATCAGCGCGGCGCTCGGTCATGGACACGTGCTCGCCCAACTGCTCCATTTTGGCGTAATCGTAGGGGTACTCCACCAGCGTCGAATCAAATACCGCTGGCGACACAACATCTTTTGTGACTTCTGGATTGTGGATGCGAGACTTAATTGCCCGATGCACAATGAGGTCAGGGTAACGGCGAATCGGCGAAGTAAAGTGGGCGTAGCTTGGAAAACCTAGGCCAAAGTGACCACTCTCTTCCGGACTGTAAACAGCCTGACTCAATGAGCGCAACATAACCGTTTGGATAACGTTGGCGTCCGGCCGATCAACGATCTGGGACAGTAACGCCTGATAATCCGCTGAGGTAGGCTTATCACCACCGCCCAACTGCAGGCCAAGCTCACCTAGAAACAGACGCACCGAATTGAGCCGTTCTTCCGAAGGGCCATCATGCACTCGGTATAGCGCTGGCATTTTGTGCTTTTTGAGGAATCGCGCCGCTGCCACGTTTGCGCACAGCATGCACTCCTCTACAATTTTATGGGCGTCGTTACGGTGTACCGGCACAATCTCTTCGATTTTGCGCTGCGCATCAAAAACAATGCGGGTTTCCGTCGTTTCAAAATCTATAGCGCCGCGCTCCGTTCGAGCTTTGCGCAGCAGCTTATAAAGATCGTACAAATGATGTAGGTGTGGAAGTACGTCGGCATACTGAGCAGACAAGCGATACCCGGGCTCGGAATCTGGCCGCTCCAACATATCGCTGACTTTGTTGTAAGTAAGCCGCGCATGGCTGCGCATAACCGCCTGATAGAAGGTGTACCCACTGATATTGCCAGCTGCGCTAATGGTCATGTCTGCCACCATGCAGAGGCGATCCACATCGGGGTTCAATGAGCACAAACCGTTGGACAGCTTCTCCGGAAGCATAGGCACCACGTGATCCGGGAAGTACACAGAGTTGCCCCGACGCAAAGCCTCTTCATCGAGCGGCGAACCTGTACGCACATAGTGAGAGACGTCAGCTATCGCCACCACCAAGCGATACGCACCCCGCCCTCTGGGCTCGCAGTATATGGCATCATCAAAATCCCGGGCCGTCTCATCATCAATGGTAACCAGCCGCATGTTGCGGATATCTACCCGGTTCTTTTTATCCTTTTCCTCCACCTCGGCAGCAATAGCCGCCGCCTGCTCGCCCACTTCGGTTGGCCAACTGTGAGGAATGTCGTAAGAGCGGATAGCCACATCAATCTCCATCCCAGGGGCCATATGCTCCCCTAAAACCTCGACTATTTTGCCTGTGGGCTGGGTACGAACCGTAGGCTGGCGCACAATATCCACAACAACATATTGCCCCGGGTAGGCGTCGCCTACATGCTCATCCGGTATCAGCACTTCGTGGTTAATGCGGGCATTTTCTGGCACTACAAACGCAATACCACTTTCTTTAAAGAAGCGCCCAACCGTTTGGTGAGTGCGATGCTCAATAACATCAACAATAACACCTTCACGTCGACCCTTTTCATCTACCCGATCTACCCGGGCGGCAACACGATCGCCGTGAAAAACTTGGCGCATTTGCCGCGCGGTGAGAAACAGATCCGACCCGCCGTCGTCTGGCACTAAAAACCCGAAACCGTCTTTGTGCCCGATAACACGACCGCTGACCAGATCAGCCTCTTCAATGGGCAGATACGCGTCACGGCGATTACAAATAAGCTGGCCGTCCCGGCACATGGCAATAAGCCGACGCCTGAGTGCTTCGATACCTTCCGGGTCTGCCTGACCAAGCTCGGAACACAATGTTTCGTGCGTTGCCGGCGCGCCCCGCTCTTTCAGGTGCGCAAGTATAAATTCCCGACTCTGAATCGGGTTGTCGTAATTTTGAGCCTCACGACCAGCATGAGGGTCTTTACGCTTTTTATTTCTGGAAACCATTAAAATCCTTGCTCAATGCGGCGCCACAGCGGCGCTGTTCATATTCATTTGCAACATAGTATACGTTGGTATACGCAACCTGCCTAACAACCCACCTTTTATAGGCACAAATACCTGCCGCCCACATAAGGAAAAAATGTTTGACAGCTTAAGCGGGAATTACTAAAGTACGCGCCATCAGATGAGTCATCACTTTCATCTTTGGCAGAAGTGTCCGGTTTTCAACTAACTAAGGGCAACTCTGCAAATCACCTGCCGAGGTGGTGAAATTGGTAGACACGCTAGCTTCAGGTGCTAGTGGGGGCAACCCCGTGGAGGTTCAAGTCCTCTCCTCGGCACCATTTCTCTCTCCGAGAAATGAGCATTCCCATACTGATCAATTATCGCCGACAGACCACATCAGGCATCACTGCATGCTTTTTTGGGTGCTTTTGTCTATGCGCAAGGTAAGCTCCCTAGCACCGCGAAGCCGCTGGTCATTCCAGCAGCTCGACAAGGTATTCCGATAGGTTTTGGTAACGATAGGCTACCCGTGCAAATACGCCGGAGGGCACCTTCTCAAATTCCCGACCACAAGCACGACCGCCGCCATAAGTCTTAAGGAACGCCTCCTGAATAAGATTGGGGGTGCCGCCTCGAGGGGTTTCGCTGGTTCTTGCGGGATAATACAACGCCCACTCAAAACCATTCTCAGCATCTACATTGCTAAGCTGTGACAGTTGTGGCGCGAGGAACCCGTAACTTAGAGGCCGATTAAGGCCGGCTCGGGTATCAAACTCCAAAGAAAGCCCAACAAACCCAACTGGCTGGGGCTCGTAGCCAGAGAATGCATACTCGTGGAACCCTGTAACTACCTGCGCTGCGTTCTCTGCATCCACTTTCTCTTCAATCGTGCAGCTTTGGAGCCCGCCGCTGTAAATCATTGATTCCAGCTCAACACCGTCTTCCAATAGCTGGTAACCGGGGAAGCCAGCAGGTGCATTGGAAAGCTCAGGGACCAAGGTGCGAGTTGAAGTGCCACCTTGCGGGGAGGTCTGCGCAACCAATTCTCTCAGCTGGCCGTTGTCAAAGTTCCAGCTATAAGTTACCTCCGGGCTTCCTCCCAACTCTGTCGACCCGGGCACTACGCCTTCATTCTGGTAGCAGGTGGTGACGGTTTCGAAGCTGGCCGAGCGGTTAGCCCAATCAAACACCAAGCGCTCATCAACGCCGGGGTTATCATAGGCAATTTTGCTTTGTGGCGACAAAGATGCAGAGGGCAACCACTGAGTGCTTAGTTGTGCCATATACCCATTAACGCTGACCAACCTTGCAATTTCTTGCATGGAGGGCGCAAGACAGCCTTCTGAAGATATGGACTGCAAGCGCCCGTCCTCGCTGTAATCAAACGTCAGCTCGGCGGAAATCAGTAAATCCGAACGGTTGGCCGGAAGCTTGTCTGAGCGGTCTGGCTGGGCATAGATTTGCTGGCTTGTCAGCAGCAGCGGATCACTCAATTCCAGCGGCACCTGAGGCAAATCAATCAGGTCAACATCCACGTTTGCATAGTTACCCTGAGCCGCTGAATCGACAGCGGCAATCACATCACCCGCGTTCTGTACCATAGATACGCCCAGCAAAAACGCCGCAGGACGAGTTAGCAGGCGCTCGGTGCCATCGCTATCAGGCTTGGCCAGTAAATCGTTATAGGCATCCGGAAATTGGCTGGCCATAAAGCGTGCCATAGCTCGCGCGTAGGCATGGGCCTGATCGTCTTCGGCAAGCACATAGTCTCGCAATAGGTTGATGCCTACCAGACTGGCCAACGACGAATCTGCTGTCCCAAACAAGGACTCCAAAGCTATAAGGCGGCGGAATCGGGCAAGGGTTGTAAGCGGCGTAATATTGCGAACACCCGGCTCTGCCGAGAGCATAAACGCGCGGGGAACAGCAACATCCCCGCTGCGGGTTTGTTCTACCGTTTTACCGGGAAGCGCTAGAGCGTGGAGGGGAAATGCGCGCGGATCAATATTGGGGCCGATCTTCGGCTCGATCGCGAGCTCTGATGTATCCAGCGTAAACTGACCACCTTCGCCACTCATGGCAGTTGGCTCTCCGGAAGTCAGGACAACCTTGCGCCCGGAAGCCAGCTCATACTCCATTGGCCCAGGTGTGTACTGGCTGTCGCCATCCATATCCAGCCATACGCGAGCATTTTTCAGGTAGCCGTCTATCACCCTGCCGGTATAGGGTGCCGGATCGCTGTATTGCACACCGTCAAAGTCGCGCCCGTCTTCCGGCAGCTCATCAGATTCCTTGCCGCAACCGGCAATGGCGAGAAAAAGTACAGAAACAGGCAGGAATATAAGGGGTCTCATCACGGCAACCGTTTATCCTTGTTAGAGGTTGTGCCGATACTTTAGGGGATGTGGCGGCCAGAGACCTTGATAGGTTTGGCAATCTGTAAAGATTGGTAACAAGAAAACCCCGGGAATGACCCCGGGGTTTCGTTTAGAGCCGCTTAAAACGCCCGCGCAACGATCTCTTTCATTATCTCGTTGGTTCCGCCGTATATGCGCTGAACCCTCGAATCAGCCCAGGCGCGGGCAATCGGGTATTCCCACATGTATCCGTAGCCGCCATGCAACTGAACACATTCATCCATAACCCGGCACTGCAGGTCTGTTGTGTACTGTTTCAACATAGCCGCAGTAGGAATATCGAGCTTCTTATCAAGGTGAAGCTCAAGGCAGCGATCGGTGAATACTCTGGCGGCGGTTATTTCTGCTTTCATCTCCGCCATTTTGAAACGAGTGTTCTGGAATTTAATCACCGGCTTACCAAAAGCTTTACGCTCTTTCACGTAATCCAGCGTCCACTGCCAAGCGGCTTCTGCGGCAGCAATAGCTGTTAGTCCGATCTGCAAACGCTCGGCAGGCAGCTCCTGCATCAACTGAACAAAGCCCTGCCCTTCTCTGGAGCCCAAGAGGTGAGTAACCGGAACTTTTACATCCTGAAAAAACAGCTCGGATGTGTCCTGAGCTTTCATGCCCACTTTATTCAGGTTCTGCCCTTTTTCAAACCCTTCCCAGGCGGATTCAACCAGCAGCAAGCTGATGCCTTTGGCGCCCTCTTTGGGGTCAGTTTTGGCAACAACAATCACTAGGTCAGCCATCTGGCCATTGGTGATAAAGGTTTTGGAACCATTCAAAATATAGTGGTCGCCATCCTTTAACGCAGTCGTTTTTACGCCCTGCAAATCGGAACCGGCACCCGGCTCACTCATAGCGATAGCGGTAATGATTTCGCCAGAGGCCATCTTAGGCAGATAGTGTTTTTTCTGCTCTTCCGAGCCGTGATTCAGAATGTAGGGAGCAACGATGTCGGAATGCAATGTCCAGCCGATGCCAGAAAGACCCGCGCGGGAGACTTCTTCCATAATCACCGCACTGTAGCGGAAGTCTGCACCTACACCGCCATATTCTTCAGGCATGGTTGGGCACAGGAATCCCAACTCACCGGCTTTCTGCCATAGTTCGCGGCTGACCTGACCATCTTTTTCCCACTGCTCGTGGTATGGCGCGGCCTCTTGCTCAAGAAATTTCCGGACAGAATCACGAAAGCCGTCAAGGTCTGCGTCGAAGAGCGTACGTGGAATCATGGTAAACCTCAGTCAGTGAACAATGTTGTAATTAACGTTCACCAAGTCTCTTCTGGCAGCCACAATTGCTCAATGGTTAAAACCATCAATCCTGCTGACCAAAACCATCGTTGCGGTCCACTTTGGCATTAACCCGAGCCTCGCCCCAGCGGGGCATTAAGTCTTGAGGCAAATCTAGGTGGTCAAGAAGTCGGGCCACAATAAAGTCCACAAGATCCTCCACAGACTCCGGCCTATGATAGAACCCCGGACTGGCAGGCATGATGACAGCACCCATTTGGGTCAGCCGCAGCATGTTTTCCAGATGCACTTGCGAGTACGGAGATTCGCGGGTCACTAGAATAAGTTGGCGTCGCTCTTTAAGAGCTACATCACCGGCACGCTCAATCAGATTATTACTGGCTCCGGTGGCCAGTGCTGACAGGGTTCCGGTGCTGCAAGGGCAGACCACCAAAGGTGCCTTTTCCCCAGACCCGGAAGCGGGAGGCGAAAACCAGTCTTCGCGCCCAAACACCAATACTTGCCCGGGCTGGGCAGATGCGTATTCCGATAACGCTTTTTGCATAGCTGACGGGCTTCCCGGCAGCTTTAGTTCCGTTTCAGTCGCGATAACAATCTGTGCTGCCTTGCTCACCATTACGTGAACCCTGCAGCCTGCTGCCACCAGACATTGGAGCAGGCGCAGCCCATACTGGGCACCGGAAGCCCCGGTGAACGCCAGATTTATAGTTCGAGCTTCCGACAGACTATCGGGCGTATTTTGAGTCAACGATATAACTCCTTGTGAGCCGGTTTAGCCATGGATACGTTCAAGCTCGGCTATGAGCTTACCGTGAATGCCACCAAAACCACCGTTGCTCATGACAACGATGTGGCAGGGGCTCGGCAGATCAGCCGTTACACGCTCGATCAGCCCTTCTACACTAGTCTCTACAAGGTGCTTTCCGGAGTCCGGGTTATCGGCCTGCCATGCGGAGACCAACTCCGGTAGCCAGTCCATGTTGTTCAGATTGGCCCAATAGACTTTATCTGCCAACGCGGCACTCGGCAGTAACCTATGCTGGTGAACACCCTGTTTCATCGTATTAGAGCGGGGCTCGATAAGAGCAATAACCGGCTCCTCGCCCACCTGATTGCGCAACCCGTCCAGCGTTGTTTCTATGGCCGTTGGGTGATGGGCAAAGTCGTCGTAGACCTTCACGCCGCCAACGTCTGCAAGCAGTTCCATACGACGCTTCACACCGGAAAAACGGCACAGCGCCGCCACCGCATAATCCGGCGTTACGCCCACATGTTTTGCCGCCGCAATAGCTGCGAGAGCGTTGCGAACATTATGCAGGCCCGTTTGGCTCCACTTCACCACGGCAACGGGCTGTTCATGGTGAACAACCATAAATCGACTGCCATCCTCGGATAACAATTCCGCACGCCAATCAACCGAAGCGGCTATTTCGCTACCGATAGCCATATCCTGCACCGGGCTCCAGCACCCCATAGCAAGAGCTTTGTCCAGATGCTCATCCAAGCTCGGCCGAATAATCAATCCTTGGGAAGGAACCGTACGAACCAGATGGTGGAACTGACGCTCAATCGCTTCAACATTGTCGAAAATATCGGCGTGATCAAACTCAAGATTATTCAGGATAAGAGTATGGGGGCGGTAATGAACAAACTTGGAACGCTTGTCAAAAAAGGCGCTGTCGTACTCATCGGCTTCAATGACAAAAAAGTCGCTGTCACCAAGGCTGGCCGAAACCGGAAAATCCTTGGGCACCCCACCCACCAAATACCCCGGAGCAAGCCCTGCCTGATCTAAAATCCAGAGCAGCATGGCGGTGGTGGTGGTTTTTCCATGGGTACCGGCCACCGCCATAACCCAACGGTGCCGAAGCACTTCGCGGGCGAGCCACTCGGGGCCAGACATGTAATCAATATTGCGATTGAGCACGGCTTCCACCTCGGGATTGCCCCGGGACATCGCATTGCCAATCAGCACCAGATCAGGCTTTGGCTTCAGGTGCTCTGCACTAAAGCCATCCATCAGGCTGATACCTTGC
Source organism: Marinobacter sp. 1-4A (assembly GCF_016597725.1). Lineage (GTDB taxonomy): Bacteria > Pseudomonadota > Gammaproteobacteria > Pseudomonadales > Oleiphilaceae > Marinobacter. The sequence goes on from NZ_VCGY01000011.1 coordinate 45,502, forward strand.
GCTTCTAACTGGGTACTCATGGGCGGATAAACGCCCTGATCAGAACCGGTAACCCTGTGGCCAAGCTCCCTCGCCAGAACAGCCAAGCTGCCCATGAATGTGCCACAAATCCCCAGTATATGAATATGCATTCGCCGACTGTCCTCTGCGTTGAAACCCGACAAGCCTCCCGTATCCGCCCCATCCCGTCAAGAGCATCGCTATCCGCATTTCCAGCCATGAAAATCATCAGCATTTGACGTATCATCTGCGCCATTGTCGAACCAGCAGGAGGTTCCATCCCGAGATGGCCATCAAGAACGCATTCTACGCTCAGTCTGGCGGTGTTACCGCCGTCATCAACGCCAGTGCCTGCGGGGTCATCCAGACCGCGCGCAAGCATCCGGACAAAATCGGCAAAGTATTCGCCGGGCGCAACGGCATTCTGGGCGCACTGTACGAGGAGCTGATTGATACCAGCCTCGAAAGTGACGAGGCCATTCAGGAGCTGATTCACACCCCCGGCGGTGCTTTCGGGTCCTGCCGTCACAAGCTGAAAAACTTCTCGGAAAATCGCCGGGAGTACGAGCGTCTTATTGAAGTATTCCGCGCCCACGATATTGGCTACTTCTTCTACAACGGTGGTGGTGACTCTCAAGATACAGCCTATAAAGTCTCCCAGATGGGCGAAAAAATGGGTTACCCCATTACGTGCATCGGCGTTCCCAAAACCGTTGATAACGACCTACCGTTTACCGACTGCTGCCCGGGCTTTGGCTCCGTCGCCAAGTACATTGCGACCTCCACTTTGGAAGCCAGTCTGGATATCAAATCCATGTGTGAGACCTCCACAAAGGTGTTCATTCTTGAAGTGATGGGTCGTCATGCGGGCTGGATTGCCGCTTCCGGTGGACTGGCCGGCCAGGGCGAGGGCGAGCCACCCCATATTATTCTGTTCCCGGAAATTCCGTTTAACCGCGAAGCCTTTCTGGAGCGAGTCGATTTCTGCGTAAAGGAATATGGTTACTGCGTGGTGGTTGCTTCTGAAGGCGCCCAGTACGAAGATGGCCGCTTTCTGGCCGATGCCGGTGCCAAAGATGCCTTCGGCCACACCCAGCTTGGTGGCGTAGCGCCAGCTCTGGCCAATATGGTCAGGCAGGCTCTGGGGCACAAGTATCACTGGGCGGTTGCCGACTACCTGCAGCGCAGCGCAAGGCACATTGCCTCAGCTACAGACGTTGAGCAGGCATACGCAGTTGGCAAGGCAGCGGTGGAAATGGCACTGGCCGGAAAGCAAGCGATCATGCCCACTATTGTTCGCGAAAAAACAAAGCCTTACGTCTGGTCAATTGGTGAAGCTCCGCTTAGCGAAGTGGCGAATCAGGAAAAGAAAATGCCTATTCACTACATCACAGATGACGGCTTTGGCATTACAGAAGAGTGCAGGGACTATCTCGAACCGCTCATTGCTGGCGAGAGTTTTCCACCCTTCGAGAACGGCCTGCCCAAGGTTGCGAAGCTCAAAAACACCCTGACAGAAAAGAAGCTGAAGACCAGTTTTCAGCTCTGATTGAATTAACGGTTAGTACACCCTCATACTCCCATTAGCCAACAAACGCTTCATCAAGAATGCCCGGGAACGCTGCTGCTTTTGCCTTCAGGAAGCAGCAGCATCGGCTGATTGAGTTTGTGAGCACTAACTTCATCAATGTTATGTATCATCTCACGGCATTTAAATTTATGGTTTTCTAAAATAGACTTCTTCTAACTAGCGCAAGTCTGGTTGCAAAAGGACATTCAGCCAAAGGAACTGGCAATGACAGATCTCTCCATATCTCCACAAGAGCGAGCACTCCTAGCTCAGAAAAACCTAGAGAAATTCTGGCTCAGTCGTCTTCGTAAACAAGACCCTATCGCACGAATTGGATACGGCCTTTGGTGCAAATCCGCTGACGACCTAAAGCGCGAAATAATTCTCGGTGACGCCGAATACTGGGCTCATAAAGGTTTTCCATATTGGGAATTCATGGCCCGCTCCACTGTAGTGAACATCTCAGTAGGACTTCAGAAAGCTGGATTTAAAGGCACTGTCGCAGAAATGCGGATGAAAGTTAGAGAAGTGGGCCTAGAAGTCGCTTGGCACCACGCGATGTCGGTTGAAAGGGATTACAAGAAAAAGCTCGGTACCGAGCCAGGGTTATTGAGCAAAAAGCAGATCAGTAAATACCACCATATTGCATTCTCACTGTTCGGAATCCCTCCAGACTCCTACGGAGGCACATGGTTTGGCGCAGTGCCGGATAATTGGGAGTTAGAGTTGTACGGTAACCTATACTGTCACGACTGCGATACCTCAGATTGACCATGAAAGCGCTCACCTACCTACTAATTGGGATACTGAGCTTAAGTGCTTGCACGTCCCAAAATGCCACAAGCATAGATAACGCAGGGTCTTTTCTCTGTATACCTCCAGAGTACGCGGTGTTCATTGGCGAAACAGGCACATCCTCTGCTGAATTTGACTCGCAAGGCGGCGGCTACAACGTTAGTATTTTCCTGAATCAAAACACCGTCTCCCAGCTCGTCCCGGAGTATAAGTCCGAAACGAACATCGGCGGCAGAGTTCGAAAGCACGCTTTATACATAACGCTGTCGCCAAGTGAAGAAATAAATCAGGCTGTACCCGACGCTCCTACCAAGGATCTGCTGGATGGGGAAATGCAATTACTCGCAGTTAAGGCAGATACCTTTTCATGGCAGGTCATACAAAAGACCGCCAAAAATCAACAGCATTGGGGCACTTGCGCCGACCTGCCCACTGAACCAAAATCGTTCCGCTGCCTCAGAGATCTGATTATAGAAGGATTAGGATTAACCTACCCAATCAGTCAGGAAAACCTACACGTCTACCCAGCGATTGACGCTCTTTTACAAGAAAAAGTAGCGCAGTGGCGCTGTGCCTCTAGCGGTATCCCGATCGAACAGCAGCTGTAACACGGCTCTTTCGGCCACAGAAAAGCCAAGATATTCACCTTTCAGCAATTCAGAGCATGAGATGATAAAACTTATTCTCACCCTATCTTTGAGCCAATTGACAAGATAGGGGTGTGTTATGCCTCCAATTGACGCACATAGCTGGAGAACTCGTCGTAGCCACCTATGTACCTGTCACCCACTAGAATCTGGGGAACCGTATAAACCGGGCGGCCAATTTTGTCAGCAATGTCTTCTTTGGTCATGTCATGCTCGATCATATCGACCCAGGTATACGGCATGTTGCGAGACTCGCACAAACTTCTTGCACGCACGCAAAACCCGCAGCTTGAACGACCGTAAATTGTTACCTGCTCCATAAAACTCTCCGGAATACTTAGCCCGAGACACATCTTGGGCTATAAAAAAGGGTGTTAAAACTCTTAAAATCATGATGACATGATTGAGCAAGATTGAAAATTGAAGCTTTGAATGCCCACTATAGTATCGGAACATACGTAGAGGGCTTCAGCTGCAAAAAGGAGGAACACCCCATCACCGCTAGGAGAACTCTGTGGTTTACCTGACATTATTTCTGACCTCGTTTGCGGCGGCCACACTACTGCCAGCCTATTCGGAAATACTGACAGGCACACTGGTTGTTCAGGGGTACCCTATGCTGTGGCTGTGGGTTTGGGCCACGCTGGGCAACACCTTGGGATCCGTGGTTAACGGTATTATTGGCAGGCAGATCGACCGTCTAAAGCACAAGCGCTGGTTTCCGATTAGCGAGACCCAACTCCACAAAGCGAGAAACAGCTTTAACCGCTATGGCCAATGGTCTTTGCTTTTAGGCTGGTTGCCCATAGGCGGCGACGCGCTAACGTTGGTAGGCGGCGTAATGCGCGTGCCTTGGCTCAACTTTATTGTGCTGGTGGGCATTGGTAAGGGGATACGTTACGCCTTTGTGATTTGGCTGGTTGCCGAAGCATCGGGCTTATCATCTCCCTCGCCGTAAAGGTATTTGCGTAACAAGGGTTCGCCATTGAACTCCGAGTGCAGCACGGCGATAAAGGTATACACCCCGATGAGTTTACGGTTTAGGAATACAAACTCACTGGGCGGCACTCGAAAGTAACGGCTTATGGCTGACCTTGCTGCCTGACGGGCAACCCTCGACGGCAGATCGCTTTGCTTCCAGCGGTATTGGCCTTTGCTGTTAACGGCGTAATCTGGCCAACTTTCGTGATCACTAGACAGCGGCTCCAGAACCGACATACACACCTGACCAAACTTCTCCAGCACCTCTGTAGGCCACTCGGTGTTCATGAAACGCAACTTTACGCCGCCATCAATCACTGCATTCAGATCGTTTTCGTAAGAGGCACGAATCATCTGGATAACCGGGTCGAGAAACTCTCGCGAATACGACTGTACCGCACCAAAATCCAGCAGCACTATACGGTCGTGCTCCACGCCCTTGCCTTCCTCGCCCGCAATGCGAATACGGTAATTGCCGAAGTTGGGATCCGTTTGGATTTCACCCCAGTCGAACAGCTCACGGAAGAAGAGCTCCAGCGCAGCCTTTCCTAATGCGCTTCGGCGTTCTAGCGATAATTCCCGAACCACATCAGCGCTGACGGAATGACCATGCTCGTAGGTGGACGCAATCACCTGCCCGCCGGAATACTCTGGTAGCACTCGGGGAACCACAAACCGGGGGTCCTCCTTTAGCATCTGTCGGAATTTCTCGGTGGTACGGGCCTCAAGACGGTAGTCTACTTCCCGGTGCATCATCTGCCGCACCTCTTCCAGCCAATCCTCAAACTCAGGCCCAAAGCTTACCAATCGAGCCACTCTAAGTAGCTGGGCTACCGCGTTTAAATCGCTGTCTACCGCATCTGCAACACCGGGATACTGAACTTTCAGCACCAATTCCAGACCATCGCTACGCCGTTTTGCACGGTGCACCTGTCCTAACGAAGCAGCACCAATGGGTTCGGGGTCTATCTCCAGTTCGGCAAGTTGCTCACTGCCAATTTCGGCTTTGAGTACACGTTCAATGGCCGACCACTCCAGCGAAGTTGTCTGGTCTTCCAGAGTATGCAAGGCTTCGGTGACCTCTTCGGGCAAGAAGTGCTCACCATACAGCGCCATCACCTGACCGATCTTAACCACACTGCCTTTGAGTTTACCCAGCTCATCAACCAAAAGGTGCGCCTGTTTGGATAGCATGGCGCGGTGACGCTCATCCCGTTTCTCTTTGCTGCTGAACCAGTTGGTCGCCATGTGCGACGCGACACGCGTACCGGCAAAGAGCCCCGCGCGAGTTAGGCTCAGCCGGCGTTCAAAACTGCCTGTTTTTATGCGGGAGACTGAATTACCTGAGCGTCTGGATGACATGTATGACCTGTCCGAATCTGAGAATTTAAAAAGCTGACTGAATCTCTGATCTAATGTCTTAACCTAACAGCTGTGGGTGACCACTGTCATTATACGGATACCACAGCCAACTGACCTCTCCAATTCGCCCCGAACCTCCGGCGTGGCGGCCATTGTTCGCCGAGGCCCGCCGGTTTATACATGTTCGCCTGGCCAAAAGCCCTACTCGCAAATCAGGTCATTTGCTGGCATTTGGCAGGCTCTGCCCCTGCTTTTACGTTTTGACACAACGCTTGTATTGAATAGGGTCTATTATTCAACGCGCAATCAAAATACTGATTATTATCAATAGAACCGGCTCATTTTATGCCAGACATTGCACCAAAGGTTCCAGCTAAGAAGCTGTCTCAGTATCGGGTATCGGGCGAAATACCGGTTCCGGTTCTGATCAACTGGCTGAGCATTGCCGCCGTGCCATTGCTGGCATTTTTTGCCTTCCGCTCTATGGGTCGGGGGGAGCATATTACATCGGCTCTGCTCATATTGTTTGCCACACTGATGCTTAGCAACCTGCTGGTATACGTTGCATGTGGCCACAAGACCTTTCAGCGCCGAGCATTTATAGTCCTAACAACCATTATGTTCTGCTATCTGGCAATTTTCGCCTTAGAGGATGGTTCAGCCATTGTTTGGCTCTTTGCCTATCCACCTATCGTATTTTATATAAGCGAGGCACGAGTTGGTGTCGGTACTTGTGTCATGGGCTTTACGGGAGTCATTCTGTTATTTAGCCCACTTGCCGTACAATTACTGGAGTTGCCCTATAGCGCCAGTTTTCGGATAACTATGGTGGTGGCGCTAGGTTTTGAGATGGTCACGTGCTACATACTTGATCGGAGCCGGCGACGCAGTAAGCTCGGTCTTCTGGCGATGGCCAAGGAGTTCGAATATGCCGCAAAGCATGACGCGCTTACCGGGCTTGCAAATCGGCGCGAGGCTTTGGACCAACTGGAGGCAGAGTATGAGCGCTATCTGCGTAGTAAGAGGCCATTCTCTGTGCTATTGGCAGATATTGATCTGTTCAAGAGTGTAAACGACACTTACGGACACCACGTAGGTGACGAGCTAATTGTTTTGGTAGCAGATACATTGCGCGAGCAGTGCCGTAAGGTAGACACCATCGCTCGCTGGGGCGGTGAGGAGTATCTGGTGCTACTCCCGGAAACCGCAGAAGACGAAGCGGTGAAAATTGCCAATCGAATCCGTGAAGCGATTGCTAAAAAAGCCATAACCGTTGAACAAAACGCTGTGCAGTGTACAGCGAGCCTCGGAGTAGCCAGCATCAAAGGCGCTGAGACTATCGACAAGCTTCTTCAGCGTTCAGATGAAGCCCTCTACCGTGCCAAGACTCTAGGCCGTAACCGAGTTTGCGCCCATCAAGATGAAAAAGCGGTCTAACCCTGTCTGGTACTACGGTAACTCACCGACGAATCGCCCAACCCTGAAACCAACTGGGCTACCAGCCGCTTTTCGATATCATTCATACACACAGGCACAACAAAATCGCGGATTTGGCACATAGCCAGCCCTGCGTAACCGCAAGGGTTGATTCGCCGGAACGGCTCCATGTTCATATCCACATTCAACGCCAAACCATGGAAGGAGCAGCCCCGACGAACTCGCAACCCTAGCGAGGCAATTTTTGCATCACCTACATAAACACCCGGCGCATCCGGTCGAGGCCTTGCTGTGACGCCAAGTTCTGCAAGCGTGCGCACCAAGCCCTGCTCGATGATATCAACCAGACCTCTCACCCCTATCTTGCGACGAGTGAGGCCAATCATGAGATAAACCACCAACTGGCCGGGGCCGTGGTAGGTTACCTGACCTCCACGGTCCACCTGAATCACAGGAATATCGCCCGGCGCCAAAATGTGTTCTGCTTTGCCAGCCTGACCCTGAGTGTAGACTTGAGGGTGCTCCAGACACCAGAGTTCGTCGCTGGTATGCTCGTCTCTGTGCGCCGTGAAGCTTTTCATCGCCTCCCAGGTTTCCAGATAGGGCTGCCGCCCCAACGATCTGACGATCAATTCAGGCATTGCGTTTAGAGCACCATGTGTACACGGCCACTGGCTTTGAGCTCTTCAAAAAGAGCCTTCAGTTGAGGCTCACCCGTAGCCATAATATTCAGCCGAACCGAGCAGAAGCGCCCCTCCCTGCTGTCTTTAACGGAAACATCTTCTTCTTTTATTCCCGGAGCATGCCGCTCAACAACCGTCACCACAAACTCTTTAAAGTCTGGTGCTGCATCGCCAATCACCTTGATGCCGTAATCGCAGGGAAATTCGATTTTTGGTGCTTTCGGCTCACTCATAGTTTTTCTCCCGGGCTCAACTCGCCCTTACTGGAACAGCTGAACAAAAAACAGCTTGATGGAATCCCAAATGCGCTTGAACAAACCGCCCTCAGGCACTTCGGTTAGGGCGAGTACCGGCTGATCAATCAGCACCTCACCGTTAAACGAAACCTTTACCCGGCCCAGTTCGTCGCCAGCACGCACGGGTGCTTTAATCACCGAATCGAGTTCTACGCTAGACTCAAGACTGTCACGAGACCCACGCGGAATCGTTACGTAGGCATCTTCAAGCATGCCCACAGAAAGCTTATCGGACTGACCACCCCACACTTTGGCTTCAATCAGTTCCTGACCGGCACGGAACAAGCGCTCGCTCTCATAGTAGCGGAAGCCGTAGTTGAGCATTTTCTGGATTTCTTGAGATCGAGCCTGAGAGCTGCTGGTTCCCATAACGGTCGCAATAAACCGGGTATCATTACGCTTGGCTGAAGCTACCAGACAGTACCCTGCCTCCTCGGTGTGGCCAGTTTTGAGTCCATCAACACTGTCATCACGCCACAGCAAGCTGTTGCGATTTGGTTGACGGATGTTGTTATAGGTAAAGTGCTTCTCTGCGTAGATCGGGTAGTTCTCCGGGTAGTCATTAATGATCGCACGGGCCAGAACAGCCAGATCGTAGGCGGTGGAGAAGTGATCGGGGGCAGGCAAGCCCGTTGCATTTTCAAAGTGCGTATCCTTCATGCCCAGCAGCTGAGCCTGCTGGTTCATAATATCTACGAACGCGCCCTCGCTGCCCGCAATAAACTCCGCCAGCGCGACAGATGCATCGTTGCCCGACTGAATGATCACACCTTTCAGAAGATCCTCGACCGACACGCTGGTTCCCTCTTTAATAAACGTGCGGGATCCTTCTGTTTTCCAGGCTTTCACACTAATGGGGACCATGTCAGACATACTGATTCGGCCCTCATCGAGCTCCCGCTCAACAATATACGCTGTCATCATTTTGGTCAGACTGGCGGGTGGCAAGCGCTCATTGCTGTTGCTCTCCATTATGATGCGGCCACTTTTCGGATCCATAAGCACATAGGAGCTACCAGCAATCTGTGGCGGAGAAGGAATCAGCACTGTCTGGGAAATTGCCTTGCCTGACACAGAGATCATCAGCACGAACGCGAGAAAGGCTGAAATAGAAGAGAGTGAGCGGAAAACTGATTTTAATGCCATGGGTCCATTCATTCGTCGTTAAGTGTGTTTTTATGTGCGACCTACCATCTAGTGGGAGTCGGTTAGCACTATTGATTGCGAAAATCCTTGGGCTTCCAGAAGGCTCTGCGTTTCTCGGGCACTCGCTTCGTTCTGGAAAGGGCCAACTTGCACCCGGTGAAATCGCCCCGACGCAGTATCTACAGAGCGCACCCGCACGGGTTCACTAAGCACGCCTCTAGCGCGATCCTGCAGTTTCTCTGCAGGGGAGCGGCTGCCGAACGAGCCAAGCTGAACAAACAGCCCGCCACGTTGGTCACCATATACAGCAACGTTATTTTGGTTTGGTCGTTTCGTTGGTCGGCCTTCAAGGGTAAAAGGCTGGCCAGCAAGGAACATGCTGCCGTCTGACTTCACCGTAATGGCTGCCACTTCTACTCTGGCCGTTCCGTGTGACTGGTAACCCAGTTTCTTGGCCGCCGCATAGGACAAATCAATCAGGCGATCTCCGTGAAACGGCCCTCGGTCGTTAACCCGAACAATCACAGACTGGCCATTGTCCAGATTGGTGACCTTTGCATAACTCGGTATTCGTAACGACTTATGGGCAGCAGACATCTGATACATATCGAAGATTTCGCCATTCGATGTTTTGTGGCCGTGGAATTTTTCGCCGTACCAACTTGCCACACCGCGAGCGACATATCCGTCATTGCTATCCATTACAGAGTAGCGCTTACCCAAAACCCTATAAGGCGACTTGTTTCCCGCCTTAACTTGGGCTTGATACATGGGTATAGCGTCTGACAACCCGGACACATCGAAGTTTCCGGTGGGCGCCCTATCCTGTGAAATCGTATAGCGTGCCGAGTGGTCTGTTTCGACAGGGCCCGGCGCCGAAGCGCAGCCGGCCAGCACCAATACCGCCAATAATACCAGCCATAAGCCTGAGCGATTTACTATCACCGTTTGAATATCCTTTAAGATGCCCGCCGCAGGATAAACACAAATGCGGCTCTGCCTGTCATTGTAACGGGTTACCGACCTCTATCACCATTACCGGCCTGACATCAGGCGGTGATCATCCTGCGATGAGTGTGTATGGACATCAAAATGCCAAACGCCGCCATGAGTGTCACGGTTGAGGTGCCACCATAGGAAATTAGCGGTAAAGGCACCCCTACCACCGGCAGCAAACCACTTACCATGCCAACATTGACAAAGACATAGATGAAAAAAGTCATAGTCAGCGCCCCCGCTACAAGTCGGCTAAAAGAGTCTTGGGCGGTCACTGAGATAAAGAGGCAACGCAGAATAATCAGGAAATACACGCTGAGCAGAATCAAAACCCCTATAAACCCGAACTCCTCCGCCAACACCGCCACAATGAAATCTGTGTGGCTTTCCGGAAGGAACTCAAGGTGAGACTGGGTGCCTTGCAGCCAACCCTTACCATCGACACCGCCCGAGCCAATGGCGGTTTTGGACTGGATAATATTCCACCCTGCGCCTAATGGGTCGCTTTGGGGGTCTAACAGCGTCAACACTCTCTGTTTCTGGTACTCACGCATTCCGAAAAACCACATCAACGGCGCCGCTACGGATACCATCACCAAGAACGCACTGATCAGTTTCCAGCTCATGCCAGCGAAAAACACCACGAAAAGCCCAGCCATGCCCACAAGGAGCGAGGTTCCGAGATCGGGCTGCTTCACGATCAACACCATGGGGAGTAGCACAATGGCCAGCCCTACGCCGATGCGAGAAAGTTTTGGCGGCAAAAAATGCCGCGACAGATACCAGGCCGCCATCATGGGCACCACAAGCTTCATAAGCTCCGAGGGCTGGAAACGGGGCAAGCCAGGCAAGGCTAACCAACGCTGGGCGCCTTTCGCCCCAACGCCCACAAACAACACGGCAACCAAACCGGCAAGACCAACAATGTAAAGCCAAGGCGCCCAGCGTCGAAATACCGATGGATCAAGTTGGGCGAAAACCAACATCACAACAAAAGCGATCCCAAAACGCACACCCTGAGCCTTTACCACGTCAAGGTTACGATCGGCGCCGCTATATAGCACAAACAAACCGCCGGAAACCAAGGCAACAAGCAGTACCAGCAGAATAGGGTCTAGATGCAGTGCTGACCATACTCCCCTAGGGCGACCAAGAGGGTTGCTGGCCGTTGAACTGAACACTTCCCGAGTAGCCATTAAGGAGCCTCACTCGTAGGGTCGGCTTTACTGATTGACGGGCCATCTGCAACAGCCGAAAACTCAAGTAGCCAGGCGTCAAACAGTTCGCGAGCCACAGGGGCTGCGGTACTGCTGCCCCCACCACCGTTTTCTACAATAACGGCAACGGCAATCTGTGGGTTTTTCAAAGGTGCGAAACCGACAAACAGGGCATGGTCGCGCAACCGCTCCCTCACCTCTTCGGCGTCGTACTCTTCATCTTCTGCCAGGCTGAACACTTGAGCGGTACCGGTTTTTCCAGCCATTCGGTATGGGGCACCTCGCCCCGCGCCACGGGCTGTACCCTTAACGCCGTGCATCACCTCTGCCATGGCATCCGCTATATATTCCCAGTTGTCGGGATCTTTTAGCTTTAAAGGCTCGTGGGTTTCGCTAGGAAGAAATTCATCTGGCGTGCGGTCGCCCTGAATGTCTTTGAGCAGGCGCGGCTCAACCCACTCCCCTCGATTAGCGATAAGCGCGGTGGCAGTAGCGAGTTGTAAAGGCGTAGAAAGCATAAAGCCCTGACCGATACCCAAGTTAACCGTGTCCCCCGGGTACCAGGGCTCATTTCGGGTTGCACGTTTCCAGTCCGGCGACGGTAAAAGGCCGCTCAAGGCTCCGGATACATCCAATGTGGCATCCTCACCAAATCCGAAGTGGGACAAATAGCTGACCATGGTGTCGACACCCATTTCCACAGCTGCTTCATAAAAGTACACATCACAGGATTGCGCCATTGCGTAGGTGAGATCAACCCAGCCATGGCCGCCCCGCTTCCAGTCCCGCCAACGACGGCCAGCAGAGTTGATCTGGAAAAATCCCGGGTCCCAAATGGTGTGATCTCGTGTTACAGCACCGCTATCAAGGGCCGCAATGGCCAACATAGGCTTGAGCGTGGACCCCGGAGGGTATTGGCCTCGAAGAGCGCGGTTAAACAAGGGTTTATCTTTGCTGTCACTCAACTCACGATAGTCCGGAACACTGATACCGGTGACAAACTTATTAGCATCAAAGCCCGGCACACTGGCAAGGGCAAGTATGCCACCCGTCGCAGGCTCAATAGCAACAATGGCACCTCGACGGCCGTCGAGCAGTTCGTGGGCGCGGTTCTGTAAACGCAGGTCCAAATGCAGCTGAAGGTCTTCGCCAGGTACCGGGTTTTCCCGGTCTAGCACCCGGAGGGTGCGCCCTCGCGCGTTGGTTTCTACATGTTGGTAACCAACTTTTCCGTGCAACAATTCTTCGTAAAATCGCTCTACTCCGGACTTTCCGATGTAGTTGGTACCTGCGTAGTTAACCGAGTCGATGCGCTGCAATTCTTCGCGATTAATCCTGCCAACAAAACCAAGAGCATGGGCCGTCAGTTCACTGTGGGGGTAATACCTCACCAGTTCTGCCTCAACTTCCACCCCTGGCAGCTCATGCCTGAGCACCGCCAAGCGTGCAATTTCGTCTTCTGTTAGGTCGTATCGCAGCGGTATTTCCTGAAACGGACGACGAGGCTCGCGCAAGCGGCGTTGAAACCGTTCCAAATCCTCATCAGACACATCGAGAATACTGACAAGCTGCTGCAGCGTGGCATCCACGTCACCAACCCGCTCTGGCACAAGGGTTACGCTAAAGACGGGGCGGTTTTCCGCCAATAAAACCTGATTGCGATCGTAAACAAGCCCACGGGGAGGCGGCACAGACTGAACTTGTACCCGGTTTCTATCGGAGAGAGTGGTGTAAATATCGTGCTCGACCACCTGCAGCTGGTACATGCGAGCCACGAGCCCTGCCAGAAGTAAGAACACGAATACCAGCATAACGGTGGCACGGCGCTGGAACAGCCTGCGCTCGGCTGCAGTATCCTTGAATTCACCCCACGGCATGGATGCTTCCTAAGCCCGGTGATACGGGTGGTTACGGGTAATCGACCAGGCTCTGTAAAGCTGCTCTGCCAGCAGTATCCGAACCAGAGGGTGGGGCAAGGTAAGAGGGGAAAGCGACCATTGCTGATTTGCACGCTGGCGACAGGGTTCTGCCAATCCGTCGGGGCCACCCACAAGGAAGCTTACATCACGCCCATCTTGCTGCCAGTTTTCCAACTGGCTTGCCAGCTTTTCTGTAGACCAAGGGCGGCCAGTCACTTCCAGCGCGACAACCCTGTCTTTGGCGCCAGTTGCCGCCAGTATCGCGTCACTTTCGCGCTGCATCAACCGCGCAATATCGGGATTTTTGCCACGATGGGGCATGGCAATTTCTACCAGCTCAATAGGCATTTCCGGAGGCATGCGACGCGCGTAATCGTCGTAGCCCCTGCTGACCCAGTCGGGCATTTTCTGCCCCACACAGATCAGGCGCAACCGCATGATTACTCGCTGCCCGCAGCACCGACATCCGGTGCGTCACGCCAGAAGCGCTCCAGATCATAAAACTCTCGGGTAGCGGGCAACATTACGTGCACAATCACGTCGCCCATATCCACCAGAATCCAGTCACTGCCGCCACCACCTTCTACGCTGCTGACACGAACGCCTTTCTCTTTGGCGTCTACGACAACCGAATCCGCAAGGGATTTAACGTGGCGGTTGGATGTTCCGGACGCCAGAACCATGAAGTCGGTAACGCTGGTGCGATCCCGAACATCAATTACGCTGATATCCTGTGCTTTCACATCTTCAAGTGCATTCACTATCAGATCTTTGAGTTGCTCTGCCTGCATAATTACCCTGTTGTCCGGGTGCCGGCCGGAATGGCCACCCGAAAAGTCATTTTCGATCGCGATTGTAACACTAAAAGTTCTTCGCAGGGCATGCCCCGTAAAGCCCCATGTGTTGAATCTCCGCCAGGACCGAATCGGGCGCTAGATAACGGGGCGATTGACCAAGGCTGATTCGGTCGCGAATGCCGGTGGCAGAGATATCAAGCCAAGGCGGGTTGAGCTTTAGAACGCGCCCCGCCGCGCAGCCGTGAAGCGCGCCAGCACTACCAGCAGCGTTCTTCACTAGCAACCTAGCTGGCTCACCGTCAGGGTCGAGAATGATGCCGGGACGCTGCACCACAATGATATGGGCCAGCTCCGGAATGTGCTGCCATTCCTTCCATCGATCAAGGCCCGCGAAGGCATCGGTACCCAAAACTATCGCCAGCGGCACATTAATCCCTAGCTCACCGCGCAGCTGGCGCAATGTATCCGCTGTGTAGGACGCTCCTCCGCGTCGTAGTTCGCGGTCATCAATGCGCAAGTCAGGCTCACCGGCAATTGCCAGCTCCAGCAAGCGCAGCCGCTGCTCAGCCGTTGCGCCTGTCTCGCCACGATGAGGGGGAATGTGGCATGGCATCAGACTGACCGGTACCTTTCCAAGGCGCTCGCTGACTTCCAGCGCAAGACGCAGATGGCCATGGTGCACGGGGTCAAAGGTACCGCCATAAATTACGTGCATCAGCATCAATTCCGGATGTGACCGTCGCCAAACACCACGTATTTTTGCGACGTTAATCCCTCAAGCCCCACCGGCCCACGGGCGTGTACTTTATCGGTGGAGATACCAATTTCAGCACCAAGACCATACTCGAAGCCATCAGCAAAACGGGTAGAGGCATTCACCATTACCGAGCTCGAATCCACCTCGGTAATAAAGCGCCGGGCACGGGTGTAGTTCTCGGTGATAATGCTGTCGGTATGTTGGGAGCTGTATCGATTAATATGTGCGATAGCACCATCTAACCCGTCCACCACACGAATAGCCAAAACCGGCGCCAAGTATTCCTCACTCCAATCTGCTTCCGTGGCAGCTGTTATATTCGCAAGAATTGCTTGAGTCTGCTCGCATCCGCGTAGCTCCACACCTTTTTTAGCAAAAGCGTCACCAAGCAACGGCAGGATATCCGCCGCAATTTCTGCGTCTACCAACAAGGTCTCCATGGTATTACAGGTGCCGTACCGGTGGGTTTTCGCATTCACCGCAACGCTCAATGCTTTTTCCGGATCGGCATGGCTATCGATGTAAACATGGCATACGCCGTCAAGATGCTTGATAACCGGCACACGAGCATCTCTACTAATGCGCTCGATCAGACCCTTTCCACCTCTGGGCACAATGACATCCACATAGTCCGGCATGGTAATCAATTCGCCAACCGCAGCTCGGTCGGTGGTTTTAATCACTTGTACCGCCGATTCCGGCAACCCGGCCTCTGCAAGACCCCGGGCGAGACACAAAGCAATGGCCTGATTGGAGTGAATGGACTCAGAACCACCCCGCAAAATCGTTGCATTGCCGGACTTGAGGCAGAGACTGGCAGCCTCAACCGTCACATTCGGACGGGATTCGTAGATAATGCCAATAACACCCAAAGGCACACGCATTTTGCCCACTTGAATGCCGGAGGGACGGTAGGTCATATCCGTAATTACGCCGATAGGGTCCGGCAAAGAAGCAACCTGACGCAACCCCTCAATCATCGCGTCCACCCGTGCGGGCGTCAGCTCAAGCCGGTCCAGCATGGCAGCATCCAGACCGTTTGCCTGCCCGCTGGCAAGATCACGGGCATTGGCCTCTGCCAGTTCACCGCGTGCGGCGTCCAAGGCTTCGGCGGTCGCCAATAGCGCTCGGTTTCGCACGTCTGTTGTAGAACGGGCAATGAGTGTCGCCGCTGCCCGGGCCTGCTGACCGACTTCGGCCATGTAAGCTGCAATATCCATCCCTTTACCTTATGTATTTTCTGCCAGAATTCAGGAATAAGGCCCTAACTTTACCTTTCCCGTTTCAAGTACGCACCCCAAACAGATATTATACTGCTGTGGTACAACGGGAACTCCGGAAAAGGACGAATACCATGGCCCATACGGCCGACAAGTTTTTGCTGAACCGGTTATCACGCGCCAGCCTCGCTATTCTTGTGGGCATCGCAGCCCTGTGCGCCGTGCTGGGCGAACCCCTCACTGCGGCAACCGCCGCAGCGGCTGCCGGTGTCGTTGTCAGCGGACGTAGCTTTCACCCGGGGCGGGAGCTACGCCCTTGGCCAGTGGTTCAAAAATTATTTCTTGCAACACTGATACTACTCCTGCTTACCAGCTTCTGGACCGGACCTTGGGCCCTTAGCCACTGGTTATACGGTTTAGCACTGATAGTGTTCGCTCTACTACCCCGGGGCCTTGCAACGCTGATAACTGTGGTGATTGTTGTTCTTGCAATGGCCGCTGCCCATTGGGCCGAAGGTATAGCCGACCGGCACCAGATGATCAGCGCACTGCTGCTAACCATACTGCTTTCTGCTGTACTCATCTTCCTGCGCGAATACAAAACCCGCCAGCTTGCACCCTTAAGGCGCACCGACGAACTCACTCAAGCGGCCAGCCGGGAATACCTGTCTGCCGACTTGCACAAGGAAATCCAGCGCAGCGAGCGCGAGGGCACGGACATGTCCGTAATCATGATAGGCCTTGACGCCCACGCCAGTGACAACGACCCGGACGAGGATATACGTTCCATTCTTCCGCGAATCGGGCGCTTTCTGCATTCTCAACTTAGGGACTTCGATACCTACTACCGGGCGGCAGATCTGCAGTTTCTTGTAATACTGCCGGGAATCGCTACGCAAGAAGCCGTCACCCGAGCCGAAACAATTCGCAAGGGACTTGGCACCTTGCTCGAAACCCACGGCATGAACCTAACGGTTAGCACCGGTATCGCCGGGCTGAACATTGGTGACGACGCCGACAGCCTGCAGCAAAGCGCCGCTAACGCATTGCGCCGTGCACAGCAGCAGGGCGGAAATCGAACTCAAGCCTATAGCACTTGGGCGCCTGTTACGCCGCCCAAGCAACGTATGGAGGGGTCTGCGCCATGACAGAAACCCGCCTGAGAACCTGGACTCACAGCGTTGGCTATGGCCTTGCGACCTTGTTTATTTTTACACTGGCGCTACAAAACCTCCGATATGGTTTCTATGAACTTTTCTACCTTGCAGCGGGCATGGCCACGCTGACGCTTGGCGGCCTTGCTTATACGTTCCTGAGCCGCAGGCACCAGCTTTCGGCGCCCGGCCACTTAATCATTCTAGCTGGCCTGAACAGCGGTCTTCTGGCGGCCATGCTGACCATGGACGCTACAGGTATAACCCATTGGGCCATGCCGCTGTTAGTGCTTAATCTGCTTATTCTGCCACTGCGCCATGCGCTGATGCTCTCACTGCTTCTGCTCATCCCTATGGCAATTCTGCTCTTTGTAAAGCAGTCGCCAACAGATGCCGTCACTGCTATCAGCGGACTATTCATCGTGCTAACCGTTGCGGCACTCTATATATGGCAATACGACCATATGGCGCAGTCGGCTGAAGACCTTGCCATTACCGATCCCGTCACGGGCGCCCACAATGCACGCTTTCTTGACGAAACGCTGCAAAAGGAAATCAGCCGCGCCATTGCTACGGGCCACAGCCTGTCAGTTATTAACCTAACCATCGATTACGCCGACGAAGCCGCAGATCTCCATGGGGAGTCTGGCATGCAGGCGCTATTTCGCGACATGACACAGCACCTCTTTGGACTGATTCGCGCCGGGGACACCCTTTACACCCTGAATGACTCTGAGTTCTTCCTTATCCTGCCCTTCACTCCAGAGGAAGGCGTACGGGTGATTTCAGAGCGAATCAGGCGCACCATATCCGAAAATCACTGGCCATTGATTGGTAAGGCAACTGTAAGCCTTGGTTGCACCACGAGAGGCACCAGTGACACCCGCACAGATACCCTGCGCAAGCGCGCGCATCAAGCGATGCTGGAAGCGCGCAGACGAGGCGCTGACTCGGCCTGGTTCAGTCCGGGAGAAACTCTCCGGACATGAGCAACGCCTGGCTTACAGACCTAACTGCATGGTTGAGTGCCAACCCGGGCTGGGTGTCTCTTGCGCTATTCAGCACCGCCTTTATAGAGTCTCTGGCAATTGCCGGCATTATTGTGCCCGGCGTTGCCCTCCTTTTCGCCATTGCTGCATTAGCTGCACAAATTGGAATGCCCCTAATGGCCGTATTGCTGTGGGCGGGTATGGGAGCTATTGCTGGAGACGCCCTGAGCTTTGCCATCGGCAGGCTTTTTCAAGGCAGGCTGAACAGCGTTTGGCCCCTGAGCCGATACCCCAAACTCATCGTCAAAGGTGAACGCTTTTTCCATAGGCACGGCGGCAAGAGCATCATCATTGGTCGCTTTGTGGGGCCGGTCAGGCCAGTGATCCCCCTAATTGCCGGCGCTTTAATGATGTCTTGGCGGCGCTTTCTAGCCTTTAATATCGGCTCTGCCATTGCCTGGGCACCCGCGTATATTTTGCCGGGCTTTCTGGTGGGCAGCGCACTGTCGAGCAAAGTTCAGCTTCCGGCCCACGCCTATCTGGTGACAGCTGTCAGCATCGCAACATTGGCGGCGATCTACCTTGTTATTTTTCGTTTTCAGCTTGGCCTTGGCGACAACAGCCGCGCCTATATTTGGCTGCAACAGCGGATGGCGCAGTATGAAACCACCCATCGTTTCTGGCGCCTGTATTCCAACGAACGCCCTGCACAAGCGAGTGAATTTCCACTTGCGTCGCTAATGCTTGCCCTTGGCACACTTGCGTTGTTTATTCTTTGGGGCCAACTGGCAACCATGACCGACGTTATCGAACCTTTCGATCAACTGGTGATGCAGTGGTTCAGTGACTTGCGCCAGCCCTTGCTTGACGCACCTGCCATTGTCGCAACACTTCTTGGCGACCCGCCGGTGTTGACCGCAGCCGCGGTGCTGGCGTGTCTTGCTCTGGCGTTCCGCGGCCATTATGCGGCCGCCATTCATATTGTGCTGGCAGCGGTTATAACAGCGGTGCTGGTAACGATCCTCAAAGCCGCTTTTGGGATTGATCGCCCCGATCAGGTGGTCAATCCACCATCATCAGGCTCTTTCCCCAGTGGTCACACCACAGGCATTACTGTATTCGTTACTCTGCTAGCCAGTTTTGTGGCAGCTGAAACCCGTAACAGCAAACGCTGGCAAACTTACATGCTGGTCTCGCTACCCCTAATCCCCGTCGCTATTAGCCGACTGTATCTGGGCGTGCACTGGTTTAGCGATATTGTGGGAGGGTTACTGCTGGGACTGGCAATCACCGGAGCAACAAGAGCCAGCTTCAGCCGGTTCGACCGAGTGCCCATAGCACCGGATATTCTGACTGTTTCCGCCGCTCTAATCTGGCTGGCTTTCTGTGGTGGCTATGTCTGGGTTATGTGGCCAGAGGCCATCCAACATTACGCCCATTCGCCGTAGCGGTCTCAACCTTCTTCAAGAACCTCAAGCAGTTCTTGCAGGCGGCTGAGGCGCGCCACTGGATCCTGCATTTCCAGAAGCTGCTGCTTCTCCAGCTTGTCCAAAGGTAATAATTCAGTCAGCCGCCAACCAATATCACGGGCATCTTCGTAATCGACAGTCATGCCCAGCTCATCAATCACCGGGTGCCGAAATAGAGCGCGCACCACCGAAGACAACTCGTGAAACACGGCGGGAATTTCCGCCCATTGTTCGACCGGCAAAAACTCAACCTCACCCATATTCAACCCGTCATCCTGCTGCCAGCTTTGGGTGATACAGACCTTGGCATCGCCCTCTACCGTAATTCCCAGCAACCCATTGTCCAGTTGCTGAAAGTCTATGATGCGCACATAGGTACCGGTTTCGTGGAACGATGCCACGCGGCCTGCTTCCGAACCATTTTGAAGCAGGGTGATCACGAACCCCTGATCCTCCTTCATGCAGCGGGTCAGCATATCTAGGTAACGCGGCTCGAACAGCTGTAACGGCACTCTCCCTCCCGGCAAAACAACCGAGTTGAGAGGAAAAACAGGAACTTTCATCGAATCGACAACAGCTTTTGTACTTCGTCTACACGAGCCCGCGCCTCGGTCAGAACCTCAAGACTGCGTGAGGCATTCAGCTCAAGGTTTCCAAGCCTACGGTAGGCTGGTACCTCGTCGAACGACGGTAAGCCCTCATTCTGGTTAGAGCCAATCATGGCGTGCAGTTGCGCCACAATAACGACATCAACCAGCTGGGGTTCGGCTTCCCGACTTTCGTGACTCCAGTCTTCCGCATGGCGCACAGCCTCAACAAAGGGCTTAGGAAACGACCAACTTCCCAGAACGGCGGTGCCCACATCAGCTCGCAACTCTTTGATGGCATTTTGTAAATTGGTATCGTCAGCAAACAAGTTTACGTGGTGCTCGGCCTGCACCAAAACCGGAACCACGCCGATGTCGTGAAGCAAGCCTGCCAGAAGCGCCTCTTCGGGGTTCAGGCGGGTGGCATGGTCTGCCAACACCCAGCAAAGCGCTGCTACCTCTCTGGAGTGCCGCCAGAGGTTTTCCATCTCTTTTTGCAAAGACGGATGTCGGCTTTTGAACACTTCCCGCATTGAAAATACGGTTACCAACTGGCGAGTCGTGCGCATGCCAAGTCGTACAACCGTCTCACGAACATTACGCACATCGCTGAAGCCCCGGTATAACGGACTGTTGCAGGCCCGTACCAGTTTGGCTGCCATAGCAGGGTCAGCCGACACTGCGCTGGCTACCTGTTCTGCGGTGGTGTCGTCTTTATCAACCAACCGCCGAACTTTCCACGCCACATCGGGAACACTGGGCAGCTTTAGCTGGTTGGAGCGCAACTCCGCATAAAACTCCATCAAAAGGTGATGCTCCTCGCTTTCACCTCCCGTCTGACTTTCCCCGGCATCCATCTCTACCTGAGCAACCGGAGCGGAACGCAGAAGCTGGTTGAGCACATCTTGCTCCACCACGAGAAACTCACAGGGCTTTACCGCAGTAACGTCGTACATTCTTGGCTGCAGCCTGGCAATGGGGTTCAACGCCTGTTCGGTTTCCGCTTCAATGACCGATTTGCGACCATCCACTGATTCCAACTCAACCTTTCCGGTTACCAGAAAATAATCCAGGCCGTCACGCACGCCGCGCTCTAACACGCGCTGTCCCGGCCCATGGGTCCTGCGCTCTGCCCGGCTGGCCAGCACCACCAGTTGCTCATCGGTCAGACGGTTCAGCGGTTGAAACTCTTTCAGACGGCGTAGCGGCAGGCTTTCCTGGCTAGCCATAAGCAATCTCCTTAGTTGTGTCAAAGCGAGGCATTGATTTATCGCATCTGTTAACTATTGTAACCACGGCACAGCAAAACAGCCATGCGCTTGAGGTCTAATCTGGTAGACTTTGTCTCTTCATTAGCAATCACCCAGTACCTTTACAGAGAGACCAGAACACCATGCCTCAGTATCGTTCGCGGACTTCCACCGCAGGCCGTAACATGGCTGGCGCCCGCGCCCTCTGGCGCGCCACCGGCATGAAAGATGATGATTTCGGCAAGCCGATTATAGCGGTTGCCAACTCCTTCACACAGTTTGTGCCCGGGCACGTGCACCTCAAAGATCTCGGGCAACTGGTTTGTCGCGAGATCGAAGCTGCTGGCGGCGTGGCCAAAGAGTTCAATACCATAGCGGTAGACGATGGCATCGCCATGGGCCACGACGGCATGCTTTATTCCCTGCCCTCCCGTGAAATCATCGCCGACTCTGTAGAGTACATGGCCAATGCCCACTGTGCCGACGCTCTAGTGTGCATCTCGAACTGCGACAAAATCACACCGGGCATGCTGATGGCAGCCATGCGCCTGAACATCCCCGCCATTTTCGTATCCGGTGGCCCTATGGAGGCTGGCAAAACCAAATTATCCGAGCACAAGCTGGACTTGGTAGATGCCATGGTCATTGCCGCAGACCCAACTGCAGACGATGAAATGGTTGCGGAATATGAGCGCAGCGCCTGCCCTACCTGCGGATCTTGTTCCGGCATGTTCACCGCCAACTCAATGAACTGTTTGGCGGAGGCCATTGGTCTTGCCCTGCCCGGCAATGGTTCTATGCTGGCTACCCACGCCGACCGCGAGCAACTGTTCCTAAAAGCTGGCCGCCAAATTGTGGAGAATGCGAAGCGGTATTACGAACAAAACGACGCCAGTGTGTTGCCGCGGAGCATCGCTTCCATGGCTGCCTTCGAGAACGCCATGGTTATGGATATCGCCATGGGCGGCTCCACCAACACCATTTTGCACCTTCTGGCAGCTGCACAAGAAGGCGGGGTTCCGTTCACCCTGAACGAGATCGATCAGCTTTCCCGCAAGGTTCCCCAACTTTGCAAAGTCGCGCCGAATTCGCCGAAATACCACATGGAAGACGTACACCGCGCCGGTGGTATTATGGGCATTCTTGGTGAGCTTGAACGTGGCGGACTGATCAATACAGACCTGCCAACTGTGCACAGTAAAACCATGAAAGAAGCCCTTCAAACTTGGGATATTATGCGCTCCCCGCCCCCCGAGGTTGTGGAATTTTATAAAGCCGGGCCAGCCGGTATTCCTACCCAGACAGCGTTCAGCCAAAGTACGCGCTGGCCCAGCCTAGACGGCGACCGCGAAGCCGGTTGCATCCGCTCTGTCGAACACGCATACAGTTCTGAGGGCGGGCTTGCTGTTCTCTATGGCAATATCGCCGTCGACGGTTGCGTGGTAAAGACTGCTGGCGTGGATGAGAGCATCTTTGTTTTCGAGGGCAAAGCTAAGGTATTTGAAAGTCAGGATGCTGCGGTTGCGGGCATCCTGGACGATCAAGTCAAGCCTGGCGATGTTGTCATCATCCGTTACGAAGGCCCCAAGGGCGGCCCCGGCATGCAGGAAATGCTCTACCCCACAAGCTATCTGAAATCCAAAGGGCTGGGTAAAGACTGCGCACTGCTGACAGACGGACGCTTCTCCGGCGGCACTTCCGGGCTTTCCATCGGTCACGCGTCACCCGAGGCTGCTGCTGGTGGGGCAATCGGGCTGATCGAAAATGGCGATACTATTTTGATCGACATCCCCCAGCGCTCGATTAATGTGCAACTGGACCAGCAAGAACTGGACCGCCGTCGCGAAGCTCGGGACGCCAAAGGCTGGAAGCCTGAGCAACCAAGAGCGCGTGCCGTATCTGCTGCTCTAAAGGCTTACGCACTGCTGGCCACCAGTGCCGACAAAGGCGCGGTAAGGGACTTGGAAAAGCTCGGCTAGCTTGGACTCTTAAACAAAAAGCCCGTACAGATGAAGTCTGTGCGGGCTTTTCTGTTATAAGGTGCTGGCTTTAGAAGAAAGACCAACCACCATCGTCCTCTTCCTCTTCAACCGCCTCTTCTTCAACTGGCTCCGGCTTTTCAGGCGCGGCAGCTTGCGTTTTTGCAGGGCTAGCGCTGGTTGTGGCGGCAGCCAACTCGACACGAATCAAGCCGAGTGCGTTTTTGGTGGCCTCATCGAGAATACCGTTTGCCTGCAGACCATTATCCTTCTGGAAACGGGTCAGTTCCGACCGAGTTGCAGGGTCCATGCCAGGGTTCACGTTGGTGATGTCGTAACCTGCACCGTAAAGGGCATTCTTAAGCGCCACAATTTCATCCGCGAAGGCGGCGGGCGCGAAACCTAGCAGTGCGGCAGCGCCAAATGCGAGCGCTATGTGCCTCAAACGGGCAATGGTGTTTTTCATAATACTCACCTGTTTTACTCCTGATATCTTTGCGATATCCGCTTCTTTCTTGTTATGTGGTGCCAATCTCCACAGGCTGAGGCGTCTTTCATGAAAGCCTAACATACTTTTGTCTCATGTCGCCTTAATCGACATCACCTCCCGTCATTCCAACCTTTTGCGACTCTTCACTGAACTCCCGAATAAATATTCCCCAGAACGCCATGAACAGAGCCGCAACAAGTGGGCCCATCACGAAGCCGTTAATGCCGAACATGGCCAAGCCACCCAACGTTGATAGCAGCACAATGTAATCCGGTAGTTTTGTATCCCTACCTACCATAATCGGTCGCAAAATATTATCCGCCAGCCCTATCACAACTACGCCAAATACCGTCAACACCACTGCCTGAATAATATCGCCCACAGCGGCAAGATAAATTGCGGCAGGCACCCACACCAGCGCAGCACCTACTGCGGGAAGCAGCGAAAAGATGGCCATAACCACTCCCCAAAGCAGAGCCCCTGTAATGCCGAGAATCCAAAAAATGATGCCTCCCAGGGCCCCCTGAATAATGGCAATCAACAAGTTGCCCTTAACTGTCGCACGGGTCACTTCGGCGAACTTTGCAAACAGCAACCGCTCGCGCTCATCCCCCAGAGGCAGTGCCCGGATCATCAGGTCAATCAATTTGCTGCCATCGCGCAACAGAAAGAATGCCAGATAAACCATAAGTGCCAGTCCGAGGAAAAACTGGAAAGTGTTTTGGCCTATGCCTAACGCCTGCTTGGCTAGAAACTGGCTACCACCCACAAATAGGCTAACAACCCGATCACGAATTTCGCTAAAGTTAATATCAAATTGCGCAAGGAATGCCTGTATGGCTGGAAAAGATTGGTTCACCTGATCGATATATTCTCCGGGCTTTATCTCTCCTTCCTGAATTTTCTGATAAATACCCAATCCCTCCGCCACCAGAGACGTAACCAGTATCAACACAGGAATTACGACAATCAACATGCAAATTGTTAGCGTGATCAACGCATTCACGTTGGGCCGATCACCAAGTTTGCGCACCAGAAAAACCTGCAGCGGGTGAAAAATCAAGGCAATGGCGATGGCCCAGAAGATAGGGCCAATAAAAGGCTTCATAAGAAGCACGAAAGCCAGAGATACTCCTACCAGCATGGCAAGAAAGGTCCGCGTCTCAAGTTTTGCGTACATAGTTCTGCTTTGTCCCTGTCAGATTCAGTGGCGCAATAGCCTACCACGACCTCATGGCCACTCGTGCATGCTTCAGGTTATAGTGAAAAGTTGTTGATTAACTATTAAACAGGTCACGGCATTGGAACTGGAAACCTTTAACACGGAAACGGCCTTGGAGGCCGCTGCAGAGTTGCGCCGGGTTTTGGCAGCCAGAACCCACCGCAAAAAGGTCTTGGGCCAAGAAGTGCTGGTGCCGGGACAGTTGGGGGAAGCCCTGCAACTGCCGCGAATTATTAACCGTCTTCAGAGCAAACAGCAAAGGATGCGCGATCAGGGGCTGGATGATTTCCAAGAACTCTGGCCAACCCTTTCTGCCGCAACCCGTGAAAAAGTGCTCAACGCCATAGGGTGGTACGATCCCAAAGACCTTAGCTGGGAGGATAAGCGCTCGAACCGGCGGCCGATCGTCGACCCGAACAATTCCTGATTCAAAGCAGCAACGCTCTGTTACGCAACTCAAACACACCGGCCCTCGAACTGATTTATCCTATTGGCTGAAGATTGCTGTACCGGTTCCGAAAAGAGAACCCGCAGCAATCACGCAACCAATCAGTTAGGACAGTCGATGGCATGCGTATTCTGAGAACCGACGAAGACCGCTTCGCAGACCTTCCAGATTACCCGTTTACTCCCCATTATCTGGATGTCGAGCCCGGCCTCCGAATGCACTATGTTGATGAGGGCCCAACTGGCGCATCGCCCGTTCTTATGCTGCATGGAGAGCCATCCTGGTCATACCTTTACCGCCACATGATCCCAATCGTTGCTTCGGCAGGCCACCGCGTATTGGCGCCAGATCTGGTGGGTTTTGGCAAATCCGACAAGCCTGCATCCGTAAACGACTACA
Organism: Marinobacter sp. 1-4A; assembly: GCF_016597725.1. Classification (GTDB taxonomy): domain Bacteria; phylum Pseudomonadota; class Gammaproteobacteria; order Pseudomonadales; family Oleiphilaceae; genus Marinobacter. The sequence goes on from NZ_VCGY01000011.1 coordinate 71,312, forward strand.
GTTACGATCGCCATCTGGCATGGCTCACCCACTGGCTCGAAGCTCTGGATCTTCGGAATATCACTCTGGTCTGCCAAAACTGGGGTTCACTACTCGGATTAAGGCTTGCGACTGAGCTACCAGACCGGTTCCAGCGCATCATTGTTGGCAACGGCATGCTACCGACAGGTGAAGTGCGTGCGCCTGCAACATTCAGCGTATGGAAAGCCTTTGCTACTCACAGCCCATGGTTTCCGGTTAGCAGGATTGTACAGCTAGGCACTGAACGCACGCTGAACAAATACGAATTAGCAGCCTACGAAGCGCCCTTCCCTTCCACCGAGTACAAAGCCGGTGCGCGCGCATTCCCTAAACTGGTGCCCATATCACCTGAAGATCCGTCAAGCAGCGCAAATAAAGCCGCCTGGAAAGTTCTGGAAAAATGGCGCAAGCCCTTTATTACCTGTTTTAGCAGCGGCGACCCTATAACCCGTGGTGGAGACCGATACATGCAGCGCCGCATTCCCGGCGCACTCGGGCAGCCTCACATCACCTTGCGCGGCGGGCATTTTCTACAGGAAGACTCTCCAGAGGACTTTGCGCGCATCATTATCGACGCACTCAAAGCTGAAATAGCGGCCTGAGCCGCCATTTAGCCAGAGAGAAACAGCGCCATTTAACCAAAGACTGTGACCGTCTGGCGGCTGACTGCCAACAACTCTCCGCGCGGGGTCCATACCCGGGCGTTGAAATGGCAGTAGCCATCTCCCGCCTGTTCAATGCTCGCCTTGTACAACAGCCAATCGTCGGCCTTCAAAGCTGGTCTCGGGTGAATGATATCCAAAGCCCAGGACAATGAACTGGCTGGCACAGCAGATTTAAAGTGCTGCAGAACAGGCGCAGGCCAAGCGTCGACCAGCGCCACTATGTGGGCATCGGTAAGTGTTTTTGGCACTTCCCGGAACCGCATCCAGCCACCCATTTCCCGACCGCTCCCACCGGTAAATGGCATGCTACCGTAGGCCCAACGCATTTCTATATAACCTATGAAACCGGGGGTTACACCTTCAATAAATGGCAAGCTCTGGCATTGATCCACCGGTTTTGCATCGGGAGCGGGTTCTCCGTCAACCTGTACTATGGACTCCCTGTCACCCGCAAAGGCACCAATACAGATCAATCGGGGCTCTCCGTTCTGGATAATCCGACCCTCGACTTGGCTCACGGAACTACCTTCGCGCAGAATTTGCACTTCAAATAAGGCTGGCACACCCGCTTCTACCGGCGCCACAAATGAGACATTCATGGACCGCATAGGCCTACTATCGGCTACCGCTCGCTCCATTCGGTCAAATAGCAAGCCGGTTGCCAGACCGCCGAAGGTTGCGCGCCCCTGCGACCAAGTTGCGGGCATCACCAACTCATTGCTGGCACGGCCAGCAGTCATCAATTCATCAAAGGTCATAGTGCTTTCCTGTTAGCAACCTATCGGTGGAGGTCTAAAGACTGCCCAAAACGCGATTGCAATGCAATGACAGCGCCCCGGCAACTACCTACAGGTTGCCAAAGATTTTACGTATTAAATCCGGCAAAAAGCGGTTATAATATCGCCACATAATGCATTGCCCGGCAATGCTCTACCTCCCGAATACCGAGTAAATCAATGTCTGAATTGTCCTTTGCCGAACTGGGGCTGGATCCAGCCGTACTTGAAGCTGTATCCGCTATTGGTTACGAAAACCCAACGCCCATCCAGGCCCAGTGCATTCCCGCACTGCTCGCTGGCAAACACTTACTGGGCGTTGCCCAGACCGGCACGGGTAAAACCGCTGCCTTCGCATTACCGCTGCTAAGCCGAATTGATGCCTCAATAAGCGAACCTCAAATTCTGGTTTTGGCCCCCACAAGGGAGCTGGCCATTCAGGTTGCAGAAGCCTTTACTTCTTACGCCGCTAAATACCGCAACTTTCACGTGTTGCCGATTTACGGCGGTCAGGATTTTTATCCTCAAATTAAAGGCCTTAAACGCGGTGCACAGGTTATTGTTGGTACGCCCGGCCGTATGCTCGACCATCTTCGCAAAGGCACCTTGAGACTGGGCAATCTAAAAGCCTTGGTTCTCGATGAAGCCGATGAAATGCTGCGCATGGGCTTCATTGATGATGTAGAAGCCATTCTTGCCAAGACACCGGAAAACTGTCAGCGCGCACTGTTCTCCGCCACTATGCCACCGCAAATTAAGAAGGTCGCCCAGACTTATCTTAGCGATGCGGTTGAAGTGAAAATCGAAAGCGAAACTCGTACCGTAGAGCGCATTTCCCAGTTTGTTCTTCCCGTGTATGCAGAGCGTAAGCTGGATGCACTAACTCGTATTCTTGAAGTCGAGCCTATTGAGGCTGCGATTATCTTTGTACGGACTAAAGCAGAAACCACGCTTTTGGCTGAAAAGCTCAGTGCCCGCGGGCACGCAGTGGCGCCGTTGAATGGCGACCTGAACCAGCGCCAGCGCGAACAGACGGTTGAAGACCTGAAACGCGGTAAGAAAGACATCATTGTCGCTACCGATGTAGCCGCCCGTGGTTTGGACGTTCCCAGAATCACTCACGTTATCAACTATGATGTGCCCTACGATACGGAAGCCTATATCCACCGGGTTGGCCGCACAGGGCGCGCCGGGCGTACTGGCAAGGCGATTTTGCTGGTAACTCCCCGTGAGCGGAGCTGGCTGCGCACTCTTGAGCGTGCCACCAACTCGCCCATGGTGGCTTATGAGCTGCCTTCGCCGGTTGAACTGAAGAAAATGCGCGAAGAGCAGTTCGAGAGCCAACTACTGGGCTTTGCCGAGGATAAAAAGCTCGCAAAATCCATGGCTTTGCTGGATGAAATCGCCGAGCGCAACGAAATGGACATTGCCATGGTAGCGGGCGCTTTGGCCTGCTGGATGGAAGCTATGCAGCCTGGTTCGTTGCCGCTGGAGCAGCCAGAGGCGCTGCCGGTAGTCTCTGCGTCTGCACCCGCACGCCGTGACCGTAAGGGTGGCGGTCGTTCAGGAGAGTTTCGCAAGGGGCCGCAAAAAGGTGGCTACAAAGGCCGCGGCGGCCCTGGTGGCGCTGGTGCTCGTGGCAAGCCACCTGGCAAAGGCGGCAAGCCTGCGGGCAAGCGGCCTCCTCGTCAGTCAGACGCCAAGCGCTGATAGACGACAAAGCTGTAGTCGTAAGGGTTATTATCGGACGCGGAGAAATCCTCCCGTCCGATTTCTTCCCACTCATCCCAGTTCACTTCAGGAAAATACGCATCGCCATCCACTTCGGCGTGCACCTGCGTAATATAGATGCGGTCTACCATGGGTAGCGCTTCTGTGTAGATTTGCCCTCCCCCGATTATCATTACCTCATCGATACCGTCCAACTCGGCCTGTGCTTCGGCTTTTATCAGGGCTTCGTCCAGTGATTTTGCGCTCGTGGTTCCTGCGGGTGCTTCCCGGTCTGCGTTTCTCGAAATAACTACGTTCATTCGGCCGGGCAGCGGTCTGCCTATAGAGTCCCAGGTTTTACGGCCCATGATGATGGGCTTGCCCATGGTGGCTTGCTTGAAGTACTTCAGGTCGCCCGGCAAATACCAAGGCAGATTGTTATTTTTACCAATAACGCGGTTTCGGGACATGGCTACTATGAGTGCCTTGCGCATAATGTTCCTCAGAGTTGAGTGGCGGGAAGGGCTGTCCAAAAAACGCTGTGAATACGTCCGTGTACGCTTGGCTCCGCCCTTTAGCGCTTACTGCTCCTGCGTCGCACTAAAGGTCCGGGGCAAGCCTTCCATGGCTTGCCCGTGAAGTGCTTCGCACTCCACCCATGGCTCCGCACATTTTTGGACAGCCCTTCCCGCACCCTTGCGATCAAACTTTAGGGGAAGCCTGCCTGATCTATATTGCGATAGGGGCTTTGATCCCGGGATATGGGTCGTAGCCCTCGAATTCGAAGTCTTCCAGTTCATAATCGAAAATGGAATCTGGCTTACGCTTGATGACTAGCTTAGGGAGAGCTTTCGGCTCACGCTTTAGCTGTTCGAAAACTATGTCATCGGTGAGGTGGTTTTGATACAGGTGGCAATCACCAAAGGTATGAACGAACTCACCAACGCCCAGATCACATTGTTGAGCGATCATGTGGGTCAGGAGCGCATAGGATGCAATATTGAACGGCACCCCCAGAAACAGGTCAGCACTGCGTTGGTAAAGCTGGCAGGAGAGCTTGCCGTCGAGCACGTAGAACTGGAACAGGCAATGGCAAGGAGCCAGCGCCATAAGGCCTTTCTCGGCATTTTCCTGAGGGCCAATCGATTCATCCGGAAGCTCTGCCGGGTTCCACGCAGACACGATCAGACGTCGGGAATTTGGTTTGTTGCGAATCTGGTCGATGACTTCGCTAATCTGATCCACTACCCGGCCATCCGGGCACTCCCAGCTGCGCCACTGTTTGCCGTAAATGGGGCCGAGGTCGCCGTTTTCCAACGCCCACTCGTTCCAGATGGAGACTTTACGTTCTTTCAGCCAGTTGTTGTCTGTGGAGCCTTTCAGGAACCAGAGCAGTTCATAGATTATGCTGCGCAGGTGCACCTTTTTGGTGGTTACCAGCGGAAAACCATCCTGGAGGTTAAAACGAATCTGGCGCCCGAAAACTGAGCGCGTACCAACGCCGGTGCGGTCGCCTTTGTCGTAACCGTTATCGACCACATCGCGCATCAGATCGAGATAGGCTTTCATTCTGCGTTTCTCCGGTAAGCAATGGACATCAGAACCACGCCAGCCAAAATCATCGGGAAGGAAAGCACCTGCCCCATGGTGAGCCAGTCGAATGCTAAATAGCCAAGCTGGGCATCAGGCTGGCGCACGAACTCCACCATAAAACGGAAAATTCCGTAACAAATCAAGAACAGGCCAGATACGGCCATCTTGGGGCGTGGCTTTGATGAGAACCACCAGAGGATAATGAAAAATACCACGCCCTCGAGTGCAAACTGATAGAGCTGAGATGGGTGGCGAGCTAAGGCATCCGGCGCTTGGCGAAACACCATGCCCCAAGGCACATCCGTAGGTTTGCCCCAGAGTTCGCCGTTGATGAAGTTGCCAATTCGCCCAGCCCCAAGACCAACGGGCACCAAGGGTGCAACAAAGTCAGCGAGGCGCCAGAAGCCAGTGCCAACTTTGCGGCCATACCACCACATGGCAAACATAACCCCCAGCAAGCCACCGTGGAAGGACATGCCGCCTTCCCATACCCGCAGTAGCCATAAGGGGTCGGCCAGAAAGCTGTCGAAGTTATAGAAGATCACATAGCCGAAGCGGCCGCCAAGAATGACCCCAAGGGCAAGGTAAAACAGAAGGTCACCCATTTGCTCTTCGGTGATTGGAGCCCAAGGCTTGCGTGTGCGCAGCCTGCCCAGCCACCAGCCCGCGAGAAAACCGACTAGATAGGTAAGTCCGTACCAGTGAATTTTTAAGGGACCTATAGCGATGGCGACCGGATCTATCTGTGGATGCTGAAGCATCAATAACCTCTTAGCTCAGTAAAAAACGAAGGCCAACCAGCAGAAGCAGGATGGCAAACACGCGTTTCAAAACTTTGGCGTTAAGCCGGTGCGCCAAATTCGCTCCCACACGTGCAAACAGCACGCTGGTAAGAATAATCCCGATCAATGCCGGTAAATAGATATAACCAAAGCTGTATTCAGGCAGGGCTGGTTCACTCCACCCTGTCCAGACATTGCCCACGGCACCCGCAACCGCAATCGGCAGCCCACAGGCCGCAGAGGTGCCTACCGCCTGCTGCATGCGAACATTGCTCCAGCTCAAATAAGGCACCGTTAGCGTTCCGCCGCCTATCCCGAAAATAGCTGAAGCCCATCCAATACCTGCACCGGCACCGGCAAGGCCGACTTTACCTGCAACATTTCTGCTGGGCGAGGGGTTTACTTCGAACAGCATTTTCAGCCCGACGAGAATGACAAACACACCGATAATAAGTTCCAGCATGGCTCCGCTTAACAGCGCCGCTGTCCAGGCGCCTATAAGCGCGCCTGCTACAATGCCGAAAGCCATTGGCCGGAACACATCCCAGCGGATCGCCCCGTGACCGTGGTGGGAGCGAATGGAACTAAGGGAGGTGAACACAATGGTCGCCAATGAGGTTCCAACGGCCATATGTGCCGCAATTTCCAGACTAAAGCCCTGAGCCCCGAAACTGAAAATCAGTACCGGCACAATAATAAGACCACCACCAATCCCGAAAAGGCCTGCAAGAGTGCCGGCGAACGCACCGAGCACCATATAGATGGCAAATACGGATAACAGGGACATACACTCTCACACATCCGGGAAAACAAGGCTGGTATGATACACATGAGCAACAATTTCAGCATTAACGAATACCCATTGCCTTCAGAGAGCAGCTCCCCATGTGCCTAATTGCATTTTCTCTTGGCCAGAGTGCCCGTTTTCCCTTGGTGGTTGCCGCTAATAGAGATGAGTTTTTTCGCCGACCTACAGCACCGTTAGATTGGTGGACAACCGAAGCGGGTAACCGGGTGCTCTCTGGAAGGGATCTGAAATCCGGCGGCACTTGGCTGGCGGTGTCCCCTGAAGGCTCGGTAAGCGCAGTGACCAACGTTCGCGAAGGCTCACCGGAAGCTGGTCATATCAGTCGTGGAGAGCTCCCACTTCGGGCTCTGGCGGAACCCGAGGTGCAGCTGCAAGAAAGTTTGTCGGCCACTTCCACACGCTACGCAGGTTTCAATCTTGTTCGCCTCGGTAATACCGAGGGTTGGTGCTCTGACCAGAACTCTGGCTGGTACTCTGGCTGGTACTACAGCAACCGCGACGCGCACCCCGGGCGCAGCATTTACCGAGGGGTCTATGGCCTGAGCAATCACCTGCTCCAAACGCCTTGGCCAAAACTACTGCGCTTGAGAGAAGCGGTTGGTCACACAGTGAAGTCTGCCCGGGAGGATGCAGAAATGCTGCACAAAGACCTTACCGGGCTCCTACAAGACACGACACCAGCACCAGACCACTTGCTTCCCAACACCGGCGTGCACCGCGACACCGAGCGCTTTCTTTCATCACCGTTTATAACCGGCACCGAGTACGGCACCCGCGCTACGACTATAGTCAGCGTATCGAACTCCGGAGAGATTTATGTTACTGAACAGAGCTGGGCGCCTGAAGGGCAGCCGGAGGAATACCGTGAGTTCCACTGGCAGCGATAGCGCTCAGCCTCTGATATAATCCACAAAATTCGTCCACCCAATCGGAGGGCCACCGATGGCCGGTCAACAAGACGCCACATCTATTGCCGACTTTGAAAAGTCCCTTGATGAGCTGGAAACACTGGTTCGCAATCTTGAGCAGGGGGAGCTGTCTCTTGAGCAGTCCCTGACGGCCTTCGAACGCGGTGTAAAACTAACTCGCACGTGCCAGCAGGCCTTAAAAAACGCCGAACAGCGGGTTGAACAACTGGTACAAAACGACGATGGCAGCCTTGAAACCCGGCCCTTCTCTCCGGATGACGCCGACTGATGCATAACGGAACTCTGTCTACCATGGAATACCTGGAAACCTGTCGCAGCCGTGTGGACGCAGAGCTGGATCGCCGTATTGCGTCTGGCTCCACCTCTGAGCGGCTCCAGGCAGCTATGCGATACAGTGTTCTGGGCGGCGGGAAACGAATTCGGCCAGCACTAAGCCTGGCCGCCGCAAGCGCTTTGGGGCAACCTATGGATGCCGCTTTGGTGCCCGCCTGTGCGGTCGAGCTGATCCATGCCTATTCACTTGTGCATGACGACCTTCCGGCCATGGATAACGACGAACTACGTCGGGGGCGGCCTACTGCCCATATCGCCTTTGATGAAGCCACAGCGATTCTTGCAGGTGATGCCCTGCAGGCATTGGCCTTTGAATGGCTGGCTGAGGCTCCCGAAATAGAGGCGCCTGCGCGCCTCGCAATGATTCGGGAGCTGGCTCATGCAAGTGGCCACAGCGGTATGGTTGGTGGTCAGGCCATTGACTTGGAGTCGGTAGGAAAAAGCCTGACCCTGGCACAGCTCGAGAGTATGCACAGACACAAAACCGGCGCGCTGATTGAAGCCAGCGTTCGCATTGGCGCACTGACAGCACCCGGGGTCACCAAACAATCTCTGGATGCACTGACGGCTTATGCCAAAGCCCTTGGTCTGGCTTTTCAAGTTCAGGATGACCTTCTGGACATTGAAGGCGATACAGAAACCATAGGGAAACCCCAAGGCTCAGACATCGCCCGTGCAAAGCCCACCTACCCCGCTCTTCTGGGGTTGGCAGGCGCACGGGAACACCTTTCATCATTGCTCAGCAGCGCGCTTGAGAGCTTGCAGGATTTCGGACCGGAGGCCGACCCTCTCAGAGCCATGGCGGACTATGTGGTGGCAAGAACCCATTAAGCCTTCTGTTGGCCAAGTACAATTTCGTAACATAAGGCACAGGGTGTGAAATAGCTGCCACTGTTCCCCTATAATGCCAGCCAGTTACCGAACATTCCGGAAAAGACCCGATTAAATGCAGGATACTTATATTTTCAAGGAAATCCCGTCCCAGCGACCTAATACGCCGCTGCTCGACCGGATTGAGGTACCCGCCCAACTACGGGAGGTGCCGCCTGACCAGCTTGTTCAATTTGCCAGAGAACTACGGGCATTCCTGTTGTGGTCTGTTGGGCAGACGGGTGGTCATTTCGGGGCAGGACTTGGTGTGCTCGAACTCACCGTGGCGTTGCATTACGTTTTCAATACACCGGAGGACCGTCTGGTATGGGATGTGGGCCATCAGGCCTACCCGCATAAAATTCTCACAGGCCGTCGTGACCGTATGGGCAGCATTCGTCGCAAAGACGGCCTGGCAGGCTTCCCCAAGCGCGCTGAAAGCGAGTACGACACCTTTGGTGTGGGCCACTCCAGCACCTCTATTAGCGCCGCTCTGGGCATGGCGATAGCCGCTCGGCAGCAGGAAACTGGTCGCAAGAGCATCGCTGTTATCGGCGATGGCGCCATGACGGCCGGAATGGCTTTTGAAGCACTGAACCACGCAGGTCACTTGCGCGCGGACATGTTGGTCATTCTGAACGATAACGACATGTCGATTTCTCGCAATGTCGGCGGTCTGTCTAATTATTTCGCCAAACTGCTATCAAGTCGCACCTACAATCAGGTTCGCGATAGCAGCAAAAAGGTTCTTCAGAGCGCACCGCACCTGATGGCGCTGGCAAAGAAAACCGAAGAGCACTTCAAAGGCATGATTGTGCCGGGCACCCTGTTTGAAGAACTTGGGTTCAATTACATTGGTCCAATAGATGGCCACGACCTGCCTTTGCTCATTGAAACGCTGGAAAATATCCGCGAACTCGACGGACCCCAGTTCCTTCATGTGGTGACCACCAAAGGCAAGGGATTCGCCCCGGCTGAAGCCGATCCTATTGGCTACCACGCTATCAACAAGATTGAACCGGTACCCGCGAGCAAACCCGAACCTGTCAAGCCTGTTGCGACGAAACAAAAGTACGCAAACGTTTTCGGCCAGTGGTTGTGTGACGCTGCTGAACTGGATGGTCGTGTGAGTGGCATCACCCCCGCCATGTGCGAAGGCTCGGATTTACTGGCATTTTCCGAGCGCTTCCCCGATCGTTATTTCGATGTAGCCATTGCGGAGCAGCACGCCGTGACGCTTGCAGCGGGCATGGCATGTGATGGAGCCAAGCCGGTAGTTGCTATCTACTCGACATTTTTACAGCGCGGGTACGATCAGCTGATTCACGACGTAGCCATCCAGAACTTGGATGTGCTTTTCGCTATCGACCGTGCAGGACTGGTCGGTGAGGACGGCCCTACCCATGCAGGCGCTTTCGATATCAGTTACCTGCGCTGCATCCCGAACATGGTGTTAATGACGCCATCAGATGAAAATGAAACCCGCCAACTACTTCATACTGGCCTAATGTTTGAAGGGCCCGCAGCGGTACGCTATCCACGTGGAACCGGGCCGGGTGCGGACATTCAAAAAGAACTGACCCCAGTGGCAATCGGTAAAGGGCGCAAGATTCGTGAAGGCAGCAGCATCGCCATTCTCAATTTTGGCACCCTACTCACACCAGCGCTGGAAGCCGCTGAAAAGCTTGGGGCAACGGTAGCCGACATGCGCTTCGTTAAACCTCTGGACGACGCACTGGTTCTGGAGCTCGCAGAACAGCACGACCTGCTGGTAACGCTGGAAGAGAACACCGTTGCAGGTGGCGCAGGAAGCGCCGTCACGGAATTCCTGAACAGACAAGAAGTTTCCATGCCCGTACTGCAACTTGGGTTGCCGGATACCTTCATTGATCATGGCAAACACGAAGAGTTACTCAAAGACTGTGGGCTAGATGCTCAGGGGCTATTCGCAGCTATCAACGCCAGAATGGAACGCCTACAGCACCAGCGCCTGAAAGCTGTCAAATAAGGCGCCTCTCAAGCGTAATCTAGTGACTCACAAGCAAAAAGCCCGCTCAGTTCAATTCGTGATGCGGGCTTTTTTATCTCTGTATACACGTTCAAGACTGAGGTTATTGCTGGGGGTCATCATCCTGATGGGTTTCCAACCAGTGCCCGAGCTTGCTCTGTTTGGTATCGAGATATTGCTCATTGTGCGGGTTGCGGCCTACATGCAGCGGCACTCTCTCGGTTATTTCGATACCATAAGAAGTCAAGGCTTTAACCTTACGAGGGTTGTTTGTCATCAGGCGCAAGCTTTTGATTCCTAGATGCGCGAGCATATCCTTACACATGCTGTAATCACGCAAATCTGCAGCAAACCCCAAGCGCTCGTTGGCTTCAACTGTGTCCGCACCCTGATCTTGCAGGTGGTAGGCACGGATTTTGTTGAGCAGGCCAATACCCCGGCCTTCCTGACGCAAATACATCAAAATGCCACGGCCTTCGCGGGCTATGCTGCGCAAAGCCTCTTCCAACTGGTAGCCACAATCACAACGCATGCTATAAAGCGCGTCGCCAGTAAGGCACTCGGAGTGGGTGCGGGCCAACATGGGTTCGTCACCGTCCAACGACCCCAGAGTTAGAGCAATATGCTCCTTTCCCGTGTCCGGTTCCTCAAAGCCATGCATATCGAACACCCCGAAAGGGGTCGGCAACCGGCAGGTCTCGATGTAACGAACAGCCACAGTCTTTCCTCGTGGTTCAATAAAACGGGGCGCGTATTCTATCACGGGAGCGCTCATCAGGCATCAGCGGTCGGCGGCAACCCAATGCCCGCTGCGACCGCCTTTCTTCTCCAGCAGACGCACATTGCCAATCACCATGCCCTTATCAACAGCCTTGCACATATCGTAAAGCGTTAGCGCTGCAATACTGGCCGCTGTCAAAGCTTCCATCTCAACGCCGGTTTGACCGGAAAGTTTGCAGCGGGTAAGTATATGCACCGACGCACCGTCTGCACCCGCTGTAAGCTCCACCTTGACTGAGGTGAGGTTCAGAGCATGGCACAATGGAATCAGATCGTGGGTTCGCTTGGCCGCCATTATTCCGGCAATACGAGCAACGGCCAGCACATCACCCTTGGGGTGCTCTCCATCGATGATCATTCTGAGAGTTTCCTCTGCCATGTGGATCGTCGCTTCAGCGCGCGCCTCGCGCTCCGTTACGGTTTTCTCCGTAACGTCCACCATGCGGGCTTCACCCTTGTCGTCAAGATGGGTTAATTTACTCACGGCGTCTCCCGGGGGTAAGAGTCAATGAATTATTGATACGTTACTTTGTGAAAAAGGATCAAGCGGGCCGAGCATATCAGAGATAGTCTTCTATGCGGCGAATTCAGGTCAGCTTTCAGGCCACCAGTAGCGGATACCGGCCACGCCCTGACCACCCGCCTGCCACACTGCGTCGAGATCGGCCACGCCCAATCCACCGAGCCCGAAAACAGGTACGGGCGAACGCGCTACCAGATCATGAAACTTTACCCACCCCAGCGAAGGGGCCCCGGGGTGCGTCGCTGTCGGTTTTACCGGGCCTAAAGTTACATAATCAGCACCGATGACCGCAGCATGCTCTATTTCATGAGCATCATGGCAAGAAACGCCAAACCACACCCCATCAGGTACTGGCCTAGCCCTAAGTTTTTCGGCTTCCCGCCAGGGCATGTGCAACCCGGCCGCATCCGGGTTGTCATCAAACACGTCAACCGACCCATGCAGCACAAGGCCAACGCCCGCTGCATCGCACAGTTCCATAGCTTTCTCAGCTAGATATTCATAGTTCTGCGCAGTCATATCCGGCGCACGCAGTACGACCAGCGCTGAAGGACCTTGCTTTGGCAGACCTGATAGCGCGCGTTGAAAGTGCTGGGCACCCTCATCGCCGGAACGGCTATCGCCCATTATCGCCAATAAAGAAGGCAGCTTCAGAGCCCGTATAATCGGCCGGTTCGCAGCAGGGAAATCGTCATCCCGCAAGCTCTCAGGGCTTACCCAGTCTATGGATTGCCCTTCGCGGCCAAGGGCTTCACCCTGCGCCTGCTCCGTTCTCCAAACATCCAAAAAAACACGCTTGTCGCCATAATCGTGACGGATACCAATTAACGGGCGCAGAGCCTCCCGCGGGATCTCTAAGCCGGTCTCTTCGGCAATCTCACGCACCAAGGCTGCCTGCACCGATTCCCCCGGCTCAACTTTTCCACCGGGAAACTCCAACAAGCCCCCCTGATGAACATGATCCGGACGGCGGGCAATCAACACGCGCCCCTCGCGAACGATAAGGCCGACCGCGACATGAACCTCCTGGGTATTGTGTTCTGCTGTACCCATGTTTAGCTTCGGTAGTCAGCGTTGATGGTGACATATTCGTGAGAAAAGTCGCAGGTCCAGACGGTCTCACTAACCTCGCCCCGTTTAAGATCGATGGCGATCGTGATCTCTTCCTGGTCCATAACCGCTTGCCCCCGCTCCTCGGAATAGTCTTCAGCGCGACCTCCGTCTCTCACCAGACATACGTCTCCGAGATAGATTTCCAGAGCACTCACGTTCAGGTCGACAACACCAGCCCGACCAACTGCCGCCAGAATCCGGCCCCAGTTCGGGTCCGATGCAAACAGGGCAGTCTTCACCAGAGGCGAGTGGGCTACGGTATAAGCTACATCCAGTGCTTCTTGCTGGGCTGCAGCACCACTAACGTGGATGGTAATAAACTTGGTTGCGCCTTCGCCATCGCGCACAATGGCGTGAGCCAGGTCTAAATAGACCTTCTTTAAGGCGTTTCGCAATGCGTGGAGTTGCGGGCTGTCGAGAGTGATTTCCGGGCCGCTATATTGGCCACTGGCAATCAGCGTGCAGGCATCGTTAGTGGACGTATCACCATCGATGGTAATTCGGTTAAAAGACTGCTCGCCCAATTCCGACGCCAAAGTCTGTAGCGCATCCGGCGCAATACGGGCGTCGGTGGCGATAAAGCCGAGCATGGTGGCCATGTTGGGGCGTATCATGCCAGCACCTTTACTGATCCCGGAAATAGTGGCTGTGTGGCCACCTAGATCAACTTGAACCGATGCACCCTTGGGTCGGGTATCTGTAGTCATAATGCCGCTCGCAGCTTCTGCCCAGCGGTTATCCGCAGTGCTAGATAGAGCTTCAGGCAATGCGCCCACAATTTTCTGAACAGGCAAAGGCTCGCCAATAACGCCCGTTGAATATGGCAGCACCTCAGCGACACTAACTCCGGCTTGCTGTGCCAGAGCTTGGCAACAGGCAAGTGCATCCTCCATACCACGTTTGCCTGTTCCTGCGTTCGCGTTTCCTGTGTTAATCAAAAGATAACGCGGCGCTTTCTCAGCCAGATGCTTGCGGCTGAGGGTAACCGGCGCAGCGCAGAATTGATTGCGAGTGAACAGACCAGCAACGCGGCTTCCCGGTGCCAGCTCAAACACCACTATGTCCTTACGCCCCGGCTTCTTAATGCCAGCGCTGGCAATGCCCAGCTTTACACCTGCTACCGGGAAAAAGTCGGGTAAGGTTCCTGGTCCAACTGCCATTCTGTTGCTCCTCTTGTTGTCTTGCTAATGTCACTAATAATGAATCGGGTCGGCCTAAAAACGAAAAACCCGCAGTCTTCCAGTCAGTAGGTCGATTGCGGGCTCCGTGATTTGTGCTTAATGTCAGTGCGGTATGGTTAGCTCACCTTGCCACAGCACTGCTTGAACTTTTTGCCGGATCCGCATGGGCAGGGCTCGTTACGGCCCACTTTGCGATCCTGTCGCACGAAGGTTTCGGGGACTGCCTGCCCCTCATTCTTTCGCTCACCTTCACCCTGAGCAGTCGCACTGGTTTCATCGTGGCGCAGACGCGCTTTGGCAAGCTCTTGCTCCAGTTCTTCTTTGCGACGGCGCTCAACCTCTTCCATCTCTTCCCGGCTTTGAACCCGAACATGGCAGAGAACGCGCGTTACATCACGCTTCATGGTTTCAAGCATGGTTTCGAACAGGTTAAACGCTTCGCGTTTGTACTCCTGCTTAGGGTTCTTCTGGGCGTAGCCGCGCAGATGAATACCACGACGCAGGTGGTCCATGTTGGAAAGGTGCTCTTTCCACAAAGTATCGAGAACCTGAAGGAATACCTGTTTTTCAAACTTACGCATGGACTCGGCGCCAGCCACTTCTTCCTTAGCCCGATATGCCGTCACAATTTCATCAAGAATTTTCTGGCGTAAGTTATCTTCGTATAGCTTTTTATCCTCTTCCAACCAAGACTGAACTGGCAGGTCGATGGCCATTTCTGATTGCAGTTGCGCTTCCAAACCGGCCACATCCCATTGCTCAGGCATGCTCTGGGGTGGAATGTGTTCGCTAACAAGCGTATCCACAACGTCTTCACGGATGGTATCGACCATCTCGGAGACGTCTTCTGATGACATAACTTCATTTCGCTGATCGTAAATAACCGTTCGCTGGTCGTTGGCTACGTCATCATATTCAAGCAGCGTTTTACGCATGTCGAAGTTGCGGCCCTCGACCTTGCGTTGGGATTTTTCAATGGCGTTGGTGACCATTCGGTGCTCGATCGCCTCGCCCTTCTTCATTCCCATGGCCTGCATCAGACTCTTGACCCGGTCCGGTGCGAAGATACGCATCAGGTTATCTTCAAGCGACAAGAAGAAACGGGAAGAGCCCGGATCCCCCTGTCGACCGGCACGACCACGCAACTGGTTGTCTATACGACGGGACTCATGGCGCTCGGTACCCACAATGTGCAAACCACCGGCTTCCAGAACCTGATTGTGGCGTTCTGTCCACTCGGCTTTAAGACGCGCAATTTCTTCTTCTGTGGGGTTTTCCAGCGCAGCAGCTTCGTGCTCCCAGTTACCACCGAGTACAATATCTGTACCCCGGCCAGCCATGTTAGTGGCGATAGTAACTGCTCCAGGACGACCGGCCTGAGCGATAATTTGTGCCTCAGACTCGTGCTGTTTAGCGTTAAGAATCTTGTGCTCGATGCGTGCTTTTTTCAGGAGCATAGACAGCAACTCGGAGGCCTCGATAGAAGCCGTACCCACCAGGATAGGTCGTCCTTCGCCAGTCACATCCTTGATTTCATCAATGATGGCGTGGAACTTCTCTTCCTGTGTCAGATATACAAGGTCGTTGTAGTCAATACGCTGAATCGGCTTGTTAGGCGGTATAACCACCACGTCAAGGCCATAGATCTGGCGGAATTCGAAGGCTTCGGTATCCGCCGTACCCGTCATGCCTGCGAGTTTGTCGTAAAGCCGGAAATAATTCTGGAAGGTGGTCGACGCCAGTGTTTGGCTTTCGGCCTGAATCTTGAGACCCTCTTTGGCCTCCATAGCCTGATGCAGGCCCTCACTCCAGCGACGGCCAGGCATTGTGCGCCCTGTATGCTCGTCAACAATAACAACCTGACCACCCTGAACAATGTAATCGACATCCTTCTGGAACAGGTGGTGGGCCCGGAGTGCTGAGTGGACATGGTGCAGCAAACTGAGGTTGGCAGCGGAATATAGGCTTTCACCCTCTTCCAGCAACTGACGCCCCAGAAGCAGCTCTTCAACCCGCTCATGTCCCGCTTCAGTCAATTCTACCTGACGGGACTTTTCGTCGATGGTGAAGTCACCAGAGGATTCACCCTCTTCACTGACCTCTCCCTTCTCTAAGCTTGGGATCAATTCGTTAATAGCGAGATAGGCTTTGGAGCTATCTTCAGCAGCGCCAGAAATAATCAATGGTGTACGGGCTTCGTCAATAAGAATGGAGTCAACTTCGTCGACAATCGCGTAGTGGAGGCCGCGTTGCACCTTATCTTCGGTGCTGAACGCCATGTTGTCCCGCAGGTAATCGAAGCCAAACTCGTTGTTCGTACCGTAAGTGATATCCGCTTGGTATGCAGCGCGCTTCTCTTCGGCTGGTTGCCCAGAGACAACAACACCCACCTGCAGCCCTAGGAAGCGATACAATTTGCCCATCCACTCGGCGTCACGGCTCGCTAGGTAGTCGTTCACGGTTACTACGTGCACGCCCTTACCTGGCAGTGCATTCAAGTACACGGCAGCAGTCGCGACCAGCGTTTTACCCTCGCCAGTCTTCATCTCCGCAATCCGACCCTCGTGCAGAGTAATACCGCCAATCAGCTGCACATCGTAATGCCGCATACCCATAACCCGGCGCCCTGCTTCACGAACAGTGGCAAAGGCTTCAGGCAGCAATGCATCCAAACTCTCGCCTTCGTCGAGCCGGCGACGGAACTCGGCCGTCTTGCCTTGCAACTCAGAATCCGCAAGATTACCAAACTGCTCTTCAAGTTCGTTAACTCGCAAAGCGAGCTTGCGCATTCTCTTGATTTCTCTGGCATTTTTACTGCCAAACATCTTGGTTGCAAACTTTGAGAACATAGACTACAGCTTCTTTGATTGAACGGAGGAAGCCAGCATTCTAACCTTATTTTGCAGGAGTACAAAAGGCAGGGCTCACATACCCAGCGTTAAGGAGCTATCCAATGCACAATAAGGGGCCTGATACGGCTGGCGGGGCTTGAAGGAAGGCCAGATAACATCTAATCAATTAACGGCTGGCTCTTTTAATGTAGGTTTCCGGGTTCTCACTTTTTCCGTTACGGATAACTTCAAAGTGCACGTGAGGCCCTGTAGAGCGGCCTGTGCTTCCCATCAGCGCCAGCACTTGCCCCTTCTGGATCACATCACCTACTTGCACTTTAATAGTCTTGCAGTGGGCGTAGCGGGTAACCAGACCGTCGCCATGGTCTACTTCAACCAGATTTCCATAACCGTTGCGCTCGGAGGCATAGGTAACTACGCCGCCCGCCACTGAAATAATGTCGCTGCCTTCATTACCCGCAAGGTCAACGCCTGCGTGCCAGGTACGCTTACCGGTAAATGGGTCGGAACGATAGCCGTAGCGCGAGGACAGCCACCCCCAAGTGATCGGACGCCCCTCCAAATACAGTTCATCTTCAAGTTTTTGGCGGGAAGAAACCTGATCCAGAAGGCGCAATTGTTGTTCGCGATCCAGCATCTTTCGCTCTAGTTCATCAATCATCCGAGTCAACTCGGGCGCCGAGAAAGAGTCGGCAGGGAGCGAGTCTTCAGGGCCACCCACCGCCGCTGGCTGGTTGAAATCGAACTCATCACTGGCAACCAGACCGGACTCAACAAAACGCTGACCTAAGGCATCTAAGCGCAATAAGCGGCCCTGAATCTGACCAAGGCGCAGCGTGAGCGCATCTACCTGATCCTGAACATTCTGCTGAACACTGGCCAACTCCGCTTTCTGCTTGCCCAACTCATTTTGCCAATGGGCTACCAGTTCGGAGTCCGTTGGCTCTTCATGGTCTTTCGTCTGGCCTATTGCAGCACTGTATCCGGCCCAGCTAGCCGCGGCTACTAGAGCAACCAAAACAAAGCAACAAGCAGCAACAGTCAAGGCATTGAGCGCCAGCACACGGGACTTGCCGTGGCTCTTGCCAACAAGAATGATATTCATAATGTTGTCTGACTTCATTTAAGAACTGCAACCATCTCCTGTAGTGTCGCAGCCCGGAAAGTTCCGAGTGGGTTTGCCATCCTTAGCAACAACTACGTACTAATAAATCGTAGCGCCCGGTAGACATACTTATTTACAACAAGGTAAAACAAGATCAGCTATGGTGCTACGCACGAAACGTGCCGAAGTGTAACCAATCGTTAAGCTGATCGTCGAGAAGAAAACGCCCTATGAAGCGAAAAAGTGATCAAAAACTGACCTTCGACAACCTAGGCAAAACGCCAGGACTGCGGGAACTCGTCGCAAAAGCCCACACTCACAGCAAAGCGGAAGAAGAAGTTATAGCTTCATTACCGCCAGCCTTAATGGAAGGCACCCGCTTTGTATGCTGCTTGGAAGGTGAACTGACCCTCTCTGCGGAAAACGCCGGCAAGGCGAGCCAACTTCGCTTCCGTCAGCACGAAATCATGGAAAAATTGCGAGAAAACGAACTATTCCGCTTTGTGTGGAAGCTCAAAGTAAAAGTTGTACCACCCCGGTTTAGCGACAAACCACCGGCTAAAAAGTTAGCACTCAGCAAAGAAAATGCCCGGCTCCTCAAAGAGGAAGCCGGGCACACGAAGGACAAAAAATTACGCGAGGTTCTCGAAAAACTCGCAAGCCACGTACGGGATTAAGGCATCCAGCCTTAAGCTGGCACGGCTAGCACGGGCTTCATGTAAGAGATGGGCGCGGTTTCTTTGTCATCAAAGGTGACCACTTCCCATGCATCCTCTTCTGCCCTGAGCTTGCGCAGTAGCTTATTGTTCAGATCGTGACCGGACTTAATGCCGCGGAATTCACCAATCAGGCTATTGCCCAACAGGTACAAATCCCCAATCGCGTCCAGTACTTTGTGTTTGACGAACTCATCCTCGTAACGAAGACCGTCTTCATTCAGGATTTTGTAGTCGTCTACCACAATGGCATTATCTACACTGCCACCCAGCGCCAGATTCATTGCCCGCAGCTTTTCAATATCACGCATAAACCCGAAAGTTCTTGCGCGACTGACTTCCTTCACGAAAGACGTGCTTGAAAAATCTACGGTCGCGGTCTGGGCACGACCTTTGAACACAGGGTGATCAAAGTCGATGCCGAAGCTCACTTTGAAGCCTTCAAACGGCAGGAAGGTAGCCTTCTTGTCGCCTTCTTCAATGGTCACTTCTCGCTTGATGCGAATGAATCGCTTGGCAGCTTCTTGCTCGGCAATGCCAGCAGACTGCAGCAGAAAGACGAACGGGCCGGCGGAGCCGTCCATGATCGGCACTTCAGCAGCGCTCAGTTCCACATAGCAGTTATCGATACCGAGACCAGCCATGGCCGACAACAAATGCTCTATTGTCGCCACACGGACACCGTCTTTTACCAGCGTCGTGGACAGCATGGTCTCACCCACATTTTCAGCGCAGGCCAGAATTTCGACCACAGGGTCGAGATCGGTGCGGCGGAAAATGATTCCCGAATCTATCGGCGCGGGCTTGAGGGTAAGGTAAACCTTTTCCCCTGAGTGCAGCCCAACTCCCGTAGCACGGATCGTGTTTTTAAGTGTCCGTTGTCTGATCATCGGTTCGTTATTCCGTAAAAAATTGGCGATATTCTAAACAAAAACTTGCGCGCAGAATATCAAAAAATACGACTGAGTACCATTTACGCGACTCGATATTGCGTAAACCTCATACAATCAAGCCATTGGCATTCAGCGCACCCATATCTGGATGGATGATTTACTTGTACTGCAATAACCCAAGCCCAGATGTCAGCTGCACTCGATAGTCAGTCAGCCTGTCTGCGAAGGAACGCGGGAATATCGAGGTAGTCGACCCCCTGCTCTTCGCTTTCTTTGCTCTGATCTATCGCTACGTTGCCGTTTGATACTGCACGACGACGCAGGATTGCAGGGCGGTCCAGCTGATTGTAATCCGTCTTGCCATCCAGAGTGCGGGTGTTATCAACGACTTTGGTCGGCTTTTCGCGATCTCCGCCAAGACCTGTGGCAACAACCGTTACTTTCAACTCTTCAGTCATTTCCGGATCGATTACGGTACCCACAACAACCGTTGCAGAGTCCGATGCAAACTCACGCACAATATCGCCAACCTCGGAGAATTCGCCCAGATTGAGGTCCATACCGGCAGTGATATTGACCAGAATGCCCTTGGCACCCTGCAAGTTGACGTCTTCCAGCAGCGGGCTGCGAATCGCCGCTTCTGCCGCTTCCCGTGCACGGTTTTCGCCGGTGGCACGTGCGGTACCCATCATCGCCATGCCCATTTCGGACATAACCGTTTTAACGTCGGCAAAGTCGACGTTGATCATACCGTTGCGGGTGATCAGATCAGCAATGCCCTGTACGGCGCCAAGCAGAACGTCATTCGCAGCAGCGAAAGCATCCAGCAGACTGGTCTTTTTACCCAGAACCGCCAGCAACTTTTCGTTGGGGATGGTGATCAGCGAATCAACGCACTCTTCCAGCTCCCTGAGCCCCTCTTCGGCCAAGCTCATACGCTTGCCGCCTTCAAAGGTGAAAGGCTTGGTCACCACGGCAACGGTCAGAATGCCCATTTCCCGGGCCACTTCTGCAACAACAGGCGCTGCGCCAGTACCCGTACCGCCGCCCATGCCCGCGGTGATGAACACCATGTCTGCGCCTTTGATGGCTTCGGCGATGCGGTCGCGATCTTCAAGAGCAGATTGGCGGCCAATTTCGGGGTTCGCCCCTGCTCCCAAACCTTTCGTGATGTTGCCACCCAATTGGATGATCTGGCGCGCGTCCAAATCAGTCAGCGCCTGAGCATCTGTATTGGCGCAAATAAACTCTACACCCTCAATGTCACTGTTCAGCATGTGACGCACGGCGTTACCACCGCCACCGCCAACACCGACTACTTTAATGACAGCGTTTTGTTGGACATTATCGACAAGTTCAAACATTCCCCTTCTCCTTCGTGCTGTTTCAGCCTTGTTCCAGACTGTTTATTCGAGATTGTATTTTCGAGATACCTTCGTTTACTGCTTGCCCGGAACCGTCAGAAATGACCGGTAAACCAGGCTTTCATGCGCTCTAACAGCGAGGGTGCATCTTCACCCTTGAGCACCGGTGCCCGACCAAGATCCATTTGCCGGAAACCGTGAATCAACAACCCGACGCCTGTGGCGTAGATGGGGTTATTAACGACTTCTGTCATACCGGAGACCGCGTGTGGGCACGCCAGCCGTACCGGCATGTGGAAGATTTCTTCAGCCAACTCCACCACACCTTCCATGGTTGAAGACCCGCCAGTTATCACGATGCCAGCAGGAATCAGGTCTTCGAACCCTGAGCGACGCAGTTCTGACTGCACGAGGGTAAACAGCTCCTCGTAACGCGGCTCAACAACCTCTGCCAGCGCCTGCCTTGAAAGGTCACGCGGGGCACGATCACCTACACTAGGTACCTTGATGGTTTCATCAGCACCCGCCAGTTGCGTCAAAGCGCAGGCGTATTTGATTTTGATTTCTTCCGCATTCTGCGTGGGTGTACGCAACGCCATCGCTATGTCGTTGGTAACTTGATCACCCGCAATCGGAATGACGGCTGTGTGGCGTATGGCGCCGCCGGTAAACACGGCGATGTCAGTGGTACCTCCACCCATGTCCACAACGCATACACCGAGCTCTTTCTCGTCATCTGTAAGGATGGCGTGGCTGGAAGCCAGTTGCTCCAAGATAATATCGTCGGCCTCTAGGCCACAGCGACCAATACACTTTTCAATATTTTGGGCAGCATTGACGGCACAGGTTACGAGATGCACCTTTGCCTCAAGACGGACACCCGACATGCCCATGGGCTCTTTGATGCCTTCTTGGTTATCAATCACGAACTCCTGCGGCAAGATGTGCAGGATTTTTTGATCCGCTGGAATGGCGACCGCCTGCGCCGCATCAATCACCCTGTCGATATCGGCCTGAGTGACTTCCCTATCGCGAATGGCGACAATGCCGTGAGAGTTAAGGCTCTTTATATGGCTGCCCGCAATCCCTGCATACACAGAGTGAATACGGCAACCGGCCATCAATTCAGCCTCCTCAACTGCCCGCTGGATTGCCTGAACCGTGGTTTCGATGTTCACCACCACGCCCCGTTTGAGCCCGCGGGACGGATGGGAACCTATACCCACCACCTCAATGGTTCCGTCCATTTTGCGTTTGCCGACGATCGCAACCACTTTCGAGGTTCCGATATCGAGGCCGACAATCATGTTTTCCGTTTCAACCGATGACATGTGTTCCACCAAACCGTAGGTCTGAATTTACTGTTTCTATGTTTTCGGGCCGGAAGCAGCCTGAACCTGCTTCCACTGAACGGCTACACCATTGGTGTAGCGCGCATCTACCCGGCTAACTTCGTCCGACCGAGATATCAGCCGGTTTTCATAAACTGTAATAAAACGCTCAAAGCGCTTTGCAACTTGATCCCGACCGAGCACCACTTCAATTCCGTTTGAGAGGCGAAGCGTCCAAGCTCCACGCTGCTCCAACTCCAGCCCGGAAAAACCCAAACCGTGGGCCACCAGTTTGTCGCTCATAGTGCGGGCCATGCTGATCACATCGCGCACGCGCTCATCCGGCCCTGCGAGTTGCGGCAATCTGCCCGCCACATCGGGGTTGGGTGGCATAAATAACTCCCCGGTGCGACTGACCAAACGTCCGTCTGTCCAATACGCTAGAGGCTTTTTCTCCCGTATGTTGATCTCCAGACGATCGGGCCATACGCGGCGTACTGCGACTGATTCTATCCATGGCCGCTTTTCAAGATCGTTCTTGATGTCCGAAAGGTCCGTCGAAAAATAGCTCTTGCCAATCCAGTTTCCGGCTTGGCGCTCAAAAGCAACGCGGCTATCCCCGACAAACTCACCATTCACATCAATGGCCAGAATTTGCTGGTCCATAGCGCCCAGCACTTTCCCGGTTGCCCAGGGTACAAGGCCTGCCGCAAGCAAAATCGCGATACCCATGCCTGCTTGCAACCAAGGCACTGCGGCCAACACCTGCTTCAACACTCCAAACCGGTCCTTCTCCGGCCCGAGAGTCGTTGCTCCCCGGCGTCGGGGAGGCTCGGACGGTATCGCCCGACTCCGGATCAGCAGTGTTTCAAGCATTAGCACCCTCCAGAGTGTCTAGAAGGATCCGTACAACCAATTCTTCAAAGCTGATACCTGCGGCTTTAGCAGACATAGGCACCAAGCTGTGATCGGTCATGCCCGGCACGGTATTCACCTCCAGCAACCAGAACTCGCCCTCCGCATCCTGCATAATGTCAACCCGACCCCAGGTGCGGCAGCCCACGACTCGAAACGCCTCTAAAGCAAGGTTCTGCAGCCTCGCTTCATCCTCGGGCGCTAAGCCACAGGGGATTCGGTAGCGGGTATCGTCCGCGAGGTATTTCGCGTCATAGTCGTAGAACACATGGTCTGTGCTCAGCCCTATGGCTGGCAAAGCCCGGTCCTGCAACAAACTGACCGTGAATTCCGGCCCTTCTATCCACTCTTCCACCAGCACTGAACTATCCAGTGCGGCCGCTGCCTCGAAGGCTTCAGCTAGCTCAACAGCGGTATACACTTTGCGAATGCCAATACTGGAACCTTCCCGGGACGGCTTAACACTCAGAGGCGAGCGCAGCTCCTGAACAATTTGTTCCGCTTCATCCGCTGCCGACATGGTTTTAAACTTTGGCGTCGGTAAACCACAGCCAGCAAACACGTACTTGGTGCGCAACTTGTCCATCGCCAAAGACGAGGCCATCACTTCGCTTCCGGTGTACGGAATACCGGCCTGAGACAAAATGGCTTGCAGTATTCCGTCTTCTCCACCACGGCCGTGCAGCGCAATAAAAACCCGATCGAACTCTGGGTTTTCGACGGTTTTCAGCAAACAACCTTGGACGTCTATGGCAAAGGCATCTACACCCGCAGAGACCAGGGCTGCCAGAACCGCTTTACCGCTTTTAAGAGACACTTCGCGCTCAGCAGAGTCTCCACCCATAAAAACAGCCACACGCCCCAGTGCCCGAACAACATCTGGTTCGGCTCGATAAGCCGGGACTGCGGAATGCTGCATATCACTCACCTGAAAAGACTCCTTGCTCTGCCAGTCGGATCGCTATACCACCGATATCTCCGGCACCCTGAGTAATCAAAAGATCGCCGTCTTGCAGGACACTGGACAGCAAGCTTTCGATTTGTCGATTGTCTTCCACAAACAAAGGCTCCACCTTGCCGCGCTGTCTGATGCTGCGGCATAGCGCTCGTCCGTCCGCGCCAGGCACGGCAGCTTCACCGGCGGAATAAACATCCATAAGCAATAGGCTGTCTACCTCTGATAGAACCCGTACAAAATCTTCATACAAATCACGGGTACGACTGAACCTGTGAGGCTGATACAACATCACCAATCGGCGACCCGGCCATGCATCGTGAGCGGCTCGAATGACGGCTTCCACTTCCGTGGGGTGGTGGCCATAGTCATCCACCAGCGTGACGGTGCCGTTTGGCGTTTGGTAATCCCCGTAAACCTGAAACCGGCGTCCAACCCCTGCAAAAACAGCTAGCCCGCGACAGATTGCTTCGTCTGCAACGCCTTCATCCGTGGCGACAGCAATCACCGCAAGGGCATTCAAAACGTTGTGACGGCCCGGCATTTTTAGTTCGACGTTAAGGTCGCTACGTCCGCCCGGTCGCTTAACCACAAAGTGTGTTTTAAGGCCGTCTGTCACTATGCGTTCGGCACGATAGTCCGCATCTGGATTGCTAATGCCATAAGTGATGATGGCGCGGGAGATCCGGGGGATGATTTCGTTCACGTAGTCATCATCCACACACATCACCGCCAACCCGTAAAACGGCAAATTGTGGAGAAAGTCCACAAACGTCTGCTTGAGCTTTTCTACGTCGCCGTCATAGGTGTCCATATGGTCGGCTTCGATGTTGGTCACTACCGACACCGTCGGCGTTAGATGCAGGAACGAGGCATCGCTCTCATCCGCCTCGGCAACCAAATATCGGGACCCGCCCAACTTGGCATTGGTGCCTGCACTGTTCAACTTGCCACCGATTACAAATGTCGGATCAAGCCCAGCTTCGCCGAGCACCGACGCAATCAAACTGGTGGTCGTTGTCTTACCGTGGGTTCCAGCAACAGCAATGCCGTGGCGATAACGCATAATTTCGGCCAGCATTTCTGCTCTGGGCACAATGGGCACCCGTCGGCTACGGGCGGATACCATTTCCGGGTTATCCGATGCAACAGCGGAAGACACAACAACCACATCAGCTTTGGCGCTATTCTCTGCCCTATGGCCAATGTAAATTTCAATATCCATGGCTTTAAGGCGATTAGTGACCACCCCTTCTTTCAGGTCTGAACCAGACACATCGTAGCCTTGGTTTTTTAGAACCTCGGCAATACCGCTCATGCCGGCACCACCAATACCCACAAAGTGAATGTGGCGAATCCGGCGCATTTCCGGTACTTGAAACGCGAGCGGCGGATTGGTTGTTTCAGCCATTAGCGGCCTCCAGGCAATAGTTTACGACTCGCTCCGTTGCGTCAGGGCGGGCCAAAGTATGTGCAGCCTTGGCCATTTCCAAGACCCGAATTCGATCCTTGGAAAGGTCGCCCAAGGTTTCTGCCAGCACGGTTGGGGTCAACCGCGACTGAGGTATCAATACAGCGGCTTTCGCATTGACCATTTGCTGGCCGTTTTTCGTTTGATGATCATCCACCGCATGGGGGAACGGCACCAGCACCGCTCCAATACCCGCTGCACAAAGCTCCGAAATTGTCAGCGCACCCGCGCGGCATAGCACGATGTCTGCCCAGCTGTAGGCTTCCGCCATATCCTTAATAAATGGCTCAACATCCGCATCAACCCCATGCTGCTCATACGACGCGCGCGCAGCCTCAAAATGGCGTTCACCGCACTGATGCCTTACCTGAGGCCGATCCTGTTGCGGCAGCATTGCCAAAGCTTCCGGCAGCTGCTGATTGAACACTTGTGCACCAAGACTGCCGCCGACCACAAGAATGCGCAGCGCATTATTGGCCTCATCAGGTTCGCGTGAACGCCCGGCCAATCTCTGTTCCGGTGCCGGTAACGCTACTAGATCCTGACGCACTGGATTACCGGTGCACCGAGTGATTACCTCCCCGCCAAAGCTTCCGGGGAAAGCCTCCAGTACCGTTTTCGCAAACCGCACCAGAAGGCGGTTGGTCATTCCTGCAATGGCATTTTGCTCATGGATCACCAAAGGCGTTCGCGTCAGCCAAGCCGCCACACCGCCAGGGCCGGTCACAAATCCACCCATACCGACCACGCAGTCGGGGCGAATGCGTCGTACTATGGTGAAAGCTTCACCCAACCCGCGCATTAGCCGAAAAGGAGCCAGTATCAAGGCCAGCTTGCCTTTGCCACGAAGCCCGGAGATATGGATCAGGGACAAAGGGATACCCGTATCACTAATCAGCCGTTCTTCCATACCTCCAACGGCGCCTAGCCAGTGCACTTCGTGACCCTTCGCCTCAAGTGCGCGGGCAGTGGCCAGCGCAGGAAACACATGGCCTCCGGTACCTCCGGCCATCATTAAAAAGCGGCGCGGTTTAGTCATAACGCGCCCCCATTCTCTTCCGAGGGCTGGCTTTTTCCGAAGCCTGCTTTTCGCTATCTAGCCGTTCCATCTCAACTCTGGCGAGAATCCCGATACACACACAGCTAACCATCAGGCTAGAGCCGCCATAACTCACCAATGGCAAGGTCAACCCTTTTGTGGGCAACAAGCCGGTGCTGACTGCCATGTTGATACCCGCCTGCAGGCCTATCAGCAACGTAATGCCATAAGCAAAGCAGGCACCAAACGGCATATCCGCTTTTTCAGCGCGTCTGGCAATCACGAATCCGGTTACAACCAGCACGGTAAATAGACCAAGCACGATCAATGAACCCAGCAACCCGAACTCTTCCGCAATGATCGCAAAGATAAAATCTGTATGGGCTTCCGGTAAAAAAAACAGCTTTTGAATCGAGTTGCCCAAGCCAACGCCGCCCCATTCACCACGCCCGAACGCAATCAAGGACTGGGTAAGCTGGTAGCCGGTATCGAACTGGTCTTTCCAAGGATCCAGGTAGCTCACTACACGCTTCAGGCGATAGGGCTGAGTCAGCACCAAAATGACCCCAGCCGCCGCCATAGCCGCGACGAGCGGAATAAATTTTCCAAGACGAACGCCACTCAAAAAAATCATACCGGTCGCTGCGGTCACCAGAACAACCGTGGCACCAAAATCGGGCTGGAACATCAACAGAATCGATGCGACAACTAAGATTCCCAGCGGCTTCAAGAAGCCCGGCCAGGTTCCTAACAATGCTTCGCGACGCCGGACGACGTATCCAGCGAAATAGGCGATAAGACACAGCTTCGCCACTTCCGATACCTGCACGTTGAACAGACCAAACGGAATCCATCGGGTAGAACCGTTCACCGTGCGCCCTAAGGGAGTAAGAACCAATATCAAAGCCAAAAAACCGATACCAAGTAGCAGCCAGCCACTGCGCTCCCACCACGCCACTGGCACATTGACCGACACCAGCGCGAGCATGCAGCCCATTGCCGCGAACAAAAGCTGGCGGATCACATAGTGGTAGCCATTGCCTAGGGTCTCTATCGCCATGTCCATGGAGGCTGAAGAAATCATCACCACGCCGATAAGCAACAAAGCAACCGAGGTGATGACCAGCACCGGCAGAGGCTGAATTTCCCCCACCCATTGAGTCCGTACTGGCGTTGCTGACAGTCCCGCCTGCATCAGGCCACCTCCCCCAGCGACTGAACCTGATTACGGAACTGATCACCTCGGTCGATGTAATCCCGGAACATGTCGAAGCTCGCGCAGGCTGGAGAAAACAAAACTCGGTCGTTTTCCAGAGCCAACTCCGCAGCCTTCTTCACCGCATCGGCTAAAGATTCTGCGCGATAAATTGGAAGGTCTACGTCTAGAGCGCCCGCAATCCGATCTGCGTCGCGGCCGATTAACACCACAGCGCGGCAGCAGCACCTAACGGGTTCCGCCAGCTCTGAAAACGCTGCACCCTTGCCATCACCACCGGCAATCAACACTAATTTACCGTTACCCTCCGGCACCAAGCTCTTTATAGCGGCAACGGTGGCTCCGGCATTCGTTCCTTTCGAGTCGTTGATGTACTCCACCCCGGCACGCTTACGCACAAACTCGCAGCGGTGCGGCAACCCGTTGAACTCACGGGCAGCGGCCAGCATGGCGTTCATTGGCAGTCCGGCAGCATGGCCCAAGGCTAACGCCGCCATCACATTGCTGAGGTTGTGCCAGCCCACAAGCCTTAGCTCATTGGCATTCAAAAGATTTTCGAACCCAAAGGTTATCCAGATGCCCTGATCGTCCTCTCGCGTGCTGAACGTTTCCGGGTTAACGCGATTGAACCCGAAACATAAAAACCGCAGGGTATCTCGCGCCATGGGCGTACTCAGTGCGTCATCCAGATTCACAATGGCATTTCGGCAACCGTTAAATATTCTCTGCTTTGCTTGGAAGTAAGCCATTTTGTCCGGGTAGCGATCCATATGGTCATCACTAACGTTCAGTACCGTCGCTGCCAGCGCATTGAGTTCCGAAGTGGTTTCCAATTGGAAGCTGGAGAGCTCTAACACATACAGCTCCGCACCAAGTCCCAGTAAGTCCAGTGCAGGCGTTCCGATATTCCCGCCAACTTTAACGTTGCGACCAGCGGCCCGAGCCATCTCGCCCAACAAGGTGGTGACGGTGGTCTTCCCATTGGAGCCAGTGATAGCCACAACGGGCGCATCGGCTGCTTCGGCAAACAAATCTATATCACCCCGTATGCGCGCACCTTGCTCCACTGCATAGGCAATGGCCGGTTCAGCAATGCTGATTCCCGGGCTTACGATCAACTCATTGAACCCTGCAAACAGTTCTCGGTTGAACGGCCCAAGATAAACCGGGATATTCGGCCACCCGGCACGCAGGTCATCTAGGCACGGAGGCGCTTCTCGGCTGTCAGCCACTGCGATATCCCGCCCCTGAGAGGACAGATAGCGCACGCAGGAGAGCCCGGTTTTACCGAGCCCTACTACTAATGTGCGGCGATCTGACGTGATGACACTCATAATAAGTCCGCTTTCCTATCGCAACTTCAGACTGGCAAGGCCAATCAGAACGAGAATGACTGTAATAACCCAGAAACGCACAATCACTCGCGGCTCCGGCCAGCCCTTAAGCTCAAAGTGGTGATGCAAGGGCGCCATCCGGAAAATCCGACGTCCGGTCAACCGGAATGAAGCCACCTGTAGAATCACCGACACCGTCTCCATCACGAACACGCCGCCCATAATGAAGAGAATGATTTCCTGTCGCACGATCACCGCTACCACACCAAGTGCTGCACCGAGTGCCAATGCACCAACATCGCCCATGAAGACTTGAGCGGGATAGGTGTTGAACCAAAGAAAACCAAGCCCGGCGCCGACCAGCGCCCCGCAGAACACAATAAGCTCGCCGGTGCCGGGCAAGTGCGGTATCAACAGATAATTCGCAAACTGCACGTTACCGGACACATACGCGAAGATGCCCAGTGCGCCAGCGACCATGACCGTGGGCATAATTGCGAGGCCATCCAAGCCATCGGTCAGATTCACGGCATTGCTGCTGCCGACAATCACGAAATAGGTCAGCAGGATAAAGAGCACAGGGCCAAGAGTCAGCGAGACGTTTTTCAAGAACGGCAGGTAAAGCGATGTTTCCTGGGGCAAAGCAGAGCTGAAATAGAGCACGATGGCTGCGGCAGCGCCGATCAGCGACTGCCAAAAATACTTCCAACGTGCAGGCAAACCGCGTGGGTTGCGCTCGACCACTTTACGGTAATCATCAACCCAGCCAACCGCGCCGAATAGCATGGTGACCAATAAGGTGACCCACACATAACGATTGGAGAGATCAGCCCAGAGCAGCGTGGTTATGCCTATAGATACTAAAATCAGCGCGCCACCCATAGTGGGGGTGCCAGCTTTGCTGAGGTGTGTTTGGGGGCCGTCATCGCGAATCGCCTGACCTATCTGGTATTGGCTCAATTTACGAATCATCAAAGGGCCGATAACCAAAGAGATCAGCAGGGCTGTCAAAGTGCCCAGAATCCCGCGCACGGTTAGGTACTGAAACACCGTCAGTGCCGAGAAATATTGTGATAGAACCTCTGTTAGCCAGAGCAGCATGCGTTATTCACCTTGTTTTTGATCCCTTCCACCACGAGATCCATGGCAGAACTTCTGGACCCTTTCACCAGCACCGTCATGGCTGGATGGTTCGTGCTAACGATGGCCTGTATGGCCTCGTCGTGTGTTTGATACATCTCGGTTGAGGCCCCAAACCCTTCCGCATAGCCGTCGCAACCGGCACCCACCGTCAGCAGACGATCAATACCAAGCTCGGCAGCATAGGCCCCTACTTCGCTGTGCAACTTGCGCGCAGTTGGCCCCAACTCTCCCATAGCCCCAAAAACCGCTACCTGTTTACCTTCACGTTTTACAAGCACATTTAAAGCAGCTTTCATGGAGGCTGGGTTGGCGTTGTAACTGTCATCAATTACCGTCAACTCTCCAGTCAAGTTGATAACCTGCAAACGTCCGCTAACCGGTTGCATGGCTGCCAACCCTTCGGTGATGGCAACATCTGTTGCGCCCAACTCCCGTGTTGCCGCAATGGCGAGTAGGATGTTGGTTACGTTGTGGTCGCCCTCCAAAGGCTGGGCTATCCTGCAAGACCAACCGTCCGGCCCGGTCATAGACACCTCAGGCTTGGCACCTTTCGACTGAGCTACAACTGCCTTGTAGTCCGCATCGGCGAGGCCAATACGGCTGACGCTTACCACTCTGCGTTTGCCCGCACGAGCAAGCCATTGGTTAAACGCGGGGTCATCCCGATTCAGGACCACCAACCCGGCATCTGCAACGCCCTCTATAATTTCGCCCTTGGCCTGCACGATATTCTCGTAACTACCAAAGCCTTCCAAATGCGCTTGACCCGCGTTCGTAAGAATTACAACCTCAGGCTTGGTGATTGCGACTGTATGGGCAATTTCTCCAATTCCGCTGGCTCCCAGCTCGATAACACCGTATTGATGCTCCGGATTTAGGCCGAAAAGAGTCAGTGGCACACCAATGTGATTGTTCAGATTGCCTCGGGTCGCAAGTGTTTGGCCCATTTGCATCAGAATGGCGGCCGCAAGTTCCTTCACTGTGGTTTTGCCACTGCTACCGGTGATGGCAATCAGCCTTGCATCACTTTCATTCCGATTGCCTGCCGCCAGCCTCGCCAAGGCATCCACGGTATTGGCAACCACCAACTGAGGCATACCGGAACTGCTATCGACTGCGTCGGCCTGAGCATCAACCACGGCACCGCTTGCACCGAGTTTCTGCGCAGCCTGCAAAAATTTATGGCCATCAAAATTCTCACCACGCAGAGCCACAAACAAATCGCCGGCTTTTAAAGTGCGTGTATCTGTGGACACTCCAGAGAACTGAACCGTTTCCAGCTCGTGGAATGCGCTTGTGGCGCCAGTAAAACGCACCGCTTCGGCGAGAGAGAAGGCACGTATCATGGCTCGCCTCCTTCAAGCTTGAACGCTTGACGCACATGCGCCGCATCACTGAAAGGAAACTTTTGGCCAGCAATCTCCTGCCAAGACTCATGGCCTTTTCCGGCGATAAGAACTAGATCATCTGGTTTTGCCATGCTAATTGCGAAACGGATTGCCTCAGCACGATCGTGAATAACAGTTGCCGCATCCGGGCGCGAGAAGCCAACTAGAATATCCCGCACAATGTTTACTGGGCTTTCTGTTCTGGGGTTGTCATCCGTAACAACAATAACATCGGCACTCTGTTCCGCCTCCTTCGCCATTTCTGGCCGCTTGCCGCTGTCCCGATCGCCGCCGCAACCGAACACGCAGATCAACCTGCCTGTGACGTGAGGGCGTAGTGCGGCTAAAGCATTTGCCAACGCATCCGGTGTATGGGCGTAATCCACTACTGCGCGAGCGCCACCCGCCCCAGAGAAACGTTCAAGCCGGCCGGGTGGTGGAGCCAGCAGTTTCACCGCGTGCTGCACCTGTTCAACCGTCGCACCCAACGTCATTGCCGTAGCAATTGCCGCGAGCACGTTGCTGGCGTTGAAGCTCCCCATAAGAGGCGCCGAAAAACTAAAGAGGCCCCACTCACCATCCACTAACGCATCAAAGCCGTCGTCTGTGGGGTGAAACTCTTTTAGCCACAGTTCCATTTCGGATTCGTGTAGGCTATAGCGAATGCGATCGCATTTACCTTCAAGCTTTTCGTAGAGCTGACGGCCGAAGGGGTCATCAAAATTGATCACGGAAAAATGCACGTCCTCCCGCTCGAACAGACGTGCTTTGGCCGCTCCGTAGGACTCCATTGAGCCGTGATAGTCCAGATGATCTCGCGTCAAATTAGTGAACACAGCACCGGTTATAGATAAGCCGTCTACACGCCCTTGATCCAGACCGTGGGAAGATACTTCCATTGCAGCCGCACGACCGCCACTGGAGAGAATGCCTGATAAGGCTCGATTGATTTGAACGGCATCCGGTGTGGTATGGCTCGCCTCGTGCAAAGCACCGGGCATGCCATAACCCAGAGTTCCTAGAACCCCGCAAGGTGTGCCTGCCTGTTGTAACAGTTGGGCAATGTAATGGCTAACGGAGGTTTTACCATTGGTACCTGTAACACCGATCAATCGTAATCGACGCGATGGGTGTTCATAAAAACGGGCAGCAAGCTTTCCCAACGACTTTCGCAGTTGTGCTACAGGTACAATCAGGGCTCCGTGATGCTCTCGACACTCACCACCGTTTTCCGACTCCAGCAACACAACCGTCGCGCCTGCCTTTATCGCCTCATCCACATAGTGGTCAGCTGGTGTGGCTGATCCGGCCAAGGCAATGAAGGCTTCACCTGCCCGTATCTTGCGGCTATCCGTCTGCAACCCATGGATTGTCACATCAAAAACTGAAGGCAAAGGGGCAAAACCTTGCAACAAAGTGCTCAGAGACGTTATGCACATAGGCTCACCCCCGCTCCCCGATGCGTACCTGCTGCTGACCCGTCGTGCCAACTTCAAGTTCTGGTTTAACATTTAAAAGGCGAAGGGCATCACTCATCACCCGGGAGAACACGGGCGCAGCTACCTCACCGCCGTAATACTCGCCAGACTGAGGTGCGTCTACCGCCACAACCGTCACTATTCTGGGGTTATCGATGGGGGCCATGCCGGCAAAAATCGCCTTGTATTGACTGTCCTCGTAACCTTGAGCACCAACCAAATGAACTGTTCCGGTTTTGCCCCCAGCGCTATAAAATCCCGGCTGGGCGCGCTTACCAGACCCTCTGGCAACGACCTCTCCCAGCATGGCTCGAACATCGCTGGTTACCTGCTCGGAGAGCACCCTCTCGCCAACGGGTTTTTCATTTAACTTCATCAAGCTTAGTGGGTACCGCACACCGCCATTGGCAAGAACCATATAGGCTTGGGCCAACTGCAGCGCATTGACACTCATCCCGTAACCGTATGAAAGAGTTGCCTCTTCGGAAGGGCGCCACTTGGGCCTTGCTGGCAAAACACCAACGGCCTCGCCCGGGAATCCGATCCCGGTGGGTTGGCCAAATCCAAGCCGTGCGTAAAGGTTGCGAATCGTGTCACCACCCAACTCCGAGGCAATTTTGCTGATGCCTACGTTGCTGGACTTGACGATGATATCGGTGAGGCTAATAACGCCGTAATTCCGGTAATCGCGAATCGTAAACCGGCCAAATCGCCGGTAGCCGGGCGACGTATCAATAGTTGCGTTCACCGAATACAGCCCTGACTCTAATGCAGCGGCCATTGAAATTGGCTTCATGGTGGAGCCGGGTTCAAACAAATCAGTGATGGCTTTGTTGCGGAGATTTTCCGATGCGAACTGACTGCGGTCGTTAGGGTTATAAGACCCCTGGTTGACCATTGCCAGAACCTCTCCGGTCTCAACATCCAACATAACGAGGGTGCCACCACGCGCTTTATGGGCGCTGACAACCGCTTTAAGCTCGCGATACGCGAGATACTGGAGGCGAAGGTCGATGCTAAGCTCAAGGTTATGGCCCGGGGCAGCATCCCGAATCAGCGTTAAATCTTTAATGATCCGCCCGCGATTATCTTTTAGAACACGCTTGCGGCCGGATTCGCCGGATAGCCAGTCGTTATAAGCAAGCTCCATTCCTTCCTGACCGCGCTCATCAATATTGGTAAACCCCACCACATGTGCAGTTACCTCGCCAGCCGGGTAGTAGCGACGGTATTCCTGGCGCGTATAAATCCCAGGAATATCCAAATCCATGGCTTTTGCAGCCAGACCCGGCTGCACTTTTCTGCGCAGGTAAATGAACTCTCGCTCTGCGTATGCCGCAAGGCGCTCGCGCAGCCGCGCTTCGCTAATATCCAGCACCCGTGCCAAATTCGCCAGGCGCGGCTCGGCGGGATCTGTTTCCGAAGGGTTGGCCCAGAGTGTTTGTACCGGTGTGCTTACCGCCAGCGGTTCGCCATAACGATCGGTAACGACACCACGGTGGGCGTCGATGGTCTCCACACGAATCGTGCGTACATCACCCTGTTTGCGCAGAAAATCGTTATCTACAACGTGTAGGTCAACCAAACGCCAGCCAATCACAAGAACAACAGCCAGAAATACACCCAGCACGAAGCCAAAGCGCCAAGCCTTTAAGCCCGCCGCCAACTTTTGGCTTAATGTTCTTACTGATTCCTGACTGGACAATCAGATCACCCCAAGGTTATTTTCGTAAACTACCGGGACGCCAGCGGTGACATCAAAGGCACCAAGACAATATCTTGACGCCCCGGCGCTACCATGTTGAAACGTTCTGCTGCGAGCTTCTCTACGCGACCGTGGCCACCCATTGCGCTTTGCTCCAAAAGCAACTGGCTCCACTCGGCCTGAAAACTGTCCCGCTCCGCCTGTAGTTGAGACAGCGTGTTAAAGAGAGTCCGGTTCTGATGACTACTTACAACTACGCCGATAGCAGAACCGACAAGCAGCGCTGCCAGAACCAGAGATATCAGAACTTTTGTCTGCCGCGTGGCATCGAAAACCCGACGCGAGATCCGGACGGCAGCAACAACGCCTTCGCGAACCTTTTCCTTGTTTAACTTTGCCGGCTTAACTTCCGGCTCTATAGCAACAGCGCCCATGATCATGCGCTCCCTTTTGGTGATGCTTGTTGATTGTCGATACGCTCCAGAACACGCATAACAGCGCTGCGGGCACGAACGTTCTCACTAACCTCGCCCGCACCGGCTTTACTGGCTTTACCTATCAACCTAAAGTCCGAAGCTTCCTGCGCAGCTGTCACCGGAATGCCCTTGGGCAGCCGTGGACCGCGAGCCAGATCTCGCATAAAACGCTTCACTAAACGGTCTTCCAAAGAGTGAAAGCTGATCACAACCAGCCGCCCACCCGGTGCCAGTCGGTCAACCGCCCCCTGCAACCCGACCTCAAGATCTTCCAGTTCGCGATTAATAAAGATGCGAAACGCCTGAAACGTTCGGGTTGCCGGGTGCTTGTGCTTCTCTTTTTTAGGAACTGCCTCACTGACCAACGCCGCCAATTGCAGCGTAGTTTCGATAGGTGCTTCTTTGCGGCGCTCGATAATCGAACGTGCAATTCGGCGACCGAAGCGCTCCTCGCCATAACGAAAGATCACATCCGCAATTTCACTCTCATCCGCATACGCCAGCCACTCTGCTGCACTTGGGGATTGCTGCGGATTCATTCGCATATCGAGCGGGCCGTCGCGCATAAAGCTGAAACCTCTCGACGCGTCATCCAACTGGGGTGACGACACACCAAGATCCATCAGCACTCCATTAACCTTTTCCCAGCCTGCCTCCGATACCGCGCGACTCATTTCCGCAAAGGAGCCATGGAAATAGCTGAAACGGGAGTCGCCTGCTGCAAGCTCTTCGGCTACGCGTATAGCCTCGGGATCTTTATCGATGCCGAGCAACTTACCAGAAGCGCCCAAGCGCCCAAGAACGAGCTGACTATGTCCACCACGGCCAAAAGTTGCGTCTATATACTTGCCGGCGGGGTCGCTGACCAGATAGTCGACCGCCGAATCCAGAAGCACCGAGCGATGGGAAAACTCCGCTCCCGCCTCCGGCTTGCGATCAGAGGTCATAGGGAAAGCGCCTCCATCTCTGGCGGCATATCTTCATCGCCTGGGGACTCATCAAGCCATGCAAACCAGCGTTCCTCACTCCACAGTTCCAATTTTTTACCCTGCCCGATCAGCATTAGCTTTTTTTCAAGGTGGGCATAGCTGCGAAGTGTGGGAGGAACCAGAATGCGACCGGCGGAATCCATCTCCATGGGTGCTGCATTACCCAGCAACAAACGCTGCAAGCGCCGCGCTATCTTATTCATGTTTGGAAGCGCCTCGATTTTGGGGCGGAGGATCTCCCACTCGGGCTCTGGATAGACCAGCAAGCAACGCTCATCTCCGTCATTCGCCGTCAATACAATGCGCCCACCACAAACCTGCGCGAGACCTTCGCGCACCTTGGTGGGGATCGCCAAGCGACCCTTTGCGTCCATATTGATGGCATGACTGCCGAGAAAATTGCTCATCTACGCTGTCTCTGGGGACTCGAAAACCACAAATAACCACTACACACCACTTTTTCCCACTTGTGCACACTATAGAAACACGCAATTCACAATGCAAGCGCCGTAAACAGCGTCGCTCTCGGGAAAGTTCCTTTTATGACAATAGGTTACAGCGGTTAACGCGAGCCAGAAATGACATTACGGAAAAGAAAAGAAGGAAAATCAAACACCTGCAAAAATGTCTGGAGAAAACAAGTGAGGTGTAAGATTTTTTGGCTATAAGAAGCCGGTTGTGAGAATAAACACATTTATTCAGTAGAGAAAAAGATGAGCTCGCCGATAAGCCGGGTTCTGTCGTGGACAGTCATTCATCTAGGGCCTGCGTCACCACAGGCCTCAAGCAACCTACCCGAGTCCAGCGCGGGCCACGCCATAGGACTCCTATTTGGTCTTGCTCCAGGTGGGGTTTACCATCGCCGTGGACTGTTGCCAGCCACGCGGTGCGCTCTTACCGCACCGTTTCACCCTTACCGGTGCTCGTGAACAAGCCACGAACACTTAGGCGGTCTGCTTTCTGTTGCACTTTCCGTCGGCTCACGCCGCCCAGGCGTTACCTGGCACCTTGCCCTGCGGAGCCCGGACTTTCCTCCCCCGGTAAAAACCGGCGGCGACTGTCTGGCGAGCTCGGGCGTGACCATACTCCTGCACCACGCACCATGCAAGGAAAAGCACAGGCGAGAAAGTCAGCCCTCACTATCTTTTAGCTCCAAGGCGCGCTGATACAACTGATTTTTACTCAGGCCACTCACGCCAGAAGCGATCTTCGCCGCCTTTTTCAGAGGCAACTCTGCCATCAAAAGGCCTAGCAAATGATCGACATCGAGCTCACCTGACATTAAGCCCGCCTCAGCCTTTTCTGCTCCCTTTACCATGACCACAAACTCGCCACGACTGCCATGAGGGTCTTCTGTTAATGCAGCATGTACATCAGCAGCCTCTCCGGAATAAAAAGTCTCAAAAGTTTTGGTAATCTCCCGACCCAGCACAACCTCACGCTGCACTCCCATTACCTCCGAGATATCCAAAACTGTACTCAATATACGGTGGGGAGACTCGTAAAAAACAAGTGTCGCCACCTCCTTCCGAAGCTCATCCAAAACTGCTCGTCTGCCAGCACGTTTCGCTGGCAGGAAGCCCACAAACAGAAACCGATCAGTGGGAAGGCCAGCTGCGCTCAAAGCGGCAACCAAAGCGCAGGGGCCCGGAATCGGGCTCACTTGAACGCCCGCTACTCTGGCTTCGCGAACCAACACATAGCCCGGATCGGAAATAAGCGGTGTACCGGCATCCGAAATCAACGCAACATCAGCCCCATCCAGCAACTGCCCCAGTATATTCTGGACCCTATCGCGCTCGTTATGGTCATGGAGCGCAATCATTGGCTTGCTGATACCGAGATGTTCCATGAGCCGCCCACTGTGCCGCGTATCCTCTGCAGCAATAACATCCACGCTTGAGAGAACTTTTACCGCGCGCGGGGAAAGATCTTCTAAGTTACCGATAGGTGTGGCGACGATGTAGAGCATTCCTCGCTTACCACCTGACTTTATTACCTGCCTAGCAGATTGACCCGTTTCGGATTTCAAAATGTGAGCCTCGAATGAAGAGACGGCGCCACCATGACACCTGCGTCATGTGAATTAGCCCGGGAGCTGTTAAACTTGCCACCATCAGATCGGTGCCACAAGCCCCAAAACCCCGGAATCTATAGAGCTTGCCATGACCAAGAACCCTACTACCCGTCGCGCTCTGGCCAGTATATTTACGCTGACCCTACTGTTTGCTGGTTGTGCCAGTGTCGACTTGGATTCGCACGTTGCTCAAACACCCTCTCAAGCCCTCGAACTTGCAGCAAAAGAAAGCAACACTGAAATCGCCCAGCAATACTTATTGAAAGTCGCAAGCCGATTTCAGGATCGTGGCGAGCATCGCGCCGCCCGCACATTACTGCAGAGCACTCAACTGGCGCAACCCGCACCACCACTGGAAGCACAAAAGCAACTGCTCGCCATGGCGAGCGCTGTAGCGTTAGAAGATCACCAGTGGGCCAGCAGCATCGCTGCGAAACTAGCGCCAGACAACTTCACAAGTTACAACTCGGATCTCGTCAATAGGGCCGCCAATCTTCAGGCTGACACCTATGCTCTAATCGGTGACAGACTCTCTGCAGCCAGAACATTGATGCTGCTTTCTCAGACAGACGGCACTGTGAACCCACAGCAGGCTCACGACCAAATCTGGGCATTCTTAAAGGCCGTCCCAAACCAGAAACTCTCAGCCGCAGGGGAAAAGTCTATTGGATTCGAGACCGAGGGCTGGCTTGAACTTGCCGCCAGCACTCGGGCTCTCGGACTCAGCATTGACGAACAAGGGCGCATAATACGTCGGTGGCAAACTAACTGGCCCGGACACCCAGCCGCACAAATACTGCCATCCGAGCTCCAACTCATTGCCAGCCTTGCGGAAAACCGGCCTGACAGAATCGCTCTCGCCCTACCACTACAAGGCCCTTTGGCCAGCGCAGGCAAGGCTATTCGTGACGGGTTTCTCGCAGCCTATTATCAAGATGATTCCGCAGACCGCAGCAAAACCGATATTCGCATCATAGACACATCTGGTCAGGCATTTGACGAGCTATACAAAGAGCTCGCCGCAGAAGATGTCGATCTGATCATCGGGCCGCTTGAAAAAGAGGCTCTGGCAAGCCTCACTAAGATGAAAACGCTACCGGTTCCTGCTCTGGGCCTCAACTACCTACCGGAGAGCGATCGCGCGCCTGACGGCCTATACCAGTTCGGCCTTTCGGCGGAAGACGAGGCTCGACAAATTGCAGACCGGCTTTCAGAGCAAGATATTAATCAGGTCTTGGCATTGATTCCCCAAGGCGAATGGGGCGACCGCGTGGAGGCTGCACTCGCACAGCGCATGCAGGAAAGCGGAGCCGTCGCTCTGGATATTGAGCGCTTCTTCCGTGAAGATAACTTGCGCGCAGTCACCGCGGACTTGCTAGGCATTACCGTATCGCGGGATCGGGCCATTCAAGTAGAGCGCACCATTGGCCTAAACGTAGAGTTCGAACCGCGTCGCCGCCAGGACGCCGAAGCTATCATCATGGTGGCCGAGCCAGCCATTGCGCGCCAATTCAAGCCTCTGTTTGCCTATTATTTTGGAGGCGACCTGCCCGTGTACTCGCCTTCGATTATTTACGAAGGCACACCCGATGCAGGCAGAGATCGCGACCTCAATCAGGTGATATTCACCGATATCCCTTGGGTACTTAACGACAAGAACCCATTACGCAACGAGGCTAGCAGCGTTTTGCCGGGCACCCGTGGCCAACTCGGCAGACTGTTTGCCATGGGGGCTGATGCATGGAAATTGAGCAAACGCCTCCCTCTACTCAAACAAGTCCAGACCGCCTCGGTCGATGGACAAACCGGAGTGCTAACCATGACTCCAGCGGGTAGCATCCACCGACACCAGCTCTGGGCGCAGTTCCGTAATGGAACACCCAACCTATTGGCAGAGCCCGCCGTTCAGAGCGCCGAACCCGACGAGAGAAACCCTGAGGCACTAACAAACTAATCATCACTTCAGGGAGGAATGCAGAGCCATGGAAGGTCGCAAAGCCATAGGTACGCACTTTGAAGGTGTTGCCGCTAGATACCTCGAAGCTCAGGGCGTACAAATCCGAGAGCGCAACGTTTACAATCGCGG
The DNA here is from genome assembly GCF_016597725.1 of Marinobacter sp. 1-4A. Lineage (GTDB taxonomy): Bacteria > Pseudomonadota > Gammaproteobacteria > Pseudomonadales > Oleiphilaceae > Marinobacter. The sequence continues at coordinate 111,937 of NZ_VCGY01000011.1, forward strand.
TGGTGAAATCGATTTGATAGGGCTACATCACGACACCCTCGTTTTCTTTGAGGTGCGCTATCGCGGCAACGGTAGTCTTGTAGATCCGGCCAGCTCCATTTCCTACCCAAAGCGCCAGAGATTGCTAAAAGCGGCGTCTTTTTATTTACATCGACATCAGCTTTGGAATGCCATCAGCCGGATAGACGTTGTAGCGATCAGCCCCGGCACCGTTAAGAAATACCGGGTACAGTGGATTAAAAATGCAATTCAGGCGGATACATAGATTTTGATGAACGACATGGGCAACCTGATAAACCAACTATTTGCGAGCCATATGGAGCACACTGCTCAGGCAGCCAGTACCGTTGGCCCGGCCATTGAGCAGGCGGCAGACGCCTTTGTGAACGCTCTTCTCAGTGACGGAAAAATCGTAACCTGCGCTAATGGTAACGCCAACGTTATAGCCCAATATTTTTGCACAGCATTCCTCAATCGTTTTGAGCAGGACCGGCCAGCTCTCCCCGCTATCAATTTGGGAGCTGACGCCACTACCTACTCGGCCATCTGTCGTGACAACCGCTTTAACGACACCTTTTCGCGACAGGTCAAAGCCATAGGCAAACCCGGCGACCTACTGTTTGTTATCGTGGATGATGGTCACAAAGCCAACCTTATTCAGGCCATTCAGGCCGCCCACGACCGCGAAATGAATGTGGTTGTGCTTAGCGCACGGGAGAAATCTGACATCACGTCACTGATGCATGCAGAGGACCACGAAATCGCACTAAACGACCTTTCACCAACAGCGGCCACGCCATTGCTTATGGTTGTGGTCAATGCTCTGTGCTCACTGGTGGACAGCAAACTATTTGGGGGATAAAAAAAAGCTGGCGGATGCCAGCTTTTTTCAACGGTTACTCACAAAACGTCACTTCACAACTTTCAAGGTAGGCCTACCAGTAGGCCGTTCCTCTTGGGCACCATGCCCGGAACCTTCATGATCATTGGTCCCATCAGGATCCGGTGAGCCCGGCTCGCTACCAAAAACCATGCCCTCTCCATTTTCTTTAGCATAAATCGCCATGACGGCCTGCAACGGAATAAACACCTGCATAGGCACGCCACCGAAACGAGCACTAAACTCCAGTGCGCTATTGCCAACAACGAGTCCACGCACGGCACCAGGGCTAATATTTAGCACGATTTGCCCATTCGCCACATGGGCCGTCGGCACCTGAACACCCTGAATACCCGCATCCACCACTATGTATGGCGTACAGTCGTTATCCAATATCCACTCATTGAATGCACGAACCAGATATGGGCGGCTGGATGTCATAGTGATCTTATTATCAGGCACGACTCGCCTCCTATCCCCTAACGCGGAAATCCGTCAAATTAGCTACGGATATCTTCTTCCAGATCGGAAAGGCTCGCCTTGAAACCCTCACGCTCAAAAATACTCTCCATATACTTCTGAAGAGGCTTGGCCTGCTTGTCATTCAGCTCAATACCAAGCGAAGGCAAACGCCAGAGAATGGGCGCAATCGAGCAATCCACAATCGTGAATTCCTCAGAAAGGAAAAATGGCATCTCACCGAAAAGCGGCGCTGTCGCTAGCAAGCTCTCGCGTAACTCTTTACGGGCAACTTCCGAAGCCTTGGCGTTTGGCTGGCTCAGAATTTGATCAACCAGACCACACCAGTCTTTCTGAATCCGATGGATCATCAGACGGCTATTTGCGCGCGCAACTGGATAAACCGGCAGCAACGGCGGATGAGGGAAGCGCTCATCAAGGTATTCCATCATGATATTCGGCTCGTAGAGAACCAGATCACGATCTACCAAAGTGGGCAGGGCGTTATACGGATTCAAGTCAGCCAACTCTGCTGGCGGATTATCCGGGTCAACATTTACGACATCAACGGTAACACCCTTCTCCGCCAACACAATGCGCACTCTGTGGCTATAGTGGCTGGTCGGATCCGAAAAAAATGTCATCGATGACCGCTTGGTCACAACGCCCATAAAACTACCTCACGAGTAAACAAACCAAATTGGCCCCGAGAAACGCAAAAATTCCAGCGGGCCGTTTAATGCCCACTGGAACTCCGGGAGCGGGATTATACCCTATTTATCAGTGCACGTCCTTCCAGTACTCACGATTGAGCAGATAGGCAAATACAAAGAAAATAGCGACAAAAATCAATACAAAGATCCCGAGGCGCTCACGCTCAACCTTGATTGGATCTGCCATGTATGACATGAAGTTAGTCAAGTCGTACATGGCGCGGTCAAACTCAGCGCCCGTCATGCTGCCTTCAGTAGCATACTCGGGGCACGCACTGCTGTTATTAATGTTGCCGCTCAGGGGCTCAACACTGGCCTTCTTGCCTATATTAGGCTCGACCGCGCACAGACCCTGAAGATCAACCAACACATGGGGCATACCTACCTTGTCGAACACCACATTGTTTACACCCAGAGGGCGTGAGTCATCTTTATAGAAGCCACGCAGGTATGAGTACACCCAAGACTCGCCACGAAGACGGCTTTCCAGCGTAAGATCCGGTGGCGGAGCGCCGAACCAATCCGCCGCCATGTCTTTATTCATGGAGTTCTTCATCAGCTCACCAATCTGGGCACCGGTGAAGATGAGATTTTCTTCAAAGAGATCAACGGGTATCTCAAGATCGTCAGCGACACGCTTGTAGCGAGCATATTCCATGGAGTGACACCCCATGCAATAGTTCGTGAACATAGCCGCACCACGTTGGAGCGAGGCTTTGTCTGTGTGATCCGTCTTGATATGGTCAAGCGGAACGCCCACACCCGCCGCCAAACCGAGGGCTGGCAGGAATGCGATGAAAAGACCAAAAATCAGCTTTCTCATTATCCTGTCACCCTCTCTGGTACTGGTTTGGTTTTTTCCATGCGCGTGTAGAACGGCATGAGAATAAAGTACAGGAAGTAGACCACTGTCAGGACTTGCGCGACGGTAGTACGTCCTTCTGTGGCTGGCACAAGGCCGAGGTATCCGAGAACAACGAAGCTGATTGCAAACAGCGTCAGTGCAATCCGGCTCAGCCAGCCTTTGTAGCGGATGGAGCGAACAGGGCTTCTGTCCAACCAAGGCAGAACAAACAGGATCGCAATTGCGCCACCCATGACCACAACACCCCAGAACTTGGCAGGCAAACCGAAGAGATCAACCGTAACCGCACGCAACATGGCGTAAAAGGGCGTGAAGTACCAGACAGGCGCAATATGCGCAGGCGTTTTCAACGCATTCGCCGGCTCAAAGTTTGGCTTCTCGATAAAGAGCCCGCCCATTTCCGGGAAGAAGAACACCACAATAAAGAAGATAAAGAAGAACACAGCGACGCCCACAAGGTCGTGCACTGAGTAGTAGGGGTGGAACGGAATACCGTCTTTTGGAATGCCGTTTTCATCCTTGTTTTTCTTGATCTCGATGCCGTCCGGGTTGTTGGAACCAACTTCATGCAAAGCAAGAATGTGAAGGACAACCAAACCCAACAAAACAATTGGAAGGGCAACTACGTGCAGCGCAAAGAAGCGATTCAGGGTAATACCGGAAATCAGGTAATCACCTCGGATCCACAACGACAGATCTTCACCGATAACAGGGATAGCACCAAACAGGTTCACGATAACCTGAGCACCCCAGTATGACATCTGACCCCAAGGTAGCAGATAGCCCATGAAGGCTTCTGCCATCAGCACCAGATAGATCAGCATGCCGAACAGCCAGATCAGCTCACGGGGTTTCTGGTAGGAGCCATACATCAAGCCACGGAACATGTGGAGGTAAACCACAATAAAGAACGCGGAGGCACCTGTAGAGTGCAGGTAGCGCAAGAGCCAGCCCCATTGAACATCACGCATGATGTATTCAACGGAGGCGAACGCGCCCTCTCCCGTAGGATTGTAGCTCATAGTCAGCCAGATACCGGTTACCAACTGGTTTACCAGCACTAACATCGCCAGAGAACCGAAAAAATACCAGACGTTGAAGTTCTTCGGCGCGTAATACTTTGCCAGGTGCTTGTTCCAGGCATCAACAACTGGCAGACGCTCGTCTACCCAATTAAGTAGCTTCTGCATTACGCTGCCTCCGGATCAAGACCAATCGTGAGAGTCGCATCATCGTCGTAGCGATAAGGCGGCACTTCCAGGTTCAGAGGAGCAGGTTGCGCCTTGTAGACCCTACCAGCCATGTCGTAACGGGTACCGTGACAGGGGCAGAACAAACCACCCAACCACTCGTCACCCAGATCTGCCGGCGCCACTTCCGGACGATAGGACGGGACACAGCCGAGATGAGTACACAAGCCTACCAGAACAGCAAATTCGGGCTTAAGCGACCGCAGGATACCGTTAATGTACGTTGGCTGCTGCGGAGCTTCCGACTGAGGGTCTTTCACCTTGTCGTTCAGCTTCTCTATATTGTCGACCATTTCGTCTGTACGACGGATAATCCAGACTGGCTTGCCCCGCCATTCAACGGTGACCTGCTGGCCCGGTTCAATTTTACTGATATTGACGGTTACCGGCGCACCAGCTGCTTCCGCTTTGGCACTGGGATTCCAGGATGCCACGAAAGGAACTGCCGCACCGACGACGCCGACTCCACCGACCGCAGCCGTAGCACCGATCAGAAACCGGCGTCGACCTTGGCTCACGTCGCCATTATTCATTATGGTTTTCTCCCATCAGGCGATGTCACAGCCCGCCGGAAGGCCGACAGTGTGCATCGAAAAGGACTTCACAATCCAAAAATATAAGCGCTCAAATGGTAATGAAATTACCATGTCCTTACAAGTCGGAAAGCCGCCACCAGAGCCAGTTCTCTGCTCCAGATCAATTTGACTACCATTGACCCTGAAACAAAAAAACCCGACCAAATAGCCGGGTTTTCCTGAGATCTGCTCCAGCGGAACTTAACGCTTGGAGTACTGAGGACGCTTACGCGCCTTACGCAGACCAACTTTCTTACGCTCAACTTCACGAGCATCGCGAGTTACATAACCCGCTTTACGCAACGCTGGACGCAGGGTTTCGTCGTAATCCATCAGAGCGCGGGTCAGGCCGTGGCGAATTGCACCTGCCTGACCACTGATACCACCACCTTTAACAGTGATGTTGATATCAAAGCGATCTGAAGACTCGGCAACAACCAGAGGCTGACGCACGATCATGCGCAAAGTCTCACGACCGAAGAAGTCTTCGATAGTGCGACCGTTAATAGAAATATTACCGCTTCCCGGCTTGATAAACACCCGAGCCGTGGACGTTTTGCGGCGACCAGTACCGTAATTTTGTGCTACAGACATATCCGCCTTCCGTTAAATGTCGAGTTCTTTGGGCTGCTGGGCTGTATGAGGGTGCTCAGCGCCGGCATAGATTTTCAGCTTCTTGAACATGGCGCGACCAAGCGGGCCTTTCGGAAGCATGCCTTTGACAGACTTCTGAATTACTTGCTCAGGCGCTTTGTCGACCAACTTTTCGAAGCTGATAGACTTAATCCCACCCGGAAAGCCGGTATGACTGTAGTACATCTTGTCAGATGCCTTGTTGCCGGTAACCCGCACCTGGCCCGCATTGATAACAACAATGTAATCGCCAGTGTCTACATGAGGGGTGTACTCAGGCTTATGCTTGCCCCGCAGACGACGGGCGATTTCGGTTGAAAGACGACCCAGCGTCTTGCCGGCTGCGTCTACAACGTACCAGTCACGTTTTACGGTTTCTGGTTTCGCACTCAGAGTCTTCATTGATTCCGCCTTGAACGCTATAAAAAGAAACGTTAAAAACCGCCACCGGAAAGTGTAGTACACCCGGAGGAGGTTCTATACCTGTAATTTAGTTGGCAGTGACACTATTCGGGGCTGAGATAGTGACATCGCCTTGAAAAGCCAGGGCGCGAAGTATACTCGAACGAATATTGAAAACCAACCCTACACCGAATTGTTTTATTGTTAAGTCGTTACCATAGAGATTGGCCGTAAAGCTGCTCCGTGTTTTCAAACAATACGCCCGCCAACTGGTCAGGCGGCTCGTCCCTTATCTCACAGAGGCTATCAAGAATCCTGCGAAGATAAAGCGGCGAATTGGAGCCTGCATCAATACCCTCCGGCGCCATGTCCGGCGCATCTGTTTCTAGCACAAGGGACTCTAGAGGTAAGCGTGCAATCGCATCACGGGTCTTGCTGGCGCGGGAGTGGGTGATGACACCACCTACGCCGATAAAGCACCCCTGATCAATCAACTTCTTGGCCTGTTGAAAACTACCAGAAAACCCGTGCAGCAAGGCTCGACCGCTCCAGTTCAGACGCCTTAATGTCGCATGAACCTCGTCGTGGGCCCTTACCGAGTGAATGACCAAAGCTAAGCCCAACTCAGACGCCAGCGAAATCTGGGCCTCAAACCAAGGATATTGATCATTCATGTTGCCGCGAAGGCGGTCCAGCCCGCACTCCCCCACCCCCACACAACGCTCTGGCATGGCCCGTAAAGTCTGGCTTAGACATTCGAGATCTTCAGCGGAATGCTCACTAACGAACCACGGGTGTATTCCAAGGCAGTAATAAAGACCAGAGTGCGCCAGAGCGGTATCTCGTACCCGCCCCCAGTCCGGGCGCTTGACACCGGGAATCACCAGCCCAACAAGGCCAACTTGCTTGGCGGCCTCAAGCTCACTGGCACGACAGCGATCGAACCGTGGAAAGTCAAAGTGACAGTGAGCATCCACCAATTTCAAACTGACCTCCGACCAATAAGAGATTAATGCTCCCGGGTTTTATGGAACTCGATATCTGGATAGCGCTCCTGCGCCAGATTTAAGTTAACCATTGTGGGCGCGATGTAAGCCAAACGATCACCACCATCGAGTGCCAAATTGTCGTTATTCTTGCGCTGAAACTCATCCAGTTTACGATCATCCGCGCAGGTGACCCAGCGGGCGGTTGCAACGTTGATAGGCTCATAAACCGCTTCTACTTTGTATTCTGTTTTAAGCCGGCTAACCACAACGTCAAACTGGAGAACACCCACCGCACCGACAATTAGATCGTTATTGCGCAACGGCCGGAAAACCTGCACCGCCCCCTCTTCCGAAAGCTGGATTAACCCTTTCTGCAGCTGCTTCGCCTTGAGTGGATCTTTTAGACGAATGCGGCGGAACAGTTCCGGTGCAAAGTTTGGAATGCCTTTGAACTTCATATTCTCGCCAGCGGTAAAAGTATCCCCCAGCTGGATAGTTCCATGATTGTGCAGCCCAATGATATCACCAGCATAAGCCTCTTCAGCTTGCTCCCTATCACCCGCCATAAAGGTCAGCGCATCGGAAAAGCGTACATCCTTTGCAATCCGCACATGGCGAGCCTTCATACCCTGACTGTATTTACCCGAGACTATGCGCATAAACGCAACTCTGTCCCGATGCTGAGGGTCCATGTTTGCCTGAATTTTAAAAACGAAACCGGAGAAACCCTGATCGTCAGGACGCACTAACCGATGGTCCGTCTCGCGCGGTTGAGGCTCTGGAGCCCAGCTCACCAAGCCATCCAACATGTGATCCACACCAAAGTTGCCCAAAGCTGTACCAAAAAATACCGGCGTTAGTTCCCCCGCCAGAAACGCTTCCTGATCGAATTCATGGGAAGCGCCTTTTACCAGTTCAACTTCATCACGCAGATCTTTGGCGTATCCACCAATTGCCGTATCGAGCTCCGGGTTGTCCAGACCACTTATCACTCGAACCTCCTGAATCTCGTGGCCATGCCCGCTCTGGTAGAGAATGACCTCGTCGCGGAGAAGGTGATAGACCCCTTTAAAGCTCTTACCCATGCCAATAGGCCAGGTAATTGGCGCACAGGCGATTTTCAGCACGTCCTCAACTTCATCCATCAGTTCAACAGGATCACGGGTATCTCGATCCAACTTGTTCATGAAGGTGATAATAGGTGTATCCCGGAGTCTGGTAACCTCCATCAGTTTGATCGTGCGCTCCTCAACCCCCTTTGCGCTGTCGATAACCATCAAACAAGAGTCCACAGCGGTGAGGGTTCGATAGGTATCCTCCGAGAAATCCTCGTGGCCTGGCGTATCGAGCAGGTTCACCAATTTCCCGCCATAAGGGAACTGCATAACAGACGTGGTTACGGATATACCCCGCTCTTTTTCCATCTCCATCCAGTCAGACTTCGCATGCTGGCCGGACTTCTTACCCTTGACCGTACCTGCTCTCTGAAGAGCATGTCCGAATAACAGGACCTTCTCGGTAATGGTGGTTTTACCGGCGTCCGGGTGAGAAATAATGGCAAAGGTGCGGCGCTTGGCCACTTCCTGGGAAAGGTGAGACATAGTCGAAGAGCAACCTGCGTCAGATGTTCGGGAAAGGCTGGCATTATAAGGGCTAAGGGGTGATTACGCGAACACAAGCGATAACCTTCATGGAGACAGGAGCAACGACATAACCCGCGCATCTTCTTGCCCTGAGGGCGTAGGGTAATAACGCGGGCGGCGACCTATCTCTTCGAACCCCTGGTTACGGTAAAGCTTGCTGGCAGCCTTGTTACTTAAACGAACCTCAAGGAGAATCTGGTTCATACCTTCACGATTTGCCTCTGTCGTAAGGTGCCGCAAAAGTAGTTTGCCTACGCCAAGACCGCGAGAGCGAGGGTGCACGCAAAGATTCAGGAGATGTGCTTCATCAAGTATATAGGAGACAATCGCGTACCCAACTAGCGACCCTTCGAGAGCCGCCCCCCATAGGCGGTAACTCGACTTGAAACAGTCTAAAAAAATGCCTTCGGACCATGGGTAGGAGTAACTTTGGCGTTCTATCTCAAGCATACCTGGCAATTCTTCCGGCCTTAAAGGCCGGAGAACAATCTCTCCCTCATCATGAGGCCCGCTTGAAGCTTGGTCGCTGTGCGTCACTTTGCAACCAAGAGCTTAAGCTGATGCCACAACGAGCGCTTCAAACCGTGGTTACTAGCGAGCTCGGTTAGTGAGTGGTCGAACGTTAAATCAGGTGACCGTTCGAGCGCTTTATTTACCCAACCATTTTCCGCACCAGCCTCACCAACAAACGAACTCTGACCGCCAAGAACAACTATCTTTCGGTCGCCTGCGTCACGCAGCACATGACGCAGTACAGCAACAAAACCCGCTGCTGAATTACCCGGCACAAGGGGATTATTAAATACGGGCCAGCGAACCCAGTCTAAGGGCCTTGGCTGCACCTCCCCGAGACTCTTCAATATGTTGATCGCAAGGGTTTCCTGTAACCTTAGACTCGCTTCTTTGGATACATGAGCAACGAGAACATAATTAGCCCCAGCAAATACTCCTAGACTCAGATTCAACACTTGGGTTGCTTGCAACTCGACCGCCGAACCTGTTTGCTCAGTGTCATCCGACACATTAAGGGGGGCACCTGAAGCTGCCGGGGAATCCTGTTGTTTTGATTCTGCCTGCGTAGCTTTTGTACTACCCCCGACTAAGGCCTGAAGGCTAGCTATCCGCTGCGCACCCTTCTTATCTTCTCTAGGGGAGGGCGCTTGTCCTTTGGGCAAATGATGCTTCAAAGAGCCCAAATCAGGCGTTGACGAGTGGATCGGCTCGTCCAGCTTCGGCAAGCGGAACTCCGGGCTAGGTGCGGCGCCCGGCAAGGGCTGCCGTGCGTACCACAGTCGAATACCTGCGGCACTCAGGTAAAACTGCCGCTGAACCTCGGTCTGAATCATTTAAACATCCGCAACCTGCGGGTGTTGCCGAATACCGCCACGACTGATTAGATTAAGCGCCTCAATGTAAGCCTTCGCCGAAGCGATAATAATGTCCGTATCGGCACCTATGCCGTTTACGATTCGCCCACCACGCTCTAAGCGGACAGTAACCTCACCCTGAGAGTCGGTACCACTGGTAATATTGTTTACTGAGTAGAGTTGCAGATTACAGCCAGAATCAACCAATGATTCGATAGCTTTGAAGGTAGCATCGACCGGGCCACTGCCCTCGGCCTCAACGTTGTGCTCCTTTCCATCCATTATTAACGTGAGCGTAGCACTCGGTACGACGCCTGTTTCAGAGCAAACTCGTAGGCACACCAAGCCATAGCGCCCCTCTTCGTCTTTCTGCCGAGTATCACTGGCAATCGCCTGAAGATCTTCGTCGAAAATCTCATGTTTCAGATCGGCCAAGGCTTTGAAACGGGTAAACGCTTCGTTGAGTTCTGTCTCGGTCTCAAACTGTATACCCAACTCCAGCAGCCGGGTACGGAAAGCATTACGGCCTGAGTGCTTACCCAGTACAAGACTATTTGTGTGCCAACCTACATCTTCTGCACGCATGATTTCATAAGTTTCGCGGTGCTTGAGCACGCCATCCTGATGAATGCCAGACTCATGTGCAAAGGCATTTGCGCCTACGATCGCCTTATTGGGCTGAACTGGGAAACCAGTGATTGTAGAGACTAGGCGCGAAGCAGGAACAATATGACGAGCGTCTACTTGGGTGTCTATATTAAACAAATCTTGACGAGTGCGAACGGCCATCACAATTTCTTCTAGTGATGCATTGCCAGCTCTCTCGCCCAAACCGTTAATGGTGCACTCCACCTGACGGGCCCCTCGCGTTACTGCGGCGAGCGAGTTGGCCACGGCGAGCCCAAGGTCGTTGTGACAGTGCACAGAGAAAATTGCCTTATCAGCGTTGGGGATGCGGTTAAGCAACTGGTGGATAGTTTCAGCGAATTGTTCCGGAATTGCGTAGCCAACCGTATCAGGAATGTTGATTGTGTTCGCGCCTGCGTCTATGGCCGCTTCAATGATTCGGCACAGAAAATCCAACTCCGAGCGCCCGGCATCCTCACAGGAAAACTCAACATCATCAACATGGCTGCGCGCGCGCTTTACGGCGCGAACAGCCTGCTCAACAACCTCGTTAGGCTGCATTTGTAGTTTGTGTTGCATATGGATAGGAGAGGTAGCGATAAATGTATGTATACGCCCCCTCTCAGCAGGGCGAATCGCCTCTGCTGCCCGATCAATGTCTTTGTCCAATGCTCTCGCAAGACTGCAAACCGTTGAGTCCTTTATCGTCTCGGCAATAGACTTAACAGCTTCAAAATCGCCTTGGCTTGCGATTGCAAACCCCGCCTCAATGACATCTACACGAAGCTTCTCAAGCGCCTTCGCGATACGGAGCTTTTCCGTTTTGTTCATGGTCGCGCCGGGGCTTTGCTCGCCATCCCGGAGAGTCGTATCGAATATGACCAGATGATCGTTGCCAGACATTGAGTTACTCCGCATCGCATTTGATTTTGTAATCACAGTATATCACCGGGGTCTTTAAGGGGCAGTGTATTGGTTGCGTGCTGCACCAAATCTCAGGCATAAAAAAACCCCCACCGGGGATCCGGAGGGGGTTTTAGGTATTAAGAGTCTGACGATGACCTACTCTCACATGGGCAAGTGCCACACTACCATCGGCGCTGGCTTGTT
>NZ_VCGY01000012.1 GCF_016597725.1 Marinobacter sp. 1-4A
CCTTGGCCTTTCTCGCACCGAGAACGATAAACATCACCAGCGTGAGAAGAATCTGTGCCAAAACAGGCCAAAAAATATGACTAGAACTCATCCGTGACTCCTGATTATTTGTGCATAACGCCCGCAGCATGCGCGGCTTTGGAATGGAGGCGAAGCCGCAATGGAAAAGACGTCGCCGTGCCTGCGATTGTTAGGAGATTTTATACTCCATGAACACCGCTTCCGGGTGGGGATTGAACCGGTAAGGCTCGATTTCCCTAAAGCCAAAATCTTGGTACAACCGCAAAGCCTTATCAAGCTCCCGAATACTGTCCAGCCGCGCTGAACCATAGCCCATTTCTCTTGCCTGACCGAGGAAAGCTTCAGTCAGAGCTTTTCCAACACCCATGCCATGATAGTCTGGTAGAACATACATCCGCTTCATCTCAGCAACGCCCGGCTCGAACTCTCTGAGACCGACAGCACCAACATGAATACCTTCCAACGTGGCCAGCAGTAGCGCGCCTTTGGGTGGACCATACATTTTTGGCAGCGATGCCAACTCACTGGAAAAACCCTGAAACTCCAGATCCAGCCCCAGAAAGTCGGCATACGCACGAATCAACCGGCTACCTGCATCAAACTGTTTAGTGGTCTCGGCCACCTCAATTTTTACGGACATCCTTATCTCCTAACGCGAAGCTTAGCGGCGCCCTTGTAATGGAGGCGAAGCCGCAATGAAAAGGGCGTCCGGCGGCCATCGGCCGCGTACTACAGCGACTGGTTAGTGGCAGGTAATGACGCTGCCTGCTCCCTGGCACTGACCGTGACGGCCCACTCTGTAACCCGGCACTGGCATGAACCGATGCACTATGTTTGAAACACCGCCAACGGCGCGGTGAATGAACCTGAACTCAAAAGTAGCAGATCCAGACCGAGTTTTCGGCGGACAGCCCCACACGGCGAATACCGAAACCACTACCAACACCACCGGTTGCCGAAGCAACCAAACCGGACACAGATTCTGACGGCCTTGGTGCTGACCAATTTTGCGGGCTTGGCAACCTGGCCCGGCACCAAGGCCACTGGCACGCCGCAGCCAAAAGGACCGAGGCCCCAGCCACTAACGCGGAGCGCACCGGTGGCATTGACGTAGCGAAGCGAAGACAAGGACATCCGTGTGACGCGTCTTGTTACGTATTCTCGATGATGGCTTCAGCTTCTTTGACCCCCAATGGCGATATTTTGCAGGTAGACTCTTGAACAATATCGATTAAATTCTTGGAACGCAGAGCTTTTGTGATTGCTTTAAATCTGGTCTTGTTTTTATAGTCGACCAATTCACGGAGAGCTTCAATGCTCGTTCTATCTCTCTTATATAAAGCTACGAGAATCTTTTGTTCGGTATTCAGCTTGTTATTAAGAATCATAAAGGATTCGCCATCATCCCATATAATGTCTAAATCTCTTTCGAGAATGGCATCCGTAAGTGCATGTGCATCGTCAGGGCTGGATGCGGTGACATAGCGCACGAACTCCGCCAACACCCATTTGGTCGAGTTCAGTATGTACGTAGCATCCATTTTATTCGGTGATATCGATGATATATGACCTACACCTCGTTTATTTCGAATGCAATATATAGAAAATAGGACTCTCGGGATTAGTATTCTGAAAGCCTCGTCACCGTTAGCAGACTCATATTTTGTTAATACAGCTGGACTAAAAGAACCCATTGATTTACTCAAAGGAACCGACTGACCAAACAGTTCTTGTTCGACAATCCTCCTGGCAGCTTCGACAAAGTGCCCAGCATCAAGCTCGCTTGGCTTCCATCTCTCGATCCGATAGTTCCTTAAGACTTCGATATACGCCGCAAGCAGCGCATCGATAATGTCTTCAGCATAGACAGAAACTAGATAATTTCTAATCTTGGGGTTGAGCACTTCCAAGTAACTCCTTTGCCTTCTTTTCGCCTTGGAACGTGAGCTTTACATTCTTATTTCCGCCCTTGACACCATCCGATAGGAAAAGTGTCCTGTCGTTAAAAATCTTCGAAAAGTTTGCTGAATCCAAGAAGCCATGCTCTTCACAGATGGTGCGTATATCTTTCGTAGCAACCAGTTCATCCCCCAAAAGCTTAGATCCGTAGCAAAACAAAATAGCTGCATTAGTCATTTTGGATTTCACAGAACTCCCCGGAATATCGGAAACAATCTTTAAGTTTCCATTTATCTCCGAGAGGTATTCCGGGTACAGGGCAATACTTTCTTTTTGAACTTCTCCCACAGTTGGGCTGACGTTGGTGATATTATCTGTTTTCGGCAGGGAAGTTACTGTGTTTTCGTTCTGTGATTCGGCTTGCTCAGCTGTGCTCTCTTGTTGATGTTGCTGTTCAACAACCACATGCCTAGATATGATTCTAATTAGGTCTGTGAGACTTTCGAAGTGCTCCGATACGAACGCCTCTGAACCTTCAAGTTCTAGAACCCCATCTTGGGCAGAGTATTTGAATTTTGCACGATCCGTCATTTTTCCTCCTGATTTTGTATACGTAACACCTAAGCATTTAATGGTCGTGCGCAGCATGACCATTAAATGTCTGTTGGACTAAGCCGCCACTGCCGCAGCTAGTGAGCGGAGCATAAGGATAAAGTAATTTGGCCGCGGGGTCGGTCGGGCGAGTCTTTCGGTAGACACACATCAATGACAACGGATGTTGACCTTATTCGTTCCTTCACGGGGCAATTCCTTGTTGTGTTTTTCTCAGATTACCCTGCAGATACCGTTTTTTCCAGCCTTCGGGCGCATAGGCGCCCAGCTCATAAAGAACTGTCGCTTTTCACCCGACGGATTAGGTGAATGGGTGGGCTAGCCCGTCGGCACGACCACTGTCCTGAACCGTGGGACCTGGCGAATCATACGAACCAGACCGTCATCACAATGTGGGCATGGCCAGCATCTCTGGGATGTTGGTCTCTCTGTTGTCGCTTCGAGCTGGGGAGGCTGCGAGAGGCAGTGCCGGATCACAGCCAGTTTGCGTCGACGGGTTCGGTTGCTCAGATAACCAAAATGGCGAATGCGCATAAAGCCTTTGGGCAGGATGTGCATGAGAAACCGTCGCACGAACTCCTGTCCCTCCAGCCACTGAGTCTTGATTCGGGAGTCGTCGCGGTAATCTTTATATCGGAACGCGACCCGGTCACCGTCCATAGATAATAAACGCCCGTTACTGATGGCAATTCGGTGCGTGTAGCGAGCCAGATAATCCACCACGCTCTCGGCCTGATTCAGACAGTGTCGGGTGTAGACAACCCACTCCTGATGCATCAGGCGGTTGAGCACGTCATCAATCTCGACACTATGGGTGACCCGATGCAGGTCACCGGCGTTCGCAGAGGTTCTCAGCAACGACACCATTCGCCCGCGAAAACGCCGGGATAAGGCTCGCACCGGGAATAAGTAGTCGTTTTTGGCTTTGTTCCAGTCACCCGTGTCGGTCAACACGCCGCCGGGAACCAGACAGTGCACGTGAACGTGACGACTCAGGTTCTGTCCCCAGGTGTGCAGCACCACTGTCATACCCAGCTCTCCGCCAAGGTGCCGGGTGTTGCGCCCAAACTGGCTGAGCGTATCCCATGCTGCTGCGAACAAGCAGCGGTAGATCACCTCGGGGTGGATCTGAATCCAGCCGTTTAAGGTATGGGGCAGTGTGAACACCAGATGGAAGTATGGCACTGGCAACAACAGGGATCGCTGCCGCGCGCTCCATTGCGCCGTTGTACGCCCCTGACATTGCGGGCAATGCCGGTCCCGACACCCGTAATAACAGATAGAACGGGTCTGGCAATGATCACAATGCATCTCCATACCGCCCATACGGGCGGTTCGGCAAGCCGTTAGGCGAGCGCAGACTTTGCGACGGTGGCTGTCCAATGGCTGACCCGGAAGGAATCGTTGCAGAATGTTCTGGACGCTGAGTGTGGCGGTCATTCTGCACCTCCGAGGCCCGCGATCAGGTCTACAGGACCACGGTTCTGAGGTGTTGCCCCTGGCAGCCAATGTAAATAACGCTGAGTACTGCGCAGATCGCTATGGCCCAAGAGTCGTTGCAACTCATGGAGAGGTACCCCCTGTTCTAACTGATGGGTGGCATAGGCGTGGCGTAGGGCATGAATCCCTCCGCCCTTCTGAATGTCGCTGACGCGCTTGGCCTGGTGGTACACCTTCTGGGGTGTGGTGATATGAAGATGCTTGTCTGGCAGAAATTCACTGGGAAATAACCAGGGCATAGGTCGACAGGTTCGCCAATATTGACGAAGCACTTGGAGTAACCCGGGTGCCAACGGCACCATCCGATCCTTGGCGCCCTTACCTTGAGTGACTCGAAGTAGGTGACGTTCACCATCGATGTCCTTTACCTGCAACGCCACCGCTTCACTGACGCGCAAACCACAACCGTAGGTGATGGACAGTAAAGCTCGATGCTTGGGGTTGGAAATTACCGACAGTAGGCGGGCAACTTCCTGCCGGGTGAGCAGTTCCGGAATGCGCTGAGGGCGCTTGGGTAACACCAGTGTCACATCGAAGTGCGCCCAATGCAGCACCTGCAAATACAGAAATCGAATGCCATGCAAATAAACGCGACAACTGGCCGGTGACAGGGAACGCTCCTGAACCAGATAGTTGAAATAGGCTTGTAAGTCATCGACCTCCAGCTGATCGGGCGAACGCCGATAATAACGGGCCAGCGCAGTGACAACATACAAATAGCTGTGCTGGGTTCGGGGGGAAAAGCCATGTTGGCACATGGCCTGGATCATGGTCTGACGTAGGGGTGTCATGACGAATTCTCCTCTTCTGAATAGCCCACTTGGGCTAATCAAAAGTATCCGTCAGTTCTCCCAGCTTCGCAGGAAATGTGAGGGCGAAATCGCTACCGCGAAGCGGTTTAGTTCAACGCCCGCATTTGCGGCTGGTTTGGAGCGCAGCGGAAAACCAGTCCGACAACATGCGCTTGTTAAATTTTTGAGAGCTTGCTAAGTGCGATGCTTGCGGCATTGGATAAACGCTCCCATTCAGGTGTATTTACGAATTCATGTATGTCTGGAGGGTTTTGCGGTGTATCTTTAGAAACAGCCTCCAAAGCCTCATCGAATTCTTGGAGAATGCTTAATTCCCCATCAGTAAAGGCCTCTTTGTACCACTCCTGCTCCTTGGGGATTTGATAACAGTCATCCCACTGATTGAATAGCTCCGCTGAAACATACGCAATAGGAGCCTTCGCTTGATAATCTAACTGCTCCTCCTTTGAGGAAATTAGATCAAGCACTTCAAAAACTTCCTTTCTGAAGTTTGTTTTTAATTGTTCTCGGAGCTCATTATCCATATTGAAATTTAACGCTTAGCTAAACGGCTAAATGTGGTGGCAGTTTTTTTGCGTGTTTTTGCAAAAAAGATGACAGCATATTTTGTCCGTTTGAGCTTCTGGTTATACGATTTTTTCCAGCTTGCAACAAACTCATTTTTAGCACCATTACTTTTAAACTGGTTGAGTGCACTTGTTTTTAGATATGCTGTTTAACTTTTTCACCAATTGCTTTGCACTAAAAACATCATAATTAAATACACTAGTTCCAGTGTTTCGTTGAAGTCTTGCAGCATAGACATTGTTTACCGTTTCAATATCTATTCTATAAATGTTCGGATTTGTATTTAAACGAAAATTTATTGCACAATTAATTAAATGCTGGTTTCTCCAGCCCCATGGTGGTTCAGTAGCATGTTTTTCGATGAGAGTTACAACTTCGTATACCTGAAGCTCTGACAAGTATATTTTATCTTCACCGACTTCGATAAACACTTCTAATCCTTCATAATATTGAATCAAAGCTATATCTGATGGAGCATAATACAACGACTTATGACGTATTACAGTTACGATCATAATCACTGCAATTAAAATTGGAATCGCTAGTACGCAATACAGGATTTTTTTAAAAATGCGATTCATTCTTTACTCGTATAACGCCAGCAATAAACGGCGGCTTTTACGCAGCGAAGCGGAGAAAAGCCGTCCGGTGGAGGCCCATCGGGCCGGAACGAATTTGATTGCATTGTTAGGGAAGTGCCACGAGGATCTGGATGCTCATGATGAACATACACGCCACTCCGACTGCATACGCCACCGTTCGCCAAGGCTGAATTCCAGCCAGATAGAGTAATGTATGCAGGTAGCGGGCTCCCGTAAATACCAAGAAGAGCCAAACGGCCCAACCGGGAGAAGCACCGACCCAAATATAAGCCACCCCCAAACCCAGAAAAACGGGGATATTCTCGAGGTCGTTTAACCACGCTCGGGCTGCTCTCTGAACTTGAGGCAACTCCTCTTTGGCAGCCTCCCGCCCAACGAATGCTGCATCTTCGGGAGTCTTGAAGGCCAGCTTCCCGATACGATGGAATCCCTGATATGCGGAGATGGCAAACATCTTAAAGAACAGCAGCACTGAGGCTACCGCGTACCAATATTCTGCCTGATCCATGGTGTTTCCTTACTCCCTAACGCCAGTGGTAATGGGCGCCAACGGAGCGCAGCGTAGTTGGCGTCCCGTTGACCACATTGTTAAAGGATTCATCGGGTTAGCTTGAGCATCGCGTCCGATACAGTCCTAGCGCGTGCTACAAGCGCAACAGCTATAATTAGCTCCATTACCGTGGTGACCATCGCTGCTTTGCTGTCGCTCCCCAAGTAAAGGGTAGAGTCGGAGTAGTTGTCATGGCTCATTTGCCACAGAGTTAACCAATAGACGGCATCCGAAACAGCGAAGTACAGAACGTACAAGCCTATTCCCAGCACTATTACCGTGAGTAGACCTTTTGCGCCGACCGGTTCGAATGACTGATCCAACTCAGGTCGAACAACCCAGCGCGACACGGTCATTGGAAAGAACCATAAAAACAAAGAGACGAGCAAAGGGACCAAGGTCGGTACCCACGCAAAGGCTGAGGGTAGCTCATAGCCTTGAACACCGCCGTTTTTGAGCACCTCGATCAGAAAGGATGATTGCCTAACAGCGTAGATGGCCAATGCTATCGCGAATAACCGAACTAAGATTGCGAAGTAGTGAGTAGGTTTCATCCTGTACCTTTAACGCTTGCAGCATGCGCGCCCACGGAATGGAGCCGAAGGCGCAATGTAATGGGCGTCGCCGTGCCTGCCCTTGTTAACGAAGATCCTTCATACACTTGCAGCGCCGGCTCCAAACAAATACCCGACTACTATTGTCATTAGGTTGTTAAGGTCTTCTGGCGTAGAATATTCAGTATCACCAGCATTACTAGCTCTGAGAAAGATATAGAGCCCCACCAGCCCTAGCGCGATCATTCCGGGCACTATATATACGAGAAAATTCTTCGTTACATTACCGTGCTCCTTGCGAAGTGGAGTGTCCGTCACCTTGTTCTTTTCTATGGATCGAACCCTTAGGACTAAATCCTCAAGCTCATCTTTTGAAAGCACTTTCTCAAGTTCTTCCATATTCTCTTCGATTTCTAGCCTCAAATGCTCGATTGAATCTTCTCTCTCAGATTTCGTTTTTCTGATACCGGAAATAATGCCTAGAATTCCCGCAATAGCCGTCATCAGTGGAAGAATGAATTCTATGTCCATGCTTCAAAATCTCCTTCTTTTTGCAGGCCCGGTCTCGTTAACGCCAGCGCACAACGGCGCACTTGTAATGGAGGCGCAGCCGCAATGGAAAGGGCGTCCGGCGGCCAACGGCCGCGAATTGATGCGCCTTGTTAGATGATCTTGGCTGTGCGGATGCCGTCCTTCACGACCGTTGCTGGAGGGCTGCTTGAGTTAATTCGCTCAGGCGGGCGCGCTGCTCACCCAACTCATCAAAGTTCTCTGGCCTCAGCCATTGTGAGAACGCCTTTGATAGTGCCGGCCATTCGATATCGATAACGGAGAACCACGCAGTATCCCTGCTACGCCCTTTATACACTGTAGCTTGACGAAAAGTGCCTTCATGACTGAACCCAAGGCGCTGAGCGGCGGCACACGAGGGTGCATTCAAAGCGTCGCACTTCCACTCATAACGCCGATAGCCTAGTTCGAAAGCTTTTTTCATCATCAAGAACATGGCTTCCGTGGCGACAGGGCTTCGCTTGAGCTGCTCAGAGAAATGGAGATGACCAACTTCGATAGAGCCACTCGCTGGCATTATCCGAAGATAGCTTGCAACGCCAACGGCTCGGCCATCCGACTTCTGAATAATCGTGAAAAACAATGGATCATCCTTCTGACTCATTGCCTGAAGCCACTCATAATAGCGCTCAAAGGAACCAAAGGGGCCATAAGGAAGATAGGTCCAGCTACTCCCATCTTTGTCCAGCACGTTCGCAGCATAGAGCTCTTCAGCATGGCGCTCTGGAGCAAGCGGCTCCAAACAGCAGAAGCGGCCATCCATTGGCTCCGGCGACGGGTGCGCGGGCTCTACCCACTGAGCAAGCGGCTCCCCGACAGGCTGGCCGAGATCATTCACAAATTGAGACATATTCTACCTTTTACATCTAACGCCTGCGTAAACGGCGGTTTTTGCGCAGCGAAGCGGAGCAAAAACCGTCCGGTGGAGGGCCTTTAGGCCCGGAACGTATTTGACGCACTTGTTAAGCATTGAGCTGACGAACGAAGCCGGCTTCATCTCTGACACCGACCCGATTGCCGTCGGGATCGCAGATATTGATGGTCCTGCCCCAAGCGTTTTCTGTGATGTCTGCATCGATGCCCCATGCTCTAATTTCTGCCAAGGCTTCCTCTAGGTTCTTGACGTTGAAACGCAGCTTGAAGCTCCCCTCTTCGGGCAACTTGACGCCGTCCTTTGCTTTGCCGCCTTGTTCCACCATCAAGTAACCCTCTCCGTATTCGAGGCAGGTTAGCTTAAAGTCGTTCTCGTCTTTCTCGAACAGCTGACGCAAGCCAAAGAGGTCTCGATAGAATGCCACACACGCCTCAAAGTTTTCCGTGTTCAGAATTATTCCGTAGCGGGCTATATTCGCATGCATGGACCTTCCTTGTGCTTAACGCCTTGCGAAGGGGCAAAGTGCGCAGCACTTTGTCCCGCTTGCGCAACTTGTTAGATTACGCCTAATCCGCACTTTGAAGCTCGAGAGGGTTGAAATTATGCGCATGGTTAGACCAACTGGAAGCAATACCTATGTCATAACCATACGTTAGGTTGATGTGAATTGTATCTTTTTGCAAAGCTTCAGGGTGGTTGGCGACAACTATAGTTGCTAGCCGACGGGCTAGCTCAGTATCACTAACATTGTTGGTCTTTAGGAATACCTGACTGCTTATATATGTGGTTGTTTTGGTGTCTTCATTGGTTGAGCTGAAAGTTGATGAGCCAGAGGATATAGTTGCGTAAGCAACACTTGGATCATTTGATAGCGCAGATTGGACGGCCAGCATTCCCTTGAATGGTTCACTCTGAGCTAGCTGAGTAGTGAAAGCCGGAACTACGGCAGCCGAAATAAATAACACTGCAACTATTATAAGATGAACATTCCAGACCTTTCCGGGATCTTGCTTTTCTACATCCGCATTAACGACATAGGTGCCAACCACTAGATCATGCAGTGACTGACGGGTAACTCTATTGAATATGTATAAGTATAAAATTGAGAAAAGACCACCAAATATAATTAATGAAAGCGGATACATGAGAAAAGAAAGCATCGCCTCATTTGAAAACTGAGCCCCATTTAGAGAGAAAGGAATTGCCAGAATGAAGTAACGGAGTATAGACTTTCCAAGGTTTATTGGAGAGTTATTAGAATCAACCACTCTGATCTTTAAGGCCTTCTTGCCTATCGTTTGACCACCGGCGATAGAGCTATTCATGACACCAAAGTAAATGAGCGCTATTGAGAAGCCAACCAGACGTCCCCATCCTCCCATTTGAACAAACAAGCTTTCAAGAAATAAGCCGAGCGCTAAGCCGCACACGCCAAGTATTAATGTGTCTATGAATAGAGCGCCTATTCTTCTCCAGAAACCGGAAATCCATTTCAGTTCTACTTCTTCAGTCATTATTATTCCTTGTTGGATGTTTAAAGTAATCTAACGCTTGCAGCATGCGCGCCCATGGAATGGAGCCAAAGGCGCAATGTAATGGGCGTCGCCGTGCCTGCACTGGTTAGGCCAGAACTCAGTCATTTTCCGCCTTGCTCTCTCGTTTAAAAGCCACACGCGCCCAATAGAGTCCGAAAATTACCAGCGCCGGTCCAACACCGAGAGTCAAAAAGCCTCCGCTATATTGCGGCTGCGTCTCGACCAACGAGTTATACAAAACCCAGCCTACAATTGAGAGACCGATGAGTACGGATGTTATACCAAGCGCTGCCTGGGGAAAGCCGAACAAAGCACCGAGCACTTTTTGTAAAAGGGTTGGGTTCTCCAATCTCCGCAGCTCTGATCCGAGATCAATCCAAGCCAAAATCAAGATGGGCAGACCAACGAAAATAAAGAGCAAAAACCACGCGGTTAGCCAGCCTTCATGCGTTGTCGAACCAATCGCTCCGGCTAGCAAAGCAAGAAACGCAACTATCGCCAGTAACTTTGTGATCGCAGTTTTCATGATCAAGGGCCTAACGCCAACAGCATGCGCGGCTGCGGAATGGAGGCGAAGCCGCAATGGAGTAGACGTCGCCGTGACTGTGATTGTTAGGAGTAGGTACCACCAAAAAACTCCACGAACTTTTGCTTTGGGTAAGCTTTGACCAAACCCTTTTTGGTATCCGGGTCATACTCAATGAGATGCCAAACTAGATCCGTACCAAAATCCATATATACGTGTTTTGTTGCAGCCTCCCACTTTGCAAGGAGCTTACTACGGCCGACCCACCTAATTTTTCGAAGGTAGGTATCGTCTGTATGAGGACCATAAACACTTTGATGGAAATATATTCGGTCAAAGTCCCTTTTAGCACCGTTTACTACCCAAATCATCTGTTGGTAAAAAAGCTCACGTGCGTCCATCTCCTCGGCAGAGATTGAGTAGCTTTGAAACTCGATGACCACATTTTTATCAACATAGACATCTGCAATGTGTCTTTCACCGGTTTTCTCATCAATAAACACACGCTCCTGATTTTCACTCGGAAAGTAAGATTTCCACGTTCTGTGCCACTCAGATTCGTTTTCCCACCAAGGGTCGCATGTTTCCCGGGTTTTATGTGCCCAGTGGTGAACTTTGAAGTTTCCACATTTCGCAATGACATCACTGTTGCAACAAGGGCACGTTCCATTTAGTCCCTTTTTGGGCTCAACTCTATAGCCATTGACGAACGCGTACCGCACTGAAACTTCTCCTAACGCCATTGTTTAGCGGCGCCCTGAAAAGGGCGTCCGGTGGAGGCCGTCAGGCCGGAACGTACTACAACTACTGGTTATGTGTTCTGAGCCTACGAGCCACTCCCGACAATATCGCGTAGCTAAGCGCTGCATTGAATGCAAAACCCAACGCCGTCAATGCAACGGTAACCAGATGGCGCGGTGCCTCGCCAATGTACTCTTGAAGCTCTGGCTGAAAATGGGCACCAGCCAACGACCATGGCCATGCAAGCAGTAAGAAAGCAAAGCCAGGAATATTTGCGACTGTATCCCAGTGCCAGCCCATGACTTTCCATAAAAACCAGGCACCCTGATAGCCGCTAGATACTACGGCACAGACTATGAAAACCCACTTGGTTCCGATCATTTGACGCACACATAACGCCTTGCTCAACGGCGTAGTATATTTGGCGGTTTTTATGCGGCTCTTTGCATAAAAAGTGACAAATATACGGAGTCCGTTGCAGCTTTTTGTTAGGGGTTTAATTCACTTCGGACTTTGATACGTCTCTCCGGAGTTGCTCATTCCCCTAGTTCTTTTTTATTCATTTACTTCAGGGGGATGGCTGCTCCCGAAGTACCTTCTTTGTAACGCGCTTAGAATTTTATTCAGTCCCTTCGCTTTTCATATCAGACGAAGCGAAGAACTCTAAATTAACGGCGCAGTTTTTAATACCTGTTGCCCCGCAACCTAAGCGGTACATTTACCCTATATCACAGCGCTTAAATTTTGCTTTGATCATGGGTTAATTCTAGCCGTTTTGCTTCACTGCGTCGCACTCTTTTTGACGCTTAGGCTACCGTAGCATTCTACTTTTACGACCCCTAACGCTTACATAATGGGCCGAGCTGCGTAGCAGTGAAGGTCCAGCCAGCTTGCTGGCGATCATTGATGTACTGGTTATACACAAATGTTGCGCCAGACCACACTTCCCAAAACTACAATTAATACTGTAACAGTACCTACAGTTTCTATGGCTGATAGTAGCCCTGATTTATAATTGAATACAAGTCGTGGTATAGGTGTTGTAAAAAATACGGAGAATGCAAATACCAACATCGGTTTATGTATATTGTCAGTGTAGAAATTGTCCTCATCAAAGAATATTGCACCAACTATAAAAAGTAAGGAACAAACACCAAAAATGAATAAACCTATATAAATTAACTTTTCTGTGTTGCTATCAGTTAGTTGCATAATATTCGTATTACTTTAGGTCGTATAACGCCTGCATTTGCGGTTTGGGTGAAATGGCGGCTGTTTTGCGTGTTTTTGCAAAACAGGTGACAGTTTACCCAAATCCGGCAAGATGCACTTGTTAGGGCTTGATTGATTTCTCATACTCTCTAATGCTACGTGTTAATTCTTGATCTAGGGCCTTTTCGATTTTTAAAGCCCGATTCCATAATTCAGTAATATTGTTGCCAGAAACCATACTATCAAATATTGAGGCCAACTTTATTTTAAGTTTTTCTCTCTCTTCCGAATCGCCACCTGTAATCGTTGTATTGTTATCAGGAGAATACATTATTCTGTATTTTTTATAGTTATCACGAGCCTCGTCTAGCGAGTAACCTCCATTGGGGCCACCTAATGCTTGTGACGAATCTTCATCATCCTGACCATCATCTTCCCAGTTACACAATTCGCAAATATCATAATTTCCTCGTTCCTCCAATGTTGGATATCCACAACATGGGCAAGTAACGCGGTTCAGTGTCTTGAACAATGAACCAAGACCGAGATTAATTTCTTTCGATACCTGTTCAAGTTTCTGTCTTTTATCAGATAGTTCGTTCATATTCGATACTTATTGTAGAGCCCTAACGCTGCGGTAACCGGCGCCGGCGCGACAGCGACGGGAACCAAAAGCGCACAGCTTTTGGCGTCCGGTTGACCGATTGGTTAGATTTACTGTCCAGATTTTTGACCATTGATGCCGTAGTCGACAATTGACTGAGTCCTTGCATCGTGGAGTTTGCGACGTTTTTGACCTTCTTGAAGAGCGAGTATGTCTCGATACTCCGCTTTGACAGCAGCTTGCTCGTCCTCACTCAAGCTGTTCCACTCTTCTCCGGTCAAACCATAGTAGGGAGCGGCACACCCTTGTATTCCCAGTGTTATAAAAAATATTCCAATATAACAAAGCAGACTTTTCATACGCTTCCTTTCAGAAAAATCTAACGCGAAGCGAAGCGGCGGCCCGTCAGGGACGTCCGACTTACGCGAATTGTTAGAGAAATTAGCAATCAATCTCCCCGTATTCCTCATCATAGAGGCTGACTGAGCATTTCCTTTCAATCGGCCGAAAATCGCCTCCTCGACATTCAATTTCACCATTCTGATTATCGTAGAAGTAGACCTCACACTTACGCTCCACTGGGCGAAGATCTGATCCTCGACACTCTAGCTCACCGTATGATTCATCGTATTTGTATACTTCGCACTTCCTCTCAATGTCGCGGAGTGAAAAGTTATGGCCTTCAATCTCTTCACTCGAATTTGCTGATGATAACGCTTGATGGATGCGGAAAACCTGCATCCTTTGTTCTGGCGTAAGCTCTTCAACCGGCGTTTTCCCGCTAATCACATCTTTGTAGAGTTCAAACGCATTCGCGCTCGAATTTTGGGCCAGGGAATTAGCTGACACACAAAACATAAATAATAGAAACATCAGACGAAATTTGAAGTGCATGAAATCCTCTAACGCCTTGGTTTAGCGGCGACTACGGAGCGCAGCGTAGTAGGCGTCCGGTGTAGGACCGCCAGGCCCGGAACGAACTACAACAACTTGTTATGCAATGCCCAGTCGTCACACGTCATTCGATATACCCGCACAGGTCGGGCATGGAATTCTCGGATCGTATAATCTCCA
The DNA here is from genome assembly GCF_016597725.1 of Marinobacter sp. 1-4A. GTDB lineage: Bacteria > Pseudomonadota > Gammaproteobacteria > Pseudomonadales > Oleiphilaceae > Marinobacter. The sequence continues at coordinate 14,254 of NZ_VCGY01000012.1, forward strand.
AACCCGACCTTCTCCGTCACCCTAACGGAGGCTGTATGTTCCGGCTCGATAATAACAATTACCGACTCGCAGTGTTTTTGATCAAAAGCATACTGGAGAACACCTTTTACACCTTCTGTCGCATACCCCTGATGCCAGAACCTGCGCGCCAGACGATAACCTAGATTGATTTCTTCAACATCGCCAACCAACTCCGGCCCAACGCCACAGAAGCCGATCAAATGCCCTGATTCCTTCTCACACAATGCCCATGGCCCTATTCCATGAGAGGCGTAACACTCAAGGCACCAATCAACGAACTTTCGGGTAGCTTCTTCGTCGCAAACTCCACGGACGGAGAACTTCATGACTTCCGGATCACTGAGCATTGCAGTGAGCACCGGAACGTCTTGATGGGATAGCTTCCTTGCAACCAGCCTCTCTGTTTCAAACAATGGCACCTATCTCTCCCTGTGCATAACGCCGCTCAGCACGCGCGGTTGCGGAATGAAGGCGCAGCCGCAATGTAGTAACCGTCACCGTGGCTGGCCTTGTTAGCCATTTTCTACCAAGGAGCCGATTTTATCCCATACAAACCAGTATGTTGGAACAACACTACCATCTGGAGCATTCCATACACTCTCTTGCGCGTTACGAGCCCCAGCCGATTTATAGAATGCTTGCGCTTTTACATTCTCTTGGTTCACCAACAAGCACAAACCTCCGATTGGCTCCTGTTGGTGACACCAACGGGAAACTTCGATCAAGAGCGACTTTCCGATGCCTTTTGATTGATGGGCTTTGCGTACATGCAAATTATCCAAGTAGGAGCCCCATTTGGAATTCTCAGCTGCATATACACACGCGAACCCCAGGATTTCTCCGTCCTGCTCAGCAACGACCACATGCTGGTTAGGCTTTGGCATATCAAGCCGGCTTGCCCACACCTCATTTCGTTCTTGAGGTACGACATCCGAAAGATATTGCGCAGTTAAGGCATTTTGATACGTATTACGCCAACTCGTGGTATGTATATCTGCGATACTCTGAGCATCGCTTGCCAATGCTGCTCGAATTTTCATATAGGACCACTCTCCTTGTGTGGCTAACGCAGAGTGCAGCGGCAGTTTGTGGAGTGGCGGTTTGTGCTAGCGTAGCGACAGCACAAAAAGAGCCACGGAACAAACTGTCCGGCTGACACGTATTGTTAGCGCCCTCAAGCTGGCCGCCGAAACGCTAGGCGGGTCCAAGTCACATGTTGGGCGCGGTTGAAATTCTGAATTGATTCGGTATGAGTGCAAAGAATAGACTCTAGACCGCTTGCTTTCGCTAAAGCAATAGTTTCATCTCCGCCCACGTCGAACATTCTTCTCCCGTTAGGCACCGGCCCATGACGAAGCGTTATGACTAAGACTCCGCCCGGAGCAAGCAATGAGTTCAGTTTTGGCATTCCCCTCCGGCGCTCTCCCTGATCAAGATGCATCCAAACGGCAGTGAGCATAACGGCATCGAACTGCTGATTACGCGCAAGCACCAAGGTAAGGTCAGGCAAGCTATCTTTCACCCACTCTATTGCGGGCGAAGGATGCAGAGCCTTACCGGGTTCGCGCAGTTCATCGGTAGGCTCCACAGCTACAACAGAGTGTCCTTTTGATGCAAACCACGCGGCATCAGCCCCTGTACCGGCGCCAACATCTAAAATGAGAGCTGGCGATATAGGCAGAATGCGTAGTTCCGACTGATACTTTTCTTCAAACGAAACCGCTTCGTAACGTTTGATTAGCTCCTCCGCTTGCTCAGCGTAACCCTGTATGCCGGGAATCATGCTGTTACTCCGATTTTAACTCGCTAACGCCGCGCTCTGCGGCAAATTTGAAGCGCAGCGTAAAATTTGTCCGACAGCAGCGCTTTGTTATGCACTTTTACCACGACCTTCCAAGCTATTCTGAACTTGGTCTGGCACAAACATCCTCTTTGGTGTTTGCTCAAAAAAGCGAATATGAAATGCCGACGACATTTCACTTGGTCGAATTCTGACCCAAGGATCTTCTAATTCTTGTGACGTAAACTCAACAGGAATCGCAGGATCAAACGCTTCCTCGTCAATTTTCAAATCTTCTGGACCTATTTCTTGGATTTTGTAGCCGTTCGAATAGATATGAATTGCTTTAACCTTTTCTGCTAGCGATTTATTTGCTATTGGCAGAAACATTGCATCATCAAGATCCTTAAGGCATATAGTTGGAAAATACCGTATGAAGCTATCTTTGCTGTAAGAAATTGGGAGAAACTCAACTTCACTCCGCCCTATTGATGATGAGCTTCCTACTTGTTTGTAACGCTCATCTTCTTCATCATCTTTCTCCGTTTCTGAGTCATTCTCGATGTCGAGATAACTTTCCCATTGCCCTCCGGCTATACCGTGTTTAATGCCAGATAGCTGTTCTGTAAAATCACTACCCATATCGCTTCGCATTCGGTTTGACTTATCAGAGCTACCAAAAATTATCCCAAGTATCTTTTGCTTGGGCTCCTTCAGATACATAGAGCAAAATAACCTGAAATGTCCTATATCATCCGCAGAATATTTTTCTTTGAGTTCAAATGACAGAGTTAAATGGTTCAGCGGATCAGTTGATTCTTGGAGGAATAGCAACCTATTCAAGGTTCCCTCTATTCGCTGAAATCCGGTAGAGATAACTGACTGTATATCATCGCCCCATCGAGCGAAGAAGCTTGCTTGCTCCTCTTCAGATAGCGTTATATTCAAATATTGGAATCTTAGTGAAAATCCGTCAGGGCTGTCCAAAGTTATTCTTAGCCTTTCGCGATCTAAAATTTCGCAGTGTGTAATGCCTTGTTTTTTCGCGCTATCAATAAGAGAATCTTTTTCGCCTATGGTAAGGTTTATATTGGTAAAGAACACAAAGACGCTTGGCTTCTTGTTTGCGCCAAGAGCACTATCTAGATCGCTAGAAAATTTTTCATTAATGCTTTTTTTCTGCTCTTTTGAATCATTTGCCTGATTGACAAAGCCTACAGCCCCATAAGCTAGCGATTCATCCCGGAATAACGCCTCTATATCCCTACCACCATCGGGACCACCTCGTGGATGCCTCGGCCGGACATCAGAGAATCTTTTGTCTATAGCCAAAATAGCCCTGCACAATTGCTCTCTGTGCAACTGGTTAGTATCCAAGTAACTTTTTAGTCGTTCGTCCGTTTGATATGGCAACTTCTAGCTCCGAACTATAAATGCATAACGCTGAGGTAACCGGCGCCGGAGCGCAGCGGAGGGAACCAAAAGCGGTACGCTTTTGGCGTCCGGTTGACCGCCTTGTTAATGGCCGTTCACCACCGTGGTTGAGTCTGGAATCAAAGGCCGCATGCCCCCTCCCGGACAGCTTGCACCAACTCGACGGATGGCGACAGGAACCAGAACGCAAAAGCCGCCGACCCGATTACCATTTAAGACGGATGGCCCCGCGACTGGGGCACGTCATAAATACCGACACCGCTGGCCATTGTGGCAACCAAACCAAACAGCGCTTTTTCCGGCCTTGGCGATCACCAGAGTGAGCGGGCTTACAACCAATCCCGGTGCCAAGGCCTTTGCACCCCACCTGCTAAAGACTCACGAATGCCGGGCCAATAACGCCAAGCTTAGCGGCGCCACGTCAGTGGCGTCCGGTGGACGGCCCTCGGGCCGGGAACGTACTACAGCGACTGGTTAGCTGAGAAGCACCGGCGGGCGACATACCCAGATCCTTGGCAACCAGCATGACCGCCTGCTCCGTTGCTTTATGCACAAGCTCTGGACGATGCACTCCGATTAAAAACACTTACCCCATTGATGCGGAAAGTGAACCTGAACTTCAGAGTAGCAGGTAAGCAAGGAACCAGGTTTCGACGGACACCGGGTTCCGGCAAACACTGACCTTTATGCCAGCACCACCGACCGATCTTGGCCACCCCACTCGACGCGGATTCTGACGGCCTTGGCAAACCAACAAAATGCCAGTTCGGCTACCAGTTTACGGCCAAGGCCAATACCACCGAGCCGCCCAAAAGGCACAACGCACTACCCAGCTAACGCTGAGGTAACCGGCGCCGGAGCGCCAGCGGAGGGAACCAAAAGCGCCACGCTTTTGGCGTCCGGTTGACCGTTTGGTTAGGCCGTTGCATTGGACTCGCTCAGCGCCTTGCCCCAAATTGCTACTCTGTACGTAAAGGAGCCGGGGTCGCTAGCCTCGATGTTGATTGCCGCAGGGATAAAGCTTTTTCCCTCATACTCTGGAGCTGCGTTGTAACGAGTTACCTTACCCTCCTGGGCAAGAGGTAAAATGACGTTTTGATCGGTACTCGCTTTAAGTTCAACTGCGAAAGCTGGCACATACACGACGTTCGGTGGGACATCTTCGCCACCGAATTCGGAAGGTAGAAGCAGTAGCTTTTGAAGCTCTCCCTTCTGGACTAGCGCCTCAGCTTTCTCTCTTGAATCGACGCCAGAGTAGTCTGGACCCGTATTGTTTTTCTTCAACCACCCAAACATCGCTATCTCCTTGTGGGCCTAACGCTGAGCACAGCGGCGACCTTGGAATGGCGACGAAGGAGCCATGGAAAGGGCGTCCGGCGGCCATCGGCCGCGTACTGCTGCGACTTGTTAAAAATTGGTCCAACTCTGAGGGTAGCGCAAACGAAAGATGATCGACATCACATCAGCGAACCTCAAGCGACCAAGTAAGACCAGAGAGAAAAAGACTCCCTGGACGCAAATGATCATAGACACTACCAACAGCAAAACCATAGTGATTGCAAAGAACGCAGTCGGATCCCCAGGTTGGGCAGAGTTGGCAACATCAATGCCTAGCGAGGCAGCTAAGAGGGGAACCAAAGTGAAGTACCATAGGCCGATTCCGATCACTACTCCCAAACCCGCAGCTACATTTGAACAGACCCTGTAGTAGGGCTTTAGCCTCGCAGCGTCATGAAAGAACTTCCGTATGCGGCCCATGTTCACCTGATTTTTAACGCCAAGCTTAGCGGCGCCACGTCAGTGGCGTCCGGTGGACGGCCCTCGGGCCGGGAACGTACTACAGCGACTGGTTAGTTGGGGGCATCAATGAAGCCCGATCCCTGGCAACCAACATCGTAGCCTACGCCGCAGCCCTTGCACCAAAACCCGCTGATGCTATGTGCATAAAATCACCGCCAATAATGCGGTGAATGAACCTGAACATCAGAGTAGCAAGTAAGCAAGGAACCGTTTATCGACGGACAACCCCACAACCGAGACACTCAATTTAGAACCAGCTCCGCTGACCGTTTGAGCTACCAACAAGACGACAAATTTGCGGGCCTTGGCTGCGCAGCTATTCTGCCGGTTTTGCTGCCAACTTTCGGCCAAGGCCATTAGCACACGGCCACTCAAAGGTACGAAGCACTACCAACTAACGCTTTGCTCATTTGCGCAGCGGTTGTAGTGGATTTTTGTGCAACAATGAGCGCAGCGAATGCACAAAAAGGAGCGTAGACCGATGCGTCAAATGGAGCAACTTGTTAAGTTGTGCACTGAAGTTCATTGAAGTCTCCGAACGATTGTTTAAGCGCCGAATTAATAAAACTACACACCTCTTTGGTAGTTACATCTCTCTCTAGGAACTGGCCCAGCTCAATTGCAATTGATCGGATTTGTTCGATATTCGCTTGCTCTAGGTTCTGCTTCCGAAAATCTCTACCAAATGCACTGGTAAGAATCTCATAACCATCTTGGTTGCATAGAAGCTCAATATTATCAGGTACAACATCGTTTACCCAATTAACGAAACCATCGCATACTGAGTTGATCATATCTTCATGACTTTCGAACCCATCTACCATGTTAGAACTATTTCTCCGAGAAACTTAACGCCGGCCATAAACGGCGCCCTGACAAGGGCGTCCGGCGACCGTAGGGAGCGAATTTGATGGCTTTGTTAGCTGCGAACAACCGAACCGGAATGAAACCCGATCTTTGGCAACCAGCATGACAGCCTGCTCCGTTTCTTTGGGGCACAAGCTCTGGCCAATGCACCTTGATTAAAACCACCGCCGATGATGCGGCGAATGAACCTGAACTTCAGAGTAGCAGGTAAGCAAGGAACCAGGTTTCGCCGGACAGCCCCGCAAGGTAAACACCCAAGCTTTTACAATCACCGCTGACCGGCTGAGCTGCCAATCTGACGACGGATTTCGACGGCCTTGGCGAGCCACCAACATTGCCGGTTTTGCTGCCCGCTTACGGCCAAGGCCACTGGCACCGAACAACCCAAAAGGAACAGCGCACACACAGCTAACGCCAGCAATAAACGGCGGCTTTTACGCAGCGAAGCGGAGAAAAGCCGTCCGGTGGAAGCCCATCGGGCCGGAACGAATTTGATTGCATTGTTAGGGAAGTGCCACGAGGATCTGGATGCTCATGATGAACATACACGCCACTCCGACTGCATACGCCACCGTTCGCCAAGGCTGAATTCCAGCCAGATAGAATAATGTATGCAGGTAGCGGGCTCCCGTAAATACCAAGAAGAGCCAAACGGCCCAACCGGGAGAAGCACCGACCCAAATATAAGCCACCCCCAAACCCAGAAAAACGGGGATATTCTCGAGGTCGTTTAACCACGCTCGGGCTGCTCTCTGAACTTGAGGCAACTCCTCTTTGGCAGCCTCCCGCCCAACGAATGCTGCATCTTCGGGAGTCTTGAAGGTCAGCTTCCCGATACGATGGAATCCCTGATATGCGGAGATGGCAAACATCTTAAAGAACAGCAGCACTGAGGCTACCGCGTACCAATATTCTGCCTGATCCATGGTGTTTCCTTACTCCCTAACGCCAGCGTAACGGGTTGGTTTGGAGCGGCAGCGGAAAACCAATCCCGTTGACGCACTGGTTAGGTGGTCTCAACGTGAAGCCTCCATTCTGGCGAATTGCGGGAGTAGCTATAACG
>NZ_VCGY01000013.1 GCF_016597725.1 Marinobacter sp. 1-4A
AGATGGAAGTCACGCTGATTGCTCCGATCGCCATGGAAGATGGTCTGCGCTTCGCGATTCGCGAAGGTGGCCGTACCGTTGGTGCCGGCGTCGTCGCTAAGATCCTCGAGTAATACGCTCGATTTTCAGGCGCACCCTGTCGGTGCGCCTGTTAGAAAGTGCACTGAGTTGTTTCGGTGCAGGCCAGTAGCTCAATTGGCAGAGCAGCGGTCTCCAAAACCGCAGGTTGGGGGTTCGATTCCCTCCTGGCCTGCCATTTTTTTAACATCCGGATACATAAGTTGATTCCCATGGAGTCAAAAGCCGTTCAGTCAAACAGCCGTTTCGATGCAGTGAAGTGGTTGGTTGTGTTTGTGCTGATTGCCGTTGGTGTTGTTGGTAATCAATATTTCAGCGCCGAGTCTTTGTTGTATCGGGTTCTGGCTCTTGTTGCTCTGGCGATTGTTGCGGCCTTAGTGGCTTTGCAGACAGATCGCGGGCGACGGTTCGCGACTCTCCTTAAGGAGGCTCGTGTCGAGATCCGGAAGGTGGTATGGCCCACCAGGCCAGAACTGGTTCAGACCACGGTTATTGTTGTGGTTTTTGTACTGGTTGTGTCCCTATTGCTGTGGGGCATGGATTCGATAATCAGTTGGCTGGTCGCCGGATTCATAGGTTAACAGGAGTGGGCAATGGCTAAGCGCTGGTACGTGGTTCATGCGTATTCTGGCTATGAAAAGCACGTGATGCGCACTCTCATAGAGCGGATTGCGCTTGAAGGTATGGAAGACCAGTTTGGTGAAATTCTGGTTCCTACCGAAGAAGTTGTTGAGATGCGTGACGGGAAAAAGCGCAAGAGTGAGCGTAAGTTCTATCCTGGGTACGTGCTGGTTCAAATGGAGATGGACGATGGCACGTGGCATCTTGTAAAGAATACGCCGAGAGTTCTTGGCTTTATTGGTGGGACTAAGGATAAGCCAGCTCCCATCACAGAGCGTGAGGCTGAGGCGATCTTGCGCCGTGTTGAGAGTGGCGTGGATAAGCCCAAGCCCAAGACGTTGTTTGAGCCGGGTGAGGTTGTTCGCGTGATTGAAGGTCCGTTTGCGGATTTCAATGGCGTGGTTGAGGAAGTTGACTACGACAAGAGTCGTGTCAAAGTTGCTGTTTTGATCTTTGGTCGCTCAACTCCCGTAGAGTTGGAGTTTGGTCAGGTCGAGAAAGACTGAGCAGTAGCTTATAATCGGAAGGCTCGCGCGCTTTTGCGTTGCGGGCTTTTTGTGTCTGCAACGGGGAGCCGAAAGGCGCTTGAACCCATAGGAGTATTTTTATGGCTAAAAAGATAGAAGCATATATTAAGCTTCAGGTTGCTGCCGGTAAGGCCAACCCGAGCCCCCCTGTTGGTCCAGCATTGGGCCAGCGTGGCGTGAACATCATGGAGTTCTGTAAGGCGTTCAATGCCCAGACCCAAGACATGGAAGCCGGTCTGCCGATACCTACAGTGATTACCGTATATAGCGATCGTAGCTTTACGTTTATTACCAAAACGCCTCCTGCTCCGGTCCTTCTCAAGAAGGCTGCTGGTGTGAAGAGCGGCTCTGGGCGCCCGAATACTGAAAAGGTTGGTAAGGTGACTCGTGAGCAGCTCGAAGAAATCGCCAAGACCAAAGAGCCGGACCTGACTGCTGCCGATATGGACGCAGCGGTTCGTACCATTGCTGGAACAGCCCGCAGCATGGGCCTGACCGTGGAGGGCGTGTAACATGTCAAAGATGAGCAAGCGTCAGAAGCTTATTCGTGAAAAGGTTGACTCGACTCGTTCTTATTCGGTTGACGAGGCGGTATCGTTGCTGGTTGAGCTGGGTCAAAGCGTAAAGTTTAAAGAGTCCGTGGACGTTGCTATCAATCTTGGTGTTGATGCACGTAAATCGGATCAGGTAGTTCGTAGCAGCACCGTGTTGCCTCACGGTACGGGTAAGACCGTTCGTGTAGCAGTGTTTACTCAGGGTGCGAATGCCGAGAAGGCAACTGCTGCGGGAGCCGATATTGTCGGAATGGACGATCTCGCGGAAGAGGTCAAAAAGGGCAACATGGATTTCGACGTGGTTATTGCCACTCCAGACGCTATGCGTGTTGTTGGTCAGTTGGGTCAAATTCTTGGGCCCCGTGGCCTGATGCCCAACCCCAAAGTCGGTACTGTTACCCCTGACGTTGAGACAGCAGTCAAAAACGCCAAGGCGGGTCAGGTTCGCTACCGCACAGACAAAAACGGCATCATTCATTCGCCGTTGGGTAACGTTGAATTCTCTGCACAGAGCATTAAAGAAAACCTTGAGTCTCTTGTGGCAGATCTGAAAAAGGCCAAGCCGTCGTCTGCGAAAGGTGTGTATCTCAAAAAGATCACGCTGTCGTCGACCATGGGTCCTGGCCTGACTATCGATCAGAATGGTCTAGATATCTGATTTTTTGATCGATAGTTACTTTGTAGTCTAGGCGGAAGCCAAGGCTGTCAAAGACCGCAGGCCCCTGAAGTCTTCTGACTGAAAGGGTTAAAGCAACGCCTGCGCAGACGGTGTGAAGACGTTCTCTCTGAACCCAAACACCGTTAAGGCGCCTCAAGAAAGCAGTGTGATGCTTTCGGGGCAATGATGGGTTTGCCGGGAATACCCCCGGCGAAATCGAGGAGAAATCCAGTGGCAATTAGACTCGAAGACAAGAAAGCGATCGTCGCTGAAGTCAACGAGACTGCCGGTGGTGCTCTGTCTGTGGTTTTGGCTGACTACCGTGGTGTCACCTCTGGTGATATGACGGCTCTGCGTGCCAAAGCTCGTGCCGAGAATGTGCGTCTGAAGGTTGTTCGTAACAACCTGGCTAAGATTGCCATTCGCGGTACTGAGTTTGAGTGCATTGATGAGGTTCTGGTCGGCCCAACCATTTTGGCATTCTCTATGGAAGATCCGGGAGCGGCTGCGCGCCTGCTGAAGGATTTCGCTAAAGAGAAAGACGCATTCGAAATTAAAGGACTGGCAGTCGGCGGTGAGCTGATGGGCGCAGACCAAATCGATCGTCTAGCCAAGCTGCCGACACGTCACGAAGCGTTGACGATGCTGGCTGCGGTAACACAGGCACCAATCACCAAGCTGGCACGGACACTGAACGAAGTTCCTTCGAAAGTGACCCGCGCCGTTGCGGCAGTTCGAGACCAGAAGCAAGAAGCTGCTTGATTCTGTTGAACACCATATTTAATTTTTTGGGAGAAAGTCATGGCTCTGTCTAACGAAGACATTTTGAACGCGATTGCAGAAATGAGCGTAATGGACGTTGTTGCGCTAGTTGAAGCAATGGAAGAGAAGTTCGGCGTATCTGCCGCAGCTGCTGTTGCTGCTGCTCCTGCCGCTGCTGGTGGTGACGCGGGCGCTGCTGAAGAGCAGACCGAGTTTGATATTGTTCTGACCGGCGTTGGCGAGAAGAAGGTTAACGTTATCAAGGCTGTTCGTGAACTGACCGGCCTGGGTCTGAAAGAAGCTAAGGAACTGGTTGACGGCGCGCCTTCCACTATCAAGGAAGCTGCGAGCAAAGCAGACGCTGAAGAAGGCAAGAAGAAGCTTGAGGAAGCAGGCGCTTCTGTTGAGCTTAAGTAAGAGTCGGCTGTTGATCGAAACTGCGCGATAAGCGTAGACAGGCTGGTGGCTTTGTGCCACCGGCCTTTTTCTGTTGTATATGCTATAGAGTCTGGTGTTCGTTTGCGGGTTGCTTCAGATCTGTTATCGATTACCAGAGTCTTTGTTCAAGACGGCGCGATAAGCCGAGCAATTCGGCCCCGAAGCAGAACATTGGTTGCTTCTTGATACAAGGTATCAGGTCTAAAGCTGGGGAATGCAGATGACTTACTCCTACACTGAAAAAAAGCGGATCCGCAAAGATTTTAGTAAATTGCCTTCCGTGATGGATGTCCCCTATTTGCTGTCTATTCAGCTGGATTCATTCCGGGACTTCCTGCAAATGGAAGCCGCACCTGGAGATCGTCGGGAAACCGGTCTTCACGCAGCATTCAAATCCGTATTCCCGATTGCCAGCTATTCTGGCAATGCCGCGCTTGAATACGTGAGCTACCGCATTGGCGAGCCCGTATTCGATGTCAAGGAATGCCAGCTTAGGGGCGTAACGTATGCGGCGCCGCTGAGAGTTAAGGTTCGCCTTATCATTTATGATAGGGAATCGTCTAACAAGGCGATTAAGGACATCAAAGAACAGGAAGTCTACATGGGCGAAATGCCCCTGATGACCGAGAACGGTACCTTCGTTATCAACGGTACCGAGCGTGTAATTGTTTCCCAGCTCCACCGCTCTCCCGGTGTGTTCTTTGATCATGATAAAGGGAAAACCCACTCCTCCGGTAAGCTATTGTATTCGGCCAGGGTTATTCCTTACCGCGGGTCCTGGCTCGATTTCGAATTTGATCCGAAGGATTCCGTTTTCGTTCGGATTGACCGTCGACGCAAGTTGCCAGCGTCGATCCTCCTGCGGGCGCTCGGCTACACCTCCGAGCAAATGCTGGAGATGTTCTTTGATACGAGTAAGTTCAAGCTGGGCGCTGAAACTTGCAAGCTGGAGTTGGTCCCAAGCCGTCTTCGTGGCGATATCGCGACATTTGATATCAAAGACAACGAAGGCAAGCTGATCGTGGAAGAAGGGCGTCGAATCACCGCTCGCCATATCAAGCAGCTGGAAAAAGCAGGCATCAACGAGCTAGAGGTACCCACTGAGTATCTCTACGGCCGCGTTCTAGCCAAAGATATGGTGGACAAAGCCAGTGGTGAAGTGTTGGTTGAGTGCAACACTGAGCTGAGTGAAGAGGTTGTGAAAACAATTCTGGACGCTGGCGTAAAAGAGATCGAGACGCTTTATACCAACGATCTGGATTGCGGACCGTTTATGTCTGATACCCTGCGTATCGACCCGACACGCAGTCCGCTTGAGGCTCTGGTAGAAATCTACCGCATGATGCGCCCTGGCGAGCCCCCCACCAAAGATTCAGCAGAGAACCTGTTCAATAACCTGTTCTTCTCCGAAGAGCGTTATGATCTCTCTGCAGTCGGTCGCATGAAGCTTAATCGTCGCCTGCGCCGTGAAGAGAGTACCGGTGAAGGCACGCTTACCCACGAAGATATCATTGATGTTCTGAAAACGCTGATTGATATCCGTAACGGTCAGGGTAGCGTTGACGACATTGACAACCTTGGTAATCGTCGTGTTCGCTGCGTAGGTGAGATGGCTGAGAACCAGTTCCGTGTAGGTTTGGTGCGTGTTGAGCGAGCTGTGCGCGAGCGCCTGAGTCTCGCAGAGAGCGAAGGCTTGATGCCTCAGGATTTGATCAACGCCAAGCCGGTTGCGGCTGCGGTTAAAGAATTCTTTGGTTCCAGCCAACTGTCTCAGTTTATGGACCAGAACAATCCGCTGTCCGAAGTGACTCACAAGCGTCGTATTTCGGCGTTGGGGCCTGGTGGCCTGACACGTGAGCGCGCCGGTTTCGAGGTTCGCGACGTACACCCGACACACTATGGTCGTGTATGCCCGATTGAGACGCCAGAAGGTCCGAACATCGGCCTCATAAACTCGCTGGCTACCTATGCCCGTGCCAACTCTTACGGCTTCCTTGAGAGTCCGTATAGAAAGGTGGTCGACGGCTTGGTTACCGACGAGCTTGTGTATCTATCGGCTATTGAAGAAAGTAATTACGTTATCGCTCAGGCCAGTGCGGCCGTCGATGATGGCATGCGTTTGACGGATGAGTTGGTAACCGTGCGTCACCAGAACGAAACCACGGTTATGCCTCCTGAAAGCGTTAACTTCATGGATGTTTCGCCGCGTCAGGTTGTATCTGTTGCTGCTTCATTGATTCCGTTCCTTGAACACGACGACGCTAACCGGGCTCTCATGGGCGCGAACATGCAACGTCAAGCGGTACCAACGCTGCGCTCGCAGGTGCCTTTGGTGGGAACCGGTGTTGAGCGCACCGTTGCTCAGGACTCGGGTGTCTGCGTGACAGCTCGTCGTGGTGGTGTTATCGAGAGTGTCGATGCGGCCAGAATCGTTGTACGTGTTAACAACGAAGAAACCGAAGCCGGTGATGCTGGTGTGGATATTTATAACCTCACCAAGTACACCCGATCTAACCAGAACACCTGCATAAATCAGCGCTCCATCGTTCGTCAGGGTGATGAGATTGCCCGTGGTGACGTATTGGCGGATGGCCCATCGGTTGATCTTGGTGAGCTTGCCCTTGGTCAGAACATGCGCATCGCGTTTATGCCTTGGAACGGTTATAACTTTGAGGACTCCATCCTTATTTCCGAGAAAGTGGTGCAGGAAGATCGCCTTACCACTATCCACATTCAGGAACTAACCTGTGTGGCTCGCGATACTAAGTTGGGTAGCGAAGAAATCACCGCTGATATTCCGAACGTCGGTGAGAGCGCGCTGTCTAAGCTGGATGAGTCCGGCATTGTATACATTGGTGCTGAAGTAGGGCCTGGCGACATACTGGTAGGTAAGGTTACACCGAAAGGTGAAACCCAGCTGACTCCGGAGGAAAAGCTGCTGAGGGCTATCTTTGGTGAGAAAGCTTCTGACGTAAAAGATACCTCCTCCCGAGTGCCGACAGGCACCCGCGGTACTGTAATCGACGTTCAGGTATTTACCCGTGATGGTATCGAGAAGGATCAGCGCGCTCAGTCAATTGAAAAAGAGCAGCTGAACCAATATCGCAAGGACCTTAAAGATGAATACCGCATTGTTGAAGGAGCGACCTTCGAGCGTTTGCTGAATGCGTTGAAAGGTCAGCAAGTCATCAGTGGTCCTGGTCTGAAAAAAGGCGCAAGCCTTGATGAAGGTTACTTGGCTGAGTTGCCTCGTTCTGACTGGTTCAAGCTTCGCATGCAGGACGAGAGCCTGAATGAGTTGCTGGAGAAGTCTGAGCAGGGTCTGGAAGAGCGCACGAAAGAGCATGAAGCGCGCTTTGACGACAAAAAGGGCAAGCTTCAGCAGGGCGACGACCTTGCACCAGGTGTGCTAAAAATCGTTAAGGTTTACCTTGCTATCAAGCGCCGGATCCAGCCAGGCGACAAGATGGCGGGTCGTCACGGTAACAAGGGTGTTATCTCGGCGGTTAAGCCGATTGAAGATATGCCTTACGACGAGTTCGGCAATACCGTTGATATCGTTCTGAACCCCTTGGGTGTTCCATCGCGAATGAACGTTGGTCAGGTTCTTGAGACTCATCTGGGTGCCGCCGCCAAGGGCTTGGGCGAGCGCATCAGCAAAATGCTTGATGAGCAGCGCAAAGTGGCCGAACTGCGCAAACTTCTTGATGAGATCTATAACCACTCTGATGAAGTGTTCAAGGTGGACTTGGATTCCCTGAGCGATAAGGAAATCCTCGAGATGTGCCACAACCTGCGAGGTGGCGTTCCTATGGCCACGCCAGTGTTTGATGGTGCCAAGGAATCGGAAGTCAAGCATATGCTTGAGCTTGCAGGCCTGAGTACAACCGGCCAGACCAAGCTTTACGACGGCCGCACAGGGGACGCCTTCGATCGCCCGGTGACAGTAGGGTATATGTATATCCTCAAGCTCAACCACTTGATCGATGACAAGATGCACGCCCGTTCCACCGGTTCTTATAGCCTGGTTACCCAGCAGCCGCTGGGTGGTAAGGCGCAGTTCGGTGGTCAGCGTTTCGGTGAGATGGAAGTGTGGGCCCTCGAGGCTTACGGTGCAGCGTATACGTTGCAGGAAATGCTTACCGTTAAGTCTGATGACGTGAACGGTCGGACCAAGATGTACAAGAATATTGTCGATGGTGATCATCGCATGGAACCCGGCATGCCGGAATCCTTCAACGTTCTTGTCAAGGAGATCCGTTCGCTGGGTATCGACATCGAGCTGGAATCTGAGTGAGCCGAATTGTTTTTGGCAGCGTGAGCGGGTACCTGGTGTGCCCGCCCGAGATTAACGCCATCCGGAGCTTTTACTGATGAAAGATTTGCTGAATCTTCTCAAGAGCCAGAACCAAAGTAAGGAATTTGATGCAATCCGTATTGGGTTGGCATCACCGGACATGATCCGTTCCTGGTCCTTTGGTGAAGTAAAGAAGCCTGAGACCATCAACTACCGTACGTTCAAGCCTGAGCGCGACGGCCTTTTCTGTGCCAAGATTTTCGGCCCAATCAAGGATTACGAGTGTCTGTGCGGCAAGTACAAGCGCCTCAAGCATCGCGGTGTTATTTGCGAGAAGTGTGGCGTTGAAGTTGCATTGGCAAGTGTGCGTCGTGAACGCATGGGCCATATTGAATTGGCCAGCCCGGTCGCTCATATATGGTTCCTTAAGTCATTGCCATCCCGTATCGGTCTGATGCTGGATATGACCTTGCGTGATATTGAGCGAGTGCTTTACTTTGAATCGTTCATTGTGATCGATCCAGGTATGACCACGCTCGAGCGCGGGCAACTGCTCAATGATGAGCAGTACTACGAAGCTCTGGAAGAGTTTGGAGACGAGTTTGATGCCCGTATGGGTGCTGAAGCTGTCAAGGAGCTGCTTGAAGGCATTGACCTGCAAGAGCAAGTTGACCTGCTGCGGGAAGAAATTCCTCAGACCAACTCCGAAACTAAAATTAAAAAGTTCAGTAAGCGCCTGAAAATACTTGAGGCCTTCCTGTACTCCGGCAATAAGCCGGGCGACATGGTTATGACTGTTCTGCCGGTTCTTCCGCCAGATCTACGCCCACTGGTGCCATTGGATGGTGGTCGTTTTGCGACGTCCGACCTGAACGATCTGTACCGCCGCGTTATCAACCGGAATAACCGCCTCAAGCGTCTGCTTGAGTTGAACGCTCCGGATATCATCGTGCGCAACGAAAAGCGCATGCTGCAGGAAGCGGTAGATGCTCTGCTGGACAACGGCCGCCGCGGTCGCGCCATAACTGGCACGAACAAGCGCCCGCTCAAATCTCTTGCTGATATGATCAAGGGTAAGCAGGGTCGTTTCCGTCAGAACCTTCTCGGTAAGCGGGTCGACTATTCCGGCCGTTCCGTTATTGTTGTAGGTCCATACCTGCGCCTACATCAGTGTGGACTGCCGAAGAAAATGGCCCTTGAGCTGTTTAAGCCGTTCATTTTCTCAAAGCTTGAACACCGTGGTTTGGCCACGACCATCAAAGCTGCGAAGAAAATGGTCGAGCGTGAAGAAGGTGTGGTTTGGGATATTCTTGACGAAGTTATTCGTCAGCACCCGATCATGCTTAACCGCGCGCCGACACTGCACCGCTTGGGCATTCAGGCATTTGAGCCGGTATTGATCGAAGGTAAGGCAATCCAGCTGCACCCGTTGGTTTGTGCCGCCTATAACGCCGACTTCGATGGTGACCAGATGGCGGTACACGTACCGCTGACGCTGGAAGCCCAGTTGGAAGCCCGTGCGTTGATGATGTCTACCAACAACATTCTGTCGCCCGCAAACGGTGAGCCAATCATTGTGCCGTCTCAGGACGTTGTACTCGGGCTTTACTACATGACCCGGGAGCGTAAAAGTGCGCTTGGTGAGGGCATGGTGTTTGCGGACGTAAAAGAGGCTCATCGTGCTTACGGCGCCGGTCAGGTTGATCTGCAAGCCATCGTTAAAGTGCGCGTAAAAGAAGTTGCGATCCTTGAGAACGGTGAGCGTACTGAAGAGTACAAGATCGTGGACACCACGGTTGGTCGCGCCTTGTTGTTTGATATCGTTCCCGATGGCCTTTCCTACGATCTGGTTAATAAGCCAATGGTCAAGAAGGCAATCTCGAACCTTATCAACACTTGCTACCGCGACGCCGGGCTAAAAGAAACCGTTATTTTTGCAGATCAGCTCATGTATACGGGCTATCAGTATGCCACGGTTTCCGGTATCTCGATCGGCTTCAACGACTTTGAAATCCCGCCAGAGAAGTACGAGCTCGTGGATGCGGCTTCGCAAGAAGTAAAGGATATCGAAACTCAGTACGCGTCAGGTCTTTTGACTCAGGGCGAGAAGTACAACAAGGTTATCGATATTTGGTCACGCGCTAATGACAAGGTCTCCAAGGCCATGATGCAGCGTTTGGCTAAAGAGAAAGTGATAGGGCCCGATGGAAAGCCTGTTAAGGGTGAAGACGGCGAAGACCTGATGCAAGAGTCCTTCAACTCCGTCTACATGATGGCGGACTCGGGCGCACGGGGCTCCGCTGCCCAGATTCGTCAGCTGGCCGGTATGCGTGGCCTGATGGCGAAGCCCGATGGTTCAATCATCGAAACGCCGATCACCGCGAACTTCCGAGAAGGCCTGAACGTACTTCAGTACTTTATCTCGACCCACGGTGCCCGTAAGGGTCTGGCAGACACCGCACTGAAGACCGCTAACTCCGGTTATTTGACGCGGCGTCTGGTGGATGTATCTCAGGATTTGGTTGTTACCGAAGTGGATTGCGGAACCGAAGAAGGTCTGCTCATGACACCGCACATCGAAGGCGGTGACGTGGTCGTACCTTTGGGTGACCGTGTTCTAGGTCGAGTGACGGCCCGTGATACCTTTACGCCTACGGATAAAGATAACGCGGTTGTTGCAGCGGGCACGCTGCTGGATGAAAAAACAATCGAAGAGCTCGAAGGTGCTGGTGTGGACGAGGTGTGGGTTCGCTCAGCGATCACCTGTGAAACTCGCCACGGTATCTGTTCTAAGTGCTACGGTCGTGATTTGGCCCGTGGTCACCGAGTTAATGTCGGGGAAGCGGTAGGTGTTATTGCTGCGCAGTCTATCGGTGAGCCGGGCACTCAGTTGACGATGCGGACCTTCCACATTGGTGGTGCTGCAAGTCGTGCTTCTGCCGTAGACAATGTTCAGGTGAAGCACGGTGGTACTGTACGTCTGCACAACCTTAAGTCGCTTGAGAAGAGTGATGGCTCTCTAGTTGTTATCTCTCGTTCTTCTGCATTGGCTATTGCCGATGATCAGGGTCGTGAGAGGGAGTGGTATAAGCTTCCATACGGCGCGGTCCTGTCGGTTAAGAATGGCGATGTGGTTGAGGCTGGTGTTGTGGTTGCCAAGTGGGATCCACACACTCACCCTATCATCGCGGAAGCGGAAGGCACGGCGAAGTTTGTCAACATGGATCAGGGTATTACTGTGCGTACCCAAACCGACGAACTCACTGGTTTGTCGACCATGGAGATCATCGATCCGAAGGAACGTCCGGCGGCCGGTAAGGATATTCGCCCCGCAATCCAGATGGTTGATGAGTCAGGAAACGACGTTGATCTTCCGGGTGGTGGCGCGGCAATTTTCTTCATGCCAGCGAATGCTCTGGTAACCATGGCGAACGGCGCACGTATCGAGCTGGGCGATGTGGTTGCACGTATTCCACAGGCGAGCTCGAAAACACGAGACATTACCGGTGGTTTGCCACGGGTTGCCGATCTGTTTGAAGCCCGTCGGCCGAAAGAGTCGTCCATTCTTGCTGAAATCAGCGGCATGGTGTCCTTCGGTAAGGAAACCAAAGGCAAGAAGCGTCTGGTTATTACGCCCAAGGATGCAGATCCTTATGAGGTTCTGATTCCCAAGCATCGCCAAATGAACGTGTTCGAAGGCGAAACTGTTGAGAAGGGCGAAGTAATCTCTGACGGTCCATCCAATCCGCACGATATTTTGCGCCTGTTGGGTGTAGTGGAGTTGGCGAAGTACATCACCAACGAAATTCAGGATGTTTATCGCCTTCAGGGTGTTGTCATAAACGACAAACACATTGAGGTTATCGTCCGTCAGATGTTGCGCAAGGTTGAAGTAACCGATCCCGGTGATACGGAATTGTTGTCGGGCGATCAGCTTGAGATTACCAAGTTGTTGGAAGAGAACGAAAAAGCTCTTGCTGCGGATAAAGAACCCGCAAGGTTTGAGCGCTTGTTGCTGGGTATCACTAAAGCATCCTTGGCAACTGAGTCGTTCATCTCGGCAGCTTCGTTCCAGGAGACCACTCGGGTGCTTACCGAGGGTGCGGTTACCGGAAAGCGCGATTACTTGCGCGGCCTGAAAGAAAACGTAGTGGTGGGCCGTCTGATTCCAGCGGGAACGGGCTTGGCTTATCATGCGGAGCGTCGACGTAAACGCGAGCTGGAAGAGCAGGGCGTGACAGCGGCCGATGTTGAAGAAGCTCTGAGCGCAGAACTCAACCGCGGAGGTTGAGTCCGGTGCACCACCTCCGTGTAGTTACTTACTCGGAGGTGGTTAAAAAGAGAACAGTCATCTTGACTGTGCGGGGTCGCGGGCTTAAACTTGCGACCCTTAATTTTACCCCCTTCATTGGGGGTAAGTTTCATTGATATGGTTTTTTGGAGTTTGCTTACATGGCAACGATTAATCAGTTGGTGCGTAAGCCTCGTAAGCGCAAGGCAGCCAAGAGCGATGTTCCTGCTCTTCAAGCTTGTCCTCAGCGCCGTGGTGTATGTACTCGTGTGTATACCACAACGCCGAAGAAGCCGAACTCAGCATTGCGTAAAGTGTGCCGTGTTCGTCTGACCAACGGCTTCGAGGTTTCCTCGTACATTGGTGGTGAAGGCCATAACCTTCAGGAGCATAGTGTTGTGCTGATCCGTGGCGGTCGAGTTAAAGACCTTCCGGGTGTGCGCTACCACACTGTTCGCGGAACTCTGGATACCCAAGGTGTGCAGAACCGTAAGCAGGGTCGTTCCAAATACGGTGCTAAACGACCTAAGTCGTAATGTGCCGAAAGAGTGTCTTTTATCGTTGCTTGTCAGAACGGTAAGAGTAAGGCTGAGTAGCCGCCGGCTATCTCAGGGGTTCCTGAAGACCTTTAATTATATAAGGGCTTATCGATGCCTAGAAGAAGAGTTGCAGCTAAGCGGGAGATTATCCCGGATCCGAAATTCGGTAGTGCGCGTCTTGCCAAGTTCATCAACCACGTGATGGAAAGCGGTAAGAAAGCGGTTGCAGAGCGTATTGTATACGGCGCTTTGACAATTGTTGCCGAGAAGTCAAAAGACGAGCCAATCGAGATGTTCGAGAAGGCCCTGGAAAACATCCAGCCGATGGTTGAGGTTAAGTCCCGTCGCGTAGGTGGTGCTACCTACCAGGTTCCCGTAGAAGTACGGCCTTCCCGTCAGAATGCGCTGGCAATGCGCTGGCTCGTAGAATTTTCACGGAAGCGTGGCGAGAAATCCATGGCGCAGCGTCTGGCTGGTGAAATTCTTGATGCCGCTGACAGCAAAGGTGCCGCTGTTAAGAAGCGTGAAGACGTACACCGCATGGCAGAAGCTAACAAAGCCTTCTCTCACTTCCGTTTCTAAACAGCCGAGGTTTATACAGTGGCACGCAAAACTCCGATTAAACGTTACAGAAACATTGGTATCTGTGCGCACGTTGATGCGGGCAAAACCACAACGACCGAGCGTATTCTTTATTACACCGGTCGTAGCCATAAAATGGGCGAGACCCATGATGGCGCGTCCACCACTGACTGGATGGAGCAAGAGCAGGAGCGTGGTATTACCATCACTTCTGCTGCTGTAACTACGTTCTGGCAGGGTATGGATAAGCAGTTCGACGAGCACCGTATCAACATAATTGATACTCCGGGCCACGTTGACTTTACAATTGAAGTTGAGCGCTCGCTGCGGGTTCTTGATGGGGCCGTTGTAGTATTTTGCGGTTCATCTGGTGTTGAGCCGCAGTCTGAAACCGTATGGCGTCAGGCCAACAAGTACGAAGTGCCTCGCATGGTGTTCGTCAACAAGATGGACCGTGCAGGTGCGGACTTCCTGCGTGTAGTTCAGCAGATTAAGACGCGCCTTGGTGCCACACCGGTTGCGCTGCAGTTGCCCATTGGGTCGGAAGATCAGTTCGCTGGCGTTGTTGATCTTCTTCGCGGCAAAGCAATCTACTGGAGCGATGACGATCTAGGTATGACCTACCGTGAGGACGAAGTTCCTGCGGATATGGTTGACGAGGTTGCCAAGTATCGTGAAGCGTTGGTCGAGGCTGCTGCGGAAGCCAACGAAGAGTACATGGAAAAGTATCTCGAAGGTGGTGAGCTTTCTCTTGAAGAGATTAAGGCGGGCTTGCGCGCGCGTACTCTTGCCAACGAGATTGTCTTGGCTTGCTGTGGGTCGGCGTTCAAGAACAAGGGCGTACCTGCAGTGCTAGACGCCGTTATTGAATACCTGCCTGCTCCGGATGAAGTTAAGGCTATTCGCGGTGAAGTCGATGAGGATGGAAAGGAAGAAACTCGTCCGGTTGATGACGATGCTCCGTTCGCAGCTTTGGCGTTTAAGATAGCAACAGACCCATTCGTTGGTTCTTTGACCTTCTTCCGTGTTTACTCCGGCAAGCTAGAATCCGGTAGTTCGGTGTTCAACTCTGTAAAGGGTAAGAAAGAGCGTGTGGGCCGTATGGTTCAAATGCACGCTAACGACCGGGAAGAAATCAAAGAGGTTTTGGCCGGCGATATCGCAGCGGCGATCGGCCTTAAAAACGTCACCACGGGTGATACTCTGTGCGACGAAAATCACAAGATTATTCTTGAGCGTATGGAGTTCCCTGAGCCGGTTATTTCGGTTGCAGTTGAGCCCAAGTCGAAGGCGGATCAGGAAAAGATGGGTGTGGCTCTGGGCAAGTTGGCTCAGGAAGATCCATCATTCCGTGTGCGCACCGATGAAGAAACCGGCCAGACCATTATTTCTGGTATGGGTGAGCTTCACCTCGATATCCTCGTAGACCGTATGCGTCGTGAGTTTAAGGTTGAGGCAAATATCGGTAAGCCGCAAGTGGCTTATCGTGAGTGTATCCGCAAGTCTGTGGATGTAGAAGGTAAGTTTGTTCGTCAGTCGGGTGGTCGTGGTCAGTATGGACACGTTAAGGTCCGAATTGATCCGCTGCCTTTGGATGTAGAAGATGGCGAGAACTTCATCTTTGTCAATGAAATCGTTGGTGGTGCAGTTCCCAAGGAATACATACCAGCGGTTCAGCAGGGTATCTCGGAGCAGATGCAAAACGGCTGTCTGGCCGGCTATCCGCTGCTGGGTATCAAGGCAACCTTGTACGATGGTTCATACCACGACGTAGACTCCAACGAGATGGCGTTTAAGGTCGCGGGGTCCATGGCAATGAAGAAGGGTGCATTGGAAGCGAATCCTGCACTGCTTGAGCCAATGATGAAAGTCGAGGTTGTAACGCCTGAAGACTATATGGGTGACGTGGTCGGTGATTTGAACCGCCGTCGTGGCCTGATTCAGGGTATGGACGACGGCGTCGCGGGCAAGATTGTACGCGCTGAGGTTCCGTTGTCGGAAATGTTCGGTTATGCGACGGACTTGCGCTCTGCCACTCAGGGTCGTGCGTCTTACGCAATGGAGTTTTCGCGGTACGCGGAAGCGCCAAACAATATTGCCGAAGCAATCATTAATAAGGGTTGATACCCAGGACTTAAGAAACAGGAAGAGGTGTAACTGTGTCTAAATCTAAATTTGAGCGTCTTAAGCCACACCTGAACGTGGGCACCATTGGTCACGTAGACCATGGTAAAACGACTCTGACCGCTGCTCTGACTCGTGTGTGTCACGAAGTTTGGGGTACGGGTTCTGCGAGTGCATTCGATCAGATCGATAACGCACCGGAAGAGCGTGCGCGTGGTATCACCATCGCGACCTCCCACGTTGAGTACGATTCTCCAACCCGTCACTACGCACACGTAGACTGCCCGGGCCACGCTGACTATGTTAAGAACATGATCACTGGTGCGGCCCAGATGGACGGTGCGATTCTGGTTTGCTCGGCAGCTGACGGCCCAATGCCGCAGACGCGTGAGCACATCCTGCTGTCCCGTCAGGTAGGCGTTCCTTACATCGTTGTGTTCCTGAACAAAGCGGACATGGTTGACGACGAAGAGCTGCTTGAGCTGGTAGAGATGGAAGTTCGCGAACTGTTGAGCGCGTACGACTTCCCGGGTGACGATACGCCAATCATCACCGGCTCTGCGTTGATGGCTCTGCAGGGTAAAGACGACAACGAAATGGGTACTACCGCTGTTAAGAAGCTGGTAGAGGCTCTGGACGACTACATCCCTGAGCCTGAGCGTGCAATCGATCTGCCGTTCCTGCTGCCGATTGAGGATGTGTTCTCTATCTCTGGTCGTGGTACGGTTGTAACCGGTCGAGTAGAGCGCGGTATCGTTAAAGTGGGTGAAGAAGTTGAGATTGTTGGTATCAAGGATACCGTCAAGACTGTCTGCACCGGTGTTGAAATGTTCCGTAAGCTTCTGGACGAAGGTCGTGCAGGCGAGAACGTAGGTGTATTGC
>NZ_VCGY01000014.1 GCF_016597725.1 Marinobacter sp. 1-4A
GGCTGTATCGGTCTGGAATTTGGCCGCATGACGCATGCTTGCATAACAAGTGCAGGCACGGCGACGCCTACTACATTGCGCCTTCGGCTTCATTCCGTAGGCGCGCATGCTGCAAGCGTTATAGGCCTGGTCAGATTCTGTGCTGAGACAAGTCCAGCGCGGATGGGGTTGAAATTCATACCTTTCGGGAGGGCGTAGCTATGGTCGATGTAGTCTTGGAATCAACAATCGAGTGTCCACATTGTGGCCACCAGAAAACGGAAACCATGCCTACCGACTCATGCCAGTATTTCTACGAGTGTGAGTCTTGCCAGGTTTTACTAAAGCCCAAGCATGGAGACTGCTGTGTTTTTTGTTCATACGGCACAGTACCTTGCCCACCGATTCAACAAGGGTCAGGGTGTTGTGCTCCTGGCCCATAACAAGTCGCAGCAGTACGCGGCCGATGGCCGCCGGACGCCCTTTCCGTGGCTCCTTCGTCGCCACTCCAAGGTCGCCGCTGTGCTCAGCGTTAGCTGGTAGTGCTTGGTACTTTTTTGGTGGCTGGGTGCTGATGGCCTTGGCCGAGAACCGGCAGTAAATCCGACAACATGGTGCGGTTGCCAAGGCCCGCAAATTTGGCGTGGTGTTGGTAGCTCAATTGGTCAGTGGTGATGGTAGTAACATGAGCGTTTGGGGCGTGGGGCAGTCCGCCAAAAATTGGTTCCTTGCTTACCTGCTACTCTGATGTTCAGGTTCATTCACCGCATCATTGGCGGTGGTTTTAATAAAAGTGCATCGGCGGGTTTGGGTGCAAGGGCTCCGGTGTGGGCTGCGATGTTGGTTGCCAGAGATCGGGCTTTATCGATGCCCCCAGCTAACCAGTCGCTGTAGTACGTTCCCGGCCCGGAGGGCCGTCCACCGGACGCCACTGACGTGGCGCCGCTAAGCTTGGCGTTAAAGCTGAAAAGTCGAGTCGTGGCACCTGGAACCCATCCGTGTCAAAATTGGGTGATACGTGAACGAGAGGTTTTGTCCATGAATCTCCAGAAAATTGAAGACGAGGCGCTGCACCTCCCTAAAGAGGAGCGAGCCCAATTGATCCAGAGACTGGTATTGAGTCTGGAGTCTCCTTCAGAAGAAGAGCTCAGATCCGATTGGTTACTTGAGGCCCGACGTAGAGGCGAAGAGCTGGACAATGGCACAGTTCAGGCTGTGTCTAGTGAAGATGTCATGAGGAAGGCTAGAGCACTGATCAAATGACCTATTCTTTTCACCCGGCAGCGGAAGCCGAGTTCCTGGAGTCAGTTGGTTATTACGAATCAAAAGTTCCGGGATTGGGTGGTGCCTTCATAGAGGAATTTGAGGCCTTGGCCAATTTAGTTGGCGAGTCACCAAAAGCCTGGCAAGTCGAGTTGCCACCAGATATTCGTAGAGCGCCCCTTCACAGATTTCCCTTGTCCATCGTTTACCGAGAGAGGCCTGATGGTTTTCAGGTTCTGGCCGTTGCCCATGATCGGCGGCGCCCGCAGTACTGGCTGGGCAGGCTTTAACAATCCGCTGCACAGCGACCGCTTTTCCGCCGCTTCGCGGCTCCAAACCGGCGCGTGAGCCGGGCGTTAGAACTTAAAAAAGGAACACCGAGTGAGTGACGTAGTTTTTTATGTTGGTCTAGGAATATTCATCATTGGCGGAATCGGTCTGCTAATTTCGGCTTTTAAAACAGGAATTTTTTGGGGGCTTGCAGTCTTTTTTATTGCACCCGTAGCGCTTATCTATGTGATTGTGCACTGGCAAGACGCTAAAGGCCCTTTCAAACTACAACTCTTCGGCGTTTTAATTATCGCGATTTTTGCCTATACGAACGGTGGAGTATCGTCCGTTACAGCCGCAACTCCCGATCTAAGCAATTTGAATTTTTCCGAGCCTGAAACCCCAAGCTTTTCTATACCAGAGGTGTCCAGCCAGCAATTCAGATGTGACGGGAGAACGTATTGTTCTCAGATGACGTCGTGTGCCGAGGCGACCTATTTCTTGAGAAATTGCCCCAATACGAAAATGGACGGGAATCATGACGGCGTTCCTTGTGAGAGGCAGTGGTGCAACTAATAATGAGCAACAGTTCTAACCAATGCAGGCACGGCGACGCCTACTACATTGCGCCTTCGGCTTCATTCCGTAGGCGCGCATGCTGCAAGCGTTAGGAGTCAGGATAGACAATGAGCGAAGAATTAATCAAGGCTATAGTTGAAAATACTCTTGCCCTTGGAATACTGGCATTCCTATGCAAGTCTATAATCAAGCACTGGCTCGAAAAGGATGTAAAAGATTTTAAGAATAAAATTGAACTAGAAGCAAAACAGACCCTATCTCAATATCAATCAGAGCTAGAAAAAGAAAGGATAAGGCTTCAAATTCAATATGGAGGAATCTTTGAAAAACAAGCGGAAGCAATCCTTGAGTTTTATAAGCTAATTGTGGTGTTTCAAAAAACAATCAATGACGCCATGTTTCGGTCTGATCATGATGAGTCATATGAAGCTTTTCTAGAAAAGTGGCGAGAATTGATCAAGTATTATGATGATCATCAAATTTTATTACCTGAAAGTATTGAGAAAATTTTCGGAGATTTTCATAGAACAGCATTTTTTAGCACAACTGACTACCGTGGGGCTGAACACCGGATAAATAGACAGAATATCAGTGATAAACAGCTAGATCGTATGTTTGCCAAACAAGATAAGGCTCTTGCGGATATAGAGCAAATACCGAA
The DNA here is from genome assembly GCF_016597725.1 of Marinobacter sp. 1-4A. Lineage (GTDB taxonomy): Bacteria > Pseudomonadota > Gammaproteobacteria > Pseudomonadales > Oleiphilaceae > Marinobacter. Next base: position 2,753 of record NZ_VCGY01000014.1, read on the forward strand.
GTTACAAGATGAGCTTAAGAAGTGCCTTCGACACGCAATTGGCACAGTAAGTGAGAACTCCTAACAAGTGCAGGCACGGCGACGTCTACTACATTGCGCCTTCGGCTCCATTGCGTAGGCGCGCATGCTGCAAGCGTTAGCTGGGTAGTGCGTTGTGCCTTTTGGGCGGCTCGGTGGTATTGGCCTTGGCCGTAAACTGGTAGCCGAACTGGCATTTTGTTGGTTTGCCAAGGCCGTCAGAATCCGCGTCGAGTGGGGTGGCCAAGATCGGTCGGTGGTGCTGGCATAAAGGTCAGTGTTTGCCGGAACCCGGTGTCCGTCGAAACCTGGTTCCTTGCTTACCTGCTACTCTGAAGTTCAGGTTCACTTTCCGCATCAATGGGGTAAGTGTTTTTAATCGGAGTGCATCGTCCAGAGCTTGTGCATAAAGCAACGGAGCAGGCGGTCATGCTGGTTGCCAAGGATCTGGGTATGTCGCCCGCCGGTGCTTCTCAGCTAACCAGTCGCTGTAGTACGTTCCCGGCCCGAGGGCCGTCCACCGGACGCCACTGACGTGGCGCCGCTAAGCTTGGCGTTATGTGGGTATAGCCAATGCCGCTATCTGATTTGACAGAAGCTGAGTTGAAAATCGTTCAGCAATGTTTGGATGCCGCCGCTGACGGTAAATTCTTCGAGGATTGGGAATTTCACACCCTTTTCGGTGTTGATCGTGAAATTGTTCGTCAGGTAGCAAAACAGTTCCCCTTCGTTGATGAGTTTGATGAAAGCGAGGGTGGTAATGATGACTCTTGGTTGGTAATCAACAATACCTTTGCCAACCTCATTTTCTATCCGCATCGCAAAGATGCAGAGCTTGCCCAGTGGGTTACAGCTTCAAAGGGCCAAGTGGAGGAGGTTTTCAGAAAATGGCGGGGGTGAGTTCACATAACCAGTGCAGGCACGGCGACGCCTACTACATTGCGCCTTCGGCTGCATTTCGTAGGCGCGCATGCTGCAAGCGTTAAAAGGTAAGGATAAACCTCATGGATGAGTTGGTAGTTGTCGTTCTGGATGCCTTAATTGGCGGTGTGGTTTTGTGGCTTGCCGCAAAAATCACATCTGTAGATTTAGCTTTGAGTGAAACCGTAATTGCAGCGGGTGGAGCTGCCGCTGTTGCTTTGGTTCCGACCGCAGGCTGGATCTTATCAATCGTTGTGCTTTTTGTGCTTCTCAAAAAGTTCAGCAAAGCCAGTATCTGGCCAGATATTATTTTGATGGTCATCGTTGGCAGGCTGGTATCGTTTGTTGCCCTCATGGCTTTGGGTGGCCTGCGATAGCTTTTAACAAGTCAATCAAGTTCGTTCCGGCCTGGCGGCCTCCACCGGACGCCCCTGTCGGGCCGCCGCTTATTTTTGGCGTTAGGAGCTTGAGTGATCAACCTTGAAGCCCTCATCAAAGCGGCTGCAACTCGCGGCACAGAGCCGGAATACTCGACAATCCTCGAGTTCTGCACGGCCACTAGAACTATGCCCGAGCAATTTTGCAATGATTACGCGGTTTGGGTTGCTAAAGGATTTTACGAGGAACGCCTCACCTATGAATTTTGTGACGGGGCAATGAACTACCTTTGGGGATTCATGACGACGCCGCCAGTATTCGGTGAGGATAAAAACATTCCTGAGCCAGCATATGAAATCTATCGTGCTTTTGACGAAGGTGAATACCACCATCAAGGTGACCCATCGGCAATTGATCCGGTCGAGAAATATACTAAGCCACTGGTAGAGGAGTTGTTCCGCGGTGGCAGGCTCTCCTAACCATGCGGTCAACCGGACACCAAAAGCGTACCGCTTTTGGTTCCCTCCGCTGCGCTCCGGCGCCGGTTACCTCAGCGTTGGGCTCTTTAGCTTGGGGATATCATGGATAGTCAAACGATCGAAACTGTTACAGATCTCATTGATCTGATGAATAAAACTGACCCCTTATCGAAGAAAGAGCAAGACCGTCTATATCAGAGTCACCGAGAAAGTCAGAAGATTGACTTCCTCGCTCCAGAGAGTGTCCAGCAGGCTCAAGTTAAGGCCATCGAGAAAAGGCAACTGGAGAGGAAGGAAAGTGTCCTTAATAACCTTTGGCAAAAATCACTGGTCAAAGACAATCAGGATGACCTGAGACTCCATGCGGCATTAACCATAGAGTTTTTCAAAGAGTACCTAAAAACTGGTGAGGCACCCCCACCGGCTTCACCACTACGTGTGGCTATTTTATTGAAGAAGCGCCGGGACAAGGAGTTGGAAAGGCAATTTTTAGCTTCATGGTCTCGACATTTTTGTGGGGCAATAGGTACTGGGTATCAGAAACTCGATGCCAGATACGAAAAACTCAGACCCTGATAATGGCGGCAAAGCCCAACAAGGTGGTCAACGGGATGCCAACTACGCTGCGCTCCGTTGTCACCCATTACCACTGGCGTTAGCTGGGTAGTGCGTTGTGCCTTTTGGTTGGCTCGGTGGTATTGGCCTTGGCCGTAAACTGGTAGCAAATCCGTCAATTCCGGTGGTTTGCCAAGGCCGTCGGAACCCGCCCGCGTCGAGTGGGTAGCCAAAATAAGCCAGCGGCGTTGGTATAAAGGTTAGTGTTTGCCGGAACCAGGTGTCCGTCGAAACTTGGTTCCTTGCTTACCTGCTAATCTGAAGTTCAGGTTCACTTTCCGCATCAGTGCGGGTGTTTTTAATCGGAGTGCATCGTCCAGAGCTTGTGCACAAAGCAACGGAGCAGGCGGTCATGCTGGTTGCCAAGGATCTGGGTATGTCGCCCGCCGGTGCTTCTCAGCTAACCAGTCGCTGTAGTACGTTCCCGGCCCGAGGGCCGTCCACCGGACGCCACTGTCGTGGCGCCGCTAAGCTTCGCGTTATGTTTTAAGGAGGTAGTTTGAGTAAAGTCGTTGGACGCTGGCGAATTAAGTGGATGGAAATGTGGGATCAAGACTTTGTTGATCTTATCGAGCCCGGATACTTCCAGTTCGATGAAGATGGCCTCGGCTTTTTTGTATTCGGAGCAGTTGAGGGCCAAATCGACTACCGCATTCCAGATGATGGAGGGCGAGTCGAGTTTTCTTGGTCTGGAAATGATGATGGTCGTGAAAAGTCTGGCCGTGGTTGGTTTCAGTTTTCATCTTCAAATTCAGCGAAAGGGGAACTCTTCATTCATTGTGGAGACGAGTCGGCCGTAGAAATCGAATATCAAACATAACCAGGCGCGGCACTCGGATGCCTTTGTCTCCGCTTCGCTACGTCAAAGTCACCGGTGCGCTAAGCGTTAAATGCCAGTGATTGCGAGATCCAGAGCTCCAACAATCTGGTCCCTGAAATGCGATAGGGAGCCAATTGGATTCTTCAGCTGTTTTTCAGGCACTGAAGAAATTTGAGGTGTCAGCAACAGCAGTTCCTGGTCTGCAAAGGTTATTTCTGGTGTGAGGCCTTGCATGGCTTGGCTACCAAAAGCCGCGCGCTTACCCAGTGGGATGACAATACGAGTAGCGAGATCTGTCAGAAGGGGGCTTTGAATATCCACTAAGTATGGGTAATGCGTCTTACTGGTTTTGCTGGGGTTTGGGTAAACGTCGAACTGAGCCATCAAAACTCCCGAAATTCGTCCCCGAAACAGCCGTGCTGTTCGACGAACTCGTTGTAGCTTCTGATTGCTGTCCGGTTTTCCTCTACCCATTGGTCAGCCTTGCGCTTTGCTAATTCTTCTTTCAATGCTCGCTCAAGGGTCGCAGACAGGTTAATGTTCAGAGCGCGTGTCTTTTTCAGCAAGTCGCTGTTAACCGACAAATTTGCGGCTTTTTTTGGTGCGGTTATGTTGTATAGATCGGCCATTGTAGCCTCCAGTTGCAGTAACACACTTAGTAATAGGGTATGCGTATGGTTGTGCGCATGCAAGTGTATTTAACCAGAGGCTGTTGTCGGACGCGCCTACGCTGCGCTCCGGCACGCCGCAAAGCCAAGCGTTAAAAATCAGAGGGAACGGTGCTCAAAATTGATACGCAGCCAGTGGTCTATTATTCACAGCTCGACGAGGATCACTTCTTTACTTGGGCGCAGGAAATCCCATGCATCAAAAGCATCGACCGCGGCTATCTGCATATCCAAGAATCAGAGGTGGACGAGCAAGCCATGAGAGATTTGCTAGCTATCTTGGAGCGCTACAGGTTGTCAGCAAAGCCTCTCGCAGCGCTTTGTACTCCCGAGAATGAGTCGTGGTTCAAGGACAAAAACAAGTTCTGGTACCAGGATGTCTTCGGGAGTTTTTAACAAGTTGTTGTAGTTCGTTCCGGCCTGCGGCCTCCACCGGACGCCCCTGTCGGGCCGCCGCTAAACCAAGGCGTTAGTGGCTGTGGCCTCGGTCCTTTTTGGCTGCGGCGTGCCAGTAGCCTTGGTGCCGGGCCTGGTTGCCAGACCCGCATAATCTGGTGAGCACCAAGGCCGTCAAAATCCGCGTTCGGTTTGGTTGCTTTAGCAGGCGGTGGCGTTGGTAGCGGTTTTGGTGTTCACCGTGTGGGGCTGTCCGCCGAAAACTCGGTCTGGATCTGCTACCTTTGAGTTCAGGTTCGTTCACCGCATCGATGGCGGTGTTTTCAATTACAGTGCATCGGCTTATGCCGGTGCAGGGTTACGGAGTAGGCCGTCACGGTCAGTGCCATGTAGTAGGCAGTGTCATTACCTGCCACTAACCAGTCGCTGTAGTACGCGGCCGATGGCCGCCGGACGCCCTTTTCATTGCGGCTTCGCCTCCATTGCAAGGGCGCCGCTAAGCTTCGCGTTAAAAGTTTAGATGAGCGATACAGCAGATAGAGTTTTCCGCCTTTGGGCGAGGGGTCTTTGCATATTTACCGCGGTTGTTGCGATCGTGATGTTTTCCTATGCCGCCACAGGGAATAATTTGGCTGCAAGGGTTGCAGACGTCGCCGTAGTTCTGTGGTCTTTCTACCTTGGCTTGGGCGTTTACGTATTTTTGCCAGCGTTCATCTGGACTATGGCCAGGGATTGGGTTCGCCTTACCCTGTACTTTTTCGTTGTGATTCCAGTTGGGGCGTTGGTGTACTTCAAGCTGGCCTGATCGGGAAATTTTAACAAGGCGCTGTAGTACGCGGCCGATGGCCGCCGGACGCCCTTTACATTGCGGCTTCGCCTCCATTACAAGGGCGCCGCTAAGCTTCGCGTTAGATTTATAGGAAGTTGCCATGGACGGTGTAGAGGTATTCTGGGATTGGACCACGGTTTTTGGGTACGCTGGTCTATTGGCGAACGTAATCTGGATAATGATGCGTCGCCGCTCATACTTGCTGCTCGGACAAACCGTAGCGTGCGGGTTTATGGCTGCACATTTCCATTTTATGGGTTCTGTCACCGGCTCCTTAATCATGCTCGTGGCCGGTGTGCAGGCAATGCTTGCTGTCCCCCTTGGACTTTATCCGAAGTTCAAATTGGTTTATCTAGTGTCCGGGGGCTTGTCTCCTTTGATCTGTTACGCTACTTGGCAGGGCGGAAGCTCGCTGTTTTCAGCGCTGGTATTGTTGCTGGTATGCGTAGCCAATTATCAGCTAAATGAAGTCAGGCAAAGGGGGCTACTGATTCTGGCGCTGTTGGCCTGGATCGGCCACAACATAATTGTGGGCTCACTACCGGCGCTGATGTCGAACGGAATTGCGTTCATTTTCAGTGCTACGATGCTATATCGGGCAGTGCGAATTCGTAGCTTGCCAGCGGCAGGTGCATGGTAGGTCGAAAGTCTAACCAGGCAAGTCACGGCGACGGTTACTGCATTGCGGCTTTGCCTCCATTCCGTAACCGCGCGTGCTTCGCGGCGTTATATTTCACGAGTATCGAGGCTTCAATGAGTCCAGAGCTAGCCCCTGATCTGCATGCAAAGATCAAGCTTCTGTGTAAAGAAGGTGATGATCTTGCCGGTCAAAAATTATTTGCGGAGGCTCGTGCCAAATACATTGAGGCGCTAAAGTTGCTTCCTGATCAGAGATCTGACTGGGAAGCGTCTACATGGATATATGTTGCCATTGGTGATACGCACTTCTACACCGGCAATTTTGAAAAGGTGATGAAGTGCTTTTTTAATGCAGTTCAGTGCCCTGGTGGTTTAGGTAACCCATATGTTCACCTGAGGCTTGGCCAAGCGTACTTCGAATTAGAGAATTTAGAGAAAGCAGCTGACGAGTTGACTAGGGCATACATGGGAGGGGGAATGGAGGTCTTTATGGAAGATGACCCAAAGTACCTGTCATTCCTCGAAACAAGAATCGAAATATAACAAGGCCAGGCACGGCGACGTCTACTACATTGCGGCTTCGCCTCCATTCCGTAGCCGCGCATGCTGGCTGGCGTTAGTGGCTGTGGCTTCGGTCCTTTTAGGCTGCAGTGTGCCAGTGGCCTTGGTGCCGTGCTTGGTTGCCAAACCCGCATAGTCTGTTGAGCACCAAGGCCGTCAGAATCCGCGTCCGGCTTGGTTGCTTCAGTTAGCAAGAGTTGTGGCAGGAAATTCGGTGTTCACCGTGTGGGGCCGTCCGCCGAAAACGTCGTCCGGATCTGCTACCTTTGAGTTCAGGTTCATTCACCGCATCGTTGGCGGTGTTTCAAACAGAGTGCATCGGCTCATGTCGGTGCCGGGTTACGGAGTAGGCCGTCAAGGTCAGTGCCAGGGAGCCGGCAGTGTCATTACCTGCCACTAACCAGTCGCTGTAGTACGCGGCCGATGGCCGCCGGACGCCCTTTTCATTGCGGCTTCGCCTCCATTACAAGGGCGCCGCTAAGCTCAGCGTTAGCACTTAATATCAGAGGGACCCAACTTTATGTCTCGCAAGAGAAAAAAAGCCAAGAGCTCCAAGAGCCAACAAGGTCGAATTGCTTCCCATAAGAAAGAGGGGAGCAGGCTAGTTGCTCCTTTCAATCAAATTCCCAATGCGAGCTATATGTCATGGATGAATGAGAGGCTGCCCTGCATGGTTTGGGGGGCACTATTGATTAATGGTATCGGAAGAGAAAAAGCGATTGAGGTTTTTAGAAATATAGGGCTTCACGTCGGAAATGCTTTTCGCGAAACAGAAGACAGAGATTGCAAGCTACCTAGAGTTGGACTTTACGGTTTATCAACTTTAGATTCTGACCTTCAAGATAGGTTCTTTGACGTACTTTTTGAGGAGGATGGGGTTGTCGATGCACTTAAACCATTAGTGTTATTTGATGGCCTACCATTAGTAGAAAGATGGCATGGAAATCTTGGTATTGCTTCTGAAAATCAAAACGAGCTATGGACTCAGCTAGCTGACGCTGTTCTCGTTCTGCTTGATCATCAATCTCAAGAATCAACAGATTGCCGCTGGGCTTACATGATCCCCATCGTGAACTCGGGAAAACTGCACCTTCAAAATGAAGAGCAGTTCAGGGAATTTACCGAATATCCTTATTATGAAGATCAACGGAAAGTTAGGCCATCGATCAGAGCTATGGAGATGCAGTTTGGTAGCGGAGTCATGAATGAGGGGTATTCAGCTCCGAAAAAGGAATGGTCTAAGCAGTTCTGGAATGAGTGTAAGAAAAAAACGGAGTGCTTCACGCCGCCCCCTGAAAAACCCACAGCAAGTTACGATTTACCCAGGACGCTAGCAGAAATTAGAAGTGTTTGGAGCGACCTAGCAGATCATTTCTCTGACACTGATGAATTTACTCATGTCCAGCCAAAGCGCGATGCTTCTTTTGGGTTTTGCTTCTACGCTTTGGCTTTAACTCAAGAGGGGTTGGCTTCTTCGGGAAAGCTACTAACAGCAAAGCTAGCCCTTAGAATGTTAGCAGAGCTTTACATTACATTTAGCTATCTCATTTCTGTTGGTGACAGCAAACTTTGGGATGTTTATAGAGCCTATGGTGCAGGCCAAGCAAAGCTAACTTTTTTAAAGTTAGAAGAAATTTTGGAAAATCAACCAGGCTACCTCAATAAGGAAAGTGTGGAAGCATTGGCCAATGAAGACATGTATATGGATTTCCAAGATATCAATCTGGGTAACTGGGCAAACATTGATCTCCGAAAAATGTCTCAGGTGGCGGGATGTAAGGATGTATATGATGCCTACTATTCCTGGCCCTCATCATACGCACATGGGCAATGGTGTGCGGTAAGAGATGTAGTTTTCACAACGTGTCATAACCCGCTCCATAGACTGCATCGGATTCCGCGTTCGGCTCCTAGGTACGAGGACGGCGCTGAAGAAGACTTGGTTTTGCTGCTCAACAAAATCCTTGAGCTGTTAAACGGAATCTATCCAAGTTTTGAAAGACGAGCGGAGTTAATGCCAACTCAATAGTGCCCGGTGCTAACAAGTGCAGGCACGGCGACGCCCACTACATTGCGCCTTCGGCTCCATTTCGTGGGCGCGCATGCTGCAAGCGTTATGCAGGGAGAATAAATGGATAAGCTAGCGCAAATTGGCGAGCGTGCGAAAACTCTTCTTTATGATATGAGAGCAGAGGAGGCAGTTGAGATGCTGCTTTCAGCTTCAGCATACGTCAATGAAGAAAGCTCCTTAGCGGAGAAAGAGCTCGTTGACTGGTATGCATTCTATGCCTTGGCTGTAAAAGAAGCACGTTTACCACAAGAAATCACTCAATTAGAGCGCGATTATTTGGATACATCGTTAGCAGAGTTGGATGATATACAGCTAAAATTAGACGAACACCTCCAGAAATTAACTTCTTGGTTCTCAAAAATAGATGCACTTCGAAGCCCACCTAAAATAAACCGTGCAATTAAAAACCCAAGATCGACGGCGGCTCAGAATAGATTAAGTGAACTGAAAACCAATTTGGAAAAGCAGTTGAGTCTTGGACTGTCTGAGGCTGAGTGGAAATCGACGGTTACGCTAATTGAAGAGCAGCTCAAATATGTAGTTGGCTGGCGAGTATATAGCGGTTCGGGAGGGCTGATTTGGACAACGGTAAAACCCGGACATTACTCAGACTATGTTAAGCTCTTGCTAGATAAAAAAGGCTTCGAATCAATAGTCGACGATATAAAGCATTTAGTATCCAAAGCCGTCGACATTGAGGGTAAGAGAGAGAAAATTCAATGTAAATTTTTATCATATAGTAATAAATCTAGTTCAATAGGCGTCGAGATAGACCGAGTTGTTAATAATTTTAATGGCGAGTGATTACCTAGGTATCTCAAGCACTTGCTGTATAGCATAACAAGTTACTGCACGCGGATAAATTACTCGCTGCGCTCCTAATTTACCGGTGAGCAAGGCGTTAAAAGTATCAAGGGGAAGTAATGTACGTCGTCTCTGAATCCAGCAATCTGGCATCATGGGCTGCTGCGGCTGTAGCCTTACTAGCGGTGGTAGTTGGGCCATTGGTGTCGCGGTGGCAGATCAATCAAACGGCACGAACAACCGAAGCTATCAATCGTATCCAGCTCATGACAGATGACCTAGCAGCGTTTGTTGCCCTTAGTTCTAGCCTTGCTACTAATCCAAGGCTGCACAAGACTGATCCTAACGAATGGAAGAACCAAATTGACAGGCTATCGTTTTACAAGGCTCGCATAGCTCTCAGGCTGAATCCAAGTAGGGCGGCTGATGCTGCAATTAATGACACGGCCAACAAATTGGCCAATATGCTCGCTAACCCGCTTAAACATGACAACCTGTCGACAGATTCATTGGTCTACATAAATAAGTTTCCTGATGAACTGGCAGAATGGAAGACAGTGACGTGGAGTGATAGCCGTGCAAACTTTTAACAAGGCGCACCAATACGCCACCGCAAGCGGTGGCCGGACGCTCGCAAGCTCGCGCCGTTGTGCGCGGCGTTAGGTCATCGTATGAAGAAGCTGTTTTTTTGGTTGTTCATTCTTTTCTTTGTGTTTGCGCAGTCCTACTTTATCTATGTGCTAAACCAACCGGAGGCTGCCAAGTCATTTACGCAACTCTGGTATAGCTTTGGTGTAGAGCAAACGGCCTATTCGCAGTTCGTTTTCCGTACGATTCAGTGGTGGGTGGTATTGCCTATTTTATGTCTAGGCTTGGCCTTTTCAGCACTGTTCCGCGCAACCAAATGGTTGCCATTGACCGCAATTTCCGTGAGCTTCGCGGGTACAGTGGCTCTTTATTGGTCCGCGTATGCACCAGCATTGCTCGTACATGTCTAGACCTAACCAATGGCTGTTGTCGGACGCGCCTTCGCTGGCGCTCCGGCACGCCGCAAAGCCAGGCGTTAGGTTTTGTACTTTATGATGAAATTGGACTTTAGAACTCGAGCAAAAGGCCTCTGTATTGCGTTATTTGGACTATCGCTCCTTTTTCCTGCTTTAATTTTCGAGCATCGTGAGCCCCTACTCGGGATCCAGGTTTTACTCTCGGGGTGGTGGGGATTTCTGACTTTTGACTTCGCTTGGTTTGCTAATATCGCCTTTTTCTTTGCTCTTTCGCAGATCTCAAGGGGTGTATACGGTAAGGCTCTCGTAGCAAACATTTTCGCAATAGTGCTTGGGCTGCTGTCGTTTTTGGCAGACGAATGGTGGTTTAACGAAGGCTCTGGTACGGAAATAATTGGCCTCGGTGTGGGGTTTTACATTTGGATGGCTGCCTTCATCGCAGGTGTGGTTGTTTGTCATATAGGACTCGAACCTAACCAAGCAGTCAACCGGACACCAAAAGCATAGCGCTTTTGGTTCCCTCCGCTGCGCTCCGGCGCCGGTTACCATCAGCGTTAGCAGTACTATGGTTCAAAGCGAGACAAGGAGAACCGTATGAGATTGCTTATTTTGCTCCTGATTTCCATTACACCCATCTTGGGTTTTGGCGATCAGGGTAGCAGCTTAAATTCTGATGTGGAGGACGAGAGCAAATACTTTCTTGCTTTTATTTCTCGCGAAAGTGACGGAGTTGGTCCAGGCCACGCATATGTCGCATGGGGAGTTGAAGACTACGAAAAACAGATGTCCACCGGAGAAGCGTATGGATTCTACCCCCAAGATGGAAAGGCAGCTTGGGGAGTATTCAAAGACGTGAACGGGAACATTCTTAATGAAGCATTCAATGCTCCAAGCAAACAAGTGAATAACCATTTGCTGCTTTCCATTGAGAAAGACGTATATGACTCCACAAAAGAAATTTTAAATAAATGGGAGCAGCAAGAGCTGAAAGGTGAATTGAAATACAATTTGCTTTCTAATAACTGTATTAACTTCGTGAATAATGTTGCCTTGGCTGCAGGGCTTATAGTGCCGGAAACTGACTTTCAGTTGCCCAAGCTGTACTTGGAATCGCTCATTCATATGAATAAGATGCGTCCGAATCCACCAAGCAATATGGTCGTGCAATGATAAGGAACTGCTAACAAAACGTTTCAGTTTGTTACGGCCCTGTCGGGCCTCCACCGGACGGCCTTTTCTCCGCTTCGCTGCGTAAAGGCCGCCGCTGAACATTGGCGTTATACACAAGGAATGTTCATAGATCATGGCAAGGAATCGCGGCCAAGGTGGGCCGATTGAAACAAGGTTGATCAGCCTTTTTGCATCGCTGTTTTTCTCTATCCCAACAGCAGCATTTGTCTGGCTCTGGGTCAATTTGGAGTTGGCCGTCTACTGGGGTGGCTTTCTTAGCAGTCGTTACCTCATTTCCTGTATCTTGGTTTTTGCTGTGTTGGCGTTGCTGCTCCCGCGACTATTCCCGTCTATTCTCGGGGGTGTCTGGCGCGGTATAGCCAAGGTTTGGCATTGGTGGGGATGGTAGCCTTATGTATAACCAATCGTTCAAGTTCGCTACCGGCCTGGCGGCCGTCCGCCGGACGCCTACTACGCTGCGCTCCGCAGGCGCCGCTTAACATTCAGCGTTAAGAGGCGTCATGTTCTGGAAACAAAAAGGATCATTCAGGCTCATTCCGGTGCTCCCCAAGAACTATCGAAGTATTTGCCTGCACGCGATAGAGATCGCGTCCGAGCCCTGCGTGGTAGTTGATAATGACGTGGTTACCGACTTCTCAGAGCGGGGTAGGCTCACTCAAAAGGGCATTCGCAACTGCAAGAATTTAGAGATTCGGGATCGGGGTGTTGGAATCGTGGGCTTTCATGATCATCCCAGTGAAATGTGGATCAATGAAAACTACGTGGGCTTCGCCAATTACTGCGAACACCAAGGTTGGCTTAAAATCCAAGGGCCGGCCTCTTAACAATCGGCTGTTGTCGGACGCCCCTACGCTGGTGCTCCGGTGCGCCGCAAAGCCACGGCGTTAAGTTGCAAAAATTATGAATCAGTTCGATGGACCAAGCTGGCGAATCAATTTGTTGCCCGAGTGGGTAGGAGAGCATGAAGAAGATTGCTCTCTCGTTTTTCACCCGGAAGGCGTAGGGGCGCTCCAGATCAGTAGCTATTCCAAAGAAGGAACTGTCACGGAAGCTGACTTAAGAGGGTTGGCGGAAGAGCACATAGAGGCCGGGGCTAAATTAACTGAAGCTGACGCAGGCGACTTCAAGGGCTTCACTTTAGCATTTGGTTCGGACAATGAATTTTGGCAATTCTGGTATGTTGCCAACGGTCCAACTGCTCTATTCATCACATACAACTGCCAAGCAGCGGATCGCGACGCTGAAATTGAGTCGATCAAGAGCATGATCTCGGACTTGGCTGCAACTTAACCAGTAGGTGAAGCCGACCGGTACTGCGCTGCGCTCCGTCCCGGCGGCTTACCATGGCGTTAGGCAAATATGAATAAATTTCAGCTTCAAATAACAGAAGAAAATTTCACTATCAAGAAAGATGGTGATCTATTTTGTGAGGGTAGTTTTCTCCCTTCGTTTGGATCATATAATT
>NZ_VCGY01000015.1 GCF_016597725.1 Marinobacter sp. 1-4A
CAGGCACCTCTTCAACCATCGCCCTGCCGGGCTCTTTCAAAGATTCAGGCAGTAGCTGGTCTGTGTATGTGGGGCTGGGCGTGGAGTATGTAGGCTATTCCTATATTGACGACAATGCCGGGGCTTATCGTTTTGACGAAGGGCCTCTGATTGGTCAGCTCGGTCTGGGCGCTACCGGGCAGTGGGATCACCTGCTGGCCTCCGTCACACTGCGTGCCACGACCAGCGAAAACGAGCGTCATAAAGACAACTTCAGCTTTGGGACGCTGTCAGTTTCTTGGGCATTATAGAAAGATCCGTTTCGACTGGTTGTTCACGGGGCACTTCGTTGTGGTCAGCTAGGCCTGACGGGAGTGATGGCTGGATGATTAAACTGAATCGCTATGACGAGTGATGTTTGTGCCCGCTGTCTGCTTTTAAACAAAAGCGGACATTCAAGTTAGCCTCCGCTCAGGGCCGACGAGCAAATCACTTATGCTTCATACAGCCTAATTGATGGAGCAAATCACGGACGCCAGACGATCACATGGAAAGGAAGCTGGGTGCAGGTCAGGGGTTTCAGCTAGCTTTGGGATGCCTGAACCAGTCTAAACTGTGGGGCCGATCTAATCTCAGCGTTCGTTCTTTAATCGAAACCAAAGGGCATAAAGCGCCGGCACAAACAATAGCGTGATCAGAGTGCCGACCGCCACGCCACCGATAAGGACATAAGCCAGCGGCCCCCAGAACAGGTCAAAGGTCAGAGGTACAAACGCCAGAACGGCCGCCAGGGCGGTGAGTACCACGGGGCGGGCACGTTGGACTGCCGCTTCGACAACGGCTTCCCGGGCAGCCATTCCTGCTTTGAAGTTGTCCTGCACCTGCTGCGTCAGAATCATGGTATTTCGCATCAGGATGCCGCCCAGGCCAATCAGCCCCAGCAGCGCGGTAAAGCCAAAGGGTTGATTAAACAGCAGCAAAGCCAGCACAGCCCCAATCAGCCCCAGTGGCGCGGTGGCAAGAACAGTCAATGTGCCGATAAAGGAACGCATCTGAAGCATGATAAAGATCAGCATCAACGCCAACATCACCGGTTGTAATGTCTGGATTGAAGCATTGGCTTTGGCTGATTGTTCCACCGTACCGCCGATTTCAATACGGTAACCCTCCGACAACTGTTCGCGCAGGCCCGTCATCGCACTCCATATCTCCTTGGTGACATCCGGTGGCTGGGCACCTTCTACATCGGCCTGAACGGCCAGGAAGGGGTCACGGTTGTAACGCTTTATGACGGGGTCCTCGTAACGAACCTGCCACTTGCCCAGTTGCTGTACGGAAAGTTTGCGGCCGTCGCGGGTTTTGATCTCAAGATCTTCCGGCATGATCACTTCGCCACGTGCATTACGCGCCACCAGTTGAACGCTCCTTATGCCCTGGCGCAGTTCGGTGACGGCCACTCCGCGGAGTTGGAACTGCAGTTGCCGGGCAACCTCTGCCGGAGTCAGGCCCATCCAACCCAGATTTTCCGGATCCATATCAAGATAGAGAGTGGGCACACGCTCATCCCATTCGAGATGCGGCATGACGATGTTCGGATGCCCGGTCATGAGAGTGCGGATCTGGTGCGCGATCTCTCTGAGTTGATCGGATTCCGGACCCAGCACACGAAAACTGACCGGCCAGACCACCGGGGGACCGTACAGCAAACGCGTCACCCGCACTCGTGCCTCCGGAAATTCACCCGCCGCGATTCTGGTTTCCAGCGCCGAGATGATGCGATCGCGCCCTTTAACGTCCTGCCCAATGGCAATCAACTTGGCAAATGCCGGGTCCGGCTGCTCGGGGTTGGCCGATACGAAGAATCGGGGCGCACCGGCACCGATGTAAGCGGAAAGGCTTTTCACCTCCGGCATGTCCATCAGAATCGCTTCCAGGCGTCTGACACTTTGATCCGTGGTGGCAATAGCGCTCCCCTGCGGAGCGTAGACACTGATCAGAACTTCGGGGCGATCAGAACTGGGAAAAAATTGCTTCTGCACCTGGGTTGCCATCCCGAAAGCACTGATCGCCAGCAAACCCACTGTGATAAAAACGACGGTTTTCCGGTACTGAACACACGCTGTGATCACCCCACGCAACCGCTGATAAAACGCGCTTTGGTAAAGGTCCTGGCCCATATGCCCGGTGTAATCGGGCAAGAGCTTGACGCCCAAATAAGGCGTAAAAGTTACCGCCACCACCCAGGAAATCAACAACGAAAAAGCCAGCACCCAGAAGATGTTGCCGGTGTATTCTCCCACTCCGGACTGGGCAAATCCGATGGGGACAAATCCGGCCACCGTCACCAGCGTACCGAACAGCATGGGCGCGGCGGTTACGCTCCAGGCATGACTGGCTGCCCGTACCCGGTCCCAGCCGCTCTCCATCTTCACGATCATCATTTCAATGGCGATGATCGCATCGTCCACTAACAGACCCAGTGCGATAATCAACGCACCCAGGGTGATGCGGTCCAGGTTTATGCCCGCCATTTTCATCAACAAGAAAGTCAGGCCGAGGGTCACAGGAATCGCAATGCCCACCACCAAACCCGCGCGCAGACCGATCGCCAGTATGCTAACCCCCATCACCACGACCAACGCAACCAGAAACTTGACCTGAAAAAGATCAACCGCCTGAGTGATGGCTTCCGCCTGATCGGTCAGGGTCTGTATTGACATTCCCAGCGGCAGCCTGCCCTGTTCGGTACTGACAAACTCGCGCAGCCGCGCGCCAAATTCCAGGCCATTTTCACCCGCACGCATGACCACACCCAGGAGGATCGCATCCTCACCGTTGGAGCGGACGATGTAGCTCAAAGGATCTTCATACCCTAAACGCACCTCGGCCAGATCAGATACGGTAATAAGCTGGTCGCCGATACGGAGAGGTACTGAGGTGAGGCGCTCAAGGTCAGACAGGTCGATGTTGCTGCGGACATAAACCCGCGGGCCGGCAAGATCAACAAAGCCAAGAGGCTGAAGACGGTTGTTGGCCTCTATCGCCTGCAACACCTCTTCTGCCGACAAACCGAGGTTGTTGAGCCGGTCCTGATCAAATTCGAGATACACCCGCTCAGGACGCTCCGCCAGGAGCTGTGCTTTTTGCAAGCCGGGCAGCCGTTGCAGGCGATCCCGTATCGATTCTGCCTCGCGGGTCAGTTCACGCATTGGCATCCCGGGTGCCGTCAGCGCCAGCAGGGAGAAATACACATCCGCGAAATCATCGTTGACGATGGGGCCGATCACACCCTGGGGGAGGTTGGGTCGCTCATCGAGCATGCGCTTGCGGACTTGATAGAAGAGGTCCGACACTTTTTCACTCGGAGTAGAATCCAGGAATCGGATAACCATGGCGGCCTGCCCGGGCCGAATGGTTGTCTCAATATTATCGAAATACACCACCTCCTGGATTCGCTTTTCCAAACGATCCACGACCTGGTTCTGCAGCACCTCGGGGGTTGCCCCTGGCCAGACGACAGAAACCACCATCGCCCGGACGGTGAACGCAGGGTCTTCCGCCCGACCCAGGGACGAGAACGCGTAGAAACCGGCAACAACGGACAGCAAAAGAAAAAAGAGGGTGACCGAACGCTCGCGCACTGCCAGCGCGGAAAGATTCGGTAAGCTCATTGAACCAGCTCCCGCACTGCCATGCCAGGCGTGAGCAGGTGTGTCCCCAACGCGACGATGGGCGTTCCCGCCTTGATGTCGACCTTGATCTTCGCATACTCCTCACCCAGATCGATCACCTCGACCGCCAGGGGCGTTACCGTGCCGTCGGAAACCAACCAGATCTGCGGCGTTTGCCCTCTCTCATCCAGGGCACCCAGCGGTACGCGATGGCTGGGGGCGGTTTGCTTCTGCGCTAACCGCACACTCACCACCGACCCCAGGGTTAAAGACGAGGGGTAGGGCCCCTCCAGGCTGTATCGGGCACGCCAGCTCCGGCTTGCGGGGTCGGCAGCCCCGGCAATCTCTCTCAAGCTCACAGCAAGCTGTTCGCCATTGGGTAAAGGGACATAACCGCGCATGGACGGGTTACTGCCCTCTGGTAAAAAAACCTCGACTTCCAGCGATTGATCTTCGGCCAGAACGGCAAGGGTTTGTCCGACACCCACAACCTGGCCAGGTTCAACGATGACCTCAGTGACCACGCCTGCATGGGCGGCTTTCAGTTCCGCATACCCCAGGGCATTCTGAGCCTGCTGATTGCGTGCAGAAGCGGTTTGCACCTGGCTGCGCGCCTCACGCTCTGCCAACTCAAGGCGTTGCAGGGTTTGTTCGCTGACAAACTGATGCGCCACAAGTTGCTGCTGGCGCTGGAGTTCATTGGTGGCAATTGCCAGGGCCGCTTTTGCACGCTTAAGATCCACGGCGGCGACCCCTGCGGCTGCCACCAGGTCCCGTGTATCGAGCTTGAACAGTAAGTCGCCTTTTTCCACGCGCTGACCGGCATCGATATAACGATGCTGAATCCGACCGGCGATCTGAAAGGCCTGAGGAACTTCGTGGCGGCCTCGCAGGGTTCCTGAAAATCTCTGCGCTGTTGGGCCGGCGTCCTTTAGTTCAACTGTTTTTACCCAGGGGATAGGGGCGCGGGCATCTGGGGGCGGTTCCGAAGACTGCTGACAACCAGACAGCATGAGCAGCGAGATAAACAGGGTCAGCATACAGCGCATGGCAGGTGTCCCGATTGGCAAAATCCAGATTTGAGTATCAGCTCTCACGGTAGCCGGACAAAACAAGTTGCAGGATGGCATCGCGAACGGTTTCCCTCCGCTCCATAGGCAGAAAATGAGTCGCCTCGCCGAGGACATTTACGTCAGCCTCAGGCAGCAGGATCTGCAGGCGTTTTCGCGCGGCCGGCGAGAAGGTTGACCCGCGTTCCGCCGCCAGCACGATAACCGGGCACCGCAACTGACGAATACCGGGCCAGGGGTTGTGTTCGGTATGGGCAAAAGTGGTGCTCTCCCACTCCGGCGCACACGCCAACTGAACTTGATCTTCCTGCGGTTCGAAGGCGTGCTGGATATAGGCTTCCAGCCATGCTTCGGGCCAGGTCTTGAAGCCACCGCGGCCCCGATAGTTGTCCAACGCAGCAGCGTGCGAGTCGAATACCGGGCGCCGACGTGCGGCTCCGGCGGCCAGTGACAACCGATGTGACTGGCGTAGCAGCTTGGCCAGCCACAACCTCAGGCCCTGCCCCGGATCCATGATTACGGGTTCCGCCAGAATCAGGCCCAGCACTTTGTCTGGCCGTCGGGCAGCGGCCATGATGCTGGTGGTGGCCCCAATGGAGTGGCCGGCAAGCCAGACCGGCTCATCCAGGCTATCCAGCAGAGCGGTCATGTCGCGATAGTAGGTTTCCCAGCCCCGGAATGTCGAAAAGTTCGCCGCACCGGCGCTGGCCCCGTGCCCCCGCATGTCCCAGGCCAGGACATTGACGTCCGTGGCAAGCTCATCAAGGAGGGGGCGGTACAGGCGGCCATGGAAACCCGTTGCATGCGCCCAGTGCAACGTGGGGCGCGCTTTGGATTGCGGCCAGCGCCACAGGGCGATCTCCGCGCCATCCGGCGCCTGGAATTGGTCGCGTTCAGGGTTGTTGTGCTTATTGTCCATGAAGATCTGCTTCTTTGGCCGCCATTGTCGGGAGCAACAACTGAACCTGACCGCTGGCGATCGGCTTGCGCTTATCGCCCTGCCAGCAGGTCACCCGGACCAGGCTGCTCCGCCTGCCTTGCCGGACAATTTCGGCGCTGGCGAACGTCGATCGGGCCTGCGCGGAGCGGAGGTAGTTAATGTGGCTGTCGAGAATGCGTGGGCAACGTTTGTCTGTATCCTGGCGTTGCGCAGCGACCCGCGCGGTAAGCTCCATCAGGGCGCCAAGCACGCCGCCATGGAGAGCAGGTAGCATAAAGTTGCCAATCAGCGCTTCACGACACGGCATATGAACCACTAGACCTACATCGTCGCGTTGAACCTCAAGACCAAGGTGCCGTGCGTAGGGAGTGCGCTCCAGCAGGGCCTGCCAGTCGGAACATTCTTTCCCGCTTTCTTGCCCGCTTTCGGAAGGGCCTGAGATGGGTTGTGCCGAATCGCCAGTCGTACTCATGCGCCCTCCTTTTTTCGTCCACCGGCCTGAAATTGCTGGCCCTGGGTGTTGCGCATGAAGGTGGCGCTTGCCGTCGCTAACAGCTCACTGTCACTCTCGCTGAGGATGTCGCAATGGATGAACGCGACCTCGTCCGTTAAATGACGACAGGTGGCCACCGCTACCAGGGCACGGTCGCCGCTGGCAGGCCGCAGATAATCCATGCGCAGATCCAGCGTGGCAATGGGCATCAGCTCCAGGGCCCCCGCAAATACCGCCAGGCCTCCGGCGGAGTCTGCCAGTGAGTAGAGCACGCTGGTGCAGATTTCTTTTGTATCCTCTTCGGCGAACATCCATGGCTGTGGGGTCAGGCGCATACAGACCTGGCCCTTATCGACAGAGACAACCTGCATACCCAGATCCCTGCCGTGGGGAACCTGTTCGGTGAACTGCCACGCCGTCGTCACAGCGTCACTGTGCTGAGCTCTGTTCGACTCCGTCATCAGATCTGCCCACCCCGGTTTGCATTTCGCGCAGGGGTGGAAGTGGGGGGAAACAGCTGATTTTGATAGGTCATTGCCATGTCAGTTTCTTCCGAATAACATTGTTGCTGGATTTTGGTTGGTTAACCAACCAAATGTCAAGAATCTGTTGTGGCAAATGGCACGCCACCCGTGCGATGGCGCACCACCAATGCAATGAGTCAGGTGGTTGCCGCTCTGATGAACAAATAGCTGGCTTGCTGAGGAGATGTTTAAGCCATGGTTAACAGACAGATGACTCCTGCAAGCAAACTGGGCGACCAGGGCGACGTTTTGTCTAACGCAGCCCGGCTTTTTCGTGAGAAAGGCTTTGAAAGGACGTCGCTCAAGGAGATTGCCGAGGCCTGCAATATGCTGCCCGGAAGTCTGTATTATCGTTACAACAGCAAGGAAGCGCTGCTTGTCGAGCTGATGCGCCGGGGGGTGGACCTGGTTACCGCAGAGGTCGAGTCGGCTTACGCCAGTTCGGATGACCCGGTTGAACGGTTGCGTCTTTGTATCAACGCGCATCTGCGAGCCCTGTTGGTCGATTCGGACGCGGTTTACGTGCTGCTGTTTGAATGGCGAGCGCTGGGCCCGGAGGCCCGCGAGGAAATCATCGAACTGCGTGACCAGTACGAGTCCTTGTGGGCCGATATCCTCGAAACGATGATTGCACAGGGCGTGATCCGGAAGAATGTTGACGGCCGTTTGCTCCGCCTGATCGGCCTTGGGGCGCTCAACTGGGTTGCAACCTGGTTCGACCCGAACGGGGCTCATTCACTCGACGCCATTGGCGACTTGATCTGGCAGATCGCGATGGACGGTGTGATCAATAAAGGGGGGCAGGCATAGGTTCTGGCTTCACAAACGCAAGCAAGTAGCCTCTGTTTATGATCGCTAATCATGCGGATGCACGGTTTGTCATCTGACATTTTGCCTGAACTGCTCAGGCGACTGGTCAAACCAGCGCTTGAAGGCGCGTCTGAAATTGGCAATGTCGTGATAGTTCATCAACGCGGAAATGGCCTCGATTGACAGTTGGCTTTCACGCAAATAGGTCGCTGCCTGCTGGGACAGAATCTCGTCGCGAACTTTCCGAAAACCGCTGCGTTCCTGCTTGAGTTTGCGTGCCAGAGTGCGTTTGCTCATGAACAACGAGGCCGCTGCTTCGTCTTCACTGAGCGTTCCGGGCGGTCGGGACAACATCATCATCTTCAGCTGGGTCTGATAGCTCGGTTGATCCGACTGAAGTTGCACAAGCATCGATTCACACTGTTGCAAGGCCAGACGATAGTTTTCGTGATTGGCGGACGCATTCGGTTCCCGACACAATGACATCGGCAACGTAAGTTTTACCTGATCGCAATCATAGTGAATCTGCCCGGATAAAAAATCGGCATACATTGCCTTATACTTTGGTTCAGGATGAGCGAAGTATATTTCAGCCTCATGCAAAGGGCGACCAATTATAAATTCGCCAAATTCAAAAAGGGCCTTAATCATCGCATCCGACAGGCACTGCTGTATGTCATCGTCCAGCGACTCCTGATAGTCCAGAATACACTCCAGGCGCTCGTTGACTTGCTGCAAATGCAGGTGGATGAAGCTAGCACGCGTGGGCAGAAAAGTATGAATCGCCTGCAGCGCAGTGAGAAAGTCGGGGCTGCTGTAAGCAACGAACCCCATTGCTCCATGGGTTGCCGGTGTCAGTCGCTTGCCGAGCCGCAACCCGAATTCCGGCAGGCCGGACAAGTCCAGTGCGTTGCGCAGAATCCGCATCTGCTGAGCTGCGGTAAGCAGGCTTTCCTCACTCAATAATTGCGCCACACCAAGCCCGGTGCCGAGCAGCAGACGTGGCAGTTGTTTGGCTGTTAAATCAAGCTCACGCGCAATTAGCCGTGAGTAATTCGATGGAATACCTGGACCGGTTTTTTGCAAATCACCCGCCTTCTGCGTCGTCATCATTGATCATCTCCGTCCTGAACGACCACTATTTTGTCTTTAAATGACTCTATGTTGTCAAGAAATGACCTGACAGAAGTATCGCCAGACAGCCAATATCTATCGGTGAATACTACGGGCAGGAGAACAACAATGGGTAAGATTACTTTTATAGAACATGATCAAACTAAACATGTCGCTGAGTTCAAAACTGGTTCCTCGGTAATGCAAATCGCCGTTGACAATCTGATCCCCGGTATTGACGGGGACTGCGGGGGGGAATGTGCCTGTGGCACCTGCCACGTCATCGTCTCGGACGATTGGTTCAGAAAGACAGGTACGCCTGGTGGTGAGGAAGAGCAAATGCTGTCAATGACCCCGGAGCGGGAGAGCACTTCGCGCCTGGGCTGCCAGGTGGTCATTACTGATGAAATGGACGGCATGACCGTGCATTTACCCGAGTTCCAGATGTGAACATAGGAGGACGCATGCCAACACTGTCTAAAACATTTGACGACATTCAATCCCGAGTGATCAATGCTACCTCCAGGGTGGTACCGATGCACAGGCAGATCCAGGGGCTGAAACTGTTAATGAGCGCCAAGAAGAAGGCCTTCGGCCCACGCCGGCCGGTGCCCGAATTTGTTGAATCAGTCATCCCGGACGTTAACACGCTGGCCCTTGAGGACATCGATGTCAGCAATCCATTTTTGTATCGGCAGGATCAGTGGCGCGCCTATTTCAAACGGTTGCGCGATGAGGCTCCGGCGCATTACCAGAAGAACAGCCCCTTCGGCCCCTTTTGGTCGGTGACTCGCTTTGAGGACATCATGTTCGTAGACAAGAGTCACGACCTGTTTTCCGCCGAGCCGCAAATCATATTAGGCGACCCTCCAGAGGGGCTGTCGGTGGAAATGTTCATAGCCATGGATCCGCCAAAACACGATGTGCAGCGCAGCTCGGTTCAAGGCGTGGTGGCACCGAAGAACCTGAAGGAAATGGAGGAGCTGATCCGATCGCGTACCGGCGATGTGCTTGACAGCCTGCCTCTGGGCCAGCCCTTCAACTGGGTGCCCACTGTATCGAAGGAACTCACCGGTCGCATGCTCGCAACCCTTCTGGATTTTCCTTACGAGGAACGTCACAAGCTGGTTGAGTGGTCGGATCGGATGGCCGGGGCAGCATCGGCAACCGGCGGCGAGTATGCCGAAGAAGAGATCATGTTTGACGACGCGGCTGACATGGCCTGGTCCTTCTCCAGGCTCTGGAGGGATAAGGAAGCGCGCCGCGCGGCGGGCGAAGAGCCCGGTTTCGATTTGATCAGCCTGCTACAGAGCAACGACGACACCAAAGATCTGATCAATCGCCCGATGGAGTTTATCGGCAATCTGACGCTGCTTATCGTTGGCGGCAATGATACCACTCGCAACTCAATGAGTGGTGGCCTGGTGGCCATGAACGAATTCCCAAAGGAGTTCGAAAAACTGAAGGCAAAACCGGAACTGATTCCGAACATGGTGTCGGAAATCATCCGCTGGCAAACGCCGCTGGCCTATATGCGCCGAGTCGCCAAGCAAGATGTTGAGCTGGGCGGCCAGACCATCAAAAAGGGCGATCGCGTTGTGATGTGGTACGCCTCGGGCAACCGTGACGAGCGCAAGTTCGAGGACCCCGATCACTTCATTATCGATCGCAAGGACGCACGAAACCATATGTCATTTGGCTACGGTGTTCACCGTTGCATGGGCAACCGCCTGGCCGAATTGCAACTGCGTATCCTATGGGAAGAGATTCTCAAACGCTTTGACAAGATCGAAGTCGTCGGCGAGCCGGAGCGCGTGCAGTCCAACTTCGTGCGGGGCTATTCGGAGCTGATGGTCCAGCTGACACCAAAAAGTTAATGAACAGGCTAACCAGGATGACGACCGAACAATTTGACTATGTCGTGGTTGGCGCGGGCTCGGCCGGATGTGCTGTCGCCAGCCGCCTGTCGGAGAGCGGTCGCCATTCTGTGCTGCTGCTTGAAGCCGGTCCGGAGAGCCGCCGCAACCCTTTCGTGAACATGCCGCTGGGTTTCCTGCAGCTAATGTTCAGCCGCCGCTACAACTGGCAGTTCAATACCGAACCGCAGCGTCACATGCACGACCGGGCGCTTTTTCAGCCGCGGGGCAAGATGCTTGGCGGTTCCAGCGGCATGAACGCGCAGGTCTATATTCGCGGGCATGCCCGGGACTACGACGAGTGGGCACGGCTGGGGTGCAAAGGGTGGTCATACGCCGAGGTGTTGCCCTACTTCCGCCGATCGGAACATTTCGAGCCCAAACTTACGCCGAATGAGGCAGAATTTCATGGTCAGGGTGGTCCGCTGAACGTTGCCGAGCGCCGCTATACCAATCCGCTGAGCACGGCGTTTGTCGAGGCGGCGACCCAGGCAAAGTACCGGCTCAATACAGATTTCAACGGCAGTGAGCAGGAGGGCGTGGGCTTCTACTACGCCTACCAGAAAGACGGCACACGCTGTAGCAACGCGCGGGCCTATCTCGAACCCGCCACGGCGCGTTCCAACCTGACGGTTTGCAGCGGCGCGTATGTCACCCGGGTGCTACTCGAAGACACCCGCGCCACCGGTGTCGAATACCGCGATACAAAGGGGCTGACGCAGGTCCGTGCCGGGCGCGAAGTTGTGCTCTGCGGCGGCGCGTTCAACTCGCCGCAACTGCTGATGCTGTCCGGGATCGGTCCGCGGGAGGAACTGTCCCGGCATGGCATAGAACTGCGCCATGCGTTGGGGGGCGTCGGGCAGAATCTTCAGGATCATATCGACGTGTTCGTGCGCGTCAGCGCCCGCAGCCGCCAAAGCATCTCGATGCATCCGAGTTACTGGCTCAAGGGGCTGTGGGGCGCTCTGACGTATCTGAGCGGCCGGCGGGGCGTGCTGTCGAGCAACGGCGCCGAGGCCGGCGGGTTCATCCGCTCCCGGCCCGAGGAGCCGGTACCCGACCTGCAGCTGCACTTCGCGCCAATGCTGTACGACGATCACGGGCGAGACCTGAAGACCGCGATGAGCGGTTATGGCTACGCGGTGATGATCTACGGGCTCAGGCCGTCGTCGCGCGGGCGCGTCGGTCTGCACAGTGCCGACCCGTTTGCCGCGCCGCTGATCGACCCCAACTACATGGCCGAGTCCGCCGATGTCGAGCGACTGGTGCGCGGTGTCCACCTGGTGCGCAAGATCCTGGCGCAGGCGGCGTTTGCCCCGCACCACGAGGTTGAGGTCTTGCCCGGGCCGGCGCTGCAGAATGACGACGATCTCGCCGCATGGGTACGGCGCAGCGGTGAATCAGCGTACCACCCGGTTGGCACCTGCAAGATGGGTGTTGATCCGATGGCGGTGGTCGATCCGCGCCTGCGCGTGCATGGCCTGCAATGCCTGCGGGTGGTCGATGCCTCCATCATGCCGACGCTGGTCGGCGGAAACACCAATCAGCCGGCAACCATGATCGGCGAGAAAGGTGCCGCGATGATACTTGAGGATGCCGGGGAGATGGTCGGCTGAGCTCCGCGCGCGCGGGCGTCACAGGGCTCAGTTGGCATCTGGACTTCTGATCAATCTGATTCCAAAGAACAGTAGAAAGAGACAGGCTATGGCAAACCAACAGAAAGAGACGACAGTCATCGTTGGCGGCGGGCACGCAGCAGGTGCGCTCCTGACAACCTTGCTGCAAAAGAAATATCAACATGAAGTGGTCCTGGTGGGCGAAGAGCCACATCCACCCTATCAGCGGCCGCCCCTGTCCAAGAACTACCTGGCAGGCGAGGTGGATCAGGAGTCGCTGTACCTCAAGCCGCGCTCGGTGTACGAGAACGCCGGCCATCAGTTGCGGCTCGGTGTACGTGCCGAACAAATTGATCGGGACAACAAGACCATCAGTTTGTCGGACCAGAGCACATTGAAATACGATCGACTGGTCCTGGCCACGGGGTCACACGTTCGACGCCTGAACGCACCCGGGGCTGACTTGAAGGGCATTCATTACCTACATGACATAGCTGACTCGGATGCCCTGCGTGAACAACTGGTTCCGGGGAAACGCTTGGTCATCGTGGGTGGTGGTTACATTGGCCTTGAAGTGGCATCCAGCGCTACCAAAAAAGGCGTTGATGTCACGGTACTGGAAGCGGCCGAGCGTCTTATGCAGCGTGTAACAGGCCCGGAAATGTCGGAGTTTTTTTACACCAAACACAGTAACGCTGGCGTGGATCTACGCCTGAACACGGCGGTAACCGGTTTCGAAGCTAGCGATCAGGGGCATGTGGCTGGCGTGACATTGGCGAGCGGCGGCACTGTACCGGCCGACATAGTGCTCGTTTCAGTGGGTGTGGCGCCAGAAACCGCCCTGGCTGAGGCCGCCGGCCTGCCCTGTGATGACGGCATTATTGTTGACGAGTTTACCCGCACAGAAGATCCAGCCATCCTGGCGATCGGCGACTGTACCCGCCACCGGAATCTTTTCTTCGAGAAGATGCAGCGCCTTGAATCTGTCGCCAACGCGGTTGATCAGGCCCGGACAGTGGCGGCAACCCTGATGGGCGAGAAGAAACCCTATAATAGCGCTCCATGGTTCTGGTCGAACCAGTATGACGTGCGTCTGCAGATGGTGGGGTTGTCGCAATATCATGATCAGCGTGTGCTGCGCGGAAGCCCGGAAGACAAGGGATTTGCGGTGTTTTATCTCCGCGACGGCTGTGTCATTGCTGTTGATGCGGTTAACCTGCCCATCGCTTTTATGGTCGGCAAGACCCTCGTTCAACAACGCAGGCAGGTCAATCCTGAAATGTTGAAGGATCCGGATATTGAACTGAAGTCCTTGGTGAGCGGTCAGTCCATAAATTGAAATTGACGACCGAGTAGAGCTGTGCCCTTAGTTTGCCCAAAATTGCGAAAGCAATGCACAACTCATACGGCCTATGGATATCATATCCTACGACCGACAGCTTTCAGTGAGCGCAAAGAATGCGTGAGCCACAACCGGCGGAATTTCCCGTAGCCAGACACATTACTGTTGCTCTGGTAAACCGAGAGCACCATAGCGGTGAAATAATTCTCTATATATCCCACTAATAACCTCACCTTGCAATTACCGACGAAAATATGAACTTGATTTTATCCACAAAGATAAAGCGAAGTCTCTATCGGCCATTATGGGTAGAGGTTCCGATCACTCAATCCTTCATAAGCAACATCGCCCATTCGGTGTCGACCTCTTGTTTTGGTTCATCTGAGCATATGCTTTTTCATGCGGATGGGTGGTGGCAGCCAAGACAGGGCTTTTCAGACTGCAAGCTTCAAGCGGTGTGTAAATCAAACACAGTAAGATTCCGGCTTATTGATGGTGGACATCAAGAACCGATAGTTACGAGCGGTATTAATGTTAAGACACTTGCTCGATTAAATGAAACTTGCGGGACTACTGAAAAGGTTTTCTATAGTAAGGACGTGCCGGTCCTGATGGCTATATACTACTCGACTAAACGATACGAGACCTTTAAATGATGTATAAGGCTGGGGCTATATACCTAAGGAAGATCTGAATAACCGCTGGTTTTTGCCCCTTTTCCGCAATCTTGGCGGAAAAGGGGCGCATTGGTCTTACGCTGCAGGTTTTTTATCAATCAGCAGGTTGCTGAAAGCGACCAGCAAATGCAGACGGTTGGTATACTTGGCATTTAAAAGCGATATGCGACTCCGATGCTCACGATAGTGGGGTCCACTTCCACTTCTGCCTGAACAGGGGCCGGGCCCAGGTTACCGGTGATATCCGCCTTGAAGGGTGCATATCTAACGTCAAAATTTGCCGACCAGTTATTGTGTATCTTCCAGCGAAAACCAGCCTGAACCGCAGGGGCCCATGTATCTTCGACGTCGAAGTCGGTTAGTGCGCGATCCTTTTCATCTAAAAAGAGAATCCGTCCTACACCCGCTCCAAAGTACGGAGAGAAGTTGCTACCCGTCAAGACATGATACTGAAGCGAAAGAATTACCGGACCATAATCTGTTTGACCAAGAAAAAGACCGGAGAGAGACTCTTCGCCCTGGAGGTCCGCACTAGCGGGAATGCCGCCAAAAATGTTGAATGCCAGCTGATTACTCAGAAAATACGACACGTCGAATGATATGGTCGTATCGTTGTTAATAGACAGGTTGGAATTTGGAACGGGGGCACCCCCCGCAGAGGCTGATCGCAAATCTTCATCGGTTAGAACTCTAGTGGCATTCAGCCCAACCACCCAGTCGCCTCTACTGTAAACCGGCTCAGATTGAGCGTTGGCCAGGCTCGCAGCAAGTGAAAGTAAAAGGAACGCCACTAACGAGACTTTACTAATTAGTCGCCCCTGCAAAAATGCCACTTTCAGAGAGCCAACAACTCACTGGTCTTAGTTGATTCATTCGGCAGCGCCAGAGTTGAACATAAAATAGCCAATATCAGGCGTAAATGCCGCC
>NZ_VCGY01000016.1 GCF_016597725.1 Marinobacter sp. 1-4A
GCCGGTAGTAATGCTTTCTATTGCCCTGCGAGTGCCAGTGCCATCGTGGCCGGCGCGTATGTAGTAAGCAAATGGCAGAGCTTGGGTTTTCTCTAGGCATGGGTAGTAGCTGCGATCAAAATAAGTTTATACGAATATGAAATATGCGATTTACGTTGGTGAGTGAGTGAGTTGAATTGATATGAGGGGACTTAGAAATTTAAGTCGACAACATAATCCCAACAACAAATTTCTCAGCATTACTGCTTGAGCAATCCCGGCCAGCCAGCAACATTTTTTGGATCTAGCAGCGCCTTCCGATTACCTATTAGCGCCGGACACTGAAGCCGGCCACCAACGGTAATAACATCATAAGTTGGCCACTCCGGTCGCAAAGCGAACGTTCAGATGGTGCGATAACGCCGGCGCACACTAAGCGTCCGGTGATCCCAAATTGATTCGATGACCACCATCGGGCCAATTAAACCCAGTCAGTAACTTGTAGGTACTCCTCGCACCTTTTGACTGAGAGCGGCTTAGCATATAGATAGCCTTGTCCCGCATCACAGCCAAGGATTCGGAGATGGTTTTCTTGCTCTTTGGTCTCAATTCCCTCGGCCAGTACATCGAGTCCTAGGCTATGTCCCATCTGAATAATCGCTTTGGCAATTGCTCCACTTTCCTGGTCGTTAGGTAAGCCCCGGGTGAATGACTGGTCACTGTGGCCATCACAGCTGGGCTGGGCGATTCTGTATCTCCTGCTCTACAGCAGAGCTTGTGGGAGGGCCAGAATCCCCCTGCAGCTGGATATGCTCAGTCACGAGGCTCGACACATAGAAATCTCAGAGATGAGAATGAGCTGCATCCCATCTCGCTTACACTTACCCGGAGAGAGCTTTAGATAGCTTGGCTTGCCGGGTGGGAAGATTGACCGTTTCAGCTGCGATCATCCGGTCTCCGGAAAAGAGCCAGAATTCACAGGCATTGTCACTCTCTGTGGGACGCCGCTGAATTCGGTCGTATCCAGTGGCGATTCCAATACACTGGACTTTCATGCCGTTGAGATCTGACCAAAAACGAGGAGGAGAGGCAGGCGGAGACGGTTTACCACAAATATGAGCCGCCGCAATTTGTGCTTGAAGCATGGCATTGTGAATAGTTTCTATTCGGATGGGTGTATTGGTGGAAACGTTGACGGCTTTAGCGCAATCTCCGATCGCAAATATGTCAGGGTCGGAGCTACGCATGCCGCTGTCTACTATAATACCACCGTCGCAATCCAGGTTTGCGTCTTGCGCAAGTTCGGCATTGGGGATGGCTCCTATACCGATAACAACGACGTCTGCGGGTTTGGTAGTGCCGTCGGACAAACGGATACCGGAAACTCGGTCTCCCTCAGTGAGAATCTGGTTGACGCTAGCATTGAAGTAGAACATTACGCCGGCGGAGGCCATGCGGTTTCTGACAAAATTACTTGTTAATGGTGACGCTACTCGACACATCGCTCGGCTGTTGGCCTCAAACACAGAGACTTGTTTTCCCTGTAGATTGGCAGCGGAGGCGACTTCAAGCCCGATAACACCCGCGCCGAGAATGGCCACCTTCTCGCATTCCGGGGCTAACAGGGCATTACGTAATGCGGTGGAGTGGTCAAGATTCCTGAGATAGAAAACATTTTTTGCGCTCTCACCAGGTAAATCAATAGGACGTGGCCTCGCTCCTGTTGCCAAAATCAGCGTGTCGTATTTAATTTTCCTGCCGCCTTGAATCACTACTTGCTTTGCCGATCGTTCAAGCGCTATTACTTTACCGCCTTGTTCAAATTCAACTTTGTTGTCCCGAAAGAAATTAGGAGAACGGATCGGAGTTGGCGAGGGCAACTCATCTGAGGTCAAATAGGCTTTGGACAACGGGGGACGCTGGTAAGGCAGCGTGTTTTCCTCGCCCAAAATGGTAATCGTTCCGTCGAATCCATTCTGGCGGAGAGCCTCTGCGGCGGTCAGGCTGGCTATTCCAGCGCCAATGATAACTATTTTTTGCATATTCGCTCGATTCCTCTTTTGTTTTTGTAGCACTATAAAAGTCCGCGCAGTCGAGCTTCAGTGACTGCCTGAACCCGGTTGGTTACTTTAAGTTCGCTGAAAATCTTCTTCATATGCCATTTGACGGTATCCTCCGTCACAAGAAGCCGTTCAGCGATTTCTCTGTTGGTCATTCCGTTGCTTACGCATTTCAACAGAGAAATCTGCTTTATCGTGATGGTTGAGTGGGCATTGCCGGGCACAGGTGGCACGCTGGAGTCTTCTATTCTGACATCGGGATCCTTCGTAGCTTTAGCTTCAGAGTCGTCTGGCAGATCGTTAAAAAGATCCTGAGCAAGGGGGCTAAGAGAAAGTAGCGCTTCTTTGATCCAGAGCCGTGTGAAGTGACAGTTCAAATGTTCCGAAAGTAGGTTTGCATCAAGAATCATGCGCTTCGCCGATTTTGATGAACCGAGGGCAAACGCTGCCAGGGCCTGACAATAGTGGGCGGCGATCCTGGTTCTAGCGTCTGAAATTGCGCTGGCGCTTTGTAGTGCTTGTTTGGCATATTTTTCGGCGACACCAAACTGTTTCCCAAGCCGTAGTCTATACATTGAGGTTACCAGGGCCATACGTGCTTGAATGGCCTGGTTTTGATTTGGCAGGAACGTCAGCTCACATTCATCGGGGAGTATAGGTGGACCCAATTCCTCGTTGTTCAGGAGAGTAAACTCAGCTAACTGAACTTTAGTCAGGATATTTAGACGAGAGAGCTCTCGCTCGCAGGAGGCTAAGCGGGATTGTTCCAACAAGGCCATGGCTCTATCTCGGAACCCTTGGTGGTACAGAAAACGGCTGTAGGCCTGTGTACACCCCCACAGAATATCTGTAACGCCATAGTTCAAAGCGAAATCGAACGAAGCCTGTGCAGATTCCTGGGTAACCAGGTGATGGTTCTGTTCGTGCAGGATTTGTAACTCAAGGGTGCCAAACATTTTATTTAAAAAAGTTTTTGGCACCTGAATCTTTTCTGCTGTTTTATTCGCTTGAAGCAACACACTCCTTGCTCGGGCGATGTCCCCCTTGAACAGTTCACCCTGAATTTCTGCAGTTTTAAGCCAAATAAAAGCGTAATGTTGATTGGATGACTGGATGGCCACAGCCGCTCGATGGGACAATCGCTCCAACTCTTCAAAATGGCGTCCACTGGAGGCAATGAATGCCTGGCAAGTAAGTGCTGCGCCTTTGCCAACCATGTTACGGTCGCCAAAGGCGTCTATCCATTTTTGACAGAGAACCTGACTCTCCAGTAATTTATCCTGTGTAGCTTTGCCTATCGCATTAACCAATTCCCGCCATCCTTCCTCATCAAGATCGCCCACCCCCCTGGAGCTCGGATGAAGCGAACTAACCAGTATTTCCTCTGCTTGACGAGCTTGTTGGCTGAAATACAAAATCCACGCGTAACCTATGCTCAAGGCAGCGATTTTTTTTATCGTACGAGCCGGTACTTTTCCAAACCAGGTACGAAGTACTTCGATTTCACCCTGTCTGAGTGCCACGTCCAGGATAATGCTGTCACTTACGACGCGAGCCCATCGATGGTCACTGGCTTCCAGAGCTGCATTGATTGAATGGAGGTACTCTCCCCTACGCCAATGCCAGAACGCGACCCGTTTCAGTACATACGAGCGACGTTCTCGTTGGGTGGTGTTAAATAAACTACGCAAATACTCTCGCAGCACAGGGTGCATATCCATACGATCAGCAGAAGTCCCGGTGGGAGCTAAAAGAGCATAATGTTCGTTAAGAAACGTAATTTCCCGGTCGGCCTCTTCTGTCTTATAGACATAGCCATAGCATTCAGCGCTGATTACTTCGAGCATCGCTGCATTGCAAAGAAAGGTCCTCGTACTATTGGGTAACGCAGTTAAGAGGTTGTCCCTGAAATACGAGCGAGTTTCCGGCCAAGTCGCTGCGGGGAGATTTGGGTTTGGGGTTCGGCACATAAGCCTGACAAGTGCTGGCCATCCACCGGTCGCTTTTATGATGTTGCTGGCTTCGGGGCCACCCATACCCGATAATTCACTAACCTCCTCTTCTGTAAATACAAGTTCATCAGCACCATACGTTACAACACCCGCCATCATAGACAAACGTGGCAACGCCCCGACGCGACTCGGTGCAATGAAAAATTTCACATTGCTCGGTGTTTCACAGATTAAATCCTCAATCAAATCCGCGGTATGTTTAGCCTCGCCAACCCCATCAAGGCAAATTCTTATCGTCTTTTTTGCATTACACAGTGCGTTTCGAAGAACTTCGATGGTGTCGATGTCACTTTTTATCGTGCGCCAGGATTCAACTCCTTCGAGTTGATATAAAACTAACGCTGCAAACAAACTGCCATTAACGTCACATGAGTCAGGGCACGACCGGGTATTGATATAAACGGCGCTCTCAAGTTCCAGTTCGCGAGTGTTTGCTGCCAAGGCCACTTGTACAGATTTTCCATAGCCTGGCGGGGCCCGATACAGAACTACCTTTGATTCAGGCGTAGCAGAAGCGCTCAGGCAATAGCGGTCTAAACACCCTTGAGTAATGAAACACTGACGAGCCCACATCCTTTCAGACATCCTCCGACACCAGTCTTCCAAGCTATGGCGGGTCATGACAATCCGATCTCCTGCTTCGTCTCCCCGAAACGCGAGGGCGCTATGGGGTGAAAGCATATTGATAGATGTCTAGTGCGAAAACTACCCCTTAGAGTAGTTGTTTGATCTCCGGTTCTGGCCAAACCTGTTCATGCCTACAACTTGTCCGTTCACCTGAGGGACTCGGTGTTCGCACAATGTAGAAAAATGATCAAGCTGAAAAACAATAAGGTGATCCTAATGTCAATGTCAGAAAATGTCTTAACAACAGAGTCTCTTCAGAGAGACCCTGATGCCGAAGGTTATGTGGACAGAAAACGCCACCTGTGGGTCCTTTCTGTGCTGTGGCCAGCGACGCCTCTTATTGGCCTTTATTTGGTATCCCAAACTGGATGGAGCATTTGGTACGGATTGGTGTTGATCCTTTGGTATGGCGCAGTTCCCTTGATTGATGCCATGTTTGGAGAGGATTTTTCCAACCCCCCCGAGTCGGCCGTGCCTCGGCTTGAACAGGATCGTTACTACCGGGTACTGACCTACTTAACTGTTCCTATTCATTATGCGGCCTTGATTGTCAGTGCCTGGTGGGTATCCACGCAACCAATGAATGTTTTCGAGTTTCTGGCATTGGCCCTTTCCCTGGGAATCGTGAATGGTCTGGCTCTGAACACAGGCCACGAACTTGGCCATAAAAAAGAAACGTTTGACCGTTGGATGGCGAAGCTTGTCCTCGCCGTGGTCGGATATGGTCATTTCTTCATTGAGCACAATAAGGGGCATCACCGTGATGTGGCTACGCCGATGGACCCGGCGACATCCCGCATGGGTGAGTCCATTTACTCATTCTCACTGCGTGAAATTCCCGGTGCTTTCAAGCGGGCATGGGATTTAGAGGAACAGCGCCTCAGTCGTTGTGGAAAAAGTGTCTGGAGCCTGGAGAACGAAGTTCTTCAGCCTATGATTTTGACCGCTGTGCTTTATGCGGGATTGCTGGCGTTTTTTGGTCCCTTAATGCTGATCTTTTTGCCCATTCAAATGGCCTTTGGCTGGTGGCAGCTGACCAGCGCCAACTACATTGAGCATTACGGATTGCTGCGCGAGAAGATGTCGGATGGACGTTATGAGCGTCAACAACCGCACCACTCATGGAACTCAAACCATATTATGTCGAACCTGATTCTGTTTCATTTGCAACGACATTCCGACCATCACGCCCATCCTACAAGGTCCTATCAATCGCTTCGCGACTTCAAAGACCTGCCTTCCTTACCATCGGGATATCCCGGGATGTTCCTGGCCGCAATGTTTCCCTCATGGTTTCGTTCGATAATGGACCACCGGGTGCTGGATTGGGCTAAAGGAGATCTCGATAAGATTCAGATTCAACCCGGCAAGCGTGAATTCTATGAGCGTAAATTTGGTGGGACTGATTCTGAATCAGTCGATACCGCCGCGGCTAAATGATCGGCTAATCGGAACTTATATACCTCGTTTACTTTATTTACGTTGCAGAAAAAGAGCCTCTGACGTGCACCTGAAAGAGGGTGCGCGTCGGGCGCTACCAAAACAAAGACAATAATATCGTTTGAAAGGTGCTCTAAATGGCTAAGTATCAATGCCCTGATTGTGGTTATGTATACGACGAAGTGGTTGGTGATCCGCACGAAGGCTTTCCTGCAGGAACGACATGGGAAAAAATTCCTGAAGACTGGTCCTGTCCAGACTGTGCCGTCAGGGATAAGGTTGACTTCGTTGCGCTTCAAGAAGCGAACCCGGAACTTTCGGTGTCCGCAACCAATACAGCGGTCCGCCCTGCCAGCCAAGCTAAGACCGAGGGAGCATCGCAGAAAGCAACGGGCGCATCTACTCCTTCAGCTAAAAATAAAACAAAGCCCAAAGCGAAACCCAAGCCTAACTCTTCAAAATCGCCGAAAGACTCGACTCAAAAAGATACCTATCGGAAGTGGGTCTGCATCACTTGCGGCCATATCTACGATGAAGCTCTCGGAGATGAAGCCGAAGGCTTCCCTGCCGGCACTCGTTTTGAAGATATTCCAGACGATTGGTGCTGTCCGGACTGTGGTGCCACAAAAGAGGACTATGTCCTCTATGAAGACTAGTAATCCGATGGAAAATAACAACAGTCTCGTTCGGCAAGAGGTGATTTTATAATGCAGATTGCTAGTCTGGCGAAGGTTGGGCTGCCCAATGTGTCAACCAGCGATACGATTGATTCAACGTTCGCGGCCCTACAGCGGGCACAACTTGCGCGTCGCGGAAGTTTTACCTTGGAGGCTCGAATAGCGCAGCTCGACCAGCTGCGGGATTCAATTAAACGCTACGAATCAAACATCATTGCGGCTTGCGCGGCGGACTTTCGAAAACCCGCTCCAGAAGTCAAATTAACTGAACTCCTGCCGGTGCTTCAGGAAATTCGACACACTAAAAAACACTTGCGTAAATGGATGCGTCCGAAGCGAGTGGCTGCATCCGTTGGTGTTCTGGGCACGAAATCTTATGTTCGGCCAGAACCAAAGGGAGTGTGCCTGATTATTGCACCGTGGAATTATCCGCTCAATCTTGCGCTCGGACCTCTCGTCTCAGCGTTGGCTGCAGGGAACGGAGCCATCATTAAACCCTCGGAAATGACACCACATACCTCAAAGGTGATTGCCAACATTGTCGCCGAAACCTTCCCTCCCGATCTGGTTTCCGTGATTGAGGGTGATGCCGCGGTAGCGCAGAAACTGTTGGCCTTACCCTTCGACCACATATTCTTCACGGGCAGTCCTGCGGTAGGCAAGGTGGTCATGGAGGCTGCCGCCAAGAACCTTTCCTCAGTGACACTGGAATTGGGGGGTAAGTCCCCGACCATTGTTGGCCCAGATGCCAACATAAAGAGGGCTGCGAGAAACATTGTCTGGGGTAAGTTTGCCAATAATGGACAGACCTGTATCGCCCCAGATCATGTTTTTGTGCACGTTAATATCGCAGATCAATTCAATGAAGCACTTAAAACGGAAATTGGGCGAGTCTATGGAAAAACACCAGAAGCCCAGAAATCGACCGCCGACTATTGCCGGATTGTAAATCGACGTCATTTCCAGCGAGTTTCAAACCTGATAGATGATGCCAAAAACAAAGGTGCAAGAGTCTTTGAAGGCGGTGTTACAGATGCTGAAGAGAATTTTATTGCTCCGACGTTGATTTCAAATGTATCGAGCGACATGGATATTTCACGTGAGGAGTTATTCGGCCCGATCTTACCCGTTATTGAATTCGACGATATTGATCTGGTTATCAAGAAAATCAACGATAACCCTAAACCGCTTGCGCTTTACATATTCGACAAAAACGAGGCTTTTGCCACGGATATTATCGAGCGAACGAGCTCCGGCGCTGTAGGAGTCAACCTTACAGTTGTGCATTTTCTACATCCGGGCCTGCCGTTTGGTGGAGTTAATAATTCCGGGATAGGGGCGGCACACGGTGAATACGGTTTCCGCGCTTTTTCGCATGAAAAGGCGTTGATGGAGGATAAACATTCTCTTATGCATCTTCTTTTTCCACCCTATACAGCCTGGGTCCGGCGTCTTATAGAGGCTGCTGTTCGTATTCTGGGCTGAGTATAATCAAATAATAAGAGAGTTATTATGTACGATTACATTATTGTCGGTGCGGGATCGGCGGGCTGTGTATTGGCCAATCGGCTTACGGCGGACTCTTCAAAGCGAGTAGCGTTGCTAGAAGCGGGCCCAAAGGATAAAAATCCACTCATACATATGCCTATAGGTATAGCACTCCTTTCCAATAGTAAAAAGCTGAATTGGGCTCTTGAAACCGAACCTCAAGAACATCTGAAGGAGCGCCGCCTGTTTTGGCCTCGTGGGAAAACACTTGGCGGGTCCTCTTCTATCAACGCCATGGTCTATATCAGAGGTCACAAAGCCGATTATGACCACTGGGGTCAAGTTGCCGGGACCGACCTCTGGGGATGGGATCGCGCTTTAAAATTGTTTCGTCGACTGGAAGATAATAAACGTTTTGGCGCAGATTCTTACCATGGGGAGGGCGGTGAGCTCACCGTAAGTGAACTCAAATCAGTCAATCCGTTGAGTCGAGATTTTGTTCGAGCGGCACCTCATGTAGAGCTCCCGATAAACACGGACTTTAATGGAGAGACGCAAGAGGGATTGGGACTCTACCAGGTGACACAAAAAAATGGTCGCCGTTGGAGTTCAGCGCAGGCATTTCTGCGTGTCGCGGAGAACCGGCCTAATCTTGATGTGCTAACGGACGCGCGGGTAACCCGGGTGGTAATGGACGGTAAGCGGGCAGTCGGCGTGACACTGAACCAGGGGGGCGAATATCGCCAGCTTAGACTCAATAACGGCGGTGAAGTCATATTGTCTGGTGGTGCGGTTAATTCACCACAACTACTTATGCTTTCGGGAATCGGTGATAGCGAAGAGCTTGGAAAACACGGGATCCCCCTTGTGCATCATCTTCCTGAGGTCGGCCAGAATCTGGTTGATCATTTGGATATTACGATCATGCACGCGGCAAACTCACGTTTGCCCATTGGCGTTGCTCCCAGTTTCCTGTTTCGGGGCGTGAGCGCATTATTCTCATATATCTTTGCGCGACGTGGATTTCTTACCAGTAATGTTGCCGAGTCCGGAGGCTTTGTTAAATCCGAGCGCTCGTGCGAACGGCCAAATGTGCAATTCCACTTTTTGCCAACTTACCTGAAGGATCATGGACGAAAAGTGATGGCCGGGTATGGGTACACCTTGCATATTTGCGATCTAATGCCCAGAAGCCGCGGTTTTATTGGTCTCAAAAGCCCTGACCCATTGGCCGACCCGTTGATTCAACCCAATTATCTCAGTAACCCCGAAGACATCAAAACAATGATCTCGGCCGTTAAATTTGGACGACGGATACTCGGGGCACCAACAATGGCTTTACATAGTAAACGAGAAATTAAGCCCGGAAACTCGGTGTCTTCGGACAGTCAGATTGCGGACTTTATCCGGGAAAATGCAGAGACTATTTACCACCCCGTTGGCACTTGTCGTATGGGCGCGGATCCGGATTCAGTCGTTGATCCGGAATTAAAAGTCAGAGGGATTGAAGGGCTAAGAGTTGTCGATGCCTCGATAATGCCCAGTTTGGTTGCCGGTAACACCAACGCACCCACCATGATGATTGCCGAAAATG
Organism: Marinobacter sp. 1-4A; assembly: GCF_016597725.1. Lineage (GTDB taxonomy): Bacteria > Pseudomonadota > Gammaproteobacteria > Pseudomonadales > Oleiphilaceae > Marinobacter. Next base: position 9,878 of record NZ_VCGY01000016.1, read on the forward strand.
CAGCCGACATCCTCTTGGGAAATGTTTAGGTTCAAACCCGGATTATGCCTTCTACATTGGACCTTAATGACGCCAGATACTCGCGTCAACCAACTACAAAAACGACAGGAGATAAACGTGCTTGGCCAAATGATGAACATGGAGCTCACCGTGAATTCCTTGATCGACCATGCTGCTCGCTACCATGGAGACGCTGAGATTGTGTCGATAGGAACGGATGGAAATCCCAGTCGATCTGACTGGGCAACTGTTTCGGAGCGGTCGCGACAACTTGCGTCAGCGCTTCGAACGGCAGGCTATGTCCAGGGGGATCGGTGCGCGACCATTTGTTGGAATAACGTGGGGCACCTGGAATGTTACCTTGGCATCTCTGGTGGCGGGATGGTGTGTCACACCATTAACCCGCGACTGTTTCCAGAACAACTCGTTTACGTTATCAACAATGCTCAAGACAAAGTCATATTCTTTGACAAAACGTTCCTTACCATTGTTTCAAATATCCGAGACCGACTGGAGACGGTTGAGAAATTTGTATTGATGTCCGAACCGGACGAAGAAATTGCAGCGCAATTTCCAGGCTTGTTGTTTTATGAAGAGTTTCTCCAGCGAGGAACGCCTAACGCGAATTGGCCTGAAATCGCCGAAAACCAGGCCTCAAGCCTCTGCTATACATCGGGCACCACCGGAAATCCCAAAGGGGTGCTCTATTCACACCGCTCCACCGTTCTGCACGCGCTGGTAGCTGCTCAACCCGACGCACTGAATTTATCGGCACGGGACGTGGTGATGCCGGTTGTTCCTATGTTTCACGTAAATGCGTGGGGGGTACCCTACATTACGGCGATGGTTGGAGCCAAACTGGTGTTGCCTGGTCCTGGCCTGGATGGGCAAAGTTTGGTCAAGCTGATCGATTCAGAAAGCGTAACGATTGCGCTGGGTGTGCCTACGATTTGGCAGGGACTTCTCTCGGCTTTGGACGAGCTTGGCTCCTCGGCACAGTCGCTTAAACGGACGGTGATAGGGGGTAGCGCTTGTCCGCCCTCAATGATGTCGGAGTTTCGTGGTAAGTATGGCGTAGAAGTTGTCCATGCATGGGGAATGACAGAAACATCACCGATCGGGACCGTCAACGCACTGCTGTCGAAACACAATACTCTTTCGGAGGAAGGAAGAAACAAAATCCGTGAAAGCCAGGGACGGCCTCCCTACGGGGTGCAGCTCAAAATTGTAGGAGAAGACGGTCATCAACTGCCCGAAGATGGCATTGCTCAGGGAAATCTCCGCATCCGTGGTCATTGGGTGGTAGCCGATTACTTCGGTGTTGAACCAAATCAGACTCTTGAGGAAGACGGTTGGTTCGAGACAGGTGATGTTGCTTCGATCAATGATGATGGATTTATGACAATACGTGACCGCTCAAAAGATATTATTAAATCTGGTGGTGAATGGATATCTACAGTCGAATTGGAGGGAATCGCAATGGGCCATTCTGCCATCAATGAAGCTGCCGTAGTGGCGGCCTCCCATGATAAATGGGACGAACGACCGATCCTGTTGGCAGTAAAAATACCCGACGCAAATATTACTGAGGAGGAACTTCTTGCTCATTATCAGGGGAAAGTCGCCAAGTGGCAGATCCCGGATCGCGCGATCTTTGTGGAAGGATTGCCACGCAATGCCACTGGGAAAGTATTAAAAAACAAGCTGCGTTCTGAGTATGGGGAAGTATTAGTCAGTAAACCGGCAAGCTAGCATCAATGAGTGACATTTGTGTTACGAAAAATTGCAGTTTTACCTAAAGCCAATTTGTTTTAATACCAAAAAGGATAATAAAAAAATGAAACCTAAAATAATTAGTCGTCCCTGCAAAACCAAAAAACTGAAACAAAGCAATGAGTTGGCTTGAATTTCGAGTATAATATCCACCATAAATCTCCCCGTTTCGCCCAAAAACCGGAAGAAAACGCCATGATTCCA
>NZ_VCGY01000017.1 GCF_016597725.1 Marinobacter sp. 1-4A
GGCTCAGTACCTGCTGCCTAACAAGTGGCTGCAACGGACATAAAACGCTTGGCACCTTTTGCGCATTTCGCTTCGCGGCGCAAAAACCGCCAAGCATTTTATGCCGCTGAGCCATGCGTTAAAAGTCACAAGGAGTCGCAGGCGATATGAAGTTCTGGGGTTATACAAAAGAGCTGCAGCATGCTGAGAGTCCGCAGCCAGCGGAACTCCCCGAGGTAACCATATCTGCGACACCAGCCGAGCTAAGAGCGATAGCTCACTTTCTGGCAAAGGTAGCCGACGAAATTGAGGTACACGGTAGCGATTTCGAGCACGAACACTTCGCAACCGATGACGAGAACAACCCAAGCTTGGTTATATTCAACCCTGATGCTCTGAGCTGATATTTTAACAAGGCCAGGCACGGCGACGTCTATTACATTGCGGCTCCGCCTCCATTCCATAGCCGCGCATGCTGGCTGGCGTTAGCTGAGAAGTGCGCTGTTCCTTTTGGGTGGTTCGGTGCCAGTGGCCTTGGCCGAAAACGGGTAGCAAAATCGGTAAGGACGGTGGTTCGCCAAGGCCGTCGGAACTCGTCGTGTTGCTGGCAGCTCAGTCGGCCAGCGGTGTTGGTAATAAGTTGGGTGTTTGCCGCGCGGGGCCGTCCGGCGAAACCTTGTTCCTTGCTTACCTGCTACTCTGAAGTTCAGGTTCATTCACCACAATTTTGGCGGTGGTTTTAATCACAGTGCATCAGCGGTAGCTGGTGCCAGGGGGCGTCGGTGCAGGCTGTCATGTTTGGTTGCCAAAGGTCGGGTTTCATTCCGGTTCGGTTGTTCGCAGCTAACAAGGCGCATCAATACGCGGCCTGTGGCCGCCGGACGCCCTTTTCATTGCGGCTGCGCCTCCATTACAAGGGCGCCGTTGTGCGCTGGCGTTAAATGGCAAGGAATATGAGCGAGCCGAAAAGAATCTCAGATATCACGGTTGAGGATTTACAGAGTCACCAGTGGTGTGTCTATCACAATGACGAAGATGGCTATGATTGTTTCGAGCATGTAATCCCTGACAGTCACCCAGAGTTCAGTGAGGACATTGTTCAGTTAGAGCTTGCCGAGTTTTCTTTTGCTAACGGTAAAGTTCAGTTCGGCTCCTTCGACGGATCAGAATCCTTTGTCCTTTTTGCAGATGGAATCCGATATTATTTTTGGCATGGAATCCGTCAGCCAGACCAATCTGAACTTGATGAGTTCTCACGTTTCTTAACCGCCAATGAGCTTCAGCTTCCGGTCGTGGCTCGAGCCAAGTGGTCTGCAACTGAAAGGACCTTTCGTGGTTTTCAGTTCATCGATAGTCTCGGCGAAAGGCGCGAGATAGCCATTTAATAATTGGTTGTAGTTCGTTCCGGCCGACGGCCTACACCGGGCGCCCCTGTCGGGGCGCCGCTAAACCACGGCGTTAAATTTTTTGCTGCACTCCCATCGACTATGCTGTAATACGTTGTAGTCGAAAATTCGAGGGTATAGTCATGAGTGTCACCACAGTTCGCCTCCAAGCAGAAGTTGAACAGCATCTGGAAGCAATCGCCGGCAGGCTGCACCGGAGCAAAGGCTGGGTAATCAACCAGGCTTTGTCAGAATACATAGAAAAGCAGCAGCTTGAGCAAGAGCGATGGAAACAAACGTTAGAGGCAATGGAGTCTGCTGCCCGTGGCAAGGTGGTTGATGCCAGCGAGGTTCATAGCTGGCTTAATAGTTGGGGAGCCGAGAACGAGCAGGACGCACCGAGGTCAGGTAAGTGAAACTGGTTTACACGGATGATGCCATTGAAGATTTGAAACGTTTGAGGGAGTTCATTGACGTCCACAATCCATCAGCGGCAGCCAAGGTTGCCGCCGAACTGGTTGGCAAAATCGGACTGCTTCCAGACTTCCCCAAAATGGGCACACCCGTTGAAATAGCACCGGTGCCAGACTCTGTTCGAGATATGGTTTTTGGAAAATACGTCGTTCGATACTCACTTCATGCCAGCACCATCATTATTCTGCGGGTATGGCATGGCCTTGAAGGTGAACGATAGTAATTTAACCAGGCGCGGCACTCGGATGCCTTTGTCTCCGCTTCGCTACGCCAAAGTCACCGGTGCGCTCAGCGTTAGCTGGTAGTGCTTTGGTCTTTTTTGGTGGTTGGGTGCTATTGGCCTTGGCCGAGAGTTGGTAGCCGAATCGGCAACATGGTGATTCGGCCAAGCCCCGAAAATTTGGCGTGTTGCTGGTAGCTCAATGGGCCAGCGGTGTTGGTAGTAAACGGGGGAGTTTCGGTCTTGGGGCTGTCCGCCGAAAGTTAATCCCTTGCTTACCTGCTACTCTGATGTTCAGGTTCATTCACCGCATCATTGGCGGTAGTTTTAATAATGATGCATCGGCGAATTTGGGTGCAAGGGCAGCGGTGTAGGCTGCGATGTTGGTTGCCAAGGATTAGACTTTATTGATGCCCCCAGCTAACCAGTCGCTGTAGTACGTTCCCGGCCCGAGGGCCGTCCACCGGACGCCACTGACGTGGCGCCGCTAAGCTCAGCGTTAGCTTAATAGAAGGAATATAAATGAGTATTTTTGACTTATCTGAAGAAGATTTTCTATCAGTAGTAACTCCGATAGCTGAAAGTATGCAGGTTGGTTGGGATGAAGACAGTTACGAGAAATTCTCTGAGTATTTTTCTGAAAGTATGAAGGAATATGTCGATATCGAAAATTATTCAAAGCAAAGAAAAGTAATATTTTCGGATTTGGGTAAGCACAAAAAAATGGAGTTACTTGCAACACATAAGAATCCAAACGAGATTATAGTTATGTGGAGGCTTTATTGCTCAAACAGGGAAACACCGGCACTTACCACTTACTTTTTTCAAGAAAAAAACGGTAAAGTGGTAATTGAGGCAGCCAACATTAACTATTAAAAACAAAGCTAACAAGTGCATGCTACGGACAAAAAACAGTTGTCACCTTTTGCGCATTTCCGCTACGCGGGCGCAAAAGCCGCCAACTGTTTTTTGCCGCAGATGCAGGCGTTATGCGATCGTCCTATGAAAATTCGTGGTAAGTGCAAGTGTGGTAATTGTAAAGTCGTGGCCGAGGGTCCAATTGAACTCAGCGAACTTGTGCCTCGCGTTTGTGATTGCGAGTATTGTCAGCAGCACCCGTCTGCAGTGGTAAGTAATCCGAATATGGTGGTTTCGGTCGAATCCCAGTCCTCCATATACACGGCGTTTAATGGCAGTGGCCAAGCTACTTTCTATCACTGCCAAGGCTGCAATCAGTTGCTGGCTGTGGGTGCCACATTAGGCGGGGTATCGTTAGGCGCAGTTAACGCATTCTTATTTGGCGAACTCAACCAATTTGCAGAGCCAATCTCAATTCAGCCATGGCTACTTTCCCCAAGTGAGAAAGTGGCGCGCTGGCCAAAGGTTTGGGGTAGGCTGAAAGTATGTTACGCATAACCAGGCGCGCCAGCCGACGTGTACTGCTGCGCAGCACACGCAGCTGCGCTCAACGTTAGGCAGTTTTGAAATGAAATTGAACGCAGGGAAGGTAACAGTAAATAAACCAGTCGAGCAGGTGTATGCCTTTCTCACACGTTTCGAGAATCTTGAGAAGCAATTGCCCGAAAAATTGATTCCGGATTATGAGATTGAGTTCGATGACGACCTCGAAGGAGACTTCAAGATTGGCGATATTGTTTCGCTTTATCTGTTTGCTGTTTACGAAGGCGATGACGATAAATGTTGCGACTTAAAAATTGAAAAACTCGTTCCTAACACGGAAATAGGCTTTAAGATTGTTTACCTTGGGAAATTTGACGAGGAAAAGGACGACTGGTCAGATCCATTGCCGTTAAAGAACCTGATGGGAGCTGTTGGCGCAGAAATGCGCTTAATTCCGATTGGTGAGAAAACACAGATAAAGTTGATGAGCCTCGTCGAGCCACCGTCAAGGTGTTTTGGCGTGATCATGCGGTTTCTCAATTTCTTAGCCAGGTTAGGATCCAAGAGGCATATGAAAGACTGGGAGCAAGTCATTGAAAAATATGCCTAACAAGGCCATTCAGTTTGTTGCGGGCCTACGGCCCTCCACCGGACGGCTTTCAGCCGCCGCTGATGGCAAGCGTTAAAAATCAGGTGAACATGGGCCGCATACGGAAGTTCTTTCATGACGCTGCGAGGCTAAAGCCCTACTACAGGGTCTGTTCAAATGTAGCTGCGGGTTTGGGAGTAGTGATCGGAATCGGCCTATGGTACTTCACTTTGGTTCCCCTCTTAGCTGCCTCGCTAGGCATTGATGTTGCCAACTCTGCCCAACCTGGGGATCCGACTGCGTTCTTTGCAATCACTATGGTTTTGCTGTTGGTAGTGTCTATGATCATTTGCGTCCAGGGAGTCTTTTTCTCTCTGGTCTTACTTGGTCGCTTGAGGTTCGCTGATGTGATGTCGATCATCTTTCGTTTGCGCTACCCTCAGAGTTGGACCAATTTTTAACAAGTCGCAGCAGTACGCGGCCGATGGCCGCCGGACGCCCTTTCCATGGCTCCTTCGTCGCCATTCCAAGGTCGCCGCTGTGCTCAGCGTTATTTGTTCGCCACTGTTTTCAACTTTTCTATATGACGCAACACTTCAACTTGAGGTAATGGTCCCCCATGGCCCATAAAAAATGTCGACACACCCTGGTCTGAAATTGTTTTAAGTTCCTGACTAACTTTTAAGGGGTTCTCTTCAAATGGAGGCCTCTTTGCCCGGTTTGTTCTGATAATGCCACCTAATAATATTCCTGACGATATGAGATCACCAACGACTGCCTGAGTGTTTTCAACAATGACAGAAATGGAGCCTTCGGTGTGACCAGGCGTTGAAATAACTTCTCCATCAAATCCAAAGTCATTAAGCCCGAATTTCTCAGATGATTTCAGTAATATGTCTGGCTTGAAGGCTTCGTATGGCCTCTGAATTGCTCCGGTTAGACTAAATAGCCGACCAAACCATCCAGTGGCACAAAAAAACATTTTCTTTTCCCCTGTAAAATAGGGCAAGTCTGCTTTGTGTGCAATGATGGGAGCAGCAGACAGAGATTTAATTTTTGATGCATTTCCCGCATGATCAATATGGGCATGTGTGATCACGATTAGTTTGATATCGTTAAAATCCAGATTTAATTTTTTTAGTACACGATTAATTTTATTTTCAGTATTGGGTAAACCTGTATCTATAAGAATACATCCATTTGTGTTCACTAATAGAAATGCATTTATCATTCCTAAAGGAAAAATGGGTATAGTATGTATGTATGTTTTCGGAAACTGGTACTTCTTCATGATCCTGAGCTTTCATGTATTGAATTATCTGGAACTATAACTGCATGGCAGATATCGTCAATTAGGCACTTTTAGGTAACTGGTATGGATGATAGAAGAAAAAACGATGATAATCCTTTGAATTGCCCGGTGTTTTCAACACTCAACCTTATCAGTGGAAAATGGAAGCCAATGATCATTCGCACGTTAATTGAGCGACCAATGAGGTTCGGACAAATTAAAAAAAGATTGTCACCAATTAGCCAGAAAGTTTTAACTCAACAGCTTAGAGAGCTTGAGAAGGATCAGGTTGTTCAGAGAGAGGTATTTGAGGAAAAGGTACTGAATGTAACCTATTCGTTAACCCATTATGGAAGATCATTGATTCCTGTTTTAGAAGAATTACACGAGTGGGGCAACAGGCATTTCCCTCATTTTTCCCAAAGATAAAGCAGGCGCAAAAGTTATATGAGTCATTAAACACAGGTAAAAGCACGTGGCACTTTTATACATACAACACTTAACAAGGCCAAGCACAATCGTGCAATGCAAAAAAACGCATTGCACTGGACAGCCTACGCTTCGCTTCGGCTGCCTGTGTTGGCGACGTTAGGGGTCTTAAAGGCATATAGTTACGTCAGCCTAAGCGTCAAAAAGAGTGCGACGCAGTGAAGCAAAACGGCTAGAATTATCCCATGATAAAAGCAAAAGTTAAGCTCTGTGATATAGGGTAAATGTACCGCTTAGGTTGCGGGGCAACAGGTATTAAAAACTGCGCCGTTAATTTAGAGTTCTTCGCTTCGTCTGATATGAAAAGCGAAGGGACTGAATAAAATTCTAAGCGCGTTACAAAGAAGGTACTTCGGGAGCAGCCATCCCCCTGAAGTAAATGAATAAAAAAGAACTAGGGGAATGAGCAACTCCGGAGAGACGTATCAAAGTCCGAAGTGAATTAAACCCCTAACAAAAAGCTGCAACGGACTCCGTATATTTGTCACTTTTTATGCAAAGAGCCGCATAAAAACCGCCAAATATACTACGCCGTTGAGCAAGGCGTTAGGCCATGAAAATGAGTAATGATAAAGTAGTCCAAATTGGTTCTAAAGGAAAAGAAATTATAACTGGAGGAGTAGTTGATTCTTCGAGTGCATCACTATGCTTTTACGCAGAAGACCTAGATCCCGATGAAATTACAAAAATACTAGGTGTTAATGCAACGAGGAGTATTAAAAGAGGTGATCGTCGTAATTCTGTGGCTAAACCATATAAAAAAGGTGCTTGGATTTATCGCGTTGAAGGTAATGCACCTAGTGGTCCAAATGAACATTTAATCAATTTGCTAAACTCTTTTTCAGTGAAAACCGAAATTTGGGAGCAGTTGCGTAAAAAATACGAATGTAGAATTTCAATAGGTATCCATATTTATGGTTGGAATCGTGGTTTTACATTGTCACCTAAGGCTTTAACCCAAGTTAATAATACAGGTATTGAGTTAGACTTTGATATTTATGCTGACGACGAATAAAATGCCTAACAAGGCGCTGCAACGGATTGTTTTTAAAGTACTTCTTTTGCGCGTGGCAAGCCACTTTAGCGCAAAAGAAGTACTTTAAAAACAACCGTTGAGCGCGACGTTAGGAGTCATTAGGTTATGGCGGCGGACCCAAAACCATTTACCACTGAGGCCCTCGTTTTGGGGCTGAATTTTTTTGCAGGGGGCTACATCGTTTTCGGTCACCTATTGACGGGTGAAGACATAGACGTTCACCGGTTCATAGATGCCTTAAGCGCTTGGCTTCAGGTGTTTGGCTTTATCTTGTTGTCATTCGAGTTTTTACGCAGGCCGTTAATTGATCAACAGTCACAAGATTTTGAAGTGAAGCGAAACGGTATTTCAGAAAGTCTAGACAACCTCAAGGGCAGCAAGCCCACACCGGAGAAGCATGCAGAGTGGTTTTCATTAACCCGCGGAGGTTTAGACCTAGAACGCAGGTACGAGCCGGTCAGGAATTTTGAGGTCACCGCTCGGCAAGTTTGCTGGGCTGGGTTTGTCTTAGTAATTGCGGGCTATATTTTGCAACTTGCGACAGCATGACTCCTAACAAGTGCAGGCACGGCGACGCCTACTACATTGCGCCTTCGGCTCCATTCCGCAGGCGCGCATGCTGCAAGCGTTAAATGTCAGAGCAAGTATGAGCCAACTATCAATAACAATTGATCTCGATGATGATGGTAGTGCAGGTCTTTCCGGGCGCTTTGCATCTCAGGGATTCAGTGGTTTTGGCGAAGGCTGGTTCAATCTGAGTGAAATCAGAGAGTTCTGTAATGGTTTCGAGAAATTGGCCAGCACATTGGAAGGCGAGACAGAATTAATTGCCGGGCAATCTAAAGTTGACGGAACTGACTACTTAGAGCGCTTCGGTCTAAGATGTTACGTGGTTGCAAAAACAGGGATTCTAGGGGTGCATGTAACTCTCTCCGAGTACCCATACACTGATTGCCGCCCGCAAGAAATCTCAATGGTTTCAGGCGAGCTAAAAGTTGAAATTCAGTCGGCAATAAATTTCATTCAGGGGCTACGTAGCCTTTGTTCCGGCAGTGTAGCGGAGGCAATCCTCGTTGGTCGCCAGTAAACATTTAACAAGTGCAGGCAAGGGACGCTCCTGACGTCGCGCCCCTGCTGCAAGCGTTATGAAATCTAGGAGACCGAATCGTGAAGGTTGTTCAGATAGAAGAAGAAACCGTAAATGGGATCAAAGTTCGCACAAAGAACGCTGATGAGATGAACCCTGATTCATCAAAAATATCGGGGCTTTGGCAGCATTTTTATGGCGATATTGCTCCAAAGCTGAAAAGAGAAGCGAGAGTTTTTGGTGTTTACTGCAACTATGAGTCAGATTTCACCGGTGAATTTGATGTGGTAGCCGGTTCTGATATGTTTGAAGGTGGCGTTGACTCTGTCACGATTCAGGCAGGTAAATATTTGGTTTTTGAAGGAAAGGGGAGCCTGCCACAGGCTGTTATAGATACTTGGTCGGAGATCTGGCGGTACTTTAGTTCAGGCGAGCCAGAATATGTTCGTGCTTATACTACTGACTTTGAGCTGTACAAAAGTGATAGCGAAATCCAGATATACATCGCTATCAAGTAGATTTCATAACAAGGCCAATCACAGCGACAGCTTTTCCGTTGCGGCTTCGCCTCCACTACAAAGCTGCGCGTGTTGGCGGCGTTATGCAATATAGGGAAATCACGGTGTCTATATGATGGAAGTTGAAGAGGTTTGGGGCAAAGATACAAAATCATGCGAAGGTAGCTCAATCGTAGCCATTGAAATTGTAACTTTGGCTCA
>NZ_VCGY01000018.1 GCF_016597725.1 Marinobacter sp. 1-4A
ACGACCATAGCGGCTTGGAACCACCTGATCCCATCTCGAACTCAGAAGTGAAACAAGCCAGCGCCGATGGTAGTGTGGCACTTGCCCATGTGAGAGTAGGTCATCGTCAGACTCTTAATACTAAAAACCCCCTCCGGAACTCCGGTGGGGGTTTTTTTATGCCTGGCTTTTGAACCGCCGCACATTCAGAATGTGTAAATAATCGGTACACTTTGTAGTAGGAGTTTGCAAAAGGCAATCACAGCAAGCCTGTATCAGGGACGCAACAATCACCATTAGTATGCCGTCATAACAACAATGCGGTAGTTGTGAGATGTAGCTATGAATAGACTAATTGCAACGGTTTTTCTATCGTCCCTTTCTGCGGGGTTGAGTGCCGACCTTAGCCCGATATCTGATCAACAGATGTCGGAAGTTACAGGTCAGGCATTCGTGTCGATCGACCGCGACTATCACCCGGATGCATCTACCGCCTATACCCGTATCAATCTCGGGATGGACATCGAGCTTCAAACAAATGTTGATACGCTTGAGCTCGGTCGATACGAGCGAGCTGGCGAAAAGCCCGGAACGTCTGATGTTTTAATCAATAACTTTTCTCTCGGTTATATCCAGAATCAAAAGCTATTTGACGATAATCCCAAGCTGCCTGAGATGTTCAAGGCAGACGGTACCCCCTATGCCGATGGCGAAATCGTTCCTTTCTTTATAGAAAACCCGTTTTTGGAATTTGCCTTCGACCAGCAAACGCAGGAAGTGATTGGAGTGCGTCTCGGGTTTGGAGATGCTATGGGTGTGCTATCTGCTGATATTGAAACGCTTACCGGCAATGTCAACGTAATGATCAAGGATGTTGGTGAGGCAATGAAGGACGCCAAACAGGAGAATCCTACAATATCCGACCAGCTGATTAAGTTCCTTACGCCCATCCTTGAGAAAAATAATGCATTAGAAACACAGGCCCGCTTAGTTGACGGAGATCCTAATTCGCCGACCTATGGCGAAATTGACGAGATAAGATCGGAACACATTGGCGTCCCAAATGGGGAAAGATTCGTGCTTGAGGGGGCTAGCACATTCGCTCGCTTGTTTATGAAGAATCTTCTTGCACCTGGTTCGAGCTCACGAATCGAAGTTCCTGGCTGTAATAACTTGTTCGACTGTCCAGAGGGAAATATTGAAGTCATCGCGATGGACTGCATGGTGTTATCCATTCAATCGTGCTTTGATCTGGACCAGTATCGCTCATTTGCTGTTGGGGAGTTGGGCCAGCAAAATGGAGAGAGGAGTGTCGTTGCTCCTGTCGCTGGAGCATTTGTCTCATTTCAAACCAAGGCGGTGGAATGGGTTAAAGATGTGAAGCAGGGCAACATGAGTGAGGCGGAGTTTGTTCAAGCGACCAGTGGTGCATTTTTCAACATACCAAATGGCGCCACAGAGGTTAATCTTGGTGAGGCTCTTAACGGTGTTCCACGGTACCGCTCAGAGTACATAGATCGCGGTAAGGGGCTTTTTTGATGAACAACGCACACTCTTTGAAACTGATTTTAAAAAAAACGGGGCCTCGAAGCATATTGTTTTCGATTGTGCTTGGTTCCCAAGCTCCGGCGTTTGCTGAGCTCCAATCGCTAGATGACGGTCAGTTGTCAGAGGTCGATGGTGCGGGTATTGGGCTGGTTCTTGATAATTTTACGTTTTCTCACGGTACCGATCAGCCGGATCAGAACGGTGAGCAGGCAAGAGTGTTCAAGATCTCTGGAATAAAAAGCACTGATGGTAGAGACGTAGATATTACCGTTAATCACCTTTATATCGCTGGCGCCGATAGTAACTACGGTCAGAACCTGTCGCCGGTTAACCTCGGCCGTCTAATGAACCCATGGCGCATAGACGTGGTTGATGGCGATGATGTGGGAATACCCAACAAAGCCATTCTTGAGTTTGCAGCGCCAACTAAGCTTGCGCCTACAGCAGGGTTTGACTGCAACGGCGGCTCAGCTGTTGCAGGGTCAGGTGCATGCTCAAGCCGACCTGCTACTAGCACCTGGAGGGGAGAGCGCGCAGATATCGGCTTCCAAATGAATGTGGCAGTGGGTAATGACCGCTCTTCCAATCTAAATTTCCATGCTCGCAGTGCGGTTATTGATGGTAGCTATATTAGGCTGTGGGGAGATGATGAGCGGAAGCAAATGGCTGGAGAGTTTCGGTTCAACCTATACTCCCCAGAGGTTTCGATTAATGCATGTTCTCTCGATGGAGTCACCTGCGGCTCTCGAATAACAATGACAGATTTTGCGTTGGAACTTGCGATAGGCAACAAGTATCAGCCAATTTTTTTCGATGTTGATGCTAGCGGTAACTTTTTACTAGAAGTTGGCACAATAGCGGCGCCAGCTTCAGGGCAGATAGCAGCTAATGGCTTGCGGGATGGTAGCGATGCCGGAACCTGGGATTTCTACAACGATTACTATTCGAATCCCGAGTACCGGAGCAATTTACACATCGGCAACTTTAGTGTGGGTAGTAAGGATTTTGGCCCAGCTCGCATGGAAGGAATGTTGATCCAGCACCTCAAGATACAGACACAGGATCTAGCGCAATGATTCAAAGTCCGCTGAGTTTGAGTGCTTTTTTAAATCGTTCACTTTGTTTGCTCGCTTTGCCTCTATGTGCAGCCGCTGAAATGGCTCCCTTGGCTGATGATGTATTGTCAGATGTTTCCGGGCAAGGCGGTATCTACCTCTCAGGGGACGTCAGCATCAACGAACTCGGTGGCCCAATAGAAAACAGTTATTTTGGGCGCTGCGATGATGTAACAAAGAAGTGTGGGGCCCGCTTAGCCTATCGCTTAAAGGATACGGGTGGCTGGATGGTCCTTGATGAGCTTCGCGGCAGTTTTGCGTTCGAAGGGCTTACTCTGGGTATGAGAACCATAGATTCCGGTTTCGCAGGCGATGGAGAGCTATTCAATGGGGATGTTTTGGAGTTCGGCCTGCCGAATACTGTGAGGTTCGACGATGTCCGCTTCAAAATCGCGGCCAGCAATACTCCCCGTCCAACTGACCCCGGCTTTCAGCAAACGGATATTTTCTCTGTAGAGATGCAGGGTAGCGTCATCATGGAAGGTAATCTGCTTGTCTTCCCGGCGGGAAATCCCTAAGAGGTGAGGCGAAATATGAAGACTAACAAGAATCGCAACTGCATTCTCGCCCTTCATTCGGGAGTTTTTCTACTTGGAGCGTTTTCGGTAGCCTCCGCTGACATGAGAAGCCTTGATGATTCGGAGTTGGCGTCCGTTAGCGGGCAAAGCGGTATAACTTTGGAAATGGATCTAGGGGTCACCGCAGATAGAATATCCTATTACGATGATGGCAAGGGCGTCCACCTTGAAGGGTTTCGGGTGGGGTCTTCTTCAAACCCCGCCGGTCAAGCACATCATACAATAAAGGTGGATATAGGAACTGATGCATCCCTTAACCTCGACTATCTAGTCGAAGACCGCAGGGTCGAGTTTGGTGATATCCGTCTGGCCGGAGCACCTGGCGTTAGCATGGGCGGTCTCTTCTTTGACCACTCTCTTGAAGGTTTTTTGAACATCAAGTCCGGCGGTGCCACCGGGGGTGCCGGTTATACCTTTGATTCTGCGTACACCATGACTGGTGGGCGGTTGGGCTATAGAACCAACGGCAATGAGGTGTTTCTCGACGGCATAACTATGGACGTTGAGGCTTTAGGCGTTACGCTTGATGTGGTTGGAGATACCTTAAAGCTCGACGCACCTAGAATTGTTGGCACATGGCAGGTCGATGCTATTCGCTACAGTAGTAATCCTGCAAATCACGGAGTCAGTCGTGATGTTGGTTCCGGAGCTCTGCTGGCATCGTATGGCGGATTAAGTGGTCACTATGAGTTGTCGTCTAGTACGGATATTACTGCGGGTGGTCGTGATGGCGAGGGCCTGAGGATCGACAGCTCAACAGCCATCCACAGTGCCTCCTTTCTCTATCATGACGATGGCAACGTTTTGGCACTTCGGGATATTACCGGCTACCTAAACGTTAACGACATGCGGCTTGATGTGACTACCGACTGGCAGAGTAGGCCCGCATTGGCATTGACGCTGGGTTCTGCTGCGGGCGAATTGAATATTGGTGCCATTGAGATGGGCAGTGGTGGCCGGAGTATTGGCGAAGTGAATGCAAGCTTCCTGTTCGAAGACCACGTGTATAACGGACGTACATACACAAACGCAGTGTATCTTCAGGGTGGCGGGCACTCAGATGCAGGCCCGCAAGGTTTGCGGCTGGCAGCAGAGTGGAGCTTACGCCGTGCCGATTTAAGCTACACCGAAGATGGAAAGCGGGTGATATTCAGTGGCCTACAGTCATGGGGTCGAGGTGACATAACCGTGAATGTTACCCGCAACGAAGTTCGAGGTGGCACCCAGTTCTACGACGGTCTTAGGGTTGGTTTTGAGGGAGTTAAGGCAGGCTATCGAATTAATGGTCTGAAAGTCGGCAGTGAGGACGCTCGGTTACAAGGCGGTACTGAGCTGCTACTAGCGCTTGGTTTCTATCCGGCTTACGAGTTTGAGCTGGATGGGCATATAACCCTTGGTGCCGGCGGAGCAAGTGGTGAAGGCATCACGGTGAACTCTGACGTTCGAATCCAGAACGGTAAAGCGGCCATCATTGCTGATCCTTACGATAAAGGAACCGGTGAGATCAGTCAGAAAGGGCTTTGGATCAGTGAGCTTGAATATGATGGCCATGTGCGTGAGATGAAAATAGACGCAACCGATGAAGGTTTAGCTATGGTAACCGGGGAATCCTGGGGCACCATGGATATTGGCAATTTGCGAGTAGGGGACAAGACGTCGGGTAAAAGCTTTGGTCGGTTTGTGCGGCAGAGTTACGAGGTCGGAAGCAGCATGACCATTGTCCCGGGTGGTGCGGGAGATGTCTGTGCAGGGGGCTCGGGTAGTACTCAGATAGTATGTGAGGCATCCGGTGGTATATGGGAAACCAGAGGCGAGGAAGGTGTTACAGTCCGCCTTA
Organism: Marinobacter sp. 1-4A; assembly: GCF_016597725.1. Classification (GTDB taxonomy): domain Bacteria; phylum Pseudomonadota; class Gammaproteobacteria; order Pseudomonadales; family Oleiphilaceae; genus Marinobacter. The sequence continues at coordinate 5,058 of NZ_VCGY01000018.1, forward strand.
AACAGATACTTGCTAAAGCTGACGGTGATGGCCGAAAGAATGCGTTTACATGGGAGACCAACCGGGAGTTGGATGGGTCTGGCAACCCAATCAATGGTACGGGGACCAGCCTGATATTAAATGATATTTATACCGGTGACGGAGGCGATTTCGACGGTGACGGTATCGAGGACAATACCTTCGGGATTCGCACGGACTTAGCAGTTGATGTGTATCAGACGAAAGTCGTTAAAAAGTCCACTGGCCCTGATTCTTTAGGTGTCGTCGGTTCAAAGGGCGATGAGAAAATTATGGATGTTGCGGCAGCGCAGGGCTACCGTTACGTGAGCAACCCTACTCCGAGTGAAGTGAATAGTCGTCCTCTTGGTTTTGCCGTGAAGGCCGAGAGCCAATTTAAAGAGCTTTCTATTAATACTGTCGATCTTGTGCACCAAACCGGTGGCGCCCAAACTGCTATTTACGGCGTTAAGATGCAGAACTTCAATATACGAGCCAACCTCACCGCAACACCTATTCCTTGATGAATTCGGCGGCTCGACGAATTAGGTCGGGCTGTCAATTTTGTTTTTTAGCCCCTTCTGGTGTTTAATCCGCCGATACACAATCTTCCGGCTGGATAATCTCTGATGAAACTTAAAGCACTTATTGCCCTTCTCAGCGACGGCCAGATTCATTCTGGTGAGTCCCTTGCTCGTCAGCTGGGTGTGAGCCGTACCGCGATTTGGAAACAAATAAAGCGTATCAGCAATGAGGGGTTTGAGGTGGCAACCATTCGGGGGCGAGGTTATCAGTTGGTGTCTCGGGTTGATTTGTTGGACTCTGCGTTGATAGTGGGCCAGCTAGATCCCGGTGTGTCCGGCCGGATCGATTTGCGGGTACTGGATGAGGTGGATTCGACCAATGCTGAGGTTTTTCGCCAAATTTCCGAAGGTGGCAACAATAAATTTCCGGTAGTCATTGCCGATCTTCAAACGGCCGGGCGAGGCCGGAGAGGTCGAAGTTGGCGTAGCCCTCGCGGAGAGAACCTCTACCTAAGCATGGGATTAACCTTTCACGGAGGGTTTGCCGTTCTTGATGGGCTTAGTTTGGTCTTGGGAGTGGCCGTCGCAGAGGCTCTTGAGACTCAGGGGGCGAAAGATATTGGTTTGAAATGGCCAAATGACATATTTCTTCCTGCTGGAAAACTAGGTGGCATACTTGTGGAGTTGCAGGGGGAGTTGCAAGAAGGCTTGGTGCAAGTGATTGCGGGTATTGGGATTAACGTTCATATGTCCAGTGCTGATGATGTCGACCAGCCTTGGAGTAGCCTAACGCAGGCGTTTCCGGATGTAAGCTGGTCGAGAAGCCATCTTGCGGCAGCAGTGATCGAGGCTGTATCTGGCGCCGCAGACGCGTTTTCTCGCGACGGTTTCAGCGGTTTCCGGGCGGCCTGGCAAGAGCGAGATATATACTGTGATCGAATGATTCAGGCGCAGGGAGGAGATATCAAAGGAGTGGGTTGTGGTATTGATGCAACGGGGAACTATCTACTTCGAACCCCGCAGGGGAGCGTTGTTCCAGTGCGTGCTGGAGAAATCAGTTTGCGGGTGGCGGAATGAGGTTGGTGATTGATGCCGGCAACTCCCGACTAAAATGGCGACTAGATGGAGCAGGCGGAGTATTAGCGCAGGGGTTAGGTGGAATCGAAGACGCTGACCCTCTCCCGGAATTACCTGTTGGCGCTGGAGCTATTTCCAGAGTAGCTGTATCTACAGTGGCATCCGAGGAAAAACGGCTGCGCCTTTTGCAAAGTCTGTCCAGCCGGGTAAGTGCTCCCATCAGGTGTTACTGGTCGGAAGCCTGCAGGGATGGGCTCGTGAATGCGTACCGCAACTACCAGCAAATGGGGGCGGATCGATGGCATGCAATGTACGGCGCCTGGTTGGATTATAAACAAGGTTTTATTGTGGTGGACGCTGGCAGCGCAATTACCGTCGATTATGTGGGTTCTTCCGGGCATCACCTAGGCGGTTTTATTCTTCCGGGTTTGCATATGATGCGGCGGAGCTTGCAGGTGGATGCGGCGCGCATAGGCTTTGACCCTATCCATGTTTCTGACTGCTCACCGGGTAAAAGCACAAGTGAGTGTGTTAATCATGGTCTGACCTGGCTGTCCAGTGCCCTTATCGGTCGGGTTCATAGTGATTCAGAGAATGCAGGTGTCCGCGATATTTTGGTCACGGGCGGGGATTCTGAAAGGCTGCTTAACCTGGGTCTGAAAGCAACTTACCGCTCATCTCTGGTGTTGGATGGGTTGGCTGCGATAGACGCACAGGTCGATGCGGAATGAAGTGGCTGGTGCTCGCTTTGGTTGTTTGTAATCTTAGTGTTTGGCAGTTGGGGGTGTTATCGATGCCCGAGACTCAGTCCGGCACCGTTGCTAGCGGCACCCTCCCGCGAGTGGCTAGTCTTAAGGTTCGAAGTGGGGCGGCAGATGCGGCCAGTCGTTTGACTGGCGGGCGCGCATGTGTCCGGCTGGGCTGGATACAATCGCTGAATACCGCTAGGGCCCTCAAAGCCCATCCAGCACTTGCGCAGGCTTCTAAGTTGTCGTTGCAGGAGGTTGATCGGCCGCTGCCCGCTTTGCACTGGGTAATTGTCCCTCCTCAGCCAGCCGATGTTGCTCTTCGGCAACTAAGAGAGATGCAGGATCAAGGGGTTGATTCTTACTTGGTTGCTGAAGGACCCAACAAAAATGCAATTTCTTTGGGCCTCTTTGAGTCACAAGATGCAGCAATATCTGTGCTGAAAGAAAAAAAACACAAGAATTTTAACGTGGTACTAGTCAACTTCGACCGAAATCAGATAAGCTACGCGCTCGCTTTCGAGGCAGAGCCAAATTTCGCTATGGAAATGGCTCAGGCGCTAGAGGCGGATTATGGTTCGGAATTTGATTTCATTGAAATCGATCGTTGCGAAGGTGTTGCAACAGCCGAAAAAAATCCGTAGTATACCGCCCTCGCTGAACAAGCGATTGTGAGCTGGCGTAGCTCAGTTGGTAGAGCAGCTGACTTGTAATCAGCAGGTCGGGGGTTCGATTCCGTCCGCCAGCTCCACTTTTTTTGTTGTGACAGGTGCAAAAGTTCGCGCCTGACTCGGAGGGGTTCCCGAGTGGCCAAAGGGATCAGACTGTAAATCTGACGCGAAAGCTTCGCTGGTTCGAATCCAGCCCCCTCCACCACTTAATTGCTCGCGGGCATCGTATAGTGGCTATTACCTCAGCCTTCCAAGCTGATGACGCGGGTTCGATTCCCGCTGCCCGCTCCAATTTGATTTGCAATGCTCATGTAGCTCAGTCGGTAGAGCACATCCTTGGTAAGGATGAGGTCACCGGTTCAATTCCGGTCATGAGCTCCACTATTTATCCGGTCAACGCTGCTATTTGGGTTGGTTAGGGGGATTGGTCGAATGTCTAAGTCTAAGTTTGAACGTCTTAAGCCACACCTGAACGTGGGCACCATTGGTCACGTAGACCATGGTAAAACGACTCTGACCGCTGCTCTGACTCGTGTGTGTCACGAAGTTTGGGGTACGGGTTCTGCGAGTGCAT
>NZ_VCGY01000019.1 GCF_016597725.1 Marinobacter sp. 1-4A
CCTTGGCCTTTCTCGCACCGAGAACGATAAACATCACCAGCGTGAGAAGAATCTGTGCCAAAACAGGCCAAAAAATATGACTAGAACTCATCCGTGACTCCTGATTATTTGTGCATAACGCTGAGGTAACCGGCGCCGGAGCGACAGCGGAGGGAACCAAAAGCGCCAAGCTTTTGGCGTCCGGTTGACCGCTTGGTTATGTGGCACTCCGGTTCCTTGGGTTGTGACGAGATAGCACGGCACCACACCATTTATTGATGGTTTTGCGATCCTCCAGACCGAGGTCATACTTAAGATCGTGTGAAGGTGATGTGAGCATTTCTTCTCGAATATCTTCGTACTCTTGTTCAGTCAGTTCGAAAGGCTTCCAGTAGCAACCACCGCTCATTCCTTGATCTGTGCCGCCTGAAAGCAGCTCCTCATTCAAAATATGAAGAGGTGGGAACTGTTTAATGAATGAGACAGACACTGCCAGACGCGGGGAATAGTGTACGAGGAAATCGTCGAAATTAACGATCTCCCACTTTCCGTCGACGCTACCCATGCCGGGCAAAATTTTGACCTTAATTTGCCTCATAATTTTGTCTACACATAACGCGAAGCTTAGCGGCGCCCTTGCAATGGAGGCGAAGCCGCAATGAAAAGGGCGTCCGGCGGCCATCGGCCGCGTACTACAGCGACTGGTTAGTGGCAGGTAATGACACTGCCTACTACATGGCACTGACCGTGACGGCCTACTCCGTAACCCTGCACCGGCATAAGCCGATGCACTGTAATTGAAAACACCGCCATCGATGCGGTGAACGAACCTGAACTCAAAGGTAGCGGATCCAGACCGAGTTTTCGGCGGACAGCCCTACACGGTGAACACCAAAACCGCTACCAACGCCACCGCCTGCTAAAGCAACCAAACCGAACGCGGATTTTGACGGCCTTGGTGCTCACCAGATTATGCGGGTCTGGCAACCAGGCCCGGCACCAAGGCTACTAGCACGCCGCAGCCAAAAAGGACCGAGGCCACAGCCACTAACGCTGCCATAATTTGCAGTTTTGGAGTGGAGACTTTTGTGCTATTTTTAAGCACAAAAGGCGTAACGAAAAAACTGTCAAATTGATGGCCTTGTTAGCCATTTTTACAATTTATGTTCACTCAACGGAAATGAGTAAATGGCTTTACCTGAAGCTTCTAAAGTTTCTTTTATCCATACGTTGTATACGAATATATTCCTCTTGGCTATCTTAGATATCTCGGATGCAGGAACTAGCTCATTATCGGTTAAAACACGAATTGACTCAAAGTCACACTCATCTGAACCTGTTTGAGATGCCCATTTTTTTAAGCAATTCACGCATTCTTGCAACGTTTCATTATCGTATGAAGAAATCACCTGAGTTATTAGACTATACCTCCAATCAAAATCGGCTTTTTCTGCTACTTTAAGAACCCTATGTACTTCTTCTTTTCCAAGCTTCCTAAAGTACTCATAAATTGAGCCTGCAATAGGCCAATTTGGATCACACGTCCAAGATAGCAGCTCATCCATATATTCGTTATTCTTTGGGTAACCAATTTCAATGATTTCATTCACAGATTTTTGGTCGCCTTTATCTAATATTTTCATGATCATCTAAGGTGCTTTTTGTTGTTGCGATACTTCGCTGGCTAACGCCAGCGCACAACGGCGCCCTTGGAATGGAGGCGCAGCCGCAATGTAAAGGGCGTCCGGCGGCCGTAGGCCGCGAATTGATGCGCCTTGTTAGAAGCCGGCATAATCCGAAGCTTAGTCTTCATGCAGACCTCCTGTGACGGAAAAATCCAGCGAACCATGCTCTTGGGCGTTCACGAATAGGCGCGTGCCGTCGGAGAACTGCAAGAGGACTTCGTTGCTCTGATGTCTTACAACACCAGCGAGAATTTTACCCGCCAGCAATTTCTCAATAGATTTGGCCTCGCGCTCAAGGGTATGTTTTTGTTCGATGCTCATCTTATGGCTCGCAAGGCTTTTAACGCCCGGCTCACGCGCCGGTTTGGAGCTGCGAAGCAGCGGAAAACTGGTCGCCGTGCAGCCGATTGTTAAAGCATTTTCGCAGCGTGGTAAGGAGCATGGCCTCTTTCTCCGGAGTGCCAACCCCTGTATCAGTTGGATACTGTGACCACTCATCGGTCTTCGAGTACCCCCGGCGCAGGTAAAATTCCACAAGTTCTGTACGGGCGGCGATAACCACCAATACGCCAACCTGCGCATTAAATTTCTGAACCGCCAGTTCTTCCGCATGCGCCAGCAACAGCTTACCGATACCCGACGTTTGGAGCGAAGGATCAACCGCAAGCATGCCAATGTGGGCAACCCGGTCAGTTACCTCAACCTGTACGCAGCCGACCAAGCCTCGCTCATTGTTTCCTACCAATACAGTACCGGACTGGATAGCCGTGGTTACCTTCCCCTGATCTATTCGATCTCCGCTGACCAAGGCTGATTCATGTGTCCAACCTTCCGACCCAGCTTCTGGACGATAAGCCCGGTTTACCAGCTTCGTCACCGCTTCTACATCGGTTAACTCAGCTTTCCTGATGTGAACTTGAGGCACATGCTCGTCCTTTAGCTTTAACGCTCCACTAAAGTGCGCGTTTTTTAGCGTCACTTTTCAGTGACTTGTTATGTTTATCGGGACCTAATGCCCATAGTATGTATAGAACAATTACAGACTCTGGAAGTATAAATTGCCCGAATATTTTAGCGCCAGTATAACCAAACAGCCACCAAACAGTAGGCATTGATACTAGCGAAAAGACTGTAGCGATATAAATAAATCTGGGCACATGCCACTTGATTGAAGTTTCTGGGTATTTGTTCCGGCTAAAAGCCCATTTTCTCCATACAGTAGAAACTAGATAGATAACAAGGAAAAAACCTAATACAGCTAGCCAATCAAGAGCCATTAAGTTTTCAATACTACAATCAGGATTACACGAAAAGAGACTATCCATAATCTTCACTGTTCAAATTAGGAAACATAACGCTGAGCTTAGCGGCGCCACGTCAGTGGCGTCCGGTGGACGGCCCTCGGGCCGGGAACGTACTACAGCGACTGGTTAGCTGAGAAGCACCGGCGGGCGACAAACCCAGATCCTTGGCAACCAACATGACCGCCTGCTCCGTTGCTTTATGCACAAGCCCTAGCCGATGCACCCTGAGTAAAACTACCACCGACAATGCGGCGAATGAACCTGGACCTCAGATTAGCAGGTAAGCAAGGAACCAGGTTTCGACGGACACCTGGTTCCGGCAAACACTCACCTTTATGCCAACGCCACTGGCTGATTTTGGCTACCCACTCGCCGCGGATTCCGACGGCCTTGGCAAACCACGGGAATTGCCGGATTTGCTGCCAGTATAAGGCCAAGGCCAACACCACCGAGCCAACCAAAAGGCACAACGCACTACCCAGCTAACGCCGCTCAGCACGCGCGGCTACGAAATGGAGGCGCAGCCGCAATGCAGTAGCCGTCGCCGTGGCTGGCATGGTTAGATTGCTCTCAGAATTCTTCGGTTTCAACAATGTCAGGTCCAGTTTCCACCCAGCTACGCACCAACCAAGGTGTTCTATTAATGAAGGCATACTCTCGGAGCTCTATCTCGTAATCTCTTTTCTCCAATCCAGCGATCCGATAAGTAGCTGGATACCCACAGTCGCAGCCGATGATAGAGGGAACAATGCTCTTGTATCCGAGTACAAGTTTGCCAGACTCAAGAACTTTGTAGTTTCCAAAAATCCATGAGGTTCCGCAGTTTGGCGAAAGCGTTACGTCAACAATTGCCACGTCCTCCTGCCATACGATCTTGCTGGTATCGTCCGCGTCCTGAGAGTCGGCGCTGCAATAGCTAAATGAAAAATCCAAATCATCAGGCGCTTCGTGGTTAAAATATTCTTCGACAATCGTGGGCCCGGCTGCGAGATGAAAAAGAAGGGCCAATACGCATGCCAAAAGAACAGCCAAGCCAATAAGTGAGTATTTTAGAGCTCGATTCATATGCCTGACCAATCTAACGCGAAGATAAGCGGCGGCCCGACAGGGACGTCCGGTGGAGGCCAACGGCCGGAACGAACTTAATCGACTTGTTAAAACCTGCCATCACGAACCACCGGGCTTAGCCAGCCGCACCGCAACGTTGCTGTGTTGCGATCCAGTTTGGGTCTCATGCTGTGAGCCGAAAAGATTGACCCACTGACCCTGAACCAATAGCAACTCGCCGTTGCCAGCACTGTTCCCGTTACTCGTAGTGTGATTGCCAGCATAGTTGAATTCAAACTGGTCGGGCGAGCCTGCAACTGGCTTGAGTTCGTAACCTATGGCCAACTCGCTTGAAGAAGCAAAGCCATTATCCTTGCTCGACACACTAACCTTTAAGAGACTGGACTCCCTGAGAAAACTTGGCAGCAGATCAGAGGGTGCGCCATCGGTTTTGGTGGCCAGGCACTCACAGTACCGAACCTCCAAGACCAATGGTTTATTAGCGAGATAGTCCTCAGGAGCCGAATTTTCGGCAAGGGCAATACTGGGAATCAAAGATAGAAAAAGCAGAGTAATTTGCGATGCGATCCGTTGCATGTGACCTCCCGGGTTTTCGTTTTAACGCCAAGGTTTAGCGGCGCCCATGGAGCGCAGCGTAATGGGCGTCCGGTGCAGGGCCGGAGGCCCGGAACGAACTACAACGACTGGTTATGTGCATGGGCCAGCCCGTAAGAACTTGAAGTAGGACAGGCCAAGATTGTTTTTATTTTCTGAGACACAAACCCAACTGCCTACCGCGACCCGTTGTTGGCTCGCAATCTCAACCGTAACCAGTGAGCCCCCCGGGATTCTTACGACTAGCTGGGGTTGATTGCCGGTATTGGTATTCGAGTAGGCCAGGGCATGGACCTCACCAGTTAAAGGTTTGCTTTCTCTAACCCAACCGCCAACTAACATGAAAGCAGCCAAAACGGTAAATCCTACAAGGGCGATGCATAGAGGCCTATGCTCTAGGAGCCATAGCCTCAACGTGAACCATATATTAGATAAGTTCATTTCACCCACATAACGCCCGGCTCACCGAGCAAATTTTTGATGGCGGCTTTTGTGCGTGTTTTTGCACAAAAGGTGACAGCGGAAATTTGTCCGGTGGAGCCGCTGGTTATGCATGCATACTATCCCTAGTT
>NZ_VCGY01000001.1 GCF_016597725.1 Marinobacter sp. 1-4A
CGACATAATCTGCAAACAGCAAATAGTCCTCTGACTTGCCATAGACAACAAAGTCATCAATCAATCCATTTGGCCGGAACATTTGCCTTGCTTCGATTCTCACGACTGTCTCACCTAACGCTGAAGGTAACCGGCACCGAAGCGCAGCGAAGGGAACCAAAAGCAGTAAGCTTTTGGTGTCCGGTTGACCGTCTGGTTAGCTGGGGGTAATTGTGAAGACCATTCCCTGGCAACCAACATGACGACCTACTCCGCTGCCCTTACACCAGCACCTGCCAGTACGCCGTAATTAAAACCACCGCAAACGATGCGCCGAATGAACCTGAACTTGAGATTAGCAGATCCGGAACCAGATTTTCGTGGACGGCCCCACACGGCTAACACCGATTTTTAAACAAACATTTGCGATCAATTGAGCTGCCAGCATGACGCCAAACTTGCGGGCCTTGGCAGCATCACCGTGCTGTCGGTTTTGCTACCCATTTGCGGCCAAGGCCACTGGCACCAAACCACCAAAAAGGAACAAAGCACTACCAGCTAACGCCTACAGCAGGCGCGCCGCTTTTTGGCGTCGCTTGCCTGTACTTGTTAGCAGTTGATATCTAGCCACCTTAAAGTTCGGCATTTCTTTTAAATCTACAAAGTCGAAGCCGCACTGCTGGTAGAAGCGATGGAGTTCTGACCGGTCGTCACAGTCCAAGCGAAGCCAGCTAAGGCCTCTAGCATCGGCAGCTCGAAGAACCTTTGAGACCGCTATTATCCCGTTTCCTTTGCCCTGAAAAGTTGGATCGAGAGCGAGTTTGTGTACGAACAAACTATCATTCTCATTGATTTCAGGCCAAAACATTGGATCGGACTTTTGAAGGAAGACCACTCCAATGCGCCTATCATTTAGCATCAAAAAGTGAAGGTCCTCCAGACTGTAGGACTCTTTCAGACCCTGCATCGATACTTGATCCATCGTCCACAAATGCCGACCTAAATGCGCTAGACGATCGACGACTCGACACAGAATTTCTGAAGCGTTGGTCCAGTCACTGCTTTTTGTAGCTTTCGCTATGTCCATGAGCTACTTCCTGCTAACAGCAATTAGACTGATGCCTCAGTGATTGCAGAAATTTGACCGTTGCATGATTACGGACTTTCCGAATCCGGGTACACCAATCAAAAACCCATAAAACAAAAGCTTAGCCCAGTTTTCATCGTTCTACTACGTAATCATTTGACTTCTGTGATCCACGCCAACAATAATACTGTTCAAATATACAGCTTTATCTGGCAAGGAGCCTAAAATGCAAGGAAAGCAGCCGCGCCTCCGCGATCAAGTTCGCGCAGTTATCCGCGTAGATCACTACAGCATTAACGCTTGGCTCTGCGGTATGCCGGAGCGCCAGCGTAGGTGCGTCCGACAACAGCCACTTGTTTGTTACCCGAGCAACGTCACAGGCAAAATTAGGAGGGTTTCGAAGGTACAGTTGAAATAACGAATTGGATGCACCCGAGATCCCCACCACACTCACAGCAGCTATCTCGGGTTACAATGCAAAGCTAGTCTAGTGATAAACGACCCTGAATAGGCCGGTGGACATCACTGGTAGTAGGCGTTCTCGGTTTGGGTATGATCCGTCACATCACGAACCGCCGTAATTTCGGGCACTCTGTCTTTAAGTGTGGTTTCCACACCCTGCTTAAGAGTAAGGCTAACAGCTGAACAGCCCTGACAGCCGCCACCAAAGCGAAGTACAGCAACCGACTCGTCAACGATCTCTACCAGTGATACATCGCCACCATGAGCGGCTAGATTCGGGTTAATTTCCGAAGCCAGCACATAGTTCACCCGGTCGGGCAAAGGCGCGTTTTCGTCTACGCTCGGTACTTTTGCGTTCGGTGCTTTGATGGTCAGCTGGCCGCCCATTTGATCCTTGGAGTAGTCCACGTAGGCTTCTTCAAGGAAAGGTACGGAGTTGTGATCCAAATACAGCGTGAACTTTTGGAGGTCCACCTGCTCATCCGTGGGCACAATCTCATTAGGCGGGCAGTAAGCCAAGCAGGTTTCAGCATTTTTGGTGCCCGGCTGGGTTACGAAAATTCGCACTCCCATGCCTTCCACATCCTGCTTTTCGATAAGTTGTGCAAGATAATCCCGTGCGGGATCTGTCACAGTAACCAATGCCATGTTTTCAACCCGTTGGTAAGTTTGACTTCATTTTAAGGGAGTTTGTGGCAACATGAAAGACCAAGTAATTTAGTTGGTCTTTCACAGACTAGTGATTTTCACCTACTATAAGCCGGGCTCACGAACTTGACCCAAGTAAAGAATTGCTGGGCACGCACTACGACTGGCCCTCGCATTTTTGCTATGATCCCGCGCCATTGAACCTAATACGCCGTTAATGACGACATCCGGAATACTGACTATGACCGATCGCAACACTCGCCTGAAACAACTTCACAAAGCCCTGCAAGAGCGCATTGTGATACTCGATGGCGGCATGGGAACCATGATCCAGAACCTGCAACTGGACGAACAAGCGTTCCGGGGCGATCGGTTCGCCAATTACGACCGTGAGGTAAAAGGTAATAACGACCTTCTTAACATCACCCAGCCTTCCCTGCTGCGAAACATACACGCGGACTACTTGGACGCTGGTGCGGATATTATCGAAACCAATACCTTTAACTCAACTCGCGTGTCCCAGTCGGACTACGGTCTTGAGGAAATTTCCAAAGAGCTAAACGTGGCCGCCGCAAAGCTGGCAAGACAGGTTGCGGATGAATACACCGCTAAAACCCCCTCCAAGCCGAGGTTTGTAGCAGGCGCTGTTGGTCCCACTTCGCGAACGGCATCGCTCTCACCGGATGTGAACAACCCCGGTTATCGCAACACAGATTTCCAAAGCCTGGTAGACAACTACTATGAATCGGTAGAGGGTCTGGTGGAAGGCGGTTGCGATATTATCCTCATCGAAACCATTTTCGATACGCTTAACGCAAAGGCCTGCATTTACGCTACCCAGCAGTACTTTGAAGACAGCGGTGTCGAGCTGCCCATCATGATTTCGGGCACCATAACCGACGCCTCTGGCCGCACACTGTCGGGCCAAACCACCGAAGCTTTCTGGAACTCCGTAGCTCACTCACGGCCAATTTCGGTTGGGCTTAACTGCGCTCTGGGGGCAGACGCTCTTCGCCCCTATGTGGAAGAGCTGTCAGGCAAAGCTGAAACCTACGTAAGTGCCCACCCTAATGCTGGCCTACCTAACGAGTTTGGCGAATACGACCAAACACCCGAAGAAATGGCCGAAATCATTGAAGGTTTCGCGCGTGACGGATTTCTTAACATTATAGGTGGCTGCTGCGGTTCCCGTCCGGAGCATATCGAAGCCATAGCCAAAGCCGTATCAAAGTACCCTCCCCGCAAAATTCCAGAACGCCCGAAAGCCCTGCGGCTTTCAGGTTTGGAGCCTTTTACCGGTGATGAAAACACCCTATTTATCAACGTTGGTGAGCGCACCAACGTAACCGGCTCCAAGCGATTCCTCCGCCTCATTAAAGAGGAACAGTACGAAGAAGCATTAAGCGTTGCGCGGGATCAGGTCGAAAACGGCGCTCAGATTATTGATATCAACATGGATGAAGGCATGTTGGATTCCAAGGAGGTAATGGTCACCTTCTTGAATCTGGTCGCATCGGAGCCGGATATCTCCCGTGTGCCGATCATGCTCGACTCGTCCAAGTGGGAAGTCATCGAAGCAGGGCTGCGCTGCATCCAAGGCAAAGCAGTAGTGAACTCTATCAGCTTGAAGGAAGGCGAAGAGGAGTTCATCAAGCGCGCACGCGACTGCATGAGGTACGGTGCCGCTGTCGTGGTGATGGCCTTTGACGAGGACGGTCAGGCAGATACGTTTGAGCGTAAAACGGAAATCTGTAAGCGCTCCTATGATGTTCTGGTCAGCATTGGCTTCAATCCGGGCGACATTATTTTCGACCCCAACGTGTTTGCCATCGCAACAGGCATCGAAGAACACAACAACTACGCGGTTGATTACATAAACGCCTGTCGCTGGATTCGCGAGAACCTACCCCATGCTTCCATCTCAGGTGGCGTGAGCAACGTGTCTTTCTCCTTCCGCGGCAATGATGTCGTTCGGGAAGCCATCCATTCGGTGTTCCTGTACCACGCAATTAAAGCTGGCATGAACATGGGCATCGTAAATCCTGGCCAACTGGTTATTTACGATGAGATTGAACCAGAACTAAAAGAACTGGTTGAAGACGTTGTGCTAAACCGCCGCGACGACGCTACGGACCGATTGTTGGAGATTGCCGAACGCTATAAAGGCAAAGGCGGCAAAACCCAGGAAGAAGATCTTGCCTGGCGCGAGTGGCCAGTCATCAAGCGGTTAGAGCACTCGCTTGTGAAGGGCATCACCAACTTTATTATTGAAGACACAGAAGAATGCCGACAGCAGGCCGAGCGCCCCATTCACGTTATTGAAGGCCCGCTAATGGACGGGATGAACGTGGTGGGCGACCTGTTTGGCGACGGCAAAATGTTCCTGCCTCAGGTGGTTAAAAGTGCCCGAGTGATGAAACAGGCCGTGGCCCACCTGATTCCGTTTATAGAAGCAGAAAAATCCGAAGACCAGCAAGCCAAAGGTAAAATCCTGATGGCCACGGTCAAGGGTGATGTGCACGATATAGGGAAAAATATCGTAGGCGTGGTACTGCAGTGCAACAACTATGAAGTCATCGACCTTGGCGTTATGGTACCCAGCGATAAAATTCTGGCCGCAGCCAAGGAACATAACGTGGACATCATAGGCTTGAGCGGCCTAATTACACCATCATTGGACGAAATGGTGCATGTTGCCCGCGAAATGCAACGCTTGGATTTCCACCTGCCATTAATGATTGGCGGTGCAACCACGTCCAAGGCGCATACCGCCGTAAAAATTGAGCCTCATTACAAGAACGACATTGCACTGTATGTTTCGGATGCATCCCGGTGTGTGAATGTGGCCTCGCAACTGCTGAGTAAAACCGCCAAGGCAAAGCTGGTGAGCGACGCGCGCGAGGAATACGACATGATTCGGGAGCGCCGCAAACAGCGTGGTGATCGCACCAAGCTTGTCAGTTTAAAAGAGGCTCGCGCCCGGGCGCCGGAAATCAACTTTGAAAACTACGTGCCACCCAAGCCCACGTTTACAGGCACCCGGTTGTTTGAAGAATACGATTTGAGTGAACTGGAGCCCTACATCGACTGGACGCCGTTCTTTATCTCATGGGATATTGCTGGCAAATACCCACAGGTGTTTGATGATCCAAAACGTGGAGAGGCAGCCCACAATCTATTTGATGACGCCCAGATTATTCTTCGCAAAATGATTGATGAGAAGCGTGTAACTGCTTCTGGCGTAATAGGTTTCTGGCCCGCACATCGCCGCGGTGATGATATTGTCGTCTACAAAGACGAAAGCCGCAGCGAAGAGCTAACCACCTTGCACCATTTGCGACAGCAGGACGACAAGGCTCCGAACAAGTCGATGATGGCCCTCTCGGACTTTGTGGCGGAAGAAGGGTCAGAACACTGCGATTACATCGGCGGGTTTGCCGTAACTACTGGCATTGGCGCGGAAGAAATGTCGCTGGAATACAAAAATGCCAACGACGACTACAACGCGATTATGGTTAAAGCGCTAGCCGACCGCTTGGCAGAAGCTTTTGCAGAGCGCATGCACGAACGGGTTCGTAAAGAGTTCTGGGCCTACAACCGCGATGAGCAACTCGCAAACGAAGACCTGATTAAAGAGCGGTACCACGGAATTCGACCGGCTCCCGGCTACCCTGCCTGCCCGGATCACACTGAAAAAGCGACCCTGTTTACGCTCCTTGATGCCACCGCACAAACAGGCATCGAAATTACAGAAAGCTTTGCAATGTTTCCGACTGCCGCGGTTTCCGGTTGGTACTTCTCCCACCCTGAGTCGAAGTTTTTCTCAGTCGGTAAAATTGGCGTGGATCAGGTTGAAGACTATGCTGAGCGTAAAGGTCTTTCCAAAGCGGAAGCTGAACGTTGGCTGGCACCGAGCCTTGCCTACGATCCTGCGGAGTAAAGACAAGGCTCACACGCGGACAGGATGGGGTATATGACAAATTCGCCGAACATAGAGAGCAATAAAAAGAAAAACCCACAGGGGCCCGGCATTTTAAAAGTCATGCAAAGCGTAGCTGCCGGCGCTCTGGGCGTTCAGTCCAGTAAGCGCCGCGAAGAGGACTTTGGCAGTCACAGCCCTTGGCCCTACATCATTGGAGGCCTGTTATTCACAGGCCTTTTCATAGGCACACTCGTTTTGGTTGTACAGGTGGTTTTATCCGGCCAGTAATCTTACTGGCCAGCTACCCAAACCACTGCAAATGTAACAACCAGCGCAATAATCACTACAGATGCTATTGCATCAGCACTGCTGTCTGACCGCATTAAGTTCTTCATTACCTACTCCTTGTGCAGAGTCTGCCAATTATGCATTACCCGAAATAAGCTCCCACCTCGGTCGCTCCTTATCAGTAAAGCAGCAAATTGATATTCGTCCAGCCCGCAATGAACTGCCTTATCGCCTTAATCGATAAACATATCTTGAAATAATCGTTTCTAGAATAAGGGGTGCCTGTTATCCTTCGTTTCAGATATAAGGCACAGATGTTCTGGCGCCTGCCATTACGACGCTATTTTTAGGACTTTCCTCTATGTACGTATATGACGAACACGATCGGCAGATGGCTGCCGAGCGGGTTGCACAATTCCGTGACCAGACCGAACGCGCACTGGCTGGAGAGCTGGCAGAAGATGAATTTTTGCCCCTGCGCCTGCAGAACGGGCTCTATGTTCAGCGGCTTGCACCCATGCTGCGTATTTGTGTGCCCTACGGCATGCTGCGCTCTGTTCAGCTGCGTCGTCTGGCACGTATTACAAGGGATTACGATAAAGGCTATGCGCACTTTACAACCCGCCAGAACGTGCAGCTAAACTGGCCAAATCTGGAAGATGTACCTGACATTTTAGCCGAATTGGCGGAAGTGGAAATGCATGCCAACCAAACCAGTGGCAACTGCATTCGAAACACCACAACGGATCAGTTTGCGGGTGTGCAGTCCGATGAACTTACAGATCCGCGCCCCTATTGCGAAATCATTCGCCAGTGGTCTACGTTCCATCCGGAATTCGCGTATCTACCGAGAAAGTTCAAGGTTGCTGTCAACGCATCCGAAAAAACCGATAGAGCAGCGATACAGGTCCACGATATAGGCCTTCAGATCGTTCGTAATGACGCCGGGGAACTGGGTTTCCGGGTACACGTAGGTGGAGGCCTTGGCCGCACACCCATGGTTGCGCCGGTTATTCGTGAATTCCTGCCGGAGCTTGACCTGCTAACGTATCTGGAAGCCGTTCTCAGGGTGTATAACCGTTACGGTCGCCGCGATAATAAATTCAAAGCCCGCATCAAGATTCTGGTTAAGGCCTTAACCCCGGCGGGGTTCGCAGAGAAAGTCGAAGCTGAGTGGGCACACATCAAGGACTCCCCTAGCCGCCTAACGCCTGAGGCCATCGCCCGCATTCAGGCCTACTTCACTGAGCCTGCCTATGCGGCGTTGGATAATGCAACGGATTTGCTTGCACGCCAGCGGTTCGAGAACCGAGCGTTTGATCAGTGGCTGCAGCACAATGTAGATACCCACAAAAAGCCCGGGTACGCCATTGTTTCACTAACCATGAAAAAAACCGGAACGCCACCAGGCGATGTTACTGACCGGCAGCTCGAGCAGATTGCAGATCTGGCCGATGAGTACAGTTTTGGTGAAGTGCGGGTAACCCACCAGCAGAACGTGGTTTTAGCGGATGTGCGTCAGGATCGCTTGCTGGAGCTTTGGGAGCAGCTCGGTCCCATGGGTTTTGGCACTGCAAACCTGAACACGTTAACAGATATTATCTGCTGCCCTGGTGGTGATTTCTGCGCACTGGCCAACGCAAAATCGATTCCTGTGGCTGATGCCATCCAGCGCCGTTTCGACAATCTGGATTTCCTATACGATCTTGGCGAAATCGATTTGAACATATCGGGTTGTATGAATGCCTGTGGCCATCACCACGTAGGAAACATCGGCGTTTTGGGTGTTGATAAAAAAGGTCAGGAGTTCTACCAAGTAAGCCTTGGTGGCGCTTCGCAGCACGATGCAACCATCGGCAAAATTCTGGGGCCTTCGTTTGCCCGAGATGATATGCCGGATGTGATCGCTAAGATCATTGATGTGTATGTTAACAAGCGCACGGATGAGGAATCGTTTTTGGATACTTATCGTCGCGTAGGAATTGATCCTTTCAAGGAGCGGGTTTATGCCTGACATTATTTTCCGGGATGGCAGCATCCGTCAGAATCAGTGGTTTGTGGTTTCCCGCCCTGAGAGCGGTGAGGCACTGGATATTCCTGAGCAGAAGCGGGTGTTGATTCCTGCTGACTTGTGGATTGCGAACCGTGAGCAGTTTGCGGGCAATGAGAATGTTGGTGTGTGGCTAGATAGCCATGATGAACCGGAGGTTCTGGCGGAGTATGTAAACCAGTTACCTTTGATTGCGGTTAATTTTCCGAAGTTCAGTGATGGCCGTGGTTACAGTATTGCCCGGTTGTTGCGGGAGCGGTTCGGGTATAAAAATGAGCTGAGGGCGATTGGTGATGTGCTGTTGGATCAACTTCAGTTTATGAAGCGTTGTGGTTTTGATACCTATGAGCTGCGGCCGGATAAGGATATTCGCAAGGCGGCTCGGGCTTTGAATTTCTTTAGTCAGGGGTATCAGGCGGCTACGGATACCGACTTGCCCTTGTTTAGGCGTCGGGCCTCTTAACCTTAAACGCTTGAGTCCACAGTCAGGGCCGGAAGGCCTGTCAAAACACGCTGTTAATACATCCGTGTACGCTCGGCTCCGCCATCCATGGCTCCGCACGGTTTTGACAGGCCTTCCGGCCCTGACTGTTCAAACTACGGCATTTCAGACCGCGTGATCCAAAACGATTTTCCCAGCCGATTCGCTTTTCAGGAACGCTTTTAACGCAGCATCCAGTTCTACGCGCCCAATGCGTTTCGCAGAAGCTTCTGCCTTCGGGCATTTCCAGTCACCCGCAAGCTTTTTCCATATCGCTTCTTTCTCCGCCAGCGGGATTTCTACCGAATCCACACCTAGGAGGTTTACACCCCTGAGGATGAATGGGAGAACCGTGGTTTGGAGTTGGGGGCCTGCCACTAGGCCGCAGCAGGAGACGGAACCGCCGGGTTGGATCTGTTTTAGCAGCTCCGCCAAAGGTGTGCCGCCTACCGTATCGACCGAGTTGGCGAAAACGGGCTTTAGTATTGGCTTTTTACCCTCAGCCAGTGCGTCGCGCCCGACTACTTCCGTGGCACCCAGTTCTTTCAGGCTCTGTGCGTGGTCGGTTTTGCCGCTGATTGCGACTACGTCAAAGCCGAGTTTTGCTAGCAGTTCCACGGCAATGCTGCCAACGGCACCTGAGGCTCCGGAAACGGCTACCTTGCCCTGCTCTGGCTTGGCACCCATGGTCAGGATTTTTTGCACGCATAGGCCTGCTGTGAGGCCCGCTGTTCCATAGGTCATGGCGGTTTCTGCATTCCAGCCAGCAGGCATGCTTACACACCACTCGGAGGGTACTCGAATGTACTCTCCGAAACCTCCGTCTGTGTTCATGCCCAAGTCGTATCCGGTTACGATGACTTGGCTGCCGACGGCAGGTGTTCCAGTGGCGGATTCGATAACTTCGCCAGCGGCGTCGATGCCCGGGGTGTGGGGGAACGAGCGGGTGACTCCTTTATTGCCGGAGGCTGAGAGTGCGTCTTTGTAGTTCAGGGAGGAGTGGCTGACTTTGATCAGTACGTCTCCCGCCGGTAGCTCTTTGATATCAAGGGTCTGCTCGGAACCTTTATAGTCGCCATCCTGTTCTTCTACGCGCCAGGCTTTAAATTGTGTATCGCTCGTCATGGCTTTCCCCGTTTTTTGTCAGTTATTGGATTTTCTGGTTGCGGAATGCGCTCAGAACTTTCCATACCGTGTGTTCGAGTGCGGCACTGGTCGCCAGCCCAAGTTTTTCAGGCAAGGTTCGTTTGCGCTCGAAGGATACAGAGACTACGTCTGCCCGCTCGCAGGCTTCAATGAGATATTCGTCGGAGGTTTTAATTTCATCAATGAGCTTTACCTCAAGCGCTCGTTTGCCAAACCAAATATCGCCAGTCGCCACCGCAGCAATGTCCAGTTCGGGCCTGCGCTCACTTACATAGTCTTTGAAAAGGTCATGGGTATCTTCAAGATCATCAAGGAACTTCTGCCGACCTTTATCGGTATTTTCGCCAAAGATGGTCATGGTGCGCTTGTGCTCACCTGCGGTCAGCACTTCAAAGTCAACGTTGTTTTTCTTCAGAAGGCGGTGAAAGTTCGGCAGTTGTGCCACCACACCAATTGAGCCGAGTATGGCAAAGGGGGAAGCGACTATTCGATCGGCCACGCAGGCCATCATGTAGCCTCCGCTTGCGGCCACCTTATCGACACAAGCGGTGAGATGAATGCCTTTGTTCCGGATTCGATCAAGTTGCGCTGCAGCCAAGCCATAGGAGTGCACCAGCCCTCCTCCGCTTTCCAGCCGAATAACCACCTCATCTTTGCCCGGCTCTGCAACGCTGAGTACAGCAGAGATGGCTCTGCGGAGCGGGTCGGTATCACTGGCTTTTATATCGCCATCAAAATCCAGCACGTAAATGCGTGCAGGCGATTCCTCGGGTGTGTCCACATCCGCTTTTTTCGTTTTCCCCGCTTTCTTTTCGGCTTTTTCTTTCTTCTTTTTCGCCTTACTCCAGGTTTTCCGCTCATGCTCAGACATCAAGCGCGCCTGAATCGACTCGCGCAATTTTCGGTATTTCTCATTGAGCTTGCGGATTTGCAGCTCGCCGTCGTCCTCATCATCCCCTCTGTCTTTTTGAGTAGAGGCGACAATAATGGACACTACCACCACCGCGGCAATAACAAAGGTGACCACTTTGGCCAAAAACAAACCGTATTCAGTCAGGAACTCCAAATCGCTTCTCCAGCCAGTTAAGCAAGCACGAGAGTGTAACTTACCGAAACTCTAGTGATAAGCAGAGCAAAATAATTAAAACAAGCGTTCGATCGAGCTTGACAGTGATTCCGTCTCACCATAAAGTCGGAAAGCGAGGTCGGCTCTATCCGGCAGCTGCCAAGGCTTGTAAGGCCAAGCATACAAAGCCGTTATCATGACAAGACAACCATCAAAAAGGGTAAAACAATGTCTGTAGATCAAATCTTTGAAAAACTCGAGCAGAACTTCAACGCAGACGCAGCTCAGGGCCTGGACCTGGTGTTCCAGTTTGATATCGAAGATGACAAGACCTACCACCTAGTCATCAAAGACGGAACATGCAAGCTGCACGAAGGCCCTCACGACGACCCTTCTGTAACTCTGATCATGAACTCCGAAACTCTGGAAGGCATTGTTTCAGGTGAAACCGACGGCATGCAGGCCTTTATGGCTGGCCAGCTGCGCGCTGAAGGCGACATGATGCTAGCTACCAAGCTAGGTGAGCTTTTCAACATGGGCTGATTGTGCCTTGTTGAGTTGATACCAGCTCATGAAAAAACCCGCGCTTGCCGCGGGTTTTTTGTTTTTGGAACCGAGCCTTACAGCCGACTTTTACAACTCAACATCATCCAATGAGGTTTCTGCCAGCCGCAGAAGATCGGCGTTGCTTTCTTCACGATTTCCGATGCCCTCAATGTAGTACTCAAGGGATGTAAGCGCATCCGCAAGCGCTTCCAGAACCTGCGTTTCTGGTGCCTCACGGGCATCCAATAAACGCTCCTGTATCGAGGCGGCAACACGCTCAAGTACGTGGGCGGCGCCAGGGTCGTTTACCATCTGCAACCCCCCCCAAATGCTGTGCAAGGTTGCAGGTAGGTTCGCGAGGTGAAGTTTGTCGTAGTCAGACTCCACAAAAGCCGTAATCGCCCGCTTAGCAAGCGTCAACGCGCTACGTGCCTCATCAGCAACCACGTATACAGCTTCTCTTAGGTAGGTTGACTCCTCACGGCTGCGCTCGCTGCCTGCTAGAGCGTCTGTTTCTGAGGTGATGCCCCGACTTACAATCTGCATAACCGCGTCTTCTATGCCCAGCACCGAGTCGGCGAGACGGAAAAGCTCGTCTTCTCCGGGCAAACGGGATTCAGCTTCCCAGTCGCGCAACCTGCCCGCCTCTTCCCGGGCAGTGGTCGCCAACCGATTGAGGTCAAGCATAACCAGAGTATTGGATAGTCGTTCCAGAGCATCGGCAATAGAAGAGAGCTCTGCCAGATCCGGCTCGATACCTCGCTCGATTATGTCGAGCTTGTCTTTCAGCTGATTGAGCTCATCTTGCAAAGCTTCAGACAAAGATTCCAGCACATCTGTGCCGGGGCCATATAGGCGCCGCGCGTGCGCTTCCAAAATAGAATCTGGGAACTCCGCAGGAGTGAGCTTAAATTCGGAAAGAACGCGCATGACTTCGGGGTTGCCGGAGCCACTGCGATAGAGCAGGTAAACAAGATCCCGAATAAGCGAGTCCGGAGCATCTTTTGCGGTGGCCACCTTTCCTACATAAACCAGTTCACGGGCATACTTTTCAATACGCATGAACGTGCGCTTGCGGGCTTTGGTGAATGGCATAGCTCGATCAAGCATGGTGTCTGCAGCAATCGCAACAAGGCACCACATTTGACCCATTGGGGCTCCCTGACATAAACGCACAAAACCGCGCGAGGCACGGCTTATGAGCTTTTGGCTTACTACGGGGTTGCGGTCCCTGAGAATCCCCAGAAGTGCAACTTGATACGTCAGGCGCATCCTCCGGGCCACAATTTCATAGTCGGCTTCGTTGCCTTCAAAAGCGGGGACCGACACACCGGCACAAAAATCCGGCGGATCAATAAGGTCTACGTCGAAAAAGCAAGACTCGGGATAGGGCTTTTCCCGGCGGGCCTCACGTAGCTCGTTGATTACTGGCAACAACAGTTCAGGGTGGTCTGCACGTTGTTGGTGGTAATACTCTACATAGCGACGGAGAATAAACAGCGCATTACTCAAAGTCGTAAGCAGAATGTTCTTGTCGTCATTAGCGCCGACAGGAACATCGTTAGCCATGGTGACCGCTTCCTGGCACAGCAATGTACCGCCGCGAAGCTCTACCAGAATGAAAATGCCGCGAAGCTGATTGAGAAAATCCAAACAGTTCTGCAAATCCTCACCGCTCTCGCGGTTCTCTTGAAAGCGCTCAAGACTGGATTCTGCCTGCTTGATGGTCTGCTCAATTTCACTTTTGACCAGATCAAACGACTGCGATTTCGTCGCAAGAGACGATTGGACCATAAACGCTTCCTGTTAATCTGCGGAAACTACCGCACCTTCCTAGTGAGCTGTGGTCGGGCATGACACCCTGTGCGTGATCAAAAAACTGACGTACTTATCATTACTTATAACATAAAACTCAAGTACCTCAATAAAGCAGGCTTGTAACAATTAGTACAGGCCGACACAGTTCTCATTCTGCACCTTCGAGCCTGCTCCATACCGTAGCGCCAGCTTTTTTCTCCAAAGCAGACATGAAGGCCTGATGGGCCTCACGTTCCGCATCGGAGGCTTTTACCACCGGGAGTGCCGGGCGGTCTGGGCTTAGCCGACGGATTCCCCCGTTAATTCCTCCGTTCTCAGACCCCGCATCCAGAGACAAAGCTGTCTGCCCGCCGGTGAGAAGCAAGTAAACCTCGGCCAGAATCTCCGCATCCAACAGAGCGCCGTGCAGCTCACGGTTGCTGTTATCAACGCCATAGCGTTTGCACAACGCATCAAGATTGTTTTTCTGGCCAGGGTGCTTTGCACGTGCCAGCGCTAGAGAATCCACAACCCCGCAATAATCCGCGGTTTTGCGCACTGGTTTGATCCGGCCAAATTCCGAATCCATAAAGCCCACGTCGAACGCGGCGTTGTGAATAACAAGTTCTGCGCCTTTTATAAACTCAAAAAACTCATCAGCGATATCTGCGAACTTGGGTTTATCCACAAGAAATTCATTGGTAATCCCGTGAATGGTAATAGCTTCCGCTTCCACTTCCCGCTCAGGATTTACGTACACATGGTAGTTTCGGCCGGTGAGTTGACGCTCCATCATCTCCACACAACCAATCTCAATAATCCGGTGCCCTTCTGCCGGATCAATACCGGTTGTCTCTGTATCCAGTACAATTTGTCTCATAATTCCCACACTAACCCAGTTCTTCAACACCCTTATTCGCAAGCTCGTCTGCGAGTTCGTTATCTGGCACGCCCGCGTGACCTTTTACCCAGTGCCAGTTAATTTTGTGCTTGGTCGATTCCAAATCCAGCTCACGCCACAAGTCGTCGTTTTTTACCGGCTTTTTCGCGGAGGTTTTCCAGCCATTGCGTTTCCAGCCAGATAGCCACTCGGTAATCCCTTTACGGACATATTGGGAATCCGTATATAGCTCAACCTCACAACCGCGCTTGAGCGCCCTTAGCCCCTGTATGGCAGCCATAAGCTCCATTCGGTTATTGGTGGTATGGTGTTCACCACCATGCATGGTTTTTACCGCATCCCCGTAACGCAGCACAACACCCCAACCACCGCGACCCGGATTGCCCTTGCAGGCACCATCGGTATAAAGAATAACCTTTCCAGACATTCAAGTTCCCGTTTCTGTAGATTCACTTGGTGGCCCAAGGGGCCATCAGTCTTCGGGGTGGTTCAAATTGTGTGGTTGGCAACCTCTAGCGGCACTCACTGTACCTGTTCCCGAGAGGCCCATCACCTTACTCTGGCGCCAGACATTTCGCCGTGGAATTCGAGCACACACCCGTTTTTTCGCAAGGATACAGTAATACGCCCCGACCGGAAGGAGTCCGTAACCAGACATGCGTTCATCAAGCCGCCCGGAAGTCTTGCGGCCACTGCGTTGAAGAGGCAAGCGAAAAAAACGGGTCATCGAGGTTTCAACCTGAAAGTCCAGCAGATGAAGCCAATCCTCCATGCGACCGCGGAAAAGAAAGCGCCCGCCCCAAGGGCCAGCATGGTGTCGCGAAATTAGCCTGCGAAGCCCCCAAACACTGACCGGATTAAAGCCAATAAGGGCGATGGAGCCATCACCCCGCAATACCCGAGCCGCCTCCCGCAAAACCTGATGGGGGTACGGAGAGAAATCCGCCGTGTGATGAAGCACAACCAAATCCATGGAGTCTCCGGGGAAAGGTAGCTCATCTGCATCGCAGACGACCACCCCGTCGGGTGTGCCCGAAAAGCACTTTGGCGTGGTCATTATCTTCTGGGAAAAGTCTGTGCCGTTGGCCAGAGGGAGCCGGTGGCTCACGCCAACCTGCAGCTGTCTTGCGCCTGTGAGCTTTTCGAGTCGGCGATCAAGAAAACCCCGCTGATCTGCCAGCAAGCTACGCCCAAGCGGCGTTTGAAACCAGTTTTCAAAGCTCTCGCTCCGGGATGAATAATCAACGTTATGACTTTTCTTCACACTGCCTTTACTCCCGCTTTCTATAAGAACCGGCAAGGAAGCCGAAAATATACAGGCTGTTGGGGCTATGGGCTTAATGCTCTATCATATCAGCCATACTTGCCAAGCATATACGGGGACATCTGATGCTCACCATCTCTGCCATTCCGGCATTCAGTGATAACTATATATGGTGTCTTGCAGACACAGATACAGGTCAAGCCCTGATTGTGGACCCGGGACAGGCGAAACCGGTTCAGGAATATCTGGCTGCGCAGGGGCTAACGCTCGATACAATTCTTGTCACCCACCATCACCCGGACCACGTAGGTGGTGTCAAAACGCTCGTTCAGGACAATCCGGACTGCCGCGTAACAGGGCCGGCTGAATCCCCCTTCAAAGGCAGCACCAACTTGGTTCACCCTGGCGACGAGGTCATTTGGGAAAACATTACATTTAAAGTGATGGGTGTACCCGGCCACACGCTCGACCACATTGCCTTCTTTACCGACGTAGAAATTTCCGGGCGCCCCGCCCTGTTTTGTGGCGATACGCTTTTTGTTATTGGCTGTGGTCGTCTATTTGAAGGCACGCCATCCCAAATGATGGAATCACTCAGATCCCTTCGGGAACTCCCCGGCAACACCGCCGTCTACTGTGCCCATGAGTACACGCTCGCGAATCTTCGGTTCGCTCGTAGCTGGCTGCCAGACGACCGCAAACTCGAAGCGTTTGAGCGCCAGTGTGAAGAAAAGCGGCAAGCGGGCGAGCCAACCGTGCCATCTATACTAGAAGATGAAACGCAGCTTAATCCGTTTCTACGCTGGGACGACCCCGACGTTGTGGGCGTGGCAAAGCAGTACTGCGCTGAGCAAGGTCTGCCCGCGGATTCAGACAGTGACATTTTTGCAGCCATACGGCACGGCAAAGATAACTTCTGACTGATTAACAATTCCTCTCATCGTCGTAACGAGAGGTTTCTTGACCATTTGAAACGGGCTCCCATAGAATCGCTTAAACTTTTGCTCGTAACTCATTAAATATGCCGGGTTTTTAGACACAAAGTCGGCGACAATACAGAGTCGGAAGACGCCTATGTCGGTTAATAGATTGCCGCTGCTCTTAGTTCTTGGTGCCCTGGCAGCTGGCTGCAGTTCTCTTTATGTATCTCAAGAAGCTGAATCTGAAAGCCCTCTTGATACACAAGAGGTAACTGTCGCAGCCGGTGATGAAGGACTCAAGGAGTCCGTGGAAGCCGGGAAGAACAGCGACGCGGTGCGAAATGAACCTCTGGACGACGCTATGGCCCCCGAGCTCAAGGCGGCCGCGCGGGAAGCCCGTGAAAAGCTCGACGACCCACTACAGAAACTAACCAAGGACAGCGCCGAAGAAACGGATATGTGGAACCGCCTGCGGGCCGGTTTTTTGCTTGATCACGACGTTGACAATAAACGGGTTAAAGATCAGCTGAACTGGTACGCAAAGCATCCGGGGTACATCAACCGAGTAGTCGAGCGCGGAAGCCGGTATCTGTATCACATTGTTAACGAAACCGAGAAACGAGGCCTGCCGGCGGAGTTTGCTCTGCTGCCGATCGTTGAAAGTGCATTTGACCCTTTTGCCTATTCCCACGGCCGGGCTGCGGGCCTGTGGCAATTCATACCTTCAACCGGTAAGTATTTTGGCCTTACGCAGAGCTGGTGGCACGATGACCGCCGAGATGTAATCGCCGCTACCGACGCTGCCCTTACCTACCTCGACCGCCTTTCCAACCGCTTTGGTGGTGATTATACGCTGGCTCTGGCGGCCTATAACAGTGGCGGAGGCACAGTGTCCAGCGCTATGCGCCGCAACCGGAAAAGCAATAAACCGCAGGATTTCTGGTCGCTGCAACTACCGAAAGAAACTCGCCACTACGTCCCTAAGCTGATTGCTTTAGCAAAAATATTTGACGATCCTGGAGCCTACGGCATTACCTTGCCCCCTCTCAAAGACGAACCCTATTTCGATATTGTCGACACAGGCGGCCAGCTGGATTTGGCTCAGGCTGCGGAGCTCGCAGGCGTGGATATTGACGAGATATACCTTCTAAACCCCTCGTATAACCGCTGGGCGACATCGCCCGATGGCCCACATCGCTTGCTTGTCCCCCATCAAAACGCGGACGCCTTCCGCACTGCCCTTGCGAACATTGCACCGGGTAAGCGCGTGTCATGGCGCAACTATGTGGTCCGATCCGGCGACAGCCTGAACACTATCTCCCGCAAGTTTTCCACCACGCCCGCGGTACTTCAGCAAGTCAATAATCTCAACAGCGATCTTATCCGCATTGGCCAGCGACTGATGATTCCATCGGCATCGAAAAACTCCGATGCTTACGCTTTAAGTGCATCCAAACGGCTTGAACGCAAACAAGAAAAAAAACGTAGCGGTAGTAAGTTGCGTTACACCGTGCGTCGCGGCGACACCTTTTGGGATATAGCCCGTGAACATAGAGTTTCCGTGCGACAGGTAGCTGCTTGGAACGGCATGGCCCCCGGAGACCCACTAATACCCGGTAAAGAGTTGGTTATCTGGTCAAAAACCGCACAACCTGCTCTCGCATCATCCGGCAGCACCCGTGGCAAAGCGATGGTTCGCAAAGTCGGATACCGCGTTCGCAAAGGTGACTCTCTAGCGCTCATTGCAAACCGTTTCTCAGTAAATGTGCGGGACATCGCAAGCTGGAACGATCTGAACACCTCGCGTTATCTGCAACCGGGACAAAGTCTGATACTCTACGTCGACATACGGAACAGCCCCTGAGAATCATGACAAAAACCTACAATATCTCACGCCTCACCTCGCTCTTTTCATTTCTGGGCCTGTTGGCCGCCACCGGACTTGTGTCAGCCAAAGATCAGGCAACCGACGCGTCCAACTTAGCGCCAGACGCGGTTCATGGCATGGCCATGCATGGCGCGCCGAAATATCCGGAAGGGTTTAGTCATTTCGATTACATCAATGCCGAAGCCCCTAAAGGTGGCACCCTGAAGATGGCCGTTGTGGCCAACGGCTTTGATTCCTTCAATCCCTTTGTTATTCGCGGGGTAGCGGCAGCAGGGGTCAACAACTACCTTTACGATACCCTGTTGGAATACTCAGCCGATGAGCCTTTTTCCATGTACGGCCTCATTGCGGAGTCACTGGAAACGCCGGAAGACCGCAGTTACGTTACTTATAACTTGAGACAATCAGCCCGCTTTCAGGATGGCGAGCCCATTACCGCAGAAGACGTAAAATTCTCGTTTGAAACCCTGACTACCAAGGGACATCCGTTTTACCGGAATTACTATGCGGATGTAAGCAAGATAACCATAGAAAGTCCTCACCGCATTCGCTTTGATTTCCAGCAAACCAGCAACCGGGAACTGCCTCTGATTCTTGGGCAAATGCCTATTCTGCCGGCCCATTATTGGGAAGATCGCGAGTTTGGAAAAAATGGCCTAACCCCACCAGTGGGTAGCGGTGCCTACCGCATTGATAGCTTTGAGGCAGGACGTTCTGTTGTTTACGAACGACTGAAGGATTACTGGGCAAAAGACCTTGCGGTCCGCAAAGGCAGATTTAATTTCGATAACATTCGCTACGACTACTACACCGACGATACGGTAGCCTTGGAAGCCTTCAAAGCGGGCAGTTTTGATTTCAGAGTAGAAACCTCTGCGAAAAACTGGGCCACAGCATACAGCGGCGACAAGTTTGATAACGGCACGATTATTAAAGAAGCTATTGAACATCACCGACCAACGGGTATGCAGGGTTTCGTATTCAATACCCGCAAGCACGTTTTCAGTGATCCAAAAGTGCGAGAGGCGCTCACCTACGCGTTTGATTTCGAGTGGACGAACAAGAACCTTTTCTACGGCCAATATGCTCGCACCAACAGTTACTTTGAAAACAGCGAATTGGCAGCTACCGGTTTACCAACCGGTCGGGAGCTGGAAATTCTTGAAAAGTACCGGGATCAGCTAGGCGAGGACATCTTTACCAAGCCTTTTGAAGCCCCTTCCACCGACGGCAAGCAAGGCCTCAGGGGTAACCTGAGAACAGCTATGGAGTTGCTGCGCTCTGCCGGCTACGAAGTTCGTGACGGAAAAATGGTACACGCTGAAACAGGCAACCCTTTGAAGTTTGAGGTTTTACTGTTCCAGAAAACCTTTGAGCGCGTCGTGTTGCCCTTCAAGAACAACCTCGCCCGACTTGGAATTGACGTTTCTGTTCGTCTGGTAGACAGCAATCAGTATGTCCAGAGAGTGCGGGAATTCGATTACGACATGATTACACAGGCGATTGGCCAGTCCGACTCTCCCGGTAACGAGCAGCGGGAGTACTGGCACTCATCAACAGTAGACGCGAACGGCTCGCGCAACTACGCAGGTGTGAACGATCCGGTGGTGGATGAGCTGGTGAACTTGGTCATTCAGGCTCCGGATCGCGAAGAGCTGGTACAGCGTACCCGCGCCCTCGACAGGGTTCTGCTGCAAGGACATTACGTGGTACCCCATTGGCACCTCGCGAAGGATCGCGTTGCCTATTGGAGCCACTTGAAGCACCCGGAGAAGACTCCTAAAAACGGCACAGACCTCGATGATTGGTGGGCAGAGCCCTGAGGAAGTAGCCGCTAAATGGGCATCTATATACTCCGGCGCCTTGCGCTGATTGTTCCCACACTAATCGGCATTCTGTTGCTGAACTTCGTGATTGTTCAGGCTGCCCCCGGCGGTCCGGTTGAACAGTTGATTGCGGAAATGGAAGGCCACGGCGGCAGCACGTTGGCCCGCGCCTCCGGTGGTGATACAGGGGGCGAGGTGTCTGTTGCTTCCGGCGACCGCCGGGGCTCCCGCGGCATCCCCGATGAAATGCTCAAGGAGATCGAAGTGATGTACGGCTTCGACAAACCCGCCCATGAGCGCTTTTTCAAAATGCTCAAAGACTACGCCACCTTCGATTTCGGGGACTCTTTTTTCCGGGAAAAAAGCGTCATTGAACTTATCGTGGATAAGATGCCCGTTTCCATATCCCTCGGGCTTTGGTCTACGCTAATTATCTACTTTATATCCATACCTTTAGGCATTCGAAAAGCGGTTTCAGACGGCTCCCGCTTCGATGTTTGGAGCAGTTCTGCCATTGTCATCGGTTACGCTATTCCCGGCTTCCTGTTCGCGATACTGCTGATTGTCCTGTTTGCAGGAGGCAGTTATTTCGACTGGTTCCCGCTGCGAGGACTAACCTCTTCCGACTTCGACCAGCTTAGCTGGTATCAAAAAGTTGGAGACTACTTCTGGCACCTTGCACTACCGGTGACTGCCAACGTGATTGGTGGCTTTGCAACGCTGACCCTACTGACCAAAAACTCGTTTCTGGACGAGATCGGCAAACACTATGTCGTAACTGCCAGAGCAAAAGGTTTGGACGAGAAGCAAGTCCTATACGGGCACGTGTTCCGCAACGCCATGTTGATTGTTATTGCCAGTTTGCCGGGTGTGCTCGTCTCCCTGTTCTTTACCGGATCACTGCTGATTGAGGTTATCTTTTCCCTTGATGGTCTGGGCTTGCTAGGGTTTGAAGCCGCGCTCAACCGGGATTACCCAGTCATTTTCGGAACCCTCTTTATTTTCACCCTCATGGGGCTGGTGCTAAAGCTGATTTCCGATATTACCTACGTATTGGTGGACCCACGCATCGACTTTGAAAGCCGGGAGGGTGCGTAACGTGAAGGCGCTCACCCCGATTCAACAGCGTCGTTTACGCAACTTCCGCAAAAACCGCCGGGGGTTCTGGTCTTTATGGGCGTTTTTGGCCATTTTCGGGCTCACGTTGGCAGCTGAACTGATCGCTAACGACAAACCCCTTGTGATTTCCTATCAGGACACCTTGTACTTTCCGATAGTGGAGCGAGTTTCAGAAGAAACCTTTGGCGGGTTTTTACCGACCGACGCAGATTATCGCGATCCGTTCATCGCCGAAGAGATTCTCGCCAATGGCTGGATGCTCTGGCCCCCCATTCGTTTCAGTTACGACACGATTAACTACGAGCTGGAAGAGCCGTCACCTGCACCGCCAAGTACCGTGAATTGGCTTGGTACGGACGATCAGGGTCGAGATGTGGCTGCCCGGGTCATCTACGGCTTTCGCATTTCCGTTCTGTTTGGCCTGACCCTCACCATCGCCAGCTGTATTGTGGGTGTAATAGTGGGCGCCATTCAGGGCTTTTACGGCGGTAAAATTGATTTGGTCGGGCAGCGTTTTATCGAAATTTGGTCGGGCCTGCCGGTGCTGTACCTTCTGATTATCCTCTCAGGCATAGTGCAACCAAACTTCTGGTGGCTGCTGGGCATAATGCTGATGTTTAGCTGGATGGGCCTGGTAGACGTGGTTCGTGCTGAGTTCTTGAGGGCGCGCAATTTTGAATACGTAAAAGCGGCAAGAGCACTGGGGCTGGATAACCGGAAAATCATGTTCCGGCACATTCTTCCCAACGCCATGGTGGCTACGCTAACCTTTCTGCCGTTTATCCTGACAGGCGCTATTACCGGCCTTACCTCCCTCGATTTCTTGGGCTTTGGCTTGCCATCCGGGTCACCCTCCCTCGGGGAGTTGATTGCGCAGGGCAAGGCCAATCTGCATGCACCTTGGCTGGGTATTTCAGCCTTCGTTTCCCTGTCACTGATGCTCACCCTGCTAGTTTTTGTGGGCGAAGCCGTGCGGGATGCCTTCGATCCCCGCAAGAATGGTTAAAAGTGAGCTGATATGAGCGTACTTATATGAGCAAACTGCTTGAGATAGACAATCTCTCTGTCTGCTTCAATCAGGCCCAGAGAGCCGTAGATTCCATATCTCTTAGCCTGCAAAAAGGTGAAACTTTGGCCTTGGTTGGAGAGAGTGGCTCGGGAAAATCCGTTACTGCGCTGTCTGTGCTGCGCCTATTGAATGAGCGCCACGCCAGCTACCCCACTGGTAAGATCCTTTATTGCGGTGAAGACCTTCTGCAAGCACCAGAGAAACGTTTGCGTCAGGTTCGTGGGCGGGAGATCAGCATGATCTTTCAAGAGCCCATGACTTCACTTAATCCTCTGCATAACATTGAAAAGCAAATCTGCGAAACTCTGGAGCTTCATAAAGGCATGCGTGGCCCTCAGGCCCGGGAACGGTGTTTGGAGCTTTTACGACTCGTCGGTATCGAG
Source organism: Marinobacter sp. 1-4A (assembly GCF_016597725.1). Taxonomy (GTDB): domain Bacteria; phylum Pseudomonadota; class Gammaproteobacteria; order Pseudomonadales; family Oleiphilaceae; genus Marinobacter. The sequence continues at coordinate 22,843 of NZ_VCGY01000001.1, forward strand.
AACCCGGAAAGCCGACTTGGCGCCTACCCACACCAGCTGTCCGGTGGCCAGAAGCAGCGCGTGATGATCGCCATGGCGTTAGCAAATGAGCCGGATTTGCTGATTGCTGACGAGCCAACCACCGCACTGGATGTAACCGTTCAAAAACAGGTATTGGAGCTACTGCAAGACTTACAGCAGAAGCTGGGAATGGCCATCTTGCTGATTACCCACGACCTTACCATAGTGCGGCGCTACGCCAGCCGGGTAGCGGTAATGGAACACGGAAAGCTGGTAGAGCAAGCCGAAACCTCGGTTTTGTTTGCATCGCCTAGCCACCCATACACGCGCAAACTTCTAAGTGCAGAACCTCCAGGCGCACCCTTGGCCGTCGCAAAAAGTGACAAGCCCCTGTTAGACGTTAACAAACTCGATGTGCGCTTTCCGACCCGAAAGGGGCTATTCGGCAAGGTAAAAGAGCATTTTCATGCAGTAAAACAGGTCAGCTTTACTCTGGATCGCGGGCAAACCCTCGGGATTGTAGGTGAAAGTGGTAGTGGCAAAACCACCATTGGCCACGCCCTACTCAAACTTACTGCAAGCACCGGCAGCATCAAGTTGGATGACCAAGAGCTTTCCGGATTAGACCAAAGCGCCTTCCGGCCTTGGCGTCGGCGGGTACAAATTGTTTTTCAGGATCCTTTTGGTAGCTTGAGCCCGCGTATGTCTATTGCAGAAATCGTTCGGGAAGGTCTGGAAATACATGATTCTGACAACCGTGATAGCCACGACACAAAAGTGGTTGCGGCACTCAAAGACGTAGGCTTGGATCCCGAGGCGAGACATCGCTACCCCCATGAATTTTCCGGTGGCCAGCGCCAACGCATAGCGATTGCTCGGGCATTGGTGCTTCAACCAGACCTAATCATTCTTGACGAGCCCACATCGGCACTGGATCGCACGGTACAAAAGCAAGTGATCGAACTGCTTCGGGATATTCAGGCACGCTATGGTCTAAGCTATATCTTTATAAGCCACGATCTGGCCGTTGTGCGGGCACTCAGTCATCAACTGTTAGTGCTTAGACAGGGTACGATTGTGGAATACGGTGATGCTGGCCAGATTTTCCGGGCGCCCGCACAAGAATACACACAAGAATTGCTTCATGCGGCGTTTTTCTATCAACCGAAAGATGCAAACCTCACTACGACTATTTGAGCGTTACTCCTGCCAGCAAACTTCGGGGATAATGCACTAAAATCAGGAACACAGGGAGAACAACCCATGGGAATACTCAGTGGCAAGAAAGCACTTATCGTTGGCGTAGCCAGCAAACTGTCCATTGCGTACGGTATTGCCGATGCCTTTGCCCGCGAAGGCGCGGAGCTGGCATTTACCTATCAGAACGAAAAACTGCAACCCAGAGTTGAAAAGTTCGCCGAGGGCTGGGGCAGCAAGCTCATCTTCCCTTGCGACGTTGCCAGCGATGAAGAAATCGAAAATGTGTTCAAAGAGCTAAACAAGCACTGGGACAATATCGACATCATCGTTCATGCTGTTGGTTTTGCGCCTGGCCATGAACTCGATGGCAACTATGTGGACGTTACCACTCGCGAGGGCTTCAAAATCGCCCACGACATCAGTTCCTACAGTTTTGTTGCTCTGGCCAAGGGTGCACGCTCCATGATGCACGAGGGCAGCTCGCTGCTAACACTGAGCTACTTGGGCGCAGAGAAGGTTCTGCAAAACTATAATGTGATGGGCCTTGCCAAGGCCTCACTGGAAGCAAACGTACGCTACATGGCTGCAAGTTTGGGCCGTGACGGCATTCGCGTAAACGGCATTTCCGCAGGACCGATCAGGACTCTGGCGGCATCGGGAATCAAGAGTTTCCGGAAAATGCTGGCTGAAAATGCCCGCCGCGCGCCCCTGCGCCGTAACGTGACTACAGACGAAGTGGGTAATGCAGCGGCCTTTCTGGCTTCTGACATGGCCAGCGGGATTACCGGTGAGATTATGTACGTGGATGCCGGGTTCAATATTACCGGCATGGGCGAACTGGAAGAGTAACGCTTAAAACAGTCAGTATTTAGGCAAAAAGCCAGCGCAACGCTGGCTTTTTGCTACCCCTTACCCTCGTAAGCGCTTAACTATGGCGGCTCAATAGCGCTCGCCACTGCCTCCGCCCACTCCACATAGGCCGTCTGATCCGACTGGATGATTCTCACACCCACGCGAAAACCATCCTCAGCCGGTCGACACCAGCTGACTTCCACCATGAGAACAAAGGGTTCCACATGATTTACCAATTTAACGGATATCGGATATAGGGCACCCACTGACAGCTCATGTTCGGTAAGCAAACAAAGCCCACTGGCTGAAATGTCACGCACGCCGCAAACCATTTTCCGCAGAGGTGAAGCAACAACGCCTTCTGATGCAGGGTAGCCAGCTTCCAACTCCAGCATTACCTGGGCCCGAGCAGTTAAGCGATACTGCATGCGTTTGTCTTGACCGCTGGCAGGATCGTCTGGCGTTCCAAACGTATAGTCAGTGTCTTGCATTATTATTCCTGGCTTTTTGTTTGCCATGCGATCAGCTGCGCCCGACACGAATACGGCCGACCACTCGGCTTAGCGTGTCATCAAATTCAGAGGCGCCACCCAAAATACGAATTCTTTCCTCCACGATACCCTGAACCAGCTCATCGTCCATAAACTCGCGCCGGTTGAGTCCTAGCTTGTCGACGAAGATCAGTTTTCGGGATGCATTGGTTCTAACAGCCAGCTTAAGCCTTGTCGCTGCAACGGCTGGCTGCCCGGATTCCACAGCAATCCAGGCACCAAGGCCTAGATCATCTACCTGCTTCTGCGCCAGTTGTGTTTTTTCAATGTGCACACGCTCCTGCTCTGCTTGAGCGTCTGCTAAGCGCTGGTCTTCCAGCTTCTGGCGTTCACGCTCCAAAACCGCCAGTCTCTCGGCTTCCTGCTGCTGCCGTTTTAGCTCGGCAGCTTCTCTTTCTTTTCTTAGGGCATCGGCCTGAGCCTTAGCAGCGGCCGCCGCTTGCTCCCTTTGTTTTCGCTGCTTTTCACAGGCGGTTGCCAGCAGTTGGACGGTGGCTTCAAGCACATCACCAAAAGGGGTTGGATCCGGCAGTGGACGGATGCTCCCTTCCTCCTTGGACTGGCAGAAGGCTTGCCAAGGCTGAAGTCCCAACTTTACACCTGTACCGTTTGTCCAAAGGATTTCCGCAGTATCTTCAAGTAGTGCACAAAAATAACGGCGTTGTTCCTCAGCCCCCTCACCTTTAACAAACCAACTGCCCTCGAAGGGCTCAAACTCTTTGTGCAGTGGTGGCACGAAATTAAGCCAGGCCGGGCTCCATAAGAAGCCGCCATCATCTGGTAACGCATCAACCAGTTCGGGCGTTTCACCCCGCAGCCGGGACATCAAAACTGCCCCAATGCCCGCTAGCGAGTTTGGCGTTAAGGGGCGATCAAATACCCGCCCCCAAACATCCACCAAACGGTCACCTAGCTGTTCCCCAACATGGTAAAGCCGATCCCGGTCTTTATCTGACAGTGACGGGTCTCCTACCCACACAAGCCATTCCAGTAATTTACTGCCATGCCGACAGGCCTCGCCAGTAACCCCGGAATCCCACACCGCCTGTTTGAGCAGGCCTTGCCAGTGCTCGAAAATAAAACTAAGAACCGGCTGCGGCAGCTTTCTACCCTGCAGCGCACGGCCGATAAGGGCTCTGGACGTTTGATCGGCCCGCCTTTGGCGGGCAGCTCCTTGTTCGGTTTCCATCAGTCGTTGGCGCAGCTTGCCGGTCTGGGCGCTGCGTCTGAATGAATCCTCCTGCCACTGACTGCAAAAGGTATCCACCGCGGTCGAGGAGCCAGACTCAAAACTGGTAGAAACTGCGGTAACCAAGGCATCCAGCTGATCCAAGAGGGCTTTGGAGGAGCGCCCGCCGGAATCACTCCAACCACGCCATTCCTGAAAACTGTCTAGCCATACCAATAATGTGTCGTTGAACGCTCGATGCCCATCAAGATTCATTCGCCAGGCAAGATAAAACCTCAATCGGGCAATACGGCGCACGATCTGTGTATGTAGCCCACTGGTTTTTAGGAAGACATCCATGATGCGGTCAGCTACGTAGGCTGCGTTGATCTGTCGTACCGACCAATCCAGGTCTACTGAACGGAGTACATGGGTAACTCGCTCGTCCCGCTGCTCTGTCCAGCATGAAGACAGCAGCGGTTGCCAGTCGCTTGCCGTTTCGGGCGACAGTTTACCGGCGGGATAAGGAAGGTCAGGAACCCGAATGCCTGCGAGAACTTCATCAATTTTCTTGGCAACTGCCTTCCGCGAGGCCACCTGATTAGTCTTCGGCCTGTTTTGTGACATCCATTCCCCATGCTCAAGAAGCGTTGAAAAGGCCCAGTAAATAAAGCAGTATAACCAACTCGCCGGGGTTGGCCAGAGTCGGGTCCGGTGCTATTCGCGTTAATTTGTAGCCCTGTTTGAATATTGCACAGTTCAGCCGGGCAGCACGATAAGAATCGGGGAAACAGCAAAAAATGTCCGGCAATAAACTTGAAAATCTGAACGTGGCGAGCCAAGAAGCACTGATTACCCCTGAAAAACTCAAACAGGATATGCCGCTAACCGGCAAGGCTGCGCAAACTGTTGCAAACGGCCGTCAGGCTATTTACGACATTATTGACGGTAAAGACCACCGGTTGTTCCTCGTGGTGGGCCCCTGCTCCATTCACGATATTGACGCAGCAAGGGATTATGCCAACCGCCTCAAAAAACTTGCAGACGAAGTTAGCGATACTCTGCTCATTGTTATGCGGGTGTATTTTGAAAAGCCACGAACCACTGTTGGCTGGAAAGGTCTTATCAATGACCCGCACTTGAATGACACCTTTGATATCGAGCGTGGTCTGCACCTTGGTAGGCGCCTATTACTTGACATCAACGAGCTTGGATTGCCGGTTGCAACCGAAGCTCTGGACCCGATTTCACCTCAGTATCTTCAAGACTCGATTGCCTGGTCGGCGATTGGTGCCCGCACCACTGAATCCCAAACACACCGCGAGATGAGCAGTGGCCTATCTATGGCGATCGGTTTCAAAAACGGTACAGATGGCAGCTTGGACGTCGCTGTGAATGCTATGAAGTCTGTCGCCTACCCCCATAGCTTTTTGGGCATCGACCAGCAGGGCCAAGTTGCAATAATCCGCACCAAAGGTAACCAATACGGGCATGTAGTGCTGCGTGGCGGTGGTGGTAAACCGAACTATGACTCGGTTAGCGTAACCCTCTGCGAGCAAGCACTAGAGAAGGCTGGCTTGCGCAAATCCATCATGGTCGATTGCAGTCATGCCAACTCCAGCAAGGATCCGGCTATCCAGCCGATGGTTATGCAGGACGTCAGCCATCAGATCCTCGAAGGCAACAAGTCAATCCAGAGCCTGATGATTGAGAGCAACATCAACTGGGGTAACCAGCCTATTCCTGAAAACTTGGCAGATCTGAAATACGGCGTGTCTGTAACCGACGCCTGTATCGACTGGGATACCACGGAAAAAGCGATTCGCGAGATGCGCGACAAGCTAAAAGACGTACTTCCTAAGCGCTAACACTCAGACAGGCTGGGTTGGTAAACCACCTACCCAATCCAGTCTGTCCCTTAGGCCAACCACGTGGCCCACAATCACCAGAGTTGGCGCCTGCACCCCCTCTTCGTTTACCCGTGGCACAATAGTCTTCAAGTCACCAGTGACTACCTGCTGTTCCCTAGTCGTGCCCTTGGAAACCAAGGCAACTGGCATGTCCGGTGCCATACCGTGCTCTATGAGTTGCTGGCATATAATAGGTAGGCCAACTAGCCCCATATAAAACACCAGCGTTTGATTGTTCTGGACAAAGTCTTTCCAGGGTAAATCGCAGGTATTGTTTTTGAGATGACCGGTCACAAACCGCACCGACTGAGCATAATCACGGTGGGTCAAAGGAATGCCCGCATAGGCTGCACACCCAGAAGCCGCTGTAATACCCGGAACAACCTGAAATCGGATACCGGCACTGGCAAGCGTTTCGATTTCCTCGCCACCCCGACCAAAAATAAAGGGGTCGCCTCCCTTCAGCCGAACAACCTGATAGCCCTGTTTGGCCAAATCCACCAACCTCTGGTTGATTTGGTCCTGAGGCAAAGCGTGGTTTGCTCGCTGTTTGCCAACATGGATTTTCTCCGCGGTATCCGGAATCAAAGAAAGAATTTCCGGTGATACCAGTCGGTCGTAAAGCACCACCTCTGCTGATGTAATAAGCCGCCAGGCTTTCAGCGTCAGAAGCTCAGGGTCACCGGGACCAGCGCCTACCAGCGCCACTTCACCGGCGGAGCTGTTCGGGTTAGAGGTAACCGGGTTTGTTCTATAACGAACCGGCGCTGGCCTCGCACCAACGCCTACTCCAACCTGTTTCGGGGATTTATCACTCATTGAATACGCTCGGCACCACCCATATAAGGCTTAAGAACATCAGGAATAAGAATACTGCCATCTGCTTGCTGATAATTTTCCATCACTGCGATCAGAGCGCGGCCAACGGCAAGACCAGAACCGTTCAACGTGTGCACAGGCTCAGGCTTTCCGGTTTCAGGATTGCGCCAGCGAGCACCCATGCGCCGGGCTTGGAAATCGCGCGTATTGGAGCAAGAAGAAATCTCGCGAAACTTGTTTTGCCCCGGCAACCAAACTTCAATATCGTAGGTTTTTGCGGCAGAGAAGCCCATATCACCGCCACACAGAGCCACCAGTCGGTAAGGCAATTCAAGCAACTGCAGCACCTTTTCCGCATGGCCGGTCAGCGCTTCCAAGGCTGCATCGGATTCGTCAGGACGAACGACCTGAACCAGCTCAACCTTATCGAACTGGTGCTGACGAATCATTCCACGGGTATCGCGGCCATAGGAACCCGCTTCGCTACGGAAACAAGGCGTGTGACAAACCATTTTTAGGGGTAGCTCATCCGCACCAAGAATCGAGTCTGACACCATGTTGGTAACGGGTACTTCTGCTGTCGGAATCAGGTAGAGCGAAGGCTCGCCCTGCATCTTGAACAAATCTTCTTCAAACTTGGGTAACTGGCCAGTGCCGTAGAGTGCATCGGCATTTACCAAATAAGGTACATAAGTTTCGGAGTAGCCGTGTTCGTCTGTGTGCAGGTTCAACATGAACTGGGCAAGGGCTCTGTGCAGACGCGCTAGTTGTCCACGCATAACGGCAAAGCGAGAGTGCGCAAGACGCGTGGCTGTTTCGAAATCCAAGCCCCCAAGATGCTCACCCAAAGCAACATGGTCTTTTGGCTCGAAATCAAAGCTCTTTGGTGTGCCCCAGGTGCGGACTTCAACGTTATCTTCTTCGGATTTTCCCGGAGTTACGCTCTCGTCCGGCAGGTTCGGAATGCCAGCAAGAAACCCGCTAAGCTCTTCTTGAAGAACGCGCAACTGTTCTTCAGCCTCCGATTTGCGGGATTTCAAGTTTTCTACTTCTTCCCGTAACGGCTGTATGTCTTCACCCGCAGCCTTGGCTTTACCAATCAGCTTCGACTTTTTGTTCTGCTCGCTCTGCAGGTTTTCCGTACTCACCTGAAGGGCTCGGCGGCGCTCTTCAAGGGTTTCGAAAGCGGCAACATCAAATACAAAGTTTTTGATGGCCAGCCGGCGGGCGATCTCTTCAGTCTGGGTACGGACGAGCTTGGGATCGAGCATGGTTATCCTGAGTTTTTACGGTTTACGATGTGTTTAGAATAACTAGCCATTATACCTGTGCGGGCGCTTGTGGCTAGCGTTGGCGCAAGCCTACACGGGTTTCAGGTATGGCGTTTTCTTGGGCTTTGTTCGTTGAGGGCGTCAAGCCTCTGGCGCTTCTCGGCGAGTTTGATTTCCAAACCACGGTTAACAGGCTCATAGTAACGGCGCTGGTGGATGGCCTCTGGCAAATAGGACTCCCCGGCAGCAAAAGCATCCGGTTCATGATGGGCGTAGCGGTAAGAGTCGCCATGGCCCATGCTTTTCAGCAGCTTGGTGGGCGCGTTGCGCAAATGCACAGGCACCTCGTAATCCGGATCCTTGCGTATATCGGCCATACATTCATTGTAGGCCTTATAAACCGCATCACTTTTCGGTGATAACGCCAGATACGTCACCGCTTGCGCGAGTGCCAACTCACCTTCCGGGCTGCCCAAGCGCTCCTGAACATCCCAGGCCTCCATGCTTAGCTGCAGTGCTCTCGGGTCTGCGTTACCTATATCTTCGCTTGCAATACGCACCAAACGGCGGGCCACGTAGAGTGGATCGCAGCCCCCATCGAGCATCCGGCACAACCAATATAGCGAGCCGTCCGGATCTGAGCCCCTAACCGACTTGTGCAGTGCTGATATCTGGTCGTAAAAAACATCCCCACCTTTATCAAACCGCCGTAAACTGGTTTGCATTACCTGCTCAAGGTGCTCTGCATTTACCCGGTTCACTCCATGGCTATCCGGCTCGGCCAAATCAGCCGATATCTCTAAAATATTCAATGCCCTGCGAGCATCGCCGCCAGATGCAGCTGCCATAACCTTCAGCACATCATCAGCGACAGCAAGCTGGCCGCCAAAGCCCTCCTCTGAACTGAGCGCGCGGCTGAGCAAACGCAGAACATCCGCTTCGTCCAGATTTTTGAGCACGTAGACACGGGTACGGGACAGCAGAGCGCTGTTGAGCTCAAACGAGGGGTTTTCCGTGGTGGCACCAACAAAAATAAACGTGCCGTCTTCTATGTGCGGCAAAAAAGCGTCTTGCTGGCCTTTGTTAAAGCGGTGAACTTCATCCACGAATAGCAGCGTGTCCTGCCCCTGCGATTGCTTGCGATTACGGGCACGCTCTACGATGGCGCGAATGTCCTTAACGCCGCTAAGCACTGCAGAAACTGTTTCAAAACTGAGATCGCCAACGCTGGCAAGGAGCCGTGCAAAGGTGGTTTTGCCAACTCCCGGCGGCCCCCACAGAATCATCGAATGGAGCTGACCCTGCTCCACTGCCCTGCGAAGAGGTTTTCCCGGGCCCACAAGGTGAGCCTGCCCAACGTAGTATTCAAGACTTTCGGGGCGCATCCGCGCCGCCAGAGGCCGGAACCCGACCTGCTCTGTGAACAGGCTGCTTTGCATTTCAGCTTTCGTCCCGAATTACGTCAACGCCCTCCGGGTACTCAAGAGTAAAGGCACTCTTTTCCACCGCTTCGTTAAGCCGAATATGATCAAAGCTCAGCACACTCAGCTGGGACAAAGAATCCTGCATGCGCATTTCCTGCAACTCGTTCTTGAAAAATGTCAGGCGCAAAGACACAAACAACGAATCTTCGCTTTTCGGTTCAAGTGTAAACTCCCGAATGTCATCACTGACTTCGCGACCGGACACCCTGTAGGTATCTTCCAGATTGTCGACCTCGCCACTCAGTAGCAATGCTGGCGTAGTTTGAACCCGGTCGTCGAGATTGTGAACGGTTACCTGTTCCAGATCAGGGTCATAGACCTCAACACTGTTACCGTCACTGACGATAAACTGTGATAGCGGAGCACTGGTTTCCCAGTAAAACAAACCCGGCCTTTTGGCTTTTAAGGAACCACGGGTTTCCTGAACTTTACTTCCGTTCTCGTTAACCACTATTTGAATAAAGTCCGCTTGGTAGGTTTCGTAACTACCCAGCAAAGAGGCCAATTCCGCCGTCGCACCGTTTTGTCCGACTGCCGCAGCTGAACTGCTGAACACCAGTGCAAAGGCCAATGCCGTCACTAGAGTGGATAGGTGCTTTAATAAATACTGTTGCATAAAACTACGACTCCTAATCTCTCGGTGGGGGTGGTGCCAGTACTTCACGGGCGCCGTTGTGGCCCGCTGAACTGACTACCCCGGATGCTTCCATAGCTTCGACCAGATTGGCCGCCCGGTTATAACCTATCTTGAATTTTCTCTGTACGGAGGAAATGGAAACCCGGCGCCCTTCCGTTACGAACGCAACGGCTTCATCGAAAAGTGCATCACCTTCACTGTCCCCGCCCTCAGATAAGGTAGGAACCCCAGGCAGATGTTCGCCTTCAGCGCCGTTAAGAACATCATCCACATACACAGGCTCACCCCGGGCTTTCCAGGCACTCACCACCCGGTGGACTTCATCATCGTCCACAAAGGCGCCGTGAACACGCACAGGAAGCCCAGAGCCGGGAGGCAGGTAAAGCATGTCGCCATGCCCTAGAAGTTGTTCTGCCCCGCCTTGGTCAAGCACGGTGCGTGAGTCAATCTTGGAAGACACTTGAAATGACATACGGGTCGGAATGTTGGCCTTGATCAAGCCGGTAATCACATCCACCGAAGGTCTTTGGGTTGCCAATATTAAATGAATGCCTGCCGCCCTCGCCTTCTGGGCGATTCGGGCAATCAACTCTTCAACTTTTTTGCCCACAATCATCATCATGTCGGCAAATTCGTCAATCACTACAACGATGAAAGGCAAATGCTCAAGTTCGGGGCGTTCTTGTTCGTCATTAGCCAAAAATTCGTCGGGCTTCCAGAGGGGATCAAGCAGCGGTTCGCCCGCTTCTGCCGCGTCTTTTATCTTGCGGTTATAGCCCGCAAGGTTACGCACGCCCAAGCTTGCCAACAGTCGGTACCTGCGTTCCATCTCGGCCACACACCAACGCAGTGCATTTGCGGCCTCTTTCATATCGGTAACAACCGGAGCCAACAGATGAGGAATGCCGTCGTAGATGCTGAGTTCCAGCATCTTCGGGTCCACCATAATAAAACGAACATCTTCAGGCCCGGCCTTCAACAACATGCTCAACAGCATGGCGTTAACCCCGACCGACTTACCGGAACCAGTGGTACCGGCAACCAACAGGTGCGGCATTTTTGCCAGATTCGCAACCATGGGGTTGCCGCCGATGTCGTTACCCAACGCCATGGTTAACGCCGAACTGGATTCACTGAACACTCTTGCGCTGAGCACTTCGCTGAGACGAACTATTTCCCGCTTTTCATTGGGAATCTCGATACCTACCACCGACTTGCCCGGAATAACCTCTACAACTCTCACACTCAAAACCGCAAGAGAGCGGGCCAAATCTTTGGCAAGGTTGGAAATTTTACTAACTTTAACGCCCGCGGCAGGCTTGATTTCGAAGCGCGTGATAACCGGGCCGGGGTTTACTTCCACCACCTCCGCGGAAACGCCGAAATCACCCAGCTTTTCCTCAAGCAGGCGCGACATATGCTCCAAAGCTTCTTCGGAGTAGCCACTCTCTTTGTGCTCTTCAGGCGGATCGAGCAGCGAGATAGGAGGAATGGGGCTTTCTATGTCCTCAAGAAGAGACGGTTGAGCATTTTTCCCGGTCTTTACTTGCCCCGGCTGTTCGTCTTTCTTGAAAGGCGATATTTTCAGCGAACGACCGGCCGAGGCTTCCGAGGTTGTACCCTTATCGGCTAACGGCTTCTGATCACGGGCTTTCACGGGCGCCTCATCCCGAGAACTGAAGCTTTCGAGCCGTGCCGGTTCTGGTTCATCTTCCGCAGAGAAACCTTCAAGCGCTGGTTCTAAACGCTCATCCGCAGGTTTTGCAGGCTTGGCTTTCGCCTTGTTACCTGACCCGAACCCCGGGAGACTATGCCACCAGCGTCTTTTTGGCTTGCCCGTGCTGTTATCCGTACTCGATGAAGCTAATGGCGGGGTAGGTTTTGCTTTTTGAGCCGGTGGGCTCTGCGACGGTTCCGGGACCTTCTCGGGCGCAGGCTTTGCTTTATCAGATCGCACTAGGTTTTTAAGATATTGCCCAAACCGCAATGTTAGCCCGCCGAGTTGGTCCATAAGCCAGAACCATGAGAGCCCGACCGTTACAGTGAGTGCAAACAGAAAGATGGCAATAAGCAGTAACGTAGTCGCAGGCAGGTTAAAAAACCGAACCATAGCGTCCGAAACGGCAGTACCAAGCACCCCGCCCGAGGAAGCACCCAAGCCAAAAACAGAATAAAGCGAAAGCAAGCTTGTAGCGGAGAGTAGGATTAGCAAAAAACCGCCAAAGCGCATCAGAAACAGCGGCCAATGCAGATCCAGAGACTCATTCCGAAGGCGAATCAGCATGACGGCATAGCCTGCCACCATCATCGGAAACAAATAGGCAACATGGCCGAAAAAATCCATTAACAGGCTTGCGAGCCAAGCACCGGATCGTCCTGCCGCGTTAAGCACACTCGTCTCGTGGCCAATGCTGGCCCAACCCGGATCTGCAGGATTGAAGGTAACCAGTGCCATAGCCAGATAAATGCAAAGGGCTATGAGCCCAATGACCGCACCTTCACGGGCACCTTGTGCGGCAAGGCGGCGAAAACGCAGTTGCTTATCTGTAAGTTGTTGTGGTGATTGCTTCGCTTTTGCAGATTCGGCCATGAATGCTCAAACGTTAAGTGTTGCTTGCGTTCTGAAGAGCCTGAAAACCTCGGTACAAATCTGTTTTCAGATCTTCGACTGCTTCAATTCCCACCGAAACCCGTAAGAGGTTTTCGGTTATTCCAGCTCTCGCTTTGTCTTCCGGAGACAAGCGCCCGTGGGTAGTGGTCGCCGGGTGTGTAATCGTGGTCTTAACGTCGCCCAAGTTCGCGGTAATTGAAATCATTCGGGTGGCATCAATAAACGCCCAGGCTTCTTCCCGACCGCCCTTCAGACAAAATGACAGTACCCCACCAAACCCTTTCTGCTGTTTTTTTGCAAGGGCGTGCTGCGGATGACTTTCGAGTCCGGCGTAGTAAACGTGCTCTACTTCCGGTTGTTGCTCTAGCCACTCAGCCAACTCTAACGCATTGTCACAGTGGGCTCGCATACGGATTGGTAAGGTTTCCAAGCCTTTGTGGAATACCCAGGCATTGAACGGGCTCATCGTGGGGCCTGCAGACCTTAAGAAGCCATACACTTCGTCCATGAGCTTCGCAGGGCCGACCACTACACCACCTACGCAACGGCCCTGGCCATCCAAATACTTTGTCGCCGAGTGGATAACAATATCCGCACCGTGCTCTAAAGGCCGCTGCAAGACCGGCGTCAGGAAGCAGTTATCGACGACAAACAAAGCGTTATTATCATGGGCAAGCTTTGCCAACGCCGCCATATCGGCCACTTCGCAAAGTGGATTAGACGGGGTTTCGATAAACAGCATACGAGTGTTTAAACGCACTGCCGCATCCCAATCTTGCGTATCCGTCAGGCTCACAAATGTGGTTTCAACACCAAACTTAGCCATGTATTTCTGGAACAGTACATTGGTGGTTCCGAATACACCCCGTGAGCAAATCACATGATCACCACTTTTCAGCAGTGCCATACAAGTGCTGAGAATGGCAGCCATACCTGAAGATGTTGCAACCGCTCGATCGCCGCCCTCCATCGCAGCTATACGGCCTTCGAACGCTTGAACCGTAGGGTTGGTAAACCGAGAATAGATGTTGCCCGGCTCCTCGCCACCAAAGCGAGCCGCCGCTTGAGCCGCGCTGCCGTATACAAAGCTTGATGTGGGAAAAATAGCATCGCTGTGCTCAAGTTGGGCGGTACGCAGCTGCCCTGCCCTCACCGCCAAGGTATCCAGAGACATACCCTCAAGATCCGATTCGGGAATCTGGACAGTTTCTTCGCGATGAAAAGTCATGAGCGTCTCCTGGTAAGGCTCGGTAATTAGTCTTCGTCGTTGTGTAGGTCAATAATGCCGTTATCGCCAGAGACAGCTTCAACGCCTCCAGAACGTTTTAAGTCATTTCGGGCTTCATCTAGGCGATTGAGGTATGCCGCGTCAATATCTCCGGTTATGTACTCGCCGGTAAACACCGAACATTCCCAACCATCGATGTTGTCATTCACGTCGCTTACACAGGTCACCAGATCTTCAAGATCCTGATACAGCAGCCAATCGGTTCCTATAAGCTCGCCAATTTCGTCAACTGTCCGGTCATGCGCGATCAGTTCACTGGCAGACGGCATGTCGATACCGTACACGTTGGGGTAACGAACCGGGGGCGCTGCCGATGCAAAGTACACGTTTCTAGCGCCCGCATCTCTAGCCATCTGAACGATTTCTTTGCAGGTGGTGCCTCTAACAATGGAGTCATCCACCAACATCACGTTTTTACCTTTGAACTCCAGATCAATGGGGTTCAGTTTCTGGCGCACAGACTTTTTGCGCATGGTTTGTCCGGGCATGATAAACGTGCGACCGATATAGCGATTCTTGATAAAGCCTTCGCGGAACTTCACACCCAATCGGTAGGCCATCTGCATGGCTGATGTACGACTGGTGTCAGGAATTGGCATAACCACGTCGATATCGTGATTTGGGCGTTCCCTTAACACCTTATCCGCCAGAGTTTCACCCATGCGCAGCCGTGCTTTGTATACCGAAACGCCATCGATTATGGAGTCAGGACGCGCAAAATAAACGTGTTCGAAAATACAGGGATAAAGCTTAGGCTGCTGAGCACATTGCTGGGTATAGAGCGCGCCGTCAGTCTCGATGTAGACCGCCTCACCCGGAGCTATATCCCTTACCAGAGTGTACCCTGCAGCACTAAGTGCAACACTCTCAGATGCGATCATATATTCCTTGCGGCCGCTTTCAGAAGTTCGCTCGCCATAACACGCGGGGCGAATGCCGTTAGGATCACGGAAACCCACAATGCCGTAACCCGTAATCATGGCAATAACCGCATAGGCTCCACGACAACGTTGATGCACGGCACGCACAGCTGAGAATATTTCCTCTTTTGTCGGGTCGAGCTTGCCCAGTTTTTGCAGCTCGTGGGCAAAAACGTTCAACAGCACTTCCGAGTCTGAATTGGTGTTGATATGGCGCAGGTCGGTTCGAAACAGATCCTGGCTCAACTCGTCGGCGTTAGTAAGATTGCCGTTATGGGCCAGAGTAATTCCGTAAGGACTATTTACATAAAAAGGTTGAGATTCGGCAGAACTGGCGCTACCTGCAGTGGGATAGCGCACGTGGCCGATACCAACGTTGCCTACCAACCGGTGCATGTGGCGGGTATGGAATACGTCCCTTACTAATCCGTTATCTTTGCGCAGGTAGAAGCGATCATCCTGAAACGTAACTATGCCCGCCGCATCCTGGCCCCGGTGTTGAAGTACAGTCAGCGCATCATAGAGCGACTGATTGACGTTGGAAGTACTGACGATGCCGACAATGCCACACATGGATAGAGTAATCTCCGGGTGTTAATTCTGAATGTTAGCGGGATGCGGACGTGGGTTCCACGGCCGTTTGGGGTTCCGGTTCGAGAAAACGGGCAAATTCGTCACCGAATGTTCGCCGGGACCAATCTTCAACTACCGCCAGACGATCAATCATGACGGACGTCCTCCACCAGGTATCCTGAGCCAAAGGGGTGTAACGGACAAATGCAATCGCGACAATGACCACAACAAGCCCACGCAACAGGCCAAAGCCCATACCTAAAACCCGGTCAGTGGCCGATAGCCCCGTAGCACGGACAAGGTGGCCGATCATATTGTTGATAATAGCGCCAACAATGAGGGTTCCGAAAAAGAGAATGGCGAAGGCTGCGATCAGTCGCACTAACGGCGTTTCTACCGTGTTCTCGAGCAATGCTTGCATTTGAGGGTGAAAAGTACGGGCAAGTATGAAGGCGCCCACCCAGGTCACCAGAGACAAGGCTTCTTTAACAAAGCCTCGCTTCAGACTGATGAGAGTGGAAACTGTAATGAGGGCAATGATGACCCAGTCAATCCAGATCAGCGCTTCCATGGAAGTCCCGGTGAAGAAAAGGAAGCGCGAATTCTATCAGGAAACCCCGGTTCGCCAAACCGCCTGAATGATATAAAGCAGAACAAAAGCGTTATTTATCGCCGGAAGTAACCAAACTATTAAGGCTGAACGCCTCATCCAAAGCAAGCTTAGCGGCTTCTGCTTTCGATTTTTCAGCGAAAGGCCCACTGAACACCCGTGTAAGCGTCACATCACCCCGAACAACTTCCTGAAGGTGGGAGCTATACCCCTTGTCACGAACCTTATCACGAAGACGCCGGGCATTGTCGCCATTGCCAAAGCTACCTAACTGCACCACCCACGCGCCCTCCAGCGACCGCGTAAATTCCGCTCGATCCTGCTCAGCTACCACTTCGGGCTTTTTCGGCTCCGGCGCGGGTGACTGAGCGTCCTTAGCGACCGACACCGCAGTTTCTTGCGGGCCATTTTCAGCCGGTGCTTGTTTTTCCACCGCCTTTTCGGCTTTGCTGTTATTGCCTGCCACAGACTCTGTAACTGGCGCATCACCTTCTAGAATCCGAAAACCCTGACTGTCTTGATCTTCAGATGGCGAAGCGTTCTGCTGATACGTGGGCGGAGTTACCAGATCGGATTCCGGCGCTTCCACTTCCGGGAACGGGGGCTCTTCGGGAATTTTGATGGAGGTGGATGTGCGCTCAGAGTGGGGCTCGTCGAAAACCATAGGAACAAAGATAACAGCCAGCGAAATAAGAACCAGCGCCCCAATGATTCTTTGCTTCAGTCCATCCACGTGTCTTGGCTCCTCGCTCATTTTTTCGTGAATCATACTAACTGGCTGCTTGCCATAACTCAAAGCTCTGCACCTTGCTATGGACAAAGTTTAAGACGGGGTAACCTCGCTTATACAAGTAACGAGCGCGTCTCGGCAACGGTAAAAAAAGAGCCAAAAACAATAATGATGTCGTTCGAAGCCGCTTGGCCCTGTGCGGCAGTAATCGCAGCTGTCACAGAACTGTGGGTGAACACCTTATTCAATGGACAGGAATCTAGTTCTTCGGCCAAGGCTTCCGAACTTAGCCCACGGGGCACATCAAGCCCGGCAAGATGCCAGCAATCTACAACCGGTGCCATAGCGCGAGCCACGCCCACCACGTCCTTATCGGCGAGCGCCGCGTACACAGCGTGAACCTTTCGGCTCCCGCGCTTAAGAACCTGCAGCTGCGCTGAAAGCCAACGGGCGGCATGGGGGTTATGCCCTACATCAACATACACATCAGGTTCGTGCCGAAGGTGCTCGAAACGCCCCGGCACACTAACATTGTTCAGAGCGGTTTCGATTGCAGATATTGGCATGTCGGGCGCAAGGGTACGCATAGCCATAACTGCCGCTGCCACACTTTGAATCGGTAAAGGTCCTCTGGGCATACTAATAGTCTGTCCCTGAGTATGCAGGGTGACAGATAACCCACCTGCGTCAGAGGTCGTTTCCTCTATGGTGTAGTCCTTGCCGACTCTTTGAAGCACCACCTTCTGGGCGGTTGCCTGCTGAATAACGGAACGAGGCGGGTCCATGTCGGCAACAATAGCCGGTATGCCTGGACGAAGGACGCCGGCTTTTTCAAAGCCGATAACCTCACGGTTATCGCCGAGAAAAGCCACATGATCGATATCCACAGAGGTAATAATCGCAAGATCCGCATCAATGACGTTTACGGCATCAAGTCGCCCGCCAAGGCCCACCTCAAGAATCCAGTCCTGAACACCTGCTTCTGCAAGAACAACAAACGCTGCCAAGGTGCCAAATTCAAAGTAGGTCAGTGTTACGGAACCACGGACAGATTCAACCTTTTCAAACGCGGAAATGAGAGTCGCGTCGTCAACATCCTTGCCACCAATACGGATGCGTTCGTTGTAATTCTGGAGGTGCGGTGACGTGTAGGCGCCGGTGCTTCGCCCTGAAGCTTGCAAAAGCGCTTCAAGCGTAGCGACTGTGCTGCCCTTCCCGTTGGTTCCTGCAACAGTAATCACTCGCGCATTAGGCTTACGCCGGAACAGCTTGCGCAGCACCAGAAGCACTCGGTCAAGCCCGAGGTCAATTTCGGTAGGGTGGATCGATTCTAGCCAGAACAGCCACTCGTTCAGATTAGCACCAGCCCCCGGTGCTTTCGGGGGCTGTGGTTTCGGATTACTCGGCTGGGACATCAACGTCGGGCTTTTCCGTTATCTCAAATTCAATGGGCTCGTCTGTTCCCGGCCGCTCTTGCCCGGTGAACTTCGCCAATACGTGGGCAATGCGCTCACGCATCTGGTGGCGATGCAGAATCATGTCGATAGCCCCGTGCTCCAGCAGGAACTCGCTGCGCTGAAAGCCCTCGGGTAATTTCTCACGAACCGTTTGCTCGATCACCCTCGGACCCGCAAAGCCAATCAATGCGTTGGGTTCCGCAATATTGAGATCACCCAGCATGGCCAAACTTGCGGACACACCACCAAACACCGGGTCGGTCATTACCGAGATATACGGCAAGCCTTCTTGCTTCATGCGCTCCAGCACGGCTGCGGTTTTGGACATCTGCATCAAAGAGAGAATGGCTTCTTGCATTCTGGCGCCACCACTAGCAGAAAAACAGACCAGCGGTATACGTTCTTCAAGCGCAACATTAGCGGCTTGCACAAACTTCTCACCTACAACCTGCCCCATGGAGCCGCCCATAAAGCCAAACTCAAAAGAACAAGCCACCAAGGGAACGCCCAACGTTTTACCTTTCATGGCAACCAGCGCGTCTTTCTCGCCTGTCGCCTTCTGGGCTTGCACCAAGCGATCTTTATAGCGCTTGGAATCCTTGAATTTGAGTCTATCCCAGGGTTCGAGATTTTCTCCAATTTCTTCCCGGCCATCTTCGTCAAGGAAAATGTCTAGGCGGCGGCGGGCAGCCACTCTCAGGTGATGATTACACTTGGGGCAAACATCCAGATTTTTCTCCAGCTCCGGCTTGTAGAGAAACGCTCCACATTTGGGACATTTTTTCCAAAGCCCTTCAGGCACACCTGTTCTGCGATTGGATTCCGAGCGAATTTTGCCCGGCATTATCTTGTCCAGCCAGTTACTCATGGTTTCATCCTGTCCTTTGATTCCGGTCTGCCCTCACCCTTCACCTTTCGGTTCAGGAAGCCAGACTGTCCAGCGCTTCACGCATAGGGTTGAGCAGATCCGTCAGCGCCCTTTTAAGCGCTTCGATATCGGTCTGATTTCTGGCTATTGTATCCACCAGAACACTGCCAACAATTACACCATCGGATACCCGCCCTACGGCTGCCGCTGTATCTGCATCGCGAATACCAAAACCAACGCCAACGGGCAGAGCTGTCAATTTGTGGATGTGGGCTACCTTGGCGGCAACTTCATCCACATTTATTTTGGCAGCACCGGTTACGCCATTAAATGAAACATAGTACACATATCCGGAAGAGTGGTCGGCAATTGCCCGAATTCTGTCATCGGTTGTGGTTGGGGCCAGCAAGAAAATCGGATCCAAACCCCGCTGCGCAAATAACGGAGCAATCTGCTCAGCCTCTTCTGGTGGTAAATCCACCGTGAGAATCCCGTCAACACCTGCCTCTACTGCCGCATCTGCAAACGCTTCATAACCCATGGCTTCGATAGGGTTAAGGTAGCCCATCAATACCACCGGAGTGGTGTTATTGGTTTTTCTAAACTCGCTCACCATCGCCAGAACACGGCGTAAAGACGTGCCATGCTTGAGTGCACGCTCACAGGCCAGTTGAATCACCGGTCCATCGGCCATTGGGTCGGAGAACGGCACACCCAGTTCAATAATATCAACACCGGCATCCACCATGGTATGCATCAGACCCACAGTCTCGTCGGGATGTGGATCACCGGCGGTAATAAAGGGAATAAGTGCCTTGCGGCCCTGTCCTTTGAGGGTCTGGAGAACCCCTTCGATTCGGCTCATGCCTGCTCCTGTCGGTTAATCAGACCATTAATTACAGTTCGATACCATCCAACTGCGCAATGGTATGAATATCTTTATCGCCGCGACCGGATATATTAATGACGACCATCTGGTCTTTATCCATCGTGGCCGCAAGTTTAACAGCGTAAGCAACCGCATGAGCCGTTTCCAGCGCAGGCATGATACCTTCAACCAGAGTCAACATGCGGAACGCTTGCAGGGCTTCGTCGTCGGTGACCGACACGTAGTTGGCCCGGCCAATATCTTTCAACCAGCTATGTTCCGGCCCTACCCCCGGATAATCCAAACCGGCGCTGACGGAGTGCGTGCCCGCGATCTGGCCATTCTCATCTTCCATAAGGTAAGTGCGATTGCCATGGAGAACCCCTGGCCGCCCGGCACACAAAGGCGCTGCATGCTGCCCGGTTTCAATACCAAGCCCACCGGCTTCTACGCCATAGAGTTGCACAGACTCGTCGGTAAGGAACGGGTAAAACATACCGATCGCATTAGAGCCACCACCCACACAGGCAACCAACGCATCCGGCAGTTTTCCGGTCTTTTCCAGCGACTGGCTACGGGTTTCACGCCCGATAACCGATTGGAAATCGCGCACCAGCAAGGGATAAGGGTGTGGACCGGCGACGGTACCAATAATGTAAAACGTATCATCAACGTTGGTAACCCAGTCACGCATGGCGTCGTTCATTGCGTCTTTGAGTGTGCGGCTACCGCTCTCGACAGCGTGAACTTTTGCACCAAGCAGCTTCATGCGGTACACGTTCAACGATTGCCTTTGAACGTCCTCAGCACCCATAAAAACGTGGCATTCCAGACCCAAACGAGCGCACACTGTCGCTGTCGCAACGCCATGCTGCCCGGCACCTGTTTCCGCAATGATCCGCTTTTTGCCTAAAAAGCTGGCGAGCAAAGCTTGACCAATGGTGTTGTTTACCTTGTGCGCACCCGTGTGGTTTAGATCTTCCCGCTTCAACCAAATCTGCGCGCCGCCGGTTTCGCGGGTCAGTCGCTCGGCAAAGTACAAAGGGCTTGGTCGGCCAACATAATCTGCGAGGTCTTTGTCAAACGTTGCTTGAAACTCGGGATCCTTCTTGAGCCGCAAATATTCCCGCTCAAGAGTCATTAGGGAATCCATGAGCGTTTCGGAAACGAATCGTCCGCCAAAAGCACCAAAATGCCCTCGCGCATCCGGCAGTGCTGTCAACATTTCTTCAGTCAGTTTTACAGACACGGTGAACCTCTCTGTTAGACACGGTGAACCTCTCTGTTAGCCACGATGAGTTCTTGTCTCAAACTCGGTGAGCTTCTTTAATAAATTCAGACATTTTCTCGATGTCTTTGATACCTTTGCTCTTTTCAACACCACCACTGACATCAACAGCCCAAGGCCTTACCTTTTTTACGGCGCCGAATACGTTATCAGATGACAACCCACCAGCCAATATGAGCGGCAAGGTGCGCTCAGGCGGAATCAAATCCCAGTTGAACGACTGCCCGGTGCCACCAAATCGCACTGGATCCCAAGCATCGACCAAGAGCCCGGAGGCAAGTTGATAATCATTGAAAGCCTTTTCAATTTGCCCGGCTCGTTGAACTCTCACTGCTTTGATCCAGCGCCGTTCGAACTGCCCGCAAAAGCCTGATGACTCATCCCCGTGGAACTGCAGCAAATCCAATGGTATGCGCTTCAGAACATCTCGCACCTGCGCTTCCAGAGGATTAACAAACAGGCCAACAAGGGACACAAACGCAGGAATATGCCGGGCAAGTATCTCTGCTTGCTCTATGGTCACGGCGCGGGGGCTGGGCTCATAAAACACCAGGCCTATCGCATCCGCTCCGCTCGCCACCGCCGCTTTGATATCCTCAACACGGGTCAAACCACAAATTTTGACTCGTGTTTTCATGATACGTCTACCGGCTTCTGTTTCGGGTGAATGTGAGTCGGGCGAACCGGACTGTTTTCAGGCGGGCTGAACCAGGGCCTCAGGAAACCGGGGCCGCATTCGGCGGCAGGAATGCCGAAACCATCAGGGTAACCAACATCCACCAGATACAAGCCGTGGGGCGGTGCGGTTACGCCAGCCAGCCTGCGATCCTTTGCAAGCAGTATGTCATGAATCCAGCATGACGACTGATGTCCAGCACCTACAGCCATAAGAGCCCCAGCGATATTCCGAACCATGTGATGCAGAAACGCATTGGCCTGCACATCAATTACGACGAAGTTCGCTTTCCGGGTTACCTTTATTTGCTCAAGAAAGCGTATCGGCGTTCGGGATTGACAGCCCGCAGCACGGAACGATGAAAAATCATGCTCCCCGACCAATGCTTGGGCGGCGTCATGCATTAGCTCGGCATCCAGCTCGCGAAACGTCCAGCTTACCTGACCTCTCTGGATGCCGGGGCGCACAGGGCTGTTATAGATAACGTAGCGGTAGCGTCGGTACACAGCAGAAAAGCGCGCATGGAAATCCTCGCGGGCATTCCCAGCCCAATGCACAGCGATATCAAATGGCAAAGCGGTGTTGATGCCCATAACCCATGAACGGAGCGGTCGAACGGCTGAAGTTTCAAAATGCGCGATTTGGTAACTCGCGTGCACACCGGTATCCGTTCTGCCTGCACACACAAGGTTAACGTCATGATTGGCCACTTTCTCAACAGCTTTTGTAAGCTCTGCTTCTACCGAACGAACGCCGGATTTCTGCAGCTGCCAGCCATGGAAACCCCGGCCATCGTATTCGAAAGCTAACGCAACACGCCCGGCGCCGATGGCATTATCCGTTGTGAGTTCCTGAGGATAGAGAAACAAATGTAAATCCGGAAAGTATGTTGCTGTAAAAACAAAGCGCCGACTGCTACCGGGAAACTCCCGGCGTCAGTCAGCGCTTGCTGCCTTAATTGGTTGATTATAACGAATTAGGACAGCTTTTTAAGCAGATCCTGAGCTTCGGCTTTCTGTCCGTCATCACCCTCAAGGGCCACTTCTTCCAGAATGTCACGGGCTCCATCACTGTCGCCCATCTCTATGTAGGCTCGCGCCAAGTCAAGCTTAGTTGCGGCCTCATCAGTGCCGGCGAGGAAATCGAAGTCATCATCGTCACCGATATCATCTTCATCGATATCCGCAAGCGGTGATTTTGACGCCTCGTCCTTCACTTCATCAGACGCTACGGGCAAATCTTCATCCGGGAGAGCGTCGTCAGAGTCAGCAAGAGAGCCATCAGCGTCGGCAAGAGAACCATCTACGTCCGGTACAGACTCGTCAACGTCAGACAAAGAACCGTCAGCGTCTTCCGAGAGCGCATCGCCAAGTTCCAGGTCGTCATCCAGATCATCCAGATCATCCAGATCATCCAGATCATCCAGAGATGGTTCTTTATCTTCTAGGCCAGCATTGGCTGAGTCTGCCGAGTCCGAGAACTCTTCCATCAGGGCAAGATCTTCATCGGAGACATCCAATTCAAGATCATCCAAAGTGGACTCTTCCATCTCCGACCCGCCAAGCTCTTCCTCTTCGCCAGCAACCTTATCCAGCTCCGCATCGAGTTCATCCAAGAAAGACTCATCCAGCGCGTCAAGGTCTGAGCTAAGTGCATCCTCAGCTTCCGGATCACTCTCTAGCTTGCTCTCAACGTCACTTTCTAATTCATTCTCTAGCTCATCGAGTGACGTCTCGGATTCAAACTCATCGTTTAGTTCGAAACCTGATAGCTCATCGAGCTCTCCGAGGGATTCTTCCAGCGATTTCTCTGACGATTCGTCCAGATCAGATCCTTCGAGAGATTCCTCAAGAGAGTCTTCCGGGTCATCAAGGTCTATCTCGAGAGAAGAAAAGTCGCTCTCCTCGTCCAAAAGGTCAGATTCCGGAGTTTGCTCCGAGCCTGTAACATCGGATTCCAGCGGGTCTGCCGCTTCGTCTTTAGTTTTCGGAAGCTCTAGCCCTGACAGATCGTATTCAATCAGATCGTCTGACTCGTTCTTTTCTCCCTCGCCCGTTTCGTCGTCGGCCTTGGCGTCAGCAGCGCTTTCTGCACCTTCAACGGTATCGGAATCAAAGTCGGACAAATCGGAGTCAAAATCACCGAACTCGTTCTCAACCTGCTCTTCGCGGCCAGCGTCATATTGATCCGCCACGAGTTCGTCAGATAAGGACGAACCGGAACGAAGCTGAGACTCTAAGTCATCAATGCTTGGCATTGATTCAGCTTCCTCTAGGCGGGTTCGAAGCTCGTTCGCCTGCGCAAGCGCTTCGTCATCGCCCAGTGTCTCGATTTCGCCGAACTGCTTCTCGAAGGAGTCGCGTTCTTGGTTGTCAGCGTAGACAGCTAGAAGTTTCAGGCGCAGATCTGTGCGGCTTGGCTCACGGGAGATAGCTGCTTCCAGAACCTGCGTCGCCTGATCATAACGACCGTAGGCTATGTATGTATCAGCTTCTTCCAGAGCGTCGCTATTACCATCGCTCTGCGCTGGCTCATCGTCATCCAGGCTCAGATCGAAGGTATCGTCAGACCCGCCAGGCTCACTATTGAGCTGCTCATAAAACTCTTTCTCGCGGTTCGCATTGCGGCGAGCGAGGAGCAAAAGAACCAACAACAAAATAACCAAACCACCCCCAAGAGCGATCTGGTACAGGGTGTTATTGGCAATCGCGTCAATCACGTTCCCCGGGAAGCCCTTATCAGCAACTGGCTCAGGCTTAGGCTTGGCTTCAGGTGCCTCTGATTTTTCGGGCTGCTCTGGCTGTGCGGCTGCCATCGGGGCAGCGTCGCTTCCTGCAGAGTCCATATCCTGCTCGGCATCGGTCATGTCGTCAGCAAGCTGAGCGCCGGGAACCGTTTCTGCAACTTCAGCTTCTTCACCGGCTATCTCTGCATCAGAGATAGCTTCCATACCAGCGACATCAGATTCGTCAGGTGGGACCTCTTCAGTGCCAGACTCGGCGGGCGCCTCTACTGTTTCCTCGGCTCCATCTTCAACAGAGAAGTCACCAGTCTCTTTAGGTTCCGTCTCTGCCATAGGATCCGCAGTATCAGGAGCGGCTTCCGCGAGTTCGGAATCTGTTGTGCTTTCACCTGTATTTGCAGTGGCATCAGCAAGATCAGAACCGGGCGCTGCTTGATCAGTCGCTACACTGCCCGTTCCGGCGCCTTGCTGCATTTCTGCTAACTGACTGTTTTTGAGCTCCAGCAAACGTTGCAGTGTTTGTACTTGATCCTGAAGATCGTCAACCCGTGTGTTGAGCTCTTCGTTCTCACGCCGGGCGCTTTCGAGCTCTTCCATAGCAACTGCGGTACCGGCATCGACACCACCGGGAAGCTTGCCGTCACCACCAGCAGAGCCGCCATCGGCCTCACTGCGACTGCCGGCATCATCGGCAACCAGAAGTTTGAGCTCATCACCACCCGCGGAAGCTTGGCCAGTCGCGCCGGTTCCAGACGGCTGGGCGGGCGTAGCATCTACTGTGCGCTTGGGCTGCTGGAATTCTTGATTCTGCTGGGCTACCGCACGGGTTGCCTCTGCACGGCTGCGGTTGCGGATCTGATCTGCGGTTGGAACACGCAGCACCTGACCTCGTTTGAGTCGGTTGATGTTATTGCCAATGAATGCATCGGGATTCAGGTCTTGCAATGCAAGCATAACCTGTTGCATCGAGAGGCTGTTGTCTGGCCGAACTGCAGAGGCAATGGTCCAAAGCGTGTCATTTGCCCCCGTAGGGCCAAAAGTATCCGACCCATAGCCACGACTCTGCACCTGCCCTGCACTAGTCTGGCGACGAGCCGATTCGGCACTTCGGGCCGGTGCAGTTGTTCGGGCTTGCGCGGAAGGGGCGCGAACCTGCTCCGACACACCGGACTCTTCGGCGTAAACGGGGGGATCTACTAATACTGCGTATTCACGCATTAGCCGGCCGTTAGGCCAGGTCAGTTCCAGCAAGAAGTTGAGATATGGCTCTCGCAAGGGCTCCTGCGAGGTTACATTCACCATCAGACTACCATCGGCGCCCGTAACCACGCTAAAACGGAGTTTGCCTACAAATGGGCTTCGCTGCAGCCCCAGTCTCTGATAAGCCATTTCCGGAGCTATGTTCACAAACACATCACCGGGATCTACGCCCCGACTTTGCGGCAGAACAATCTCTGCTTCCATGGGTTCATTCAGATAGGACTGAAGTTCAATTTCACCCAGCCCGAGGGCTTGAGCAACCCCGGACCCGAGCCCTCCCGCCAGAGCCAGTGCAACCGCAAGCTTGCGTACCTTCATGCTTTTTCCTTTCCAGTCTCCGTTATCCGATACCGTTTTTCTACACAGCACCGAACGAGGTGAGGTGACTTTCGTCTGGATACTTCAGATTTAATGTGTCGAAGCTGTCGAAACTTTAACGTTCAGTTCGGCAAGTATTGTTGATAAAACCTCTTTTATCAATCAATCAGCCGCATTCCTTGCACCATTTTTTTATCAGTTGCACGGAACTCCCTAGTGTTCCTGAAAATAACAGGGGCGGAGCCTGAAATCAGCCTCCGCCCCCTAACCGGCTTTCTGAAACCGGACACAGTTGGCATTAATTGCCTCTGTGTAACATTTCTTAACGCGCCTGCAATATCCGTAACATACGGCGTAGGGGCTCAGCAGCGCCCCAGAGCAGCTGATCACCCACGGTGAACGCAGAAATGTACTCTGGGCCCATAGCGAGCTTTCGGATGCGCCCTATGGGCACGCTCAGGGTGCCTGTTACCTTGGCAGGTGTCAGCTCTTCGATGGTTGCATCACGATCATTCGGTATGACTTTTACCCAGTCGTTGGCTTTTGCCAGAATCGACTCGATTTCTGCAACCGTCAGGTCTTTCTTGAGTTTGATGGTCAGCGCCTGACTGTGGGAACGCATGGCGCCAATTCGCACACAGATCCCATCAATTGGAATCGGATTGTCTGAGCGACCAAGGATTTTATTGGTCTCAACACCCGCCTTCCACTCTTCTTTGCTCATGCCGTTATCAAGTTGCTTATCGATAAACGGTATTAGACTACCAGCTAGAGGAACCTGGAAATGCTCGGTGGGAAATCCATCAGAACGCATGGTTTCAGTAATCTTGCGGTCGATGTCCAAAATCGCAGAGGACGGGCTAGCCAGCTCGTCACTAACACTGCGGTTCAGCTCACCCATCTGGTTAAGCAGTTCGCGCATGTTTTGCGCACCGGATCCAGAAGCCGCCTGATAAGTCATAGGCGATACCCACTCGATCAGGTCTTGCTCGAGCAGACCACCAAGAGCCAGCATCATCAAACTTACAGTGCAGTTGCCACCGATGTAGTCTTTAACGCCTTTATCGAGAGCTGCATCGATCACATTGCGGTTCACTGGATCCAACACAATAACGGAATGATCCGCCATGCGAAGCGAAGATGCCGCATCAATCCAGTAACCTTGCCAACCTGCATCACGCAGCTTCTGGTAAACCGCGCTTGTGTAATCACCACCCTGACATGTCAAAACCACATCCAGAGTTTTAAGGGTTTCGATATCGAAAGCATCCTGCAAAGGCGGCACGCCGTCTTTGCCCACATCCGGAGCTGGTTGACCAGCCTGAGATGTGGTGAAAAATACCGGTTCGATATCAGCGAAATCGTTTTCTTCGCGCATGCGCTGCATGAGCACTGAGCCCACCATGCCGCGCCAACCTACAAGTCCAACTCGCTTCATGTGCGACCTTTGAACCTCGCGTTATGCCCGCCCTCAACCTTTATCGCTGGCAGGGACAGGGTGAATGATCCCGCAGCAACCGCGTCGTGTTGCTGTCGGGGATTATCGTAATTTACAGAGCAGCCAGTACCGCATCACCCATTTCGCGAGTAGAAACCCGGGTACCGCCTTCCGACATGATATCTGCCGTGCGCAGCCCCTGATCCAGTACCTTGTTCACAGCTGCCTCTATGGCCGCCGCAGCCTTTTCTTCATCAAGACTGTACCGCAACATCATGGCAGCACTGATAATTGTAGCCAGCGGGTTGGCAATGCCTTTGCCCGCTATATCTGGTGCCGACCCATGGCAAGGCTCATACATACCCTGCTTTTCAGAATTCAGAGATGCTGACGGCAAC
Organism: Marinobacter sp. 1-4A; assembly: GCF_016597725.1. Taxonomy (GTDB): domain Bacteria; phylum Pseudomonadota; class Gammaproteobacteria; order Pseudomonadales; family Oleiphilaceae; genus Marinobacter. Next base: position 50,781 of record NZ_VCGY01000001.1, read on the forward strand.
ATACCAATAGAACCTGTGAGCATGGCTGCTTCGTCTGAAAGAATATCACCAAACATGTTGCCAGTCACAATCACGTCGAACTGCTTGGGAGCACGAACCAGTTGCATTGCGGCGTTATCCACGTACATATGAGAGAGTTCTACGTCCGGATACTCACTCTTCAATTCGTTCATGATCTCACGCCACAAAACGGTCACTTCGAGAACATTGGCTTTGTCTACGGAGCACAGTTTTTTGCCACGCTGCTGCGCAGCCTCGAACGCAACCCGGCCGATGCGGCGAATTTCAGACTCCGTGTAGGCATAGGTGTTGTAGCCCTGACGCTCGCCGCTTTCGAGCTGACGAACACCGCGCGGCTGGCCAAAGTAGATACCGCCTGTGAGCTCACGCACAATCATGATATCCAGACCGGAAACCACCTCGGGCTTGAGGGAGGATGCAGACGCAAGTTGCGGATAAAGAATAGCCGGACGCAGGTTGGCAAACAGCTTCAGATTCGAGCGCAAGCCAAGCAACCCCTTCTCCGGGCGCTTTGCCATAGGAAGACTGTCCCACTTTGGACCACCTACGGCGCCCAACAGAATCGCATCGGCCTTGCGGGCCATATCCAGTGTCTCGTCCGGCAAGGGGTTATCAGCTTCGTCCAACGCAGCTCCACCAACGAGGCCGGTATTAAACGTAAGCTTCAGGTCAAATTTTTCATTAATGGCGTGCAGGATTTTTTCGGCTTCTGCAACGATTTCAGGACCTATGCCGTCACCCGGCAGAAGAAGTACATTTCTGGACATGATGAGCTTCCAAATCTTGGTAAACCGGGCCACTTTGGCACGGCGAATTAATTATCGCCGGGTGACGACTCACGCACCCGGCTGGTAAGGGCACTATATATCTCAGCTGCTCACCGGAGCGCAGCCTACTGGCCAGCGCCAAATAGCCAAGGAGCTGTTTGGCGGCGCTGATCTTCATAGGATTTGATCAGCTCTGCGTCTTCCAGAGTTACGCCAATATCATCGAGACCATGCAACAAGCAATGGCGACGGAAATCATCCACATCGAAACCGAAAGACTCACCAGACGGCGTGACCACGGTTTTCGCCTCCAGATCTACGGTCAGCTTGTAGCCTTCAGAAGCCTCTGCTTCCTGAAACAACTGATCAACAATTTTTTCTTCAAGAACAATAGGTAACAACCCATTCTTAAAGCAATTATTATAGAAAATATCCGCAAAGCTCGGAGCGATAATAACCCGAAAACCGTAATCATCAAGTGCCCAAGGAGCATGCTCGCGACTTGAGCCACAACCAAAATTGCTTCTGGCCAAAAGTACGCTAGCGCCCTTGTAACGGGGCTGATTGAGCACAAAGTCCGGGTTCAGCGGCCGCTGGGAACTGTCTTGGTCGGGCTTGCCTTCGTCGAGATAGCGCAGCTCATCAAACAGGTTGGGGCCAAAGCCCGTGCGCTTGATGGATTTCAAAAACTGCTTGGGAATAATCATGTCCGTATCCACATTGGAACGGTCCATGGGGGCAACAAGGCCTTGGTGTTGCGTAAATGCGCGCATGGTTCTGTTCTCTCCTGTGGCTCAGTTCAGCAATTCGCGAACATCAACAAAGTGACCGGCGATTGCGGCGGCGGCTGCCATGGCAGGGCTCACCAAGTGCGTCCGGCCCCCAAAGCCCTGACGGCCCTCAAAGTTACGGTTAGACGTAGAAGCGCAGTGCTCCCCCTGTCCCAACTTGTCAGCATTCATAGCCAGACACATGGAACAGCCCGGATCGCGCCATTCAAGGCCAGCATCCATGAAAATCTGATCAAGACCCTCGGCTTCCGCCTGCGCCTTCACCAAACCGGAACCCGGAACCACCATCGCCTGCTTCAGGCTCTTCGCCACCTTACGCCCTTTCACCACAGACGCGGCCTCACGCAGATCTTCAATGCGACTGTTGGTGCAGGAACCGATAAATACCCTGTCGAGCATTATATCTGTGATCGCCTGATTTGCCTGCAGGCCCATATATTTAAGGGCGCGTTCGATGCCTTCGCGCTTAATGGGGTCCTCTTCTTTGGCTGGGTCAGGCACATTACCGGTCACGTCCGCAACCATCTCAGGAGACGTACCCCAACTTACCTGCGGCATGATGTCCGCGCCGTCCAACTCAACAACCTTGTCGAACTCCGCGTCCAAATCACTGTGTAAGGTGCGCCAGTATTTAACCGCGGCATCCCACGCATCGCCCGTAGGTGAGAAAGGCCGACCTTTCACATATTCAATGGTCGTGCCATCTACAGCAACCATTCCCACCCGAGCACCGGCTTCAATGGCCATATTACAAATGGTCATCCGACCTTCCATGCTCAAGTTCTGGATTGCCTCACCACCAAACTCGATCGCGTAGCCAGTACCGCCAGCGGTACCTATTTTACCGATGATGGCCAGTACAACATCTTTACCGGTAACACCTTTACCAAGCTGGCCGTTTACCTTCACCAGCATGTTCTTCATCTTCTGCTGCACCAAACACTGGGTTGCCAGCACATGCTCAACTTCGGATGTACCTATGCCATGGGCAAGGCAACCAAATGCACCGTGGGTAGACGTATGGGAGTCACCACACACAATGGTCATGCCCGGCAGAGTGGCGCCCTGCTCCGGCCCAATTACATGCACAATACCCTGACGCTGATCCATGATCTTGAATTCAAGAATACCGAACTCATCGCAGTTCTTGCCCAGCGTTTCTACCTGAATACGGGAAACAGGATCAACGATACCCTCAATGCCCTTCTCGCGATCCGTAGTAGGAACGTTATGGTCCGGTGTTGCCAAATTGGCATCAATCCGCCACGGCTTGCGGTTGGCCAAGCGCAGCCCCTCAAAGGCCTGCGGTGACGTTACTTCGTGCAGCAAATGACGATCAATGTAAATCAGCGCAGAACCATCATCCCGCTGCTTGATCAAATGATCGTCCCACAACTTATCGTATAAGGTCTTACCCGCCATGACTCTCTCACTTTCTGGAGGTTCAGTTTTTAGTGCTATCTATGGCTATTCAGCCTAAATCTTGCACCTATCATACAGCCACAGAAAACATAACCGCAATTCATGTTTATCATTCATCGCATTCCGTTTGGTTATACGTTAGCCTTTGCTAACAAACATAGCGGGAACATAAATCGTGGACTCAAACGCACTCAAAGCCTTCATTACCATTGTCGACCAAGGCTCTTTCTCAGAAGCTGCCGAGCTCTTGCACCTAAGCCAACCCGCCATCAGCAAACGCCTTGCGGCTCTAGAAAACCAACTTGGCGAAACACTGATCGACCGAAGCCAAAGACAAATCCGCCTCACCGACTCCGGAGGCCGACTGCTACCCCACGCGCGCAAAATCCTCGACGAAATCCACAACGCCCGCATCGCCCTCTCGCCAGATTCCGGCTTGCTGGAAGGCGAGTTGCACATCATCGCCAGCCACCACATAGGCCTTCACCACCTACCCAAATGGCTAAGACGGTTCAAACGTGAATACCCTCAGGTAACCATAAACCTACAGTTCATGGAATCCGACGCCGCCTACGAACAGATGCGAAAACGCAACGCCGAACTGGCCTTCGTAACACTCAGCGACAGCATGCCCGCCAGCTTCCACGTATTCGCCCAGTGGCCAGACCCCATGGCCTTTGTCGTGGGCACCGACCACCCGTTGACTTCAATAAAAGCACCCAAGCTAGCTGATCTGGCACAGCACCCGGCCCTACTCCCGGATACCTCAACTTCAACCTATCGGGTAGTAAGCCGTCTATTTCTGGAGGCAAACCTACCCCTGCACCCACAAATGCCCACCAACTACCTAGAAACCCTAAAAATGATGACCAGCGTCGGCCTCGGCTGGAGCGTATTACCACTACGCATGGCAGATGAAAGCCTGAAAGTGCTTGAAGGCGTACTGGCGAAAGGAACAGAAACTGGAAACTCGGTTACACGGGTTCTTGGCGGCATTGGACTAACCGGCCGGCAACCGGGTAACGCCGCTAAGGCGTTGCTGAGGATTGTTCAAGAAGAAGAGGAACTCTGAGGCCGCTCACCGAAGATCGGTAGCTTGGTGCTGGCTCGGCCATTCAAAAACGTGGAGCGCCAAGGATGGCGCGACCGAGCCCTACATGGAAGTATTCACGGGCGCTTTTTGAATGGCCGAGCCAGCACCAAGCGTCTGCACCAAAGCCTCAGGATCAAAGCTGCCCAATAACCGGCGTAGCAACAGAAACATCGCCATTCTGACCACGATGGCGCAAATAATGATCCATCAACACAATCGCCATCATCGCCTCAGCAATCGGCGTAGCCCGAATACCCACACAAGGATCGTGCCGACCAGTCGTAATAACCTCCACCGGATTACCGTGCACATCAATACCGCGCCCCGGCAAACGCAAACTCGACGTCGGCTTCAGAGCAATACTCGCAAGTAGCGGCTGTCCCGACGAAATCCCCCCAAGCACACCGCCAGCATGATTCGACAAAAAGCCCTCAGGCGTCATCTCATCCCGATGCTCCGTACCCTTTTGCGTAATGCACCCAAAGCCCGCACCAATCTCAACGCCCTTCACCGCATTGATACTCATCAGAGCATGCGCCAAATCCGCATCCAGCCGATCAAATACCGGCTCACCCAACCCCGGCGGCACACCTTCAGCTACCACATTAATCCGTGCGCCAATAGAATCGCCTTCCTTGCGAAGAGCATCCATATAGGCTTCCATCTCCGGCACCTTATCGGCATCCGGGCAGAAAAACGGATTTTGGTGCACTTGATCCCAATCGAGCTTCTCTGCTCGTACCGGCCCAAGCTCCGACAAATACCCACGGATACGAATACCCAAACGCTCCTGCAAAAACTTCCGAGCCACCGCACCGGCTGCAACCCGCATAGCCGTTTCACGGGCCGAAGAACGGCCACCGCCACGGTAATCCCGCACCCCATACTTATGCATATAGGTGTAGTCGGCATGGGCCGGGCGGAACTGCTCTGAAATCTTTGAGTAATCCTTCGAACGCTGATCTGTATTTTCAATCATCAGCCCTATGGGCGTGCCCGTGGTTTTACCCTCGAACACACCGGAAAGAATGCGAACCTCATCCGCCTCACGGCGCTGAGTGGTGTGCCGGGAAGTGCCGGGCTTACGGCGATCCAGGTCTACCTGCATATCGGCCTCTGAAAGCTCCAACCCCGGCGGGCAGCCATCAATAATACAGCCCAGAGCAGCCCCATGGCTCTCACCAAACGTTGTAACAGAAAACAGTTTTCCGAAAGTATTTCCTGACATAATTCAATATCTTGTAAAGGTGATGTAAGAAATTAGATTAACGATTTTTCTGCCACTGGCGGAGGTCCTGCTCGGTAATCGCAAAAACACCGTCGCCGCCATGACTAAACTCCAGCCAAGTAAACGGGAGCTCAGGATAAGCTTCATCCAGAGCCACCCAGCTATTACCCACCTCGACCACCAGCAAGCCGCCGGGCGTTAGATGCTCCGCTGCTCCGGCAATAATCCGATGGGCAATGTCCAACCCATCATCGCCTGCTGCAAGCCCCAACACCGGCTCATGATGAAACTCGTCCGGCATGTCACCCATGTCTTCCGCATCAACATAAGGCGGATTACTGACAATGATATCGTACTGATCGGTGATATTCGCGAACACATCCGACTCTACCGTTCGCACCCGGCCATGCAGCTCATGCAAGTCAATGTTGGATTCCGCGACTGCCAGAGCATCAGGCGAGATGTCCGACAAATCAACGGTGGCATTCTCGAATACCGAGGCCACCCCGATGCCGATGCAGCCGCTTCCGGTGCAAAGATCGAGAACTCGCTCAACAGGCTTATCGCCAAGCCAGGGCTGAAATCCGTTTTCAATCAGCTCCCCAATTGGGGAACGTGGCACTAAAACCCGTTCATCCACATTAAACGGCATACCCATAAACCAAGCTTCACCCAACAGATATGCTAGTGGAACACGCTCGTCGATGCGGCGGCGGAGGCGCTCAAGAATGAGCAAGCGTTCTTCGCGGGTCAGCCGGGCATCCAGAAACAGGGTGTTGTTTTCTAGCGGTAAGTGTAGGCTGCGCATCACCAACTGTACGGCCTCATCCCACACGTTATCCGTGCCATGGCCGAAAAAAACCGGCGAAGCGGCAAACTGTGAAGACGCATAACGAAGGTAATCGCGAACGGTTTGAAGGTCGTCAATCGGGCTGGTCACAAACACTGTTTCCTGTCATGTCGGATTCAGCGCGGATTATACGCTGTTTCAAGGCCTTGCTACAGCCACCAAATTAGGGATCAGCCTTATAGGCTTATACAGCCAAAGGCCCGGAGCTGTTCCGATTTTCTTCAAACCGATCCAAAGCCGCATTCATGCGCTCGCGACCCAATTGAATCAGTTCTGGAGCTTTATGGAAGTCATAAATCCGGCAGGAGTTTTTTGGAATGTTGACCAACAAATCGGGCGGGTAACCGGCAATCTTGTATTGCACCAGAGCACTCTGCATGGTTTCAATGGTTAGGTTCATCACATCAAATTTGCCGAGACCCAACTTGTCCCAATTGATTGTTTCGTGTGTTTCCTGACGCTTATCGTCCTCTTGTTTATTCCGGCTCTTTTTCTGCACTTCTTTCGAGAGTTTATCCTCAGGGCTGTCGTCAACACCCGGCTTTCCAGCGCCCAGAGATTTTAACCCGTCCCAGTCAAACCAGCGGGATGCCTTATCGCGGAACCTATCCACCCACTCGTCAGCATCTTCGCTGGGACTGCCCTGCTGATTATGGTTGAACGCGGCATCGGGTAACCGTTGCCTACGGTCTTCTTCACCACTGAGATTCACTGCCACAACAAGATCAGCGTGGGCCGAAATGGTAGGAATAATAGGAAGCGGATTTAGCAATGCACCATCAACCAGAACTCGCCCATCGAGAACCATAGGGGTAACAACGCTTGGAATGGCCACAGATGCCCGAATTGCTCTGTCTAACGGGCCCTCTTGAAACCAAATTTCCTTATGTGCCAACAAATCCGTTGCAACGGCGGTGTAATGCAATGGCAGATTCTCAATTCGAGTATCTCCCAGCATCTCCCGCACGATTGAGAAGATTTTTTCCCCTCGAATTGCACCAACCGAGTTGAAGGTTAGATCCAGCAACTTGAGCACATCAAATTGGCCCAGCCCAGTTACCCAGTCTTTGTAGTCTTGCATCTTGCCTGCTGCATACATCCCGCCCACCAGAGCACCCATGGAGCAGCCGGAAATAGCCACAATGTTATAGCCGCGTTCGGCAAGAACTTCGATAGCACCTATGTGGGCATAGCCTCTTGCACCGCCACTGCCCAAGGTTAAGGCAACAGTCTGGCGTTTGCGCTCAGGCGGCTTAGGCTTAGTGCTGGCGTTCGACTCGACGGCCGATAGGTCTGAACTCTCCAGAACCTTGGATGCATCATTATCAGGCACTTGACTACCCCGTTAAGGCTTCTTCTTTAGATCTACTGCGTCACAACCATTACTTCAACCCGATCGCCTTGGCGAGCAGCATCCGAAACAACCACAGACGGCCCCACAATGACCAATTCCTGCTGTTGTCTGGAAACACCGGTTTTCGCCAAAACCTCGGAAAGCGACTCTGCCGCCTTGCGGGCTCGCTCCATGGCACCGCTGAAGGACTCATTCTCACCAAGCGCGGAATACCCGACAAGAATCACTTGGGCGCCTTCAACCCGGGCAAGTTCACTCACCTTACGGCGATCCGTGGCCTGCCAGTTAAACCGGTAAGTAACGCCTCCCTGCCAGGGCACAATTACTGGCCCCACAATACGGTTATTAACCGAGCCAAGGCCTGGAATTGAGGCGCCAGACGCGACCTTCAAGTGCTCTACCCACACGTACTCTCTAAGATTACCCCTAGTAACCGTATAAACAGACGTCAGCCAGCGGCTGCCATCGTCGGCTACTACACCTGCCACCAAATAATCTTGAGTGCCGTCCCTCCCGTAGAGAACGGGTTGATTGAATATCTGGTTTGCCCACACATTGCTGCGGCCACACCGAATGCCCGAGCACTCGAATAATATTTGCGCGCCACGATCACGCAGCAGCCCAAGGTAGTGTTCCAACGCTTCCCGGCGGTTGGCATCCCGTGAAATCTGGTAGAGGCGACCCTCCCCGGACACCGGTAACCGTGCCATGGTTTCTGAGCGAATCTCGTTGTTAACCTCCCGTACCGGGCTGAACAATACAAGGTGGCCCGACGATTCAATAGGCGCAGTTACTTCGAGCGTGGACTGCGCAAAGGGCTCCGGCGCAGTTTCAGGCAGCGCAGCACTGGCAACAGCCGAAGCTGTTGATAGCAGCACAGAAGTCATAAAGCTCAATACAAAAAACTTTGGCAAGGTATTACTCATTCTCAAGAAAGTGTCTGACAGCATCGACAACCGGGCGAGTATGCCCATCAAGGTGACAATGATGCCCTCCGGGCACATCCACCGTGTGCAAATCTGGTATGGCGTCCGCACGGCTATCCAGCCCTTTCCGGTTTGCCAGCAACCCTTCACGGGCGCGCACAAACAGAGTTGGTGCCTTAACAGCCTTTAGCGACGCCAAGACTTGCTCCTCTGTCATCATCAATGGAGACGGGTGCCTTAACCGCGCATCTGTGCGCCAACCGTAACCACCGTCTTCAGGCTTCAGGTTCCTGCGAATCAGCGCCAGTGCCGCTTCATGGCTTAGCGGGCTTAACCCGCCCTCACGAACCTTGGCCGCCGTCACAACGTCCGGATAAACCGCTGGCCGACCAGAACCTGCGATACGTTTTTTGATGGACTTACGAAGCTGTGGAACCGTCTCACTGACGGGTCGGCTAAGTGCGCCGAGGCTATCGATCATAACCAGCTTGCGCACCCGCTCCGGAAACGCCGCAGCGTAGAGTGCGCCCACAATGCCGCCTAATGAATGGCCAACCACATCCACCTGTTCGAACTGCCCGGATTCGCAGAAGTGCGTTTCAATCAGTTCGGCAAGGTCCGCAACGTAATCCATTAACTGGTAACTTTGCCCAGCCGGGCGATGGCCGGAATGCCCGTGACCTGCCATATCCACAGCATACAGCGACGACCACTGCGCCAGTTCCGGCGCTATTTTGGAGAAAGTCAGACTGTTATCCAGCCAACCATGAAGCATGATCACGGGCGGCTCGGCAGATTTCTGAGCATCCGATGCTGGCCAACTGAGACCTGCAAGCGTGATGTGCCTCAGGGGCCACACCATCTCGTAGGCCCCTGCCGAACTACCCGCATCAGCGGCCGAAAGGGCAAGATCGTTCATCTGGGAAGCGGGCCTCACATTGTGTGTGTCGGGCGATCAGAGCTGAGCGAGCCTGCAAGATAGGATTCAATCTTGGTCTTGGCGCTTTCATCATCGCCATTGAACTGAACACCAATGCCAGCCGCACGGTTCCCTTGCGCGCCTTTAGGCGTAATCCAGATAACCTTGCCTGCAACCGGCAGCTTCTCCGGCTCATCCATCAGGTTTAGTAGCAGAAACACTTCATCGCCGAGCTGGTATTGCTTTTGGGTAGGTATAAAAAGACCACCCTGGCGAATGTATGGCATGTAAGCGGCGTATAAAACCGCTTTGTCCTTAATCGTCAGGGTAAGAATGCCGCTGCGCGCACCAAATCCGGGCCCCATATCTGACACCTTCTAAAATGAATGTTAAAACGTTAAACCAAACGTGCGGGAGAAAAACCCCTGATAATCCCTGATGATAGCAGGTGTTCTTGCTAAACGCGCAATCACGACGCCCGACGCTTTGTGGGCATCAGCTCACGCCAAGCAATCAGCAACCGACTGGCCTCGAGCTCGGGGTTGACGTTATATACACCAGCCGCCCGGGTCTCGCGCACCTGATCCAGCAACTCATGGGCACGCCAAGCCGGGTTTCTACTCGCCAAAAAACCCAACATTTCCCTGGCTTCATGATCGTTTGCTGTACCTCCGGCACATAACCGGGCCAAGTCCGAGGCCCAGCCTTCAAACAGCCAAAGCATGTCTTCCAATCCCAATGCTTTAAAAGCCTTAGCCGCCTCAGCGACCGCGACCTGACCTTTCATAAACTGACGAAACTTGTCGAACGCCTCATCCCGCAGCGCCGGAAACTCGCCAGTGGCGTACTCCAGCGCCAATCGCGGTGCATTACCCGCCAGCATTAGGGACTTGACCATAAGCTCTGGAGAGGGCTGCTTGCCACCTTCAAGCTCCGCGACCTCGCTAACAAGCCACTGCTCGGCCTGCTCAGCGGAGGGAACTGGAATGGACACTACCTGACATCGGGAACGGATGGTTGGCAAAACAGGCCGACCACTCTCTTGTAAAAGTATAAGCACAAAATCAGCTACCGGCTCTTCGAGGGTTTTCAACAAGGCATTGGCAGAGTTGATATTGAGTTGGTCCGCACGGTCGATCACAGCAATCTTGCGTCCGGCAACTTGCGGAGACGATACGGCAAAAGCTGAGAGCTGCCGTACCTGCTCAATTTTTATCATTCGGGACTTTTCCGGTGCATACACCCGAACATCCGGGTGACTGGATGCCGCGATCAGCTGGCATTGGCGGCACTGGCCACAGGCAACCGGCGTTCCGGCTTCCTTATGCAAGGGCGTGGCACACAGCAGCAAACCTGATACGGCATCTGCCCAAGCTCGCTTGCCCACACCACACTCACCGGTCACCAACAGCGCATGGGGAAGCCTACCTTCAGAAAGACGGCTTTGAATCGTTTGCCAAGGTTTTTGAAGCCACGGCATTTTAAAGGCTATATCAGTCACTGAGCTTTCCTGAATGGGCAAGGTGCCGGGGGTTTGAACGCTGGTTTTTGCCAGCTTTGCGAAGCTGTCGCCTCATGGTGGCCAGCAGTCTGCGCATGCGCTGTATCTCATCGCTGCCATCCCTAGCCGAGGCCGATTTGGATTGCGGTCTATAATAATGGCTGTTCACCATCCGGGCAAAAAGCCGTGCGGAATCCGCCACTGCCGGTTCTGCAGCCGCCAGCCGGGAAGCCAAAGCCGACGGTGTTTCGCCACTCCTGACTGGCACCCCTGCACGCTCACATAGCTGATACCAGGCGCCCAACACACGCCCGTAACGATCCCGGCTTGCACCCCGGCGCATTTGCAGCGCCGATATCAAGCCAGCTATAAGAAGCCCCACACCGACAATACCTGCGGTAAGATACCCCAGCTCCTTGATACCGAAGCCGCCGGGCAAACGGGACATGAGATCCATCTGGCTTTGGCCCTGATAACCAACTACCCAGCGCTGCCACTGATAGTTGATGCGATCAAGCTGCTGGCTTGCCCAACGAATAAGCGCTACATCTCCATACCGTTGGGCAGAGGCCCACTCGTTCTCGAGGAATGAGCCTTCCTCGGCCACGGCATCCCGTAAGCCGGATTCAATTCTGTTTGGCGCGATCGCAGCGGTAGGGTCAATGCGCACCCAGCCTTGCCCCTCTACCCAGGCTTCAACCCAAGCGTGGGCGTCGTACTGGCGCACCACAAGGTATTCGTCACCCGCACCACTTTCTCCGCCTTGATAACCGACAACAACTCTTGCAGGAATCCCTGCCGAACGAAGCACAAACGTTGTCGCGCCAGCATAGTGCGCGCAGAACCCGCGCATGTCATCGAATAACAGGCTGTCGATGCCGTTATCGGGCATTCTGGGCGGACGAAGGGTGTAAAAATAGGGTTGCTCCCGGAATCGGCTAAGAAGCGATCGAATGACGCCCACTTCACTGTTGGATTGCCGTAGGTCGGCTGCCAATGCGCGCGCCCTCGGGTTTCCGGAAGCCGGGAGTTGCAGGTAGCGGCGGGCTTGCCCGGGCTCCAAGGTGGGCACCGTTTGCTCTGGCGAGTTGTCACGCGCTAACCTATACCGAACCGGGCTATCCGCTGGGCGGCGGAAGCGGAACAGGTCATCTGCTTCTTTCACAACGTTGTCTGAAACCGCCACAGAGCGTTCGAGTGCAAACGCCCAGCGCTGATCGGTTGGCTCCATCAATACATCGTATTCTTGCGGTTGCAGCTCGCCAACGCCGCCATCCAAATCCACCCGCCCCGGCCGACGGTAAGGCTCATAGCCGCTCTGACGCCAGGTTCCATCGTCAAGGGTGTCCAGAATAAGCCCACGCCAGTACCTATCCCGGTATTCAGGCATGGAGCCACCAAAGGTTACTCGAAAGGCCCGGGCACTGCTTTGTGCCAGGCTGGATATATCCCCGGGCCGCATAGTGTCGCTTATGCCCGTGCGTGCCTTGCCAGACACTAAGGGCACGCTCCATAAAGGCTCCATGCGAGGGAAAAACACAAACAAAAGCACAACAATCGGCAGTACTTTCAACAGCATGACACCTAACCTGCGCCACCCCGCCTTCATACCACCGGGAAGCTCCGGTGCATTGAGCACCTGCAACCCGATCAACAACAAACCAATGGCGCCGATGTTCACTAACGCCCAGTGAACTTCCTGATGAAACAAAAAGTTCACCGTCGCCAGATACACCAAAATATAGAACAGCACATAAAAATCCCGGGCGGTGCGGGTTTCGAGCCACTTCAAGCCAACCGTCAGTACAAAAAACGAAGCCGCTGTGTCTACGGTAAAACTGCCTTGAACGCGAATGAGATACACCGCAATCAATGCCAGCAAAATGCCCGTGCGCAGCCAACGCCCCGGCAAGCGCACACGACCCTGCTGAGCCAGCCAGCGCCAGCCAGCCAAAACAACGCATACCGCCATCAACCACACTGGAAGCCGATCGAACTGAGGCGTCAACAGTAATGCAAAGCTCACCATCAGCCAGAGTAATGCGCGAGACGGCAGGGTGTCGCTTTGCGTTTCTGGCTCCTGCTGGGAGCGATTCCAAAAACTCATATCACGGCTCCCGGCTTCGCTCTTCTACCTGAATCTGTAGTCCGGCGCGTGCCATAGGGCGCACCTACAGCATCCCTTGGTTTTTCCTCACCCCAAACCGCCAAAGCTCTGAGGCAGCGTGTTGCATGGGCCGGGCCAGAATCCGGCTCTATCACCTGCCCCGGCAAGTTCAGGCCAAAGCGGGATCCACTCTTGCCGCGCTCGACCACCAACCAGGATAGATAGCTGAGCCGAACTTCATGATCAGCGCCAGCAAAGGCGTTAAAATCCAACCAATGGGGGCTGCGTTTATCGGCCTCCCAGTCCGCCACCACCATCTGCCCACTGCGGGCAAAACGCTTCCACATAACACGCTGGCTCATATCTCCGTCGCGCCACGGGCGCAGTTCAGCATGGTCGTTCCCTTCCGGAGATCGCGAACTGGCGGTTTGTTCACCATCATCAACCGCACTGACCACATCGGGAGCCGCAATGGGCCGGGGAAACACCACAGCGGTGGAGATTGGGCGCATCCAAGACCAGGCTTTGAGCAAACCGAAGGGGAAACGAGTTTCAATTCGGATGCGGTCCGGGCGGAGATACCCCCGAAAAGCAGAACCTACTGGCAGAGCAACATCGGCAGACTGCCCCGAGGGTACATGACCGATTCGAACCGAGGTGTCACCGTCAGACAGGGTGACGGCTATGGCGTCGTCTTTGCCCGCCGCCGCCCGTAAGCGAAAAAGGATATCATCGCCAGCAAACCCCTCGCCCGTCTGAACGAGCGTAAGCTCAAGGCCCGCAAGGTTGCGGTGGGTTTGGTGCATAGCGCCTACAAACACAGCGCCGAGTAAAAAGGTTACGAGGTAAATCAGGCTGTTCTGGTAATTAATACCGGTGATCAGCATGATCAACAACAGCACCCCGAACACCACGCCGGGCGCCGTTGGCAAAATGAAGAGGTTTCTCTGGGTGAGTAACTGGACATCAGAGCGCGGAATCCGACGGTTTATCCAGCGCTGCCAGCGGCTACGAATTAGTCTGCTCATCATGCCCCTAAGGCCGTTAGATTTATTTAAAGTTCAACACCAAACGTTAACCGCCATGGTAACCCTCTTCGCAAGGCTTTTATAACTGTACGGCAAATCACGGATTCTGATCACAAACTCACGTTTACACCCTTGAAAAGCTGCGAAACAACCCGAATACTGGAGAGTAGTACCAGAATTCGGTCAGATAGAGATGCGTACTGATTGCTGTAACCTCAGACACACCTCGTACCTGAGCTCATCGCAGCAAGAGGCCAGACTATGAACCACCAAAACTTGCCTGCCGGGTACACCTCCCGCGCAGCGACCTTCACCAAAAACAGCACCAACATTGCAGCAGCGATTGCTGCAACACTCGCCGCAGCGGCTTCCATGCCAACGGTTGCAGGCGTTCAGTCCATGACCTCCGATGAAATGGTCGACACCTACGTGAAAGATTCTGCGGTGATTGTAGTACCAAGAGAAGGCCGCAAATCGGAAGCTGACCGCCAGCGCATTATCCGTGCCCTGACGATTTCCCCCGGCGAGCCGGTTATTACCGAAGCGGAAGAAGAAGCCTACCGGGAAGCCCTGCAACGATTGACCGAGGAAGGCAATTCAGACGCCCTTGCAAACGCAGAGGAAGAATTCCTGCGCCGTGCGCTGCTGCTTCCTCAGGAAGAGCTAGCCAGAGCCCAGCCGCCCGCTGAATTTACGCCCAACCTTCCACCCCTTATTTTTGGGCAACAGATGCAGATTCCGGATGAGCCTTTTACACAGTCGTTCCTTAACGACCAGCTCGGTATAGGCTTTGATGGGCAGAACCTGAACTTTTCGATTGGTACACCACCGGGTATAGACCGGATACAAATGCCACAAGGGATTAACGAAGGTCCGATTCAGCTAACGCCAAGACCGGGTGGTGGGTTTGATCTATCCATAAAGGTTCCGGATCAGTAGAGAATAAAGCACTTTATAAGATAAACCCCAAACTAAAAAACGGCAGCTTGACTATTCAAGCTGCCGTTTTTTTATTGCACTCTGGCTAGCGTCTTTCCAATTGCCTTCTACTGGAACGAAAAACGCCCCGCAATGCGGGGCGCTTTAACACTACTGGTGTTCAGGTCAGATTAGTGACCGTATACAGCCAGCTTGGTGTCGGTTACAGCCAAGTTGTCGATGGCCAGTGAACCGATGGAAGTACCACCGATCTCAACAGCACCGATGGTAACGTCCATGTAGACGTTGTTTACGTCGATACGCAGTACGTCAGTTGCGGTGGAAGCACCGAGACCCGCACCTTTGTAGATATCCAGATTTACGTTAGCAAATCCTGCAAGTACTTGGGCTTCTTGAGAAGTTGGAGCAAGTCCAAATTCACCGTCAGCGTCAGCAGACATCACAGATCCGTCACCATCGTAGTCGAAGTTTCCGCCTGCGCCGCTGATCGTGAGATCACGGATGCCAATACCCATGAACTCAACGTCGAAGTCCATATCAGTCACATCAAACGCTGCTACAAGGTTCAGGTGATCCGTAGCAGTATCAACCTGAATGTCCAACTGAGCCAGATTACCGTAGCCGCTCAGGTTAGAGATCAGCGTGGTGCTGTCTGAACCAGTTCCGCCAGCCAGCAGCTCCATGCTGCCAATTTCCAGACCCCAGTCGATCGGAGCGCCGTCAAGCGTGCTAACGTGAATTTTAGCGTCGCCGTCATCAAGAACGTCGATGTCAATTTTCAGTTGGTCCAACAGGTCGCCGTAGCCAGCAGTTGCGCCGTCAGCGGTTACACCAGCACCACCAAGTACGATGTCATTAACTGCGAAGGAACCTTCATCCGTGTACTTGAACTGACCAATGCTTACTTTGGTTTCCAGCTCAATGGTCACACCGGCCTGACCGGTTACGTCGCCCATTGCAGTGTCGTTCATAGCTTGCAGTTCAGCATTGGCTGCAAGAGGTGCTGCAGCAATAGCTGCTACTAGAGCAATTTTTTTCAGGCCTTTCATTTTATTCTCCTTAATAAACTCATACTTATTCTTGGTTGAGTTTTTAATTTTTGGGTGTGAAGTCCGTTACTCCACGCAGTCATTTAAGATTGTTTTACAGTCCTAGTCCGTGACTTCATTCACACTTCCTTAACACAACCTTTACAACCGGTAACAAACCACGATTGCGTCTCAAATCAATTTTCGCTGCTCGCACCACTGGTTTTGCTATCGTGGAAAATCTGGAAAGGCTTTTCGCTAGTCACCGGCTCTGCGTATGAGACTTTACCGTTTTCAACTTGATACGGAATGACTTTGTTTCCCGAAATGCCCAATCGGTGCTCGAACTCAACAACGAGCGCTTCGTCTTCGCTACCCTCGCGGATTTTCCCAGTGTATAAGATGACTGAGGCATGAATTTTCCCGGGTCGCGCAACGGATTTTAAAGCCGCACGATACATAAGAATTCGTATCTGCGCGGGTGCTCCATCGGCTTGCTCATCGATATTAATGCGCTTAACTGTTTTGCCGTCTTCTAGAAGCATCCATGCAGCAGGCATGTTCGGTTCTGAGTCCGTCAATGTCTCCGTATACTCATCCGTCGCCTGCTTCGTTAAATAGAGTATTTGCTGCTGACCAAGAACGGCGTATTTAGATAGTTCTTTCTTAATCGCCATCTCCTGCTCCTCAGTCAACTCACCCGAAGGCGCCGTTTGTGCGCTGGCCATGGGTATACCCATGGCAAAGATCAGCAAAAAAGCACGTAGCAGCGGTTTTCCAAGATAAGGCATGATTCTTGTTCCTGTTGTATTTGCGTTAATGGGTACGCTAAGGCTGGCCAACTCGGCTAGAATGCGGTTTTCCGAATCCGGGCTGGTAGCTGGTCGTTTTGTGGTTCTCCATTAGACCAGTGGCCCGCGGGAGCCGACAATGCCCGTTTTGTGGCCTGAGTATCATTCTTCTAATTAACCGGAGTTAATTTGCCACTTCCTGTTTCTTCCCTGCTTAGCCGTGAAGCCTACGAGCAATTGCTTGAGAACGCTGCCAACGAGCCGGACTTTGCCCATCTGGGCAGTACGGGAACAGGCCATGGCCGTGGATTGTTCAGAGGCTTTACCGCCTGCGCGATTACAACAAAGCGCGTAGATGCAAAGCCCAATGAGCCAATCAATACGAGACAGCTTTCCAGCGAAATGGAACGCCTGATTACACGTTACGAAGTTCCAGCTCAGGAGCCACAAGGCCTTCTAACAGGCGGCTGGGTCGGTTTTTTAGGTTACGAATTTGGATACATCAAAGAAAACCGGCTTGCCCGACTCTGTCCATTGCCAGCAACTCCCCTGCTCTTCGCTGGTTTCTATCTTTGGGCCGCCAGCCACAACCGGGCTACCGATACTTACCATCTTTGGATTCATCCGGAGTGCCCGGAAGATACCCGGCGTACCCTTGAGTCTTGGCAACACCAGATTCACCCAGAGCCGAGCGAGCGCACTAAACACTGGCGCATGATTTCACCGTTTAAAGCGCGCCAGCCAGCTGAAGCGTTTACTGCGGGTGTGGGGGTGGTTCAGGAGTACATTAACGCAGGTGACTGCTATCAAGTGAACCTGTCTCAAGAATTCAAAGGCCACTACAAAGGAAATCCTTGGCTGGCATTTCTAGCATTGGCAGAAGCTAACCCCACCCCTTATAGCGCATTCTTAAGAGTAGGATCGGGGGCCGTACTGTCTATTTCCCCCGAACGTTTTCTGGAAATTCGCGGCCGTACCGTTAAAACCAGCCCGATTAAAGGTACTCGACCAAGAGGCAAAACAGCTATCGAAGATGCGGCCTTTGCCGCTGACCTGGAAGCATCAGAAAAAGACCGCGCCGAGAATCTGATGATTGTGGACTTGCTGCGCAATGATCTGAGTGTTCACGCTGCGGCAGGGTCGGTAACAGTCGATAGCCTCTTTGCGCTTGAGTCTTACCGCAACGTACACCATCTGGTGAGCCATATTCGCGCCGAACTGGCGGAAGATGCTTTACCTATGCAGGTGTTATTCGATGCCTTTCCCGGAGGCTCTATTACGGGTGCACCAAAAATCCGAGCCATGGAAATTATTCGTGAGCTCGAACCCCATTGGCGTGGCCCGTATTGCGGATCGGTGTTTTATCGCAGCTTAGACGGCATTTTAGACAGCAACATTGCCATTCGGTCTATGCTGTGTGAAAGCAGTGAAGTTGAACCGGGAACTGAAGAACAAGGAAGCATTCGCTGCTGGGGTGGCGGAGGAATCGTTGCAGATTCCGACCCGGAGAGCGAATATCAGGAAACGCTCACCAAAGTGAAACCTTTGATGGATTTTCTGGAGAATCTGAACCGGAGCGACTGACTGCCACTCCGGTTCAATAGCTCCTACACATGAAGGCCTTAGTTAGCGTAGTGTGCTATCAAACGCTATGAACGGCACTCGCCTTCAGGAATTCCTTCTTCAGCTCCTCAAACTCCTGCACAGCCGGGTACTGAGGGAACTCGTCAATCACATTCTGGGGTGCGTGGAATAGAATGCCTGCTTCAGCCTGCCCCAGCATCGTGGTGTCGTTGTAGGAATCCCCTGTTGCGATTACGCGATAGTTTAGCAACTGGAAGGCACGCACCGACTGTCGCTTAGGGTCTCTCTGACGCAGCAGGTAGTTGGTAATCTGGCCGTTGTCTGCTACTTCCAGCTTGTGGCACAGCAACGCCGGGTACCCCAGCTTTTTCATCAAAGGCATGGCGAATTCGTAGAAGGTGTCAGACAGAATCACCACCTGAAACCGCTCGCGCAGCCAATCCAAAAATTCCCGTGCACCCGGTAGTGGGTCGAGTGTACTGATGACCTCCTGAATGGCTGGCAAACCGTAGCCATGCTCATCCAGAATACGCAGGCGCTGCTTCATAAGAACATCGTAATCAGGAATGTCGCGGGTGGTCGCCTTGAGCTCATCAATACCGGTTTTTTCTGCAAACGCGATCCAGATTTCCGGGATCAATACACCTTCAAGGTCAAGACATGCCAGTTCCACAGTGATCTCCTGATTCAATGTTGCAAGTTAGAATTCTCAAAAGGAGCAAGGCCCGCTCCCCTTTTATAGACGCGGTATCATAAGAAAAACACGCGGAGAATGCATCGTACATTGCAACAAAACAAGGAATTTACAGCCCATAACCACCCAATCTGGCATAACCATATAGATTGTCATTACTTCATGGAATTAGGAATTTAATGCTAACCTGCCACCAAATACGCATCAGGTAGTGATTTTTATGAGCAATATCCACGATCTACAGAGCGAACTGGCTGGCGAAAGCCCACGGGCCATTCTGAAGGCTGCCTTAAAGCGCTATGACAACATCGCTATTTCTTTCAGTGGCGCCGAAGACGTGGTGCTCATCGAAATGGCACACAAACTGACAGATAACCTAAAGGTGTTCACTCTCGATACCGGCCGCCTGCACCCGGAAACCTATGAGTTTGTTGAGCGCGTTCGCAAGCATTATGGCATCGACATCGAGGTGCTGTTCCCCGACGCCGACGACGTTCAAGATCTGGTAAGCAAAAAGGGGCTGTTCAGCTTTTACGAGGACGGCCACAGCGAGTGTTGCGGCATTCGCAAGGTAAACCCTCTCAAGCGCAAGCTTGCATGCGTCGATGCATGGATTACCGGCCAGCGTAAAGACCAGAGCCCGGGTACTCGCAACGAGGTTCCGGTTGTACAGGAAGATGCAACCTTCTCTGGCCCGAATAAAACACTGGTAAAGTTCAACCCACTGGCCAATTGGACATCAAAAGAAGTTTGGGACTACATCCGCATGTCAGAAGCCCCCTACAACAAGCTGCATGAAAAGGGCTTTGTCAGTATCGGATGCCAACCCTGCACTCGCCCGGTGTTGCCCGGGCAGCACGAACGGGAAGGCCGCTGGTGGTGGGAAGAAGCTACCCAGAAAGAATGCGGCCTACATGCGGGTAACGTGATCGCCCGCCAGTAAACATAGGCCGCCGATTGAGGCTATGTAAAACTGCCAGCCGTTTAAAACGTCGGCAGTTTTACATCTTTAAACAACGCTTCGATTTCACTGCGATTGCTCTGCCGCGCCACGGCCTCATCAACCGTTTCTTTGGTTAGGTGGGGAGCAAAGCGCTGGATAAACTCGTACATATAACCGCGCAAGAAGGTGCCCTTGCGGAAACCAATCCGCGTAACACTTGGGCTGAACAGTTTCTTCGCGTCCAGAGCGACCAAATCCGGATCGGCTTTGGGATCAAATGCCATGCTGGCGATTATTCCAACGCCTAGACCCAATCGCACATAGGTTTTGATAACGTCGGCATCCGCCGCTGTAAACACCACTTTGGGTGTTAAGCCTTTCGTTTTAAACGCCTCATCCAACTTCGACCGCCCGGTAAAGCCAAACACATAAGTTACCAGCGGGTACTCAGACAAAGCCTCCAGAGTCAGCTCTGGCAACTGCGTAAGCGGGTGGCCTTTGGGCACAATCACCGTGCGGTTCCACCGGTAGCAGGGCATCATGATAAGGTCGTTAAACAACTCCATAGCTTCTGTTGCAATGGCGAAATCAACGGCACCGTTTGCGGCCATTTCAGATATTTGCATGGGTGTGCCCTGATGCATATGCAAAGACACATCCGGATAGGATTCAATAAAACCACTGATCACAGGCGGAAGAGCGTAGCGCGCTTGGGTGTGGGTTGTGGCAATGCTCAGGTCGCCTTTACGTTGATTACTGAACTCCTGGGCAATCTTTTTAATTCCCTCAGCCCGACGTAGAATTTCTCCGGCCTCGCGAACAATGATTTCGCCACCCGGAGTGATGCGGGTAAGGTGCTTTCCGCTACGGGCGAAAATCTCAAGCCCTAACTCGTCTTCAAGAAGTCGGATTTGTTTGGAAATACCCGGCTGAGACGTAAAAAGGCTCTGGGCGGTTGCCGACACATTGAGATCATGGTGCGCAACTTCCCAAATATAGCGCAACTGTTGTAGTTTCATTGACTCTGTGGCTCCCTGAATGTCCGACCTTGGGCGGGCTGAATGTGGATGAAAGCGGGCAAACAAGGGCTAAGAATACGCATAAAAGACCCGCTTTTCATTCTTTTTTAGTATAGAAGAACTCTTTGATTCAGTTTAGACCAAAATCGCATCTCCGCAGCCTAAAACGCCCCTGTTTGTTTCTGCAGCCATTGACTTGCTAGAGACAAAGCACACAATTCAACATTATTCTTTTATTCGGTTCGCAGGACACCAATGCTGTTAACAACCAAATTCCTCAGGCCCGCCTCTGATTCAAGAGCCGTGCAGCGCGAACGGCTAAGTTCGCTGTTGGCACCAGGCCACCCAAAGCGCTTGAACCTTGTATTAGCGCCAGCAGGATTCGGTAAAACAACGCTGGTAAGTCAATGGTGCTCACGCACCAGTGGGCCAATTGCATGGCTATCTCTGGATGAGCACGACGATGACCCCCAGCGCTTTTGGCAGTATGTTGCAAGCGCATTCGAGCACGCGGGCCTTACCGGTTTAGAGCCATGCCATAAAAGCCTTTCTGGCAATACCGACGACAGTCTAAGCAGCGCCATAACCGCACTGGTTAATGCGCTGGCAGCCGATGGCAGCCCGTGGATTTTGGTACTGGATGACTTCCAGTTTGCTGCCAACGACCGAATTCATCGCCAGTTCGGGTATTTTATTGATTACCTGCCTGCCGGGGTTACCGTTACTTTGGCCTCCCGCACGGAACCTCCTCTGCCTTTGGCCCGTTGGCGCGTACGCCGATGGCTGCAGGAAATTCACCCGGCATTACTGGCTTTTTCCGAAGACGAATGCCGCGAGTTTTTTCACAACACAATGGGGCTTAGCATTTCAGAGAAAGATGTACAGGCTATCTGCCGCCGCACAGAGGGTTGGGTTGCAGCTATGCAGCTTTCGGCGCTTTCCGGAAGTGACAGCGGTTTGGAACAAAACAACCTTGCCACTGACTCAAATAGCCCACAGGCTGCCCTCAGCATCAATGAGCGGCACATTAGTGATTATGTTCTCAGCGAGGTGTTGGACAAACAGCCAGAAGATACGGTGGCCTTCCTTCTGGACACTTCGTGCTGCCCACGTTTGTGCGCCTCTTTGTGTGACACCCTTCGAGATACAAACGACAGTCAGGAAAAGCTGGAGAACCTTCTATCACAACATCTCTTCCTGATTCCTCTGGACAATCACAATGAATGGTTTCGGTATCACGATTTGTTTCGTGATGCTTTACTACAGAGAATCCGCCACGCCGACCCGGAACGGGCTCAGGTTCTCTGGCAACGGGCAGTGGAATGGTTGCTAAACCATGGGCAGGTTCAGGGAGCCATTGCCCAGATTGTGCAGGAGGAAGACTGGCCATGGTTGGCAAAGGTTCTCGCAACCCACGGTAACAACCTGATTCACGGAGGCTACCATCTACCGGTTCTAAACTGGCTCGATGCGCTGCCCGCAGAGCAGGTCGAGGAAAGCGCCCAATTGCAGATGTTGCGTGTATGGGGGCGTTTTTTCGCAAACCGGCTTGATCATCTTGAGCCCTTACTCGCCAATATTGAAGACTTGCTTGACCGCCACGTTGCCGACTCTGCCCCGGATGCTGAGGGGGCGCTTGGCCTGCAGAGCGAAGTATCTCTTGTGCGCTCCTACCTCGCCCGCTCTCGTAGCGATGATAAAAGCGCAAGTGACCTAACCAAACAAGTTCTAGCGGACATAGACCACACGCGAATTCCGCTGAAATCGGTAACCTATTACGGCATTGGATTGGACGATTATGGCAAAGGCGACCTACCCGGTGCCGAGAACACGCTGAAATCTGCCGTCCATTACGGACAGGTTGAACGCAAACCAAGCACAGTTCTCTCCAGCGGAGGCCTGCTGGCTTGGATACAGTACAACCGGGGCGATATGGATCTCGCTCTGGACACGTGCACAGAGGTGCGCAAGTGGGTAGACCAGCATTACTCAGACCCGAGCCAACCAAGGCTTATCTCATGCTGGCTTAGCGCCGCACTGACCGAGATTTTCCGGGAGCGCAACCAGCTCAGAGATGCAGCCGCCCATCTCGAACCTTTGCTAGAGCATATCAACAAAGGCGCTGAGCCAGGGCAACACATTATTATTCAGCATGTTCGCGGGCACCTCGCCTTCAGCGACGGCCGCTATAAAGACGCCATAGGCTATCTCGAAGATGCCGAGCAAGTGGGGCGAAAGCGCAGGGAGCACATTGTCTTTGAGCCGCCCGCCAGTTCTGCCCTGCTAGCCCGATGTTTTCTGGCAGAGGGCCAGCCCGGCGAGGCTCGGCGAATTCTAGAGTCGGTCGAAAGCCAAACCATTACCAACCCGCTGAACCGAGAACAAAATAGCATCAGCTACGCCCGGCTGCTGGTTGCCGAGGGCAAGCCAGAACAGGCGCTGGAGATTTTGGAAGCGCTTATATCAGACGCCCAGCGAAACGAGCACAACCGGCACATGGTAGAAGCGCTGCTAGTGTCCGGCGAAGCTTTGGCGCAGCTATATCGTGATAAAGAGTGTCAGGATCGACTGGCACAAGCTGTTGGCATGGCTGCCGAGGCGGGCTTTTTGAGACTTTTTGCCGAGGAAAGCCCCCGGCTGCAAGAGCTTTTACTTGCATCCGCCATGGTAAAAACCGGCGGCAGCTGGCATATAAGCCTTACCGACATGCTCTTGAGCCCGAAAACTGAAAACGCGAGTGACAAAAAAGAGCAAACAGCTGCACCGAACACTCAGCCGGACCATCGCCAAACCGCCGCAGGCGATTCTGTCAAAAAGCTTGCAGAGCCTCTTAGCCAACGTGAGCTGGAGGTGCTGGAACTCATTAACGCTGGGTATTCGAACAAGGATATTGCGGCCAGTATGGGCGTAGCACCTGCAACAGTAAAAGCGCACATAAGAAATCTATACGGCAAACTCGGTGTAGGTAGGAGAACAGAAGCGCTTGTCCGGGCTCGGGAACTGGGCATCCTCACGCAATAATGTGTAGGAACTTTGTGATGCGCATCACACTTTATTCGAAATTATTATTCGGGCTACGCCCTTTGGACGATTCGGCTACGCCCCCTACTCCCTTATTATTGTTTCAACGGTGAGGCAAGCCCTCACTACTGATTTCTGAAACTTCAGGCCTTCAGACTTCTTATTGCGTTTTATCTCTACGCACGGGTTCTTTCAGAACCCTTTGTAAAAGCCAGCCCACGGGCTGGCTTCTTTTTTACCGCTCAATAATACGCCGGAACGGTGGTAACGAATCCAGCAGCAACTGCCCGTAGCGTCTTGCGACAATACGACGATCAAGAATGCTCACCCTGCCCGTATCTTCTTCCGTCCGTAGCAGCCTACCCACCGCTTGCACCAACTTGATGGACGCATCCGGCACGGTAATTTCCATAAAGGGGTTACCACCACGCTGGCTGATCCATTCAGCCAAACCAGCTTCAATGGGGTCGTCTGGAACCGAGAAAGGTAACCGGGTAATCACCACGTGGTGCAGATACTTGCCGGGCAAATCGATACCCTCTGCAAAGCTGGCCACGCCAAATAAAACGCTGGCCCTGCCTTCATCAATGCGGCTCCTGTGTTGGCGCAGCACTTCACCCCGGGACATATCGTCCTGGGTAATGATCAGGTCTGGATATTCCGGTGCCAGTGCATCTCGCACTTGGTGCATCTGTCGGCGCGAGGTAAACAACACGAGTGTGGCGGTTTCACCGGCCCATACATGCGGTAAACGTTTAATCAGCTCGTCGGCAAATCCATCATCGGTAGGCATACACGCCATGGACGGTACTTCAACCGTGGCCATTTCTGCGTAGCGGAAGGAACTGGGCACGACCAGCAAACGGCTTGCCTCCGGCAACCCAGCTCTGGCCTGAAGCCGGTCGAAACGGCCAAGCGCTGTCAGTGTGGCACTGGTAAGCACGGCGCCGTAGGCTCGTGACCACAGCCTTGAATAAAGCAAATTATTAGCCAACACTGGCGAACTGTACAAAGTGATATCTTCTGCATGGTCCCAGCGCTGCCGCACGCTCCAACGGGCAGGAGGGGGGCTTTTGTGTGATGGGCTTTGTGGTTTGGGGTCACTGTTGGCTTGCTCGCTGTCTTCAGCCACCTTCGGGCCGCCAATCTGTTCCGTCCAAGCTGTCCACAGCCGCAACTGATCCTCGGAACGGCTATGAAAGGCGCCAATGACCGGGTACCAGGCTTCCGCCGTATCCCGGTCAATTTCATGCTGTTTCCGTTCATCAAACGCACCTTGCAACTCGTCGGCTAGCGCGCCCAAATGGCGCACCAGATTAGCGGTGGCAATACGGCTTTCGGCCGCCAGTTCAGCCAAGGCCTCCGGCAACTCACCTTCTGGGTAACGCCACTGGGCTGAGCGCCTTTCCTCGTTAAACTCCCACCCGGTATTCTGCTCCGTTTCTTCGTAAACGCGGGCCAACACCAAGTCCACATCGCGAGAGGCCGAGCTGATTCGGTCAACCGTTTTAGCGGCTTGAGTTGCGGGCGCAAAATAGGGCTGCATTTTGGCCAGCATCTGGGATAACTGCTTCAGCCATTGCCGGGTAGAGTTTAGCGGGACAGCTGCCGCGAAGTGATTCAGCGCCTTGTCTGGCAGATGGTGAGCTTCATCAAAGATAAACAACGCGTTTTCGGGCTCTGGCAGGATAGCACCACCCCCCAGAGCCAGATCGGCAAGAACAAGGTCGTGGTTTGCCACCACTATATCTACTTCATCCAAGTCCTTTCTGGCATCAAAAAATGCGCAGCTGTCGAAGTAACTGCAGTGCCGGTTAGTACACTGACGATGATCGGTCGTTACCTGCCGCCAAATCTCGTCGGGTATCTGCTCCGGCCAGTGGTCTCTGTCTCCGTCCCATTTACGGGAGCCATAACTTGCCAGCATTTCCTCAAAGAATGCCCGGGTGCCGGGCTCTTCTGTACCGGGACTATCCAGAAGAAAAAGCGGCATGGTATCGCTGTCGCCGTTGCCTTCGTCGTGCAACCGGGATTCCAAACGGGACATGCACAAATACCGGCCACGGCCTTTGGCCAGCGTCCAGCTAAAATCCATCTTACTGTGCTTTTTCAAATCCGGAAGGTCTTTCAGAACAATCTGGTCTTGCAGCGCTACAGTGGCAGTTGAAATCACCAAGGTTTTGCCCAGTGCCCGGGCCACGGGAATCGCCGCAATCAAATAGGCCAGAGTTTTACCGGTACCTGTTCCTGCTTCAACCACGCAAGCCGCTGGAGGCGAGGTACGCTGACCATCGTTTTCAGTGATCTCGCCCATGTATTTGGCAATTTCGGCAATCATTAAGCGCTGACCGTAGCGGGCACGCACGCCCTTACCTGCGAGTACTTCCCGATAACTTTGCTGGATTTGCTGCTTTATGTCCTCGGTTAATGCCATCAGCGCGGGCTCACCCAGTCGCGAACAACACCCACGCGGAAGGTTCTACCCTGTTTACTAAGCACAACGCCATTTTCTGTGACCTCTTCTACCGTAATACCGGAAAAAGATTCACCTTGGCTAAGATAGTGGCCATTGATCATCACCCGGCTGGCGTAGGGGTCTGTTGAATAGATATGGCTGTTGAACATCAAGTCGGGAATACTCTTCTGAAAGGAAAGGGGTAACTCCACCAAGTGCGGGACTCGCGGCCTGACGCCGCTCTGGCTGACAGCGGGCATTGAGCGCTCCGGACGCAGCGAGGGCGTAATAATAGTGGGCCGCTCGCGGACAGGCTCTATTACGGGCTCCGCCACCCGCTCCGGTTGCTGGGCAACATCGGGCTCTTGCACAGGCATGGGATCAGGCTTTGGCTCAGGCTTTGGTTCAGGCTTAGCTGCACGAACAGGACTGGTTGCGTCACTGGCAGGCACTTGCGTTGCTTCGAGCTCTGGCGTTGTTCGCTCCGGCCAGAACACGACCGCCAATACTCCGGCGTTGACCATTAATGCCAGTGCAACCCAAACCACGGGTGAGGTTCGCCGTTTCTTGGGGCGATGTATCAGTTGTACCTGTTGCCCGAGGTCCGGAGCCTTGCCCTGACGGCGCTCTGTTTCCGATTTCCTGAGGGCATCAAGAATATAGGACATAGTCTATCCCTTGCCTTCGGGCTTTGTGCCCACAAGTCGAGGACCCTCTGCATTAAGATCGTTGTTGATCTGAATAACCGTCATGGCACCCGAAATGCCGTCAACGGTCAGCCCCCGTAACGACTGGTACCAACGCACCTGTTGTTGGGCAGACATACGCTTGATTCTAGCGGCGTCGGCGGGCGACTCTCCGTAGGTATCCGCAAGCTCCATCATGCGAACACCAATCCATAGCTCCTCGCCCGCAACATCGTTTTCATCCACCCGGGTATTCACGTAATCCGGCAACTGCCATAACACCCGGTACTCCCCGAACCAAAAGGATTCGAGACTGGAAAACGACACGCTAACCAAGCCCTCAGGCAAGGCAATTTGAGCAACATCGCCGTCAATATGCCGCAACACTGCGTAGCCTCGATTACCCGCCTCATCTTGCAGCATCAGCATGGCTGGCCTGTTGAGAAATTCCAAACTTCGGCGGCTACCCTGTCGCTCTAAACAATCAAGGCCGGAAGCTCGGGCAAACTCACAGGCAATCGGCGATTCCAAAGGGCTGTACGCAAGGCCCCATATATCAAACAACTCGCGGAAGGCGGCTGGCAAGCTCAACGCCTGTTCCGGAAACCGGAAAGGGTTTGGTGCTTTGGCAGGAGGGGTATCATCCGCCACAGCGGGGAGTTGATCCTCGTCTTTTGTGCCCAACATGTCGTCACGCTGCACGGTTCTAACCAGCTCTACCGGCGCTGCGTCTACCTGCGTTATCACATCCGGTGCCGACCATTGCTGGTACACCCAAAAGGTAGTGATGATCGCCAACAGAACAGACGCGGCGAGCACAAGGTAGCGGGACAAGTCCGGTTTTAATCCCGTGCCGGAAGGCTTCGGCCCTAGGTTTTTGTTGCCCGCAACCTCTTTTGCCGCCTGCCGGATGTGGGCGGCGGTTACCTCGTGTTCCCCTTCTGCGTAGGCGCCGAGCAGAGCACGGTCACTGATTAGGTTGATCAGACGAGGTATACCATTACTCAAACGGTATAGCTTGCGGACAGCGGCAGGCGCAAATACATCACCGCGCATACCCGCAACCCCAAGCCGATAGCTTAGGTATAGCGGTAGCTCGTCACTGCTGATGGCATCCAGATGGTACCGGGCGGTTACCCGCTGGTTAAGTTGGCGCAGCTTAGGCAACGCGAGTATTTGCTGCAATTCTGGCTGGCCCAGCAGCACAATTTGAAGAAGCTTCTTTTCTGCGGTCTCAAGATTGGTTAAAAGGCGAAGCTGCTCAAGCACATCGGCAGACAGGTTCTGGGCTTCGTCGATCATCAAAACCTTATGCCGACCCGCCGCGTGAGCTTTCAGCAGGTTCTGGTTT
The DNA here is from genome assembly GCF_016597725.1 of Marinobacter sp. 1-4A. Lineage (GTDB taxonomy): Bacteria > Pseudomonadota > Gammaproteobacteria > Pseudomonadales > Oleiphilaceae > Marinobacter. Next base: position 79,299 of record NZ_VCGY01000001.1, read on the forward strand.
ATCAGATCCACCATCTGTTTGATGGTGGCCCCCGACGGATGGGCTATCTCCAATTCATCACAAATGGCGGAGAGCAATTCCCGGGCAGAAAGCCTAGGGTTGAGAATAAGGGCAATGTCGACATGAGCCGGAGCGTTTTCTATGAAACAACGGCTCACAGTGGTTTTACCGGTGCCAACTTCGCCGGTAATAACAATAAAGCCGCCCTGCCCCTGAACGCCATACATTAGGTGCGCAAGCGCCTCTTTGTGGCGTTCACTCAAATAAAGATAACGGGGGTCGGGCGCAATCGAGAACGGCGGTTCTCTGAAGCCGAAGAAGTCGTAATACATGGGCGTCCAGTCTAATACTCAGGCGCCGGGCTGATCGGCCAATTACCGGGCCAGGCTCTTTAGCAGCGTATCATACCGCCCGCCTCGCGGGCCTGTCATCTCAGGATGTTCCGGAATCGGCACTGTTTATCAGCCTGAGATCTGCAACACTGCGGCGATTTTGCTGTTTCAGGCGGCGCACACAGCGTTCTAGGGTTTTGGAGATGCGTGCATGGGAGCGGATCATGGAGATTTTCGGCCAGGTTGCACGTTCACCCGCCAAGGTCATTTCACGCACGTATTCCGGCTTAGGGTCGGCTAGCATTCGGCTGTAGTCTCTAAAGCCATAGGTAGGCGCAATGGTTACGTCGCCCGAATACCGCTGCGCCATGATGGTATACATGTGACCAGAGATTTGCCGAAGCAGTTCCGGGCGGGCACGTTTGCGAAGGTAATCGAATACTCCCCGCCCATGAAACTGTATCTCGGATTTCAGAAGGTGCATGGGCAGATTGGCCAAGGACAGCTTCTCATCCTTACCCCGGTCGTTCAGAAAAGGAACAACGTGGGGGTTGGTTTGGCTGACGATGGTGAAGTTCACATCATAAAGATGCATCAAGCGCTCAATGGGCAGGTCGCTGACAACGGAACCATCCACAAATTTGAGTCTGGGCATATACGGCAAAGCCTGCCCTTGAAGATCTTTTTTCATCAAGGTAACCGGCGGGAAAATACCGGGCACCGCTGCGCTGGCCAGAGCTGCACTCCAAACCATCAAATAGGGCGAAGTATAACCGGATAACAGCCGTGCTTTTTGATGCGCCTGCACGGGTGAGACACTCATATTGATCGAGCGCCCTGTGCGTTGGTAGGCCTCTTCGAACGTGTATTCGCCAATATTGGTTCTAAGGCATGAGCGCAGCTGTTCCTGATCCATCAAACCTTCACCGCGCATGGCACTGAGCAAGCCGCGCCATTTCCAAGCGCTCAGGTTATGGTTTTCAGGCACCAACATCTCGGGAATTTCAGCATCTGTGTGTACGCCCAACATACCCGCAACAATGGCGCCCACGCTTGAACCCGTAACAACCTGAGGCAGCAGTCCTCGTTCCCAGAGGGCTTTGATAACCCCAAAATGAAACATTCCCAAGCTGGCACCGCCACTCAACAAGAGTGTTGGCCGGCCATAACTGGTGAGGGTGTCGCGGAAAAACTGTAGCTTATCAGCCACTGGAAAATCAGGGATCGGCTGATCACACAGGAAGTCCAGAGCTTCACAGGCCTGAGCAATGTATTCCTCAATCAGATGCTTGGTGCCAACCCGCGAACGGGTATAAAGGGCGGGATTCCCCATGTTGCCAAGATCGTGATGAAGGCCTTCGCGCAGTGCCCGCTTAAGACGCTCGAAATCGTTCTGCTGGCGATACTGCTTAATGCTGCTGAGACGGTCATACAGCAACTCGTAGTGGTAATGCTCGGAGGCAAAATCTTCTTTCCATTCAGCGTTGCCTTCAAGAAAGTCCAGCTCCAAAGCCGCGGCCTTCCAAACCTCGTAATTCGGTGCCTCGGCCAGCATTTTGCGGAATTTATGGATCTTTGGATCTTTAAGCACCGCGTGTCTCCCTTGGATGGCGATAAGACTCAGAAGTCATCCAACATAAGGTCGTCATTATCGTCACTGGCGAACGGGTCTTTGGTTACTTTGCCATCGTTAATCAAAAACTCTCTTCGTTGCAGGAAGGCATTGCGAACGAACGTATAGGCGTCTCCGGAAATAAACCCCTCTGCGGGTATTAAATCGGCGCGTTTGTCCACAACTTGAAGCCCCCTGGCATAGTAGGTTTCAGGACTATGGACTTCGTCCCAGGCAGACGGGAACGCAAAGCCGTCTGCACCCAGGCCCGTTAGGTGCCGCGGGCTGGATGGCCCAAGAAACGGCAGCATTAGATAGGGGCCGGAGCCAGCGCCCCAGTAACCCAGCGTCTGGCCAAAATCTTCAGGTCTTTCAGGCAAATCAAAGGCTGTTGCAACATCGAACAAACCACCAAGGCCGAACACTGTGTTGTAAGTGAACCGGCCAAATGCAACAACGGCAGACTCCCCCTTCAGCTGGAGCACGCTGTTGGTGAAATTCCGGATTTCAGAGAGGTTGTTGAAAAAATTGGTGATAGCGCGATCGGCAAAGTCTGGCACCACCGTGCGATAGGTCTTTGCTACGGGCTTCAACGCCCAACGGTCAATGGTATCGTTGAATCTGTAAACCTTTCGGTTCCAATTCTCATACGGATCCTGCGGGTTGACCTTGGGGGCGCCCTCGGGGACAGGCTCTGGTGCGTTCTGAGCCAAAGCGGGCGCCGTTGAAAAAATCACTGCCAACATGACCGTGAGTGGCATGGCAACAAGCCAGCCCCGGGGTGAAAATTTTGTCATGCTCAACTCTTGGGTTGTTGGTTTTCGCTATCAGCGTCGGCGCACTACAACACTACCGATGGAATACCCGGCACCGAAGGAACAAATAACTCCCACATCGCCACTAGTAAAATCATCTTTGTGTTTATGAAACGCAATAATAGAGCCTGCGGAGCTGGTGTTAGCGTATTCATCAAGAATCACCGGAGCCTCGTCTTCGGTTGCGTCCCGGCCAAGCACCCTACGGGCGATTAACTGGTTCATATTCAGGTTGGCCTGATGCAGCCACATTCTGCGCAGGTTATCCGGCGCTAGCGACAGACTCTCGAGATGGCCCTGAATGGTTTCCGCGACCAACGGCGACACTTCCTTGAATACTTTACGACCCTGCTGGATAAACAGTTTATCCGGTTTACCAATACCAGACTCGTCGGCCCGGTTCAGAAAGCCGAAATTGTTGCGGATATTGTTCGAAAACGTTGTTTTCAGGCGAGTACCAAGAATTTCAAACCCTTGGTCTGGCTGAGTATTTTCTTCACGCTCCACCAGAATGGCGGTACAGGCATCACCAAAAATAAAGTGACTGTCGCGCTCGCGGAAGTTCAGATGACCAGAGCAAATTTCCGGGCTAACCACCAACACGGCGCGCGCAGCACCGCTTTCGACAGAGTTAACCGCTGCTTGCAACCCAAACGTTGCAGAGCTGCAGGCCACGTTCATGTCGTAGGCGAAACCGTCAATGCCCAAAGCGCTCTGCACTTCAATAGAGACGGCAGGGTAAGCGCGCTGCATGTTAGAACAGGCCACGATAACCGAATCCACATCGCTGGCTTTTTTGCCTGCTTGCGCCAAGGCTTCGTTGCAGGCGATAACGGCCATATCACACTGTACCGAAGGCTCGTCGTTGCTGCGCTCAGGAATGTACGGAGCCATGCGCTTAGGATCAAGAATGCCGGTTTTATCGATAACATGGCGGCGTTTTATTCCCGAGGCTTTTTCGATAAACGACGAGGAGGAAGGCTGCAAAGCTTCCGTTTCACCGCGCGCAATGGCATCGGCATGTTCGGAATTATACATCTCGACAAATTGGTTGAAGGCTTCAACCAGCTCATCGTTATCAATGGTTGCTGGCGGTGTGTACAGACCGGTTCCGCTAATGACGGCTTTTATCACGCTAACCCCACGACATGAGTGTGAAAATAGAAAGACAGGAATATCGTACTTTCAGAAATACTAACACAGTCCATAGATTTTGCCCGCCCGCAGAAACCCTACCAAAGGCGAAGACTACGCGGTCAAACTCTCGTTAGCTGCCATTGTTTATCGAGGCGCTTGGCAGACACCGTCATCACCGTTCCCAGTTGCTGGGCAAAAAACGACACACGGAACTCTTCAAGCATCCAGCGATAAAGAACCAATTCCGGGTCGCGAACGCCCTGCTTTTGCTGGCCATCCCGCTTTTTTGCATAGCGGGCCCACAAGGGTTCCATAAGGTGTAGGAACTCCCGCTCACGACCCATTTCTCTGGGCATTTTTTCCAGCCTAACCTCAGCGGCTTCAAAGTAACGACCAAATTCGGTCAACCATTGAGACGGCGTTTCGACCAAAAAACCCGGATAAACAAGGTTTTGCATCTGAAACTTTAAGTCCGACATACTATTTGCCAGAGCCAAATTAATCTTACCTTTGAGCTGTCTGGCAACTTTCTGATAACCCAGCATGGCTTGGTAAAGCCGCTCGTCAGCCTGTTCGAGGGCAGGTATAAAATCGCCCCTATGCCGGTCGACAAGTGCATCGAAAGCCTCACGGGTATAAGGCATCTGGTCCTGTAAAAAATGTTCTATTGCAGTAGCAAGGAGCAAGTCATCCAGAAGCACTTTTGCCTGCCCGATAGGCGCAAACATTAAGGCCGATTTTTTAAATCTCGGGAGTTTGCGCTCAAGATCATCCAGCGTATTTCCAAAGCGGTTCAGGATAAGCCGCGCAATACCTTTGCGCGTTGAGTCTTCCGCTGTGAGGCGGTCAAGGCAGCGAATTTCTTTCACCCGTTTACCCAGATCTTCCAGCGCCGGGTAAACCGTGATTTGCATACCGCCCTTTTCGGTCTGAACCTGTTGCGGTATCTCGCCGAATTCCCAATCTGTGAAGTCGCCAGCGGGCTCCTGCTCCGTGCTTTCGCTGGTTGCCGATGCCAAAGCCTCCTCGGCTCGTCCTTCAAGTTGATCCTGAAGCTCGCCTGCCTCCCTGCTTTCGGCAATCACTTTACCGCCATCCCCGAGCACTCTCAGGTTCATCCTAAGGTGTCGGGGAAGCTCATCTTTCGGCCATGTTTCGGGGTCAATTTGCACGCCCGTCATCTTACGTAGTTGTTCACCAAGCTGAAGCGCCAGAGGCTGGTTAGACGGCTGGAGATTGGCTATGGCCGCGTCTACAAAATCCGGCACAGGCACAAAGTTACGCCGCACGGCTTTTGGTAGCCCTTTCACCAGCGCAATGCACTTTTCCCTGAGTAGACCGGGCACCAGCCACTCCAAACGCCGGGATGGAATCTGGCGCAGCGCCATTAGCGGCACTTGCAGAGTAACGCCATCGCGTTCGCTCGTTGGCTCAAACTCATAGCTAAGCGGATAGCGAACCCCTTCCCACTCCAGAAAATCCGGGTAAAGATCGGCCGCCTGTGCATCAACCGGCCGCTGGAGCACATCCGATTCTGTCAGTTCAAGATTTCGCAGTTCTTCGGCGGTTAGGCTTTTCCACCAGGTTTCAAAATGGCGGCCACTAACAATGTCTTCCGGTAAGCGCTCATCGTAAAAGCTCACCAGCACCTCATCGTCCACCAGAAGATCGCGACGGCGGGTTTTCTTCTCTAGGTCCTCTACGCTAACCAACATCTCGCGATTGCGGCTTATAAACGGCGCTTTCGAGCGATAATCACCTTCCACCAGCGCATGGCGGATAAACAGGTTGCGGCATTCAACCGGATCGATTTTGCTGAAGGCGATGGGCCGCTTGGGCACCACATCAAGGCCATAGAGGGTAATCTTTTCATACCCCATCACCTGAGCTCTCTTCTGCTCCCAGTGCGGCTCAAAATAATGGCGCTTCACCACGTGCCCGGCCAAAGGCTCTATCCATTCGGGCTGAATGGCCGCCACCATACGGGCGAACACGCGGCTGGTTTCCACGATTTCCGTAGCTACAATCCACTTAGGGCCGGTTTTGGACACCTTTGACCCGGGGAAGATCATCACCTTGCGGTTGCGCGTGGCCAGATATTCTTTTTTCTCGACCTTGGTCGCCACCTGACCCAACAGCCCGGCCAAAATCGCCTTATGCATGGCTTCGTATGAGGCAGCTTCTTTGTTGAACGACAGCTTCTGATCACGGCAAATCAGCGTGAGTTGTCGGTGAATATCGCGCCATTCGCGCATGCGCATCCAGCTTAGAAAGCTTTTTTGGCAGACTCTTTTAAGCTGGTTCTGGGACAACTCCTGCCTTTGCTCTTCGTAGAAGTTCCAGATGTTGAGCAAGGTGACAAAGTCGGATTCTTTGTCATTGAACGGTGCATGGGCTTGATCAGCAGCCTGCTGTTTGTCTTGCGGTCGCTCTCTCGGATCCTGAACACTCAAGCCAGCAATAATGGTTAGAGTTTCTGCCAAACTGCCATGGTCGGCAGCAGTTACCAGCATTCGGGCCAAGCGCGGGTCCAAGGGCAGCTTCGCCATGGTGCGCCCAAGCTTGGTTACCCTCCGCTGGCCGTCCACAGCGCTTAGTTCTTCCAACAGCTTGTAGCCGTCGTTGATCATTCGCTTATCCGGCGCTTCCAGGAACGGGAAGTTGCGGATTTCGCCAAGCCCTGAGGTGGCCATTTGCAGGATAACGGAGGCTAAATTGGTGCGCAGTATTTCCGGGTCTGTGTACTCCGGCCTATTAAGAAAGTCGGTTTCATCATAAAGGCGAAAACAGATACCCGGTGCAACCCGACCACAACGCCCTGCCCGCTGGTTGGCACTGGCCTGGGAGACAGGTTCGATGGGTAGCCGCTGTATTTTAGAGCGCACACTGTAGCGACTGATTCGCGCTACACCGGTATCGATAACGTAGCGAATACCCGGCACCGTGAGCGACGTTTCCGCCACGTTGGTTGATAGCACAATGCGGCGGCCACGGTGGCGCTGGAATACCCGATTCTGTTCCTGATTACTCAACCGGGAATACAGGGGCAACACTTCTGTATGCAGAAGTTCAGCGTGGCGTAGCACTTTGCTCAGGTTGCGAATTTCCCGCTCACCGGGCAAAAACACCAGCACATCGCCCGGAGGCAATTTCCCACTACGTTCGTGCTGTTCAATTTCCTCCAGAGCAGCCAGCACGCCATCGTTCCACCCCTGATCACGGTCATCTTCATCACCCACGAGCGGGCGATAACGTATATCGACAGGAAAGGTTCGCCCACTAACCTCAAGCACCGGCGCCTTATCAAAGAACTCGCTAAAGCGATCCACTTCGATGGTAGCGGAGGTAATGATCACTTTGAGATCAGGTCGCTTGGGAAGCAATTGCCTGAGGTAACCCAGCAGGAAATCGATGTTCAGGCTGCGTTCATGAGCCTCATCGATAATCAGCGTGTCGTAACGGTCAAGAAAACGGTCATGCTGGACTTCAGCCAGCAGTATACCGTCGGTCATAACCTTGACCCGGGATTGCTCGGAGGTGTTATCCGTAAACCGCACCTGATAGCCAATTTGCTGGCCAACCTGTTCGCCCAGTTCATCGGCAATGCGGGCAGCCACGCTGCGGGCAGCGATGCGCCTTGGCTGTGTGTGGCCAATCAGGCCGCGAATACCGCGACCCATGTTCATGCAGATTTTGGGTATTTGGGTGGTTTTACCGGAGCCGGTTTCGCCAGCAACAATAACAACCTGATGGTTCTCAATCGCTTCGCGAATATCGTCTACGCGATCAGAAACCGGCAAGCCTTCAGGAAAGCTAGCCGGCTTGTGCAGAGCTTGGCGCTGTTGCACCTTTGCAAGCCCCCGCTCAAGCCACTTGGCCATCTTTTCTAAATCTTTCTGGCCGGGCTTTCCTTTGGTTCTTGTAACCAATTTAGCGATGCGGGCAGCTTCCTGCTGATTGCAGACATCCAACTGCTCCGTCATCGCCTTTATTGCGGCTTTTACTGAAAACCTATCATCAGATTGCGAAGTCAATGTAATTACTTATTACCCGGTTCGTCGCGCAGCTCACGCCGTAGGATCTTACCTACGTTGGTTTTCGGCAGCTCATCGCGGAATTCAAAGAAACGAGGCACTTTATAAGCGGTGAGTCGCTCGCGGCAGAACTCTTTCAGTTCGTTCTCGGTAACACCTTCAGCGGTAGCGACCAAATACACCTTAACGGCCTCTCCACTCTTGGCATCGGGAACACCCACTGCTGCACACTCGACCACTTTCGGGTGGCTGCTTACAACATCTTCGATCTCGTTCGGGAACACGTTAAACCCGGAAACGATGATCATGTCTTTTTTGCGATCGACAATGCGAATGTAGCCATCTTCCTGAATTACGGCAACGTCGCCAGTTTGGATGTAGCCGTCTTCAGTAAACGATTTGCGAGTATCTTCCGGGCGCTGCCAGTAGCCACGCATAACCTGCGGGCCTTTCACACAAAGCTCACCCGGATCGCCAAGTTTGGTTTCGTTGCCGTCATCATCAATGGTCTTGACCTGAGTTGATGGCACGGGCAAGCCAATGGTACCCAGCTGTATAGCGCTGCGCGGGTTGAAGGTGACCACCGGAGAGGTTTCCGTCATGCCGTAGCCTTCGGAAATTGGGCAACCGGTAACACGTTCCCACATTTTTGCGGTATCGCTGGTTAAGGCCATGCCGCCGGAGGATGTGAGCTTGAGGTGGCTGAAATCGAGATCCTGAAACTCTTCGTTGTTGCACAGAGCAACGAACAGCGTATTGAGACCCAAAAATGCTGTGAATTTGCGGTTCTGCAACTCTTTGACAAAGCCCGGAATATCACGAGGGTTAGGGATCAGAATGTTGTGGCCACCGGCCTCAAGCATAATGCCGCAGTTCAGAGTAAAGGAATAAATGTGGTACAGCGGTAGGGGCGCAATCACTATTTCCTGCCCTTCTACTACGGTGTCTTCCATCATTGGGCGAACCTGCAACAGGTTCGCTACCAAGTTGCCGTGGGTGAGCATGGCCCCCTTGGCAACACCGGTTGTACCGCCGGTGTACTGAAGCACAGCTATATCATCCTGCTTGCACTCTACGGGCGTAAACTTCTCCCGCGCACCGGCGCTGAGAACCGCTGGCAGCTTGTGGGCCTGAGGGAGACTGAAAGGCGGAACCATCTTCTTCACGTGCTTGACGACAGCGTTCATCAACGTGCGCTTGATGGGCGAATGCATGTCGGCGATTTCAGTAACAATCACATGCTCAATGCTGGTATGAGGCAGAACTTTTTCAGCGTTTTCCGCCATGTTCGCCAGCACTACCAGTGCTTTCGCACCCGAATCGTTAAACTGGTGCTCCATCTCGCGGGTGGTATAAAGCGGGTTGGTGTTCACCACAATCAGGCCTGCGCGCATGGCGCCAAAAACCACAACCGGATACTGGGTTAAGTTCGGCATTTGCACAGCAATACGGTCGCCGGGCTTCAGGTCCGTTTTATTCTGCAACCAGGCAGCAAAGTTTCGAGTTTGGGTATCCAGCTCGCCGTAAGTGAGAGTGACGCCAACAGCGCTGAAGGCGGGGCGATCTGAGTACTTTTTGACCGCCGTTTCAAAGACATCCACCATGCTACTGTATTTGTTCAGATCAACTTCACGGGGAACACTGGCAGGGTATTTGTCTTGATAGAACTTCTCGAAATCCATCACCATCTCCTGATCTGGCGCTTCTATTTATAATGATTTACAAACACCGAGCGACGTATGGATCAACCCGACATAAGTATCAGCCTAAAAAAGTGGGAAGAGAATAGCAGTTTTGTGAACGATGAGGTAGTTTCAGCGCTCTTCTGGAAAAGATCAGAACCCACACACTTTAGCCATGGACCACTTGATGAGCGACACCCTTGATACTCTAGTGAACATTACCTATGACGAGCTAAACGAGGGGGATACTGCAACATTCACACGAACGCTCACAGAGGACGAGCTGGTGTTATTCGCCGCCGCCTCAGGCGACTTTAATCCCGTACACTTGGATTCGGAGTTTGCCGCAGGCTCTATGTTCGGGGAGCGGATCGCTCACGGCATGTGGAGTGGATCGTTAATTTCTGCTGCTTTGGCGATGGTTATGCCGGGCCCTGGCACCGTGTATTTAGACCAGACTCTTTCCTTCAAGCGCCCTGTAAAGCTGGGTGATACGGTAACCGTTCATCTTACTGTGCTGAGCAAAGCCCCAAAAAACCGGGTTTTAATCCAGTGCAATGTGCTTAACCAGAACAATCAGAAAGTTGTTACCGGTGAAGCCAAGGTGATTGCACCAACAGAAAAGTCTCGCCCTTATAAGCCAGACCTTCCTAAAATCACCATTGCAAGCTAACCCAGCAGTTCAAAGATCACCTCAGCCCGGAAGGAAATCAATTGGAAATCTTACTTTCCGGGTTTCGACATTCGCTGCACCAAAGTTGAACAAACGCACGCGCATCGCGATCTTCTGCTCCAGCGCCGGGCTTTCAAGCTCGGAACTAACTACCTTGCATGCAGACACAGAACCGTCTGGCTCTATGACCAACTCAAGCATTACCCGGCCCGCCAGAGTCGGGTCTTTACGCAACTCTCTTTGATAAAGCGAATACAGCGCCGTTTTACTTGAGTCGAACACCTTACGAATGTTGCTCATTGCGCGCTCGCCGCCTGACGACTTTTGGGTTCCAGCGGTCGTGCCTGCGGAAACGGGTTCAGGTTGCGCCACGGCTTCGACTTTTCTCACATCGTGCCCGGCAACGGCAACCTCGGCGCGTGGTGCCTGCGCATCCTTCACACCACCACTGCTTTTGAGTGCGTCACGTGCTTGTTGGGCGCTGGAGCTGGCACCCCTTACGGACTCAGCCACACTATCGGCATTGGCCTGAATAACCGGAGCCGCAGTGGGTGCGGGTTGGCGCATGGAGGCCAAGCGATCTCTCATACTCAAAAGTCCGGAACGGGACGCCCTCTCCCGCGCCTGCTCTACGGTCTGTTTTACGGGCTTTGGCGTTTGTTCAACCGGTTGCACCGGTGGAGGTGGCGTTGGCTTGGATACCTCAGGCTCCGGAATCGGTTCCGGCTTTACGGGTTCCGGCTCAGCGGGGACCGGTTCTGGCTCCACAACCTCCGCGATGGGCTCCGGCACCGGCTTTTCAACCGGCTTCGGCTCTACGAGCAATTTGGCGAGTTGAGGCGGTAGGCTCTCCACTTGTTCCCGGGCAGGCTCTGGAACATCAAGGGTTGGGATCACAATGGCTAGGGGCACAAAAAACAGCAGTGCCAGCACAGTGATCACAAACATTCGCAGGCGCTCGCCCTCTTCCCGGCTCCAGGACAACGACGAAGCAGCCGCCCTGCCCAGCCCGTTAGCCAGATCGAAATTACCGCTGGCAAGCCTAGCGTTCATCGCTGTCATCGCCGTGCTCCCGGCTGCGGGCCGTGATGAGCACCGCGAAGGCTTTGGCGGAAAACCCTATGACGTTCGAGCACAATGGCATCTAACGGCTGAACAAGATCGGAAGCACTGCCTTCCAGTTCCGCGCTCGGTCGACGCGGTAGAGAGGGCGCACGCCAGGGTAGAATATTCAGCACCCGCGGCTCGTCTTCGCCCACGCTGGCAGAGATTCCCTCTATGCTAAGGCGCACTGAACTTTCGCGGGCGTCATCAGCCTCTGCTTCTTTCGTGGATTCGGTTGCAGCCCATGAAAAAGGAGCCGCTAAGGAGAGAATAACAGTCAGGCAACAGCCAATGAAAAAACGAAAGGCATCCCGTAAGACTAACCAGAAAGTCCTGTTCATCATTTAGTCCAGCCTCCTTTCCAGATCCGCGATCCATCCCGTTACCTTTTTATCTTCATTAGCTGATAGCGCCTGATAGCGCTTGTAATGGGTAAGAGCCCTATCAAGTTCCAACAAGTAGAGCTCGGCAATAACCGCAAGATTGTAATGCAAATCGGCGACATTCGGTGATTGCTTGATTCCGGTTTCCAATAGATCAGCCGCCTCTTTAAAACGGTGTTTCTGTTTCAGCAAGAGAGCCAAATTATTGAGCGTTGCGGCGTCGTTGTGGTTGAGTTCAACGGCCCGCTGCCAAGCTTCAATTGCGCCGGAAATATCGCCTTGCTCATAGGCCAAAGAGCCTTGCTGAACAAATACAAGAGCCTGCTGTGGGTCACTTACCGTCGGCTTAACCTTGGGCTCCACAGGTTGCGTCGCACAGCCGACCAATAGAGTTGCGAGAGTAAGCGATAAACACAGTGCCGCGAACCGGCAAAAGGCTCGCAACGCTTTTGATAAACCAAGAGGAAAGAAACAGCAGTCAGACACCATCATTCTCTCCTTCAGCAGACACACTCATCCAGCGCAGCGAGCGATCGTAGCGCCCGGGGTGCAGCTTAGCCAGAACGTCCAAGCTTTTTTCAACCCAGACATTAAAACCTGTGGTGGAAATGCCCTGATGGTTTTCGGAATGCAGAGCAATTGCACGCTCTTCAAACGGATAGGCTTCTTCTTCAAGCAGCATTGTGTATTGCATCTGCTCTAGCTCATTTAGATCGTCTGGCGCAGTGGAAGCCATAAGGTCCCGAGCCATAATCCGGTGAAGTTCAGCTCGGCGAAACAAAGACTCTGGTAGCACACCGGCACCGCCGAGAGACTCGGCATTGCGGAAATGGGTTTGGGCTTTTTGCATGGCACGCTGTTTGCGCGCCAGTGATTCCTCAAGTGGCATGCTCAACTCAACACCCCCAAACTCTGCGGCTGCCTCAGCGCCCATGGCCAACGAGCCTCGAGCAGCCCACTGCAACGTCTGCGTGGAATGCCAGTCACTCTCTAGCTCGGCAGACACCAGTTTTGCACGCCATTGCGCGGGGTCGGTGCCCGACTCTGTTAACCGGTGACGCATGGTTTGCAGGCGAATATGCTCTTCGGCGTCTGCTGCGATTGGGCTATTCGCAAGATAATCCGCATAGACAGCATTTCGCTGATCGAATGCTTCGCCCGTATGGAACAGCTCTGCCGCTCGAAGCCGATAAGTCAAAGCATCACCAGCGGTTGACTCAGACTGTGTGCTTTGGTTGTCAGCAATGTCGATCAGCTCTCTGGCCGCCCGGATGGGTTGGCTGGACGAGGTATAAGCCAGAACGAGTTTTTCACCAATATCCGAGGCCAAATCGTGGGTTGGGTAATCGGCTCTGAAGCGGTTTAGCTCGTTGATTGCAGGCTGCCAATCGGATGCTCTGAGCAAAGTGTTTGCTGCATCGAAACGACCCTTGATTGCGATTTCCGAGCCGGGTAGAACCGTTTCAATTCGCTGAAAATGTGCCACAGCAATTGCTGGCTTGCCCGCCTCGGCGGCCTGTTCGCCCTGCCTGTAAATGGCTGTGGCAAGTTGCTGGCGCAGCTCCGGTGCTTCCTGTTCCATAGTGGGCGTTGCTGAATCGCTGGAGGCCAGAGCCAAAGCCTCACGCCAGGCACCCTCGGCAAGACTGTATTCCGTTGTGTTTTGATGCACTTGAGCCGTGACCAGCCAGCCAGCGTAGCGCGTTTCTGGCGCTGCCTTTGAATGATCGACCGCTTGCACAGCATATTGCAAAGCCAAATCGTTATTACCAGACTCAAGCCAACGATTGGCCAAATAAGCCAGCAACTCTGGTGCTCTGTTGTCGGCGCCGTACTTTGCTACAAAACGGTCCGTCTCAACAGAAAGATCGGCAAGGTCCGGGTTGAATTCCGATGAAACCGCCTCCCCCCTAGCACCGGCTCGAATCAAAGCAACAGCTGCCCACCCGGCATCGGCGGCAAAGTCGTAACCCGACAGTTCATAAGCCGCCACTTGAAAGTTCCTAAGCGCAGCCGGATAAGCCGCTGCCTGTAGCCAAGCGTCACCAGCAAGCCGATAAAGCTCACCACCCGCATCGCTGCGGCTTGCCAAGCCTTCGTAATAGGTTGCCGCTGCCCGGTAGTTTTCGACGCGGTTTCCTTTCTCGTCATCGCCTTTTGTGTAATAAAAATCAGCAAGGAAACGGCTAAACTTGCGCCACTTTGTGCGGTAACCATCGTCTAACCCTGCGTACTCCGCCTGATCGTTAAACAGCGCAACGTAGTCAGCCATAGCGTCTCTTGCCTTTACCGGCCTGCCAGCAGCACTCCACACATCCACAATCTGGCTCATAAAACCGGCCCGCTGCGGATGTTTTGGGAAGTTACTTACAAATGCCCGATTGGTGGCAACACTGGCTTCCGGGTTATTTTGCACTGCGTATAAATCGGCTAGGCGGTCAAATACCAAAGGTGTCCAGGAGCGTGACGCTTCCGGTTGCAGCCAACCCATCAAGGTTTCTGCACCGTCTCTGCGGCTGGCCATCAGCGCGAGTATACGAAGGGTGTCGTCAATGCTGTCTACGCTGGATTCAGGAATTTGGTTAAGGCTTAAAGTGCTTGGAATGGATTCATCCAGCACTGCAACGAACCTTTGGCCCGCACGTTCCCAGGCTTGCGGGCCTTGCTTGAATAGGGACCACCCGAGCATGTAGCGAGCCTTGTTTTTCAGGTCGCCAACTGCGCCTTCGCCATCAACAAGCGTGCTGTATTCTGCTTCTGCTTCCACATAGCGACCGTCAGCAAATGCCGACTCTGCCACCCGGAATCTGGCTTCTCCAACCAGAGGGGAGTTGGGGTACTGGCCAACGAGTTGTTGAAGGCGTTGCACAGAGGCCTCGTTCTGGCCAATTAAGGCATGGGCTTTTGCCATTTGATACAACAGCTCGTCCATGGGGCCGCTGTATCCGCCACGCTCTAGAATGGTCTCGTAGCTTTCAATAACCTGCCGGTACATGTCCGTTTCTTCCTCCGGGGGAAGCCCTATGTCTTGACCGGAGCGATCACGGATATTGGCGAGGCGGTTCAGCGCATCAACGCGCACACTGGGCTCATCGGCTTTGTTGAACAGCCTCTGATAGCGTCTGGCAACTTCTGCTGGAGAGATAGCAGGAAGCGGCCGGGATTCAAACTTAAGGAATACGGGGCGCATATCTGCGATGGTTTCGCCGTCTTGCCCCAGCTCTACGCTAAACGACTCCTGCCCAAAAGAGGCGCTACAAAACAAGCTGAGAGGTAATAGTAAAACACGCAGACTTTTCATCGCTCCAGCTCCCCGGAATCAAGTTCCTTCAAAGCCAGATACTCATACAGATACGCAATTCTCTGCTCGGTTTTATCCAGAGCTAACACCATTTTTTGATCTTGGGTGGCCACAAAATCCAGTGCCAAGCGATCCAGCGACGTTTCCGCCTGAGCGCGCAAAGCTTTAACTGAATCAAGATACTGGAGCGACTGTTTACGTAACCTACGCGCATCGGCGAGCAGTTGGTTCAGGTTGTCGGACCGGAGTGCGGATCTGCTTTGGAATTTCTCAAGCCGCTGGCCAGCATCAGAAAGAGTCGTCTTCAGGATTCTAAATTGTGAGATCTGGTCTGGACTTAACCGAGCTGTATCCAGCCGGTCCATAAGCCCATTCAAGCGGCCTTGCAGACGTTTGTTTTGAGTCGTCAACCGGTCTACTTGTACTGCAGCTTCGCGATCGACATCCTTGGATTTGAGCTGATCCTGCATGGCAGCAATAAAAATACCGAGGTCATGCGCGTTGCGCTCTAACTGGCTTGCCATTGCAGCCAACTCGGCCACCCGACCAACGGCCTGCTGTGCGATTGGTTGCTCCATAAAACTCAGTAAATAGGCCACACGGGGCTGGGCGAGTGTGCGGCTATCGGCCAGAAACCACTCAACCTTGGGGCTACCAAAACCAGAATTGCTGGAACTCCCGCGGGCTGCTGTACCATAGCTTTGATCCCGCGCATCTAGAACAAGCGCCTTGTAGGCGCCCTGCTGTTCAATCTGGCTGGCCAGCATGCGCAAGGTGGCCCTCTCGCCTTCGTAGGTTGCGTTAGCCGTGAGGTAGGCCTCGCCTGCTTGGCCGAGGTAGCCGGCAAGATCATAGCCGCGCGCCATTCCTAGCCAAGCATCTGCAACACCGGGGTACGCGAGAGGGTATTTTTTCGCACGATGCCAGCTCTGCATTGCGGCGCGGTAATTACCTTCTTCCGCTAGTACTAAACCATGAAAGTAAAGTGCTTGGGGTGTTCTATGGCTATCAAGCGGAATTTTTTCGAGAAATCCAATCGCTTTCTCATACTCTGAATTTGTGTAGGCAAGGTAACCGGCACGCAACAGGATACGGCTACGCAAAGCTGATTTTCGCCCGGCGTGCGTATCCTTGTCGGCCATAGCCAAAGCCACGCGCAGAGCGACCAAAGCCCGCGACGGATTTAGATCATTGCGCGCATAGTCTCCGGAAAGATTAAGGTACCCAACAGCAGACCAGTACCCCTCAGCCATAGTTGCCAGGATCTTGCCTGCCCTTTCAGCATCTCCGCTGGCGCGGGCGGCTTCAGCACCCTCGTAGAGCTTCTGCTGCTTTGATTTGCGAGTAATGTCGGAATGGCCGTTCGAATACCAACGGGTCTTTGCCTGAGCGAACTGCTCAAGGCCCGCTTCAAGCGCTGACGGCGTGGGCTGGGCTGCGTGGGCGGAGGTCAGTAACAAACCCGACACACACACAGGAAACAGGATGTAGCTCAGCAAGGACAACCTCATGACCGGCTACTTCCACTCAACAAAAGAAACGCGGGGTTCGAAATCAGGTGCCTTGGCTTCAAGGGCCATCTGCAAACGAAGGGCGCCCGGGCGTTTTTGAAAGCGATGTGAAGACTCACGTCGCACGAAACGATCGTTAGCGGCTCTGGCGGTAATGATCGCCTTCAGTTCGTGGGAGCCGCTGGCCAGATTGCCTGTGAAAAGCTGTTGGATTCCGCCCTGTTCTAGCGAACCGCTCTCACGGAGACTGTAGTGGTGGGCAGCGACAGGTGTTCCGTCAACAAACAGCTCCACCGAGTCTAGATCGAGACCATCAGGGCTGGCAAGCGTCAGGAAAATAGCCAGTCGGGTGTCAACCGGGTGAAGCACTTTTTGCTCAAGCTCGTGTACATCGCTTGAATGGGCGGAAACCTCGGCTTTTAGCGCGGCAATTTCGTCGTCAAGGGCGGATGCGAACACTGAACCAGCAGCAACCAATAGCGCAGCCATCAGGCCAAAGCCTACTACTGAAACGAATCTCACTCGTTTGCCGCCCCGGTAACCTTGTGTTTTATCTAGGCCAAACATAAGCCTCCTGCTCCTGCCGTCTCTGTTTCAAGCTGGCAGGAAGAGTAACACTTGGTAACACTCAAGAACGGTATCCAGATCACCAAATCGGAAACCCGAAGCTCGGGTTTGATGTGGCAGGTTTAGCCGATGCCCGTTGGCATCGGCGTTTTGCTACTTGCTCAGGTGTTTCATGGCTGATTCCAGACCTTCCACTGTGAGCGGATACATATGGTCTTTCACCAACTGTCTGGTCATCCCTAAGGAGCCACCCGTTCCCCAATACCCTTCCGGTAGCGGATTGATCCAGACAACCTTGCGGAAGTGATCGCTGATACGCTGAAACCAGGTGGCACCAGCTTCTTGGTTCCAGTGTTCAATAGAACCGCCCGCATGGGAAATTTCATAGGGCGCCATGGTGGCATCGCCTACGAAAATCACTTTGTAGTCCGGCGAGTACTTATGGAGGATATCCCAAGTGCTGGTCGTTTCGTTCATGCGCCGGATGTTGCTCTTCCACACACTCTCATACACGAAGTTATGAAAGTAGAAGTACTCCATGTGCTTAAATTCCATACGTGCGGCCGAGAACAATTCTTCGCAGACTCGCACGTGGGGGTCCATGGAACCACCCACATCAAAGAAGATCAGAACTTTGACGGCATTATGGCGCTCGGGAACCATTTTCAGGTCTAGATAACCTGCATTGCGGGCTGTTGAACGGATAGTGTCATCCAAATCCAACTTGTCAGCCGCACCCTGGCGGGCAAACTTACGCAATCGCCGCAGGGCAACCTTAATATTCCGAATGCCAAGAGTGACGCTATCGTCCAGATCTTTGAACTCGCGCTTCTCCCAAACCTTAACTGCGCGGCCATGGCGACCTTTTTTCTGGCCGATACGGAAACCTTCGGGGTTGTAGCCATCCGCACCAAACGGTGATGTTCCGCCGGTGCCTATCCACTTGTTTCCGCCCGCATGGCGTTCTTTTTGCTCTTCCATGCGTTTTTTGAAGGTTTCAATCAGCTCTTCGAGGCCACCTAGGGAATCGATCTTGGCTTTTTCTTCCTCGGTCAGGTTCTTCTCAAACTCTGCCCGAAGCCACTCGTCGGGAATCAAGGCTTCCAGCATCTGGTCCAGATGCTCAATGCCTTCAAAATAGGATTTGAAGGCCAGATCAAACTTATCGAAGTGGCGCTCGTCTTTTACCAGACACACTCGCGCCAAATAATAGAACTCTTCCATATCCGCAAAGGCGAGGCGCTGTTGCAGCGCTTCCAACAGATCGAGGAATTCGCGCAGGCTGGCAGGCACTTTGGCCCGCCGCACTTCGAGAAAAAAATCAATCAACATAAAACCGCACTCTTGCCGAATTTCAGCCGCGACGGCGAGCCATAAACGCCAGTTTTTGCAGTAAGTGGACATCCTGCTCATTCTTTACCAGAGCGCCGTACAAAGGCGGCAGCGCCGAACTGGTATCTTTCTCCTGAAGCATCTTTGCTGTGAGCTCGTCTGCCATCAGAAGCTTTAACCAGTCAATCAACTCAGACGTGGAAGGCTTTTTCTTTAGGCCCGGCACTTTGCGCACATCAAAAAACACTTCCAGCGCATCTTTCACCACCTGCTGCTGAATGCCCGGGAAGTGGACATCCACGATGCTCTTCATGGTGTCGTGGTCCGGGAAGCTGATGTAGTGGAAGAAGCAGCGACGCAGGAAGGCATCCGGCAGCTCTTTTTCGTTGTTACTGGTGATGACTATGATGGGTCGGTTTTTCGCTTTCACCAACTGCTGGGTCTCGTAAACGTAGAATTCCATGCGATCCAGCTCCAGCAGCAGATCGTTAGGGAATTCGATGTCGGCCTTGTCGATTTCATCAATCAGCAGCACCACCTGCTCTTCGGCTTCAAAAGCCTCCCACAACTTGCCCTTAATAATGTAGTTGCTGATATCTTTAACTTTCTCGTCGCCCAGCTGGGAATCCCGCAAACGGGATACCGCATCGTACTCGTACAAGCCTTGCTGTGCCTTTGTGGTGGATTTGATATGCCAAGGAATCAAACGCATGCCAAGAGCACTCGCCATTTCCTCGGCCAGCAAGGTTTTGCCGGTACCGGGCTCGCCTTTGATCAACAGTGGGCGTTGCAGCGTGACAGCCGCATTTACGGCCATTTGCAGGTCATCGGTGGCTACGTATTTATCGGTACCGGTAAACTTCATGTGTAGGATTCCTATTGGTTACTTTTTCTGTTCATCATCCGGTTTCTTATCCGGATCGTCGTAATCGGGTAAATCGTCGAATTCGGATAGGTCAAAATCATCTAGGCCGAACTCTTCTTCATCGTCGTCTTCCGTCTGCTCGGTTAGCTCTGGGATGTCCTCTTCCGGCTCAACCACTGTATCAGCAACGGGTATATTCTCTTCTTCTGGCTCAGGTTCCGGCTGCAAAACCGGTTCTGGTTCCAGCACGGGTTCTGGCTCTGGCTCTGGCTCTGGCTCTGGCTCTGGCTCTGGCTCTGGCTCTGGCTCTGGCTCTGGCTCTGGCTCTGGCTCTGGCTCTGGCTCTGGCTCTGGCTGTAATTCTGGTTCGGGTTCAGGCATTACAACAGGCGCTTCTGCTTCAATATCTGCCATTGCCTGTTGCAGTTCGTCCAGACTTTCCGCGTCTTCCTGCGATGTTTCTTCTGCAGTTGCAGCATTACGACGCTTGCGTATAAGCAAGAATACAATCAATGCAAAAAGCACTAACGCCCCTGCTCCCGCGCCGATCATCCATAAGGGTACGGGCAGAGCTGCCGGCTCTTCTGGAGTTTCCTCTAGCTCTGGTGTAGCCGAAGCCTCCGGCGCTTCAGGTTCAGGCTCAATCGCAGGCTCTGGCTCTACTGTTGGCTCCTGCTCAGGTGCTGGCTCCAATTCAACAGTCGGCTCCGGCTCGGATTCTGGCGGCGCCTGCTCAGCCGTCTCGGCCATACTTACGTCAATAGGCGACTCAAGGCTCGGCTCAACCATACCCTCAGGCACTAGAAATTCGGTTGTGGCGGTAAATTTGCGTGCGAACGTTTTACCATCGGCAACAACGTCTATCCGGTACAAACCTGCAACCGGCAACTTGCTGATGGAATCCGAGTACTCACCATCCGCAGGTGGCTGATCCCCAGATAACGTCTTGCTGCCGCTACGACCGCCTTCAGAAGTCAGGCTAAGAGTCACACTCATTACGTTGAGAAATTCAGAATTGGTTACTTTCTCTTCTTTTTCGAAGAAAGCCACGCGGACATCCACGGGAGTCTCAGCCGTAAACGTTGCAGGTATCGGCGCAACCACCATTCTCAAATCGCTGACAACCGTAACGCGACTACCTTCGCCAAGCTCACCTTTAACGCGCCACTCCCCAGCAAGGGGTTGTTTGATGGTTATGAGGTCATAGGCTGCTTCCCTTGCCCAGCGAACGTTGTCCGGTTGGCCTGAGTGCTGTAGGGTTTTTCCATCAGGTCGAACCAGCTGGAGTTCTGCAGTTTCAGCTTCCTCACCCTCTGTGGCCGCGCCACGGAATACCAATGCGGTAAATTCGTTGACTCCGGCATCCACAGTGAAGGCATTGCCTTCAATAGGAATCTGCTCCTGCGGGGCAGCAGTATTCAGAGCATCAAGAAAAGCAAGATTAAGAGACTCTGCCGTGTCTGCAACCCGGAAGCTACCCTGTGATTTTGTGGCAAGAGTCTTGAGGAACCCGGCATCCGCCTGTTCTGACAAGGCAACTGGATGGAAAGTGGCACCTTTTGCAACCAGCGCATCGAGAACACCGCCAAGAATTCGCTTCTCTTCGGCCTGATTGACATCAGCGCTGTTTGATATATCTACCTTGCCGTCGGTCAGCAGAATGAAATGGGTGTTCTCAAGGGTGCCACCGGTTACAAAATCATCACTGGCGACTTCGATAGCCTTACCAAGGTTTGTACGCAGGGCTACAGAGTTTATTTTTTGTGAACGTTCAATCGCGGTGTCGCGCCACGCATCCGTCACTTCACCGTGGGGTACCAGCATGTTCACGTATTGCCCGAAGGTCCAAACGCCCGCAGTACTGCCTTCAGGAATCACCCTTGCTAACAATCTAACAGCAGGCTGCCGTAGGTTATTCGGGTCGGTTTCTTTCATTGACCCCGAAATGTCCACAATGATGCGTACATCTGGGCTTTCCGGCAGTGTCAGGGGTGCGGATTCCTGAGCCCAAAGCGTTACAGGCAGTAATAAAGCAATGAAAAAAACCAGCGTAAAGGATCTTTGCATTATTGTTCTCAGACGAAATTAAGTGGGTTGTCTCAGCGCCGGGACAAACGGTAACGGACCATGTCCAGAATCCAAACCAAGAGCATAACAAGCCCCCCGATACTAAGATTCAGCCATGCTCTGCCTGCGTTATCTGCGTCACCCAGAATTTGCTCATAACCGCCAAAAAGCCAAGCGGGTATCCACCAGCCTGCCAGTTCAGGGGACTCTACGGGCGTTAGCAGTAAAGCTACTAACGCGGCGAGGAGAAGGGTACGCAAGCCGTACAACGGCAAAAACCGGAACAGCTTTTTCATCATGTAAAAAAACACAACGAAAGCGATAGCGTAAGCGGCCCAGAAGATGCCGTAAGCAATTTGTGCGTCAGTATCGATCATTACAGAACCCAGTGAATGATGTGTTCTTCCCAATTTTCTTCCGCCACTTTGTCCTCACGGATAACTTTGTGGCGTATGGATACACCGGCCTCGTGAACCGTGTTCGGGTTCCCGCTGCGCAGAGGATGCCAATCGGCAAGGGGCCTGCCCTCTGCCAACGTACGGTATGCGCAGGTGTGCGGTAGCCAATGGTAATCGTTCACCGTACCCGGTGTCAGCACTGTACAGCCCGGTACTTTCTCAAGCCGCTCGGAATAAATCGTACACTGGCAGGTATTTTCGTCCATAAAACGGCAAACCAAATCAGTATGGTAAACCTCGCCTGTGTCTTCATCTTCGAGTTTGTTCAGGCAGCATTTTCCGCAACCGTCACACAGCGATTCCCACTCTTGTTGCGTCATCTCGCTCAGGCGCTTGCGCTGCCAGAACGGGATTTGCGCAATCATGAGTTTCTCAGCCCCGGCTTGGTACGAAAATCGACGACATAAGAGTCTTGCTCTTCCGGCATCTGCAAAAAGAAATCTTTTTCAGCTAGGGCGTTAAGTACCTGCTCACCGGTTGTTCTGGCCAGCTTGCGCTCCGGCGTCATAACAAGGTCCATGGAGTGAATCGGGTTACCAAAAATCCCTCGAAGGCTTTCAGGCAACTCTTCCCACTTTTGCCCGCGGCGAACAAAGATATAGGTATCGCTTTTTTTGCTGCTTCGGAAAACAGACACAAATTCCCGATCTTTCATGATTGCAGATAATCCTCGATATCGTTCATTACCGGCGCGAGAATTCTCGTGCGCCAGCCATGGAAAAATGGGCTGTCAGCCAAGCTTTTGTCTTGTACCACTTTCTCCAAACGCTTTCTTGGAGCGAGTAATTCTATAGGGATATCAGCAGCTTCTGCCGCACTTTTAAAAAATCGCTTCAAGTTTTTAAAGTATACCTGCTGGTCCCGGCTCAATGGTGGCGCAATGCGTTCTAGGCCAGAAGTATCGGCGTTGCGCCCCTCTGCAACAAGCTTCAGCAAGGTTTCGCCGTAACGCCGAACTACGCCACCCGGAACACCCTGAATATTAGACAGGTCATTGAGGGACTGCGGTAGCCGATCTGCAATGGCAATAAGCAGAGGATCTGCCAACACCCTGCCCCGGGGGCGGTCACGCTCTCTGCTTTCGAGCTCGCGCCAGACCACCAAATTTTTGAGAACAAGCTGCTGTTGAGCGGTTAAAGCCCAGCCACCACGCAGGCGAAGGTAATGATGGTGCGGGTCGTCCTGCCCTGCGAGCTCATCGGCAAAGCGGGTGGACTCCTCCACAAGCGCCGCTTCAAGCCCCCGCTCTTTCAGATGTGCCGCAACCCACTGATACATGGGCTCAAGAAAGCGTATGTCTTCTATCGCATAGCGCTGCTGGGCATCGCTCAAAGGGCGGGATATCCAGTCAGAGCGGGTAACAGACTTGTCCAATACCTCACCGAACAGTGTCTCCACAAGCCGAGCGTAACCTACGGAGAAGCCAGCTCCCGCTAAGGCAGCGCCAATTTGTAAATCTATAACACCTTTGGGTTTAATGTTGAGCCAGTCACGAAACAGCTCAAGGTCTTCACTCATGGCATACAGCAGCTTCGTTACTGCCGGGTCGGCAAGAACCTCCCGGAAGCGGGAAGACTGTTCCGCCACATTGGGATCCACAAGGCAAAAACGGTTTCCGAGGCCAAGCTGAACCAGCCCCGCGATGGGATAGAAGGTATTTACCCGCTCAAACTCTGTATCAAGAACAAGGGGAACCCCCGGAGCGCTGTCCAGCCATTGGTTTAGCGCCTCCGGCTGGGTAATCCACTCAATGGTTTCAGGGGCCGGAGGCACATCAATAGCGGTAAGAGGAAGTGTCATAGAAAAAGCCAGTTAAAAGCGCCGTCTAGGCGCCGATGCGGAATCAATCAAGCAGGGGTTTTCTGCCGCGGAACGCATGGGTGAGAGTAAAGCCGTCAACGTATCCAAGCTCGCCGCCCACTGGTATGCCGTGGGCAAGCCGCGTGATGAGAATATCGGAGCCGTCGAGCCGGTCAGAAATATAATGGGCCGTTGCTTCGCCTTCGACCGTAGGGTTGGTCGCAAGAATAAGCTCGGTAACACCTTCTGAGCGCACCCGGCGCAAGAGCCGTTCGATACCGATTTCATCGGGGCCAACGCCATCAATAGGTGACAGATGCCCCATCAAAACAAAATAACTGCCTTTGTAATCGCCCGCCTGTTCAATAGCCAACAAATCCGACGGGCTCTCTACTACGCAGAGCGTACCGTTGCTGCGAACAGGGTTCTCACAAATTCCACACACTTCGGTGTCGGAAAAGTTCTGGCAACTCTCGCAACGACGAACCCCCTCCATGGCATTACTCAACGCATCCGAAAGCCGGGTACCACCGGAACGGGCGCGTTCAAGCAGGTGAAAGGCCATGCGTTGGGCGGTCTTCTGGCCCACACCCGGCAAACACCGGAGGGATTCAACGAGTTCATCAACCAGCGGGCTGAACGCCATGAAACATCCTCTTCAAACAGCAGGTTAGGAACTAACTTTAAAAAGGCATCTTGAAGCCGGGCGGCATACCCAAACCAGACATCATGCCCGACATTGCATCTTTCTGATTGGCCTCCACCCTGCGCACGGCATCGTTAACAGCCGCAGCCAGCAAGTCTTCCAAAACATCTTTTTCTTCTGTCATCAAAGATGGATCGATCTCTACCCTGCGAACATCGTGGCGACCATTCATGGTGACTTTTACCATGCCAGCGCCGGATTCACCGACAATTTCCGCTTTTGCCGCCTCTTCCTGAGCTTTCTGCATTTCTTCCTGCATCTTTTGGGCCTTTTTCATCAGCCCGCCCATATCGTTCAGCATTTGTTATCTCCTACTTGTCTGTGTTGGACGATCGCTTATCGGCTTAATACTGTCTTCGACTACCCGCGCCTCAAACCGTTCCACAATCGATCGTACAAATGGATCATTGCGAATAGAGTCCTCCGCCGCGCTTTGGCGTATTTTGCGCTGGCGCTCTTCATAAGCGGCTGGCGTGTTGGGGCCGGGATCACCCTGCTCTATCTTTAACTGAATGGCGTCGCCAAAGCGATTTCTCAAGGCAGCCACAATTTTTTCTTCGTGTCTGTCGTTCAACAAACGGGCATGGCCTTCGTCGATTAACAGCGTGATGGTGTCGTCGGCGCGAGACATAGCACCATGGCTGGCCAGATTACCCGGCATGCCGATAATTCCAAGGCTGCGAAAATCCCGCTCCCAGACGAACTCTCCATCTACAACCGGCGCCGGGACATCCTCAACCTGGTCTGCTGGAACTTCTGTTGGGGTTGGAGCTGGCTCAGCAGCTATCTCTGCCTGTGGCGCTTCTCCTGTCGCCCGCGCCACCTCGGGACCCGAGCTGGCCGTGGTGTTCGCGACGGGCTCGGGCTCGGGCTCGGGCTCGGGCTCGGAGTAATCTGGCTGCGACTCCGCTTGGGCATCAAGGCTGGCCAACCAGGCATCATCTATTGGTGCATCCGCGTAGCCCTGCGGCTCAGCTTGAACAGGTGCCTGCTCACTCTGAGCTAATTCAGGCTCTGGCTTTAGCTCAGGTTCAGGCTTCGGCTCTGGCTTTAGCTCTGGTTTTGTTTCAGCCGGTAAGGCGCTAGCAGCCTGTGATGGCTGTGTTGCAGTCGGCGCAGGCTCAGGTTCATCGCGGGATTCTCCCTCGGCTCCAGAACCCTCAGTACTCACGGCCGGTGGTGCGCGGCGATCAGAGCCGGGACGAAAAGCCAGCATGCGCAGCAGTGTCATCTCGAACCCCATGCGGGCATCGGGCGTAATCGCCAAATCTTTGCGGCCTATAAGTGCTGCCTGATAGAACAGCTGGGCATCTTCCGCACTGAGTTTGCGGGCCAGCGACTGAACTTGCGCGGCATCTCCGAGTGCATTGTCGGCACTACCCGGAACCACTTGTTCCATGGTGACTCTATGGAACAGCGACAGAAGATCCGCAAGTATAATGCTGTAATCCGGCGCAAAATCCGAGATACGGCTTATTTCCGCCAGCAAGGATGGGCCGTCCCGCTCTACCAACGCATTAACTATCCGCTCAATATCCCGTTGATCAATCGTACCCAGCATGCTGCTGACATCGCTGGCAGAAAGCTTCTGGTTACCGAACGCAATAGCCTGATCTGTAAGGCTCAGGGCGTCCCGCATACTGCCGTCGGCAGCGCGAGCCAGCAGCCAAAGCGCAGGCTCCTCAAAAGGAATATTTTCAGCAGTAAGAACGTTCGTGAGGTGCCCGGCAACATGCTCAGGCGTCATACGCTTGAGATTGAACTGCAAACAGCGTGATAGAACCGTTACGGGTAACTTCTGGGGGTCTGTGGTGGCCAGCAAGAACTTCACGTGCTCTGGCGGTTCCTCAAGAGTCTTGAGAAATGCGTTAAACGACTGATTGGTAAGCATATGCACCTCGTCGATGAGGTACACCTTATAGCGGCCACGGCTGGGCGCGTACTGAACGTTATCCGTCAATTCACGCATGTCGTCCACGCCAGTGCGGGATGCCGCATCGATTTCAATCAGATCGACAAACCGGCCCTCCTGAATTTCCACACAACTGGAGCAAGTGCCACAGGGCCGTGGCGTAATACCGGTTTCACAATTAAGACAGCGGGCCAGCAAACGCCCAATGGTGGTTTTACCCACGCCCCGGGTGCCGGTAAACAGATAAGCGTGATGCAGGCGCTGGTTTTCCAGAGCGTGAATCAACGCCTGAAGAACGTGTTCCTGCCCCACCATATCTTCAAAGGTGCGAGGGCGCCATTTACGGGCAAGTACCTGATAGCTCATGATCCGCCAAATGCTGAGAAAAACGCCTGCAACTTTAGCATGGACAGGGAGTTATAAGAAGTTATAAGGGGCGAGGAGCAGAGCTTAAAATGGGGGCTATCGATAAGGAAATTCTGGGGGTGGCCCCACCAGCGACACTCCGGCACACAATTCCACCGCTGCGGCTGCTCCCTTCCGGGCCTGACCGGGTTCACGGTTTCATGTTGCGGAGGCACCAATGGAGCCACCATAACGGCGTTTCAGTACAAACTCCCTGAAAGCGGCGCGAATATTAACAAAAGGGTTTGCGGACTACAACGGCAAATCCTGGCACCCAACGTTTTGGCGCTAGATAAGAGCAGATAACGGCAGCGGAATAACATCCTGCCGAAACCAGCATGCAAGGCTGTAGCGGGTTCGATGGGCTTCAAGAACCTCATGGCGAATTTCTTCGCTCATAAACAGTGCAACCCTGCCCATTTCCGGCAATACGAGCCCGCACACCTCATTTTCGTTTTCTCTATTAAATATTCGAAGCGCTCCACCATCCAAAGCCTGCCAGTCATCATTCAGATAGAGCACCAAGCTTACGATGCGCGAAGCTCGACCCTGAAAGCTGTCCACATGGGCCCTATAAAAGTCACCAGGATGGTAAGTTGCGTAATGTGCTTCAAAACGCTTTAAGCCCAGAAACAAGCGCCGATTCAATTCTTCTCGCAGGCTTTCAAGAAAGCCGAACAGTGCAACCTGAGGCGACGACGTGCCCTGCAGCCAGGCAATTTTGTCGCGGCGAACTGAGCGATCCTGAATGGGAGCACTACCCCGCCCGACACCCGCTCTTTTGAGTGCATCGTTTTCATCAAGCACAACAATCTCACTCTGTAGAGAGTGTAAAAGCTCCGATCCCAGCCAAGGCGTAATATCAAAGCTCATCCAGCCCCATTCACTGAGCCCCCAAGCAAGTTCATCAAACCACGCCGTTTTATCCAATGACATTCCTTATAAATACAACATACCAGACTCGAAAACGCTGCCTGTAAGGCAGCCGCGCCTATTGTATGGTCAGCAGTCGCCCACAACACCGTTTTGATTTACTCTTTGAGTAAGCAGATGCACCTAAGCCTGGAACCGCGATCTATGTCTGAAAGCAGCAACAAGCCACTCTCACCTCTATCTCCGGGACAATGGTCTTTTACTCGCTGGAAAACCATCGGGCAGCTCGAAGCACTGGAGGTTCATCACCCACTGTTCGAGGCCACCGTATTTTTGCAAGGCGCGCACCTCACCCAGTTTGTTCCCAAAAATGAACCCAACTGGCTGTGGCTAAGCCCAAACGCTCGCTTCGAACCCGGCCGACCCATACGCGGCGGCATCCCAATATGCTGGCCTTGGTTCGGCGACCCTGAACGGAACGCGCCAGAAGTTCGCAAACGAGTAAAGACTAAAGGCGCCCATGGATTTGCACGAACGGCGCTTTGGAAACTGGAAAGCGTAAATGAAAGCGCCCATGAGGTCGAAATAGCGCTGTCTCTGGAGGCCAACAGGGATTTTACGAACGTTTGGAGTGGTCACGCACTAGCCCTACTCACGTTCAGCTTTTCTGTGCGCGGCTGCCAGCTTGCCCTCACCACCACAAACCTAGGTAGCGAACCACTCTCCTTTAGTCAGGCGCTACATACCTACCTGCCAACTACTGACATTACCCGCTCAAGGGTATTAGGTTTAGGCCACAGCAATTACATCGACACCCTAAAAAACTGGGAATACTGCGCCCAAGACGGCCCGGTGTATTTTGAGGGCGAAACCGATCGAATCTACGAAAACGGCGAACCGATGGTAGTAGTCGCACCCGAATCCTCCCGCAAACTGACTTCTGTGGGGAGCGACTCCACAGTCGTGTGGAACCCCGGCCCCGACAAAGCTAAAACCTTGAGCGATTTTCCCGACACTGCCTGGCAGACAATGCTGTGTGTCGAAACTGCCAATGCCGCCAGCGATTACCTTGTGCTTAATGAGGGGCAAAGCCACACACTCGGAGTACTTATCGGGCGCGGTTGAGACTGGCTACACACAAGAGCGCTGGCCTGAGCGCAGACCTGATTGACTCGGTAGAACTCGAAAATCTGGCAAGCATCTATTTATGGCGCTACCCGGAGCTGAACATCAGCATTCTGCGCCCTTGCAATATTGTGGGCCCGAGTGTGCGCAACACCATGGGCAAGTTACTCTACAGCCCTCTCGCGCCGGTGATGGCCGGATTCTCGCCCATAGCTGAGCTTTAGCTGCATCCGGTAGTTGCACAGAACCGCTGGCCACCTCAAACTATACCTATCCATGGAATAGGCAGGTTGCATGCTTCCAGATCTAAGCGTGATAAGCCACGGCGCGGCGGCCGTGGTGTTCGCAATACTCGCAGTGCTTGTAGGTACTCGCTACCTAAGGCGTGATATCGACCGGGCCCTGTTTCTAGCGGCCGTTGTGAGTATGCTGTGGGCATCCACTCTGGTTACCCAAAGCATTTGGGGGCAACCCGGATTTTTTGTTCGCTACTTGCTTGAGATTCTTCGCGACACATCTTGGATTCTCCTGCTTTTCGCTATGCTGCGAGACACCTTCCGGCAGGGGCTCCTTAGCGGCAAAATCAAAAAATTTCTTGGCATAGCAACAGCCGTTCTGATTGTCACCTTACTTGCGCTTGGCAGCCTAGAGTTTATTTTTGACTTCGCATTGGTAAACGGAAAAACCAAGCTCATAGGCCAGATTGCCCTCTCACTTCTCGGCATTTCTTTAGCAGAACAGATTTGGCGGAACGCGCCCACCTTTGGCCGCTCCAGCATGAAATACCTGTGCATTGGCACCGCTACAATCTTTATTTTTGATTTTTTCATGTACGCCGACGCACTGCTGTTCGGCTCAATCGCCGATTCGTTCTGGAACGCACGGGGATTTGTTAACGCGGCATTGATGCCACTGTTCGCAGTAAATGTTGTTAACACCCGCAAACAACCCATCGATTTTCAGCTATCACGCTCGGCGGTGTTCCACGCCAGCACGCTGATAATGGCAGGCGCATACCTGCTACTGCTTTCTGTAAGTGGCTATTACGTTCGCATACTCGGCGGCAGCTGGGGGGAAGCCCTGCAAGTACTACTATCGACCGTTGCGCTGGTATTTCTCACAACACTGATGTTCTCCCAGCGCATCCGCGCCAAACTCATGGTTCTAATCAGCCAGAACTTCTTCGACTATAAATACGATTACAGGGAAGAATGGCTAAAACTAACGAAAGAACTGGCAGACCTTAGTGACGAGCCCCCTCTCCCCAAGCGGGCAATCCGAATTCTTTCTGATTTGGTCGAAAGCAATGCAGGCGCAATCTTTCTCAAAAGCGAGCTGGGGCCCTACACGTTAAAGGAGTCCACTAATTTTGCCACCCCGCGATACACCAGCATCGACCAGGACGCAGAGCTGGTGCGCTTTTTTGCCCAGAAAGAATGGATTGTAAACCTCGATGACTACAAAGAAGACCCGGTAAGCTACGACTTACTGGAAATACCAGACGCCATCGCCAAAGCCCCGGATGCCTGGTTGATTATTCCGCTGTACCTAAGCAACGAACTCTATGGCATCGCGGTTATCGGCCACCCCTATGCAAGAGTGGATCTAAACTGGGAGAACTTCGACCTAATCAAAGTCGTGGCGCGGCAAACATGCAACCTGCTGGCACAGGCTGATGCACAGAATAGGCTATCTCGAGCCATGCAATTCGAAGCCGTCAGCAAAGCCTCCGCATTTATGGTGCATGACCTCAAAACGGTGATCGCACAATTGTCGCTGCTGGTAAACAACGCTGAAAAGCACAAGAGCAACCCGGCCTTTATTGATGACATGATCAGCACCACAGACCACGCCGTGCGCAAGATGACCAACCTTGTAGACCATATTCGCAAACCAGCACAAGACAGCATGGATAACACCCAGAAGCTGGACCTAACCAACCTTGTAAGCGGGCTTATTGAGCATTACAGCAAACGAAACCCGCCACCGAAGCTCGAAGGCGCCCAGCCACGAATAATCGTAAAGGCCGACCCAGTGCAACTAAAAAGTGTTTTGGGCCACCTCATACAAAACGCCCAAGACGCCACACCACCCGATGGCGAGGTCAACCTTTCCCTAAAGATTGCCACAGGCAATGTTGTACTGTTTATTCAAGACTCAGGTTGTGGGATGAGTGAAGATTTTATTAGCAATCGACTGTTCAAGCCCTTCGAAAGCACCAAAGGGCTTACTGGCATGGGGATTGGCGCATATCAGGCCCGCGAATATTTACAGAAGCTGGGTGGAACCATCGATGCCACGAGCGAACCTGGCGTAGGCTCCTGTTTTTCTGTACGGATACCGCTAGCGGAAACATCGGCTCACGGTAACCAAACCAATAAACACTTAATTGTCGACTTGCCAAACCCACCGGAACCCGTCAATTAACCGACATTTCAAACCTCTGAACAAATCGATCATTGCAAAGTGTCAATGTTCAGTTAAGAATTGAATATACTTGGAACACCGAAACAAAGGACTTGTTGCTGCTGTGACTAGACGACTCTTAATAGTAGAAGACGATCCCGGCCTGCAAAGCCAGATGCGCTGGTGTTTCAGCGACGATCTGGACGTTACGGTTGCGTCAGACCGAGAAGCCGCCCTCACTGCGCTGCGGCGGGAAGAACCCCATGTAGTAACGCTGGATCTTGGCCTACCCCCCGACCCCGGCGGTGCAACTGAAGGTTTTGCGCTATTAGAAGAAATTCTTCGGCTTGCACCGTCAACCAAGGTGATTGTTGTAACCGGCCGAGAAGATAAAGAAAACGCCGTGATAGCGGTAGGCATGGGCGCTTCCGACTTTTATCAAAAGCCTCTGGACGCAGACATTCTAAAGTTTGTGGTCAACAGAGCCTTTCGTTTGGCTGAGCTTGAACAGGAAAATCAAAAACTTTCTCAACAAAGCAACGGCACCAACATCAAAGGCATAATCGCTGCCAGCCCGCAAATGATGGGTGTTTGTCGCACGCTGGAGAAAGTTGCACCTACTGACGTAACCACACTTATCATTGGCGAAACCGGCACAGGAAAAGAACTTCTCGCCCGCGCCTTGCACGATCTTAGCCCCAGAGCCGGCAATGCTTTCGCAGCCATAAATTGCGCTGCTATCCCCGAAAACCTGCTTGAAAGCGAGCTTTTCGGGTTCGAGAAAGGGGCATTCACCGGCGCCACACAAGCCAAAAAGGGCAAAATTGAAAGCGCCAACGGCGGCACTCTGTTCCTTGATGAAATTGGCGACATGCCAATGGCGTTGCAATCCAAACTGCTGCGTTTTCTGCAAGAGCGGGTTGTCGACCGAGTGGGATCGGTCAAACCCATCCCCGTGGATGTTCGGGTAGTGTGCGCAACACACCAAAAACTCGCGCAACTGATTGAGAACGGCGACTTTAGAGAGGACCTGTATTACCGAATCAGCGAAATCACCCTCGACGTACCCGCCCTAAGGGAGCGCGACGGCGATGCGCTGGTTATTGCCCAATCGCTACTAAAATCCCTCGGCAAGCAGATGGACCGGCAAAACCTTACATTCTCGGAAGATGCTGTTAACGCCATCAGCAGCTATTCCTGGCCCGGCAACGTGCGCGAAATGATCAACAAAGTGAAACGGGCCACCATCATGGCGGATGGCAAACGCATAACCAGTGAGGATCTAGAGCTGCCCGAGTGCGACCAGCCCGGTGCAAGCCATCTCAACCTCCGTCAGGTACGAGAGCAAGCCGAAAGTAGAGCCATTATCCAGGCGCTTCAAACCAGTGGTTTCAACATGACACAGGCCTCCCGGCTTCTAGGCGTCACCCGTCCGACTCTCTACAACCTAACCGACAAATATAACATCGACACATCGGCAGAAGCTCCGGAAGTCTAAGTTAACTTCTCAGCACACGATGGCCGCGAACAGCTCAAGGAGCAGGTTTACATGATTAGAATTCAAACAAAAACGAAGACACTTCCCCGGCTGATACTGGCAAGCAGCATGCTGCTTGCGTTTCCACTGTTCTCTGGTTGCAGCAACGGCCCGGACTCGTCGGAAGCGCTCTCGCATATTACCCGCGCAGAAACCTACTCCGAACAAGGGCAATTCCGCTCCGCCCTGCTTGAAGTAAAAAACGCCATCCAAAAAGATCCCAACAATGTTGAGCACATTGTGCGCTTGGCCGACCTATACCTGCAGGTAGGAGCAGCGAAATCCGCCTCAGAGCTTCTTGAACCATGGATGCAGGAAAAGCCCGAAGCAGTAGCTCTTACGTTAGCCCGCGCTTATGTGGAACAGGGCAAGCACCTATCGGCAACTGAAACCCTCGCTCTGCACACCCCTGAAACACCGGAAGATCAGCTTGAAGCATCGCTTATTCGCGCAGAGGCCTTGCGCAGATCTGGTGAAGTAACTGAGGCTCTTGCGCTATTCAATAATTTGCGGGCAAGCAATGCTTCTAACACTGAAGCAATAACCGGTACTCTCAAAGCGCTAATCAATCTTGGCAAACACACCCAAGCCATAGAGACCGCCGATGACTGGCTCACAAAAAATGATAAGGCACCCGAGGTTCTATATTGGAAAGGTCTGGCCCAGTATCAGCTAAACCAGCTGGAACAAGCATCAGCCACGCTCACGGATGCGGTAGGCGAAATGCCAACCTCGGATGTTTTCTTGCCCATACGCCGAAACGTGCTGTCCGCCCTCTCCCGGGTGCTCACAGAACAGGGCAAAATTACGGAAGCCCAGATTTATAACCACATCTTGGCGGAGAACAGCAACACCAGTGCGCGTGAACAAGGCGAAGCCGTTATGGCAGCCCTAAAAGAACGCGATTTTGAAGAAGCGAAAACAATCCTGCGAGACAGCCTCAAGCTAGACCCGGAGAACGAGCAAGCAGCCATGCTGCTCGGAGCGATTTCCGCAGGTACTGGAGAGCTTGACGAAGGCACGCAGTTACTTACAGAAAATCTAGACCCAGAAACCACTCCTACCCAGTTTATCCGAGCCGCCACAATGGCCCAGATAGATAGCGGAGATAGAGAAGCCGCCCTAAAAACGCTAGACCGTGCCATACAGGCTCGCCCGAACGACAACGAGCTGTTGGCCATGCATGGCATATTGGCGCTTAGCCTTCCCGATTACGAAAGTGAAGGCATTGCCAGCCTCAGCAAAGCCATCAGCAATCAGCCCGAGCGAGTACGCTTTAGACTGGCACTAGCGAGACACTATTTACAAAAGGACAACCCCGAACAGGCACTTGGCCAGTTGCGAATGGCGTTCACAACCAACCCTTCAGACTGGGCCACCACTGGCACGTACCTCAGCGTACTCATCCAGCAAGGAGAAAAACAGGAAGCTGGCGAAATTCGCGACTCGTTGCTTAAC
The DNA here is from genome assembly GCF_016597725.1 of Marinobacter sp. 1-4A. Lineage (GTDB taxonomy): Bacteria > Pseudomonadota > Gammaproteobacteria > Pseudomonadales > Oleiphilaceae > Marinobacter. Next base: position 113,394 of record NZ_VCGY01000001.1, read on the forward strand.
GGGTATGGGAACGAACCTCGCGCAGTATTACTGGCGAGCCTTGTAGATACTCAGCTAGGAAACCCAGAGGCTGCAACAAAGCGACTGGAAAAGCTGGTCAACGAAAGCCCGCAACTACAGGAACCTAAAGTTGCACTGGCGAGCCTTTATACGCAATCCGGACAAACAGATCAGGCGGTCAGCCTACTGATTGACGCCGCAACGCTAACACCAGATGTAATTCGCCCTTTGCAGCAAGCTGGCCGGGTCTACGCCCAGAACCATACCTTGGCTGAAACCATAAGCTGGTTAGAAAATGTAGCCGAAACTCGCCCTGAGTTAGAACGTAATAGCGACGTTCTCTTAGCATTGATTGCAATAAACCAGAGCAAGTTGTCAGACGCCAGAGCAACTCTCTCTAAATGGAAAGACACCGAGTTCGGCCCCGTGAAGCTCGCCTATGGCCAACTGTTACTCGCCGAAACCAAGGCTGCTATACGCGATAAGGAATGGCCCCAAGCCCGAGCAAAAGCGGCAGAAGCCATTGCTCTAGACCCGAAAAACATAGGGTTTGCACTCTTGCCAGCGGTAATCGCCCAAATGGAGGGAAAACTGGAAGACGCCTTCTCGGCAGTGGATGCTGTAGAGAAGACCCACGGAGAGCTCCCAGCCATTATTCTTTCGCGCGCAAGGTTGCTACAACAGCAGAAAGATTCAAAAGCCGCCTACGACTACCTTTCTGAAAAATGGCAAACTACTAAAATAACTCAATTGGTGCCGTCCCTAATTGGACTGGCGAAGGAAGAAGCTCCCGACACTGTGGGCGACCTGACAAAGCAATGGGTTTACGTGACCCCACAAAATCTTGCAGCTCACTTAGCAAGAGCGGACTGGCTCCTGACTAACGGCCAAGAAGCAGCCGCCGTAAATCACTACGAACAAGTACTCGCTAAGCAGCCCAATACTGTTGCAGCATTGAACAACCTCGCTTGGGCACTACGCAACCAAAACCCTGAGCGCGCCGTGAGGCTCGCCAGACAAGCGAGCGAACTAGCACCTAACAGCCCTGCGGTATTGGATACCTATGGCTGGGTTCTTCACCTGGCAGGAAACCATATGGAGGCAAAAGCAGCCATCGAAAAAGCCTTAGAACTTGCCCCAGGCAACGCTGAGATTGAACAACATCTTGAGGCAGTTAACACGTCCATGTAGAAAACCTCGACCGCCCAGTTGGGCTCCAATATATAAATTGCCTGAAGCATTAAAGCTTCAGGCAATCGCTCTTAAAGACCGTCGATTTTTTTTACACACACAACAAAAAATCAAGTTATTAGTCATGAAAATCATAGCCTTGAAAACATGGCACGATAATCGCTTTAGGTATCCGTAGGTTCGGGTAGTACCGGCCAAAAGCCAAACCACCTGTGAAGGTGGGACGGAAAGCCAAGGATCTCAAAGTTAATGAGACAGCCTGGTTGCAAAGCAAACTATATGGAATTAGAGCTAAACAACCGGAGTACACATGAACAAACTATCGAAAGGGTTTATTGGTGCAGCGCTTCTCAGCATTTCAAGCGCCGCGCTCGCCGTACCCATGTTGGGGGGCATCAGCTTCTCATCACTGCCAGGAAACGGGTTCACCTTTAACTCAACAACAAATCAGTTTGATTTCGACCCTGGTATCAATTCGAGCGTGAATAACACTTCAGGTGACTTCGCAAACTACTTTGCGAACGGAGATTCTGCTCAGTTTTACGATTTCACTTATGCGCCCTTCGCAGGCCCCCAAACTATTTGGGATGCCACCGCGACGGTTGGCCCAAACAACGGTACAGCACTGTCATTCATCCTGAATAACGCCAGTGTTGACTACGAAACTAACAACCTTGTTGTTATTAGTGGGTCTGGCACTCTAACTGACGGCGTTGAGTCAGTTTTGGGCTCTTGGAACATTACTGCCAACCAGGCAGGCGGAGCTTTCAGCTGGTCTTCATCTACAGCGGTACCTGAACCAGGCACGCTGGCACTGTTGGGCCTTGGCCTTGCAGGACTTGGTGCAGCTCGTCGTCGTCAGAAATCTTGATCTCGGCAAGTTAGAAAAAAGCCAGCTTCGGCTGGCTTTTTTGTTTTGAACTTTAGCTTTATGTATAGGTCTTAGGCAGTATCTTGTGAACAGCACCCAGTGAACTGGCTAGTAGTCTGGCGGATAAACAATGTTAAGGAAAACACTCAACAACTTACCCCTCTCCAGACCTTATCTAGTCGTCACAGTCGTTGCGCTACTAATTTTCTACCCAACCTGGATACGGCTCGCACAAGCTTGGCTTGAGTTTGAGCAAGTTCTCGCTCATGGCCTTGCGACAGCTATTATTTACCTTGGCCTGCTGATCATTCACCCGCCTGCAGCTATCGAGCGCCATACGCTATCGAAGCCCTATCATCTTGCGGGTGCCGTTCTACTGGTTGCCACAACCTTGGCTTGGGCACTCCTTGAATTGGTTCGCATCGATACTCTGGCTTATCTGCTGCTTCCAGTCGGGTTAATCACCACAGCCTGGGCACTTCTGGGACTACCAAGAACACTAACCTTTGTTCCCTACGCACTGCTTTTATCGCTATCACTGCCAATTTGGGCAGACCTAGTTCCAGCGCTTGTAGAAATTGCCAGCGTCGTTGTCGGAACCTGGGTGAGCTGGTTTGGCATGACAGCTCTCATAGAAGGCAACAGCATTACCCTGCCCTACGGTCGCCTAATTATCGCAGACGGGTGCTCAGGTATACGCTATTTCGCAATTTCCGTCTTGCTGGCCATGATGACATCCATTCTGAACGACTACCGCTGGCGCGGTTGGCTAACCACCCTAATGGTCGCCGCTTTACTTGGGCTTATCGCAAATTGGGTGCGAATCACCATCTTGGTCGTCGTCGCCTACGAAACTAACATGCAAAGCGAGATGCTCGCAGATCACGAAACCATGGGCTGGGTCGTTTTTGGCGCCTTCATTATTCCGGCCTTGTACTTTTCCCCAGTCCGAAGGCGCATTACGAAAGAAAGCCCGCTTAATGGCCGCCTTTACAAAAAAGGTATCCTTGCGGTTGCAGTAGCCGTAGCTCTTGGCCCACTGGCACTTTTGCTGATCCAAAACACCGCCAACCAAAAGCCTGAATGGACCATTACACCACCGGAATTTCGTCAAACCCAAACCGGAAAACTTCCCCTGCCTATCGCCCTTCCGGATACTCTAAATGAGCAGATCTGGCAGTCCGGGACTATGTGGATATCCTTCGCACAGAGCCAAAAAGCAAACCCTGATGAGAAGCTCGTACCCTATCTACCAAAGCAATTCGACACCTCAGTTTGGCACGTGGAAGCCCAACTGGAACCCGGCCTGAGTGTTTATCGAAATATCCTAAGCCGAGATAGAGTTCTTATGGCCCAATGGTACAGAGTGGGCTCAAAAAAGAGCTGGAGTTACCGCAACGCAAAACTACTCCAGATCCCCGCCACCCTTGCAGGCGAAACACGGTTTGCCGTTGTTACCGTTCAAACACTCTGCGGCCCTCGAGATTGCACCACCCTGCTCCCCAAAATGCACACCGTAATGGCTTCGATTCAAGCCAAACATAATTGAACTCGCACCCAGTTAACATTATTTAACAAAATTTACATCTTCATTTTTCCCTAACTTCTCTCCAACTCTCTGTTTTGTTTCCGATCATCTATTCGGATTGTCCACAGAACTACCTCGCAGATGAAATGTGCTGTAGGCGTTATCTCAACTATAATAATTGTGTAATTACTGAACAATCTGGCAGGAAGCTGTAAAGAAAGGCCCAATAAACTCACCGACTAACTGTGGAAGCGCCAGTGGACAGTACCTCTATAAAGTCTGCACTCGCCGAATGGGCAGCCATTCTTGGTGAATCGGGCGTCATCGCGGCAGGCCCAAAAGATTTCGGTGCTTCTACTATGGGAGTGGAGCGTCACATTCCAGCTGTGCTTCGCCCAAAAACCAAGGAACAAGTGTCGGCAATACTTCAGGTGGCGCAAAGATGGCAGGTAGCCGTTTATCCGGTAAGCACAGGCAATAACTGGGGCTATGGCAGCGCCAACCCAACCGAAGACGGGTGCGTTATTATTGATCTCAGCCAACTCGACGGAATTTCAGATTTTGATCCTGAAATGGGCGTGGTTACGGTTCAACCGGGGGTAACCCAAGGCGCGTTGAGGGAGTTTTTAGACAGCCACGATGGCGATTACTTAGTCCCGGTAACCGGCGCAGGGCCCACTTGTAGCCTCCTTGGAAACGCCCTTGAGCGGGGCTACGGCATCACCCCCATTACCGACCACTTTGCGGCAGTTACAAAAATCGAAGCCATATTGCCAGACGGCACGCTCTACCGAACGCCCCTCAGCGAGCTTGGTGGAGCGGAAGTGGACGGGCTGTTCAAGTGGGGCCTTGGCCCCTACCTCGACGGGCTTTTTAGCCAAGGAAATTTTGGCGTGGTGGTGAGCATCACCCTCGCTCTGGCGCCCGCACCTGAAACCGTAACGGCCTTTTTCTTTTCCACCAAAGACGATCCCAAACTGGAAGCCTTGGTACCGACCGTAAGAAATGTGCTACGAGCACTGAGCGGATCGGTCGTTGCCATTAACCTTCTCAATAGCCAACGCATGCTCTCAATGATGACGCCCTTCCCTGAAGATAAGGCAGTTGAAGGCGTTCTACCTGAAAACGTGGTCGAAGACTTAGCCCGCCGACATGGCGTACCAGCATGGAGCGGGGTGGGGGCAATTTATGCTTCAAAGGAAGTGGCCAAAGCGGCTCGGCGCACACTAAGGCGGCTCCTTGGCCCTGTTACCGACCGGCTTATATTCATCAACCAACGCAAAGTTGATATGGCCCAGAAGGCCGCCCGCCTGCTGCCGGGCAAGTTTGCCACCAAAGTACGAGGTATGGCGGATACGCTCTCCGGCGCGCTGCAAATCATGCACGGTACGCCAAACGATGTGGCACTCGCGCTGGCGTATTGGCGTTCAGGCGACTTACCGCCACCGGGGCAACCCAAAAACCCCGCACGGGATGGTTGCGGGCTCATTTGGTTTGCACCACTGGTTCCGATACGGGGAAAAGACGCACGCCGCTATATCGATATGATTGAACGTGTTTGCCCGCAGTACGGCATTAACCCACTCATAACACTAACTACAATAAACGATCGCTGTTTCGACTCTACTGTCCCCCTGCTCTTTGATCGTAAAGATGCAGAAGCGACCACACGAGCGAACGATTGTTATCGCGCGCTGTACCAAGAGGGGCAAAAGGAAGGCTTTCTACCCTACCGCCTAAACATCCACGCCATGGACATCCTCAATAACGGTAGCCTTGGGTTCTCAGAGCTTTCCAGCCAACTCAAAGCCGCCATCGACCCAAACTCAATCCTAGCACCCGGGCGTTACGTTCCCAGTACTAAGCGTACCGAGCTTTAACGAGGTTCTCTATATGCCAACAGGCCAACAACTCAATGAAAACGTCAGCACCATCTTCAACTCCGTCTTCCACGTTGAGTTGGCGACGTCTCCAGAAGTAGTTAACGAAGTTTTTGAAGTGAGATATCAGGTTTACTGTGTAGACCGGCATTTTGAAGACCCCGACTGCTTTCTTGATAAGCGGGAACACGATGAGTACGACGAGCGATCTGTTCACGCACTTATTCGCCACAAAAAAACGGGCGATAGCGTTGCCACTGTTCGTCTTGTGATGGCTGGCGACAACCCTGAGCAGGCCGACTTCCCCATGGAAGGCTGCATTAAACACATGAGCCGAGCAGCGCAGCAGGCCGTCGCCAATGCGCCGCGCAACCAAATCGCCGAGATATCAAGAATGGCTGTTAGCCGGGAGTTTCGGCGACGCCTCAACGAAGAACAAACCGTTTCAGGCATCAGCGACACCGCCTACTACTGTGACTCAGAAAATGGCAAACGGGCCATGCCATACATAAGCCTAGGGTTGTTCGCCGCTATTCTTCAAATGTCGGTCAAACACGGGATAACTCACTGGATGGCCGTAATGGAGCCAGCGCAACTGCGATTATTAAAACGATGCGGCGTGGAGTTTGATCATGTCGGCCCCATAATCGAGTACCACGGCCGCCGCAGACCAGCCTTCACGAGCGCAACCAAGCTGCTTGATGGCATAAAAAGACGCCGGCCAGATGTTTGGTCTTTGATAACCGATTCAGGACGATACTTACCAGACCAACCTAGTAACGGTCATACGATCAATGAGGTGCAGGCTGCGTAAGCACTGCACAATCAAAAAAGCCCCCGTTTTTAAGCGGGGGCTTTGTTTTTAGGCGTACAACTTAAACGTTATGACTTTTCAGCTTTCTTCCTGCGTGAAAAACCAAGACCTGCGAGGCCCATTCCTAGTAGGGCTAAGGTGCCGGGTTCGGGGACATACTCTACCGCAGTGATTCTGAAGCTTGTCTGGAAGTTATTGACAGCACTTTCTTCGGTCACGAGCCCCACACACCCACTGGGAGCGCCCGCTGCGAAACAGCTAGGGTCACCCAAGGTAGTCAGGCCAGCCAACGCCAGATATAGCGTGTACGTGTAACCATCATAGTTAAATGACGAAGCAAACTCGTAGGTGCCATCTACAGTGAGCTCTGCGCCAGTCACGTCTGCAATGGTGAAAATATCAGCACAGTCGGGGCCAATTGGTTCTACACATGCGCCACCATTTGCAGTTTCTATGAAGAAACTGTTAAACGTTGTCGAAGCTGGAGGAAGCGACGGCGCAGACGGAGCGAACGGCGTCAATGTTAGTTCAGACGTCAAATCAAAGCTATCCAATGCCGTTCCTTCAGCGGGAAGAATGTTATTGGTGTGAGTGAATACTCCACCGTTTACAGAACCTCCACCCGTGATTAGCCCATTAACCGCATTGACATCGTTAATTGTAACCGATGACTGAGGCCCCGGACCAACGCCCCACTCGAGAAGGTTAGAGCCCTCTCCGTCGACACTACCAGTACCTCCAGTGTCAGTCACATTCTCAAACACGTTAGTGACGCTAAACCCCCAATCGGTAACCAAAGCAGCGCTGGCAGATTGGGCACCTAAAGCGAAAGGCACAATAAGGGATGATAAAAGCGTTCTTTTAAGGGACTTGTTCATTGTTGTATCTCCTTGAAAGTGGACGCTGGCAGCCGTACTTCGTGATCAGCACGTCAGCGCTAGGAGAAAACAAGCATCTTCTATGCCACGAGCAGGAATTGGTTAATTTTCAGCCATGTAAAGCGACCTATAACGATAGCTCAGCAGATCTGAGGCATAAGGTGTAAGTATCTTCGACGCACAGGCAGTATAAATATCCCGCCTGCGGCGGTATGTTGTTTTTTAAGGAAGATTTAGCCTTTCTTGAAAAAACAAAATGAACTAAAAGGACCCACCTTTAGAATTAAAAAGATTATTAAGATCCATAGAACGTAAATTCGCCGAAAAGTGCGTAAATTATGCTGACGCAATCAAAGCTAGAGCCGACAACATACCTGAGATTTTTGAGACCGACATAGAGCAGCTCCAAATATTTGCTATGCTAAATCCTTGGGATATTCCAAGAGTCAAGGAAGGGCAAAAATGTTGAAGCCAAACTCATTTCTTCTGCGTATCGAAAGGCATGATTATCAGCGCCCCGCCACTCACGCCCTCAACGCGCAGGCGTTTCTCCAACTGCAGGATCCCAATCCATTCTATATCCGCCACGAACCTCAGCAGTCCGGGGAGTTCAAGCTCTTCTTCGGCGAGAGAAAAGATAGCCAAGACATAGATTTCGACACGCCAATAAACGGAACTTCTATAACCTACTCTATTACAAGAAATAAGGTGATCGTCACATCTGACTTAATCGGCGCCGAACCAGTTTACTATAGATATAGCGGCTCAACGGTTCAAATATCAAACCGTTTGGAAAACTTGGTTAAAGAAAATGATTGCCCCGATTGGGTAGCCATTCATTGTTACCTATCGTTTGGTTACACATTAGGGGAAAGCTCGTTCTTCAAGAATATTTTTCAAACTCTGCCAAACCAAAGAATAGAGATTGACACAGAGTCTCTAGAGCTAAAGAAACTAGTTGCCGACTCAGCACCTCATGCAACGAATACGGAATCACTAGCAAGCAACACCAGAGCTGTCTCAAACCTACTTTATAACGTTATGCAGACCTACAGCCCCATGGTACTGATGACTTCAGCCGGCTGGGATTCCAGAGCTCTACTCGCAACTCAAAAGTCTCCAATCACTGCTGCTTACACCCACGGAGACATTTCCAGCCGGGAGTGCACTATTGCAAAAAAACTCACAGGCACTCTACGCATGGATCACTATTTCAAAGACGTGAAAGGGATGGTGATCGATACAAAGCTGCTCGATGAGATGCTAGAGCTTCACGGCCACTGCCTTTGGCCAATTTGGCACATATCCAGCAGATTTATATCAGAGACATTATGCTTACCCATCGCCAGCGGAGTGATTGGTGCCAGAATGGGTGGGCACAACGGCTTTCCCAGCATGGGCACTCGATTTCAGAAAATTATTAACTCCTTACACACTATAAACCCCAAAATAGTATCTAAAGAAAAAATAATAAACGACGTCAAGAAAAGCACGACAGCGCCTAAAAGCTTCTGGTTTACCAGTGACAAGGGAAGTAAGCTTTTCCGCGAGCTAGCAAATACAACAACAAAGAATATACACGACACTCTCGATAAGTACTTGAACGAGACAAATGACCTATCTTTTGCAATTGAAAAATTCAACTATGACCACATTAGTCGACAGTACATGATGAAACAGCCAATATTGGCTCAAGCCTTTCATGGTTACTACTCCCCCCTTAGCCATCCCGACCTTATAAAAACTGTATACAGTATTCCGTTCGATCAACGAATACAAAATAGATTAACCAAAGGTGTAATTTCAAAGCTCAACCCGGGTTTATTAAACTTCCCGATGGCGGCCACATTGACTCAAGCTAAACATTCGATTTTTACTCAGGAGGTTTCAAGAATATTACGCATACTTTTTGAAAAAACATTTTTTAAAATCAAAAAAAATCGCTCTAACTTTGGGTGGTTCAACTATGATCATCTTTACTCAACAGATTTTTTTGAAACCACGATAGAATCACTTAATTCAGACATTTGGTCTAAACACCGAATGCTTAATAGAATACCGAATAATCAAGTACATGGTATAGATGCAGGATCTACCATGGACATGATTTGTAAAATAAAGACAGTTGATTATCACTTATCCAAAGCCACGGTTAGCTTGTTAAAATCCCAGTTTTCGGCCACCACAACCACACTGAATAATAAAAGGAGATCAAAAGCAAAGACTCGATGACTTTTTTCGCGTTATCATCGAGGCCGCTTCAGATTCGCCCAGAAGACGAATGGAAAATGTTGCCCGACGGTCAGATAAAAGCCATAAAATGAGCCTAAACTGTAAACGCCTCATAGCTAGTTTTGAACAGTGCACCGCTGCGTCATTTTTTTCGGGTGTTACTGAGTCATTGTAGCTTTATGTTACTACGCTGACAGACTATCCTATGTCCCAAAAGGGAGGTCGGCCGTAAGAAGGTTTATGAAAAATATAGTATTTCGATTAGAGGAAAAAGACGGCATCGCCAGGGTCCGGGAGCCTGTAAGTGTTGGTGTTCCGCTACCAAAAAGTATGGCTCATACTGTAAAGAATGTTTCGCTTACTGATGGAGATGAGACGCTCACGGTTCAATTTCTACCTCTCGCTTATTGGCCCGACGGTAGCATTAGGTGGCTTCATGCTTGCTTTCTTATAAGTCTAGAGCCGAACGAAAGGAAGGACTTAGTACTAGCCCAACGCGGCGCAACACCGCTCCATTCAGCAGAACCCTTTGTTACGCCTGAAACTAGGGGCACAGCCATACCAACTTCAATAGGTAGCGTTGTCTTGCAACAAGACGACCTGTCTTGGGAGGTCCGCGCGCACAACGATGACATCACACCGTCTACCGTGATCTTAAACGATGAGAACAATATAGCATGCTTGGCAAAACCGGATACGGACTGGGAAATCACCCATACAGGCCCAGTATTTGTGGCAGCAGTCTTAAAGGGCCAATGGATAAACCAGCTCAGCGAGCCACTTGCAAGGTTTGAGTGCGAGCTACGTATCTTTCCGGAAACTAGCCTAGTACAGGTAGAGCTAGTAACACATAATCCCAGACGCGCCCGACATCCGGGCGGCTTGTGGGATTTAGGTGACTCAGGTTCCTTACACTTCCGCGAACTTGCGATAGAAACAACCGTATCTGGCCCAAGCCGCGCCAAGGTCATCCCACAGGCTACCGATGAAGGCTCTTACGCTATTGACCTTGTAAGCTTTAATCTTTATCAGGATTCAAGTGGTGGGGACAACTGGAGAAGTCGAAATCACGTAGGCGCGAACGGTGAAATAACAACTCAATTCTGTGGATACCGCCTCACTAGTACGGGTAACATCAAACTCGAAGGTAGGCGAGCAAACCCTCTAATAAGTATAGATAACAGCTATGGACAGCTGGAGTTGGCAATACCCCACTTCTGGCAGAACTTTCCAACAAGCCTTCGGAAAAAAGGAAACAAGGTTACCGTTGCACTCTTCCCAAAAGATGCGAAGAGTGCCTACGAACTACAAGGCGGCGAAAGGAAGACTCTGCGCTACCTCATGGCTCATCAGGGAAATTCCAGTTTACCTGCAATGGCCTACACACCTTTGATACCAACAATTGCCCCAGAGTATTATGAGCTGTCTGGCGCTTTCCCTTGGTTTAAAGCCAATAAACAACCTAGCCTGCTAGACCAGCTCATTGCCGAAGGACTTGAAGGAAAGTCTAACTTTTTTGCAAAAAGAGAAATAATTGACGAATTTGGTTGGCGCAACTTTGGCGATATCTTTGCAGACCATGAAACCCTCTATCAGGCCAAAAATGAAGAGCCTTTCATATCCCATTACAACAACCAGTACGACGCAATATACGGCTTTGCGCGTCAATTCGCACTCACTGGAGAGAGGCGCTGGTTTGAGTTGATGGATGATTTGGCACGCCATGTTGCAGATATAGACATTTATCACACTGAGGAAGATCGAGCAGAATACAATAATGGCCTATTCTGGCATACCGATCATTATCTTGATGCCCATACGGCTACTCACCGAACTTTTTCAAAGCTCAATGACACAAGTTCGACGCCGGGACAAACAGGTGGCGGACCAGCGGCTGAGCACTGCTACACTACCGGGTTGCTTTATCACCATTACATGACCGGTTCGCAAGCTTCACGGGATGCAGTTCTTCAACTAGCAAATTGGATTCGAATTTCCCACGAAGGTCAAGGCGGCCTATTAGAGCAAATCCTTGCCGTAAAGAAGCACGATCTGCCTAAGTTAAAAGCTCTACTTAAAGGCCAGCAAACATCCATCCACCAGTACCCGTTTACCAGAGGTACAGGCAACTATATCAACGCCCTCCTGGACGCATCGCTATTAGAGCCTGACGGAAACTGGCTCAAACATGCAGAAGATGTGATTAGCAAAACCATTCACCCATTAGACAATATAGATGAACGAAACTTGCTGAACGTGGAAACTGGCTGGTCATACCTGATACTGATGACTAGTATTGCCCGGTACCTGCACATCAAAATGGAATTCGGCGATACTGATGCCCATTTGGTATACGCGCACGAGGCATTCATGCATTACACCAACTGGATGCTGGAGAATGAGCGCCCTTTCCTGTCAGATCCTGAGCAACTTGAATTTCCCAACGATACTTGGGTAGCCCAGGATATACGCAAAGCGATGCTGATGTTTCAGGCAGCAGAGCTGAGCTCGGTGAACGCAAAAAGCTTCCAGAATAGAGGACACCAGTGGTTAGAGGAAATCGTTAAAACGCTAGCCAAAAGTGAACAAAAGCACTATTCAAGGATTCTGATTATACTGATGCAAAATTATGGCCCCCATCAGACAAGCTCAATGAAGGATGTGTTCAAGTTGTCAGGCGAACCCTCAAAAGCAGCGTCAGGTAAGCCTCCAATTCTAACTTGGGGAGCACTGATCAATAGAATATTTACCAGACTGGTTCGGGGCGCACTCACATTCCGGCCATCAAAAGAGCGTGCCTGGATTGAAGCTCGATTGGATCGCACTTAATATGCAGACTTTAAAACGCTTCCTGAAACTAGTCTTTCGGGCCCTCGCATTCCCCGTGTACTTGCTCTTCTTGCTATTCGCTCAGTTTGGTAATACTGATAGCGTGTTCATGTCATTTTCGCAGGGTCTAAGCCTTATACCTGGAAAATTTGGGACCTACTTACGTGCCGCTTTCTACCACCTTACCTGCCCAGACACCTCTGACGAAATATCAGTGGGCTTTTTGACGATACTATCCCATCGCAACACAAATATCGCAAAAGGGGTCTACATCGGGCCTCAGTGTAATATTGGCATGTGCTCGATCGGAGAAAACACTTTACTCGGTAGTGGAGTACATGTTTTAAGCGGAAGTAACCAACATGAATTTTCAGATATTACGAAACCCATTCAGGAGCAAGGCGGCCACTTTGAAAAAGTCCGAATAGGGGCAGACTGCTGGTTAGGAAACACTGCACTAGTGATGGCGAGCCTCGAAGACCAGAGCATACTTGCGGCAGGCAGCGTCCTCACTAAACCTACAATCAGGGGAGATATTCTGGCGGGCAACCCGGCGAAATGTATCAGCAATCGCTTAAAACCCAACACAGCCTATTCGCCCAAGCCATCACAGGTGGCCGAATAATGAAGAGCTTTGCAGAAGCAATATACTACCGCTCACCGACCCTCTTGCAGAACTTATTAGTGTCCGCTTATGGATACAAGTTGTACCATAAGCGTTACTCAGGATCGCTCTACCGCGACATTATGGAAAAGGTTCGCGTCAGCCGATCTTGGAGCTCAGAAGAGACCGAGGCATACCAAAGCGAGCGTCTGCACGAAATGGTGAAGCATTGTCGTTTAAATATCCCTTACTACCAGCAACAATTTGCGGAGCATGGGATCCACGAAAACGACATTACGGCAACAGAGCACATTAAACGCTTGCCAATTCTCCAAAAACAGACACTCAAAGAGCATTCGCGACTATTTAGACAGCCCGGCACAAAACCCTTTATGCTTCAGCACACGAGCGGTAGCACGGGCACGCCGTTGGCACTCATGGTCAACGAAGAAACCTACAAGCTTGCTATGGCGCTGCTGGTAGAGCATGAAGAGAGCCACGGTGTTCCATTTGGCGCAAAACGCGCAACGTTCGCTGGAAGAATGGTTCAACCGGCCACCAATATGACGCCCCCATTTGCCAGAATGAACCGGGCCGAAAACCAAAAGCTGTTTTCCAGCTACCACCTCAACAGCCAGACATTCTCTTGGTACCGCGCAGAATTGGACCGATTTAAACCCGCCGAACTTATAGGTTATCCGTCTGCTATCTGCGACCTTGCAACACATTACAAAAACACAGGCGTTTCACCAGCATTTCGCCCAACGGCTATCATTACCAACTCAGAGACCCTCCTTGAGTGGCAACGAGCAATTATCGAGGGTGTGTTCGATTGCAAGGTTAGTGATTATTATGGCACCGCGGAATACGTGCTTTTCGCCGGTCAAGATAAGAGCGGTGTTTATCGTTTAAACCCACTTATAGGAATAACCGAACTCTTATCACAACCTGACGTAAGCGAGGCCGGAAAGTTAATTGCAACAACATTAACAAATACAACAATGCCCCTACTCCGATATGACCTTGGAGATACAGCCGAACGCCAATCAGACTTCAAATCAGGCAGCACCGTTCACCAGCTGAAAGCAATTTATGGTCGCGTAGACGACTATATTGAAACACCAGATGGAAGAAAGATCGGTCGTATAGATCATATTTTTAAAGCGTTGAATGGCGTTTCAGAGGCTCAAGTTACTCAGGATGCTCCGGATCACTGCACTATCACAATAGTTGCTAACTCCACACTGTCGGAAATAGATAAAGAAATAATTAAAAACAATTTCTTAAATCGCACGAGCGCAAAGCTTCGGGTAACAGTGGAAACTGTCTCCGCAATACCTCGAGGTCCCAATGGAAAGTTCAAAAGTGTGCAGCGAATAAAGTAACTATGAATAATGATTCTTGTTTATATATCCATTTTGATTAATTGGATATCTCGTTCAAACGTATAAATAGGAATGAAACATGAGATTAACGTTTATTACTATTGTTGTTCCGGCTCACAATGAGGAAAATTACATAGAGGAATGTTTAAACTCTCTCCAAACACAAGACTACCCAAAAGAAAAATATGAAATAATAGTTGTAAATAATAACTCAAAGGATCGCACTCGCCAAATAGCCGAAGAGTTCAAGGTCAACATTATCGACCATAAAGAAGGGCCAGTAGGTGCCGTACGAAATGCAGGTGCAGAACGAGCTCGCGGGGATTACCTAGCTTTCATAGACGCTGACTGCATTGCACCTAAAAACTGGGTTACACAGGGAGTTAAATCTCTTTCTTCTGATGACTCAGTTTATGGTGGCGGTTGCGATTTACGATTAGACCCCCATTGGATTGAGAGAGCCTGGTTGCTAGAGAACAAGGAACCTCCGAGAGAACTTTTAGGATGCTGCATTTTCATTAAAAAAAGTGATTTTTTAACTGTCGGTGGTTTCGACGAGACGATCTCCTCTGGCGAAGATACAAAACTCTCTGTAACTTTGAGGGCTCTCGGTTACACCATCAAAATGAAAAAAGCACTAAATGTTATCCACCTAGGCAACCCACTAACCATAAAGCAGTTTATTTCTCGCCAAATATGGCATTCAGAAAACTACATTCAAAACTGGGTCGACACAAAAAAGGACGTTACATTTTATCTAACTGTTTTTTTTATAATTAGTCTGACCTCATTAACCGCTAGCATGCTCATAGAAAATTCAAATATGTCCCTGATATACTTAATTTTGACACTATCAATACCAACAATACTCACGATAAAAAGATTAAGCAGGTCAAAAAACAGAAAGCATAACTTAGAGAACATCTTCAAAATCTACTTATTAGATTTTATATATTTAGTTGGACGAAGCGTTGGGCTAATAAAAAGCACCTTGAAATATTTAAAATAAACTACTTCACACCTATGTCGCCAGGCGGGTTAGGCGAAAGCATATTTCCTGAACCGTTATGGAATTGAGATTCAAGATAACTTGGAATATCGTTACGAATGACTAGGTCATCAATTGAATACCATTCCTCATGGCGATCTGTATCGGGATAAGTACGAAAATAGTCATTTCCGCCTATCGCAACTATATTCCATTTTGCATTTTGATTTTGAGTATTGGAAGATCGAATCCAGGGAATTTTTTTGCTGACAATTATCTGCTTATCACTCAACCACATACGAAACTCACCATCTTTGCGATCGGGCGCAGAATTCATTTTTACGAAGAAACCTAACTTCGTCCAAGAGTCTCCCGAGCCAAAAAGCTGATCATGCTCAACAACCCCAGATGAATCTTTCAAAAGACCTCCGTTCACACGATCAGGTAGGTTTGGATTCTCTCCATTTGCCCCCATACCATCAAGATGGCTTTTAAGACTGATATTGAATCCGCCGAGACTTCCCGGTGTTATAAAGTGCCCAATATCGGGTATATCGTGTTGTGTGAATTTGTAGTTGTCACCATGCGGCCCTCCTCTCAAAGCCAAACCAGCTCGCATACCGTATGTGTTCATACTGTAGTCCCAAATTGCCATAGGACCAAGATCACCCCCAGGGAATGCTTGATACTCTGACCCGGTTTCGCTCCAACTTGATATTCGAAACATCTTGGACACTGAACCAGTAAGACCTCCGGCCAATGAGCGCGTCCAATTAGGATCAAACCGAATCCAAAACTCGACGTAAATCTGGTCAAATCCAACTGGAAAATACTTGAGTAACATTGACTCGGATGGCCAGTAATTTTGATCGAAGCTATCTCGGTAACTCACAAAACTCTTACCCGTACCGCCTCGAGCTTTATCTGCATTGGACGCAAGGATCTCGATGGTTTCATGTCGGTCTGGGTGTCCTGTCGAAGGCGCCCATTTGGGGTCTTGGCGAATCGAATACCAGCCAGTTGGGATGATGTCAGTTGCGGCTCTCTGGACCGTTGATGAGCTGTGCATAGCACTAGTCCAGTCCGGCTGATCGTCGAAATTTTCCTCGAAAATGACTTCTGCACTGAGATTAAAGGCGAGCGCACTGGATACCACAACAATACCCAAAACACAGGGCTTTAGAATAGTTTTGAGTCTCATAAATTCTCCAGATTGTAGCAATTTATACTCTCCTCAATACCCAGAGAGAACAAAACCTGCGGCAAAACATATTTATGTCAATGTACGACTTGCCCAACTTTTAATCAATTTAAAGTTGTAGCTTTTTTGGTACATTCTTATATAAATGTAACCACTTATAACACAAAAACATAAAAACCTGCTCCGTAGGTTCCTAATGCTTAATTCGAGACGTACTAGTTTCGAAGGCTGTCAAAATCGAAGTAATCGTATGCAAGGTAAGCAGACTGAAGCAAAAATGCTTTCACGCCGTCGTTGTCGAGTCGATAGAAGTCTGAACGGAACTTTTTTGCAACCATTGAATCCATCGACCTGAAGCCCTGCTTAAAATGACGTCGTAGCATCAAGCTCGTCCACATCAATATGGCTATTTTTTTACCATCAACGAAAAACCCTTCTGGCCTACTCTCAATTTTCGCTAGCCCCCCATCGAACGGAACGGGGTGACGGTGCTCCAGAAAGGACCAATTAAATATCGCTGTTTCGTCACTACTTAGCCAATCAACCCTTGAGATCTCTGCCTGAACCAAGTGGTTAATAAGGCACTGTTCACCATCAGAAAACCAATAAGCTCCTCTATCTTCAGGCCAGCTCATCCGCTTTTCGACCATACTAATTAATAGCTCTATATCGGCTTTCTCGGGAACATAGAACAAACCTCCAATCGCGAAACTCTTCCCCTCAACCTCAAGCCCGCCACCACAGTCAAAAAGCTCTTGATCTTCACAGGATCCATGCGGAACAACACTAACATTTTTAGGATTTATATAATCGTCCAAATTTGCCAACACTACCGAGTCAGAATCAATCCAACACACACCAGAGTTTTTGTAATTATATGCCTCAAGCATTAACGAGAACTTAAAAGAGGTTCGTGAGAAGAAACTACCGTCACCATCTACAATAGATTTCAATATATCTCGTGGGATTTCGATAACTTCACAGTTAGCAGGAACGGGCCAATCTGGTTCTCTATCAACATATGCCAGAATTTTATTGTCTGGGTTATATTTTGAAAAGCTAAAAAGCAACCCCTTTAATGCGACATTCAAATAAAACGCACCATATGCCGCCGTAATATAAGTAATCATACTCGCACCGACCGTTGTTAAAATTAAATTTTCATAAACACAAAAGACTTAAAATAACCTTAAACAATAAAATAACAAATCATATCAAGTTTGATGCTTTATTAATTCTTATTAAAACTATAGTTTGAAGCGATTCTGCCAAAATTAATGAACTTCTTCTCAATAAACTTATAAGAAACCAAAGAAATAGCATGAGTTATCAAAAATGAAAAAATAATCATATATATCAACCTTGTGCTCGAGTTATGAATTTCGAAATAAGATATACCTACAACCAGAAAAGCAATAACAAGATTATGATATAGGTATGTACTATAAGAAACCTTACCATAATGCTCTAAAAATCTATCCAATTTACTCGGCAACTCTATATCCGAAAAGGTAACCAGTGCAACTAAAGCAACCGACGAAATTCCAAAAAACACCCACTCATTAGGAATAAAAATATACATCTCAATAGGCACTATCTGGTTAACCATGAGAACATTCATTAAAATAATTGTAAAAGTGGTTAAAATAAAGAACCACAAATTAAATCTAAAATCACTCGATTTATACAAGGAACCAATGCACGCGCCCGAACAGAATGTAAAAGCAAAAATAAGCAATAAATTACTACTCAAATCAACAGCACCGCTACGATATAACAAGTATGCAAAAGCTCCTAACAACACCGGACCTATTATACCGACGAATCTTAAGAGCAAAACAATCAAGGGAAATGCCAGATAATATTGGAACTCAACAGGCAGGCTCCAAAAAGCGTTATTAAACAAACCTCCTGTTCCAGAGATATTGAAAGACAAAGATAAGTACATCAATACATCCTTTACGGTGTAGTCCTTTGTAAACTGATCAGCAACCCAGTACTTCGGATCACCAACATACCACTCCCTGAATAGAAACCCAGCACATATATATATAATTAATGCAAAAGCATATGCAGGCCAGATTCTAAAAAATCGTTTTACATAAAATCGAATTGGGGACTCGGTTGAAATATCCCTATTACTTATAAAAAGCGTCACGCCGCTGAGCGTAAAGAAAAGAGCAACACCCAAAGTACCCAAATCGAAAATCGATAGAAGAACGCTACTGGAAACAGTATCTTTTTCTGTGTACGCCACTTCTGTAGCTCTGTTCACATGAGAACAGATCACCCAAAAAGCCGCAATACCTCGTAACCATGTCAACTGGGTTAGGTTAGTTTTCTTTTTAGCTACCATTCAAACTTTTCCATTATCTAAGGCATCTATCGCGGCAATGCCGACGATAGAATTTTAATCCATTTACGACTGCCTTCCGAATTTAGGTGTAATCCGTCGCCGATGTGAAGGTGCTCAGGGAGAAAACCGTCGATTGCTAGCTCTCGGTATGTATTAACGAAAACCACGTTTTCATACTTCTCCGAAAGTTTTGATAATGATTCATTAACATCTCGTACCTTTTCATTCAATTCACCAGCCTTTGTCCGGCTAGCCGAAACCGGCAAAACAGTGTGTAGATAGACTGACTCCGCAAACTTTAGAGAATTAATAGTTGCCTCTATATTTTGATAAATGTCATCAACGGCGACTCCCCGACTTAGATCGTTTATGCCTATCGCGATTGCATAATTTGATAACTTTCGATGCTTCAGATCTTCCTGAACCCTACGATAAAGGTTTTTTGTATGATCATGTCCAATTCCAAAGTTCTGGAAAGATGGGTCAGCTCGACCAACTGCAAGCCCGTGTACTAGACTGTCACCATAAAAAGGTATCGCCGTTTCCGGAATATCCATCAACTGCCTGCGTAGAATTATTTCTGTGTTATCAATAAAATAGGAAACCCTTCTATCCCCAGCTTTGCAGTCTTCATAGTGCTGGTACCCTAGATACGCTAAAGCAAAAATTGCAAACACTGAAATCAAAAAATTGAACTTAAAGTATCCAGTTGTCACTGCTAACCTCATCAACACTTATACTTACGTACCCTTAGGATCGTAATAGTTCTACGAAAGTTTCGTGACCAGTCTGAGATAGCCTCGCGCAATGCGTACCCAGTCGAACCGTTCTCTGGCGTAGGCGGTACGTTCTGCGTTGCCACGTAAATCCTGAGATGCTCTTCTGTAAAAATTGAGCCCTGCCATCCACTCGTCCACGTTAAGAGTGGGAATAATTCGCCCGTGAGTATCACCCGTAATGATATCTACTGGGCCTGCAGTATGTGTGCTGATGACTGGTGTGCCAAAAAATAGAGATTCAATCACGGCCATCCCATAAATTTCGTAGTCGCTCGGTAGAATAAACACATCCGCCTGTTCATAGAGATCTGGGAGTTCTTGCTGGGTCAACAGTCCGACCAAATGCAAATTAGTCAGATTAAGTTTCTTCTGGGCTGTTTCTACATCAACAAGGCAAGGCCCGGCCCCAACCAGCACGAAATGCTGGTCGGCATTCGCTTTGTGCGCCAGTTCAGCAATAAACAGAGGATTTCGGCGTTTTTCGATACTTCCAACGTAAACAATCAGTTGCTCATTAGCTCCAACATCTAGATGAGCTCTCCAATCGCGGGTTTTACGAATCCTAAATTTCTCAAAATCTAGCCCAACCGGTACTACGTGAGTGTTCAGATAACCTTTAGAGCTCAAATAGCTACTTGCCTGAGAGGTCTTGCAAAACGCCCCTACTGAATGTGCGCTAAGAAGGGGGCGAAATAGCCTATGATGGACAGCCTCGTAAAGCGCCCATTTTCGACCTGATAATAGACGGTACATGCCTTGATAAATTCCAAACTTAATCCCATTTTTAAAGCAAATTCGAGCTATCAGATAAGAGGCAAAATTTCCTTCTTCATTAATTTGTACGTAGTCATAACCCCCCCTATTCAGAACCATATTGGCTTTAAGATAAACAGGCTCCCCAAGTAAAGGTATTACCCGGTATGGAATTTCAATGATTTTTATCGTACCGTCTGACTCATCAACCGTCTTCTCGCTATACTTCCCTGAGGACGAAGCGATAATTATATCGACAACATGCCCAAGCCGCTGAAGACCTTTTGCTAAACCCATTTCTTGGGAGTTATAGGAAGCTGGATCTTGCGTCGAAGAGTCAGTTCTGAATATGGCAATCTTCATTCAGACTCCTTTTTTAATAGTTTAAAGCTACTTTTTCGAAGCAGATATATTAACTTTAGGCTGTATTCAAATACGTATGCCCATACCTCACTGCGTTTCGATAGAATAAACGACAAAGCCAATATTGCAGAACCATATAAAACAAAGAATGCAACACTATTTGCAAAAAGAAATAAAAAAGTTTTATGGGGAATAAACAAACTCACTGACATAACTATAAAAAAAGACAACAATAACGGCAGCGTCAAGAACAAAATTTGCTTTGTGAAACTTGCGTCAATCAATCGACAACAAAAGTACAAGAAAAGAACAACAGAAATTAGACCAATAAAGCTTCTCATCCAGATAAAATCAATTAAATTCATACTACGAGCTAAAAATAAAACCCCGAATATGGCGACCAAGGAAAGAAAGTCGTACCAAAAAACGAATTTAACCTTAGAAAGGGCAAAACAGATATTATTGAGAATTCCTCCAAGGGCGAATGCAAACAAGAGCGGGGTCATCGCTTGCATCAGTGGAGCGGCTTCGAGCCAACTTTCACCTAAAAGATAATAAATAATTGGCTCATGAAACTTGTATATAAATGCGACAAATGGAGCTGTGAATATGGAGATAACTAATAGCGCTAATGACACCTGTTGACGCAACTTCACGTGGTCAGATCGTACACTCGAAAATGTAGCTAACAATGGTTCTACTGACGGCTGAATGATTTCATTCGCAGGCATAATCGTGAATTCACGGGCTATATTAAATTTTCCCAGCTGCGCCAATGAGTAAAACTGGGAGACTAGTAGCGTATCAGCTTGTGCTCGTAGATAACCGATACTGCCTCTGGCTAGCATCCACTTTGAGAACGACCATTGCGTCCCAATATTTCGCACCGACAGTTTTGGGCGTCTCTCGCAGTAAGAGTAGCTCAAAACCAAGCTAGCTAGGCTCGCAATGATATCCCCGACGATGATTGCCCAAAAAGACTGCGTCAAAAGAGCAACTACAACAACTGCCGCAAAACTAATTAGCTTTGAGATCACTCCTATTTTAAAGATAATGCCGTAATTAAGTTCGCGGCGCTGAACATAGAGTTCAGGATTGACAAGAGCCCTTATAAATATTACAGGTATAAGAATTGCGACAGCATAGATGATATTGGGATCGTCATAGAACCAACTAATACCCGGAAGCAAAATATAGAGAATCAGGCAAACGACTGTTTTCAAGCCTAGATTTAGCGTCCATGCAGTATTTACGGTCTCGTCACTGCTGTCCTCTGCCTGAACGATATATTGCTGAATACCGGTATTGGAAAGGACGTCTGAAAAATGAATAATGAGTGCAGATACTGCAACAATCCCGAAGTCTTCAGGGGTAAGCAGTCTTGCAAGTATTAGTGTGCTTATTAGCCCAAGTGAACGCTGAAAGAATCGGATTCCAACTAACAGGCCAGAGCTTTGAAATAGCTTTTTAACCGTACTCATAGTCCGGTCGAACCTTTCGTATCTCTATAAATTCGGCTGTAAGAATCAATCATTCGATCTTGGGAGAACGCCTTGTGGAAAACCCTTTTGCTTTCTTTTGAAAACCTATCCATCAAAGATCGGTCACCCGCCATCTGTCGTATTGCCTTCGCGAAGCTTCCTATATTATCAGGCTCGGTCAGCAAGCCCGTGTCTCCGTGTATAACGATTTCCGGGTTCCCTCCAACATTGGTCGCAATTGCCGGAACACCAAGACTCATGGCCTCCAGAAGCGTCATTGAGGTGCCTTCTGTGTGAGAGCTAAGAAGGAAAATATCCATGACGGCAAGATAGTTGACTGGCTCTGGCTTAAACCCAGTGAAAATAACATTCTTGTCAATTCCTAAATCTTTAGCCTTCTCCTCGAGCAGGTTTCGATCAGGTCCGTCTCCCACCATCAGCAGTTTACTGTTCGGCAATTGCTCCAAAACGACAGCGAAAGCATCTAGCATCAGAGACTGATTTTTTACGGGGTCGAGCCGTGCAACGGTTCCCAAAACCAACTCCGATTCCAATATCCCGAGATTCTTTCGGAGAGCTTGCACAGCACTAAGGTCCAACTCGAACCCCTTGATGCCGTTGTAGAGAACCTCAATACACTTTTCCGGAATGAACTCGTATCTCGATAGGGCTGTTTTCGTCGCACCTGAAATCGCGATAATCTTATCCGTCATTAAAGCCAATAGCGGGTTTACAAGCATTGCTTTATATCGATACCGGTCAGGATGAAAGCGCCCGTGCTCCGTGAAAACAACTTTAGTTTTAAGGCCGACCGCTGCCAGGAGGCCATAGACCCAAGGCGTGTACTGATGACAGTGAATAATGTCGATACTGCGTTCTCGGATCTGGTTGCGAATCTGTTTTATCAATTCAACATCGAATCCTGGCTTCCGTCGTAGGCTAAATACATCAACACCCTGCCCTCTGACTTGGTCACCTATTGCACCAATACTTCCGTCGATACACGCTATTGTATTTATGAACCCCGTCTTCGGGAGGCCAGTAACAAGCTGACGAATAACCTGTTCGGTCCCACCGATGCCCATGTTGAAGGTGATGTGCAGGATGCGTAGAGGCAGGTGCTGAGTACTCACGATTGATACGTCCCGTTTCGTACTTTTCTAGTCATTAAGAAATAGAATCCAGGGCCAAGCAATAGAACAACAGGCAACAGCCACTTAAATATATAGCTAACTTCTTCAAATACGTAGCGTTTGGTCATAAAGTGAAGCGTGTCATCAAAAATTACGTATTTAGTATTATAGGCTTCAAAAAGATAGTCGACTTCAGTCGAGGTGTAACCCGCTTCGATATAATAACGCCTAAAATCCTCAGGGTTCTGTGTAAGCTGTTCAAGACTTCCATCCATCTCAACGCCAAAGTCGGGGTCGACTAACAGCCAATTACCCTTATCGTCTTCAAATTCGACAACAACATGACCTTTAAATGACACAATTCTATTTTCAATTTTGTGGTTATCTAAGATGCTGGACAATACTGTAGACGCGTCGCCACAAATACCAATACCACGTCGGATATTGCGCTTGTAATTTGCATAGTGATACCGTTCAAATTGAGGGAGCCCGGAAAACGTTCCAATAGCCCACAAAAAGTAGTTTTCCCATATCGGAACCAACTGCCTGTACTCTTTAGGATCCACCTCCATCCAATCAATATGAACTAAGCTTTCATTAACAACGCGATTTGCTTTTTTGGCTATATCCCTTATCGACCTTAACTCATATAGTTGATCAATAGCTTCCATACTGGTCGTATACGACCATACCTCTTCGGGTATGAATCTAAGCTTTTCATGATCAACAACACCTAAACCCGGTTTGCGTACTGTCTGAAATAATCCATAAATGTTTATTAGCAATAGGAGCATACCAACAACAAATAAAGTAAAGAATACGGCATCGAGAGCTAGTACTTTTTTTGGTCGTAAGTTTTCTTGCACATTTATCATATAGTCCCGCCCCAATTTACGTGCATTTATGCCGCCCACTTAAATCTTGACCTCATATTCATGAATGGTAGCTCAACGATTCGGTAAAGCACTTCCGCAGCCACGACTGACAGTAGAAACACTATAGATAGATAGACGAGAAAAGGTAGATCAATTGTAACTCGGTTTACCAAAGCAATTGCGTCCGGATGCAAAAGATAAATTGCATACGACCGAGTAGCAATGTAATTAGCACCAGGAAAAAAAAGATTCCACCGGATTTTATTACTCGAGTTAGCAAAAACAACCCATGCACCAAACATCATTGCCCGCGCCATAAACCCTGGGTCACCCAGCCAGCTCAGCGGAAACCATCTTTGATAGAAGTACAAAACAAAGAATACCGTCGACACTATAGCCATGCCGAATGAGTATTTTAGTAGAACACTCCAGATCTGGTTGTGCTGGTATTTTATGCATGCCAACATAACTCCCATAATACAACAGTCTAATCTTACGTGAGTCTCCAGATTAGTGCCGTACCATCCTAGATATCTAAATATTGCGGGTAAGAAAAAAAGTAACACCAATAAGGACAGTCGTATGTTAGGCTTTACGTATACAGTCAGTGCAAGAAACGGCGCAATAAACAAATAAAACTGCTCCTCTACTGCCAGAGACCAACTGACTGAAAAAATATCAAGAGGGTAATCGTAATTCTGAATAAAGAAAAAATATGTCCATGGAGTTGAAGGATCCTCCTTGGTAAGAATTTGCTGGCCCATAGTGTAAATAAGCACCACGTAGTACGCGGGCAGCGTCCTCATCCACCGACGCACCCAGAAACGGCGAACATTTATCCCTCCCTGTGCCATCTCCTTAAACAATAGACTGCCCAGAAGCCAACCCGACAAAACAAAAAATAGATCGACACCCATCCCGCCCAGCTGCGCGGGTGCTAAATGCGTTGGAGCACCAAACCCAAGAACTGAATGGGCAAACAGCACCATCAGTATCGCAATACTCCTAAGCGAATCCAGAGAACGTATACGATTGTGTCCTGCGACCATCATCTGTTGTACCTTTGCCACCAAAGCGCAAATGCCAACATGCTCCATAACTCTTGTGTGAAGCTATCGTCTCCCCCTATGTGCCGATCCCAAAGGTCCCCTACTCGCTCCATATCGAAGCAGTATGACAATCCACCATCTCTATCCGTAAGCAAGCTGTGTGCAATAGGACGAAGTTCATTCCGCAACCACTGTGCCAAAGGCACTGAAAAACCCATTTTTTTCCGGTATAGAATGTCTTCCGGCAGCATGCGCTCAAACGCTTTTTTTAGAATGTATTTCTTCTCTTTGCCGTGGAGTTTTAACGCTGCCGGTATCTGCGCCGCATACTCCACCACCCGATAATCCAAAAGCGGCGCACGAGTTTCTAGCGAGTTAGCCATACTCATGCGGTCTACCTTCACCAGAATATCCCCGGGGAGATAAGTTTTAATGTCTGCATAAAGAATGCTGGAGAGGTGATCATCCGTATCCGCATTATTGTAATGAGCTCGCGTTATATCCGCGGGGTCATAATCTCGGGTTTCACGTTTCAGCTCGCCTGTAACGAGGTCATTCCAAATGTCTCTTCGGAAGAAGCTATTTGTGATAAAAAAGGCCTCGTCCGGATCCAGCGCGAGGGTACTCAGGAGCGATCTGGCTTTGCTCGTTGGGCCGGAGTTTACCATTCCTGCGAGACGTGCAAGCCCGGGGAAGAGGTTGTGGCGCACTCCCGCCGGAAAAAGACCACGTAACCGGTTTTCAACTTGGTCGGTGTAGTATTTGCTATAGCCCGCAAAATTTTCATCACCACCATCGCCCGCCAGCGCCACGGTCACTTTCTGGCGTGCCAGTTGTGATACAAAATATGTGGGTACAAAGGAGGGGTCCGCAAAGGGTTCATCAAAGAAGCGCGCAATGCTGCTGAGGCTTTCTGCAACATTGTCTTTCACGGTAAATTCGTGATGGTCGGTCTTGAATTGCTCGGCAACTTTTTTGGCCCAGTGCACTTCATCAAATCGTTTTGAATCGAAACCAATGGCGCAGGTTGTTACGGGTGTGTCGGTGTGGCCTGTCATTAAGCCCACTACTGCACTCGAATCAATTCCGCCACTCAAGAATGCCCCTAGCGGAACGTCGCTTACCATTCGTAGTCGAACTGCGTCGTCGATTAAGTTGTAAAGCCCATCCTGTAACTCCTCAACGCTTGCGCTTGAGGGCGCGCCAAATGATACATCCCAGTACTGTTCTTGATGTGTATGGGTGCCGTCTGTTTCTAGCCAATAGCCGGGGGCCAGTTTATGGATGTTCTTATAGATGGTTTTTGGGTCTGGCACGTACTGGTAGGCAAAAAAATCTTTAATTGCGTCGAAGCGTAACTCGGTTTTAACGAAAGGTGCGGGTGTTAGAGCTTTTAATTCGGAGGCAAAGGCGAAGTGTCCGTTTGCCTCATAGAAGTAAAGAGGTTTTTTTCCAAGGCGATCCCTTGCCAGAAATAGTTTGCGAGCGGTTCGATCCCAGATGGAGAGTGCGAACATACCATTAAGTAGCTTAAGGCATTCAGGGCCATGTATTTCATAGAGCGCGAGCAGCACTTCTGTATCAGTTCGCGTGCGAAAGCTATGCCCCTGATTGATGAGATCGCTGCGAAGTTCCTGAAAATTGTAGATTTCGCCGTTATACGCAATTACGTAACGCTCGGAAGCAGAGACCATTGGCTGGGTACCCGCTTCACTCAAATCCAGAATGCTAAGCCTGCGGTGCACCAATCCTACCGCGTCATCAAGCCAGACAGCTCCGGCATCTGGTCCGCGGTGAATGATCGCTTGCCCCATGGCATTGAGCCAACCTTCGTGTGCTTCTCTGTCAGGTGTTGAGGTGGTACGTAGGAAGCCAGCCAATCCACACATTAAACCAACTCACTCTGCTTGGATGTGACAGCTTCTGTCTTACCTACGAGCTTTCTGAATAGAACCTCATACTCATCTGCCATACGAGCGGCAGAGTAGCGTTCATGAATCATTTGCCGGGCATTGTGGCTAAGGCTTTGTGCCAGCAATGGGTCGCTTAACGCCTGCTTGCAGCATGCTTCTAACGCAGTCTTGTCGCCAAAGGGGGCGAGAAGACCGGTTTTTCCATGCTCCACTAACTGATCAACACCGGGAATGTCGTAGGCGACTACGGGAATGCCTACGGCCATGGCTTCCATCATGCAACGGGGGATACCCTCCAATGAGGAAGTCATAACGAACAGACTGAATTTTGAAAGCAATTCCAAGCGGTCACTACGAAAGCCCAAAAACTCGACTGCTTTAGCGCTGCTAAGTTCTGCTGCTTGCGCCTCTAGCTCCTGCCTTTGACTGCCATCGCCTAGTAACTGCAGCTGTATATCTGGCTCTTGTTTATAGAGTTGATCGAATACCTCTATAAGGTCAGGTATCCCCTTTCTAGGAATCATTTGGCCGATAAACCCTATGACTCGTGAGCCTGAATCAACATTATTTTTCTGTGGCAGGCTGGCCAGAGTTGCATCGATTTCCTTAAGGTCGACACCGTTCCGGATAAATGACGTTTTGGCCTCAGGTACTTTGAATCGCTTCATGTCATCCATAAGTTCCTCAGAAAGAGGAACGACTTGGTCGAAATAACGAAGCATGTGGGTGCCAATGCGGATAAAAGTCGCAAGCTTGAAACCTACATTGCCAGAGAACCCGTGAGGCGTGCTCACACAGGCGATGCCAGTTTTCTTAGCAGCAAGGAGTCCTAGAATGTCAGACTTGTAGCCATGTGTATGGATAACATCAATGTTTCTATCTCGTATGACCTCAGCCAATCTACCTACCACTCGGAAATCAAAGCGGCCATTCATCTTCAAGCGATAAACATTACCTGCAGAGGCTGGGTAATACTCTGCAACGGACAGGTCTTGGTTCTGCCCCTCATCAGACACAGCGAGATCACATTGCGTTGTATCGAGGTTAATATTATTAGCCAACGCTAACACCCACCGCTCGGCCCCATAAAAACCCGCAGGAGTAATAAACTGTAGTATCCTAACTTTTTTCATTGATTAAGTCCTTTCAGCTCTTTCCTGCTTATGGGTACTTGCATTTCGAGTCGGCACTATCGTTGATAACGGGTGCAGGTAGTAAACCTTAATAGCAACTGCGAGGAACAGGATCGTCCAGTAGAGAATTTCTGCTCTAAATTGATTTATAAAGGTGCTCGTTACGAGGTAGCCTAAAATGGAACACTCCAGTGCTAAAATATGAAAGTATTTTTCATAGTCCTTTCTGCCTAAAACGAACCGTTTTGCTTTCTGAGACATTCGATACAGGCTGCCCAGCATCACCAAAAACACAATCAGGCCATGCCAAC
Organism: Marinobacter sp. 1-4A; assembly: GCF_016597725.1. GTDB lineage: Bacteria > Pseudomonadota > Gammaproteobacteria > Pseudomonadales > Oleiphilaceae > Marinobacter. The sequence goes on from NZ_VCGY01000001.1 coordinate 141,941, forward strand.
CAATCTCCGAAAGCGCTTGAAACCAAATTGAATGGACTGTTTTGAAAGGTACTCCCTCTCTCTCTGTTTCCGTCAAGTAAGACGGCGATAAAAGGTTATACCCGTATACACCCATACCTAGTGGGTAGTCGTCCATCATTTCAAACGTAGTCATCCAAAATAAAACTCTGTGTGATCCCCTCTCGCCACTGTCCGAGCTCTGGAGTGAAGACATTCGCTGCCAAAATAAGTCGTCAGTCACATACAAGCCCCCGGCTAGACCGACCATGACAATAAGCACAGCAAGACCACGCTGACCTTTTTGACGGTACTTAGAAAACATCATATAAAGAAGAAACATCCCGGAGCTTGCAATTGTCCCGAGAAATGCTCCTCGACTGTTGAAAAGAACGAGTGCATTGGCAATTAAAGCTCCACAAAAAAAACATAGAAATCGTACTTTTTTGTTACCCATCCAAGCGTAATAGAGCAAAATGGCACCTGCTGGTACAAGAGCAGCAGAGACTCCATTGCTGTCACTACCGTCAGGCAAAGCAATACCTTCAAGTCTATCCCCAGAATTACGGCCCATAGACGTAGCAAGCTGCCCAATATAGGCACATCCAAGTATGTATGCCCATAAAGAAATCTTGAGCGCCACCTCGCTGTTGAGAAGCTTATATGCAACGAGAATTATTACAACCAACTTAAGATATATGAATGTGAATTTATCGTGAACACTCGGTGCTAAAGCCCAAAGTTTTGCGAGATAGAAAAAGAAAACCAAAACAATCAAATAAATAAATACTGGCTGCTGCTTCCAAGGACTTATTTTACTGAGATTTTTGTATTTCAACAAAAGAACGAAAACCATTAAAATCGATGCTATAAAGGAATAGCGTAACCCAGGTATATTCGCAGACCACCAACGATCATCTGGGTTAAGAAAGTAAACAATTTGATACAGAATGAAAGCAGCTGCACCAGTATAAAAAAGCGCAGCAACTATACAACCGAAAAAAACAACCAAAAAAAGCAACGCAAACTTAGACATCAGCGCTGCTCCTGCCCCGGACGCGCACTACTCCAAGTCACCTGAGTCTGCCCCTGCAGCGCCTTTACAATGCCCCGAACCGCATAGCCGTTAACCATTACAAAATAATAGGGAGTAGCAACCCAAACCGGTAACTGGTTACGATTTTTGGACAGATGCCCAGCTAGCGTCAGCGCCAGCATCAACATGGCGCCTGCGGTAATCAGTTGAAACAGGCCGAGGCCCGCAAAAGCTAGGATCACACTGCCTGCTACACCTACAAGTAGAAATAACGGAATAAGCCAGCGCAGAAGCTTGTGGGAGATAACCTCAAACGCAAAGACTCCCGATTTCGCGGGGTTCATTACCTGCCCTACCCGCATAAGACCACGGATGCTGCGGTTTACGATGCGTTCTTTGCGCGCTACTTCCCGGTCGAAATCGCCAGCAGTTTCTTCAAAGCACTTTGCATCGGCATCGAACACGCCCCGGTAGCCTTTGGCGATAATTTGCAGGGGGTTCACAAAATCGTTGATGTCCTGCTGCTGAAGCGGCTCCCAAAGTTTGGTGCGAATGGCATAAATAGCGCCATCGCCACCCACTACAGAATGCAGGCGGGATTCCATGGCTTTGATAGCCAGTTCGTAGCGCCAGTAGAGATTTTCATTCCGTGCGCTGGCGCCCTGATCGCCATCGGTATAGAGGGCGGCCCCTACGGCATAACCCACGTCCAGATCGGCGAAATTGCGTACCAGTTTACTAATCGCATCGCTCGCGTACATGGCGTTGGCATCGCTGAACACGGTGATGTCGGCAGTAATCTGTTCCATGGCCAGATTGATGCCCATGGTTTTACCCAATCTACCTTCCTGCCGAACCAGTACAATGCGCTCGTTTTCAAACTCTGTCACAGCTTCGTCGGTGCCATCGTCTGAGCCATCCGAAACCACTATGATCCGAAGCAGCTCTGGTGGGTAATCCAGTTCCAGAGCATTTTGTAGCTTCTGCCGGATTACACCTTCTTCGTTGTAGCAGGAGATAATCAAAGCCACAGAAGGCTTTTGCTCGCCTCGGCGATGGGTAATGTCTGGTAGGCCCCGGGTAAGCACCCACAATATGGCCGGGTACCCGAAATACACATACACGGGTACGGCAAGACAAAGCAGTGTGAACAGCAGTACAAACGTCATAGGGTGATGTATCGCCTCAGTTTTGGGCCAAGCCAGTTGGCAAACGGTAGTGGCAGTAGTCGCCAGATACTTTCGATAAAGGGCCTTAGCCGGGATACCAACGATAGTCCCGCTCCAGCGGAATCCGCGCTGGGCGGCGTTTGTGAACCCTTGCGGTATTCCGTCCAAACCAGCTCATAAGGCTGGGCACCCCACTGTTTTTTGAAGCGGTAGGTGCCTTCATTCAATGTGGAACGGCCAAAATCGAACCGTGTGTAACCCAGATCACAGACGTGGCTCAATAAGGTCCAGTAAAGCAGCATGTTGGGCGCAAGCCTGTTGAACTCTTCCAACGTAGATGCCCAAGGAATACAAGCCTCTTTACCGCCTAAAAGCACAATACCCGCACCCACGGGCTTATCGTTCTGGAATACAAGGCCAATGAGCATGTAATCGCCGTAAGCGGCTTTCAAGTCCTTAAACCACTGCAAGCTGTGCACGGGAGATCCAAGTCTGTGCATGTTCTGGGCGAATACCTCATAAAATAGGGGTACCGCGTCTGCTTCGGTGCGCAACTCCGCTCTCAGCCCGTTTTTCTCTGCTTTGCGAATCTGACTGCGCAACTTGGGCTTGTAGCTTTTAAACAGGGCCTCACTGTTTTCTGGTAAGTCGCACAGCATTCGTACCTTGGTATTGCCGGGCAACGCTTCAATTCTCTGCCTATTCTGTTCCGCTGTCGCGTCTTTTTCGGTACTCAGTGCTGGCCCGCCCTCCCGAACTTCCAGTGTTTTGATGTTGTGCGCTTGCGCCAGCGTTAAGGCCTCGGTAATAAGCAGTTCTCGTATTTCCGCACTGTTCGCCAGCGCACCACCGAGATCACAGAATGGCAGAGAAGCCAGGCGGCTTACGCCGACGGGTGATTTCACCTCTACCAGAGGCAATACACCGCACAACGTCTCGTTTCGGTGAACGCTAACCACCCAGCCTGTATGGCCATAGGCACTCTCTGTTGCCTGCAGCCAAGCCCTATTGTGATACGGCGTCACTTTGGGGTGCCCAGCGACAAACCGGTTATAGTCGTCTGCCGGAAACCTGCTTAGTCGGGAGGCCCGTGTTTGGAATTCAGCGTTCATTGCTGGCACTTGCCTCTCCAAGCCAGCGCTTTCGTGCTCGTCTGGCTACATCTTCAAGCTTCAATTTAAAGCGAGGGCGCTGCAAAGCGATCTGGACCAGATTACGATGAAAATGGCCGAGATTGGATTTATAACGCTCATCCCCACCCATGAAGTCGTAATAGTGGAAGCCGTGATGGCGATAGTCTTCAACACACAAGCTGTGGCCTAGCAAGCCAGGCTTGAGGCGGTTATCTGTATCAACAGCCATGCCCCCAAGATAAAAATACACGACCTGATTGTGCAGCAGGTTATAAAAACAGGCGATTTCTTCGTCGCCAGCCATGACTGAAATCAAGTCAACGCCACCCTCTGCCCACTGCTCACGTATTAGCTCTCGGTGAAAACGAACGAAATCCGGATTGGCAAACCCACTTTGGTCGGGCCCGCTACCCCACCGTTCTAAATGCCTTGGGCCGATGCGATCAAACACCGCTAGCGCCTCGTCTGCAGAATCTGGACGAACCAACTTTACTTCGCCACGTTCGCTGTAAAGCCGGTGCGCGCGGTTAATTTGGTAGCGAGTATTGCGTGAAAGCGTGTCAAGATACTGTTCTCCGTTTCTGCGCAGGCTATCAAGGTCAACGCCAAAGCAGGGTGCTTCCCAGCGCAGGTGCTTGTATAGGCCGGTAATTTTGGCATAAATATCCGCTTCCTCTGCGTCGATGGCGCCTAGAATAAACTCGTCCCAGCCCTGCATATTGCGGCACAGGTGCTCTAGGCACGCTTTGGCGACAGCGTCTTCCTTGCCGCGCTCCGCCAGAAACCCGTTGTATTCTATCCAGATTTGATCCAACAGTTTGTGGCCGGTTTGATGTAAGCGCAGGCAGCGGGATTTTAGAACGCCATGGCGGCGTTCATCGGTTTCCACCACTAGCCCTAGCCCCACCAGGCGATCACCTTCCGTAACTCGAAGTACCAGCGCATCTGGCTCGTACACACGCAGCCAATGCCCGAGCCATTGCCAGGAGAGAAACACCGTGGGTTGTGCACGGGCTTCCAAATCCAGCCAGTCGTTCTGCAAAGTTGCACACGCTGCGGCTGGCTCTGTTGTTACGGTCAGCATGGCTGCTGTCATGGCGTTACATCCGCTACCAGTTCACTGCCCCGGGTTCGGGTGCTTTACCAAGAACGGGCCTATCGCTAGATAGTCCAGAGCGCCTTGAATAAAGGCCCTTACCGCATCCTCGGGAGAGTTAACGATGGGCTCTTCGTGCATATTGAAACTGGTGTTGATCAGGCTTGGAATGCCGCTCAGCTTTTCATACTCACTTAATATGTCGTAGTAACCGGGATTGGCTTCGCGCTTTATGAGCTGCGGCCTGGCTGTGCCATCCACGTGCACTGCCGCAGGGCAGCTTTCTCTCATGAACTCGGTGCAGTCAAAGGTAACGGTCATGAACTCGGCAGCGTGCTCTGCGCCTTTGATGTTGTGATAGCACTTCTCCCGGGCTTCGTAGAGGGTAACCGGGGCAAATGGCATGAATTCGGTACGGCCGAGGCGTTTGTTCAGCCACTGGTTCACTTCTGGCTCGCGGGCGTGATAGAGAATGGAGCGGTTACCAAGGGCTCTGGGGCCGTACTCCATGCGCCCGTCGAAACGTGCGACCACCTCACCGCTGTGAATCAGCGCAGCAACATCGGCTGCAAGATTTTCTGGGCGACGGTATTGAAGGTTTTCAGCTTTCAGTGCCTTTTCTATGTCCGCCTCGGAATAGTCGGGCCCCATGTAGCTGTTGGTAATGGAGGGTTTAACCCCGCCCGGCCAGCTGTGATAAAGCGCAGCACCCGTTCCGCAGCCGCCATCGCCCATATTCGGGTAGACAAAGATGTTGTTAACGCCTTCAATCTCGAAAATACGCTGGTTCAGTTTTACGTTTGCGGTTACACCACCGGAAAGTACGATGGTGTCGATCCCCGTTTTCTCCACCCAGTAGCGGATGTAGTTTGTTGCTACTTTTTCAAGCACATACTGGTAAGCCGCAGCCACGTCGATTTTCGGGAACTTTGAGGCCAAATAACGTGAGAAGAATACGTTGTTGGCTTCGTAGATGCGGAAGTCGCCCGGCGTTTGTTCGATGCGAGAGAGGAGAATTTCCCCTAGGATTTCAGGGTCGCCATAAGAGGCCAAGCCTACGATTTTGCCTTCGTGGCGACTGGGCTTAAACCCTAGGCTAGAGGTCACATGTTCGTATAGCGTGCCGAGGGAGTTCGGGTAAGGCAGCCCGTGCAGGCGGTGGATTTTGCCATCACGCCCTTCGCTCACTGAGCCAGCCAGCCCCGAGCCATAGCCGTCCAGAGTTACACACAGTGCCCTTTCATAACCGCTGCATAGAAAGCTGTTTGCAGCGTGGGATAGGTGATGATCCATGCGTTTGACGGGGCCAGTCCACCCCATATCTTTCAAGCCTTCTGTCAGGTCGCTTTCCCATTGCTTAAAAGATTCTGAAGCGCTCTCACCCCAATGCCGAGAGGATTTTAGAGCCGCGTTGTTCGATGCCAGCTTCTGCACCCCGGCCATGTTGTAGTAGGAGTTGTGCAGAAAACCTTTTTCCATAATGGCATTTGGATGCTCAAGGCCGTGAATCGGCTGATTTCGATCAGGTACCCTGCCCTGTGCCTCCTTAATCTGAGGCCCGAGATCTTTGGGCTCGAAAGCTTTAATAAACGCTTTCTCATCTTCCAGATTTTTTGTAAACAGTTTCTGTTCATTCTCCCACGTAAGAAATGGGTAGCACACCAGATCAATATCGCTCATGGAGAGGCCGGTGTAGGCGAGTGCTTTTTCCAGCGCTAGGCGCGGGAAGCCTGATTGCTGCTTAACTCTGGAAAACCGTTCTTCACCGGCGGCAAAGAGAATGTTGCCATCCTCAACAATGGAAACCGTTGAGTCTTTATCTAGCGGGGATATCCCTAGCACCTTCATGCCTTACTCTCCATATACTTGCGAATGCGGGTGGGCGATGACGCCTGGCCGCCTAATTCATTGAAAAAGAAATCGAAAAACTGACGGAAGCTGTCCAGAAATGCCTTTAGCTGAGCTTCGGTCTGTACGTAACTTGTGTTACCCGGCACAACGCTGGGGCTATGAAAGCTCCAAGTGAAGGTGCGCACGCCCTGATGATAGAGCGCTCGGGTGAGCTTGATGTGCTCCGCTGGTGTAAAACCTTCCGGAGAAAGCATTAGCCTGTCTACCGCCCCTGCACGGGCCAAAATGCCCGGCGCTTTAAACTGTCTTAGCCTCTGTGCTGCCTCATACAACGGCACTGCAACAGGGCGCGCCCAGCCGACAAACCCGCCGGTACAAGGAATCTCCAAAATGGGCTTGTCTGATCCGCCAAACCAAAATGGGTGTGCATCAAATCTTCGGTAATCTGGCCCGCCGTCAGCCCGCGAATCTAAAGGTGGGCAAACCGACAAATCAATATTGAACCCCAGCTCTTGAAGAATGCCGGTGGTGTTCGGGCCAAAGCCATAGCGCCCGGCTTTATAGGCCACTGGCGCCTGACCAAAGTTTTGCTCAATGGTGTCGCGCAATACCCGGAGCTTTTCCCGCTCTAAACCTTCAGGTAGGTTGCCAGGATACATGTTGGAGCGCGAAAGAATTTCTTCTTGGGGAGGGTTCACCCAGGGATGAAGATGCGCTCCGATTTCGCATTGGCCTTTTTCTGAAAATTGCTTCAATAGCCCATAGCCTTGAGGCTTGCTAGCCACCGGATAATCAATTACGTAACATGGGCTGATGCCATATTCATTGAAAATGTTCTGGGCGCGATCAATGTGCTCCATAGCCGAAACTTGGTTTGCCTGGGCATCCGGCTCTGCACTCCAATCAAACTCTTCTTCGGTATCAATCACCACGATAAGCTGTGGCGGCGTCCCCGGAGGGAGCAGTATGTCCTTCTTTTGTTCAAACATGATTCCATTCCTAACGCTATCTACTCAGTGCAAAACCGCGACTCAGCACAAGGCGTAACTCGAATTGGTCTTGATCGTCTCTAGCCAAACGCGAGCGCAGATACGATTGGTTGAATTCAACACCAAAGGTTGTATTTTCGGCCAACTGTCGAGTCCAGCTCGTGGTTAGCCGATGAATCTCATCAACAATAACATCGGCGTCTTCGTTTGCATCGCCTTGCCAGCTGTATCCAAAGCTCAATCTTTGAAGCGCATTCAGCTGAAATCCCAGATTCACCCCTCCGCGGTACTCATGGGTGATGGCTCCAGAAAGCTGCGATTCTAGAATTGCGCCTTCTGCATATACGCCAAGTGTGCATACATCGCACAGCCGTTGGTTGTTGTGGTTAATCAGAAATGAATCGCTAACAACAAGGTCTTGCAGTCGCACGGTATCTGGCAGGAGATCAAATATAGGCGGTAATTCCCGGGAAAGGTCGATAGCACTGTCATACATTCTGCGGTCGTACTTTATAGCCGTGCGCCAGTCCGCGCCCACCCATGAGCGCTCTAGAAAACCGGTTATAGCGTCGTACTCGTCTGTAGCGCCGCCAGTGTATTCGGTATCTGCCTTGCTACCACCAGCCCCAATGCTGAAGCTGCCATGTTCCAACTGCAAGCTGTAGACCAACTGCGCGGAGTCTATGGTTGTTTCGGCTCCCTGTTGCTCCGCCCAACTTCGGTTAGCATTTAAGCTCACCGAGGAGCGCTCACTCAACCTGCGTGACAGCTCACTACCGGCCGTGAATGACTCTTGGTCGCCAAGCTCGTCTTCACCGAAGCTTCGACCAGCCTGACCGAAAAAACGAAGCATTGATAGGTCGCCGGGATAAAACCTCAAACCTGCTCCCCCAGTCACACTGTTTTGTGTGTCGTAACTGGAGGGGTTTGTCACAAAGCCAGTATTGTTGCGCACAGATGTGACGGTGTGGCCCAAATTAAAATCGAACCGACTGCCCGGATCTGCATGGGTGTAGCGAGACGCTCCGGTTAGAGTGCTACTATCTGTCTGGCCGCCATCTACCGTTTCCCGGCGAGTTTCTAACGTGCCACCGTATCTCAGCGCCAGAGCGTTGGCGCCTTTTTCGAGAGTACCACCTATATTTCCGGATACACCGGCCACTGGCTCCGTATTGGTGTCGGTATAAGTGCCTCTGTCGGTACGGGTGTGAGTGACCCCAGTAAACACAGAAGCCGAACCGGAGATTGTTGTAATATCGTCACTCAGGCTCTGAGCGAGCGCTGTATGCGGCCAGGCGATGCAGCAAAAACCAACCAGTATATGGGTAAGAGGATAAGTACTTGCAATCCATGCCCGGCGCTCCATGGGGCTACTCCTGAAAAATCAGGCCGGAGAATTTATCAGATCCAAGTGCATCCACTGAATCCTCAATGACTTCAGCGGTGACTTCTCCAAATGGAACGCCGAAAATAATCTGATCTGCAAAGCGTTCCAAAATCCTCGCTTCGGTATTTTCCTGAAAAGGCGGAGCGTTAAGGACTATGCAACGATCCGGGTAGCGGGCTTTCAGCTCGGTAATCAGTTCCCGCATGCGCACGGCGGAGAACAGTTCAACCGCTGAGGATGCCTGAGTGCCTGCAGGAATAACCGTAAGGCGTTCAACACCACTGGGGTAAAGGATGGACTGAATCTTGAGCGACCGGTCTGCAACAAAGTCTGTAACCCCTGATGTCATAGGGCTTGAAACAAGGCTATTCAGCTCGTTACCGTAAGGGTCGCAGTCGACAAGCAATGCAGAAGTGTGAGAATCCAAAGCAAACGCCGCTGCCAAATTATAGGCTGTTAACAGGCCGCCGTGACCTTTTCCCAAACTACTGAACATCACAATAAAGTTACCTTCGCCCGCACGGTTACGAAGCTGAATCCGCAACTCCCGGTAGGCGTCCATCACTTCTTTATCTGCCATTCCGGAATAGATTATCTTGCGTTCACGTAGCTGTTCCCGGCTCCATGGCTTAGGGTTACCAATGAGTGACAAGGACACCGAGGAGTCATAAACCGTAGGCGGACGCTCGTTGTCATTGGTTTCCACTCGAGTCCAGTTGGGCTTATCGCGATCAGAGCCTGCATAGGGTCGCTCTTTGCGGAAATTGTCTTCCGCTTTCGCTTCTCCACGATCACTTTCAATTTGGCGGCGTTCGCTCTGGCTTTTGAGAAGCGCTTTATAGAGTTTATTGTCGTCCATCAATTGCTCCCTTGCCCAGCGCCCAAACCGGTTAGCTCGCCGATTTTGTTAACCAGTTGTTCCGGCGTAATGCCCATCACACTGAAAAGGAGGACAGCTAGGTACGCCGTCATAAAGACCGCTAGCACCGTCAAAATCAATAGTACGTCTTTGCGCAGCAGGCGGTCTTTCCAAGTGCTGCGGTAATGGGGAATGCTTGTCAGAACAGGAATAGACTCTGGTAACGCGAGCTGCAGTGCGCGGGGTGAGCGAACCCTTTGATCAAACATCACCAGCATAACCAGCAGACCCAGCACCATAGCACTTCCCAAGAAGGGGCCAGCTAGGCCTACTTGGTAGAGCTGAAGGCCATCCCAGCGGGTGGGATAAGATGCAGGCTCTTGAATTTTGTAGCTTACCCCCTCTCCCTGTACATCCAGTGTCATGGATAGCCGTGCTTTTTCCCGACGCTGTAACATGTCTTCGTAAACGCCACGGGTAACATCGTAATCACGGGTAAGCTCTGAGAGCTGGGCCTGATTTTCTGCAACCCTCTGGGAGCGTTCGAAAGATTCCTCAAGCAGACGCTCGAGAGACGCCAGCCGGTTTTTCTGAACGGCTAACCGAGTCGTGCTGTCTGACAGCTGAATTTTAAGGTTTTCATAAACCGGGTTCTCCATCACCTCGGTAATACCGCCGTCTCGATCAGCATCCGATTGTTTGGAAACTCTTTGTTCCAAATCGGCGATCTGATCCTGAACGCTCACCACATCCGGATGACGCTCGTGATAACGCAGCAACAATGAGTCTAGCTCTTGGCGCATGGCTACAAGCCGGCGCTCTGCGGCAGATTTTCCAGGATCTACGGTAATACGGCGCACCGGTTGCTCGTTCTCAAGCTGACGCCTAGTAAGAAAAACTTCGGATTCGGTTTGCTGAATTTCCAACTTTAGGTTTTCAATATCTCGGCGCAATGCCTCGATTCTGGCAAGGACGCTGCCCTCGGTACCGTCTTGGTTAGCGGATTTGAATTCTTTCAACCGCTGTTCCGCTTCTTCAAGTTGGCGCTGGTAGGTTTTGACCTGAGAATCAATAAACTCGAACGCACCTTGGCTCTCGGAACGTTTTTTACGAACGGTGCGTTCAACAAAGCGATTTAGCACGGCGCTAAGAACTTGAAACGACTCATCTGGGCTTCTGCTGGTGTAGCTCAGCTCAAGAAAGTTTCGGTTTGATACTCGAATACCTACCTGCTTGCGTAGGCTGCTGATTTTTCCGTTCCGGACAGCGTCCGTTTCCCCGCCCTCAATTATCCCCGTATCTAGAGCTATCTGCTCCAGAAAGGAACGGCTTTGCATCATTTCCCGAGCTTCGTTGATTCGGTCCAGTTGAGTAACCTCAGCCTGCCCCCGAAGCAATGGCTGAAGAATGTTGGATTGGTCGGCGTACAAAACCGCCTGAGAGGTGTAACTTTTTGGTGTTACATACCCCAGCGCCAAAACTCCCGCTGTCACGGTCATAAATATAATCACCGCAGCCAACCGATGCCGGTACAGCTCAAGTTTTACGGCACGAAGGGTATCGAGAATGAACTGTATGTCCATTAGAGCTCGCCTCGAAACAGTTGCTTACGGGGCACACTGATCACATCGCCGGGCTGCAAAGCATGGTTCGTGCGCATATCACCGTCGGTAAGGATGGCCTCTAAATCTAGCGCGAAACTCTGATATTCACCATTAATCTGGCGATGAAGAACGGCGCGGCTATCAGCTGCAAAATCGGTAACACCACCGGCCATAAGCACAACATCGAGAACTGTCATACCAGGCTGAAACGCGACTGACTGCGGAGAACCAACCTGACCAGTAATCCTAACGCGATTGCGGAATTCTTTACTGAGCGGGTTGGTAACCATAACAGTCACCTCCGGCGTGCGGATGAACTCACCCAAGGTGGCACTGATTTCCTCAGCTAGCTGTTCCGGCTTTTTACCTTCGGCTTTTACATCACCCATGAGAGGCATGGAGATAAAGCCATCAGGCCGAACCACAATGGACTGACCCAACTCTGGGTTGCGCCATACATGAATGGAGACGGTATCCCCTACGCCAATCATATAAGGCTCCGCCTGCAACTCGGATGCTGGCGGCATTTCGGCGGAAGAAGGCAGGCCAGAGCAAGCGGCAATGAACACACTCAATATCGCAATCAATCCAGTCCGAACGTACGTGATAGTTGTCATAAACGCCTTCCAACCCCTTTTTGTTCTATACCTGTGTTTCGGTGCATTTACCGAACGCCTTTGCCTAGGAGGATCACTTCCACGGTTTGAATCATGATCAGAAAATCCATCAAAAGGCTGTGATTTTTGGAGTAATAAAGATCGTACTCCAGCTTCCCTCTGGCGTCTTCAACCGATGCACCATAGGGGTATTTTAATTGTGCCCAACCCATTAGCCCGGGTTTTACATAATGCCGCGTATCGTAAAACGGAATCTTTTCTTTTAGCTCTGTGACAAATTCGGGCCTTTCCGGGCGAGGTCCAACGATGCTCATTTCACCTTTGATGACGTTGTAGATCTGCGGCAATTCATCCAAGCGCGTGTTGCGTATAAAGGCGCCTACTCGGGTAACCCGGTTGTCATTGGCGGAAGCCCAACGGGCTTGGCCGTCTTTCTCTGCATCTTGCCGCATGCTGCGGAATTTGTAGATGCGAAATTCTTTACCCAGCATGCCCACTCGGGTTTGGCTGTACAAAATCGGCCGCCCGGTTTCCAAAAACACAGCAAGCGCTGTGAGAATGATGAACGGCAGCATAACAGCGAGAAGGGTAAGGCTTATGAGCAAATCCAGCGACCGCTTCCCAAAGGCCCGGGTTCTTGAAGCTTTAAAGCCTTCCGAGAACACAATCCAGGAGGGGTGCACCATATCCAGCTTGGCTTTTTTCAGCTCCCGTTCGTAGAAATCAACGCCGTTGGTAATGGCGATTCCCCGCAGCTTGCACTCCATCAATTCTGGCACCGGAAGCCACCCGCCTTCGCTACGACGGCGCTCCTGTTGGGCAACAACAATTTCCGAAACTCTGTTTTTCCGGCAAAATTGATAGAGATCCTCCGGTGTAGGCAACATCTGATCTGCTTTGACAGCCCCTGTCGCATTATCGGAGATGCAACCGATGATCCGCACCCCGAGAGCGCGCATATTACGCTCATACTCATCCAACAAATTTGCGGCAAAACTGCCAGCGCCAAAAATCACTACGCGGCGGACAAGCTGCTCCGAGTCTACTATCCGAAGAAATATCAACCGAAGAACAATCACGACCAGGGAGGCAAACGTAACCGCCCAGAACAAATTGGTACTGCCGGGGTTTGCCGATGGCACGATTAAATAGAGTATTTTCAGCCCGATACCGCCCACAAAACAGTAGGCAACCAAGGTGCGGAAAAACAGCGCCGACGTGCTTTCATAAACCATGGAGAGGTAGCCACCCATGGCGAGTGTTCCGCAGCTCAGAATCAGCGCGAACAGGCTTGCGGAGAAGATATTTGTATCCACAGACGGGTAGCCGACACCGGCGACCCCAAGCAGCAGGGCTAATGAGGAAAAAATCGCATACAAAACAATGAATTCCAGTGCGGCGAGCACCAGATAGGGGATGTGAAGATAGTGTTTTCTGAAACGAATATACGACACGCTGAACTTCCTTGTCGTCTGCACAACAACCTGCGCCAGACAAACATCAAATTCTCCGACAGCCACGCTCAGTGTACGGAGAGCGCCCCCTCACTGCCGGTTCATTTTGTATAATGACCTATTTTGCTATGGCCAGTATCCAATCTCAACTTATTGTATCTTTTGGTAACATAGTTTTACATTGTTTTTCATCGCTACCCGGAATTACCTGAATGGAGAATTGTAATTGCACTGTCAGTAGGTGAAAATCGGGCCATCGGTTTTACTGGGAAGGAGCGCCCATGCCAAGTCAGGACAGACCCCAACCCTTGCATGCCATGAGCATAGACGTAGAAGATTACTTCCACGTTGCGGCTCTTTCCGGCGTAATCCGGCCAGACCAGTGGGACTCCCTGCCCTCCCGTGTGGAGCAGAACACCGAACGCCTGCTCGAGCTGTTTGACAAGCATCATGTGAAAGCGACTTTTTTTGTGCTTGGGTGGGTCGCGGAGAGATTTCCAGCCTTAATCCGCAAGTTAGCCGACCATGGTCACGAAATTGCCTCCCACGGGTACAGCCATCAGCTGATTTACAAGCAGACCCAAAGCGTCTTCCGTGAAGAAACCCTTCGCTCCAAAGCCCTGCTCGAAGACATTACTGGTAACGCTATTGAAGGCTACCGCGCAGCCAGCTATTCCATCACTCGTGATTCACTCTGGGCACTGGACATTCTAAGCGAGGCAGGCTTTACCTGGGACTCGAGTATTTTCCCGATTCGGCACGATAATTACGGCATTCCAGACTCCCCGTCTGCGCCCTACTCCATTGAAACCGCCAGCGGTGCAATTATTCGCGAGTTTCCGTTGACCACAGCTCATATCATGGGGCTTTCAATTCCGGCAGCTGGTGGCGGCTACTTTCGCCAGTTTCCGTACCCGGTATTTCGATACCTGTTCCGAAATGCCTCGGGCTTTGGCACCCGACCGCAAATGTTCTATTTACACCCCTGGGAAATAGACCCGGAACAGCCACGTTACGATAACGCAAGTTGGTTTTCGCGTTTTCGACATTACACTAATCTGGACCAGTGTTACGGTCGCCTCGAACGCCTGCTCGGGGATTTCAGGTTTGGAACCGTCAGTGAAAGCTATAATGCCTATGAGCCAGACAAAACCCTGCTGCGCAGCGATCAATTGATCCGCCTCGCCTGATTTAGGGCAAAGAACTGAACAGGAACTGAATATGTATTTGGAATTTTTCGGTCTCCACAGACACCCTTTCCGCATTACACCGGAAGACGATTTTATTTACATGAGCCAGCAGCATTCCCGGGCGTATGTGTATATGTCGTCGGCGATCTGGAGCTCTGAGGGGTTTGTGGTTATCAGCGGTGAGATCGGCTCGGGCAAGACAACCTTGCTGAAGAAGACCGTTCGTAACCTTGAGGGTAACCTCAAGTTACTGAACATCTCTTACACCAATCTTGAATCCAAAGACTTGTTCGGCCTAATTCTTCGCAAAGCCGGCATGAAGGTTGAAGACGATGGCAAAGTAGCCATGCTATTCCAGATCTCTGATTATCTGGAACAAATGGCGAAGGCTGGCACACCGGTTGTGCTAACCATTGATGAAGCACAGAACCTCACCCGAGAGAACCTGGAAGACATTCGCATGCTGGCCGGTATGGAAAGCATGGGCGGGCCTGCTATGCGGGTAATTCTGCTTGGCCAACCAGAGCTGAAACAGGCAGTGTTGGACATTCCCCAACTCGCGCAACGGGTGAAGCTGTTCTTCCATCTTGAAGGCCTAACGCTAAAAGAAACTGCAGAATATATTGATTACCGGCTGCTGGTTTCCGGTCACGGTGGCAATAAGCTGTTCGATGGCGACACGGTTCGCGAGATTCACAAATTGAGCAAGGGCATTCCAAGGCTGATCAACAAGCTGTGTGACGGCATGATGATGTGCGCCTATTCGGAAGACCGGCCGTTCATCGACCCCCACGATCTAAAATCCATCCGTAAGGATTTATTGGGCGAAGAGCTGCCGGAAAACACACCCCAGCCGACCGACTCAAAAAAGCGGGAGCATTCAGTTGAGCAGTCAGGCGGACATTCCGCTGATTTGGCAGGTGTTTCCAGTGCCCTACTGCGCATGGCCGAAGCGTTGGAGCGCATCGACAACCGATTAGCCACGATCTTTCCTGACGAACAAGTGCCGCTCAAAGAAAGTGTTGGTGTACCTGACAATGTAAAGCCGTTATCACCGAGCCGAAAATAGGTTTGGCTTCAATCGCTTAAATAACAAACTTATCTACGAACTCGTGAACAGCGGCCTTTTCCAGGCTTTTCTGATCCGCACAGGCTTCAAAAATGTGTTCGCACCTTTGGGCCGGAAATCGAGTTGCCAGATTGGACCGGAACTTATCTGCAAGCAAGGGAATGCTCTCTTCCCTACGGCGACGATGGCCAATGGGGTATTCTACTGCGATCCGGTCGGTGCTTGAGCCGTCCTTAAAGAATACCTGAATAGCGTTTGCAATCGAGCGCTTGTCTGCCTCTAGGTATTCACGTGTGTATCGTTCATCTTCAATAACTTCCATCTTTTCTCTGAGCTCATCGATGATGGGGTGGGCTTCGTGGAAGGTATCTTCGTAGTGCTCAGCCACCAAATCACCAAAGATAAGCGGTACAGCTGTCATATATTGTAGGCAGTGATCCCTATCCGCCGCGTTAGCAAGTTTGCCAACTTTGGAGATTATACGAATAGCCGACTCGTGGGTTGCTATCACGATTCGATCAATCTCGCCGAGCCGGTCTTTTACTTGTGAATGGAGTGTTACCGCTGCCTCTGCCGCCGTTTGAGCGTGAAATTCTGCAGGAAAAGAGACCTTGAATAATATGTTTTCCATTACATAGGAACCAAACTCTTGCGGTAAAGAAAACTCCCGCTTGCCTTCCGGCTTCAAAGCTTGATCTTTGTTGGTTTTACTAAACAGAACATCATAGAACCCCCACTGAGGAGCGGTTAGCGCACTGGGAATACCCATCTCGCCCCGCATGGCTATATCTGCAAGACGAACAGCCCGTGAAGTGGCATCACCCGCCGCCCAGGACTTGCGGGAACCGGCGTTAGGCGCGTGGCGGTAGGTTCGTAGAGCCTGACCATCTACCCAAGCATGGGAAAGCGCCGAGAGCAGCTGTTCGCGATTGGCGCCCATAAGTTTGGCGGTAACCGCTGTTGAAGCCACCTTGACCAAAACAACGTGGTCCAGCCCTACCCGGTTGAACGAGTTTTCCAGTGCGAGCACGCCCTGTATTTCGTGGGCCATGATCATGGCTTCGAGCACCTCACGCATGGTGAGCGGCGCCTTACCCTCTGCTACGCGCTTTTGCGACAGGTGATCAGCCACAGCTAGAATGCCACCCAGATTATCTGAAGGGTGCCCCCATTCGGCTGCCAGCCAAGTATCGTTGTAATCCAGCCAACGCACAATGCAGCCAATATCCCAAGCGGCCTTTACTGGATCTAGCCGAAATGACGTACCCGGGACTCGGGCGCCATGGGGAACAACCGTGCCTTCCACTATAGGGCCCAAGTGTTTTGTGCACTCGGGAAAGCGCAACGCCAGCAGGCCGCATCCTAGTGTGTCCATTAAACAGAGACGAGCGGTGTTCCAGGCTTCTTTGCTTTTTACTTTGTAGGTGAGAACGTAATCGGCGATTTTCTGAAGGACTTCGTCGTAATCGGGGCGTTCGTTAAGATCGAATGTGGCTGACATAACGCCATTCTCCTTTATGAATTCCTTGTCCGACTTAGTCTAGCTGCAGTCGGCTGAGAATGCAGTTTGCACTACCCTGCTTGGCTGACTCTTTCGCTCTTATGCAGTGTCGGAAAAATTTACATTTATTCAAGCCCCCACCCCGATCAGCCACCTCAACTCACTAATATTGCTGTTTTTTTTCAACATTGGCTCCATCATTGCGTTATGAAACACAGGCTTAAGGCCTATATAAAGCCCACCTAAAAAAACCGGGCAAAAATATAACGCTAGGAAGGACGAAACAAATGAACAGGAAATCTAGATTCGGTGGACGCATAGCAGGTGCTTCAATGGCGCTTGTTCTTATGGGCGGTGCTGCCAATGTTATGGCCGTGCCAGTAACGTTCTTTGGGGAAGATCCCACAACAGCGGGCACTGCGCTGGGCGCGAATTCTTCACAAGCACGGAGCGATTTTCTTTCTAACCTTACCGGTGTGGGAAGCGAAGACTTCGAATCATTCTCGCTCGGCGAGACAGCTCCTCTTAACCTGAGCTTCCCTGGCAGTAGCGGAGCTTTGGGCGCAACTTTGAATGGCACCGGCGAGATTGCTAGTAGCGGCCCGGGGCGGTTCCCAACATCTGGCGATTATTTTTGGGAAGTCAGCACAGGTTCTTTCACTATCGACTTTACAAGCCCTGTGAGTGCTTTTGGCTTCAACGGTATTGATATTGGGGATTTCGTTACCAGTCAAATGGTGCTGAATCTAACTAACGCTACAGGCGTAACCTCTTCAATAACAGTGCCCCACTCCCTGAACATCGGAAATAGTGACAACGCAACTCTGTTCTTCGGGTTTTACGATCTGGGGGAGACCTACACGAGCATTTCATTTAACAATGCCGGTGGCGGTGATTATTTCGCCTTTGACGACATGGTAATCGGTGACGCTGGGCAGATCACTCCAGATCCAACACCGGTTCCAGAGCCCTCAACCCTTGCGCTGTTGGCGATGGGACTGCTCGGCTTCGGAGCAAAGCGTCGATTCTCTTCAAAGCGCGCATAAAAGCCGCTATATAAGGCATTAGCGCCCTGAAAAATAAAAGCCACTTAGTCGAAAGACCAAGTGGCTTTTTTGTTAGAAGCTATCCTCGGGCACCCTTACCCAGCCTTCCATCAGTATTCGAGCACTTCGGCTCATGATGGCCTTGGTGGCTGTCCACTGACCGTTCACTTCTTTTGCTTCTGCACCTACTTGTAGTGTGCCGGAAGGGTGGCCAAAGGTGACCGACGTGCGGTCTCCACCACCGGCTGCCAGATTCACCAGCGTTCCCGGAATAGCTGCGGCGGTTGCGATAGCAACGGCTGCCGTGCCCATCATGGCGTGATGTAACTTGCCCATGGAGAGCGCGCGTACCAGCACATCGATATCACCTGCAGCAATTTGCTTACCGCTGGATGCGGCGTAGCTCGCCGGCGGTGCCACAAAAGCCACTTTTGGGGTGTGCTGCCGGGCGGCGGCTTCTTCGATAGTCTGAATCAGCCCCATTTTCACGGCGCCGTGAGCGCGGATGGTTTCAAACATCGCCAGAGCTTTAGGATCGCTGTTGATATCATCCTGTAACTCGGTGCCTTTGTAGCCCACCGCTTCTGCATTAATGAATACAGTGGGTATGCCAGCATTGATCATGGTGGCCTGCAAGGTTCCAACACCGGGGACTTCCAGCTCATCTCTCAGATTGCCGGTGGGGAACATAGAGCCTTCGCCGTCTGCCGGGTCCATGAACTCCACTTGAACTTCTGCAGCGGGGAATGTGACGCCATCCAGTTCAAAATCGCCGGTTTCTTGTACCTCACCGTTGGTGATGGGCACGTTCGCGATGATGGTTTTGCGGATATTGGCCTGCCAAATGCGCACAACTGCGGTTCCGTTCTCCGGGATGCGGTCTTGCGGTACGTAGCCACTGTTGATGGCAAAAGCGCCCACCGCAGCGGTGAGGTTGCCGCAGTTGCCGCTCCAGTCCACAAAGGGCTTGTCGATGCTCACCTGTCCGAACAGGTAATCCACATCGTGGTCCGGCTGGGTGCTTTTGCTCAGAATGACGGTTTTGCTGGTGCTGGAAGTGGCACCGCCCATACCGTCGGTTTGCTTCTGGTAGGGGTCTGGACTACCGATAACTCGCAGCAAGAGGTTGTCCCGAGCCGGGCCCGGGGTTTGGGCCTTTTCCGGGAGATCGCTCAGGCGAAAAAAGACACCTTTGCTGGTACCGCCACGCATGTAGCTGGCGGGGATTTTGATTTGGGGTTTGTGGGGCATGGGGGGTTCCTTTTTGAGTTTATTGGGAGTCGGGAGTCGGGCCTCGCCCCCTCTCCCCAACCCCTCTCCCGCCGGGGGCGAGGGGCTTTACTGCACTGCTCTCGGGCTTGGGGGTACAACTTCCAATACATGCAGGCCATCGCTATGTGCGTCCCCTCCCCCCTTGCGGGGGAGGGCTAGGGAGAGGGGGTAAGGAAGTAGGGCTTCAGCCCTCCCTCAAACAGCCCCTTCAGACTGCAAAAAGTCCTCAGCAAACCGCTGCAACACACCACCCGCAGAGTAAATCGACAACTCCTCCGCGGTATCCAGCCTGCAAATAACAGGCACCTTCTCGGAGCCACCATCTTTGCGGTTGATAACCAGCGTCAGCTTGGCACCTGGCGCAGGCTTGCCTTCCACATCAAAGGTTTCAGTACCGTCAATCTCCAGAGTCTTGCGAGTAGTGCCTTCTTCGAACTGCAAAGGCATAACACCCATACCCACGAGGTTGGTGCGGTGGATGCGCTCAAAGCCTTCGGCAACAATCGCCTCAACGCCTGCCAACGCCACACCTTTGGCCGCCCAGTCACGGGATGAACCTTGCCCGTAGTCAGCACCAGCAATGATAATCAGCGGCTGCTTGCGTTCCATGTAGGTTTCAATGGCTTCCCACATGCGGGTGACCTTGCCTTCCGGCTCGATGCGCGCCAGAGAGCCTTGCTTCACTTTGCCGTTTTCGTCCAAAACCATTTCGTTGAACAGCTTGGGGTTGGCGAAGGTGGCACGCTGGGCCGTTAGGTGATCACCACGGTGGGTTGCGTAGGAGTTGAAGTCGACTTCAGGCACACCCATTTTGTGCAGGTATTCACCCGCAGCGCTGTCCATGAGAATTGCGTTGGATGGCGAGAGGTGATCTGTGGTGATGTTGTCGGGCAACACCGCCAGCGGGCGCATGCCTTTCAGGGCCTTCTCACCCACCATGCCACCTTCCCAGTATGGCGGACGGCGAATGTAGGTGCTCATTTCGCGCCAATCGTACAGTGGGCTAATGTTGGCATGAGATTCCTGAGTTACGTCGAACATCGGGATGTAGGTGCTGCGGAACTGCTCAGGCTTCACCGATTCCTTCACGATGGCGTCGATTTCTGCATCGTCTGGCCAGATGTCTTTCAAGGTTACGGGGTTACCGTCCTTGTCGTGGCCTAGAGTGTCTTTTTCAATATCGAAGCGGATAGTTCCGGCGATGGCATAGGCCACAACCAGTGGTGGGGATGCCAGAAACGCCTGTTTGGCGTAGGGATGAATCCTGCCATCGAAATTACGGTTTCCGGAGAGTACGGCTGTTGAATATAAATCCCGTTCAACCACTTCTTTCTGGATGACCGGATCAAGTGCACCACTCATACCGTTACAGGTGGTGCAGGCAAAGCCGACCACACCAAAACCGAGATTTTCCAGCTCTGGCAGCAACCCGGCTTCGTTGAGGTACATTTCAACGGTTTTAGAACCCGGTGCCAGAGAGGATTTCACCCATGGCTTGCGAGTGAGACCAAGCTTGTTGGCGTTACGAGCTATGAGGCCTGCAGCCACCATGTTGCGGGGGTTACTGGTGTTGGTGCAGCTGGTGATAGCAGCAATAATAACAGCGCCGTCCGGCATTTTTCCTTCTTCCAGCTCCCACTTACTGGCAATGCCGCGTTCAGCAAGCTCGGAAGTTGGTAGGTGCGCATGGGGGTTTGAAGGGCCCGCCAGTGTGCGAACCACGGTAGACAGATCAAACTTCAGCACACGCTCGTATTCAGCCGTTTTCAGGGCCTCTGCCCAGAGGCCGGTGTGCTTGGCGTACTTCTCTACCAAAGCCACCTGCTCGTCTTCACGGCCGGTGAGTTTGAGGTAGTCGATGGTCTGGCCATCGATGTAGAACATCGCAGCCGTAGCCCCGTATTCCGGTGTCATGTTGGAGATGGTGGCACGATCACCGATGGTGAGGCTGTCTGCACCTTCGCCGTAGAATTCCAGATAGGCGCCGACTACCCGTTCCTTACGCAGGAATTCGGTCAAAGCTAGAACCATGTCGGTGCTGGTAATGCCCGGCTGCAGTTTCCCGGTAAGCTCGACACCCACGATATCCGGGAGCCGCATCATGGAGGCTCGGCCCAGCATGACGCTTTCCGCTTCCAGGCCACCAACGCCTACGGAGATAACGCCCAGAGCATCCACCATCGGCGTGTGGCTGTCTGTGCCTACGCAGGTATCAGGAAAGGCTACCTTCTTGCCTTCGCCATCGGCACGGGCCTGCACCACCGGAGACATTTTCTCCAGATTAATCTGGTGCATGATGCCGTTGCCTGGGGGAATCACATCCACATTCTTGAACGCTTTCTTAGTCCAGTTGATGAAGTGGAAGCGGTCGTCGTTACGGCGATCCTCGATTTCGCGGTTCTTCTCGAACGCGTCCTTATCAAAGCCAGCGTGCTCAACAGCCAGAGAGTGATCCACGATCAACTGGGTTGGAACCACCGGGTTCACTTTGGCCGGGTCTCCACCCTTTTCGGCAATGGCGTCACGCAGGCCAGCGAGGTCCACGAGAGCGGTCTGGCCCAGAATGTCGTGGCAGACTACGCGGGCTGGATACCAAGGAAAATCGAGATCCCGCTTGCGTTCTATGAGCTGGTTGAGGGAATCGGTAAGTGCATCTGGGTCGCAGCGACGAACCAATTGTTCTGCCAGAATTCTGGAGGTGTATGGCAGTTTGTCGTAGGCGCCAGCCTGAATATCTTCAACGGCTTGGCGGGTATCGAAATAGTCCAGATCGGTGCCTGGTAGGGGTTTGCGGTAATTGGTGTTCATGGGTAATACTCTGAATCTGTTGTATTTCCCCCCTCTCCCCCGGCCCCTCTCCCGCGAGGGGAGAGGGGAGTTGAATACTACTCCCCCTGCAGGAGATGGGAGTAAAGTCAGTATCCCCTCGCCCCTTGCGGGAGAGGGTTAGGGAGAGGGGTGCTTTAATCTTTATCCCCTCGCGGGTTAAGGAGGGGAATGCTTTCATCTTAATCCCCTCTCCCCTCGCGGGAGAGGGCTAGGGAGAGGGGGGGGAATCTTTATGCCCGCTTTTCAATCGGCACCCACTCAGCATGCTCCGGCCCGGTGTAATCCGCACTTGGGCGAATGATCCGGTTATTTTCACGCTGCTCTTTTACGTGTGCTGTCCAACCGGATACGCGGGACATCACAAAAATAGGCGTGAACAACTCGGTTGGAATGCCCATGAAGTGGTAGGTTGAGGCATGGAAGAAGTCGGCGTTACAAAACAGCTTCTTTTCGCGCCACATGACTTCTTCACAGCGCACGGATACGGGGTACAGAACCGTATCTCCCACTTCGTTGGCCAGCTTCTCCGACCACTTTTTGATGATCACGTTGCGGGGATCGGATTCGCTGTAGATGGCGTGACCGAAGCCCATGATTTTTTCCTTGCGGGCCAGCATGCCCATTAGGCCTTCTTCAGCTTCCTCTGGTGTCTGGAATCTCTGAATCAGTTCCATCGCTGCTTCGTTAGCGCCTCCGTGCAGCGGGCCACGCAGGGTACCGATTGCGCCGGTTACACAGCTGTGTATGTCAGACAAGGTAGACGCGCATACACGAGCAGTGAAGGTAGAAGCGTTAAATTCGTGCTCGGCGTATAGAATCAGGGATACGTTCATCACCCGCTCGTGCAGCTCACTCGGTTTTTTGCCATGGAGCAGTTCGAGGAAGTGACCACCAATGGAGTCCACATCACTGTCGGTTTCGATACGGACGCCTTCATGGGCGAAGCGGTACCAGTAGGTGATGATCGAAGGAAACAGGGCCAGCATACGGTCGATTTTGTCGTCCTGTTCGCTGAAATCCTTCTCGGTTTCCAGATTACCCAGCATGGAGCAACCGGTACGCATAACGTCCATCGGGTGGGCGTCTTTGGGGATGTTTTCTAAAACAGTCTTCAGGGCGGCAGGCAATCCACGCAGGCTCTGAAGTTTCTTCTTGTAGGCATCCAACTCCTGCTGATTTGGCAGCTTGCCGCGCAACAAGAGGTAGGCTACTTCTTCAAATTGGGCGTTATCTGCCAAATCGCTAACATCGTACCCGCGATACGTTAGGCCGGTTCCGGTTTTACCTACGGTACACAGGGCCGTTTCGCCAGCTACCTGACCACGCAGGCCCGCACCGCCGAGTTTCTTTGCTTCTGCCATGGGTTACTCTCCCTCTATTTTATAATTGACCGAGCTCTTGGGTTATTAAGCCTTAGATTGCTGAAACAGCTGATCCAGCTTCTGCTCAAAATCGTGGTAGTTAAGGTAATCGTAGAGTTCCATACGGGTCTGCATCAGATCCACTACGTCTTTTTGATCGCCCTTCTCCAGAATATTCTGGTACACGGTTACGGCCGCTTTGTTCATGGCGCGGAACGCACTTAGCGGGTACAGCACCATGGCCGCTCCGGCTTCTCCCAGTTCTTTGCGATTATATAGCGGCGTAGCACCGAATTCGGTGATGTTAGCCAGTATAGGCACATCGCCAAGCGCTTTGGAAAATGCCTCGTAGTGCTCTAGCTCAGTTACCGCTTCGGCAAAAATACCGTCAGCACCGGCTTCAATACAGGCTTTGGCACGGTCAATAGCAGCTTCCAGACCTTCTTTTTGAAAGGCATCTGTGCGGGCCATGATAAAAAAGTCTTTATCTACCCGTGCGTCCGCAGCCGCTTTAATTCGGTCGACCATTTCTTCTTTAGATACAATTTCCTTATTCGGGCGGTGCCCGCAGCGCTTCTGCGCTACTTGGTCTTCGATGTGAACAGCCGCCGCGCCTGCACGTTCCATTTCACGAATTGTGCGGGCAATGTTGAATGCCCCACCCCAACCTGTATCAATGTCGACAAGCAGCGGCAAATCGGTTGCTGCGGTAATACGGCGAACGTCTTCCACCACATCATTCATGCTGGTCATGCCAAGATCTGGTAGGCCGTATGACGCATTTGCCACGCCTCCACCGGAAAGATAAATCGCGTGGTGCCCGACTTTCTCCGCCATCATGGCGGCATAAGCATTGATAGTGCCTACAATCTGTAGAGGCTTGTTGTCTTTAAGGGCTTGGCGAAAGCGTGCGCCCGGGGAGAGTTTGTTCGACATGCTTATTCCTCTCTTATCAGATAGTTAAAACGCCTTCCTGAATCTTTTTCTCGATGTTTTTTCGAGCGGCGTTGATGTGTCTTTTCATTAGAAACTCTGCAAGCTCACCATCGCGCTGGGCAATGGCTTCAACAATACGGCGGTGTTCACCCAGAGCGCGGTGCGGGCGACCTGCGGAAGTACTTAACCGATAGCGATACATACGCACCATGTAATAGAGATCGCCCAAAAGCATTTGCGCCAGCTTGATATTCCGACTACCCGTGGCGATACGGTGATGAAAATCGTAATCCCCTTCAGCCTGATAATAGGCCTGCCCTTGAGCTTCGTCGATCATGGTCTCGTGAGCATCAAGCGTGGCTTGTAGATCTGCAATTTCCTGATCGGTCATGCGTTCTGCCGCTTGTCGTGCGGCAAGGCCTTCCATTACCTCTCGAATGCGGTACAGCTCTACCAGTTCCGAGGCGCTGAGGGAGACAACTTTTACACCGGCGTGGGGCCTGCGGACCAGCAGTCCTCGAGACTCGAGCCGACCAAGGGCTTCCCGGAGTGGGCCTCGGGTTAGTTCAAAGCGGGAACAGAGATCCAGTTCGCCGATTTTGTCACCGGGCGCAAGATCGCCTTTTACGATTGCCGTTTGCAGACAATCAAAGGCTTCGTCGGCTCTTGTATAGGTTTGAGAAGTGCTATCAGTCATACTTTGTCGACAATATAGGCTAGATAATATTGAAATTTACGCTCAAAGCCTAATATTGTCAACAATCCTAAAGTACCGCTGTAAACAATACAGGCTGATACGGAGGTCTGGATTCTCTTCTATTAATACAGCTTCCGCTCAGGCGGCGGCGGCGGTGTGTATTGGTAAACCCAGGTTTCAGTGAGAGGCTCGTTGCCCAGACGCAAATACATGCGAATGTTGATAGGCTCTTCCGAATCCCCCGGAACCAAATCAAACATCGCTCGGTAACCATCGATTGCAGACAATGGCCGCGCCGAGGTTATTTCTACCTCCCCCCGGCTGACCGTGATAACCGGTTCCACCTCGGCGTCATTACCAAGCATCGTTAGCATACCCCCAGCAAAATCTACGGCGAAACGCCAGGAGAAGTACTCTCGTTTCTGACCAATCACGCCACCCAACCCTGTACGGGTTGCCTCTACCGTCGCTAGCTCCCTTGGGTTTACCGGTGCATGCTCACCCCAATGTAATCGGTAGGCGAACAAATATTCCTGATTTGGCTTTAGAGGCTCATCCGGATGCCAAAACGCCACAATGTTGTCGAAGGTTTCATCAACCGTGGGGATTTCCACCAGATCGATACTACCCTTGCCCCACTGGCCTTTTGGCTGCACCCAAACACTGGGACGACGTTCATAGAATACGCCATCGTCTTGATAGTGATTGAAGTTGCGATCGCGTTGTAGCAGGCCAAAGCCCTGAGGGTTGTTATCACTAAAGCTGTTAAAGCGCAGGTGGGCCGGGTTCTCAAGGGGGCGCCACAACCACTCACCACTTCCTGAAAGCATGGCCAACCCATCGGAATCGTGAATCTCCGGGCGCCAGTCGTAACCCATGCGCCGGTTGTTTTCACCGACCTGATACATGCTGGTTAGAGGAGCTATGCCTGCTCTTTTCATTTCGGAACGAGGGTAAAGAGCGACATCGACATCCATTACCATGTTCTTTCCGGGGTCGAGAACAAACGCATAAGCCCCCGTTGTGCTGGGCGAATCGAGCAGGCCCCATACTCGCATTACATGGCTACCGGGTTGTGGCTTTTCCAGCCAGTAAGCACTGAACCGGGGAAACTCCTCCTCGCCATTAATGGCTGTATCAATGGCAAGCCCACGGGCAGACATGCCGTATTGCATTTCGGCTCCCACTGCACGGAAGTAACTGGCGCCGAGAAAGGCCGCAAGATCGCGGGAAAAATCGGTTTTATAGTGCAAGCGAAACCCCGCGTAGCCTAGGTTACCCGGTAGGTCGCCCAGTGGCTGCTCGCCTTGGTAATCAAAAAACTCGGGGTTATACCGCAACACAGTGGCCTGACCATCAACCACTTCATGGAGGGTGACCGGAGATTGAAAGTACAAACCCAGATGAAACAACTGCGCCTGAAAAGCGGAATTGCTCTCCGCCCACAGCGCATGGTCTTTGCGGAACCGAATGGCCTGATAATCGTCCCAGGACAGTTCCTTAAGACTTTTAGGTAGCTCGCCTTCATGAGAGATGTATGGGCGCCCAGCAAGTTCGCGAGCGTAACCTTTTAACCAGGCATAACTAAAGGGCTTGTCATTGCCGTCTGACTGCGACTGTTCCGCCCACACCAAAGGTGCCAGTGGCAGCGCACTGGCACCAAGCCCAGCGATTAAGGTTTTCATTAGCGTTCTGCGGTCCATCACTTCCCTCCCCCTTCTAAAGCGCTCCGCCAGCTGCTGTAACGACAGCTGGCAGCTTTAAGATGTAAAGCTAAGTTTTTTGGGTTTGCGCACTAAGCCGAGCTATGGAGCGCCCCCAAAAGCTATCAGGCGAGGCCCGCCAAGCGCCTTCGTGTAGCGTTTGCAGAGATTCCCGGTCTCTGGCGACTTGGCTCATTTCGGAGCGTGAAAGCGCCTCCGGCCCTTGTTCAAGACAACGTGCCACGCAGGACTCCAGCTCAGCCTTACGGGAACCTCTGCGATGGTTCCATGCCAGCGCTTGATGCAGGCGGTTGTAGTCAAGCTTCAGTATTGCTTGCTCAAGAGGTGTAAGGGTTGAATTTGAAAGCCCTCTGGAGCGGTACCAGACTGCGTCTTCAAGCAGCGCCATGGGCGTGTTTTCCTCCGGTATAAGAAGGATGCGACGTTTTCTCAAAGCCTGGCCAAGCGAGTTTCGGCTTAGGTACACGGCGGTAGGTGCGGCCAGAATCAAGGGTAAGGCAACAGGTAAGGACCAGAGGAAAAACATGGCATCCAAGCTCCAAGCAAAAGCGGACCAACCGGCACCCAGAACCATGCCCGGCATCTGGGTGATCAACGCTTCTTTCCAGCTTGTTTCCTCTGTGCGGTTCTGTCCGGCCCACTGCAGAGATACATTTAATAATGCTGACACCACGTAACGGCTATGGGCCCACATACGCACTGGCGCTAGAAGCACGGAGATGACAATTTCCAGCATCACGCTGAAAAACAACCGGAACAGACCACCAAAGTCTTTGGTGAACCGATGAATGATAGCGTCGATAATGGCCAGAAATTTGGGAAAGAACAGCAGCGCCAAGGTACTGAGGGCCAACCCAAGCGCCCACTCCGGCCGCCACTCTGGCCACAAAGGAAACAGCCCTTGATGGCCATCGGGAAAATATTCGATGGGCGATAAGGTCATGTTGGCTGCAGCAATGGTGGTAAGTATCAAAAAGCCGAGCCACAAAGGTGATGCTACATAAGCCATGATGCCATTGAGAAACGCCATTCGGTGGGCAAAGCGCAAGCCCGGCTCCCGCAGCATGACCCACAAATGCTGCAGGTTGCCTTTGGCCCAACGGCTATCCCGTGAGAGCTCATCTGCCAGAGTAGGCGGCGACTCTTCGTAACTGCCACCCAAGCCCGGCTCCAACCAAACTTCATAACCTGCCCGTCCCATATAGGCAGCTTCAACAAAATCATGGCTCATAATGGGACCACCAAAAATGCCGAACCCTGGCAGCTTGCGCAGACCGCAATACTTCATGAATGGCTCGATACGAAGAATGGCGTTATGCCCCCAGAATGCGGCGTCGCCCATTTGAATAGCTGCAAGGCCAGTGGCAAATAGTGTTGAGTAAAAGCGGTTAGCGAACTGCTGAATTCGGGCAAACAGAGACTGGCCGTTGATGATATTGGGGTTGGTTTGCAAAATACCGACACTGGGCTCTCTCTGCATTAGCTGCACCATGCGAACGATGGTGCTTCCGGTCATCAGGCTGTCTGCGTCTAGCACTACCATATACTTGCAACGCTTACCCCAGCGACGAAGAAAATCTGCAACATTGCCACTTTTATAATTGAGGTTCACTGGCCGCCGGCGATAGAAGATTCGGCCTTCACCGCCCAGATCTTTCGTCAGCTTGTTCCATGCCACCTGCTCTTCAAGCCACACGTCAGGATCACGGCTATCTGAAAGTATGTAGAACTCAAAGTGCTCAATCTCGCCGGTGCGCTCAATATCACGGTATACGGCCTTCAGCCCACTAATCGTCCAGTGCACCGGCTCGTGATAAATGGGCAGCAGAACAGCCGTTTTTTCCAGCGGCGTGTGCTGCAACTCCGATTCTGAGTGTCGTTTTAGTATGGAGTGCCGATCGCCCCCCATAAGCCTGACCACAAACCCGAACACGGCTGTCCAAAACCCCACTGCGATCCACGCATAGAGAATGGCGAACAATACCAGCATTCCTATTTCCAATGCCGTACCGCCGTGGTAAGGCAGCACCCAAAGCAGGTAGTAGCTGGCAATGCCGGTTTGGCCGAATACGAACAGCATCAAGACAGCCCGCCGAAGATTCGCAACCAAGCGCCACCGGTGCTTCACAGAAATGTGCGCTTCGGTTTTATCCACGGCGATGGTACCCGATGCTGCCTCTGCACAGAGAAGGAGCAGGTGTGGGGATGTGTGCTTGAGGTAGAGTGAAGTACTCCGGCAGCCTGTTCATGGCGTTATCTAACAGACGGTGGCCAGCCAAGTTGCGAGAGTCCGGGGGCTTGCCGGTCGTCAAATTTTGATCAGCGCTCCTGCCAACCTCGGCGACTGCATCATCAATCAATTGAAGCAACTGCCTGCAGCGTTCACTGGTCATTTCAACTCCAGCCTCGCAAAGGTAGCTATACACTCGGCTAAATACATGCTGGAAGGAAATATCTTGCACATTACTCTCCCTGCTCGTTCTGGATACTGACCAACTACTGAGAATTTCCCCGGAGATCGGTTTTCGGCCCCAACAAGTAAGTCCAGGTTTCGGTCATCGCTTTGCCACCCATACTCAGAATGCCTCTCAATGTGAGCAGTTTCTCAGCGGGCGGTTTTGCGAGGATCGACAAGCGCCACACATCGGTGGCTTCGATATACTCAACAAAGTGCTCAATGACCTCAACACCCTCGCCACCGCTAACCTGACTGACAACAGCGGCATCCGGGCGAAGCCCCGAAAGATCACCACCCTTGAAATCAACAATCAGTCGCAAGACCTCAGCAGAGTCACCTTTTGCTGTTTCTGTTCCGACAAAAGTGCGCACGGCGCGGGCGTTTGGCTGCGCCGTGATGTCTGGTTCACCAAAAGCTACAGAGTATTGCAGGCGACGACTTTCGCCCGCTTGTACTTTCGCCGCTGGCTTAAAAAAAGCGACAATGTTGTCGTTAGACTCTGCACCCGAAGGAATCTCAACAAGAACGACCTCGCCTTTTCCCCAGCCTTCACGGTTTTTGCCAGCGGGCTTTACCCACATACTTGGCCGCTGATCGTAGCGGGCTTCGTTATCTTGAAAGTCACTAAACTGACGGTCTCGCTGCATCAGACCAAAGCCGTCAAGCTCTTCTACATGGTGATAACTCAATTGCAGGTCTGCCGGGTTAACCAAAGGGCGCCAGAGCCATTCGCCCGTTTTGCCATCATTGATCAGCAAGCCGTTGGAGTCATGAACTTGTGGCCGCCATTCCCCTCGTGGGCGTAGCGTATTGTCCCCATAGAAAAACATCGAAGTCAGAGGCGCCTGCCCTAGTTGCTCAATATCATCCCGGAAAAACAGTTTTGCCGTTACGTCCATTTTCGTGCTTTTACCCGGTTGAATTTCAAACCGGTATGCGCCGGTCAGGCTAGGTCCATCAAGCAGACCATAAACCACCATTACATCGCTATCTGCCTTGGGGCGTTCCATCCAAAACTCTGTGAACGCCGGAAACTCCTCTCCCGAGGGAAGCCCCGTATCAACAGCCACCCCCCGCCCGGACAGCCCGAAATTCTGACCTGCTCCCACGCCGCGGAAATAACTGGCGCCACCAAACACCAAGAACTGGTTTTGCGTACCCTTGTCAGACAAAGGATAGGTCAACTTGAACCCGGCATAGCCGAGATCGGCAGGAATACGCTTTGCCAGTTCCGGGTTGGGGTAATCGAACTGGGCTTTATCGAAGCTAATAGCGTGTACACCTTCGCTATCAATCACATTGAGCTTGACGGCATGGGAGTAGAAGCTGCCTTGCGGGATCATCATCACCTGAAAGCGCGACTTGCCTGAGCGCCAGAGGCTTTGCTCTGGCTTAAATCGGATAGATTGGTAGTCTGTGTATCCAAGATTTATAAGAAAATCCGGCGCCTTTGTTGGCGGCTCGTAACCTTCTCCAGCCAGTGCTTTGGCTTTATCCACAACACCCTTGAATTCAAACGCCTGAGCTTGCGCAGCAAATGCAGCCAATATTGCGCAGGACGATAAAAATACAGTCAGCCGTGATCCAGTCATAGCAGAGTTCCCTGAAAGCCAGTCTATAAATGTAACACCAGCTACATGACCGGTCTCAAGTGACATCTTGGTAAGGGGAACGGTAAATAGCGCTCTGAGCGAGACGTACGCTGGCGATCAGATACCAACTGAAATGGACAAAGAGAGATCAGGGCTGGTTGGCATTAAAAGAGCAGTGTTGGAGGCGTTAAGCATTTGCCCGACGCTTAAATCTGCGCGAAAGTCTCTGGAATACAGCTGAAATGAAATTTCACCCGTACTCGTGCTGCCAAACCGGTCAGACTGTGCCGCGGAATATGGTGCCCAACCTTGCAATAATGACAGGGTTATGGACGAGTTGAGCTCAGATGCAAACGGCCAATGAAAGCCCGGGCTGCGTGCATTCATTTGCAGTAAACCACCCTCGATAACGCGCACAGATTGGCCATTAAATCCGCGCATTAGGCTTGGGCCAGCTACAACTAAATACTCGGATGATGGCAAATCTTCCGGAGCAAACTGATAGCGCCCGCTGAGCCCCATATTCCAACTTAAAATTTCACGGCTCAGGGACACTGCCACCGCAAGTTTATGGAAGCTATCCGAATCACTATCATAGCCGGCGGAACCGACCGTTTCTTCGGAATCCAACCCACCAATAGCCGTCAATGATGTGGTGGCATAAACGCCACCGATCAGTTCGCGTGAAGCACTGCCTTGAAACCCGAAACTAGAAAGCGTGTGGGACGAATCCTCAATCCATACAGCGTCTTCAAAGGCGCTACTCTTGCCACTGGTATGGGAAAATACACTGCCCACTTCAATCCCTTGCCATGACCAGACCGAACGCTTGCCGGTCAGTTTAAGGTTACGTCGCTCCCCACGTGCGTCGTAGCGCTGCCCTGAGCCATTCACGGCGCCGGAATAGTCCCGATTTTCAAGGTCAACACGAAACTCGCCACCCGCCAGAGGAAAGGAGTAACGCAGCGCCAGTGTTGTGGATTCGGCACTGCCCTCGCGTGCGACTGAATCGCTAAAATCAAGACCTAGCACGTGTTGGGACCAGATCAGGTTATTGCTCGTTACATTGAGCCGACCATCTGCCCTATCGCTGTTTTGGCTAGAGTTGCCGGAAAACTCGAGGTGAGAAGCAACATATTGGGTGACCGATTGAAGAAGGTCAGCCGGGTACAAATCCCACAAAGGAGAATGAGCCCGGGACTTCATACTGTTCGCTGAAGCCGACCCGGCAACAATGACCCAAACTAAAGCCGTCAACAGGATCAGTCTCACGCAAGCCTCACTGAAGTAAAAAACCAGAATGACGATTCCTTTAGGAACCGCCTAATTACCTTAAAAAAATAACACCGAATACGCCACAGCAAACTTCCAAAAGTTACAATTTTAATGTTCTTAAAAACAGTAGGTTATAGCGACATTTACAGAATCTGCTTTAGCTACACAGTGCATGTCCTCAGAAAAAGCCAGATTAAATAGTTGATTACAAAATCTAGTGAATGTCGGTTGCCCTCTCCCCTGACGCGTAGAACTTGATAAACTCGGCAGATTCCATGGAAACCGCCGGACTGCAGAACCGTCTGGCCGGCTCAGAATCCAGACTTAAAGGACGAATGTGATGATCAAAAAATGCCTTTTCCCCGTTGCAGGCTACGGCACTCGCTTTCTGCCTGCGACCAAAGCGATGCCTAAAGAAATTCTGCCCATAGTTAACAAGCCGCTGGTTCAGTACGGCGTTGAAGAGGCAGCCGAAGCAGGCATTCATGAATTCGGGTTTGTTACGGGCCGGGGTAAGCGGGCTATCGAAGATCATTTTGATATGAGCTATGAGCTAGAGCATCAAATTGCGGGGTCTGGCAAAGAGGGTTTACTGACCTCCATCCGTGAACTGATAGATCACAACACCTTCGCATTTACCCGCCAGGTCGAAATGAAAGGCCTTGGGCACGCTATTCTAAGCGGTCGCAACCTGATTGGTGACAACCCTTTTGCGGTGGTTCTGGCAGATGACTTTTGCATTGGACCCGCTGACGGCGAAGACGGGGTTTTGGCACAAATGGTGAAGCTGTATAACCAGTTCAGGTGCTCCATTGTTGCCATCGAGGAAGTGCCTGAAGACGAAACTCATAAATACGGTGTGATCGCCGGTGAGTCGATGAAGGACGGCTTATATCGCATTACGGATATGATTGAAAAGCCAGCCCCGGAAGATGCTCCGAGCAATCTCGCAATCATTGGTCGCTATATTCTCACCCCGGATATATTCGAAATTCTGGAGCGTACGCCAGCGGGTAAAAACGGTGAAATTCAAATTACCGATGCGCTGTTGGAACAGGCTAAAAACGGCTGCGTGCTGGCTTACCAGTTCAAAGGCCGACGCTTTGACTGCGGCAGCATTGACGGTTTTGTGGAAGCCACCAACTACGTGTACGAAAACATCTACAAAAAACAGAAGTAAGCCGTTCATCGGGCGGTGTAGTGCTTAGCCGCCCAGAATTTGCAATATCAAGCGCCGGTTCTCTGCCGTTGTTTTGCGGAACCGGCGTAATAGCTTTGCCTCTTCATCGGATAGCTGAACCCGGCTTATCTCCTGCTCCAACTCGTCCAAAGCTGAAGAAAGATCGTCGCTGTTACTGAAGGCCAAGCCTGGCAATTCGAATTGCCCACAAGTTCCCGGCTCAACCAAATCTAACAAATTTTCCAGCGGCGTTTCTGTTTTTATACAGAAATCTAGCAGTGCTGATATGTCCGGATAAGTACGCTGCCTCGCATCCGAAGCCTCCCAGCTTATAACCTGCGCCTCTTCCACACCGCAGATTTCGGCCACGTCCTGACAGGATAAGCGCCCCGCCTCGCGCATCTGCCGCAACCGGCGGTTGAAAGTCTGCAGGTAACGCATGATATTCGCCTCTGCAAGATTGCCCGAAAAAGTGAGTTAATCTGGAAATGTAACGTACATATAGCTTTATGCACAATGTGCCTATACTGGATTGAACGCAATCACGCAGGAACCTTATGATATCTCAAGTTCTCGATGCCGACGCTGTTTGGAATCTGATTTTACGCGCAGAGAACCAATCGGGCGTGACACTTGCTCACCCCGGTTCCGAAGAGCCAGCACTTACGCTTGCGAGTAACGGCGAGTGGCACCTACTGCAGCCTGCGACAGATGAGGCCTGCGCATTGCTGAGTGTCTTTTTACCCTTATGCCAGCCGCTTTCTACCTCCACGCCTTGGCATGTTATTGGCCAGCTCGGCCAAAGCCTCGACGGCCGTATCGCTACGGTGACCGGGCGCTCCCGCTTTATCAACGGCGATGATGGAATTGTTCATTTGCACCGCATTAGAGCACTGTCAGATGCGGTTGTTGTTGGCGCTGGCACGGCAACGGCAGACAACCCTCAGCTAACGGTACGCTGCACCCATGGCACCAACCCGGTGAGGGTTGTGATAGACCGTAATCGCAGAGTGCCGGAAACCCATCATCTGTTTACTGATGGAGCAGCACCGACTCTGAGATTGGTTGCAGGCAATTACACACCCGGAATCATCGACGGGTTTAGCCAGCAGTCTGTAATTGAGATCCCCTGCTTGGGTAGTGGGACAGCGCCCGCAAACCCCAAGCTCATTCTTGATGTGCTTACCGACCTTGGTTTGAGAAAGATATTTATAGAAGGTGGAGGCATGACCGTTTCATCTTTTTTGCAGTCGGGCTTGCTTGACCGTCTTCATGTGATGGTCGCCCCGATGATTATCGGCAGTGGAAGGCCTGCATTCTCCCTGCCAGAAATTGATTTTCTGGACGATGCCTTAAGGCCATCGTCCCGATTCGTAAATCTGGGCACGGATATGTTGTTTGATTTGGATTTTAGCGTTGCCTTACCGGCGAACTAAATAGGAACAAAAGGCCCGGTAAGCTAGAAAAAAATATGAGCGCACCGTAGGCAACACTCAGCGCTACACCTTGCTCTGCCGGCAGGCCTGCCAATGGCCATAGAATAGCCGCCGCACCTTCGCGGACGCCCCAACCCGAGACAGTCATCGGAACCACCATGCTTAGAAGAAGGAGGCTGCACAAAGCTGCGACAACCGCTACCGAAGGCAAATCGACTAGATAGCCCATGCCTGCCGCCAACACTAGGAACACTGCCAAGTAACTCGCCACCACGAGCAGCGATGTTACTACCTGAATAGGAAAAGCGGGCCATGAGAAGAAGGCCCGAGCGAGATCTCCACGCAGGGCACCGAAGTACCCGTGTACCCGAACCCGCTTGCGCGCCAAAACCCACAGCAAACCACCGGAAACACCAATACCCGCAAGCAGCCAGTATAAAGGCTCCAAAGACCCAAAACCTGCCGGGTTTGAACCCCGTATTCTGCCCGTAAATAATAGCCACGTAAGGCCAATTGCAACCACAAACGCAAGCACGACTTGCCCGGACAACCGCTCGATAGCAACGCCATGGGCCGCTGTTAGCCGATTGTTGTTATCAGCACCATGGCGAAGCGCCCGATTCACATCACCTAGAACCCCACCCGGTAACACCTGATTGGCAAAGGTTGCTAGATAGTATTCTCTAACGGCCTGAGTGTAGGGTATTGGGAGCCCCAAAAGATCGGCGGTAAACCGCCAGCGCCAGGCTGACAAAAATACCTGAATGACGCCCAAAGCCAGCCCGACGACAACTGCCGATGGCGGAATGCGGATGATTTCGACAAACAGTTTTTCGATATCCACAACCAATAAAACCGCCGCGATGACCAGGGCTGTGAACACCCACTTAAAGGCGACTCGAACCCCTGTGCTGCGAAGTAGATTCATGGGGTTTGATTGGGTGTTTTATCTGGAAAATGACTCGGTGGTAAGCCGAGAACGTCCTGATGGGGCACAGTAATTTTCAGCTCACCTGCAAGTAACTGCTGCTTTCTGGTGGCAAACCAGTCTTCCAATTGTTCGCTAAACTCAGGGTTTTGCTGTTTGGCTGCCGTTACCCAACCTGCCATTAACATCTCAGCCAGCTTTGCGTCCTTTTTTGTGAGTTGCCAAGGTGTGTCAGCCACTTGCACCTCATAGCCTTTGGCCTTTAGTTTGTGCGCGAACATAGCAGCAGCATCTGGCCCCAGAGCAGCGCCAGTGCCTTTGTCGCCATGTTGATGCTGATTAACTAACGCTTGCAACCGAGAATCGTATTTGTGGGTCGGCGACAGTACAAAATTACCGGTGTAGCTGAGCACTATCAGAATGGCCACCTGCTTTGATGTCACTTCATCTACAAGCGCAGCTAGCCAGAGTTCAGATACCAGATCAATGAACGCCGAGGCCGTCACAACGTCTGTGTTTGCGGAGATAAGCTCCCTAAAATCCTTTGGCAGTATGCGGCGCTGCTGGGTTTCACAGGCTAGCTTCAGCTGATGTGCCCTATGGGACGCTTCCCGCAGCAGGCTTTCATCTTGGTCAACCAGCATCCACTCCTGCGGCATAGGTAGCGCAGGGGCAAGATAGACAGCATTGGAGCCACGACCTGTGCCGATATCAAGGATTCTAATCAGGCCTTTGCGGTCGCTGCTACCGCTTATTCTCTCACTGACCCATCGCTTTAGCCGCTGTGTGAGCTCGACCGAACGCGCGCCATGATCTGCGGCCTCGCGGGCCTGCAACCATTCGTCGGCGAAGTAGGTCTCGCTGTGGCGCTGTTCAAAATAACTCAAGCCTTTCAGGAACAGACTCGCTGTATCTGCCCAGCTTCTTACATTGCTAGATTCGTTTTCAGCAAATGCACGGGCTTGCGCAAACGCCACCGGATCGCCAAGCCATGCTTTGAGATTGGCTTGTAACGCGCTCGTATCCCCTGCCTTGTACAACCTAACGCCGGGCCTAGCACTGGTATACTTCAGGGCACCGCCATCCGATGAAATGACCGGCAAGCCTGCCGCTATCGCTTCATCAATCACCATGCCGTAGCCTTCATACAACGATGGCATAACAAACACATCGGCTGATTGATACAAGCTGGCAAGTCGCTGAGCATCTACCTCACCCGCAAGGTCAATTCGAGCATTGAGGCCAAGCTCGTCGATCTGCTGCTGAACAATGTTGGCGAAGGTTGAGTCCCGTTCGCAGGAGCCAGCCAGAGTGCAGTACCAGGGCAAATCAACTAACTCCGCAAGCGCCTGCACCAGATGATGCTGAGCTTTGCGCGGAGACAAGTGGGCAACACAAAGAATGTGCGGTACTCGGGCTTGCTGCCTATCTCCCAACGCTTCTGAGATAGCTGGCAACACATTGCCAACTGGGTGTTCTACACCGGGCTCGGCCGTTTGGACACGCTCTGGCCTAACCCCATAGTCTGAGAGCCGACGCGCCGTATATGCGCTGGTTGTGAAAACATCTCCCACGGTTGCCAACGCCAGTTTCTCGCGTTCGAAAAACCAATCTTGTTCACTCTGATTCAATCCGATTTCATCTGCCAAAGGGTGGTGAATGAGAGCAATGAGCCGCAATCGATGTGTGTGTTTGGCAAGTACCTCTGGCATTGCGCTCATGGCAAGCCCGTCGAGAATAACCCGGGAACCTTCTCCCAGCTTTGCAAGCAGGCTATCCACCGCCTGTATTGCGAGGGCATCCGGCTTAGGAAACGCACCCGACACCCCCGTGACCACAGCTTTTGTGCCAGCCTCATTTAAGGCTTCAACCAGCTTCCGCACATACCGGTAGCCTCCGGTGTTCTGGTTCGGGTCGCCCGGCACTATAAAATGCAGGGTTGAATCACAGTGCAGAGTTGAAAAGTGCAGAACTGAATCAGATGTCGGCATGATAACTGGCCCACGCAATGTGCGACTCAGCCAGAGTTACCTTCAATGCACATATGGCTTTTGCTGTCTCGCCTAGCTTGCCTGCATGAATGGCTGCCGACATGCGATCGAATACTTTCTTTGCCATAAATTCAGTGGTGGTGTTGCGGCCCCTTAAGTCCTCAATATCGTCAAGATTCTTCATGTTGAATTCGCTGAGCACTTGCTTAAGCACGTCCGATGCGAGGCCGATATCAATAATCAAATCATCTTCATCAAGCTCTTTGCGTTCGAATGTCATATCAACTAGATAGGTTGCGCCGTGGGTTTTTTGCGCTGGGCCGAAGACCTCGCCGTTAAAGCTGTGTGCGATCATCATGTGGTCACGAACTGTAAGGCTGAACATAATAGGCTCCTCAGTATTTTATGCGATGGCAAAGCGTATCACTGGCACCTGCCAGAATCCGGTTCATGGTTTCAGGCATCTGCTCAAAGGGGGTTTCACCGCTAATCAAGTGATCCAAAACCTCGTGCTGCAACAGTTCTAGGGCTAGCTCAAGGCGTTTACGATGGGTCCATCGCGGTACGCGGGCTGGCGGAAGTTGCCCGACCTGGCTCGATATAAACCGGAGCCTACGGGAGTGGAAACTGGCCCCCAAGGGAACAGAAACAAACTTGTCGCCATACCAGCTCATTTCAAGCAGGGTCGCGTCCTGACCTGCCAACGCAAGCGCAGTATTGAGACCGGATTCGTTACCGCTGGCGTGAACAACCAAGTCGTGCGTATCCACTGACGATTCAGTTGCGAAGCTCAGCCCTAGGGCCTCTGCGATCTTTGCCCTCCCCGGGTTGCTATCAATCGCCGTAACCTGTGTGCCGGGAATACGGCTTGCAAGCCAACTCACAAGAAGTCCCACAACACCCAAGCCAATCACTGCTATACGATCCCCAACGGCAGGCATGGCATCCCAGAGGCCATTAATGGCCGTTTCCATATTCGCTGCAAGAATCGCTCGCTCTGGCGGAACACCATTGGGAATGGGCGTTACTGCACTGGCAGGCACTGAGTAGTGCGTCTGATGGGGATAGAGACAAAACACCGTGCGGCCAACGAGTTCATCCGGGCCTTCAACCACACGCCCAACATTGGCATAGCCATATTTTACCGGCCAGGGGAATGCTCCTTCCTGAAAAGGCGCGCGCATGCGATCAAGCTCGCTTTGCGGAATGCGGCCATGAAAAACCAGTGACTCGGTACCTCTGCTCACGCCGGACCACAGTGTTTGCACAGCCACCCACGGCTCGCCGCTACCTAATGGGCGGTGGTGCTCAGGTGTTTCCCGAATACAGGCTTCACCGGGCCCCGTCACCCAGAAAGCTCTGGGCGTAGGTTGCTCTGATGGTTGGTTTGAATCGGAACTCATCCCGCACTCCTCTAAAACAGGTTTACTGACGTATGCAATAACAGGGTGTGGAAACTATAGTGACTCTCATCTAGTAATACCCATATAGTTATACCCATATAGTCATTCTCACTGGAATTATTCTTACTTGCTTGGCAGCGTTTTGATACCTGAACTAACCGCAAGGCATTGAAACCTATACGCTGGAGCTGTGTTATGGATTTTGAAGGGCAATTAAAACCTTTCACGATACCGCCTTGGGCTGATCTGCTCTGGGGCGCTGCATTTACAGCACTTTGGGTTTCCATTGCTGCACGGCTGTTTTCTTCCCTTATTCCGATATTGGCACTGACGATACTGCTCTACAGCGGCATTTGTTCTGCTGTGGCGGCTCGATGGCCTAAGGACACAGATTTTGGTTGGGCAAATCGAATCACTCTGCTTCGGGGCAGTTTGATTATTGTTTTGGTTTCCGCGGCCCCCTCTATTCCTTCGTTTCCATCATCTGACCACGCTCTCTGGGTTTATGCCCTGGGCGCTCTAACTGCCCTGATTCTCGACGGAGTGGACGGAAAACTCGCACGAATAACTCACTCCTCCAGCCGGTTCGGAGCACGGTTCGATATGGAGATGGATGCTTTATTAATTTTGGGGCTATGCATCGCGGTAGCAATGAGCGGAAAAGCTGGTTTTTGGGTGCTTGCGCTCGGGCTAATGCGCTACCTGTTTGTTGCAGCAGCTTATGCATTGGAATGGTTGAACCGCCCACTACCCGAGAGTTTTCGGCGTAAAACCATCTGTGTTTGGCAGATCGTTACCCTTATGGTTGCTATTCTGCCACCGATTTCACCCATGTTTGCCAGCCTAACGCTGGCAACAGCCCTGTTGTTACTCGCTTGGTCGTTTATCACAGACGTGTATTGGCTTTATGAACGGAGGTTTCATCATGAAACGGTTTAGTATTTTCACCAGTTTGTTGCTGACATTGTTCGCAAGCAATGCGCGCGATGCAACCGCAGAGCCAGCCACTTTTGAAGTGGACGATGAGCATTTTTCTATGGTTTTCGAAATTATGCACATCGGGTATGCCCCGGTTATGGGAATGTTTCGGAAGGTAGAGGGCGAGTTCGTTTACGATGAACAAAGCCGGGAGCTCATCTCCGGCACCCTCAGCTTCCAAAGCAAAAGCGTATTCACCAATCACGAAAAACGTGACAGCCACCTTACCAGCAAAGATTTTCTCAACAGCAGCAAATACCCCGACATCACCTTTACGGTAACTCACTACAAGGCAACCGGAAAATCAACAGGGGTGGTTACCGGAGACCTGAACATGCTCGGACAAACAAAGCCCGTGGAACTGGATGTAACTCTGAACAAGGCAGCCGAATACCCAATTGGGCATGAAGATTACACCCTAGGTATTAGCGCCAAAGCTACGTTAAAACGCAGCGACTGGGGCATGACCTATGGGCTTGACCCCGCCCTAGTGGGGGATGAGGTTAAACTTCGGTTTGGCTTTGAAGCTGTAAAGGATTCTGGGTGGTTTTGATCTACCCGTAGGCACCGCCCATAAGTTTTTCTCATACCAATTTGACGCAATTACGAGCTCACGGACGAGCCAGCCTTCCTTTTTTAGTTCGCTAACTATACATTGTGCAATTGCTGTGTTTTTTTCACTTCTGCTGAAGCTCCTTGCCAATGTTTGATGCTCATAAGTCCGACTTTCTTTTAGTCGCTGTAACTCTGCTTGCCGCAATAAGCTGGATATTCTCCAAAGAAGCTATTTTGTTGATGCCACCCCTGCTCTTTATGGCGTTGCGGTTTCTAATCGCCGGTGGGTTTCTCGCTGTAGTCGCTTGGCGGCCGTTATCACGCCTTAGCGCAGATCAACTAAAACGTGGTGTAGGCGTAGGGTTGGTATTCGGTATCGCCATGAGCTTCTGGGTGATGGGGCTCTTTCATAGCGCCAGCATGGGTGAAGGAGCTTTTTTAACAAGCCTTGGAGTAGTAATCGTGCCCATTGTTGCGCGCCTGATTTTTAAAGAGGCGCAACCTGCGAGCACTTGGCTGGCTATTCCTGTAGCCATAGCTGGGCTGGCCCTGCTATCCCTTCAAAACGGTTTTAAGCCAGAGCCCGGCCAACTATTTTTTGTAGTTGCAGCAACTATTTTTGCTCTGTATTTCACCCTTAATACGCGTGCGGCGAATCAGCGTACGGTTACCAACCGCAAAGGCGAAACCCTTGAAAAGCATCGCATCCCCGCCCTGCCCCTAACAGCCATCGCCCTGCTAACCGTTGGGCTAGTCACTATGGCTGAGTCACTGGTTATGGAG
Organism: Marinobacter sp. 1-4A; assembly: GCF_016597725.1. Taxonomy (GTDB): domain Bacteria; phylum Pseudomonadota; class Gammaproteobacteria; order Pseudomonadales; family Oleiphilaceae; genus Marinobacter. Next base: position 183,337 of record NZ_VCGY01000001.1, read on the forward strand.
CCTTGGCAGCCAACCTTTAGCAATCCGCCGCCACTTCTGATCTGGTGGGTTCTCGCCAGTGCCATCGTGGGAACAGCCGGGCGTTTTCTCGTACAGACTTATGCGCAAAGCCTATCTACCCATAGCCACGGCGCGGTGATTTTGGTACTCGAACCGGTTTGGGTCTCGTTGTTTGCAGCAGGATGGTTCGGCGAAACCATGGCACCCATGCAGCTGGCTGGCTGTGGGTTAATCTTCACAGCCCTCATTGTTAACCGCTGGAGCGCTCTCAGCAAAGCCCTCAGAGCATGGCTGAGAAAAAGACAAACTGGATAAAAGAGGTTGACCAAAAACGCGGGAATCAGTATATTTCGTCCCCGTTGCAGATCGCAGGACCATAGCTCAGTTGGTTAGAGCGCTACCTTGACATGGTAGAGGTCCCCAGTTCGAATCTGGGTGGTCCTACCACTTTTCAATAAGTTAAGTGGAACCTGCAACCCTACCTGCCTTGTTGTATGTACTTTCCTAACATCCACTCTTGTACAAAGCTTTTCCTTCGTAAACACGTCACTTCTATGCTGACGACATGCTCAAATGTGGAATCTACATCTGCTTACCCACGAAGGCGAAAACCATCGCCCGTCAGGTTGTGAACAACATAAACGAGCGAAGCATCTAACGCGTCAAAAACTGATTTGGCTATGAAGACTTACTTTTGTTTTTTACTGTAGCGGCGTGAGAGACTCAAGCTAACAAGCCCCACGCCCAGCAACGCAATGCTAGCTGGCTCCGGCACATTCACCGAATCCAGACCCACAGTGGCATACTTGATCGTACCCCCAGCGGTTAGAAACTCACCAAGACCGTCGCCGTAAAAGGTAACGGTTGAGAACGTATCTGTGTCGTTAATCGCACCAATGAAAAATGCATCATTATCACTGCCAAATCCCGCAGCAATAGCGGGGTTGTCGCTATAGCTGTTGGCTGTGCCGACTTTTTGAGCGCTGTCTCCGCCGAAAGCAAGAAACAGGCTTGAACCATAGCAACAGGTGCCCCAGTCACCAACCTCAAAGCCCAAAGCGTTAGTGGCGCTGTTAAACGTGAACGTGATACCAGACTCTTCAACAGGATTTTTCGGGCTAATGCCAATCATCTGCCCGGTCGAGCCATCCGTTTCTGGCGAGAAAATCCCGGAGTTGGATCCATCAGTCTTGCTGATCGTGAAATCCGCAAAGCTCCATGAATTACGAGCAACATAGTCTAGGCCGGATAGTGTAAAGCTGTTTACGGAAGCCCCTGCTCCGGTGACCGTGCTGTCAAACTGAGTTTGGCCAGCCGTGATCGTGTCAAAAAAAGTAACGGGCACGGCTGTTACGGGGGATGCAACACCCAGTGAAAGTGCACCGGCCAAAACGGACTTGATCAAACTATTTTTTAAGGTGGGACTCATTTGAAACCTACTCTGTGTAGCCCATTTGAAACGGGCTTAACCTCTGGCATTCGGGCTAAGAATCTGAGTTTTAGGAGCAAAAATCCGGAGTCGTTAGCCTGAGCATTAATTAACTATTGTCAACTTTACACAACGTTACAGACAAATTCAGTCCACGCTCACTAATATTGCAATGTTTCACATTGCTACCCTCTCTCACCTCGCTGGATTTACCCGATATTTACAGGTTTTCGATGTAAACCCACGGCTAATTATGAAATCATCAGCTTAGCTGTACAGCTATGGTTATTTTAATAGGCGAGAGAGGAATAAGAAGCATGCGTAAATCTGGATTTTTTATGGCTTTGGCACTGAGCGCTGCCGTCGCAACCCCCGCTATGGCACAACTGGATGTGGAAGATCAGATTGAAACCCGGCAGAGCGCATTTACGTTTGCCGCTTGGAACATGGGCAAGATCAAGGCTCAGGCAGTTGATGGCAGTGTTGCTTACAACGAGCAGCAAATGCTTGCCGCAGCAAACGCCATTGCCTCAGTAGCAAACTCTGGTTTAGGCAGCCTGTTTGGCCCCGGTACTGCCAACGACAAAAATGACAACACAAGGCTATTGCCTGTGTTTTTTGATAAGCCTGAAAAAGCCCGTGAAGTTGCCATCGGCTTCGCCCAAGCGGCAAACAAGCTTCAGGAAGTTGCCGCGAATGGCGGCGGCAAGAACGCTCTCGCCGCACAATTCAGTGAAGTAGGAAAATCTTGCAAGGCTTGCCACGATGAGTTCCGTGCCGAGTAAACCTTAGCCTCCAAAGGCTCCCGATCGTCGCCGCTTACCAACCCAAGTCAGGGGGCGGTGGCGGAGGGGGCGGCAGCAAACCACCACTCGCGACCCATATCGCAAACGCGGCGACTGCCACTGCAAAAATAAACGCCACGAGGCCACCACCGGCTCGCTCCTTGTTCTGTATTCCGCTTACGTCCTTACGCCCGCTAACCATTGGTGCAATCAGGTTATCTTTCTTAACCAACGTGTAAAAAAGAACGCTGGCAATATGTAATGCGATCAAGCCATAGATAACCCATTCGGTTAGTTTATGCCAAGACGTAATGGTATCACTCCATTCAGACGACACTGCTCGGTAGAGTGGTCCGTTGAATGCGATAGCGTCTGACGCAAACAGCCCTGTAACTGCTTGAAAGCCCAGCAAACCCAGCATAGCCAACACTGAAAGCGCGCCTAAGGGATTGTGGCCTACGCCTTGCCACTCACCTTTTAGATACGCCGAGATGGCAGAGGGGCCGGGAACAAACTGCAAAAAACGCGCGTAGGTAGAGCCAACGATTCCCCAAACCAAGCGAAAACTAATCAAACCAACAATAGTAAGACCAAAGCGTTCGTGCCACAGCATCCATGTGCCGCCAAGACTAACTGTTACCAGAGAGCCCGTAACAGCAAGTACAAGAAGCCAGTGAAAGAGTCGCGTGGGCAGGTCCCATAGGGAAATTGACTTCATGTATACCCCTTGTAAAAACTGACATATCCAGACCGATTACCCGAACCATACCCGTTTTGCTTTATACTGCCCACCGAAGTTCGCATAGCAAATAGTCATGTACCAAATGAAAGGTTTATTCAATGCGTGTGGTAATCCGTTATTTTTTCCGGACGTTACGTCTCATTTTGACGCCCTTTGTACTCCTGAGCGAAAAGCTTGGAGGAGGAAAGCCGCTACAACGCAGCGCGGAAGAGCAAAAGCAAGTCGATGCCGCCTGCGAGCAGTTAGCTCTATACCAATTTAAAACCTGCCCGTTCTGCGTCAAAGTACGGAAGCAAATTGCACGACTTAACCTGAATATCGAGAAGCGGGATGCCCAGCATAACCCGACCCACCGAGCCGAGTTAGAACAAGGTGGCGGTAGTGTAAAAGTGCCTTGTTTGCGGATCACGAACAACGATGGCAGCGACCAGTGGATGTACGAATCCGGTGATATCAATGCTTGGCTGGAACAACGCTTTGGGCAAGTTGGCTGAACCAGTACTTCACAGAAGCGGGGTCGCCCTGATGCACCAGCACTGGTTCAAAAAGCGGCGTAGCCCCTATCTGTCTTAGGTCTGAAGCAACCTCGATACCAAAACAGCAAAAGCGTGGGTAGCTACGATCGCCTAGTGCGAGCACTGCATACGAGCAGGAGGCAAAGCCTTGCAGAGCGTGGCTAACCTCCTGCCAAGCGCCCCCTGTTCTCGGCGCATCACCATTTCCTGTGGTGCTGGCAACAATCAGCAAAGCGTGAGCAGGTACTTGGGCCGACGCCAGTTCATTGAGCTCAATCAACGATGCGCGCATTCCTTCTTTCTGAATCAACTTGCATGTCTGCTTAGCAAACTGACGAGCAGTGCCTGTCTCGGTCGCATAAGCCACGAGGTAGTCTGACTCTCTCGCGGTATCGCGACACTGTTTTAAAGCGGTTTTTTTATGGAACCGCAGCAAAACAAGGGCATAACCAACCATCATAGCAGCGGCGACAAATTTTCGATCAGCCGCCACTCCATCGCTAAACACGACGCAAACCACACCGCCACACAGCACTGCGACAACCGGTTTTACCCATGATTTCACAATGGCAACACCTCAAGCGTTGCATTGTAGCTCATGCGTCTTTTTGCATTATCAAGCAGCTTGCCTGACTGCTCCAATTCAGCTTCGAGCCAGTACATGCCCGGCTCTTCCCATTCAACAAAGATGCGGCCCTGCGCATCAGTTTGGAGCTGTATTTCATCAACTTGATCACGGTAACGAATGCCACCGCGAATAACGACTACATTGAGATTTGCCGCAGGGTCGCCGTCTACCAGAAACTGAAATTCTGATGTTTCGCCAACAAACAAGTCATTGGGGTGTGTAACGGGAACCATTTCTAAGCCAACGCCTTTTGCTTCGAACGTGCGGGTTGTTGGAGCCCCTTTGGTTACGAAAACCTGCATGAGCCTATCGATCTCAAACAAACGCAAGTCCTCAGCTTCAGCTGGGATCTCTCCCATTTCATCGACACCGCCCCGCCACCGAACGTTTTTACCCTTATGTTTGTATGCACCAAAAAGGCCGTTGGTGCGAATTTCGAATGTATAGGTACCATCTCTGGTGAGTTGCGCATCAAATACCGAACGGTACTTTCCAGATGCCTTGTTCTGCGCCTCCAATGGCTCCCCTTGGGGATCTAGAATCTCTAAGTGTTCAAGGCCCAAGGGGTGATGTTCGAAGTAGAAAAGACTGTTTGAAATTGCGCCATCCATGGTTACCCAAGCTGTATCACCTGATAGCACCGTGGCTGAAGGTAACATCCAGGCCCGATGTGCAGAAGCCTCAGAAGCCACCCCCATACTTGCCGCTATCAATGCCAGTGTCGTTAACTTTTTAATGTTCACTAAATATCTCCAAAATGCTCAGGGTTGGACTGTCAGTTTTACGCGGCCAAGCTCATTGCTGCCTTGCTGCGAGGTTTCAATGCTTGATTCAGCGGGCCACTGAAATGGCAGTTTTAGAAGCTCCCGCCCGCCAACTTCTCGCGCCGCTTCCACAACTAGTTGGTATTCGCCTGCCGGCAAGCCATGGATAGCTTGAGATTTGTTACTAAAGGTCAGTTCGTAGGTGCCTGCGAGCCTTGTGGCCCCGCTAAGCCCATCTACCGGCATGCTCAGCTGTCGCCCACTTCTCCGCCACCATAGCCGCAGATCTTTGAGCCACTTGCTCCCCTCGTCATCACGCATGTCGTGGTCGTACCAAAGCGCGAGATTTCGCTGATGCTGCCCTTTGCTGTTCTCAATCCATATCGCAACGTAGGGCTTATGGTATTCAGCTACATTGAGCGCCGGAATTTCGACGTCTAGCACCAAGTCTTCCGCCCCAACGCAAGCGGAACCAAGCACTAACAAAAGCGATGAAAAGCTCCTTGATAAGTTCATAATTGTTCCTTAGTGCACAAACAAAACGGCCAGTAATACCGGCACAAGTACGCCCGCCCCTACAACCGGCCAAATTTCCGCCCGTTCTCGGGAATGTATCCACAAAACACAAAACCCGGTCACGCAGAAAACTATACAAATGACCGCAAATAGATCGATAAACCACACCCATGCAGCCCCTGTATTACGCCCTTTATGCAGGTCATTCATCCAGGCAATCCAGCCTCTGTCGGTTGCCTCGTATATTAGGTTGCCGGTTTCAAAATCCACGCTCAGCCAAGCATCGCCGCCTGGCCTGGGGCTGGATACATAAAGTTCGTATTCTGACCACTCCAACGCACCTCTAGTGATTGCGATTCCGTGCTTCTCCTTGAGCCACGCGCTTAAAACCTTTGGCGTTTGTCCGCTCTCTTTACTTTCCCAACTGATGAGCTGCTGTACCAATTGCTCGGGAACATGATCTTCAATCAGGGTCACCTCCGGAATCGAGGCAATCTGGCCTGCGTGATTGAGAGTTATGCCCGTAACCGAAAACAACATCATGCCGAACACTGCCAGCGCTGAACTGATCCAGTGCCACTGTAAGCAGAGCTTCAAATAACGGCCTCTTTTCGGAGCCCGAAGGCCATTTTCATCGTTGTTAGGGGTGCTTTTGGGTAAGGCGCTAGCAATCTTGCTCATGTTAAAAACGAGGCTCTCAGGCGGCACTTCATGAATATTTCAGGCGGAGATTATGTCAGTTCTCATTAGCTTTCAATTACCATTTACGTTTAATTTACATATCCATTTGAGAATAATTGCTATTGCGTTTATCGTGGTTTTTACATATATTGCGCTCCCACCTAACTAGAAACTCCATAAGATCAATACTTTGCAAAGGGCTCTACTCTCGTGAAAAATTTCTCCCCAACGTCGCTGGCAATAGCAGTATCAGTACTTTCAAGTCAGGCCGCTGCTCAAAGCCCCACCGAATTGGCGCCCATAGTGGTTAGCGCCTCAGGTATCGAGCAAAAAGTAACCGATGCGCCAGCTTCAATTACTGTTATCACGAAGGGGGAGCTCGACAAAAAACCCTACGTAACTCTGCTTGATGCGGTACGAGGAGTTGAGGGCGTCGATATTGGAGAAACAACGGACAAAACCGGACAAGGCGGTATTAGTATTCGAGGTATGGGTGCGGACTACACCCTGATTCTTATCGACGGCAAACGCCAGAACAACGTGGGAGACATCTACCCAAACAACTTTGGTGGCAACCAGTTCAACCACATACCTCCCAAAGAAATGATCGAACGGATTGAAATTATTCGGGGGCCAGCATCCACTCTGTACGGAGCAGACGCGCTCGGTGGTGTTATCAACATTATCACCAAGAAAATCGGCGACAAATGGACGGGCTCTCTTTCGCACAGCCAAACTCTCGAAAGCAACAGCGATTTTGGCAATGATGATACAACTGAGTTTGCGATAGCTGGACCACTGATTAAGGATCGTCTTGGCCTTAGATTACGAGGCAGCCTGTATAACCGTGATGCATCACATCCTCAGTATACTCCCAGGGTGGATCCAAACGGAAACGAGGTACCACGGGAATTGGGCTATGGCAGCGGCGGCCGCACCGTAGATAATGAGAACACGAACTTGGGCGCGCGCGCAGACATTCGCATTGCAGATGGGCAAGACCTAATCCTAGACTTCGAGACGTCCAGCCAAACCTACGATAACAATCCTGAAGATGGCAATAACCCCCTTGGCACTACCGACAGCGTGAATCGCTTGCCCCGTGCCGGATATGCCCTAGACCAAGAATTTAATCGCGAACAAGCTTCTATTCGACATCAAGGTGCTTGGGGCGATACCAATAGTGATATATCACTGCACTACATTGAGACCACAAATGACGGGCGAACTTTACCACTCACCGCCCTAGAACGGTTGGAGTACGATCAACTCATAGAGAACGGTGCAACAGATCAGGAGATTTCAGATACATTCCTGCCGCGGCCCAAACGAGTTTTGGAAACCCGTCAAACTACGCTGGATTTAAAATTCGACTCTCTGATAGGAGATCACCTGCTTGTATACGGCGGCCAATACATTGATGCCGAGATGGAAGACGGCACGTTTGGAATGACCGGCAGCGGTTTTAGTGCAGGCAAGACTCAGCCCCACCGGCAATGGGCCGTTTTTGCCGAAGATAATTGGGAAATTACCCGCACCGTTTCATTGACTGGTGGCGTTCGCCATGACCACCATAATATTTTTGGCGGCAACACGAGCCCCCGTCTTTACGGGAATTGGGATATCACACCTGAATGGACGCTGAAAGGCGGGGTAAGCACTGGTTACAAAGCACCCAAAGCGAGCGACCTGTTTGAAGGTATCACCGGTTTTGGCGGGCAAGGTACTAGACCTTTTGTGGGCACGCCAAGCCTCACGCCTGAAAAAAGCGTGAACTCCGAAATTGCCATTTACTACACCCATCCAGATGGCCATAACTTCAACGCCACCGTGTTCTCCAACCAATTCAAGGACAAGATAGAAAGTGGCGGGGCTATACTGCATTGCGATGATGCAGATGCCAGTTCCGGCAACTGTGTAAATCTAGCACCAGAATGGAACCAATTACTGGGCGATGGCTATGAATTTAGCCAAAAGGTGAATATTGATAAAGCTGAGATCAACGGGCTTGAACTGGCGGGCAGATACTGGATTATCAGCTCACTTTCTATTCGAGGCAACTACACCTATACCGACGCAGAAATTAAAAGCGGCGCTAACAAAGGCGATCCACTTAGCGGAACAGCCAAGCACATGGCTAACGCGACGCTCGATTGGCAGGTGACTCCGGCTTTTAGCACATACCTAACGGCAGAGCTCCGATCCAAGCGCCATACCAGTACACCAAGAGGTTGGGATAGCTCGATTGATTACCCGGAGTTCTACAAGGACTACACCGTCTTGCATCTTGGGGCGAGTTATCAGGTTAGTTCGTATTTGACCCTAAGTGGTCGCATAAACAACCTGTTGGACGAAGATTTCACCAGTTACGAAACCGTATACACCACGGATGATGGCGGAGCTACCTATATCGCAAACTATATTGATGATTACAACATGAAGGCAAAAGCTAGAAACTTCTGGCTATCTGCAACCTTGAGTTTTTAACACGAAGCATTCAGGCTTGCATAAGAAAACGCCCCTCCAAGGAGGGGCGTTTCTATTATGATGCAGGATTTTCTGAGATCAGACTTGGTAAAAATCACGATACCAGTCAACAAAGTTGGCTATCCCCTCTTCCACGCCGGTGGCTGGTTTATAGCCGACATCGCTGATCAAATCATCAACGTTTGCGTAGGTGGCTGGCACATCGCCCGGCTGCATAGGAAGCAGATTTTTTTGGGCCTTTTTCCCGACTCTTTGCTCAATAATTTCTATGAACCGAGAGAGCTCCACAGGGTTGTTGCTGCCAATGTTGTAAATGCGATAAGGGGCCTTGCTGGTGCTTGGGTCAGGCGCTGCGCCACTCCAGTCGCCGTTAGGCTGAGCGACTTGATCGAGAGTACGGACAACACCTTCCACAATATCGTCGATATAAGTGAAGTCCCGTTTGTGGTTGCCATGATTGAACACATCAATTGGTTCACCAGCCAGAATCTTCTTGGTAAAGATAAACAAGGCCATATCTGGTCGGCCCCAAGGGCCGTAGACGGTAAAGAATCGTAAACCAGTAGTGGGTAAACCATAGAGGTGACTGTAGGTGTGAGCCATCAACTCATTGGCTTTTTTCGAGGCTGCATACAAACTTAGAGGGTGGTCCACATTATCATGGACTGAAAACGGCATGGCCTCGTTAGCGCCGTAAACCGAGCTGCTAGAAGCATATACCAGATGTTTCACATCGTTGTGGCGACACCCTTCTAGTATGTTCATGAAGCCAACGAGGTTGGCATCCACATACGCATTGGGGTTTTCCAGCGAGTAGCGCACACCAGCCTGAGCAGCTAGGTGCACGACTCGTTCGGGACGATGCTTTGCGAAGATATCGGCCATCACAGTTCGGTCTGCAACGTCTTCACGTACTTCAGTGAATCCAGCGTGGCCGGTAAGGCGTGAGAGACGGGCTTCCTTGAGATTAACATCGTAATAGTCGTTAACATTATCAACGCCTATTACCTCATCTCCCCGCTCAAGCAACCGGTGCGCCAATTGCGAACCGATAAACCCTGCGGTGCCCGTTACCAGTATCTTCAAGTCTATTACTCCTTTTTAGACATCAGTGAATACTTTTAGAAGACAAGACCCGCGCTGATGAATGGCCCATCGATTTCCACATCAAATTGGTCGCTGCCATCTTCATAATCAACTGCAATCTGGCGATAGCCTGCACGAAGTTGCAACACTGAAATGTTGTACTGCCCGTACACGTTGAAGTCGCGCATGGAATCGCCATCAAAGCTGATGAAGTTACCTTCTGCACCTACAGCCGCTCCGGTAAGAGGCAAATCGACGCGGGCGGCGATATAGCCCATAGGCAAAACAGCGTCGGCTTCTGTGCGGCTTGACTGAGATGCGTTTTGAACGAGCAGCTCTCCGGAGAAATCTCTTATGGTTAACCCCAAATCAAGATTGACCACGTTATCCAAAATTTCGTAGTACAGAGTGAGATCAAGCTGTTCAAGGTCCAAATCCGAGCGCACAGGGCCTGAGCTTACCCCGTCATAGGGGCTGGTGAGTGTGCTGCGGCCGCTTTGTTCGATCAGTGTGTAAGCCAAACGTACATTCGGCAGAACCGGTACGGGGTGTTCCACATAAATGCTGGCGTTCGCGTTGCCGTCGTCCTTCAAACGCAACTCGTCATCCACATCGACCGAATTGCCGCCCGAGGCTGCGTTGCCGGACAAGTTAGAGTCCCAGTAGCCTACGCTGGCACCAAGGCCAACCACATCAGCCTGAGCCAACGATGTAGCCAAAAGAAGAGAACTGCCTACCGCGAGTGTGAGCTTATGCATGGTGCACCTGTGCCGTTATTGTCTGCTTGAATTAATGGCCAATAATCAGTCGAAGTTGATTCCAATGCGGCGACCCACTTCTTCATAGGTCTCGATAACATTGCCAAGACCTTGCCGGAAACGGTCTTTGTCCATTTTCTTTCGGGTTTCTTTATCCCATATCCGGCAACCGTCGGGACTAAACTCGTCGCCTAGAACAATCTCATCGCCGCTACGACCGAACTCCAACTTGTAATCCACCAGCAGCATTCCGGCTTCATCAAACAGGTTTTTCAGCACGCCGTTTACCTTGTAGGTCAACTCTTTCATCCGCGCTAGTTCGGCCTCAGTGGCCCAATTAAAGCTAACAGCCAAGGATTCGTTCACCATTGGGTCGTGCAATGCGTCGTTCTTGAGGAACAGCTCATAGGTCGGCGGGTTGAGTTCTAGCCCTTCTTCCACGCCCAGACGGCGACACAGGCTGCCCGCAGAAACATTGCGCACAACACATTCCACTGGAATCATATCGAGCTTTTTAACCAGCGATTCGGTTGCAGACAACAAACCTTCGTGATGTGTGGGCACACCGGCCGCTTCTAGTTTTTCCATGATGAACGCGTTAAAACGGTTGTTCACCATACCTTTTCGGTTAAGTTGCTCTTTCTTTTCACCATCGAACGCCGAGGTGTCGTCACGGAAGACAAGAACAAAGCGCTCCGGGTCGTCGGTGCGAAATACGGATTTGGCTTTGCCTGCGTAGAGTTCTTCGCGTTTTTCCATCAGTAAGTCTCCGAAACGGAGGCCTGCACGGCAGGCACCCCTTCTAATCAGTATAGGTAATCAAACAGCTGTGTCAGTAAATCCTCGACACGCCTTTCACCGCTGTAACCCTCAGCCGTTTCAGCCGTAACCTGAACCTGACCTTCGCCCCTCACCAGACTAATCGTATGGGTATGGCGAGGTTCCTCCTTGTTGCTAAACCAACTGAACCAGCCCGGATCGCGCTCATCGGCGGTGCGGAAATCAACAAAGAACCAGCCTTCGCTGCGATTCAAGTCCAGCACCCTAGTATCAGACTCGCTCAGGGCACGGCTTACCTCTGCCCAGGAACGACCGTAATCGAGGTCCATGCGAATGGACTGTGCCTTATCATTTTCCGATACAAGCTTGACTAATGGCTTAGCCACCATCACCGAAGCGGCACGGGAAAAGGACTTGCTCTCTTCACGGGCTTTCATGAACTCACCCAAGTCAGCGAGCAGGCGCTTCTGTAGACTCAACTGATCTGCGGACGGGTCAGAAATTCCCCGCCATGAAATCAGCTCCCCCGGCCACGCAGCGTTATCCTCTGCATTTCCTTCCGAGGTAAGCTTGCGCAGCTGAATTTCAGTGGTTTTACGTCGAACGCCGGGCGCTATGCGAATCTGCAAAATCGCTTTCGGCTCAGCTGCAGTTGCGTCAATTGGTGTGCTGGAAAGCTCTAGAAGTTCACGCGCACGCACGCTGAAATTAGCCAGATCACTTTGCAGCAAGCCCAACTGCGGGTTGTCATAGGCGACACCCAAGCCTTGCTCGTTCATATAAGCCGTTACGGCAGGCCATATACGCCCCGGTACATCGTTTACCAACAACCACGCGCGCCCGTCCAATTCTTCAACCACATAATTCTCTTCGAGAATTTCCGACGTCATATCGGGAGGCCGAGGAAGATCGGACGGATACATCTTGCTGGAGTCCGCGGGCTTAACTTGTCGAATAGGCATAACCTGAGTAAAACGCGAAGGATCGGCTGTTTCCGGAAGAACCAGCTGGTCACCTTCTTTTTCACTCACGTACCGCTCAGAGCGATCCTCCATCAGGCTGCAGCCGGACGTTGCAACGGTTAACAACAGCCCGGACGCTACAACCACATGTCGAAATGCAAAAAACTTACGGGTTCCTGAAAGAACCGGCATCGGCCTACTCTCTGTGTGGGACTTTTTCACGGTTGGTATCAGCAAACTCAGAGCACACCCGAGGCTTTCATCGCTTCTTCCAGCTCACCGTGGAATTTTTCACTGAACTGAGTCAGTGGCAGGCGTATACCCTCGCCGATCATGTTCATGCGCTGAAGCGCCCACTTAACCGGTATTGGATTCGCCTCGAGGAACAACTTGCGGTTCAACGGCATCAAAAGCTCGTTCAGGCGTTCCGTCTCTTCCCGGTTACCGGCAATGGCTGCTGCGCATAGGTCGGCCATACCTCTGGGTGCGACGTTTGCGGTAACCGACACATTGCCTTTCGCGCCAGCAAGCATGAGCTCAGCGGCTGTGGCGTCATCCCCGGAGTAGACCGCAAGGCGACCATCAAGAGCTTCTATCAGCTCCGCACCACGAGGAATATTGCCCGTAGCATCTTTGATAGCAACGATGTTGGGAATGTCAGCGAGGCGCAGCACGGTTTCATTAAGCATATCGCAAGCCGTACGCCCGGGTACGTTATAGAGCATCTGGCTCATGCCCGGTACAGCCTCAGCGATTGTTTTGAAGTGCTGGTAAAGCCCTTCCTGAGTTGGCTTATTGTAGTATGGCACCACCAACAAACAGGCATCTGCACCTAGCTTATGGGCCTCGGTTGTCAGATAAATAGCTTCACGCGTGCTGTTACCGCCTGTGCCAGCAATAACTGGGATCCGCCCATTCACGCGTTTGATGATATAACCAATTACCCGGCAGTGCTCTTGCTGATCGAGCGTTGCGGATTCGCCGGTGGTTCCCACAGCAACGATACCGTTAGTACCGTTATCCAGATGAAAGTCCACCAGTTTGTCCAGATGCTCCCAGTGAATGTCACCGTTTGGATGCATGGGCGTGACCAGTGCGACAAGGCTACCCGTAATCATAAAAGCTCCGTCCGAATAAAACGGATATGGTAATGTTGGGCACGTACTGACACAAGGGAATTAAAGGAGATGTCATGTCATCTGTTGAAGTGAACAAGCAAGTACCGGACTTTGAAGCCGCCGCAACAGGCGACCAAACCGTTCGTCTGGCGGATTTACGCGGCAAAAATGTGGTTATTTATTTCTATCCGAAAGACAACACACCGGGCTGTACGACTGAAGGGCAGGACTTTCGAGACAATATGAAAGCCTTTACCGAACTGGATACAGAAATTTTCGGGGTATCCCGGGACGGGCTCAGAGCACATGAGAACTTTCGCAAAAAATTCGAGTTCCCGTTTCATCTAATTTCCGACAAAGATGAAGCGCTTTGCGAGCTTTTCGACGTTATCAAGCTCAAAAAACTGTACGGGAAAGAATATATGGGCATTGATCGCAGCACTTTCCTGATTGATCAGGAGGGCGTGCTGCGCAAAGAGTGGCGCGGCGTAAAGGTACCCGGGCACGTTGAGGAAGTACTCGCTGCCGTAAAAGCGCTCTAAAGCAAAGTAGCGCCGTTACCCTTGATCTGGCGCGGTGGGGGAAGCCGACTCCTTCACCGGCCAGGCGAAGAACACAGCCTTCAACATGGTAGCCAGCGGAATGGCAAAGAAAACGCCCCACAGGCCCCAAATACCACCAAAGAACAGCACCGAAATGATGATCGCAACGGGGTGCAGGTTGTTCACCTCTGAAAACAGCACAGGAACGAGCACGTTGCCATCCAGTGCCTGAATAACACCGTATATCACCATCACCCAAATAAAATGACTGCCCCACCCGAAGGCAAACAGCGCAATCACGGCGACCGGAATCGTCACCACAGCTGCACCAATGTACGGAATGACCACGCTCAGACCGACGAGAAGCGATAGCAGCGCGGCATAGGGAACGCCCAAAAGCTTGAACGCAACATAGGTGGCTCCACCCACTATCAGTATTTCAACTGCCTTCCCGCGAACATAGTTCGCGCATTGCAGATTCACCTCATGCCAGATTTGCAGCATCATCGGGCGTTGGGGCGGTAGCAATCTGGAAATGGCACCCAGCAGCACTTCACGATCTTTCAGGAAAAAGAAAACGAGAATTGGCACCAGCACCATATAGATAAGCAACGCGACAAGGTCTGGAATACTCGACAAAGAGAAAGACACGAGCCACTGAGTCATATGGCCCACTTCTGTATTTACTTGCTGATAAAGGCCACGCACCGACTCAGCCGAAATAATATGAGGGTATTCTTCTGGCAGCAGTTCAAGATAAGACTGCAACTGACCAATGATTCGGGGCGCCTCGCCTGCAAGGGTGCTGACCTGAGTCCAGATAAGCGGCAGAAGAACGAAAATAAAGCCTACCAATACACCGAGGAACACCAAAAACACACCGACAATGGCAAAGCCTTCAGGAACACCAAGGGCGTTTAGGCGGGTAACCAATCCTTGCAGAATAAATGCGACAATAAGCGACGCGATAGCAGGCGCCAACATGGCACCGAACCAGATGATAAAAAAAGTGCCCGTCACCAGAATCAAGAAAAGAATGACGGCTTCTTCATCTGAAAAGTATTTGTGTGCAAGACCGCGTAAAATTCTGAACATCAAGGGCTCCGGAGAATTAACCGCCGCACTCTATCACAAACCGAAAGTGGCCATCCGTTTCTACGGAGTTCACCAAGCGGTGGCGGGACAACTCCAGAAAGGCCGGGATATCGCGAGCGGAACCCGCATCCGTGGCAATCACCTCAAGCTTTTCGCCGGGTGACATGCTGTTGAGCTCCAGCTTGGTTTTCAGTAGAGGCATTGGGCAACGAAGCCCAGATGCGTCCAGTGTACGATCAGCCATAAAGAAGGTGCACCATCACAAGACATCAAATTCGCAAGGCGGCATTATGCCCCCAGCAATACTGTATTGCATCACAATAACTGTTAATGAGCAGTTCAGGACTTTCTCGCAACATTTGTTGTCACAGTAACAGTTCGAATCAGGAGCTTAGCGCACTACATGAATCACGTTCTGACTAGATTTCGCTGTTACCGAACTCTCTCTCTAGCTTTTACTCTGGGTGTTGCGCTGGTGTTAAGCCCAGCGCCAAGAGCGCAAGACGCCAACCTGCCAAATATTGGGGGAACCGGAGGCGGGCTTATCTCCGGGCAAAAGGAAAGTGACATTGGGCAGCAGGTTATGGTTTCGATTCGCCGGTCTGCACCGCGCATAACAGACCCACTGGTTTACGATTATCTCAGCGCCATAATTTACCGGCTTGTGCCTTCTGCACCACTGGAAAATCGCGACATAACCCTTGCACTTATTGACAGCCCTGCCCTCAACGCTTTCGCCGTACCGGGAGGAATTGTAGGCATCAATGGGGGGTTATTCCTGAATGCGGCCACGGAACAGCAGTTTGCGTCTGTACTTGCCCACGAACTCGCCCACCTCAGCCAACGGCATTTTGCGCGGCGCCTAGAACAACAGGAAAATAGCGCACCTTTGACGCTTGCCGGAATGATTGCAGGCATTGTGCTGTCTGCGGTAACTCAGTCCGACATCGGCATTGCCGCCATTGCCGGCACTCAGGCGCTGGCAATACAGAATATGCTGGCCTACAGCCGCTCCCACGAGCAAGAAGCAGACCGGGTGGGACTGGATATTCTGGCCACCGCTGGTATGGATCCACGTGGCATGCCCGAAATGTTCGAGATTATGATGCGCCAAAACCGGCTACAGGGAAACAACGTACCCGAGTACCTTTCAACACACCCACTGACCCAAAGCCGTGTGGCCGACACCCGCAACCGCGCAGAGCAGTACCCAGCGAAAACCATTCGGGACGGTCAGGAATACCACCTAATCCGAAGCCGGCTGCAAGTGCATTACGCAGCGTCACCAGAGATTGCCGTGGATACATTCGAAGGCTATCTGAACAAGCCCGACGCCCAAAGCAATGAAGCCATTCGTTACGGATTAGCCTTCGCCTACCTGAACAATAAGCAGCTCGAACAAGCAGCCGACATTATCAGCGAGCTACTGGCAAGCAACCCCGGGCGGATTACTCTTCAGGTAACGCTGGCTGAGATAAGGATTCAGCAGAACAAGCTGGATGACGCGCGCTCCATACTCAAAGATGCTTTGAGGAGAAACCCGGGCAACTATCCCATTACCTCAACCCTAGCTGACGTGGAAATCGCTGCGGGTAACGGCACCCAAGCAGCTGAATACCTCAACCAACTAACACGTAGAATGCCGCAACAGGAATATCTATGGCTGCGGCTGGCAGAAGCCGAAGGCATGGCTAGAAACATAGTGGGAGTCCATCGCGCCCGAGCAGAATACGACGCACTAATGGGGAATTTGGAGTCTGCCCAGAGACAACTTAGACAGGCTCAGGAGAAACTGCCCGCAGGGTCTGCTCAGCGGCAGGTGGTGAGTGAGCGGCTGGGCGAAATCACCAGCCGCCTACAAGCGCGCAGAAACAACTAAAATCAGGCGTTGCCTGCTGCTTTCAGGTTCATCCCTGCGGTAAAGTCCAACATGCGCCGCAAAGGCCTGAGAGCAGCCTCACGGGTTTCGGGGTCCACAAACACTTCTTGATCCCCCTCTTCAATAACACGCAGAAGGTTTTCCAGGCCGTTCATTGCCATCCATGGGCATTGCGCACAACTGCGACACGTAGCTCCGTTACCGGCTGTCGGCGCCTCAATAAGCGTCTTATTGGGTGCCAGTTGCTGCATTTTGTAAAAAATGCCGTTATCCGTCGCGACAATAAATTCCTGATTCGGCAACGTCTGCACTGCGTGAATCAGCTGGGAAGTAGAACCGACAACATCCGCCAATTCTACAACGGCGTCGGGAGATTCCGGATGAACCAGAATAGCGGCATTCGGATAAAGGGCTTTAAGATCTTCCAGACCACGATGCTTAAATTCTTCATGCACAATGCAAGAGCCATCCCATAGCAACATGTCGGCCCCAGTGGTCTTCTGCACGTAATGGCCAAGATGCTTATCCGGGGCCCACAGAATTTTCTCCCCTCGCGCGTCTAGATCTTCTACGATTGCCTGAGCGCAACTAGACGTTACAACCCAGTCCGCACGCGCTTTTACAGCGGCAGACGTGTTTGCATACACCACCACGGTACGATCACTGTGCTCATCGCAGAAGGCTTTAAACTCATCTGCAGGGCAACCCACATCCAAAGAGCAGGTAGCCTCCAGCGTTGGCATCAAAACGCGCTTTTCTGGATTCAGAATCTTCGCGGTTTCACCCATAAACCGAACGCCAGCCACAACAACCGTTGAGGCGGGGTGTTGGTTCCCGAAGCGCGCCATTTCGAGCGAGTCTGCCACACAGCCACCCGTCTCTTCCGCAAGGCGCTGGATATCTGGGTCTGTGTAGTAATGCGCCACAAGTACAGCGTCTTTTTCCTTGAGGACAGCCTTGATACGGCTTTCGAGCCGCGCCTTCTCGTCGGTACTGAGCGGCTTGGGCTCCGCTGCGTGAGCCAGATGTTCCTGAACAAGGATTCGGTCTTCAGCTTTAGTCATGTACGGATACTCTCAATTTCTCTCAACTACTAGCAATGACTAGCAATTACTAGGCACCAGTTACTGTCCGCCGATTACATTCTGTGTTCGAGTATACCATTTCAAACACCAATAGCGCTTTACGGACTATACCGAGACTCGGGGAGACCGTTATATCTGGAGCAAAACCGCCAACCAAAAAAAAAGGACTGCATCTCTGCAGCCCCTTAAGCTTTAACTCTAATTACAGACCTTCAAAAACTAATAATGGTGGGTCGTGATGGATTCGAACCATCGACCAATTGGTTAAAAGCCAACTGCTCTACCAACTGAGCTAACGACCCAAAAACTTGTGACCAGTGCCGGGACCCTGATCGATTCCGGAGCGGCTCAGCAACTGCCCCGAAATATCGAATATGGTGGGTCGTGATGGATTCGAACCATCGACCAATTGGTTAAAAGCCAACTGCTCTACCAACTGAGCTAACGACCCAAGCGAGGCGCATATAGTAATGATTTTTCTCTGACGATCAACCCTTTCACGCCATGTTTTTAATATTTTTACGAATCGCCGTGTTTCCGCCCTAATTAGAGTTCAAATATTTCCGGGCAAGCCCGGCTGCAGAACTTTCAGGGTAGTCACTCACAACCTGCTCCATTTGCCGACGAGCTTCGGATTTCTTATCAAGACGATCAAGAGCAACGCCCAATTTGTAACCGGCGTCTGGCGCTTTACGGTGATCCCCGTAACGCGTCGCTACAATGGAGAACGCTTGGCGCGCCTGCTCCAGTTGCGGCTTCACAAGATAAACCTCACCAAGCCAGTAGTAGGCGTTCACCGTCAGATCCCCTTCGGGATACTTATCTAAAAACTCATAGATGCGGCTGATCGCTTCGTCGTACTTCTTTTGGCTATGGATAAGGTCTTGAATAACCTTGTATGCCTTACGCTCTTCGGCATCGGGCTGGCGATATTCACGTATTTCCGTTGCGCGCTTACTGGCGCCAGCATCTCCTACCGTTGACCCGGCAGCCGGTGGTTGCGCAGACACTTTCTCAGACAAGTCGAGAATGCGCTGATCCAAGTCGATATAGCGATCCCGCCCCTGATCCTGCAACCGCTTGATTAGGTGCCTCTGCTCTTCCGACTCTCCCTGTAGTCTGCGGACCTCGCTCTGTAATTGCTGGATCATATAGAAGAGCTCAGACGTAGCCTGATTCGTGTTGGCCTTACGTTGGGCTTCTGAGGCATTGCTTTGGAAAGCGGGCGTAGATGATTGCGCCAGCGCCGCTCCCGCCTGCCCGAGGGCAAGCGGGAGCATCACTGCCGCCATGAGCTGTTTTCTCATGGGCTTAACCTGATGTTGTATGTGCGTTTACTCGAAAACGAGCTCCACACGGCGATTCTGTGCCCATGCACTCTCTGACGAGCCCATAACCGCCGGCTTCTCTTCACCATAGCTTACGGTTTCCATTTGGCCCCGTGAAGCACCATTCACAATCAGGAAACGCTGAACCGCATTGGCACGACGCTCGCCAAGTGCCAAGTTGTACTCCTTGGAGCCGCGTTCATCACCGTGACCCTCGAGGCGAACTTTCTGGCCCGGGTTGTTGGACAAATAACGGGCGTGGGCCATGAGCACATCGCGGGCTTCCGGCTTGATTTCGGACGTATCGAAATCAAAATAGAAAGTCGTCACTTCGCGCAGGGCTTGCTGTTCGGTTTGCTTCTGGATTTCCATACGCTCTTCTTCGGTCATCGAAGACGAAGAAATACCACCCTGATCGCCACCGCCATACACGGTAGAACCACCATCTTGATCAATAGGCTCAACATCGGAGCCATAACCGCCATCTTCCATGTTCTCACCAGTTGTACTACAACCGGCGACCAGACCTACCGAAAACAACAGTGCAATTACTTTGGCTTGAGCTGACAATTTCATATTTCATTCCTTTTCGTTGGTTGACGTAAATTTTTGCCGTTTCCGACAGGTGCTCTCACACCCACCGGCTACCGAACAATTGGCCCCCAGGCCGGGTCACGGACGTCGCCTTCCGATGCAGGAAGGCTATACGCCGCACCACCGTCTGCGGAGATAACAGTCAGTATGCTTTCACCGTTCTGTTTAGTAGCGTAAATCAACATGCGGCCGTTAGGCGACACACTGGGAGACTCATCGGATTCAGTGCGCGTGAGAACTGTTTCGTCACCGCTTTCGAGGTTTGTACGGGCAATAGTGAACGCCCTATCGCGCTGATGAACGTAGTACACATATTTTCCGGTGCTGTCGGGGCGCGGGCGAGCATTATAGCGACTGCCGAAAGTTAAGCGCCGCGGCTCGGCGCCCGGCTCTTCCATGTAATAAATCTGTGGCCCGCCTGAACGATCCGACGTAAAGAAGATACCCTTGCCCGAACTGTCCCAAGCGGCCTCGGTATCTATCGCCCAGTGGTTCGTGAGCTTGGTAACCTTGCGGGACTGCAGGTTCATCTGATAAATCTCGGCATTACCATCTTTGGACAAAGTCATGAGTAGTGATTGCCCGTCTACAGACCAGGTGGGGGCCGAGTTCAAACCGGGGAAGTCCGCAACTTTTGTGCGCTCGCCCGAGCTAAGTTGGTGGATAAAAATAGCTGGCTTACCCGTTTCGAACGATACATAGGCCAGCTTTTTACCATCCGGTGACCAAGCGGGGGACAATATAGGCTCTTTGCTTTCCAAACGAATTCCAGCACGCTTGCCGTCAATGTCGCTTACCTGCAACCGATAGAGCGCTTTTCCATTTGCTCTCTGAAGCGTTACATAAGCCAATTTGGTAGAAAACGCTCCGGGAACACCGGTAATCGCCTCATAGACCTTATCGCTTACATGATGCGCCAAAGAGCGAATATTAGACGCAGGTGCGGCAGCGGTTTCACCAAGAATTCGCTCTTCACGATTAACATCGAATAGCTCATAACGAGCCTGCACTCTGTCGCCGTTACGGGTTAACTCGCCTACCAAAACATAACGCTGGCCAAGCATGCGCCAGTCTCGGAAGTACACATCAGAGCGCTTCGAGGGAAGGCTTAGCATTTTCTCGGGAGGCAGCGGGCGGAACTCGCCGCTCATTGCCAAATCCGCCTGCACAATGCTGCTCAGTTTGTCTCCGGCAGGCATGCTGCCGTTTTCTGCAAACGGCACCACAGAAACCGGAATTGCAGAGTCTGCTCCTTCGGTAATACGAATCAGCAGTTCAGCCTGAGCGCTGGTAACCGCAGTGAACATCAAGGCGACCGCTGCAAAAGTAGCTCTCATTAGGCTGAACGACATTTTCTGCTTCATGGTGTTACCCGTATCCTTATCTCAATCTTCGGGGATTGAATTCAATCGTAAACTGGCGGAAATAGGTTTCAAACGTGTCCCGCTCAGAGGGTACCGGGTACCGGTTCAGCGACCTGACTGCGCTCAGTGCCGAGTTATCGAACGCGGTATTCCCGCTACTGGCAACCAGTTTTACACTGGCCAACTCGCCCGTTGGAAGCAAGGTGATCTGCAAGCGGGCCGTCATATCTTCTGTCGCTGAAGAAGGTGGGTACCAAGCTTGGCTAAGCCTTTCACGAATCAGCGCCTGATATTTCTGGCTCTCAGACAACATCTGGGATTCGCGGGCTTTTGCCGCTGCCGCTCGCTCTCTGCGTAGCTCTTCATCCGCACGGGCTTTTCTAGCCTGTTCTGCCTGAGCTTCAAGCTGCTGCTCTTGAAGCCGACGCTCGGCCTCCATGCGCTTACGCTCAGCTTCTTTACGAGCCTGCTCCTCCTGTTTCTTACGTTCAGCTTCTTCGCGCTTACGTTGCTCTTCCTGACGGCGTTTTTCTTCCTCCGCCTTGCGCTTGGCCTCTTGCTGGCGCTTTTTTTCAGCTTCCGCTTCTGCTTTGCGACGCTCACGCTCTTTTGCTTCCGCTTCAGCTTTCTGCCTTGCAGCCTCTTCTGCTTCACGCGCCTTTTTTTCTTTTAGCTCTTCTGCCTTGGCCTGCTCGCGCTTGCGCTCTTGCTCTTCAGCTTTACGCTTGGCTTCCTCGCGTTTTTTCTGGTCCTCGGCCTTCCGAGCCTCTTCTTCTTTCTGACGCTTTTGGGCTTCAGCCTGCCTCTGTTTTTCCAGCTCTTTACGCTCTTTCTCTTGATCCGGCTGGTCCACCGGCTCGGTAATCGGGCTCGGTTCCGGTTTTTGCTGGGTAATAAGGCGCGCAGAAATACTGCTGGGAGGCGGTTCGTGGACAGGAGAAGACCACGACCAGCTCGCCAGAGCGACGCCCGCAATTAGCAGATGCAATGCCACCGACAGCGCGACCGGCGATTTCCAAGGCGGCACTCCGGTGGTGGTATGTTCCCGTTCCTGACCTGTCACAACAATTTTGCCTGCACTGATATCACGTTTCGTCCGGGGCCGTATCGGTAATCAGGCCAATACTGGTCGCCCCCGCACCTTGAAGAGCCGCCATCAAACGAACCACAGTGCCGTAATCAACGTTCTCATCGCCACGCACCAGAATATCGCCGGATGATCTTTGGGACAGTATTTTTGCTACCTGAGCACGAACCTCAGACAGAGGCATGGGGTCGCTGCCTTTATCCCCAACTTCCACGTAATAGGCGCCATTGGAATCTACAGATACGACAATGGATTCCACATTTTTATCTGCCTGAATCGGATCAGATGCTGTTTCAGGAAGGTCCACCTTCACGCCCTGAGTAAGCATAGGCGCTGTGACCATGAAAATAATCAGCAGCACCAGCATCACGTCGATATACGGAACAACGTTGATTTCCGACATCGGCTTCTTCCGATTTTCAGGCATCATCCCCATGCCTTTCATAGCGGTGTGCTCCGTTTGTTAACCATAGATACCATCAGGCCGCGCCCTTCTCGGCGCTATGAACACGACGATGCAAAATGCTGGAAAACTCTTCCGCGAAGGTTTCGTAATTTTTCAACAATGCGTCTGACTTAGCTGAGAAGCGGTTGTAAGCGATAACGGCCGGAATTGCCGCAAACAAGCCCATAGCCGTAGCAATAAGCGCTTCCGAGATGCCGGGAGCCACGGTTGCGAGTGTTGCCTGCTGGACCTGCGCCAAGCCGCGGAATGAGTTCATGATGCCCCAAACGGTTCCAAACAAGCCGACATAAGGGCTGGTAGAGCCCACGGTTGCAAGGAAGGGCAAATGGGTTTCCAAACGTTCCTGCTCACGGGAGAAAGCTACCCGCATGGCCCGCTGCGTTCCCTCCATGACGGCATCTGCATCACGGCTTTGCTGGCGTAATCTGGAAAACTCCTTAAATCCGGCCCGGAACAAAGCCTCCATACCGGAGAAAGGCGTGGGCTCGGCGTTTACTTCGCGATAGAGCTGTCCCAAATCCATGCCAGACCAAAAGCGCTCTTCAAACGCCAACTGGGCCTGGCGGGCTTTGCGAAACACCTGCAGGCGCTGAAAAATAAGCGCCCAGGACATCACCGATGCAGCGGCAAGTAACAACATGACCAGCTGAACCAACACACCGGCATTTGCAATCAGACTCCAGACTGACAGTTCCGAATCCACCACTTACTCCTGGGTTATTTCGTGTTTTGTTTGGTTATCTTTTTGAAGGTGCTGGCTATGCAGCGCCAGCAGTTCTCGCATGTTTTCAGGTAAACGTCTTGGCCGCCCGCTATCTAGAGCTATACAAGCGACTCTCACATTCGCTTCACACAGTGTTTTGCCGTCTCTTGCCCGCACGACCTGCTGCCTAAAATCCATCCAGACGCGACCGAAGGCCACAGGCTCTGCAGTAACGCTAATCTCATCATCCAGCACGGCTGGCACGGCATAGTGCACGGACAACCGCTGCACTACATAACTTATGTTCTCAGCCAGCCCAGCCCGAAGCCCTACTCCGCAGCTTCGAACCCACTCGGTACGGGCGCGCTCCATGAAATGCAGGTAACGCGCATGGTAAACAATGCCGCCAGCGTCTGTATCTTCAATATAAACGCGAATTGGCCATTCAAACTTTGCAAAAGCTTGGCTGTCACTCAAAAACCGCCTCCTTCAGCATTCGGGGCCTCCGAAGCTTTCGGTACAATTCCAAAGTGCTGGTACGCATGAGATGTCACCATGCGACCGCGAGGCGTGCGCACCATAAAGCCCTGTTGAATCAAGAAAGGCTCAAGAACATCCTCGATGGTTCCGCGCTCTTCACTAATTGCTGCGGCCAGACTTTCCACGCCCACGGGCCCGCCATCAAATTTTTCAATCATCGCAAGCAGCAAGCGCCGATCCATATGATCAAAGCCCTGACTGTCCACCTTCAACATGTTCAGAGCCTGATCCGCAATGGCAGCGTTAATGTGGCCATCGGCTCTCACTTCTGCGTAGTCTCTTACCCGCCGCAGCAGGCGATTGGCTATGCGGGGCGTCCCTCGCGATCGGTGCGCTATTTCGTATGCACCGTCCTCATCTATATCAACACCTGACAACCGCGCGGAACGAACAATAATGTGTGTCAGATCCGCCGTATTATAAAACTCTAAACGCTGGACTATGCCGAATCGATCCCTAAGCGGAGACGTAAGCAGACCAGCCCGAGTGGTTGCACCTACCAAAGTAAACGGCGGCAAATCCAACTTGATCGAACGAGCCGCTGGCCCCTCTCCGATCATGATATCGAGTTGGTAGTCCTCCATTGCCGGATACAGTATTTCCTCCACTACAGCACTGAGGCGATGAATCTCATCAATAAAGAGGACATCACCCTCTTCCAGATTGGTGAGCATGGCCGCAAGATCGCCAGCCTTTTCAAGCACTGGCCCAGACGTCGTCTTTATCGACACGCCCATTTCGTTGGCAACAATATTGGCAAGCGTGGTTTTACCCAACCCAGGAGGCCCAAATATCAGAACATGATCCAAGGCTTCCCGGCGACCACGGGCCGCTGAGATAAAAATATCCATCTGTTCCCGCACCGCGGGCTGCCCCACATACTCCGAAAGCAACGTTGGCCGGATAGCTCGATCCTGAACCTCTTCGTTGTCTCCGGCCCGGGCTGAAATCAGTCGGTCGGATTCGATCATGTACTTATCCGTTTAAAGGGAATCAATAGATTGCCACGCAAAGACTGACGTTGACCAATTGTACAAACAGCCCTCTGCGTGTCACGTTACGCTCTCTACAGGTTTGGCGCTATACAGGCGACCGAGCAAGCTAAAAAAAACAAAGCCGCGTCATCAAGCCGGGATCATGTTGCGCAAAGCCAAACGAATAAGCGCCTCGCTGGTCATCCCTTCTTCCGCCACCTTGCTAATTGCCCGCGCGGCCTCCTGAGGTTTATACCCAAGCGCTATAAGCGCGGCCTCTGCTTCATCGGCGGGGTTGTGCGCGGAAATAGCAAGCTGGGGAGAGACTGTGGACCCCCCGTCTATGCCTGCTGTGGCAGGTATAAACTGCCCCTCCAACTGCTTAATTCTGTCTGTCATTTCTATCAACAAGCGTTCTGCAGTCTTTTTACCAACACCGGGAAGTTTTATCAGAGACGCTATATCCCGGCCTTCCACGCAACGAATGAACTGCTGCGCATCAAGACCAGACAGAATACCGGCAGCCATTTTGGGGCCAACACCATTAACCTTGATCAACAAACGAAACAGATCCCGATCAAGCCGAGAGGCAAAACCAAACAGGCTTTGTGCATCTTCACGAACCACGAAATGTGTATGAAGGGTAACCTCCTGCCCGGGTTCCGGCAGGTGATAAAACGTAGTGAAAGGGATGTCAACTTCGTAACCCAAGCCGCCGCATTCAACCAATGCCTGACCGGGTGTTTTTTCGACCAGAATACCTCGGATACGACCTATCAAGGATTGCCTCCTGCCGCTCCGCAGAGCAGTTTATTGTTGTCGCATACGCCCACTGCGCGCCTTACCCGTGCTACCGGCCACCCGAAGAATGCTTTGATTCATGTGTGCGTGGCACAACGCGATGGCCAGAGCATCGGCTGCGTCAGCCTGAGGTTTGCGAGAGAGTGACAGCAACACCTGAACCATGTGCTGTACCTGAGATTTGTCGGCACCACCTTTGCCTACCACAGCCTGCTTCACCTGCCGAGCAGAGTACTCATGCACCGTAAGCCCGCTGGTTGCAGCACCGACAATAGCAGCACCCCGAGCCTGCCCGAGCTTGAGCGCAGAGTCGGGATTACGCGCCATAAAAACCTGCTCAATAGCAAATTCCTGTGGTCGGTATTCGCCAATCAGGCTCACCAAGCTTTGAAAAATGATTTTCAGGCGCTCCGCCATGGGCTTTTCGCCCACGCGGATACAACCACTGTCGATATATTCTATGTGCCGGCCATCGACTCGGATAATACCGTATCCGGTTATCCTTGAGCCGGGGTCGACACCCAGAATAATCGCCACATTAACGCCCTAATTAGTTCTCGTCAGCTTCGGAAGCCTGCTCACCCGCCGCTTTTGCCGGTTTTTTGCGCAGACGGATATTTAGCTCACGCAATTGCTTTTCGTCTACCTCACCCGGCGCCTGGGTCATCAAACAGGTTGCACTCTGGGTTTTCGGGAAGGCGATCACATCACGAATCGAGCTTGAGCCTGTCATCAGCATAATCAGACGGTCAAGACCGAACGCCAAACCACCATGCGGCGGGCAGCCGTATTTGAGCGCATCAAGCAGGAACCCGAACTTAGCGCGGGACTCCTCTTCACTGATACCAAGAATGCGGAACACTTCCTGCTGCATCTTGTCACTATGGATACGAATAGAACCGCCGCCCAACTCGGTACCATTAAGAACCATATCATAGGCACGAGACAAAGCCGTTTCCGGGTTCGCCGCCAGCTCTTCAGGGCTACAGCTAGGTGCGGTGAACGGGTGGTGAATAGCGGTCAGGCCGCCATCCGGCAGAACTTCAAACATGGGGAAGTCGACTACCCACATCGGTGCCCATTCGCAGGTCAGCATCTTCAAGTCGTGACCAACACGAATACGCAGTGCGCCAAGGGCTTCGTTCACAACTGTGGTCTTATCGGCACCGAAGAATACGATATCGCCGTCTTCAGCCCCTGTCCGCTCTATTACAGACATGGCAACTTCGTCGCCAAGGAACTTAACGATGGGCGACTGCAAGCCTTCTACGCCTTTGGCAAGCTCATTCACCTTGATGTAAGCCAGACCTTTGGCACCGTAGATGCCGACAAATTTAGTGTATTCGTCGATTTGCTTACGGCTCAGCTCGCCACCTTTGGGAACACGCAAAGCGGCTACTCGGCCCTTGGGATCATTCGCAGGCCCAGCAAACACTTTGAAATCAACGCCAGCAACCAAGTCGCCCACATCTTGAAGCTCTAGCGGAATGCGCAAATCCGGCTTATCACTACCGAAACGATCCATGGCTTCTGCGTAAGGCATGCGGGGGAAGGCTGGCAATTCAACATTCATAACATCTTTGAACAAGGCACGAATCATGCCCTCGTTCAGATTCATGAGGTCTTCTTCGTTAATGAACGAGGCCTCAATATCTACCTGAGTAAACTCGGGCTGACGGTCTGCACGCAAATCTTCATCGCGGAAGCACTTGGCAATCTGGTAATAGCGATCTACTCCAGACACCATCAACATTTGTTTAAACAGCTGTGGCGATTGCGGAAGTGCAAAGAAGGACCCTTCGTGGGTGCGGCTTGGCACCAGATAATCACGGGCACCTTCAGGTGTTGCGCGGGTTAGGATCGGTGTTTCCACGTCCATGAACCCGTTGCTGTCTAGGTAGTTACGGATGTAGCTGGTTACCCGCGAACGGAACCGCAGGCGGTTGAGCATTTCCGGGCGGCGCAGGTCCACAAAGCGATAGCGCAGGCGCACGTCTTCGCCTACATCTACGTGCTCATCCAGCGGGAACGGAGGTGTTGCTGCAGCATTCAGAATTGTTACGTCTTTACCAAGAAGCTCAACCTGACCTGTGGACATGTTGCTGTTCTCGGTGCCAGCAGGCCGACGGCGAACCAGCCCGGTAACCTTCACCACGAACTCGCTACGCACTTTTTCTGCGAGGGCAAAGCTTTCCTCGGTGTCTGGGTCTACCACGACTTGCGCAATACCGTCTCGGTCGCGCAGGTCCAGAAAGATAACTCCACCATGGTCACGGCGGCGATGTACCCATCCGCAAAGTGTAACTTCCTGATCAATGTGGGATTCGTTGATCCCACCGCAATAATGACTGCGCATACCGGTTCCCGTAGTGTCTGGTGTCTGAGATTAGTGTTGATGTCTGATAAAACTTGCAAGCAAGCGGGTGTGTGGGGCCTTCCGAAACACGCTGTGAATACATCCGTGTACGCTCGGCTCCGCCCTTTAGTGCTTATTGCTCCTGCGTCGCACTAAAGGTCCTGAGCAAGCCATCCTTGGCTTGCTCGTGAAGTGCTTTGCACTTCACCCATGGCTCCGCACGGTTTCGGAAGGCCCCACACACCCGCTTGCGGCTAGCTATGTTCTTGCTTGCAAAATATGGCAGGACCATACTGTAAAAGCCGCTTATTATAAACATAATGGCCACGAAAATCAGGCTTGTTTCCCACAAGACAACAGTCACCCGCGAGGATCCTCCAGACAACCAATGGCGGGTTCCCTCATTGGTAACAGACGGCTAGACTACGGCACTCACCTATTGCTGGAGCCCTAACCTTGTCAACCAGAGCCGAGCAGAAGCTTGTCACCCGGCGCGCACTTATGGATGCGGCCCTCGCCCAGCTGAGTCCGGACCGTGGATTCGGAAGCCTTAGCCTGCGTGAAGTGGCTCGGGAGGCTGGAATCGCACCCACGTCTTTCTATCGCCATTTCGCAGATCTTGATGAATTGGGCTTAGTGTTGGTAGATGAAGGCGGTGTGGCTTTACGGCAACTTATGAGGCAAGCGCGCAAGCGAATTGCCCGGGATGGCAGCGCTATATCGACCTCTGTAGAGACGTTTATGGAATACCTTGGCAATAACGCTAACCTGTTCCGATTGATGCTCCGGGAACGTACTGGCGGGTCTAAGCCCTTTCGAACCGCAATCAAAGCCGAGATTGATCATTTCGTAACAGAGCTTGCCGACGATCTTCGACGTTTTGCAGACGAGCAACACAAACCATTGGCGGATGCCCGGTTAGTTGCAGAAGCTATGGTGACACTGGTATTCAACCAAGGATCGGAGGCTCTGGACGCAGCGCCCAAAGAGCGGGAGGAGCTAAAACTCAAACTGAAAACCGAGCTCCGAATGATTCTGATTGGCTCACAAATGATGGCCAAGCATGCGTCGATTCGGTAATCGGCAATAGTGAACAAAACAATTCAGGCGACTCAATGAATACAAAGCTGTGACAGAACAGGTGCCATTGCCTTTTTAAACTCCGCCAATCGAGCCTCATCGTAAGGCACCGGCGGCTGCTTGCCCCAAACCGGAGCTGGCCAAGCAGGATCACCCTCAAAGCGGACGATGTGGTGAACGTGCAACTGGGGAACCATGTTGCCGAGTGCCGCCACGTTCATCTTATCGCCACCAAAGACGTCCATCATGCCACGGCTGAGCGAAGAGGATTCTTGCAACAAAAGGTGCTGCTGCTCCGGGCTTAACTCGTAGATCTCACGAATGCCCGCAAGCACTGGCACCAGCAACACCCAGGGCCATGTTTGATCGTTCATCAACCGAATTTCGCACAGGTTGCTCCGCCCAAGGCGGATGGTGTCTTCGGCCAACCGTTCATGAAGGCTGAATTTTTGATCCTGAGTCACTGCGGTACCTCTGCTCGAACGCACTGATGGTTGAGCGCCCCTTGTCGGGTGCGCTCAACACCTCGTCACTATGAGTGGAATTGATTCCGGCCGCGCCCAATGGCGTAGTAAATCAAGCCGTGACGTTCTAGCATTTCGGGCTCGTAAAGATTTCTGCCGTCGAACACAACAGGCTCGCGCAAAGCAGATGCAATAGCGGCAAAATCTGGTGAACGGAACTCTTTCCACTCAGTACAGATCGTCAGCACATCTGCACCACGAAGCGTCTGTTCCTTAGTGCCGCAAAGGGTCAAGCCTTCGTGGTCGCCATAGATACGCTGGGTCTCTTCCATCGCCTCCGGATCAAACGCCTGAACGGTCGCGCCAGCTTTCCATAGGTCTTCCATCAAGGTTCTGGCGGATGCTTCACGCATGTCGTCGGTGTTTGGCTTGAACGCCAAGCCCCAAATAGCTACCACCTTACCTTTCAGATCTCCACCAAAGTAATGGCTTATCTTATCGAAAAGCACATGCTTTTGAGCGTAGTTGACGGCCTCTACGGCATTGAGCAAGCGTGCATCGTAGCCAACCTGTTTCGCCGTGCGGGCCAGAGCCTGCACATCTTTCGGGAAGCAAGATCCGCCGTAACCACAGCCGGGGTAGATAAAGTGATAACCAATACGGGGGTCGGAGCCAATTCCTCGACGCACTGCTTCAATATCGGCATCTAGGCGTTCGGCAAGATTTGCAATCTCATTCATGAAACTGATTTTGGTGGCCAGCATGGAGTTAGCTGCGTATTTGGTCAGTTCCGCAGAGCGGATGTCCATGAAGATCATGCGGTCGTGGTTTCGGTTAAATGGGTAATAAACCTCCCGAAGTACGTCCGCCGCTTTATCGCTGTCCGTACCAATAATAATTCGATCCGGCTTCATGAAATCGTTGATTGCCGCGCCTTCTTTCAGGAACTCGGGGTTGGAGACCACATCAAACTCAAGCTCCAAACCTCGGCTATCAAGTTGCGCACGAACCGCCGCCTTTACTTTGTCTCCCGTGCCGACCGGTACCGTGGACTTGTCCACAATCACTTTATAGTCGTCCATGTATTGACCGATGGACTTGGCTACAGCGGTGACATACTGCAGATCTGCCGAGCCATCCTCATCGGGTGGTGTACCCACCGCAATAAACTGGAGTGTGCCGTGTTGAACGGCTTCTTCTACATCGGTGGTGAACGCCAGACGTCCAGCTTCTACCGTGTGTTTTACAATATCTTCAAGGCCGGGCTCAAAGATGGGGATTTGCCCATTTTTCAGCTTGTCGATCTTTGCCTGATCAACATCCATGCAGAGTACGTGATGGCCGACATCGGCCAGACAGGCTCCAGTAACAAGCCCGACATAACCGGTACCAAAAATCGTTATTTTCATCCGTTAAATCCCGACATTTTAATTAATAAACAAGTTATTACTGGCCAGCCGTAGCTTTCTTCTTTTGCCAGATCGCTTCCCAGGCTAACGCAGTGCTAACAATCGTTTCCAAATTGTCGTAGGCAGGCTGCCAGCCCAGAGTCTCTTTAATCAATGCATTATCTGCCATCAATGCGGCAGGGTCACCCGCTCTGCGGCCCGCTTCCACTACCGGGAATTCGGCACCGGATTGCTCGCGCACCACATCAATCACTTCCCGAACCGTGAATCCGCGGCCATAGCCGCAGTTCATGATCTTTGATTGGCCACCCTCTGCCATATAATCCAGTGCCATAACATGGGCACTGGCAAGGTCTTCCACATGAATGTAATCGCGCACGCAGGTGCCATCGCTGGTGTTATAGTCCGTACCAAAGATGCTCATACCATCCCGCTGCCCGGTCGCGCATTCGCAGGCCACTTTGATTAGGTGAGTCGCTTCCGGCGTCGCCTGCCCGAGCAAACCATCCGGGTTGGCTCCCGCCACATTGAAGTAACGCAGCACAACGTAATTAAGGTCAGATGCAGCTGCATAGTCGGTAATCATCCGCTCGCTCATCATCTTCGATGCGCCATAAGGATTGATTGGTGCAAGCGGAAGGTCTTCCGTGAGTACCGTCTGCTCTGGCATGCCGTATACCGCAGCCGTTGAAGAAAATACCATATAGGGCACTTTGTACTTATCGACAGCTTTGAGCAGATTGAGCGTATTGCGGGTGTTGTTACTGTAATATTTCAACGGGTCGGCAACCGACTCCGGAACCACAATATTGGCTGCAAAGTGCAAAACCGCTTCGAATTTGTGGCTGGAGAAAACCCGATCAATCTCTGCTTCGTTGGCCAAATCGCCGACGACCAGTTCGCCAGCCGTTACGGCCCAGCGGTAACCAGTGGACAGGTTATCGAATACAACAATATCGTGCCCTGCTTCAGCCAACTGACGAACAACATGACTACCGATATACCCGGCACCGCCGGTAACCAATACCTTCATGCAGAATTACTCCTTACCAGAACCTTGTTTACGCCGCTGCCTGATCTCGGCCCGCCGACGGCTGAAAAAACCACTGATAATCTGGCTGCATTCTTCCTGTAGAATGCCACCCACCACATCCACTTGCCAGTTCAAATAGGGTTCGTCCAGTGTGCGTCGTGCCGATTCAACTGCACCGGCTTTGGGTTCGCGGGCACCGTAAACAAGCCGGTTTATACGGCTGTGAACAATGGCGCCAACACACATGGTGCAGGGTTCTAGAGTGACGTAAAGGGTGGCCCCTGTCAGCCGATAATTCCCCAATCTCGCCGCTGCATCACGCAGCGCACATATTTCTGCATGAGCGGTAGGGTCACAGCCGGAAATTGGCAAATTGAAGCCTGTGCCCAACTCCTTACCATCGCGGACAACTACTGCGCCGACAGGCACCTCGCCCAAGGATCCGCCCTGAGCTGCCAGAGTAAGAGCCCGGGCCATCCAGTAATCGTCGTCTTTGTGTATTTCCGGCATAGAACGGCTCGGCGGAGAACTTGCAGTGCGAGTGACTTATTGAATGGCCTATTAGGAAGGCTTCACAGGGCCGAGAAAATACCATTATTCACGTTTATTACCAAGCGGTCTGCTAACAACGCCAAGCCTCACAGCCATGCCAGACAGGGCAGTGCACGAAAAACCAATCGAAGTTACAGATACTTCTCCATCGGCAACAAGCTAAACAGGCCGGATTTAAAGCGCCGCCAGAACCCCGTGGCCGGTTCGTGGGTCCAGAATTGTTCCTCACCTGCCGACCAGAACAGCTGCCCACCAGCCTCTCGTGTCACCCTCCAGCTGTTTTCAGGCGCCATCGCGGCTTCGATATCCTGCGCAAGCCGCTCAGCCAGTTGGGCACTGTGTATCACCAACACGGTTTCGGAGTTTAAGTAGATCGAGCGAAGATTGATGTTGAACGAGCCGATGTACAAGGCTTTGCGATCGAATACCGCAGATTTAGCGTGTAAACCCACCGAACCGCTACGGCAGAAGTCTGGCATGGCAATCCAACTCAAGCAGGCTTCTGCGTCTGGCCGCAGCTCATACAGTTCCAATCCGTTGGCGAGCATTGCACCGCGTCGACGTGCGTAGCCAGCGTGATTGGTGGTGAGATCATTGGAGGCTAACGAATTGGTCAGAGCCAAGACACGAACGCCTCGCGCCCTCACTTGCCTCAGTATATCGAGCTGGTCATCTCCGAGAATGAGATACGCAGATTCCACCAAGATTTCCTTGTCTGCCTCCTCAACCAGTTGGTACAAAGCTTGAGCGCTGCGCTGGGGGCTATCCGTAACGTCTTGGCCATATACCGCGGGGGAATCAAACACCAACTCCCCTTCGGCCCAGACGAGTGTAGGCAGGATTTGCGATATATACTCAAGCGCCGACGCAGAATCTTGTGGCGGCACCCGGGTAAGCCCGGTGCCATCGGAGGCGGCCGCACGGATCTGCTCTAACTCTGTGCTCAGTCCCAGCTCTTGCACAGCATCTGGCTCCAACTGACTCATTGGGTAGCTTGACCTGCTGTTCCAAAAAGCGTCGAAATTGGCAGACAGGTCAGCCACAACTGGACCAGCAATCAGAACATCGCGGTCGCGAAAGTTCACCTGTGGGTGGAGGTCGAAGTACTCATCCCCGATATTGCGGCCACCCATAATGCCTAGCGCACCATCGACCACGAAGGTCTTGTTGTGCATGCGCTGATTGAGGCGCTGGAAGTCCGTGATGAAATTCAGCCATTTACCGATGCCCGAGCGGATCGCGAAGGGGTTGTAAATGGAAATTTCAATATTGGGGTGTTGATCCAAGGCGGCAAGCAAGGTATCGCGCCCGTTTAGATTGACATCATCCAACAACAACCGAACACGCACACCACGGTCGGCGGCCGCTAGCAGCCGTCGCGCCAGATAGGACCCCGTCACATCGCTATTCCAGATGTAGTATTGAGCGTCAATACTTTGCTCGGCTGCCTCAATCAGCGCGGCACGCTGAAGAAACGCCTGACGACCGGCATCCTGAATATAAAACCCGGAATAACCTGATTGACCCGGCAGATGGGGCTGAATCTGGCGGCCCAAACGCGTTTCATCGGGACGATCAAACGCGTAGGACAGCGAAGGTGCATTGTGAGGCGGCAGCTGGGCGCAACCCTGCATGAACAAGATGACGAACAGAATACATAGACTTCTGGCACGCAGTGCGTGCCTTGAAACTGTCGCTACTCTGTCAGGCAATGGCTTTATCCCAGTTTATGCGCCTGTCTTTGCGAGACTTAACTTACTCCCACTCAATCGTCGCAGGCGGCTTGGAGGAGACGTCATAGGTAACCCGTGATACACCGCTAATCTCATTGATGATGCGATTGGATACGGTTTCCAGCAAATCGTACGGCAGGTGCGCCCAGCGTGCTGTCATGAAATCCACGGTTTCAACGGCACGCAGTGCGATTACCCACTCGTATCGGCGCGCATCCCCGACAACACCCACGGACTTCACAGGTAGAAATACGGCGAAGGCCTGACTGGTTTTATGGTAAAAGTCAGCGCGGTGCAGCTCTTCCAAGAAGATAGCATCGGCACGACGTAGTATGTCGGCGTACTCTTTTTTGACCTCACCCAAAATGCGGACACCTAAGCCCGGCCCGGGGAACGGGTGGCGGTAGACCATGTCGTACGGCAGGCCCAATTCCAAACCAATGCGGCGAACTTCATCTTTAAACAGTTCACGCAGCGGCTCTACCAGCTTCAGCTTCATGGTTTCCGGCAAACCACCCACGTTGTGGTGGGATTTGATCACATGAGCCTTGCCGGTTTTCGAAGCTGCAGATTCGATCACGTCGGGATAGATAGTGCCTTGGGCTAGCCAGTTCACATCTTTAATACGTGTGGCTTCTTCGTCGAACACGTCAATGAAAGTGTTACCAATGATCTTGCGCTTCTGTTCCGGATCGCTTACGCCCTTGAGGTTGGTAAGGAAACGCTCTTCAGCATCAGCACGGATCACCTTCACGCCCATGCTGCTTCCGAACATGTCCATCACCTGATCGCCTTCATTCAGACGTAGCAGGCCATTGTCTACAAACACACAGGTAAGCTGGTCACCAATGGCTTTATGCAGCAGTGCTGCGGTCACTGACGAATCCACGCCCCCGGACAGACCTAGCAGCACCTTGTCGGTACCGACCTGTTCACGGATCTTGTTAACTGCGTCATCAACAATTTTGGCCGGTGTCCATAAGGCTTCGCAGCCGCAGATGGACATTACGAAGTGCTCAAGAATCCGTTTGCCTTGCAGAGTGTGGGTTACTTCCGGGTGGAACTGCAGACCATAAAGATTGCGCGATACGTCTTGCATCGCCGCGATAGGCGCACTTTCGGTAGACGCCAGTAGCTCAAAACCCTCAGGCATGGCTACAACCTTGTCACCGTGGCTCATCCACACATCGAGCAAAGACTCACCAATTGCCGTTAGGTGGTCGGTAATATCTTGCAACAGCGGACCTTTGGCGCGCACCTTCACCTGTGCGTATCCAAACTCGCGTTTCTCGGAGCTGGCAACCCGACCGCCCAGCTGTTCGGCCATGGTTTGCATGCCGTAACAGATACCCAGAATTGGAATGCCACGATCAAACAGCCCTTCCGGCGCACGCGGGCAGTCTAGCTCTGTGACCGATTCCGGGCCGCCGGCCAACAGAATGCCTTTTGGGTTGAACTCGTTCAGCTCTTCATCGGTGATATCGAACGCGCGGACTTCGCAGTAAACGCCTATTTCGCGCACACGGCGTGCAATTAGCTGGGTGTACTGAGAACCAAAATCCAGAATCAGGATACGGTGGTCGTGAATGTTGTGGGCCATAGAATCCTCGAAAAAATAAGCTGTGCGGCTCTGGTATGAGCCGCACTCAGGCTGTCCGTTCTCAGCTAACGCGGTAGTTCGGCGCTTCTTTGGTGATGGTTACATCATGCACATGGCTTTCGCGCATGCCAGCACCGGTAATGCGCACAAACTGGGGCTTGGTTCGCATCTCAGGCATGTTCGCGCTTCCGGTGTAGCCCATGGATGCACGCAAGCCACCAATCAACTGATGGATGATGTTGCGCATTGGGCCTTTGCAGGCAACACGACCCTCAATGCCTTCCGGAACCAGCTTTTCAATACCCTTACTAGCGTCCTGGAAGTAACGGTCGCTTGACCCCTGCCCCATGGCACCGAGCGAACCCATACCGCGATAGGCTTTATAGCTGCGGCCCTGATACAACTCGATTTCGCCGGGGGCCTCATCTGTGCCCGCCAGCAAACTGCCGATCATTACGCAGTGAGCGCCAGCAACAATGGCTTTGGAAATGTCGCCGGAGAACCGCACACCGCCGTCGGCAATTAATGGAATGTCAGTATCTTTTAACGCTTCCGCTACACTGGAAACCGCAGAAATCTGCGGCACGCCCACACCAGCAACAATGCGGGTGGTGCAGATAGAACCGGGGCCTATGCCAACCTTTACGGCATCGACACCCGCATCAGCCAGCGCTTTGGCCGCTTCACCGGTCGCAATATTGCCACCAATCACCTGAAGGTCTGGATAGTGTTTTTTGATCCAGCGAACACGTTCAATCACACCGCGTGAATGGCCATGGGCCGTATCCACTACAATCACATCCACACCGGCATCGGCCAAGGCAATAATGCGCGCCTCGGTATCGCCACCGGTACCAACTGCCGCACCCACTCTCAAGCGGCCCTGACTGTCTTTGCACGCCAAGGGGTAGTCCTTCGACTTTTGAATGTCTTTAGCGGTGATCAGGCCACGCAACTGGAAGTCGGCGTTTACCACCAACACTTTTTCAATACGGTGTCGATGCAGAAGTTCTTTCACCTCATCCAGGCTAGCGCCTTCTTGCACGGTTACCAGCTTGTCTTTCGGTGTCATAATCTGGTGCACCGGCGTATCCATGCTGCTTTCAAAACGGATGTCGCGACCTGTCACTATGCCAACCAGCTCAGTTCCATCAACCACTGGCAAGCCGGAAATATTGTTGGCCATGGTGATTTCCACCAGCTCGCGCACGGTGTTTTTAGGGCTAACGGTAATCGGATCTTTCACCACGCCACTTTCAAACTTCTTCACCCGGCGCACCTCAGCAGACTGCTGTTCCGGGTTCATGTTTTTGTGCATGATGCCAATGCCGCCTTCCTGAGCCATGGCTATCGCCAGCTCTGCATCGGTTACTGTGTCCATAGCGGCAGAGACAAGCGGTATATTCAGCGTAATCGTCCGGGTCAGCTTGGTGCGCAGATCCACTTGGTGTGGCAAAACCTCGGAATAACCGGGCACTAACAGAACATCATCAAATGTGAGAGCTTCTTCGGCAATTCGCAGCATTGGGATCGGCCTTTTGAACGTGCTAAATTTGAACCTTTCGAACGGCGCTTATCGACCTGAAGGTGAAGGAAGAAAAGGCAACCGCCGCAAAGTAAAATGCGTAATCGGCCTATTATAAAGAGGTGTCGCAAGTCAGTAAACTGCACAGTTTCCTATCATTTACCGCATGCGTTTGAAATTCCAGCAATTTACACTCATATTTTTCGGCTATTGCGTATAAGCCGGTTAGGAGATTTTGGTGAATAACCTATTTCAGGATACCCGGCCCAGAGCGTTGTCCGTCAGCGAGCTGAACCATCAGGCCAGGCATCTGCTGGAATCCAGCTTCATGCAAGTGTGGGTTGAGGGTGAGTTATCAGGTTTTTCCCGGCCCTCGTCCGGGCATTGGTATTTTTCCCTGAAGGATCAAAAGTGTCAGGTTCGCTGTGCCATGTTCCGAGGCCAAAACCAACGTATTCGCCCACTACCCAAGGAGGGGGATCAGGTTCGCATTCGAGGCAAGGTGACTCTTTACGAAAATCGTGGCGACTTTCAGATTATTGTCGAGCACATGGAACCCGCGGGCCTCGGTGCTCTGCAGCAAGCCTTCGAGGAATTAAAGCGCAAGCTGCAAGCTGAGGGTTTGTTCGAGGCAGGCCGCAAAAAGCCGATTCCCGCGATGCCCACACACATTGGTGTTGTCACTTCCCCCACCGGTGCTGCCATTCACGACATCCTCACGGTTTTGGCAAGGCGTTGCCCCGCCATACCGATCACACTTTACCCCACAACGGTACAGGGCAAACCGGCCACGGCAGAAATAGTACGCGCTATTAAGGCGGCGCAGACCCATGGCGTAGCTGACGTGCTGATTATCGGTCGCGGTGGCGGCTCTCTGGAAGATCTCTGGTGCTTTAACGAGGAAGCTGTAGCACGAGCCATTGCAGACTGCACCATCCCTACGGTTAGTGCCGTCGGACACGAGACTGACGTTACCATTGCCGACTTTGTGGCAGATCTTCGGGCACCCACACCCTCGGCAGCGGCTGAAAAGGTGTCGCCGGATCAAAACGACATGCTAAGGCAAGTGAACGATCGAGAGCACCGCTTGGCTAACGCCGCCAGAAGAGAGCTTCAACGCCTGAACACAAAACTAGAGCACCTCCGTGCACGCTTGCGTGACCCAAGGCGAGAGTTACTGGATAAAGCCCAACGACTTGACGAATTGGACGTCCGGCTGGGCAAAGCCATTGCACAAAGTTTGGATCGCTCACAGATGCGCAGCGCCCATATGGCGCAACGGCTTACCATGCAGTCTCCCAGAAAACAGCTCACAAACAGCCGGGAAGCGCTGGATCGGTCTGCTCTTCAACTAGAGAAAGCAATACAACAGACACTGGCGAGGTTTAATGACAAGCTGGGCCATACAGCCGGCACTCTTAACCTTGTGAGTCCTCTGGCCACCTTGGGGCGTGGGTACGCCATCATTCGCGACCAACAAGATAATATTGTCCGCAATGCAAATGACGTGACCACCGGCGACCGAATTTCCGCACACTTGGCAAACGGCCGCGTTACCGCGGAAATAAAGTCCGTCAATCCGGACAATACTTGGCCCCAAAACCCCGCTAACTAATCCTATGGTCTACTGGTTCACTGCCTCAAAGCGCCTAAAGTTGAGATAACTGACATCAAAATAACAGCAGGCATTACGAGGCAGATTGTATGGACTACAACTCAGAGTTCCGGAGATCCATTGATAAACCGGAAGAGTTTTGGCGTGAAAAGGCAGGCAGCATTGACTGGATCCAGCCGCCTGAGGCTATCTGGCAAGCCACCGATAACGGCCACGGCAAGTGGTTCCCTGACGCAACACTCAATACCTCTGATGTAGCTCTGGATGCCAACGTACGAGCAGGCCGGGGTGACCAGAAAGCCCTCATATACGACTCACCGGTTACAGGCACCAAGTGCAGCTATACCTATACGGAGCTAACCAACGAAGTCGCACGCTTTGCTGGAGCCTTGAAGGCACAAGGGGTTAATAAGGGCGATGTGGTTATTATCTACATGCCCATGATTCCTGAAGCCGTTATTGCGATGCTGGGCTGCGCCCGCATTGGAGCGATTCATTCGGTTGTCTTCGGCGGTTTTGCCGCTCACGAACTTGCAGTACGTATCGACGACGCGCAACCTAAAGCCGTGATTACTGCATCCTGCGGGATAGAGGTGGCGAAGGTAATCGAATACAAGCCTCTAGTAGACAAAGCCATTGAGCAAGCGTCTCACAAACCGGATTTTTGTGTCGTCTACCAGCGGCCGCAAGTAAAAGCCCAAATGCAGGATGGCCGCGATTACGACTGGAGCGGCCTAATGGCCAGCGCCGAGCTAGCCGACCCTGTTCCCGTGAAAGCCACAGATCCGCTTTACGTGCTTTATACCTCTGGCACCACCGGTAAGCCTAAAGGCGTGGTTAGAGACAATGGTGGCCATGCGGTCGCGCTTAAGTACAGTATGAAGCTGGTTTATGATGCCAACCCGGGTGACGTATTCTGGGCCGCATCCGATGTAGGCTGGGTGGTTGGGCACAGCTATATTGTGTACGCGCCCCTATTTGCTGGCTGCACAACCATCCTTTACGAAGGTAAGCCAGTGAGAACGCCAGATGCTGGCGCCTTCTGGCGAGTGGTTCAGGAACACAGTGTAAACCTACTGTTTACCGCCCCTACCGCATTCCGCGCAGTGCGCAAGGAAGATCCTGAGGCCGATCACCTTTCACGCTACGACATTAGCTCCCTGAGACAGATATTCCTTGCGGGCGAGCGTTTGGACCCGCCAACTTATGAATGGCTCAGAGAGCACACTCAGCTACCCATATTGGATCACTGGTGGCAAACCGAAACTGGCTGGGCCATCTGCTGCAACCCAGTCGGGATTGAGACAATGACCACCAAACCCGGTTCAGCCACCGTCCCATCACCCGGTTATAACGTACAGGTTGTAGGTCCCCGTGGCAGTCAGGTGCCTGCGGGAGAGCAAGGTCAGATTGCGGTCAAACTACCACTCCCTCCCGGATGTCTGGTAACCGTATGGGGAGACGACCAGAGATTTCAGGACAGCTACCTTAATCCCATACCGGGCTTCTACAGCTCGGGGGATGGTGGCTACATTGATGACGACGGTTATGTCTTTGTTATGGGGCGCACGGATGATGTGATCAACGTTGCTGGCCACCGCCTTTCTACCGGCGAGATGGAAGAGGTGGTTGCATCTCACCCAGCCATTGCTGAGTGTTGTGTGGTTGGTGCCCACGACGACATGAAAGGCCAAGTTCCACTCGGCCTCGTGCTTATTAAAGATGGCGCTACCATTGATCACGACGAGCTAGAGGAAGAGCTTGTTGAGATGGTGCGAGACAAGATTGGTGCGATTGCCTGCTTCCGTAGAGCCCTGGTAGTAGATCGCTTGCCCAAGACACGCTCCGGAAAAATACTGAGACGAGTGATACGGCAGATTGCCGATGGCGAAGATTATGTCGTTCCGAGCACCATTGATGACCCGGCAATTCTTGAAGAGATCAGCGAGCAATTTCGGCGCTGAGGACAGCTAAACCGATAACTGAACACCCACTCTATTTAGTCGAGTGGGTGTTTTTTATCAACATAAATATAAGCCATTGTTTTAAAAGAACTTAAAAGCACAGCGAAACGTTGACGACCCCCAAAGTCAGTCTATACTAAAATTGCTGTGGAAAATCTACAGTGCCCCGTGAGGGCAAATCTCAGAAATACAGGAAAGTTCAATGTCTGATATAAAAACAGGTAGCGTTAAGTGGTTTAACGAATCCAAAGGGTTCGGCTTCATTGCTCAAGAAGGCGGCAGTGATGTCTTCGTCCACTACAGTGCTATTACTTCAAGCGGCTTCCGCACACTGACCGAAGGTCAGCAGGTGCAGTTCACGGTAACACAAGGCCCTAAAGGCCCGCAGGCGGAAAACGTAACCCCTGTCTGAGGTTATTTATTCGCCCTCTGCCCCTCACGGGCACGAGAAAAACATCAAGCCAGCGCTCAAGCTGGCTTGATGTTTTCTATTCAGGCACTAATTGCGCTTTCCTCAGCACTCGTCTTTACTTCAGCTCCACCAACCGCTTGAGCAACCGCTGAAAATAGCGCCTGTAACGTTGCAGACGTTGTATCCTCAGCCAGCGCAGCCGCACTGCAGTGTTTACCCCCAGCGGTCAGGCGTATACAAGCAAGCGCGTTGGCACGGGTGCCCTCGCCCAATGCGAACTCATCGTAGGCTTCTACTGCAATTTTATAACCGAAGCGTTGTTCCAACGCTGCGGAAACCGCCTCAACCGCTCCAAGGCCTCGACCTTCAAGACGCGCTGGTGCGGATTCGCTACCAAAGGTTACTTCAGCATGCACGCCCTGCTCGTCTCTATGCAGGTCGTAGCCCCGCAACGCCCAATTATCGTGAACCTTTAGGTAGCGCTGTTCAAACAGGTTATGAATGGCCATGGAATCAATTTCGCCGCCATTGGTTTCTGCAGCACTCTGAACCACCTTGCTGAACTCGATCTGCAACCAACGCGGCAGGCTAATGTTGTAGTCCCGCTCAAGAACATAGGCTACGCCGCCCTTACCCGACTGGCTGTTGATACGAACAACTTCTTCGTAGCGGCGGCCCAAATCGAACGGATCGATTGGCAGGTAGGCAACATTCCATACATCCCCCTCTTTCCTGCGTGCAAGGCACTTGCGTATAGCGTCTTGATGGCTGCCGGAGAATGCAGTGAACACCAACTCGCCAGCGTATGGGTGGCGCGGATGGGTGGAAATTTCTGTACAGGCTTCAACCACCTCCGTGATCTCCGCCATGCCTGACAAATCCAACGCCGGATCAATACCCTGCGAGTAAAGGTTCATGGCCATGGTCACCAAGTCCATATTACCGGTGCGCTCACCATTACCCATCAAAGTACCTTCCACACGATCTGCACCCGCCATAACTGCCAACTCTGCCGCAGCTACACCACAGCCCCGATCGTTGTGGGTGTGAACGCTAATGCTGATATGCTCACGGTGGCGGATGTTGTCGCACACCCACTCAATCTGATCTGCGAATACGTTTGGGGTAGACATCTCTACGGTGGCAGGCAAATTAATGATCACCGGCTGACCCTGATCCGGGCGCCACACCTCGGATACTGCATCAATAACATCCACAGCAAAATCCAGTTCGGTGCCGGTGAAGCTCTCGGGAGAGTACTGGAACGTCCACTCGGTTTCTGGGTGCTGGGCTGCGAGATCTTTCACCACTTGCGCGCCGTTCACTGCAATGTTGCGAATACCCGCACGATCCAGACCGAACACCTGCTCACGCTGCACCGTTGAGGTAGAGTTGTATACATGCACAATGGCACGCCTAGCGCCCTTAAGGGCCTCGTAGGTGCGCTCAATCAACTCAGGGCGAGCTTGAGTGAGCACTTGGATTTTTACATCCTCAGGAATACGGTTTTCTTCAATCAGCTTACGGCAAAAATCAAAATCGGGCTGACTCGCAGCCGGAAAGCCTATTTCGATTTCTTTAAACCCAAGCTTAACTAATAGATCAAACATGCGCTGTTTCTGAGCGACATTCATAGGCTTTACGAGAGCCTGATTACCATCGCGAAGATCAACCGCGCACCAAGCAGGTGCCTTTTCGATAACCTGGTCGGGCCAACGACGATCGGTTTTAGCGATCGGCCGGAAGGCAACGTATTTGCGATGATCAAAAGCCATGTTTGTCGTGCTCCGTCGTAATTTTAGGATGTCTAACAAGAGTGAACAGTTTAACGCTTCCAGTGCGATAGGTGATTGCGAAATTACACCCGAAAGCGTAATTTATTAGTTATATATACCTCCAAAAAGACATCACTGGCAATTTTATGCTTCAAAATAAAGAAACACTCGTACAAATTGACAAAATAGACCGTCGCATTCTGGCCCAAATACAAAAAGACGCCTCGCTAACCAACCAACAGCTTGCCGAAAAAGTGGGGCTATCCCCCTCCCCATGCCTGAGACGGGTACGTGCGCTTGAAGAAGCAGGCATTATTGTGCGCACCGTAACCGTGCTTGATCACAAAAAGCTCGGCCTCTCGCTGACAGCGATTATTCTAATTGGAATGGATAGGCACACCCCCGAGCGCTTTGCGGCATTTGAGGAACAGGTAAGCGAATATCCGGAGATTCTGGAATGCTATTTGGTGACCGGCCATGATGCGGATTACATGCTGAAGGTAGTAGTGCCGGATATGGACCACTACCATCACTTTCTACTCAATCGCATCACCCGAATACAGGGGGTTAGCGGGGTTCACTCAAGCTTTGTTCTTAAACGCGTTATCGATAGCACGGCCCTACCTTTAGGGTATTTATCCTGATGCTGCGTCTGCTTAGCGGATAACAGCGCTCACGATCTGTACCTTGTGCGGCAGGCTCCGTACAATAAACGCCACTTTACAAAATACCCCTCTTCGAAACATCACTGAACGGAAACCACAATGCGAGCAAGCCGTTATCTGATTGCAACCCAGAAAGAGACGCCTTCTGACGCGGAGATTATCAGCCACCAGCTGATGCTGCGTGCAGGCATGATCCGCAAACTGGCAGCAGGCCTTTACACTTGGCTTCCCCTGGGCCTTAGAACCCTGCGCAAGGTTGAGCGGATTGTTCGTGAAGAAATGGACAAAAGCGGCGCACAGGAAGTTCTCATGCCTGCGGTTCAGCCTGCAGAACTGTGGCAGGAGTCCGGTCGTTGGGAGCAATACGGCGGCGAATTGCTGCGAATGAACGACCGCCACGGCCGTGATTTTTGCTTTGGCCCTACTCACGAAGAAGTCATTACCGATCTTATCCGCAATGAGCTGAACAGCTACAAGGAACTGCCGGCGAACTTCTACCAAATCCAAACCAAGTTCCGCGATGAGCGCCGCCCCCGTTTTGGGGTGATGCGTGCCCGGGAATTCATCATGAAAGATGCTTACTCCTTCCATGTGAATGCCGAATCACTGGATGAAACCTATCAGGTTATGCATCGCACTTACTGCGCTATCTTTGACCGCCTGGGGCTCGACTACCGCCCGGTACAGGCCGATTCAGGTGCCATTGGTGGCAGCGCATCCCACGAGTTCCACGTACTCGCTTCCTCCGGGGAAGACGACATAGTATTCAGCACGCAGAGCGATTACGCCGCCAACATTGAAAAAGCCGAAGCCGTTGCTCCAAGTGGCGAACGCGCCCTACCGGCTGAAGAGTTGAAAGAAATTGCAACGCCGGACCAGCGCACCATTGAGGCAATCTCCGAATTCCTGAATATT
This sequence comes from Marinobacter sp. 1-4A, assembly GCF_016597725.1. GTDB lineage: Bacteria > Pseudomonadota > Gammaproteobacteria > Pseudomonadales > Oleiphilaceae > Marinobacter. Next base: position 228,144 of record NZ_VCGY01000001.1, read on the forward strand.
GACGCCACCCGCACGGTTAAAACCCTGCTGGTTAAAGCAGAAGCGAAAGAAGAGGAAGAAAAAAGCAATGCTGGTCTAGTCGCTTTGATCCTGCGTGGCGACCACTCTCTAAACGAGATTAAAGCAGAAAATCTGGACGGCGTGGCAGACCCTCTCACCATGGCGGCCGACGAAGAAATCGAATCTGCCGTAGGTTGCAAAGCCGGTTCCATTGGCCCGGTGAATCTGAACCTGCCGGTTATTGTAGATCGCAGCGCAGCCCATCTTGCTGATTTTGTCTGCGGCGCTAACAAGGAAGGCTATCACCTGACCGGCGTGAACTGGGAGCGGGATCTGCCTCTTGGGCGCGTTGAAGATATTCGCAATGTCGTTGAGGGCGACCCCAGCCCGGATGGTAAGGGAACACTGGAGATACGCAGAGGCATTGAAGTTGGCCATATCTTCAAGCTGGGCAACAAGTACAGCACCGCCATGAATGCCACAGTACTCGATGAGAACGGTAAAACCGTCATCATGGACATGGGCTGTTACGGAATTGGTGTATCCCGCATCGTTGCGGCCTCAATTGAGCAGAACCACGATGACAAAGGCATAATCTGGCCGGACGCCATCGCCCCCTTCCAAGTGGCTATTGTTACGCTGAACGCCCACAAAACGCCCGTAGTGGCTGAAGCCGGTGAGAAGCTCTATGAGCAATTAAAGCAGGCTGGCTATGATGTGCTGCTGGACGACCGTAAAGAACGTCCCGGCGTAAAGTTTGCCGATATGGAACTGATCGGAATCCCCCACCGCTTTGTCATTTCGGATCGCGGGCTTGCCGCGGGCACTTTGGAGTACAAGGGGCGCAGGGACGAAGATAAGCAGGACATTGCCATTGAGGAAGCCCTGCCATTTCTAATCAAAGCATCGCCTCGCAAAGGCTTGTAAAAAAGCGCCCTTAGAAGACTCGGATTCAAGGCCTGTAGCAAGGCCTTGAATCGCCGGGTTGGTTTTCAAAACCTCATTGGCGGCATTCACCCCCCCACAACCCCCGGCTCCATCTCCAAAGTAACACCGAAACCTTCCTGTACCGACTTGCGGATTTGCGCCGCAAGCTCTAGCACATCACGTCCTGTTCCACCTGAGTGGTTAATCAGCACAAGGGCCTGACGGTTATGAACCCCTACCCGGGCATTTCGGTACCCTTTCCACCCACTCTGGTCAATCAACCAAGCGGCTGCCAGTTTGACGGTATTGCTCTGTGGGTAGCCAACAACGTCTGGGTACCTCGCCTGAAGCTCATTAAACTGCTCAACGGGTACAACCGGGTTTTTGAAAAAGCTGCCTACGTTTGGAATTATCTCGGGGTCCGGCAACTTTCGCCTGCGAATTGCCATCACCGCTTCGGCCACTGTCAGAGCTTCCAAATCCTGAGTTTTCGTCTCCCCCAAGTAGTCCTCAAGATCCCTATAGCCTAGTTGCAAGGGCTTTGTGCGCGACAGTCTAAGGCGGATCTCAGTGATGATGTAGCGGCCGGGAGAGCGCTTGAACAGGCTATCTCGGTAGGCAAAACCGCACTCCGAGTTATCAAGGCACACCAGCTGATTGGAGTCGCGATCCAAGGCTGTAACAGAAATCAAGGTATCGCAAAGTTCAACGCCGTAAGCGCCTATATTTTGAACCGGTGCTGCACCTGCTGTACCAGGGATAAGTGCAAGGTTTTCAATACCCCGGTACCCCGCCCCAGCGGCGTAGAGTACGGCCTCGTGCCAGTTTTCACCGGCACCCAAAACCAGTGTGGCACCTGTGTCGTCAACCTGCTCCCAATAACGCGCAGCGATTTGCATGCGAATCACAAGGCCGTGAAAGTCACCGGCAAAAACCAGATTGCTGCCACTACCAAGCACCAGTGTTTTTTGCCCTTTTTCCTGCGCCCATGCCAGCGCAAGGCGTAGCTCATTCAGGCTAGCGACATCCATGTAGTGTTTGGCCGTTGCGGACACGCAAAGAGTATTGAGCTTTTTAAGCTGAACATTCTCGTGAGGTTCCGCCTGCTGGCTCACGCCATACTCTCCTGAATTTTCCTAAGCAGGCCAACGCTGGCGTCTTCAATCAGATCGAGCACATGCTCGAAACCATCTTCACCGCCGTAATAGGGGTCGGGAACTTCTGCGAGCTCAGTGCTGCCGTATTCTAGAAAAAGCGTGGGCCTAGTGCCGCCATTTTGGTGCCATATGTCTTTTACGTCGGCAAGATTCTGGCGATCCATAACCACCACGTAATCAAAGGTGTCCAGATCTTTCTCGGTAAACTGCCTCGCCTTCAGCGTGCTTATATCGATGTCGCGCTTGCCAGCAGCTTCAACTGACCGGGAATCCGGCCCCTTTCCTATGTGCCAGTTACTGGTTCCACAGGAATCAATGTGTATTTGCTCCTGCAACCCAGCCTGCTCCACCAGCTTGCGGAACACACCTTCTGCGGTTGGTGATCGACAAATGTTGCCAAGACACACAAAAAGCACACTGGCGTGTTTACTCATACCCGATTTACTCCCCTTTCAATGTATTTGGCCATCCATCCTCTCACCCGCTGCAAGTCCGCTTCGGTATCAACTCCAGCCGGAGGCGTTCCGGAGGCAACCTCAACGTGAATTCGTGCGCCGTTGTACAGCGCCCGCAACTGCTCCAACGACTCCGCCAGTTCTGTAGGCGCCGGGGGCCAGCTGACAAACCGACTGAGTACGCTGGCGCGATAGCCATAGATGCCGATGTGGCGAAAATATCCGGTGCCATCTCGTAATGCCGCACTGGCATTCGGTGCCGAAAGGTTGTCTTTACCGATGCTGTTCCAGTAATCGCGGGCCCAAGGTATGGGCGCGCGGCTAAAATAATGTGCCATGCCCTGTGAGTCGAAAACGACCTTTACCACGTTGGGATTAAAGATTTGCTCCATATCGTGGAGGCGTTCGCAAAGTGTCGAAATCGCTGCATCGGGATAGCGTTCGAGGTTGTCAGCTACCTGGTCTATCAACTCGGGCGGAATCAGCGGTTCATCTCCCTGCACATTCACCACGCGATGATCGGCATCAAGCCCCAACTTACGCACCACCTCTTCAAGACGGTCTGTCCCACTCACATGATTGGGCGATGTCATGACCACTTCGGCACCAAAGGCTTCACAGGCATCGTGAATACGAGAGTCATCCGTGGCAACAACAACACGACTGGCTTGGCTTTCAGAGGCGCGTTCGCAAACGTGCTGAATCATTGGCTTGCCGCAGATATCCAGCAATGGTTTTCCGGGCAAGCGGGTGGACGCATAACGGGCCGGTATCACAACCGTAAAAGACATGGGGCTTCGATCCTGCAGAGAGCTTGCTCAGTTTTTGTGAAGACGTTCGTCGGTGGAGAGTGTACGGGCTTCGGTCGCGAGCATAACCGGAATACCTTCACGAATGGGAAAGGCCATGGCGTCCTGATAGCAAGTCAGTTCCGTTTTCGCTTCATTCAATTTCAACTCACCCTTGCAAACAGGGCAAGCAAGCAAAGCCACGAGTTTTTTGTCCATAATGCAATCTCACTAACGGTTAAGAATCAGGCTCTTCGAAGCTAGCCCGCAGTTTTTCAAGAACAGCTTCTGAAAATGCCTCTGGCAAGGACGCTTCAACATGGAGCACCCAGGCATTATCCGGTGCAAAACTGCTGCATTTAACGCCGTCTTTAGCGGTCATAACGAGCATGTGACCGGACTCGGAACCGAGATCTTCCGGGCGAAACCGGTGATGATCGGGAAAAGGCACAGCAATTAATTTCGCGCCCAGCCCTTTGAGCGTATCGAAAAAGCGGGTCGGATTACCTATACCGGCTATCGCGCGAATTTTCTGACCTTGAAGGCTCTCGGGGGCTCGAACCTCACCGGTTTTGAGGTTAACCAAACGTGTTGGCTTGAGGCTCATGGCGTACATTTGCCGGTGCCGGATGCCCGATAGTGCTTCCGGTGGCACCCTGCCTTCATCATCCGTTTCCGTGGCACCGTTCACAACAACGAAATCGACGGTATCAAGCCTGCTAACCGGCTCTCGCAGAGGCCCCACTGGAATTAAAGCACCATTGCCGATACCGCGACTGCCATCAAACACCGAAAGCTCGATATCCCGAGTCAATCTGTAGTGCTGAAGCCCATCGTCGCTGATTAGAACATCGCCTAACGCATTATCAAGCGCAAATGCGGCTGCCCTGCGTCTATCCGGGTCAACAATCACGGGTACGCGCGTTGCCTGCGCCAACATAACCGGCTCATCACCGGCAAGGGATGGCAATGTATCTTCCGTCACCAGCAGGGGATAATCAGAAGCCTTGCCACCATAGCCGCGACTCAGTACCACAGGGCGCCAGCCTTCAGCCTTCATGGCGCTGACAAGCCAAGCAGTTAGCGGAGATTTTCCGGTGCCTCCTGCGGTAATGTTGCCCACAACTACGACCGGAACACCCAGCTTCTTGGTTTGGGCTTCCATTGCCTTGCGTCGTCGCGCTTCAGCGATGGTGTGGTACAGCCATGAAAGCGGCGTCAACAAAAGCAAGGGCCGACCCTTGCCATACCAGAGGCGATCCACCAAGGAGGTCATGAGTGCTCGCTGAACTGCATTTGATGTAGCTGGGCATAAGCACCATTGCTGGCAAGCAACTCGTTATGGGCTCCGGACTCCACTATGCGACCGTTGTCCATTACCAAAATCCTGTCGGCATTTTCAATAGTCGAAAGCCTATGGGCAATAACCAAGGTAGTGCGGCCTTGAATAACGGTTTCCAGAGCTTGTTGAATGTGCCGCTCAGATTCGGTATCCAAAGCGGAGGTGGCCTCATCCAAAATCAGTATGGGAGCATCTTTCAACAGCGCTCTGGCAATAGCCAGTCTTTGCCGCTGACCACCTGAGAGCATAACGCCGTTGTCACCAATCATGGTGTCCAGCCCCTCGGGCATGCGGTCGATAAACTCCAGTGCATGGGCTTTCGCCGCCGCTTCACGTATTTCTTCCCGGCTGCAATCTCTCAGTGCGCCGTATGCAATATTGGCTGCTATCGAGTCGTTAAACAGCACAACGTTCTGGGTAACCAGAGCAATTTGAGCTCTAAGTGCTTTCAGAGAAAAGTCTTTGAGGGAGTGTCCGTCAATACGAATATCGCCACCAGTATATTCGTAGAATCTGGGCAACAAGCTCACCATGGTTGATTTTCCGCTTCCCGAACGCCCTACCAATGCAACGCTCTGACCTGCCGGAATATCAACGGATATGCCCTCCAACACGTTATCGAGCTGATCCCGGTAACGAAACGACACTTCATCAAATTCAATGTTGCCTTCAACACGCTCGGGCGCGAAGGTACCGAGATCTTGTTCGGGGGCTTCGTCAATGGTTTCGAATACATCGTAAGCAGCAGCCACGCCCTTCTGGATCTGCGCATGAACCGAGGTAACCTGACGAATGGGCTTGGCCATGGTGGTAGCTGCGGTAATAAACGCAACCAACTGGCCGGTTGTCATCTCACCCCGTATCTCCGGGGCTAGCATGGTCCAGACCAAGGCCGCGATCGCAACGGCTACCAGCGTCTGAATCACCGGTACGCTGATCGCTTGGGTAGAAGCCATTTTAAGGCTTTGTTTTAAGTTTCGATCGTTAACCTTTTGAAAACGCTCTTTTTCATACCCTTCGCCACCAAACGTTCGCACCACCCGATAGCCGGTAATAGACTCGGAGGCCACGTGGGTTATATCACCCATCGAGCCCTGAATACGCTGGCTTATCTTGCGAAACCGCTTGCTGGCGTATCCAACAACGGCTCCAATCAAAGGCCCGACAGCGAGAAAAATCAGGGTCAGTTTCCAGTTGGTGTACAGCATAAAACTGAGCAGACCCACGATTGTGAGGCCTTCCCTAAGGGTTATGGTTACGGCATTTGTGGTAGCTTCAGCGACCTGCTCTACGTTGAAGGTAAGCTTGGAAACCAACCTTCCCGCGGCATTGTCGTCAAAGTAACGGGACGGGAGCGTCATCAGCCGATTGAACACATCGGTACGAAGTGAGTTTATGACCTGTCGACCGACATAGCTGATGAAGTACTGACTTAGAAATGTTCCGACCCCACGAAACATGAACATACCAATGATTAGCGCAGTCAGCAGAATCCGATTTTGCTCGGTGGGGTTCTCAATAGCCGCTATGACGTATTCCATAGCGGCGGCCATGCCCGTAGAAGCTGCCGCGTAAATAATATTACCGACAACCGCAAGCGAAAAGGCCAACCAGAAAGGTTTCACATACGCCAGCAGGCGTTTGTACGTCTCCCAACTTTCGCCTGGCTGGACCTTGTTCGGGCCTGTTGGCTGAACTGGCTGACTCACTGGCTTTCAGTCTCACGTTCGGTAGTAATACTCAGCCGGGCAAAGCCCAAACGACCTGCAACGTCCATGGCTCTAACCACGTACTCGTGGGGTGTGCGTGCATCCGCGGTGATAACGAATGGTAGGCTGTTGTCACCTTCGGCCAGCTCGCCCACACCCCTTTCGAGGGTCTCACGACGGTTATTAACCAGAGCCTTATCATTCAGGATGTACTGACCTTCAGCGTTGATAACAACGTCTATCTGTTTAACTTCGGAAGGCGCGGACGGTTCGCCGCTGGCCTCTGGAAGCTCCACCTGCAAGTGGCTTTCCCGCGTGAAGGTCGTCGAGACCATAAAGAAAATCAGCAGCAAAAACACCACATCAATCAGCGGCGTAAGATCTACTCCGACTTCCTGGCTTCTCTGGCGTGTGAACTTCACGGCGCTCAAGCCCCTTCCACGTCAATTTCACGGTCACCGTGCACCACTTCAACCAGCTTGATGGCTTCCTGCTCCATGCTAACCACCAGCTCGTCTACCCGCCGGATGAAATAGCGGTGACATATCAGAGCAGGAATCGCGATGCTCAAACCGGCTGCCGTGGTAATCAGTGCTTCGGAAATACCACCTGCCAGATTGCCTGCATTGCCTACGCCGGCCAGTTGAATCTCCGCAAACACTTTAATCATGCCAATAACCGTGCCCAGAAGGCCCAATAACGGCGTTATCGTTGCTACAGTACCCAAGGGGTTCAGGAAGCGCTCCAGTTCATGGATAACCTGACTGGCCTCGTGCTCAATGCTCTCCTTCATGATCTCACGGCCGTGCTTGGCATTCATAAGACCACCCGCGAGGATACGCCCCATGGGCGAAGAACCTTGCAGTGCTTTGAGTTTGCGGCCATTTAGCTCTTTTTTCTTGATCCAGCGCCAAAGCTCATTAATCGTCTGAGGCGGTGCAACACGCGACGCCCGAAGAGTCCAGAAACGTTCCAGAATAATCGCAAGCGCCAGAATGGAACAGGCAATAATTGGCACCATCAAAATGCCACCAGCTTTCAACAGCTCGAACACGCTTGATCTCCCTGATTGTTTACAAGCCGCGCTACTTTAGCATAGCTGCAGGTCGAGGCCACACCCGCAATGTCACGGTATTTTACACGTATCCCTTGCCAGACCGGGACCGCCAATCCAGAAGGGCGCTTTGTGGCGGGCTTCGGTCGTTTTCAATACCCCATCCACCACCCTCATAACCAAACTGCCTGAGCAAGCCGTGTTCAGCGCCAGAGCGCCAGCGCTGCGGTAACGGGCCGTTACGTCTCTGTGAGGGTGCCCGTACCTATGCCGGTACCCTGCGGTATAAATCACCAAACTCGGATTAAGCTCGTTCACCCAAAATTCAGAAGATGACGTTTTACTGCCATGGTGGGGCGCGAGAACAACGCGTTCACGAGGCTTAATATTCGGAGTTTCAGCCTCCGCAGCTTCCAAATACAGCGGCTCGATGCGGGAGCTGATATCACCTGAGAACAGCCACTCTGCGGCCTGACCCTGCCGGGCAGAAAGTACGCAGGATGCGTCGTTACCTTTGACATCTCCGGTCGCCTGCCAGTAGAAAAGCGAAAGTTCATCACCCAGCGCAGACTTGCCCCCACACGCATGGATAGCAACCGCTTCGCCCTGCTCTAGTTTGTCCCGAACAGCCACTGGCTCACCTGTCACAATACGACCAACCTTAAACTCCGCCAAGATCCGGTTAACCCCGCCAGAATGATCACTGTCGGCATGGCTTATAACCAAGGTATCGATACGCTTGATCCCCAGAGCTTTGAGGTTCGGTATGAGCACAGACTCCGCCGCAGAAAAGACACCTTTTACCTCCGGCCCCGTGTCATAGAGCAGAACGTCATCGCCCGCCCTGAGCATGGCCGATAGACCTTGACCCACATCCCAAACCCTTACTTCGGGCTCTGAAACCCGCGGATTGTCGGCACTGTTGGGCAGACCCGCAGTTGCAGCCCAAGCCAGTGCAACAATAAGCCCCACCGCCTGAAACATTCGAATAGGTACCGTTGCAACCAGCAACACCAAGACTGAAAAGCCGCCTATTTCGAGCGTGCTTCCATCGAGGTCGGGCCAACCCATACCGGCAACCCAGTCAAGAAAGCGCCACATCACGCCGAGCACTGCGTCCATCAGCGCAATAACCAAATCCAACATCGGTGGCAGCAAGGCGACCATAATCCCGCCGACAATAAGCACCGGCATAACCACCAATGAAACCCAAGGAATGGCCAAGATATTTGCAAGCAACCCTGCAACCGGTTGACCCTGCCCGACGAGTTCAAGCAGCGGCCAGAGCCCGGCAAATACAGCCCCTTGAGCCAACAACAAGCCCGCCAGCCAACCGATGCGCCCCAAACGGCCCGCAAATACGCAAAGAAGAACAGAGACAGCTCCGAACGACAACCAAAACCCCTGATCCAGTGGTGCAAATGGATCAAGTAAGAGCACAAGACCCAGCGCGATCAATAGCGAATGCCAAGCAGGCTCATGCCGGGCTTTGAGCAGAACCCAGCTGCCAACCGCGACCATAATTAAAGCCCTACGGGTTGGCACCGTGAAACCTGCCGCCAACGCATAGAGCAGGCAACAAAAAAGCACAACAGCAAATGCGGCTAAACGAACGAAGCGCTCACTAAGTCGATAGGACGATATGGCCAATAAAAATCGACGAGCAATTAGCCCGGCACCCAATGCCACCAAGCCTAAGTGAAGGCCGGAGATAGCAACCAAATGGATCGTGCCCGTCGCTTTTAAAACATCCCAGTGCTCCGAAGACAAATGCCCTCGGTTCCCTATAAGCAGTGAGGCAATGAGAGGGTGGTAGCTGGATTTAACAAACTGCTCATCTACCCAGTCTGCAAGTTGCATGTGAAATCGATGGTACTGACATTCGAGTGCGCAGCTGACAGAAGGGTCCGAAGCGGCACTTCGAACACTGCCGGTAGCTCGGTAGCCTTTACGAAACAGCCAATCTTCGTAGCGAAAGCCTGCGGGGTTCAAAGCGCCATGGGGCTTTTTTAGAACCACCTCAAGGCGCAACCGATGATCTGGAAGCCGTGCTTCAGATTGGCCATACCAAGCCAAACGCAATGTTTTGGGTAGAGAACCGTTAGCCTGCCGGGTCAGGGAAACCCCGTACCAACGTGTTACACAAAAGCTGAACCGGATGCTATTGAAACTACCAGCTGCTGGAAGGTCACAGACGTAGCCGGATACGTTGACCCTCTCACCCTCAAGCCCATCGGGAAGCCGCTGGTCAAGGCGTTCGTGGGCCCATAAGGCGGCCCAAAAAGCACCTAATGTGAAACCAATAATAAGCGGCCAACATGCCTTGGGAAGCATCCGCCCTACTGGTGAAAGTAGGAATATAACAGCCAGAGTAGCCAGACTCAGCCACACTTGAGCTGGCAACACCGCCAATCTATAAAGTAAGATGACGCCGCAGGAAAAAGCGAAAACGCTCAGCACTGTAGATCTTCCGGACAATCCGTGTCCTCCCGATGAGTTTATCCGTCGGCGACATCCTTGACGCCGGAGTTTCATTCTACTCGAAGGTAGAGTTTCCCAATGCCGAAGAAGTTCATGAAACGCTATCTGCCATCACCTGAAAGGGTGCAAGCGATGCAATCGCTTGGATTCCTCGGCGATATCCTGAATGAACCCAACTTATGGCACATCAACCGTCACAGTGTTTCCCGCGCGTTCCTGATTGGCGTGTTTTTCTGTTTTATTCCCATGCCCTTCCAGATGCTTGCCGCAGGTTTTTTTGCCATCTGGTTTAACGCCAATCTCCCCCTCTCTGCGGTGCTGGTGTGGATCAGCAACCCGATTACCATGCCACCTATTTTTTATTTCAATTACAAAGTTGGCGCATGGGCGCTTAACCGGCCGGTTCTTAGCTTCGACTTGCAACTCTCGTGGCCGTGGCTTAGCGAGCGCCTGCTGGACATCGGCATACCGCTGTATTTGGGTTCGCTGATTGTCGCCACGGTTTCGGCATGCATCGCGTATTTGGGAATACAGTTTATTTGGCGCCGTAAAATCCGAACGGACTGGCAACTTCGGCGCAAGGCTCGCCGGGAAGAACTCCAGCGAACCCGCGGCGATCACACCTCCTGAACCAGCCGCCCCTGCTCCAGCCTCAATACCCGCCCCAAGCTTCTAGCCATCTTCATGTCGTGGGTTACCATGACAAACGCAATCCCTAGCTGGTCCCGCAAAGACTCGATAAGTGTCCGAACACCCTCACCCGTATGTTCATCGAGGTTACCGGTGGGCTCGTCCATCAACACGCAATCCGGCTCGTTCACCAACGCACGGGCGATGGCGACACGCTGGCGCTCGCCACCGGACAACTCCCCGGGCTTATGCTCCAAGCGCTCGGCAAGCCCAACTCTTTGCAAAATTGACTGTGCTCGGGAACGTGAATCGCTCACCGACATACCTCCAAGGGCACAGGGCATCATGACATTCTCGAGTGCAGTGAATTCGGGCAGCAAATGATGAAACTGGTAAACAAAGCCCAGATGCCGGTTTCGAAAGCGCGCGCGCCCAGCCTCAGACAATCGATGAATATCCCTGCCACAAATAGAGATCTGCCCCGTTGAAGGCTTGTCTAGCCCACCAAGAAGGTTTAGCAGTGTTGTTTTACCCGCACCGCTGCTACCCACAATGGCCACGGTTTCACCCGCCGTCACTTCCAACGAGATATCAGAGAATATGGTCAGTTTTTCCGGCCCCTGAGTGTAGGTACGGGTCACTTTCCGACAGTCGATTACCAGAGGTACGTCCTTCATGGCGCCGCTTTCCTTATTCATAACGAAGAGCCTCCGCAGGATCAACTCGTGACGCTCTCCACGCCGGGTAAATGGTTGCCAGCAAGCTCATGGCAAGTCCGGCGCCACTGATAACGGCTACGTCTTGCCATTGCAGCTGGGAGGGTAAGTAGCTGATAAAATAGACATCAGCACTCAGGAACTGCTGCCCGATTGCGCCCTCAAGCCAGGCAATAAATGCACTGATGTTAAGTGCACCTAAAACGCCTAGGGTGGTGCCAATCAAAATGCCAAAAACCCCAATAACCGCACCTTGCACAATGAAGATCCGCATAATTCGCCCGGGTGTTGCCCCCATGGTTCGCAGAATCGCGATATCCGCTGTTTTGTCGGTGACCACCATCACCAATGTGGACACAATATTGAATGCTGCCACCGCCACAATAAACATCAGCAACAGGCCGATCATGGTTTTCTCCATGCGAATAGCCTGAAATAAGTTGCCGTGGGTGCGAGTCCAGTCTGAAATGTAGTAACGGCCGGACAAGTCGCCCGCCGCCTCTGCGGCAACCTTGGGCGCTGCAAAAAGATCGTCGACCAACAGCCTTATTCCCTGAGCTTTGCCTCCGGTACGCATGAGTTTTGCCGCATCGTCCATGTGGATGAGCGTGTAATTACCATCCAGCTCTGCACCAACACTGAATATCCCTTTCACAGTAAAACGCTTGAGACGTGGCAACACACCTGCTGGCGTTACCGACGCTTCGGGGAGCACCACGGTTACTTTATCCCCCAACTGTAAACGTAGGCTGGACGCCATAGTCCGCCCTACAATAATGCCAAACTCTCCGGATACCAGATCATCAAGCCTGCCTTCAATCATGTGGTTTTCGATGATAGAAACCGACCGCTCCTCCTCGGGCAATATGCCATTTAGCATAACGCCCCGCACATCACCGCCACCGGTAACCATACCCTGCCCCTGAATAAACGGCGCAGCTGCTAGCACTCTTGGGTGTTGTTGTACTTGAGCATCTACCGATTCCCAGTCATCCAGCGGCCCGCTGCCCTGAATGATGGCATGGGGAACCATGCCCAGTATTCGCTGTTTGAGCTCACGATCAAAACCATTCATAACGGAGAGCACAATAATGAGTACTGCAACGCCAAGCATGAGCCCAATCATGGATGTGAGAGAGATAAAGGATATAAAGTGATTGCGCCTTTTGGCTGCGGTATAACGCAAGCCGATATACAACGATAAGGGTCTGAACATGGAGGGTTGCCTGTCGCTACCTTCAGGTCGATCGTGGTCTGGAATTCCCCCTCGCAGCCTTTCAGCGCGGAGGGAAACTGCTAAACTTTAACTACTTGCTATATTTTTCATACGCGGAGCTCCGAATGCACACCCGAGACGCACCTTCCGAACCGGCAGACAATCTACCTGAGCGTCGGGAATTTTTCCGCATCGAAGACCGCATTGGTCTGGAAGTTCGTAAGCTTTCGTCCCCAGAAGAATTCGATGACAACCTCTTTGGTGACGATCACCTCGAGAGCCTGAAAGCTGATTTCAGGCGGCTGGACCAGGACATCAAATCCCAGCTTGCCAGCCTTTCAGATCAGGACCGCCTGCTTACCGGACTGGTTAAGTCCCTCAACGGCAAGCTGGATACGCTAGCGCGCATTATGGCCTTTCAGCAAAATCCCTTGCAACCGGATGAATGGCAACACGTCACTCTGAGCGAAGGCGGTCTGGCCTTTTCCGGGCGTAGACACGCATGGCACACTGGCGATCAGATTGCGGTTCGCATGACCTTGCCACCGGAGTTGTTCCAGCCCCGCGCCATTGCGGAGGTATTGGACGTGCAGGCCAGCGAAACAGGCAGAGCAAGGGTCCATACACGCTTTATCAAAATACAAGATAGCGACCGCCAACAAATCGCCCGTCATGTGATGCGTTGGCAGATACGCCAGCGACAAAAAGAGTAGACTGGCGAAAACATGTGACTTTTGTCCCTAATTCTCGGATATTACGTTTTATCCATGTCTCCGGAGCGCTTACCGGAGACCTGCGCATGAATGGAGAAGCCTCAATGACAATAAAGCGAGTGGTAACTGGCACCTTCGCAGCCGCCATGATTCTCACTCTGGCTCCGGTATCTGGCGCCTTAGCTGAAGATCTGCGCGTGCCGGTGGGCAATCAGGCAGACAGAAGTCAGCAGAGCATGCCTCGCACAGGCATGGCACAAGCCTCGGTACGCGCCTCTTGGGGCCAACCGGATTCCGTGGAAGGTCCTGTCGGGCAACCCCCTATCAGCCAGTGGCACTACGGTAAATTTGTGGTTTATTTCGAGAGCGACAAGGTCATCCATTCGGTGCTGAAACTCCAGCGCTGAGGCCTCTGAAGCGAACGTTTTTCGCCCGGTACGCCCGGACATACATCCTGACGATACGCCGCCCTTTGTTTAGAATGGCGGCTTTTGCAATTTTAAGGTGACTATAACGTGACATCTCGACGCGTGTTGCCCGCTGAGTGGGCACCCCAAAGCGCCGTTGTGCTTACTTGGCCTCACCCAGGTACCGACTGGGCAGGGATTATGGATGAGGTAGAACCGGTATTTCTTGAAATCGCCCGCTCGATTCTTCGGTTCCAACATCTGGTTATCAGCTGTGAACACGTGGTTCGATTGCAAGAGCTGGAACGCGAACTCAACAGCTGGGCCAGCGAACTGAGCCTGCCGGGACGTGTCAGCGCGGTGCCAGCTCCGGCAAACGACACCTGGGCGCGCGATCACGGCCCCATAACCGTACTTGTAGACGGTAAGCCGACTCTGCTGGATTTTCGCTTCAACGCATGGGGCGGCAAGTTCCCCTGGGAAAAAGACGACGCCCTCAACCGACATCTTGCCAATTTCGGCGTATTTGGAGCCACTCCCATGCAGGCGGTCGACTTTGTGCTTGAGGGAGGCTCCATCGAGTCTGATGGCGAGGGCACGTTACTCGCCACCAGCGAATGCCTTTTAACCCCCTCACGCAACGCCTCCATGGACCGGGGCGCCATCGAACACACACTGGCTGAAATGCTGGGTGCAAACCGAATTCTATGGCTCAACCATGGCTATCTGGCGGGTGATGATACCGACAGCCACATAGATACATTGGCCCGCTTTTGCGCTCCAGACCATATTTGCTACGTTGTCTGCCCTGATGTCGCAGACGAACATTACAGCGCTTTGGCAGCCATGGAAGAAGACCTTCAAGAGTTTCGTCAGCGGGACGGTTCTCCCTACAAACTGACCGCGCTACCCTGGCCAGAGCCCGTATTCGGTGACGAAGGCGAACGCCTCCCGGCAACCTACGCCAACTTCCTGATCATTAACGGAGCAGTGCTGGTGCCGATATACGATGTTGCGCAGGACGAAGAAGCCATTCGCATTATGGGCGACATTTTCCCCGGCCGGGAAATCATTCCTATCAACTGTCGCCCGCTGGTAAAACAGCATGGCAGCCTCCACTGCGTGACCATGCAAATCCCCAAAGGAGTCGTCACCCTATGAGCGCTCATTCCGCCAAAACTCAAGTGACCGGCCAACTCGCAGTTGCCGCTATCCAGCAGGCATGCAGTCAAGACAAAGCCGCCAGTTTGGCAACAACAGAAATGCTGGTTCGTGAAGCCGCCGCAGGTGGTGCTCAACTGATCGTGTTGCAAGAACTGCACGCGACCCATTATTTTTGCCAGACTGAAGACACCAGCATATTCGACCTTGCCGAACCCATCCCCGGCCCGACAAGCGAACGACTCTCAGGCCTTGCCCGGGAGCTAAACGTGGTGATCGTCGGCTCTGTGTTTGAGCGCCGCATGAACGGCGTGTATCACAACACCGCCGTCGTCATCGAAACCGATGGCTCCATTGCCGGTCTTTATCGAAAAATGCATATCCCCGACGACCCCGGGTTCTATGAGAAGTTCTATTTCACGCCGGGCGATGCTCAGTTTAACGACGGCCGCAATGGCTTTTCTCCCATTGAAACCTCTGTAGGTAAGCTAGGCGTTCTCGTATGCTGGGATCAGTGGTACCCGGAAGCTGCCCGATTAATGGCCCTGGCTGGCGCTGAAATACTGATTTACCCCACCGCGATCGGTTGGGACATTACCGACGACCCAGATGAGCAAGCGCGCCAATTAGAGGCATGGGTCACCGTTCAACGGGGCCATGCCGTAGCAAACAATCTGCCCGTCATTGCGCCCAACCGCGTAGGGACTGAGCCCGACCCTACCGGGCATTCAGACGGCATTCGATTTTGGGGTAACAGCTTTATTTGCGGTCCTCAAGGCGAGTTTTTGGAACGCGCCGACGACAACTCAGAGTGCATACTGAGTGTCACCCTTGACCGCCATCGCAGTGAATCTATTCGACGCATTTGGCCGTACTTCAGAGACCGGCGCATCGACGCTTACGGCGACATTCTCAAAAGAGTGAGGGACTGAACTCGGCATGAAAAACCTGATGGACACCGTCGTTACCGAATTGAATCAAATTCTGCTGGGTAAAGAGCGTCAGGTTCGCTTGGCTCTCTGCGGCCTGCTTGCCAGCGGTCACTTGTTGATTGAAGACATTCCCGGCATGGGCAAAACCACACTGTCTCACGCCTTGGCGAAAGTTATGGGTTTGAGCTACCAACGCATTCAATTCACAAACGACCTACTGCCTGCCGACGTACTTGGCTACTCCATGTATGACAAGCAAGCCGGTAGTTTGGTGTTCCATCCGGGGCCTATTTTTGCGCAAGTTGTACTGGCAGATGAAATTAACCGTGCATCGCCGCGAACACAGAGCGCCTTGCTTGAAGCTATGGAAGAACGTCAAGTCTCCATTGAAGGCGAGACCCGGCCGCTACCCCATCCTTTCTTCGTGATTGCCACACAAAACCCCACGGAGCAAGGCGGCACTTACCCACTGCCGGAGTCTCAGCTTGACCGCTTTTTGATGCGGATAAGACTTGGCTACCCTGACCCCAGAGCTGAGAGAGAACTATTGGAAGGAGAAGACCGGCGGGTAATGACAGACCGACTTGGCACCCTGCTTTCAGAAGCTGACTTGGCGAAGCTCCAGCAAGAAGTCACCCGCGTGACCGCAAGCCCGGCGTTGCTGGATTACATCCAACGCTTGCTAGAACAAAGCCGTCGTATGCCCGGACTGCTTTACGGTTTATCACCTAGAGCGGGGCTCGGACTGCTCAGAGCCACCAAAGCCTGGGCTCTAATGGAGGGCCGGCATCACGCCTTGCCCGATGACATTCAAGCAGTGTTTCCAGCCGTTGCCGAACACCGGCTTGAACAAGGTGAGTCCGGAAAGAGCGCTGAGCGGGTGCGCCAACTGCTCGCCAGCGTATCCGTACTGGAATAACGGATAGATAGCATTGCTTTATCAGGGGAATTGACCAAAACAAATGGCAGCCGCCTGCTTTCATGGTAGCCTTTTGATCTTCCTCGCAATATTGGCTCTTAAAGAGCCCGACACGCACCGAATTAACGAGAGACACCCATGAGCGAAACCAAACACTCCCGGCTGATCATCCTCGGCTCCGGCCCCGCCGGATACACCGCCGCCGTCTACGCCGCCAGAGCCAACCTAAACCCGACCTTGATCACCGGCATCGAAGTCGGCGGCCAGCTCACCACCACCACCGACGTAGACAACTGGCCCGGCGACAACGACGGCGTACAAGGCCCTGAGCTCATGCAACGCATGCTCAAACACGCCGAGCGCTTCGAAACCAACATCGTGTACGACACCATCAACGAAGCCGACCTAAAAAACCGCCCCTTCCGCCTCAAAGGCGACAGCGGCGAATACACCTGCGACGCCCTAATCATCGCCACTGGCGCATCTGCCATGTATCTGGGCTTGGAATCTGAAGAAAAATTCAAAGGCCAAGGCGTCTCCGCCTGCGCCACCTGCGACGGATTCTTCTACAAGAAGCAGAAAGTCGCCGTCATCGGCGGCGGCAACACCGCCGTTGAAGAAGCCCTGTACCTCTCCAACATCGCCGCAGAAGTCACTCTGGTACACCGCCGTGACAGCCTACGAGCAGAGAAAATCCTACAGGACAAGCTCTTTGAAAAAGCCGAAAACGGCAACATCAACATCGTTTGGGATCACACCTTGGACGAAGTCCTAGGCGACGGCACCGGTGTAACCGGCATGCGCATAAAAAGCATGAAAGACGGCAGCACACAAGACTTTGACCTGTCTGGCGTCTTCATCGCCATCGGCCACAAACCCAACACCGGTTTGTTCGAAGGCCAGCTGAACATGGAGAACGGCTACATAAAAATCCAATCCGGCCTCGAAGGTATGGCCACACAAGCCAGCATCCCCGGCGTATTCGCTGCCGGCGACGTAGCCGACCACGTTTACCGCCAGGCGGTGACCTCTGCAGGCTTTGGTTGCATGGCGGCACTGGATGCTGAGAAGTTTTTGGATCAGCAGGTCTAGACCTAATGAGGCTAGGCAACTCCCATGATGAGAAGGTGGGGCGAGGCCAGCTCTCTGAAACTGTTGGTCTTCACCTTCACTAGATGAGGCAGGCAGGAAGCCCCTTCTGAAACTGTGCGAAGCCATGGATGGCGAAGCCAAGCGTACAAGGACGTATCCACAGCGTGTTTCAGAAGGGGCTTCCTGCCTGCCGGTACTCCCAAGTCAAAACCAGCTCGGTAAAAACTGAAGCAGAATGACCTCACTACCCTGGCTAGACCCCGACCACCTGTGGTTCCCCCCAGCCGAAGAAGCCCTAGACGACCCCGATGGCCTACTCGCTCTCGGCGGCGACCTCTCGACAGAGCGCCTAATCCTCGCCTACCGCAGCGGCATCTTCCCCTGGTACAGCGACGACCAACCCATCCTCTGGTGGTCCCCAGACCCTCGCTGCGTACTCTTCCCCGAAAACATACACATATCCCGAAGCCTGCGCCGAACACTCAACAAACGCCGCTTCCGAGTAACCACAGACCAAGCCTTCGGCCGCATCATCCGCCTATGCGCCTCCACCCGAAGCGAAGGCACCTGGATCACCGACGACATGATCGCCAGCTACTCCGCACTGCACCGCCAAGGCATCGCCCACTCCATAGAAGTATGGAACCAAAATGGCGAACTGGCAGGCGGCATGTATGGGCTCGCCATCGGTCAATGTTTCTTCGGCGAATCCATGTTTTCCCTTGAAACCAACGCCTCCAAAGTCCTCATGGTCCATCTGGCCCACCAGCTTCAGGATTGGGGCTATCGCATCATGGACTGCCAAGTGGAAAGCGACCACCTACTTACCATGGGCGCACACACCCTACCCAGAAGCGAATTTTTATCTATAATCACTAAATACGCAGATAGAAAACCGGATCAGCCCGACTGGACATTCCGCTGGCAATGGCCCGGGCCGGAGGCCTGAATGAGTAGTCTCAAAACCCTGGTATTCTTTGCAACACCAGCTCACGACTGCAGCTACCTGCCCGATCGCGAAGCGACAACCATGTTCGTAGATCCGCGTGCTCACATCGACAAAAAGCTCTATAGCCAACTTACCGCACTAGGATTTCGGCGTAGCGGGTCGCATTACTACCGGCCACACTGTGAAACGTGCAACGCCTGCATTCCAGTACGACTGAATGTAAACAACTTTCGCCCGGACCGCAGCCAACGCCGGGTTATGAAAAAGAACAACGACCTTCAATGCACTCTGGTGCCCGCAGAATTCAACGAGAGCTATTACCAGCTATACGCCCGTTACGTCGAACTCAGACACAAAGATGGCGACATGTACCCTCCCTCCCGGGAGCAGTTCATTTCATTTTTGGTAGAAGGCGCCACAGACTCTTGGTTTTTGGAGATGCGCAAAGACGGCGAGCTACTCGCTCTGGCGGCCATAGACATGCTTGATGACGGGCTCTCCGCCATATACACCGTGTTCAACCCGGCCCATGAGAGCCGCAGTTTGGGCACCTTTGCGGTTCTCTGGCAAATTGAAGAAGCCAAAAAGCGTGAACAGCCTCACCTTTACCTTGGGTATTGGATAAAGCAGTGCCAGAAAATGAATTACAAAACCCGCTTCAAGCCCATGGAAGCCTTCCATGATGGCCAGTGGCGGGTAATCAACGCCGAATAACGCAGTATGGCGTTATAAATGGTCGAATCTAGAGCCAATATGCCTCTTTTTTGAAGTCGTTAGCGAACTCACTTTGCCAAACGCTCATAAATCAGGCAGAATTGCGCAATTTAAAATTACGGAAAGTTTTCCCAACAGAGGTTTCTACTGAATGGCGAAGTCAGATGTCGTTGAAATGGAAGGTGTTATTCTTGACACCCTTCCAAACACTATGTTCCGGGTTGAGTTGAGTAATGGTCACGTTGTTACCGCTCACATTTCCGGCAAGATGCGCAAAAACTATATCCGCATCCTGACCGGGGACAAGGTCAAGGTTGAGCTAACACCTTACGACCTGAGCAAAGGCCGCATTGTGTACCGCGCCCGCTAAAGCAACGGCGACATCGCAAGAACAAAAAAACCGCTGCATTTTACTGCAGCGGTTTTTTTATGGATGGTTCCTACCAGCCGTTTTTAAACAGCTTCTGCAGGTTCATCCTCGTAGTCGAACACCAAATCGTCATCTTTAAGGCTAATGAACACATCACCACCCTTCTCAGACAAGCTGCCAAACAGAATCTGCTCAGCTAGAGGACGTTTAATCTTGTCCTGAATCAGACGCGACATAGGACGGGCGCCCATCGTCACATCATACCCCTTGTCTGCAAGCCAAGACTTAACCTCATCATCCACATGCAGCACAACATGCTTCTCGTCGAGCTGCGCTTGCAACTCTGTGAGGAATTTGTCCACTACATGAGTGATGGTTACCTTCTGCAGGTCACCAAACTGGATAATGCTATCCAAACGGTTACGGAACTCCGGCGTGAAGGTTTTGCTGATAATTTCCATACCATCACTGCTGTGATCCTGCTCGCTAAAGCCCATCGAACGGCGAGCCATGCTTTCAGCTCCGGCGTTGGTGGTCATCACGAGAATCACATGCCGGAAGTCGGCCTTGCGCCCATTGTTGTCAGTCAAAGTGCCGTGATCCATAACCTGCAACAGCAAGTTGAAGACTTCCGGATGCGCCTTCTCGATTTCATCCAGCAACAGCACACAGTGTGGATGCTTGTTAACGGCTTCTGTTAACAGACCACCCTGATCGTAGCCCACATAACCCGGGGGCGCGCCAATTAGACGGGAGACCGTATGACGCTCCATGTACTCGGACATATCGAATCGAACCAACTCAACACCGAGTGCCTTGGCAAGCTGCTTGGTAACCTCTGTTTTACCAACACCCGTAGGCCCGGCAAACAGGAAGGAGCCATCCGGCTTTTCGGGTGACTTCAAACCCGCCCGCGCCAGCTTGATTGCCATTGTGAGGGATTCAATGGCCGGGTCTTGCCCGAATACCACCATCTTGAGATCCCGCTCCAAATTCCGCAGCAAGTCTTTATCGCTACTGGAAACGTTTTTAGGCGGAATACGGGCAATTTTCGCAACCACTTCCTCGATTTCCGGGACATCAACCGTTTTCAGACGCTTGTCCTCAGACATCAGCCGCTGCCTGGCTCCGGCCTCATCAATCACATCAATGGCTTTATCCGGGAGGTGGCGATCTGTAATGTAACGATCTGCCAATTCCGCAGCCACTCGCAAAGCCTGATCCGTATATTTCAGATCGTGGTGCTTTTCAAAGTTTGGCTTCAGCCCTTTGAGAATCTGGTAGGTATCCTCAACACTAGGCTCGTTCACATCAATCTTCTGGAAGCGACGGGCCAGCGCACTGTCCTTCTCGAAGATGCCGCGGAATTCCTGATAGGTGGTGGAACCGATGCAACGGATCTCACCGGAACCCAGCATTGGCTTGAGCAGATTGGACGCGTCCATCACGCCACCAGATGCGGACCCTGCACCGATGATGGTGTGGATCTCATCGATAAACAGAATCGCGTGCTTTTGTTTCTTCAACTCCGCCAATAAGGCCTTCAAGCGCTTCTCGAAGTCGCCACGGTATTTGGTCCCTGCCAGCAAAGCGCCGAGATCCAATGAATACACTACGCCGTCGGCGATAATCTCTGGCACTTGGCCATCAACAATGCGTTTGGCCAGCCCTTCTGCAATGGCGGTTTTGCCTACACCGGCCTCACCCACAAGCAACGGGTTGTTTTTGCGGCGACGCACAAGAATCTGCACCACCCGCTCAACCTCGTGCTCACGCCCAATTAACGGATCAATGCGCCCTTGGCGGGCCTGTTCGTTTAGATTGGTTGCGTAGGTTTCCAGCGGCTTGGACTGCCCACCTTCTTCGCCAGCCTCCTCATGTGAGGCTTGCTCACTGCTATCTGGATCTTCAGCGCCTTGAACACGGGAGATCCCATGAGACACAAAGTTGACCACGTCAATCCGCGCGACGCTCTGTTTTTTGAGCACGTACACGGCCTGACTTTCCTGTTCACTGAAAATGGCAACCAGAACGTTAGCGCCGGTTACCTCTTTCTTACCGGAGGATTGCACATGGAACACAGCGCGCTGTAGCACTCTCTGAAACCCAAGAGTGGGCTGAGTCTCGCGCTCATCATCGCTACCCGGAATCAAGGGTGTTGTGGAATCCACAAATTCGACCAGCTCATCGTGGAGCTGCTTGAGGTCTGCACCGCAGGCTTTGAGAACACCCACAGCAGACTCATTCTCAAGCAGAGCTAACAATAAATGCTCTACGGTCATGAACTCATGGCGCTTGTCGCGGGCACTTTTAAAGGCCGTATTCAGCGTAATTTCAAGATCTTTGCTCAGCATGGGCCACCCCAACGTCTATCAGTCTGCACATTCAATCTCGCAAAGGAGCGGATGTTCGCATTCCGAGGAATACTGGTTCACCTGTGCCGCCTTTGTTTCCGCGATGTCCCGGGTATACACCCCGCATACTGCCTTTCCCTGCGTATGGACGAGCAGCATCACCTGCGTCGCCTTTTCTTCATTCATACCGAAGAAGGTCATTAGCACATCCACAACAAAGTCCATGGGTGTGTAGTCGTCGTTAAGAAGCATCACCTTGTATTTAGCCGGACGCTTCAGTGCAGGCTTTTCGGGAGCAACGCTGAGCTCATCGTGACGCCCTGGCAGTTCTTCCTCCCCCTGATTTAATACTAGTAGAGAATTTTCGATAGTCCGCATCATTCTTTACCGGTTATCGGTGCCTTTAATCAATGTGGTTGTCTGGACCCGGGTTTTCAAGTCAGATTCAAGCCCGAGCGTGAGGTATTTATCAATACGAACATGATACCGCTTCCGGACTGCGTTCAACCACACATTACCGCAATAGAAGCTATTGACTCGACCCCGGGTTTGGTCGACAGTTACCCAAGAGTGTTAAATAATGTAAACACACGTGCAGTTTGTGTAACAAAAACCGGTAGAAATACAGACTTTGCTGCCGGTTTTTGGAGCCAACAACAACAAGTGACAGTGAAAGAACAGGGGAGTTCATCATGCCAAGAGGCAAAGTAAAATGGTTCAACAATGCCAAAGGGTACGGCTTCATTATTGAAGATGGCTGCAGTGACGACCTGTTTGCCCATTTTTCATCCGTCCAGATAGACGGGTATAAAACATTAAAGGCCGGCCAAACCGTCAGTTTTGAGAAAAAGCCGAGCGACAAGGGTGTGCACGCCGTCAACATCGTACCGGACGAGCAAGCAGCCACCTCTAACGGGGCGTCGGATCATGCAGACTACTCACCCCGCGCTGCGAACGGCTAACCGACTGACTCGACCATTTTGTTATATAGTAGCCCTCTTGCTGAAGTAACGCTGGGGGGGCTATCTATATGCTGAGCGTTGAGCACGGGATCTATCCCGAGCTTTTCAAGCCTGCCTTTTCTACGTAATCTTCCCTGTGCTTTCAATTTCTCCGCGCTGGAACTGCCTCGATGGCCGATCTTATTCTGTTCAACAAGCCCTTTCAGGTACTCTGCCAGTTTACGGATGAACCCACTAAAGACGGGCAAAAGCGGCGCGCTACTCTAGCCGACTGGATTCGCATCCCGAACATCTACCCTGCCGGGCGGCTCGATTACGATTCCGAAGGTTTACTGCTATTGACCAGCGACGGGGGCCTGCAACATCGAATCGCATCTCCCGAACAAAAGATGCCTAAAACCTACTGGGTTCAGGTAGAAGGCGAGATTTCTGCAAGCGCAATAGACCAACTCGCCGCAGGCGTTACACTTAAAGACGGACGAACGCGGGCCGCTAAAGCCCGCGAAATGGATGAGCCAGAGCTCTGGCCCAGAGTGCCGCCCGTGCGCCAACGCAATACGGTACCCACCAGTTGGCTAGAGTTAACCATTACCGAAGGTCGCAACCGGCAGGTACGACGAATGACCGCTGCGGTTGGGTTTCCAACGTTGCGACTGATCCGCTATCGTATTGGCGACTGGTCGCTGGATGGGGTTGAGCCGGGCAAGTACCGCAAAATACCCGTTAACTTGCCTACAACGCCAAAATCCGCGAAGCGCCCGATTCCGACTAAATCAGGCAAAACGCCAAGGAGACGACGAAGCTCATGACCTGGACGCCACACGCCACGGTAGCCGTGGTTGTAGAAGACTCCAACGGCCGCTTCCTGATGGTGGAAGAACGCAGCAGTGGAAAAGTTGTATTCAATCAGCCAGCCGGTCACGTGGAAGAAGACGAGGCGATTCTCGATGCCGTGCGCCGGGAAGCTTTGGAGGAAACCGGCTGGGAGGTCGAACCCAAGCATTTTCTTGGACTCTACACCTACAAAGCACCTGCAAACGGGGTAACCTATTATCGGTTCTGCTTTATCGGCAAAGCACGACAACAGGTTACTGACGAGCTCGACACAGGGATCATTGCAGCCCACTGGTTGCCACTGGAAGACATCCGACAGCTTGGCGACAAGCTTCGCAGCCCTCTGGTTATCAAATGCATAGAAGATTACCGAAATGGCCGCTGCTATCCACTGGATGTGATCGCAGACTCGCAGACGTAACCGGCACAAAATGTTAAACTCCCGCGCTTTGCACCGGTGCCAAGAGTTGTCATGACGAATCCATCATCCGAAGTTCGCTCCCCAGAGAAAACACGCGTTATCGTCGGCATGTCCGGCGGTGTTGATTCATCGGTGGCGGCCTGGTTGCTCAAAGATCAGGGCTATCAGGTCGAAGGCCTGTTTATGAAGAACTGGGACGAGGATGACGGCACAGAGTACTGCACCGCCATGACCGACCTAGCAGACGCTCAAGCGGTGGCTGATGACATTGGAATAAAGCTTCATACCGCGAGCTTTGCCGCTGAATATTGGGATCGTGTTTTCGAACATTTCCTTTCCGAGTATCAGGCTGGCCGTACGCCCAACCCGGACATTCTTTGCAACAAAGAGGTCAAATTCCGGGCCTTTCTCGATTACGCCATTACACTGGGGGCCGACTACATTGCCACCGGGCATTACACCCGCCAGCGACCGCTCGCGGATGGTTCAGGCAACGCATTGCTGCTGAAAGGTCTGGACGACAACAAGGATCAGAGTTACTTCCTCCATGCAGTGTCCGGTGAGCGCATTGCCCGTACACTCTTCCCTGTGGGCGAACTGGAAAAGCCCGAAGTTCGCCGGATTGCCGAGCAGCAAGGCTTCATCACCCATAACAAGAAAGACTCCACCGGCATCTGCTTTATCGGCGAGCGTAAATTCAGCGATTTTCTGAAGCAGTATTTGCCCGCTCAACCGGGTGATATTGAAACCCCGGAAGGCAAAAAGATCGGTCGGCATCAGGGGCTTATGTACCACACGATAGGCCAGCGTCAGGGTCTCGGCATCGGAGGGCTCAGTGACTTTGGCGACGATCCTTGGTACGTCGCGGGCAAAGACCTGAAGCGAAACGTACTGACTGCCGTACAGGGTAAGCAGCACCCGCTTTTGTTCTCCCGTGGTTTAGTCTCAGACCCAATCGACTGGGTTGCCGGGGAGCCTCCCTCCAAGTCCTTCCGTTGCAAAGCGAAAACCCGCTATCGCCAGCCAGATCAAGACTGCGAAGTGACTGTTATTGAGGGCGGCGTAAAAGTGGTATTTGACGACGCCCAAAGAGCCGTAACACCGGGGCAATCTGTGGTTTTCTACGATGGGGACATCTGCCTTGGTGGCGGAGTGATAACAGAAACCTGGCGCGATGGCGAAGCCCTTCCCGACCGCATTTCGCAGACTCAGTTAACGCAGGAATTACCGCAATGAGCCGGTCGCTTCATGACCAAACCCTTGCACTGGCAGGCGTATTTCAAGCGGCCAATCTGGTTCAGCAGATTGCTAACAACGGCACCTGCAATCAAACCAGTTTGGAAACCTGCCTGCGCTCACTGTTTGCTACCGACCCTGCCAGCACTCTAGACGTCTATGGCGGTGAGCTTGCAGACGTACGCGAGGGCCTTGTTACACTTGCAACGGTCATGAGCGATCAAAAAAAGCAGCAGGACATTGAGGTGCTGCGCTACGTTCTCAACCTCATTCATCTTGAATCCAAGCTCAACCGGCACAGCGACATGCTGGAAGTCATCGGTAGCCGCATAGAGCAGGCTCGCCACACAGCCAGCCACTTTGGCTATGTGCATCCAAATTTAATCAGCAATCTGGCCTCCATCTACACCGACACCATCAGTACATTCAGCCTGCGTATTCAGGTAAGTGGCAACCCTTCACTACTCCAGCGCGACGAGAATGCTGCCAAAGTTCGAGCGCTTCTACTGGCAGGCATTCGGTCAGCCGTGCTCTGGAGGCAATCCGGTGGGCGTCGCTGGCAGTTGGTTTTGTCGCGCCGCAAGGTGATTGCGCATGCGCGAGAGCTTGCAGAGAAAGCAAACCGCTCATTCGATAGCTAAGGTGTTGCCACTGATTCGCCAGCCGTGCTGGTGTATTATGGACATTCTTATTTTCTAAACCCTTTTTCTAAACCCTTTTTCTGAACCGATTATTTGTGAGGTTTTCGATGGAACTCAACGCCCTGACCGCCATTTCACCGGTCGATGGACGCTATGGCAGTAAAGTCAGCGTTTTCCGTGATATTTTCAGTGAGTATGGCCTGATCAGAAACCGCGTGACGGTGGAAATCCGGTGGCTGCAAAAGCTGGCGGCGCATCCGGAAATCGCCGAGGTTCCAGCGTTCAGCTCAGAGGCTAGCGCCTTTCTTGATAAAATGGTTACCGACTTCAGCCTTCAAGATGCTGAACGTATCAAGGAGATTGAGCGCACCACAAACCACGATGTAAAAGCGGTTGAATATTTTATTAAGGAAAGAATTGCCGAAGTTCCGGAGCTGCATGCGGTTACCGAGTTTGTCCACTTTGCTTGCACTTCAGAGGATATTAACAACCTGTCCCACGCCTTGATGCTGCGCGAAGGTTTGGACAATGGCTTGCTACCCGCAATGGCCCGCGTTGCCGACAAGCTGGGCGAGCTCGCGAAAGAACATGCCGAACAACCCATGCTCTCGCGCACCCACGGCCAAACGGCGTCCCCCACCACCGTTGGTAAAGAATTAGCCAACGTGGTGTATCGACTGCACAGACAGATCAAGCAAATCCGCAACATTGAAATTTTGGGCAAGATCAACGGTGCGGTGGGCAACTACAATGCGCACATCTCTGCTTACCCTGCAGTTGACTGGGCTGCTAACGCCAAGGCGTTTATTGAAAGCCTCGGTCTGGATTTCAACCCCTACACTACCCAGATTGAACCTCACGATTACATTGCCGAGCTCTACGATGCTGTAGCCCGCTTCAATACTATTTTGATTGATCTAGACCGAGACATCTGGGGCTATATTTCACTGGGCTACTTCAAGCAAAAAACCATTGAAGGCGAAGTGGGTTCCTCAACCATGCCCCACAAGGTCAACCCCATCGACTTTGAAAACTCTGAAGGTAATTTGGGCATTGCAAATGCATTGCTTGGCCACCTGTCGGCGAAGCTACCTATCTCTCGCTGGCAGCGCGACCTAACCGACTCCACGGTGCTGCGCAATCTAGGCGTTGGTTTTGCCCACAGTTTGATTGCCTATGAAGCCACGCTGAAAGGGTTAGGTAAACTGGAAATCAACCCAGAGCGCCTGAACGAAGATTTGGACAAAGCCTGGGAAGTGCTTGCAGAGCCCATCCAGACCGTCATGCGCCGGTACAACATTGAAAAACCCTATGAAAAGCTGAAAGCTCTGACTCGTGGCAAAGCCATGACACCAGATGTAATCAGAAGCTTTGTAGAAAGCCTTGAGATGCCAGAAAGCGCAAAAGCAGAGCTGATGGCACTCACACCGGGTAACTATATCGGCAACGCCGTTGATCAGGCCCGAAACATCTAACTTGAGGAAGCATCCCATGGACATGCTTGGCGGACGTTCACCTTCGGAATTTTTAAGGGACTACTGGCAGAAAAAGCCACTGGTCATCCGTCAGGCATTTCCCGGTTTCCAATGCCCCGTGGATGCCAACGAACTAGCAGGCCTTGCCTGCGAAGAAGGAGTGGAATCGCGCATCGTTATTGAAAACGATAACGGCAAGCCTTGGCAGCTGCACAACGGCCCCTTCCCGGAAGATCACTTCAGCAAGCTACCGGCGCAAGATTGGACACTGCTGGTTCAGGGACTGGATCACTGGGTCCCGGAAGTCGCCGATCTGCTTGAGCATTTTCGTTTTGTGCCCAACTGGCGCCTTGACGACATTATGGCCAGCTATGCACCCAAAGGGGGTAGCGTGGGGCCTCACTACGATCAATACGATGTATTCCTGCTGCAAGCACAGGGACACCGGCGCTGGACCTTCGGCGGCCGCTGCGATCAAACCTCTCCCCGTGTAGAGGGCACACCCCTGCGCATACTCAGCAGTTGGGAAGGTGAAGAAACCGTGACCCTAGAGCCAGGCGATATGCTGTATCTGCCCCCGGGAATTGGTCATCACGGGGTAGCCGAGGACGATTGCATTACCCTCTCGGTAGGTTTCCGTGCGCCGACTATTGACGATCTGCTTACCGGGTTCACAGACTTCCTGTGCAACCAACCGGGCGCCGACGAGCACATGAATGATCCGGATCTCCAGATTCAAGACAACCCGGGCACCATCGCACCCGCCGTGATTGACCGGTTACGAGCCGTTCTTTCAGAAAAGCTTGAGAACAAGCGCCAACTGGCTTTGTGGTTTGGCCAATACGCCACCGCACCGAAAAACATGGATGTAGTGGTGCCTGCCGAGGAGCCAGCTTCAGATGAAGACTTCGCCGAAGCGCTTCGAGCCGGAGAACAACTGCGATGGAACGAAGGCTCTCGTTTTGCGTACCATGAAGTAGGCGACGAAACCGCCTTGTTCGCAGACGGCGAGCAATTTCTGCTCAAGGGCGATGCTCGACCACTGGCACCGTTACTATGTGCGGGCTCACGCATCGATATGAGTGCGCTGGCGCAGTTTGCCGGAGACCCGGCCCTGCTCGGCCTGCTAACAAATCTTTATAATCAGGGTTCTGTGTATTTCGAGTGATGCCATGACCATCCGAATTCGCAAATACAGCTGGCAGCTCGCTCCGGCGCACATCCGGAGCATCCGCCAGAAGGTTTTTGTTGAAGAGCAAAAGGTGCCGCCTGAGCTTGAGTGGGACGATACCGACGAAATTGCCGATCATTTTCTTGCGGTGCTGCCCGACAATACGCCAGCTGGCGTCGCCCGGATGTTCTCGACGCTGAACGAAACCGGCCACATAGGGAGAATGGCCATACTGCCGGAATGTCGTGGTCGAGGTATTGGTGAGGCCTTGCTCCGGCACCTGATCATGGAATCGGCCGGGCAGTATCAAGAGCTGAAGCTCTCGGCACAACAACACGCCATTGCGTTCTACCAACGCGCTGGCTTCCATGTTTGTTCCGAGCCTTACGACGATGCGGGCATACCTCATCTGGACATGCGCTGTTTTGCTCCAGCTCTTCTTGCTGCACAAACGCAGCCCCAATCCGGGCGGCCAACGCCACTTTTGCTTGGTGCAGATACAGAATCCTGGCTCTTCGATAGCGAAAGTCATCTTATAGACCTATTGGATTCTATGGTGGGGCAAGCAAGTCAACGGCTGTGGCTGTATGACCGTATACTGGATCACGACCTTTACGATCGCCATAGATTCCGAGAGCTGGTTTCTGGCCTTGCGCGCCAGCACAGGCTTAGCGACATTCGGCTGTTAATCCACGATGACCAACCGCTTGTAAAGCGCCGCCATCAGTTGGTCGAATTAATGCGCAGGCTACCCAGTCGCATTGAGCTGAAACTGGTTAACAACGACTATCCCCACGAAGACCAGCCATTTATCCTCGCAGATCGCGAAGGCGTTATCTATCGGCACGATTTTACCCAGCCATCAGGGTTTGCGGGCTTCGCTGACAGCGGAAGGGTTAAGCTGCTATCCGACAATTTCCAGCGTATGTGGGACACAGGGCGCCACTCCCTTGAGCTACGCGAGCTACCGATTTAATGGGTGCCTGAAGTCCTATCGGTTGCATCAATAGACTCAAAGCGAGCGCCAAAAGGCGCGAATTCTTCATCCACCTCTTCCGCCACATCTGAAATTAACCGTCGCAGCCACTGATGATCCGCGTTGTGCTGTAGCAGCGGGCTCCATGCCATTTTGAGTTCAAAAGGTGGGATCTCGAAGGGTGGGATCTTCACCACAAGATTTGCATTGTCTTTTTGCAGCCAGGCGGCTCTGGACGGCAATGTGGCGATTAGATCGTGCTGTTCAGCTAAAAGCATAGCCGACTGGTAATGCCGGGTGAATACTGAAATCTGGCGTTTGCTACCCATGCGGGACAAAGCTTCATCAACCCAACCAAGCCGCTGCACGTCTTTCGGGTTTACACCAACACCGACACCAAAGCCGGTTTTACTGACCCATATATGGCTCGCATCCAAATAGGTATCCAAGGTGAACGGCTCCCTGAGTATGGGATTGCGGGCGTTCATCAGGCAGGCAAAATACTCAATCCACAGAGTTTTTTGATGAAAGGACTGAGGGATTTTATCGAAACGGTTGATCGCCATATCCAGACGCCCCTGCTCCACATCCAAAAAGCTCACATCACTGGGAGTCAAAACGTCCAGCGTTACGTGAGGCGCCTCCTGCCGGATGCGCCGCAACACCCGTGGCATTAGGCAAGATTCAGCATAATCACTGGCCATGATTCGAAACACCCGCTGGCTTTCCAGTGCGGCAAACGGCGTTTTCTCCTGCACTGCCTGCTCAATATCTGAAAGAATCCCTCTCACCAACGGCTGCAATTCCTGAGCGCGTTCGGTGGCCGTCATGCCTTCGCTTGTTCGCACCAACAAAGGGTCACCGAATAAGTCCCGCAAACGTCGCAAGCTATTGCTCATGGCCGGCTGGGTGATGCCGAGATGGTTGGCAGCTTTGGTTACGTTGCGCTCCCGCAGTAAAACATCAAGATAAACAAGCAGATTGAGATCAATACGTGAAAGATTCATAAAAACTCCAGAGCACAACGAAAACCATTAATTCGGCGCAAAAACCGCGGGGCAGTCACAAATTTAATATACAGAAAATATAGAATTCATAAAATAAATAAGAAAAACGAACTTTCACATTTGATTCCGGATTCAATCCAGAATTTCTGCTAATCTTTCTGATACTTGCCGAGAATATCGGTAATTCGGGTCAGAATTCTTTAGCAGGCATGACTTGCCCAAAAGCCGGAGTCATTACACAACTAATGAATACCATCACGATTGTTATTGCTTTGGCAGCCATTGTCGCGGCCTCAATTATCGTTATTGTGGTCAGCCAGATGCGTGAAAAGGCCCGTATTGAGCGTGCTCGCAAAATCACGGCGCTTGAGGACAGCTATAAGCGGTGCAACCGTCTGCTGTCCGAGATCCCCGGGCAATACCTGACACCCGACCTGAAGCTGTTATTGCTAAAGCGCATGGAAGACATCTGCAACGATCTGGCGGGCCTCAAGTCCGGCCTGCCCGTTGAACAATGGCGTGAGGCCGCCGTACAAAGAAAAACACTGGTTCGGGAAAATCGCGACGAGGTACGCCCGGTAAAGATCGATTCGGCGGAGAAGTCGAACTACGTTAAAGAATTGCTGCAAAACCTGTTCAAGATGATCGAGGCCATGCATAAAAGTGGCCGCGTAGATGGCGCAACTGCAAAAAAGAACCTGAAGTATGTTTTGTTTCTGGTGCACAAAACCCACGCGGATCTACACGTTTTCCAAGCGCGGGAGCATATCCGGCAGAACCAGACACGCAAAGCCATACACGCCTATCATCTGGCCAGCACAGAAATGGGGAAATCCAGAGATAACCCACTTGCCATGAAAGCCGTAAAAAGCTTCCGCATCCGCATAAAGGAATTGGAGGCCATGAGCTTGGAAGGTAACGATACCAAACCTGCGGATTCCGAATCGCAACTCGACAAACAGTGGGACAACTTTCTTCATGATGAAGAGTGGAAGAAAAAAGCCGACTACGACTGAAAGGTTAAACCGGGCAGCGTAAGCACACCCGTGTACAGGTACAGTGACACCCGTGACCCAAGGCTTCAAACACCGCCTATCCTACCGACTCACTCGCGATACAGTCCTTATCGCTATGGTGCTGGGTCTCATCCTTAATATCGTGCAAATCACTCTGGACTACTTTGCCGCCCACAAATCTATGAATGAGGACATTCAAGCGCTGATCGAGATCAGCCACAGTCCTGCGTCTCAGATTGCCTACAATATCGACGTACGTTTGGCTGAAGAACTGCTGGACGGCCTCCTAAGGCATCCTGCAACCGTTGATGCGAGAATTGTTGATAGCGACGGCAGCACCATGGCAGCCGCCAGCAAAAGTAGCCCTGTATCGCCCTATCGTTGGATAAGCGACGAACTGTTTGACGAAAGCCGAGTATTCAGCCGTGAGCTGCAGGTTTCCCAGCTCAACAACCTACCTCTGGGCCAACTTGTGGTTACCGTAGACACCTACCACTACGGCCTACAATTTTTGGAACGCGCCAGTTACACGCTGATTAGCGGGCTTCTGAAAAGCCTGATTCTCTCGGCATCACTGCTTGGAATTTTCTACCTGATACTAACGCGACCCATGCTCAGCGTTATTAGTGCCCTAAGTGAGGTTAATACCCGGTCACCGGAAAAAATCCGGTTACCTGTTCCCTCAAGCCATCAACACGATGAAATAGGCACTATGGTAGGGATTATTAACCAGCATCTGGAAACCATAGACTTCACGTTAGCCCAGCTCCGCATGGCGGAAAGCGCCATGAAAAACTATTCAAGCGAGCTGGAGCACGAAGTCGAGAGCCGAACCCGTGAAATATCCGAAAAGAATCAGGCATTGCAGCGCGGCAACCGAGCGCTGGTAAAAGCGAAAGAAGATGCCATGCGCAGAGCCAGAGCCAGAGCGAACTTTCTGGCCAGCATGAGCCATGAAATACGCACCCCGCTAAATGGCGTTCTGGGAATGCTTGGGCTTGCGGTGGATGCTGAGCAGGACGAATCCAAACGCCAGCGCCTTGAAATCGCTTTGTCAGCCGGTGAAAGCCTGCTCGGCATACTCAACGACATTCTGGATATTTCCAAGGTTGAGGCCGGAAAGCTCAATCTCGAAAACATTCCCTTCGATTTGCAAGGCTTGATTGAGGAATGCTCAACTCTGCACACCCATCAAGCGCGCAAGAAGGGCATTGAGCTGATCGCCGAGACTGAACCCGAATTCCCGGAACAGTTTTTGGGTGATCCAACACGCATTCGTCAGATTTTAAATAACCTACTAAGCAATGCCGTCAAGTTTACCGACTCCGGCAGTGTGCGCATCACGGCAGACTATTCCGCGGGTGTTGTAACAATCAAAGTGAGCGATACCGGTATAGGTATGAGCAAGGAAGGCTTGCGCAAGATCTTTTCGCCCTTCTCACAGGCTGACACGCAAACCACACGCCTGTATGGCGGCACCGGGCTGGGCCTAACGCTTTGTCGTCAACTGGTTGAGCGCATGCAGGGTGAAATCAAGGTCGATTCGAAAGAGCATCAGGGAACCCGTTTCACCGTCACTCTGCCATTACCGGTTCACAGCCATCAGGGCGCAAACAATCCCCACAGGCTGCCCGTCGGGTCCAAGATATCCGAAGGCACAGAGCCAGCGCAGGACTCTCTCCGAATACTTCTGGTTGAAGACAACGAAGTGAATCAGATGGTCGCCTGCACACTGCTGAAAAAGATGGGGCACCAAGTGGAGATTGCGGAAAACGGCATTGTGGCGATCGAAGCCCTTGAACAAGGGCATTTCGATCTGGTTCTCATGGATTGCCAAATGCCGGTCATGGACGGTTACGAAACAACTCGCAGAATCCGCAAAAATCCCGAGTGGCGAAATTTGCCAATCATTGCCGTTACGGCCAACGTGATGCAAGGAGACCGGGATGACTGCTTTGCTTGCGGCATGAACGATTATATTACCAAGCCTTACAACCGAACCCAGTTATCCGAAGCCATTACTCGTTGGGCACCTCCCCCTCCCCCTGAGTCTCCATAGACTTTAGCACCGCATTCAGTTCATTTCTCAGAGCAAGCAAGCGCTCTGGCGCCACATCCAAGCCACACAGGAGCTTTTGCGGTACCTGTATGGCCAGTTCCCGGAGATCGGCACCCTTTTGGGTCAGCGATATGGTCACCACACGTTCATCGACTAGACTGCGGTCTCTGCTAATCAGGCCCCGCTGAGCCAAGCGTTTTAATAGCGGGGTAAGCGTGCCTGAATCAAGCCTCAACCTCCCTCCAAGGTCCGAAACCCGGGTAGGCTGGCCCGCCCGGGCACGCTCCCATAGCACAAGCATCACAAGGTATTGTGGATATGTCAGATCCAATTCGGCAAGCAGCGGGCGATAACGCGAGGTAACAGCCCGGTTAACTGCGTATAAGCTGAAACAGATCTGGTTATCCAGTGCCAGTAGATCGTCCAAAACGGCGCCTTACAAAAGCTTTTCGATATCTGCTTTGATATCTGCGGGCTTAGTGGTGGGTGGATAGCGACGCACAACTTTGCCATCCCGGCTTACAAGAAATTTCGTAAAGTTCCATTTTACTTTCTCAGAGCCGAGGAGCCCTTTCGCTTCGGCTTTCAAAAACTGGAACAGAGGGTGAGCATTGGGCCCATTGACATCAACTTTCGAGAACATCGGAAAGTCCACGCCATAGTTCAAACTACAGAACTCACTGATGGCTTTATCATCGGCAGGATCCTGATTCAGGAACTGGTTGCAGGGAAACCCAAGCACTTCTAACCCCTTGGCACCCAGTTCTTTGTGCAACGACTGCAAGCCTTCGAACTGCGGCGTTAAACCGCACTTGCTGGCTGTATTCACAATCAAGAGAACCTGCCCCTGATACTCAGCCATCGTTTTTTCATTGCCCTTAATATCTTGAACGGTAAAGTCATAAATTGAATCTGCGGCCACAAGCTTCTCCTCAATAGAACCATCACCACCTGTAACGAACAGGCGAGCCTTAAATCTTGCATCATTATATTGTGCACAATTTAGTTGGAGACTATCGGGTTGTAATGAGCCACGCAATCGTTTTTTGGATTAGGGCAGATTCACCATCACTGAGAACTTGGGCGGGTTACTCGGTCAACCAAATACACCAAGCTGTGATAATCCACGCCACTGTGGCTGCTCAAACCAATCTCACAGGTTCGGCTCGTCGACACTCCCTCAGTACAGTGCTGCACCGCCGGTTGCAGAAAACGCAGAGCATGATCGTTCAGTTCCGGTAGGGTAAAGCCCTTATCTCCGGCAAAGCCGCAGCAGTGTATATCCTCCGGCACCACTACGTTCGTGCTGCACTTACGGGCAATCTCTATGAGTGCCTGCCCTTCGCCCAAGTGTTGAGTGCTGCAGGTAACATGTACCACGACCGATTCAGTCTGCGGTGTAAATTCAAGCCGGTCGAACAGGTGGCTCCGAATAAAGCGCACCGGATCGTATATATTCAGGCCGTGACTCTGCTCTTGCAGCAACCGCAGTGTGCAGGGGCTGGTATCACAGTAGATTGGGTCCATGCCCTCGCGGCTGGCACGTTTCACCGCTGCCAGCATTTCAGCCCGTTTACGGTCCGCTTGTTGTGGGTAACCTTTAGAGGCGAAAGGCTGGCCGCAGCACAGCGAATCCATAGCGTCTGGAAACACCACCTCGTAGCCAGCTTTTTCCAACAGCTGACGGGTTTTCGCCAACAATGGAACCTGCTCGCTGTCGGAACGTGACGGCCCCATAGTGTGGGAGGCACAGGACGGTAAGTACACCACGCGCGGGCGCACGGTGTCTGCAGGCGGCTTTATATTCTCGACCCAGCGCACTGGTTGCGGCATAGCTGGACTCCAAGACGGTATCCGACCACCGCTGAGTTTTTTGCTGGATTCAGTCCAGCGCTGTAAACGCGGTGCGCCCAAGAGGCGGTTTGCGCTATCCGCCGCAGCGAGAACTAGCCGAACCCCTTTTAACGCACCGGCGAAGTGTTCTGCCAGCCAGTCGGCGCGTCGGTGAGCCTGCGCCTGATCGGCGCGCAGCTCACGCACCAAATCACCGGTATTAATGCCAACCGGGCAGCGCTGGGCACACAGACCCGTGGCGGCACAGGTGTCTATGCCCTGATACTGGTAGGCTTTTTCGAGCTCATGCGTATCTACGCCCATTCGCTTTTTAGCCTGAATGTCCCGCCAAATCACTATGCGCTGACGCGGGCTCAAGCTTAAACCATGGGACGGACATACTGGTTCACAGAAGCCGCACTCTATGCATTTGTCGATAATCTGATTGGCCACAGGTAGCGGTTTGAGGTTCTTCAAATGAATGTCGGGATCCTTCGACAGCACCACATCCGGATTAAGAATGCCCTGTGGGTCCAGCAAGCGCTTTATCTTCCACATCAGTTGATAGGCGTCACTGCCCCACTCCAGCTCCACAAACGGCGCCATATTGCGCCCGGTTCCATGTTCCGCTTTTAACGAGCCACCGAACTCCACCGCCACCAGGTGGGCAACTTCACCCATAAATGCTTCGTAACGGGCCACTTGGGCAGGATCTTCAAAGCTCTGGGTAAATACAAAATGCAGGTTACCTTCCAGAGCATGCCCGAACAGGATCGCTTCATGGTAATCGTGTTTTTCAAATAATTTGGTCAGCCGCTTAACACCTTCGGCCAACTGGGGAATGGGAAACGTAACATCTTCGATGATAACTGTGGTGCCATTGGGGCGCACCGCGCCAACAGCGGGAAACGTACCTTTGCGAATGGCCCAGAGCTTGTTCGATAGCGTTGCGTTTTCAGTGAACTCAACCTGCTTTTCCACCGAGAAGGGCACCAATACCGAGCGCACCCGCTCGATCTGTTCGTGCAGTATCAACCGACTGGCGGCGCGGGTTTCAATCAGCAAGGCGCAAGCATCCTGCGAAAGCGCTTTTACCCACTCCGGTAGACCATCCTGATTTTCCACGGCGCGCATGCTTCGCCGGTCCAGAAGTTCTACCGCATCTACCGGTTGTTGCTTCAGTAGCGGCACAGCCCGGCAACATTCTTCTACACTTTCGAACACCACCAAGGCGGTAGCTTTGTGCGGGTACTCCGGCACTGTGTTGTATGTGACTGAGCTAATGAAGCCCAAAGTACCCTCGGAGCCCACCATCAGGTGGAGCAGAATATCCAGCGGATCGTCAAAGTCTATCAGGGCGTTCAGTGACAGACCGGTGGTGTTTTTCATCCGGTATTTATGGCGGATACGCTCAGCCAGTGCGCTGTTGGCACGGGTGTCGCGTGCCAAGCGTTCCAGCTGAGCAAGTAGTTCACGATGACTACTGCGAAAATCTGCCACGCTATCGGGGTCTTCACTGTCTAGCACTTTGCCATCTGCAAGCACCAGCCGCATAGCATGGAGGGTTTGGTAGCTATTTTGGGCGGTGCCACAGCACATTCCACTGGCATTGTTAGCGACAATACCGCCAATCTTACAGGCATTGATCGACGCGGGATCCGGGCCAATTTTACGCCCCAAGGGTGCTAGCGCAGCGTTTGCTTGAGCACCAATAACGCCGGGCTGAAGGCGAATGCGCGAACCCTTATCCAAAACATCCCGCCGGCTCCAGCCATCACCCAATACAATCAGCAGCGAATCACTAATGGCTTGGCCCGAAAGGCTGGTGCCCGCAGCGCGAAAAGTCACGGGCACTCCATGGTCGCCAGCCAACTGCAATAGCGTGACAACCTCGTGCTCTGCGCTCACCCGCACGACAAGTTTCGGTATCAAACGGTAGAAACTAGCATCGGTTCCGAACGCCAGTGTCGATAATGGGTCATCAAAACGGCGCGTTGCAGGAATTATTTGATTTACGGCACTCACAAAATCGGCTGGCAAACTCATAACAACCCTCTGATCACTCATCTATGGCTGAACCAGCAACTCAGAGCTTGCATCAGCGATGGTTC
Source organism: Marinobacter sp. 1-4A (assembly GCF_016597725.1). GTDB lineage: Bacteria > Pseudomonadota > Gammaproteobacteria > Pseudomonadales > Oleiphilaceae > Marinobacter. The sequence goes on from NZ_VCGY01000001.1 coordinate 265,972, forward strand.
GCGCTCCGGTTAGCACCATGGCAACGCGCATTTCGTTTTCAATCAACTTCAGCAGATTGGTAACGCCAGCTTCGCCATCGGCAGCCAGCGCATAAATATAGGCGCGTCCTAGCATGGTGCAGTCAGCGCCCAAGGCGAGCATTCGCAGTACATCCAACCCTGTGCGAATACCAGAGTCGACCAATATCTTCATGTCGCCTTTTACTGCATCTGCTATCGCGGGCAATGCTCGGCAAGTAGAAAGTGCGCCGTCAAGCTGGCGACCTCCATGATTCGATACAATAATGCCATCTGCACCAAAGCTGCGTGCATCGCGGGCGTCGTCAGGATCCAATATGCCTTTGATAACCATAGGCCCATCCCAGAACTCGCGAATCCACTCAAGATCTTTCCAGCAGATGGAGGGATCAAAGTTATCTCCCAGCCAGCCAATGTAGTCCGCAAGGCCCGTCGGGTTGCCCCGATAGGCAGAAATGTTGCCTAGATCGTGAGGCTTACCAAGCAAGCCCACGTTCAGCGCCCAGTGTGGATGGGTCATTGCTTGCAATATGCGCCGGGGCGCTGCATAAGGCCCACTCATGCCGGAGTGAGCATCCCGATAACGGGCGCCGGGCACCGGCATATCCACGGTGAACACCAAGGTTGTTACACCGGCAGCTTTAGCCCGCTCCAAGGCATTGCGCATGAAGCCCCGATCTTTCAAAACATACAACTGAAACCACATGGGCCGACTGATGGCCGGGGCTACCTCTTCAATCGGACACACAGACACGGTCGACATGGTGAACGGCACACCCAAATTAGCTGCAGCACGGGCAGCCTGAACCTCTCCTCGCCGAGCATACATGCCGGTCAAGCCCACCGGAGACAAGGCCACTGGCATAGACAGCGTCTCGTCGAACAGCTTGGTGGTCAGGTTTAGCTCAGTCATGTCATTCAGGACTCGCTGGCGCAGAGCAATCCCCGACAAATCATCAACGTTGCGTTTAAGCGTGTGTTCGCTATAGGACCCGCCGTCGATGTAATGAAACAGAAAGGGCGGCAGCCTGCGTTTGGCCGCGGCACGGTAATCAGTGGAAGCAGAGATGATCATCAGGCGCTCTCTTTCGTTGATGCGAACAGCACAGTGAGAAAAATAAAAATTGGTAATACCAATTTACAACGCAACATTTATAGGTTAAAAAACAATCAAGCACTATGTCAAACAAAACTGACTTATCATTGGTCTATAGTGTGATACTGGCGCATCAAAGCTACAGCCCAAAATTGGATCTAAAGGATTTTTGGTCTTACCAAAATCAAGGTAGGTGATAATGTCACTAATTCAACAGCGCAGACTGTCAGACACCATCGTCGAACGGTTGGAGACCATGATTCTGGAGGGATCTCTAAAACCCGGCGAACGCCTGCCCCCGGAGCGGGTGCTGGCTGATCAGTTTGGCGTATCACGCCCTTCGTTAAGGGAAGGCGTTCAAAAGCTAGTGGCAAAAGGACTTCTGGTTAGCCGCCAAGGCGGCGGTAATTTCGTCAGCGCCAAACTCGGTTCCAGCTTCAGTGATCCATTACTGGCCCTGATGGAGAACAGCCCGGAAGTACACAAAGACTTGCTTGAGTTTCGCCATACACTGGAAGCGGATTGCGCATACTACGCCGCCCTACGGGCGACTGATCTTGATCGCCAACATCTGCAGGCAGCCTTTGACGACCTTCAAGCCTGCTATAGCGCAAGCCCCCACTCCAGTGATGCACGCGCCAAAGAAAGCGCTGCAGACGCCCGGTTTCACATGGCCATAGCGGAAGCCAGTCACAACATGGTTCTACTCCACACCATGCGTGGACTACTCGATACGCTTAAACGTAATGTGGCCACCAATATTGGCGGCATGTATCAACTACGGGATGAAACGCGCGAACGGTTGGTGAAACAGCACTTTGAGCTGTTTATGGCGATCATGAAAAATCAACCGGACGAGGCTCGACGCATCGCCGGTGAGCACATTAGCTATGTACAGGAAGTATTGGCACACAGCCTTGAAGCAGAAACCAGAACAGCCAGAGCGGAGCGCCATCGCTTTCTGGATAAATTCGATAAAGGACAATCACTACTCAAAAAATAGCAAAGCGCTTCGCCAAAGAAGCGCACTTAAAATCTAAAAGCTTAAAAACTCTCAAGAAGCTCCCAATCGCCTTTTCGATTGACCGATAAAACAAATAGTCGCACATTAAAATAATCCCCACCGGTCACATGATCACGCACAACCACAAAAATATCGTTGGTATCGTCACCATTAAAATCTCCATTTCCTAAGACATCAACTTCTTGAAATCCTCCATCATGAAAATAAGTGGCCTTTTCCTCTGAATCCTTTTCAAATCTATCAATGGTCATAACATCACCCCACACCTTAAAATTAGAGTTATCACTTATTCTTTTTAATTCCAAAGTAGATATCGTCATAGCGATTTCCTTTGGCCAAACTTTCGGCAAAAATTCATCAAGAAAAACATCTGGAATAAAGCTATACTTTGCGGAATCTGAGTTAATCAGTAGCCGCGTCGTTTCACACATAACTTTCAATTCAAGATAGGCGGCCATTTCATTGGCTTTTATCGTGTGAGTTTTCGGCCCATACTCGTGAAATAAATCCTCACAGGATGACAAAAATACCTTCTCTCCTTTTTTGTTCTCGACACCGATACCGGCATACCAAGGAGCGCTAATTAGATCCGGAAAATTTCGAATATCAGTTATAGAATCATACGAAAGATCGACAAGTTCTGGCATGGTAAACGCCGGACTCCAACTAACTGGAGTATCCCCCTTAACTCCACTTGATTCACTAACAGCACAACCAAAAAACACCACGCATATCAAAAAAACAGCTGAGATTCGAGCGCAAATTAGCAATGATAGGTTCATAGGTCCACCGGGATTTATGGTATTAATGATAATTTTGCGTTCTTTGCAGCGCTCTCGAATAACCCTCTTACGTAATTATTTCTTTCTGCTGATATAGGATATTTTCGATTTGATTCTTTTGCAGCTACTGCCCAATCTTTCGCCTTCACAGCTTTTGTGAATTTTGGCCAATTATTTCTTAAATCAGTCATTCCGACATTGAAAATTATATCAAACAATGCAAGTCTTACTTCACTTGGGTATTTTGAAAAATCAGAAAAAAGTCTCTTCAACTCAATTTCGAAACTATCTATATGATTATCCGTTAGTAGGTCTATATCGAAGGCGGAAATTTGGAGACTTGTATGCTTTTTATAGAAAGAGGCTAATCGATTCTTTGGTTGTTTTTTTACTGCCTCGTAGTCAGCTCTAATCTCACCTTTAGATGCCCTAGCATTACCATTTTTGAAATTCAATTTTTGCGCGCTTGCGAGATCTTTGAGCAAATGCCCAACTCCAACTGTGACAAAACCTTTTGAGTCAAGATACATATGGCTAACTTTACCTTCGTATTTTTCCATTTTTGCTCGCAGAGTAGCCTTCTCTATTGCAGATGCCATATATAAATCCTACTTTATAGTATTGGGAGACTAAAGCAGAGGGACAGAGGCTAAGCGTCACTAAATTCGACAACTAGGTAAGGTTGGGTTGCTACTGCAGTCACGACACTTTCCTTGTGTTGAAATCGAGATATGACAGTCCAATGTCACTACCAGCCGCAATCATCCGTAATAGCGGTAGCGCCTGTCAACTGTCCTAATTTTGGACACAGCGCAGCCCAATACTCAGGAAACTTGCCATAATTCATCACAATTACCCTGTTGCCGTTGGCCCAGCCTCCGCTAGAATAGGCGCTTGCCTGAATTGCAGGTGCCTGTTTTACGTTTACTGACTGAGGAAGCCCGGGTCTTATGCAAAACTACTACAAATCCGCCAAGCTGGATAACGTGTGTTACGAAATACGTGGCGTAGTGATGCGTGAAGCGCGTCGGCTGGAAGAAGAAGGCCACCGGGTACTTAAACTCAACATCGGCAACCCTGCTGCGTTTGAACTGGACGTTCCTGAGGAGATTCAGCAGGACGTTATCTATAACATGCATCAGGCGCAGGGCTATGTGGAGTCTAAGGGCTTGTTTTCGGCCCGCAAGGCAGTGATGCATTATTGCCAGCAGAGGGGCATCGACAAGGTCGATATCGACGATATCTTTCTGGGCAACGGCGTTAGCGAGCTCATAGTGATGTCCATGCAGGCCATGCTCAATACCGGCGACGAAGTACTTATACCAGCTCCAGATTACCCTCTCTGGACAGCTGCTGTAACGCTCTCTAGCGGTAAGCCCGTGCACTATCGCTGCGACGAGGAGCAAAACTGGTTTCCGGATATCGATGACATCCGTAAAAAGATTACCCGCCGCACCCGCGCCATTGTACTGATCAACCCCAACAACCCTACAGGCGCCGTTTATAGTCAAGAGCTTCTTGAGCAGGTTATTGAACTGGCTCGTAAACATAATCTGATTATTCTCTCTGACGAGATTTACGACAAAATTTTGTACGACGGCACCCAGCACGTCTCCACAGCATCGCTGGCCGACGACGTGCTATTTTTTACCTACAACGGGCTGTCAAAAAATTACCGCGCTGCTGGCTATCGCTCTGGCTGGATGATTATTAGCGGCGCAAAGCACCGGGCTAAAGACCTGATTGAAGGCATAGACATGCTTTCGAACATGCGCCTGTGTGCCAACGTTCCAGCGCAACTGGCGATACAAACAGCGCTGGGCGGCTATCAGTCGATTAACGATTTGGTGGCCCCTGAAGGCAGGCTTTATGAGCAGCGAGAAACCGCCTGGCGAATGCTCAATGATATTCCCGGGGTTAGCTGCGTAAAGCCTCAGGGCGCTCTGTACCTGTTCCCCAGACTGGATCCGAAAAAGTTCCCGGTCGCAAATGACGAAAAACTGGTTCTAGATTTACTATTGCAGGAAAAAATACTTCTGGTTCAAGGTTCCGCCTTCAACATTGATGACAAACAACACCTTCGGGTTGTCTTCCTGCCCCGCAAAGACACGCTTGAAGACGCAATGGGTAGACTGGGCAATTTTTTGGCTAACTACCGACAGTGAAGTGCACCGACAGTAAAACGCACAGGCAGGACGGATTCGCTCATGGCCGACATCCACGTTGAAGAGTTTTACAAAGATGCCGCCATAGCTCTGGTTCAACTGTACGGGGCTTTTCCGAGGCGGGTAAATTTGTTCGTAGAGGATATCGCTGGCCCGGACGAGCCGGATGAGTTTGGCTTACACAGCAAGCGCCACATGGCCTGCTTTGGCGCATTGTTATGGCTGGCAGAAGAAGGGTTTCTCCGGTACGTTGACACCATCCGGCAGGAAGCCCTTGATCAAGCAGTTCTTACTCAAGAAGCCTTCATACGCCTCAGCTCGCCTGCGCCCGACGCGCTCGTTCAAGAGCTGAGTCACCCGGATGACCTTGCTGTAGAGCCTTTGCCTCCGTCTTTAAGGGAAGATCTCTCCAGCCACATTCATCTGGTGCGAACTGCGCTTAAAAGTCGCCACTCCATGCGCATCAGTCATGCTGTTCGGGCGACACTCTTCGCCAGCAAGTAAACCCGGTAAATCACTGCCATAGAAAAGCAAAACGGGGGCTTAAGCCCTCGTTTATTCACAGCAAACAATTATATTTTCAGCTTAAAACCGATAGCGCGAAAGCTGTCCTGTAAGGATCTGCTCGTACCTTTGAGCTGCACTTTTAAGCTTGAACACTCCCGCCGCACAGGATAGTCGCGACGCAGACGGTCGAAAGCCGTGCCACGGTCATCAGCTGAGGATTTCTTCATCGCATTGCGCAAGCGCGCATCATCCTGACGGGGGTCATAGCAGGCCCGCAATGCAATTCGGACTGCCGCATGTTCGTCGGCAGCGCTTGTAAAAGACACTTTACTCAGCGCCGGTTCGGGAAGAAACTGCCCAGCCTTTTTCCGCGTTGGTAGGCCAAGAAACTGGCATGCAGCCTGATATATCATTTCTGTTCCCTGAACCTTGCCTTCTAAGCTATAACCGGCAATGTGAGGCGTGGCCAACCAAACTTTACTCACCAGATCCGGATTTATCCTTGGCTCCTGCTCCCAAACATCGAGAGCGACCAAGGGTGCGTTAGCCCCCGCCAGACACTTCCCAAGTGCAGCGCTGTCAATGACCTCGCCACGCCCGGAATTAATAAGAAGCTGTTCCGAGTTCATCCCGGATAGTTGCCGTTCACCCACCATGTGATAGGTTGGATAAGCCGAGTCACGGGTCAGTGGGGTGTGCAGAGAAACAACGTCACAAGCCAACGCCTCATCCAAAGCAACAAACCTATGTTCGCTCTCAGGCTCACGATCTGCGCGTGGCGGATCGCAAAGTTTGACGGTAAAGCCGAGACGGGACAGCTTTTCTGCAAGCTCCCCTCCAACATTCCCTACGCCGACAATGCCGACGCTGAGTTGTGACCAGTCGTCCAGTGCGCAGCGCTCTGCATATAAGGACAAAACTGCAAGCACATAATCCACAACACTATTGGCATTACATCCCGGCGCGGCAGAAAATCGAATACCCTTTTCCTCGAGCCAACCAAGATCTACATGGTCGGTTCCTATGGTTGCAGTGCCGACGAAGCGCACGCGGCTGCCTTCAAGCAGATCGCTGTCCACCCGGGTGACGGACCGAACCAGCAGCACGTCAGCATCCTTAACATCTTCGGAACTCATGGTACGCCCGGAGACGCGACGGATTTCGCCTATGTCACCGAAAAAGGCGTCCAAAAGTGGAATATTCTCATCTGCAACAATCAACATGCAAAGGCTCCGCCCTGTCAGTTCCTGCGTGGACGTGGGCCACCACGCCCGCCCGGACTCCGGCCACCCGCTCCCTGAGACGGACGACGGCCACGTTTACGGGTGATCGGGGGATTTTCCATTTCAGCCATCAACTCTTCTTCCGGAACGGTTGTTTTCAGTTTCTGGCCGATATATTTTTCGATGGCCGGAAGACCGAAGGAGTCATCCTCACCCGCAAAACTGACTGATACGCCAGTCTTACCAGCGCGACCGGTACGCCCGATGCGATGCACGTAATCTTCTGCGCTGTCTGGCAGGTTGTAATTGAATACGTGGGTAACGCCATTCACATGGATTCCGCGCCCGGCAACATCCGTAGCCACCAGTACCTGAATGCTGCCCGCTTTGAACTGATCAAGGGTTTTCAGGCGTTTAGCCTGAGCAATCTCTCCAGACATTAGTGCAACTTTGACGCCTTGATTGCGCAAATCCTCTTCAAGATCCCGACACTGATCACGGCGATTGGCAAACACCAAGGCCTTTTCAACCTCCGGACGCTTAAGATAGTTCACCAGCACTGGCAGCTTTTCATCATCACCAACCATGTAAACCGTTTGCTCAACCCGTTCAGCGGTTTTCTGTTCCGGCTCGATTTCTACAAACTCGGCATTATTGGTCCACATCGACGCAAGGTTCAGAACATCTTGATTGAAAGTGGCACTGAAGAGCAGCGTCTGGCGTTCATCTTTGGGTGTGCACTTGCGGATAATGCGCTTAACGTCTGGTATAAAACCCATGTCCAGCATCCGATCCGCCTCATCCAGGATGAGGATGTCGAGCTGATCGAGAAACACATCCTGAGAGCCGAGAAAATCAATCAGGCGGCCCGGGGTTGCCACAAGAATATCAACGATTCCGTTGTGCAGCTGTTCCCGCTGTTTGTCGTAGTGCATTCCGCCCACAACGGTAACGACGTTATGGCCGGTGTGCTTGCATAGCTCTTCCGCATCCTTGGCAATCTGCATGGCCAATTCACGAGTTGGCGCCAACGCCAACACACGAGGTTCCGACGCAAAACGGTCTCCCTCCGGTATCGGAGTCTCCAACAAGCTCTGAATAGCGGTAATAAGGAAAGCGGCTGTTTTGCCGGTACCTGTCTGGGCCTGGCCAATCAAGTCTTCACAAGCCAGCGTCCAGGGCAGGGTTTCAGCCTGTATGGGTGTGCAGTATTCAAAACCAATGGCAGCAATGGCGTCCAATAGGCGCTTGTCCAGATTCAGGTCGGTGAATCTTAGATCGCCGGTGTGCTTTGGGTCAGATGTCATGGAGTCTCAGTTTGCCTCATAATGTTCTTTTGCAAAATATAACGGAACCACTCGCCTGACGTCTTCGCGCCAAGCTTTATTGAAGCTTGCGCCAGTCCCGTAAAACGATTTAAGCGTATCAAAAAAGGCCTGCGCCCGCTCTGGAAGGCCGTTGGCCAGATAGTCCTCTGCCTGCGCCAGCACACTGCACCGAAAGCCGTGCTCATCAGATGCGCCGCCTCCGGAAAGGTTGTCTACGCTAATATGAAAGCGTGAGCCTGCAGCCACGGAAAACAGCCATTCAATCGCTTGCGGCTTTACTTCAACCTGCTCGAAAGCCTTCTGTTGCGCAGATGTTCGGCCATCAGGACAGTACCAGTACCCGTAATCGTGGAGTGTGCGCCGGTGCTCACCTGCAATGCACCAATGGCTAATTTCATGAAGCGCGCTGGCATAATAGCCATGGGCAAACACAACCTGTGCAACGTCATTGATACCGCCTGCTGGCAGGTATTCAGGTTCTTTGCCGCCTTTGACCAATATTGTCCGAAATGCTTCCCGGAACAGGCCATTAAACAACATGATAAGATCGTTGGGACTGTTATTCATTGGGAAGCTATTGTGCGACTTTAACGCGCCCAATGCCAGAGGGAACTTTCTAGGGGCCACTGTGTCCACTCACTCGCAAGTATTTATCGGGGCACTGGCATACTTTGTATGATCGAGGCCCTTCTCTACCAAGACATTTACCGGGAAACTGTGTACTCAATGACAGCCCTATCCATCGCATCCAGCAACGCTCGCCACAACATCTCCCTAGCAAGCCTGCTTATTCTTGTTCTGCTGATAATCACTGCAACCCCATCCTGGGCTTTTGGCAGCAGCAACTCTCTTTTCGGTGGCCAGAGCAGCCAGTTTCTCCCTGTGGACGAAGCGCTTCCGTTCAGCCACACCACGGATGACAATGCGATCGTATTATTCTGGGACATCACACCCAAACACTATTTATATCGGGACCGCATCAGTATTAAGGCGTTAGATGAGGGCACTACTGCTGGCGCACCCATCTATTCCAGCCCGGGCATTGAGACCGAAGACGAATACTTCGGTAAAACGACCGTCTTTTTCGACCCTATAGAAGCCCGTATTCCAGTAACACTTCCGGACAATACACGGGAAGCCCGTTTTGAAGTCACCTATCAAGGCTGTGCCGAAGCGGGCCTTTGCTACCCGCCGCAGACCCGCGAGGTATTATTTTACCAAAGCCAGAACTCAGGGCCCGGCACACAGTCACCGGAAAGCGCCGGTTCAGGATTGACGGGCACCTCTCCCAAGATAGACACCAACTCTGCCACCGGGCTTGCGGGGTTTCTGGCTGAGCAGTCAACCTTGATGATTGCCGGCTTATTCCTACTGTTGGGATTGGGCCTGACTTTCACCCCTTGCGTGCTGCCAATGGTTCCGATTATTTCGTCATTGGTGTCCAACCAGAACACCAAAACCACCGGGCACGCACTGCTGCTTGCTAGCAGCTATGTTTTGGGCATGGCGCTCACCTATGCGGCGGCTGGCGTTCTTACCGGGCTTCTGGGAGCTAGCTTCAACCTGCAAGCACAGCTTCAGTCTCCTTGGGTTCTGAGCCTATTTGCGCTGATGTTTGTGGTGTTTGCGCTGTCTATGTTCGATTTGTTCGAAATACAGCTTCCGCGGTTTATCCGAGAGCCCCTAAATGACGCAAGCCAGCGACTAACCGGAGGCCGTGTTGTCAGCGTTTTTGGCATAGGCGCCCTTTCCGCTCTGGTTGTATCTCCCTGCGTATCTGCCCCGCTTGCTGGCAGCCTGCTCTACATATCCACAACACAGGATGCGTTCATCGGAGGTATAGCACTCTTTGCCCTTGGTCTGGGCATGGGTGTCCCTCTTATTCTGGTCGCTGTAGGTGGGCGCAGGCTTCTGCCAACCTCAGGGCACTGGATGACCACGGTCAAGCACTTCTACGGCGTAATGCTGATTGCCGTTGCTATATGGCTGGTTGAACGTCTGGTTCCAGGCTGGGTTGGGCTTACACTTTGGGGTATTCTGATTGCCATAACCGGCGTACAACTGGGCGCTTTCGACGCAGCAAAAGCGGGCTGGGAGCGAACTCGCAAAGGCCTGGGGCTGATCTTTTTTGCCTATGGGCTAGCATTGCTGGCCGGAGCCGTTGCCGGTGCCAATGATCCACTCGCGCCACTGGATCCTTTCGTCGCCAAGGCCAGCTCATCTGGCCCTCAAGTGAATAAAGCCGGATATGACGATAGCCACGGAGGGTTCAACCGGGTGGATGCACCTTCCGACATCAAGGACATGCTCTTGAAAGCCCGTCAAGAGGGCCGCCCGGTAATGCTGGATTTCTACGCAGATTGGTGCATTTCCTGCAAAGTCATGGAGCGCAACGTGTTCAGCAAAGCCGACGTGACCGCCTTACTCAGCCCCTTCACTCTGATACAAATTGATATGACGGATAACACGCCAGCGCAGCAGGCAATGCTCGATGAACTAGGCTTGTTCGGCCCCCCCGCCATTCTGTTCTACAACAGCAGTGGAGAGGAGATGACACAACAGCGAGTTTTGGGCGAAATGAATCGCAACCAGTTTATGGACCATGTAAACGGCCTTATGCCGTCCATCTGACGGCATAAACACGAGACAGAACCGTAAAACGTGTTTACTCTCCGCGACGTATAAGATAAATGAACTGATCACCCTGCTCGACTTGGCTGACCAACTCATGCCCCAAAAATTGGCAAAATCTGGGAATATCCCGCGTGGTTGAGGGGTCTGTCGCAATCACCCGCAGTATTTTCCCGGGCGCCACATCACTGATGCGGCTATGCAGCATCATTACCGGTTCCGGACAATACAGCCCACAGGCATCAAGCTCGGCGTCATAATCGGTAGTGCTCACAAAAAACTCCTATTCTGCATGACCTGATTTTTTAGAAATACGTGCTAAATTACTGTTTATACCCTTAAAACATCTGGAGGTTTGCATGATCCGGGTTCTGATTGAACGCCATATTGCCGAGTCACTTGAAACAGCTTATGAGGAACGTTCCCGCAAGGTTTTGCAGCGCGCTGTTGCTGCACCGGGGTTCATTTCCGGAGAAACACTGGTCGACAGCAACGACCCTAATCACAGGATTACTTTGGCCAACTGGCGTTCAGAAGCGGACTGGAATCGCTGGTACCAGTCTAACGATAGACGCGATCTGATGGCAGAGCTGATTCCCATGATGGATAAAGATGAAGCCATAACCGTACTTGCACAAAGCGGCGTTTGACCTTCGAAGCGAGTGCCTGTGATAGTTCGCATAGTTTTAAACAGTTTAACAATACAACTTGCGCCTATTCGCTACACTTTCAAAGTCTAATGCTCTCGGAAAATGTCGATGTCACTCTTTGCGCGCCTCGCTTTCATCATGCTTTGCACTGCCACTCCGGCGCTCGCCCTTGCCAGCGTCGCCGTGTCAGGCTCCGAGTGCCCAGCAGTCGATGCCAACGACGCGCAGGCGCGCAACTCACTGATGTACTATGTCTGCTACCACCAATCTTCGCCGGGCGAACCGGCGCACACTGCGTCAAATCCGGAGGAGTTGCCGGAGCACATTAAATGGACACCCTCTCAGGGGCACGAATTGGTGTTTAGCCAAACTCGTTCGGTTTACTGGATACGGCTAAATATCCGAAACACCGGCAGCGAGCGGCGGCTCTGGTACCTCAATCTTCACTACCCATTGCTGGACGAAGTCACTTTCTGGCGAGGCAATCAGCCCGGAGACGCACTGGTAACGGGTGACCAACATCGCTTCGGTTCAAGACTTGTAGATTACCGTTACTTCCTTTTACCAATTACCCTTAATAGTGGCGAAACCCGGTCTATAACAATTCGGGTTCACAGCAGTGGCGCTCTGAATATTCCACTAAAACTGGAAACTCCAGAAGAAGTTATTGCTGAAAGCAATCATCTGGCAGTAACCCACGGACTGTTTTACGGCGCCATTCTGGTCCTCGCCATTTTCAATCTGGTCCTATTTTTCAGTTCCGGAACAACCTACTATTTTTACAATGCCCTTTATATGGTGGCTATGGGGCTCTTCCTGTTCACAATGGGTGGCTTTGCCAATCAGTATTTTTGGCCTGAAAACCCTAAATTCGCGAACACATCCATTCCCTTGACTCTAGCGCTCTGCGCTTTAGCCATGACCTTTTTCGGGCGCTCGTTCCTTGAAGTAGCAGCACACACTCGAGCAGATAAAACCCTGAAAGCCATTCTTTGGATTTGTGCGGGTTTTACCGGGCTGACACTGGTCATTCCATACAGCCAAGCCATCCTTATCAACACTGCCCTTGGGCTGGTGATCATATTCATTCTTTCAATCATTGCCATAAGCCGTTGGCAGCAGGGTTACCAGCCAGCGAAGTGGTATGTTCTTGCCTGGGCGGTCATGGCGGCCGGGGCGCTGGTTTATGCGGCCGCAGCCTTCGGGTATTTGGCCGATTTTCTTGCGCAGGAGTCGTTAATGCAGGTCGCAATCGGTGGCCAAGTTATCCTGCTGAACTACGCTATGGTTCAGCGCTGGCGACTGCTGAATGACAAATTGCTGGAGGTGGAACAGAAAGCCAGAAATGATCTGGAATACAAGGTGCACGAACGTACCGCTCAATTGCGCTCAACCATGCGAGAACTGGAGAACGCCAACCGCAAACTCGCGACCTTGAGCCTAAACGACCCTCTTACAGGCCTTTACAACCGCCGCCACATGGACAACATTCTGCCGGAACTATGTGCTGAAGCGCGTAGAACAGGGCAACCTTTAACAATCGCCCTTCTGGATGCGGATCATTTTAAAACTGTTAACGACACATGGGGGCACGGGTTTGGTGACAAATGGCTGCAAATGATTGCGGAAATTTTAACCAGACATGCCACACGCCCGCGAGACATTTCGATTCGTTTTGGCGGTGAGGAATTTGCATTACTGTTACCGAGCACAGACCTTGAGGGCGCACAAAAAGTATGCGAAGCCGTGTTAGAAGACTTGCGCGCAACTTCAGCTGAAGCCCCGGACGGCGCAAAATCTCGTCTTACCATGAGCGCCGGCATCGCAAAGATGTTACCTAATGAGAATCAACAGGAGTTTTTTGAACGCGCAGACAGCGCTTTGTACAAAGCCAAAGCCAAAGGGCGCAATCAGACCGTAATAGCCGACACCTAAACTACTTTCTTTCGCCTCAACGCTGCGTTTTTTGTTCTTAGTCAATTTTGGCAAGTTCACCTAGAACAACTCTGGAGCTATTATAGGGCTTCGGTTGGTATGTCGCTTGCGAAAGGCGCCATGTCACTGATCCGGGTGCATTTGACGGATGTCAGGAGTTGACCCGCGTCATTGCAAACAGGCAATGGTTTCTCCATACTTGCGCTCGCTTAATTCCCCACTCTGAACCCATTGGTAAGGCTATGAGCACACAAAATCCGAACCTGACATATAACTATAAGGTGGTGAGACAGTTCGCCATCATGACAGTGGTATGGGGTATTGTAGGCATGGCGCTGGGCGTGTTGATTGCAGCACAACTGGTTTGGCCATCCCTCAACCTCGACCTACCATTTACTCACTTCGGTCGCCTGCGACCGCTGCATACCAACGCTGTTATCTTCGGCTTTGGTGGTAGTGCACTGTTTGCAACATCGTACTACGTTGTACAGCGCACCTGTCAGGCACGCCTGATTTCGGACAAACTCGCAGCCTTCACATTCTGGGGCTGGACCGCAATCATCGTTGCTGCAGCAATTACGCTTCCATTGGGCCTTACCAGCACCAAAGAATACGCAGAATTGGAGTGGCCAATTGATATCGCCATTGCGGTGGTCTGGGTTACCTACGCTCTGGTGTTCTTCGGCACAATCATGAAGCGCAGCACCCCGCACATTTACGTAGCCAACTGGTTCTACGGTGCTTTCATTATTACCATCGCAGTTCTTCATATCGGTAATAACTTGGCGCTGCCGGTAAGTGCGTTCAAGTCATACTCTGCTTATGCCGGTGTAACCGATGCGATGATGCAGTGGTGGTATGGCCACAACGCAGTAGGCTTCTTCCTGACGGCTGGCTTCCTGGGCATGATGTACTACTTCGTTCCCAAGCAGGCCGGGCGCCCGGTTTACTCCTACCGCCTGTCCATCGTTCACTTCTGGGCACTGATCGCAACCTACGTTTGGGCGGGTGGTCACCACTTGCACTACTCTGCCCTTCCAGACTGGGCTCAAACAGCCAGTATGATTATGTCCCTGATTCTGCTTGCACCATCTTGGGGCGGCATGATCAACGGTATGATGACTCTGTCTGGCGCTTGGCACAAACTGCGTACCGACCCTATCCTGCGCTTCCTGGTGGTTTCCTTGTCGTTCTACGGCATGTCCACGTTTGAAGGCCCGATGATGTCTATCAAGACCGTTAACGCGCTTTCCCACAACACTGACTGGACTGTTGGTCACGTTCACTCCGGTGCTCTGGGCTGGGTTGCGATGATCAGTATCGGTGCTATCTACCACCTGATTCCCAAGCTTTGGGGCCTCAAAGAAATGTACAGCACTAGCATGATCAACGTGCATTTCTGGCTAGCGACTGTGGGCACTGTCCTATATATCGTTGCAATGTGGGTAAACGGCATTATGCAAGGTTTGATGTGGCGCGCTGTTAACGACGACGGCACCCTCACCTACAGCTTTGTAGAAAGCCTCGAAGCATCCTACCCGGGTTACTTTGTACGCTTCCTTGGCGGCGTCATCTTCCTGAGCGGTATGTTGTTCATGGCCTATAACGTCTACATGACCGTGCGCCAGAAAGAAGCAGCTGCTCAAGACAACGCAGCAATTCAGGCGGCGTAACGGAGAGAGACCAGATGAAACACGAAATTGTAGAAAAAAATATTGGCCTGATGATTGTCTTTATCATTCTGGTCATCAGTGGTGGTTTTCTAGCAGAGGTACTGCCGCTGTTCTTCCTGAAGAGCGTGAATGAGCCGATCGAAGGCCTTGAGCCACTGTCGGCGCTGGAGCTGGAAGGCCGTGACATCTACATCCGTGAAGGCTGTCACGTTTGTCATACCCAGCAAATCCGCCCATTCCGCGCTGAAACCGAGCGTTATGGACACTACTCCGTTGCGGGCGAGTTCGTATACGAGCGCCCGTTCCTGTGGGGCTCCAAGCGCACGGGGCCGGATCTGGCCCGTGTTGGCGGCCGTTACTCTGATGCCTGGCAGCGCCAGCACCTGTATAACCCGCGTAGCGTAGTTCCTGAATCCAACATGCCTGCTTTCCCCTGGCTGTTCGAAGATGTGGTGAACCACAAAGGCACCGCTGCCAAGCTATCTGCGTTGCAGACGCTAGGTGTGCCTTACACTGACGAGCAGATCTCCAGTGCGGCAGGTGAGTTAGAAGGTAAGTTTGAGATCGAAGCCCTAGTCGCATACTTGCAACAGTTGGGTACCGTTCTTTCAGACAAACGGTGATTTGATGGATATTAACGAGTTACGCGGCATGCATACGCTTTTAGTGATGGCGGTCTTTATCGGCATCATCTGGTGGGCTTTCAGTGCGCACCGTAAAAAAGCAAATGAAGAAGCAGCCCACCTCCCCTTCGATGATGAAGAAGTGGAAAAGCGTACTCTTGAACAGGAAAAAACGGAGAAAAAACAATGAGTACCTTCTGGAGCATCTGGGTCAGTGTGATCGTGCTCGGTACCGTCTTTGGTTGCTGGTGGCTTCTACACGCTACCCGCAAGAGCCAGACAACCGATGTAGAAACCGAGCGTACCGTGGGTCACTCTTTCGATGGCATCGAAGAGTATGACAACCCGCTTCCCAAGTGGTGGTTCTACTTGTACGTAAGTACGTGTGTATTTGCGCTTGGCTATCTCGCCCTCTACCCGGGACTGGGTAACTTCAACGGGCTGCTAAATTGGACCTCTGCAAATCAATGGGAGGCCGAAGTTGCTGCCGCTGATGAAAAGTACGGTGAAATCTACGCTCAGTATGGGCAGACGCCTGTTGTAGAGCTTGCGCAAGATGAAGACGCGCTCAAAATTGGTCAACGCTTGTTTGCTAACAACTGCGCTGTTTGTCATGGCTCTGCCGCTCGCGGTCAGGTCGGTTTCCCGAACCTGACTGATGACGACTGGCTATGGGGTGGTACACCCGAGGCCATTCTGCAAACACTGCACAATGGTCGCATGGGCAACATGCCGGCGAAGGGCGTAATGCCCAACATGACCAACGAGCAGGTTGATCAAGTAGTGAATTACGTGCTGAGCTTCAGTGGTCGCGAAAAAGATGCTGCAGCAGCCGAAGCGGGTAAAGCTGTATTCGCACAAGGCTGTGTGGCTTGTCATGGTCCTGAAGGCAAGGGCATAGAAGCGATGGGAGCACCCAACCTCACGGATAACGTGTGGCTGTACGGTTCCAACTATGAGTGGATCAAAGAAACAGTTCTGCATGGTCGCCAGAACGAGATGCCGGCTCAAAGCGGCCGCCTCTCCAGCGATCAGATCCAAATTCTGGCTGCGTACGTTTACAGCTTGTCCAACTGACTTTCCTGCCGGGCCTTTGGCCCGGCATGGTCTGTTCAACCCTGTGTCTGCCCTCGCGGGCACAGGGTTGAAAAGATCAGCACCAGCCCCTAAAAAGGCACCGCGCCCGCTTTACGACTCCATCTGGAGGTACTCATGAGTAATGAAATCCCGGTCAAACAGATCGACCCCTCCTCAGAACCCTCGGGCGACAACAAGGGCACTAAAACAGTCGAGCTCTACGCCAGTCGCAAAAAAATCTACGTTAAAGAAGTTACGGGGCTGTTCCAACGCATCCGCACAGTCAGCCTGATGCTCCTTATGAGCATGTATTTCTTATTCGTGTGGCTGACTCTTGACGGCGCCCCACTGATTCATTTTGATTTGCCTGCTCGTGAGTTCCATCTTTACGGCGTAACCTTCTACCCCAAAGACTTCTTTTTACTTTCAGGCATGTTGATTATCAGTGCCTTTGGCTTGTTCTTTATAACCACGCTCTTTGGCCGTGTATGGTGTGGTTACACCTGCCCTCAAACGGTGTGGACTTTCATCTTCATGTGGGTAGAAGAGCGCATTGAAGGCAGCCGTAATAAGCGCATGAAGTTGGACAAGGCACCCAACTCTAAGGAAAAAATATTCAAGAAGTCCGCTAAGCACACGATCTGGCTTATTATCGCACTCTTAACCGGGCTAACGTTTGTTGGGTATTTCTACCCGATCCGTGAATTAATCGCCGACATTCTCACCCTACAAGCCAATGGTTGGGCCTATTTCTGGGTAGCGTTTTTCACAGTCGCCACCTATCTCAATGCGGGCTGGATGCGAGAGCAGGTGTGCTTGTATATGTGCCCATATGCCCGCTTCCAGTCCGTTATGTTCGACCCCAACACACGTATTGTTTCCTACGACCCTAATCGTGGAGAGCCTCGTGGAGGTCGTAAAAAGGGCGTAAAGCCTGAAGAGGCTGGTTTAGGCGACTGCATTGATTGCGGACAGTGTGTTCACGTATGCCCCACTGGTATTGATATCCGCGACGGCCTTCAGTACGAGTGCATTGGTTGTGCCCTGTGCATCGACGCCTGTGATGAAATCATGGACAAAATGGACTACCCTCGCGGCCTGATTCGTTACACCACTGAAAACGAACTTGAAGGCAAACCATCAAAACTTCTGCGGCCTCGCACCTTTGGTTATGGCGCCGTTCTCACCGCCATGATTGGTGCGATTGTATTCGTCATCGCAACTCGCGTGCCCGCTCAAATGGACGTCTTGCGGGATCGCGGTGCGCTGTTTAGCTTCAACGGTGAAGGGCGCATTGAGAACTCCTACACTCTGAAAATCGTTAACATGTCGGAAGTACCTCAGACCTTCAGCCTATCTGTGCAAGGTATGGATGGCATTCGTATTCTGACCGAGACTCAGGTGTCAGTGGATAGCGGCGAAAACCGTTCACTTCCAACCGTTGTAGATGTGCCACCCGAGTCTATTCCGCAGTCAAACAACGAAATAATATTCCATGCACAGTCTGAAACGGATGCTTCACTGAAGCTGGAAACCGAAAGCCGATTTGTCGGTCCAACGCAGTGATCCTTTGGGTCACCGCTGGCAACCTGTAAACAGACGAGACTGAGCATTATGAATCAAGAAGTACCTGTAGCACCTTGGTATCGGCAACCCTGGTTCTGGTTTCTGACCATTGCACCGCTATCCGCAATCACTTTTAGCATGTTCATGCTGGTTGTTGCGTCGAATATGAAAGATACGATGGTGACCGACGACTATTCGAAAGAAGGCCGTGGTATTAACCTAGAGATCGCCCGTGACCAGGCAGCCAGCGATATGGGGCTCAACGCCGACATGGCATTTGAGGAACGCAGTATTCTACTGAACGTAAAAACGCAGCAAGGGCCAGCGGAATTCCCCTACCTGATACTTAATCTCTTTCATCCAACACTTGCCCAAAACGACCGTACCATCCAGTTCCGCAGCGACGGTAACGGCCATTACACAGGCAGCCTGCTTGATGACATTAAGGGGCGCTGGTATTACGAACTTCGCGGGCCAGACAACCAATGGCGCCTCAAAGGCGAAGCTTGGCTACCAACCGACGGCAGCCTTCATATGGGCCCGAAAGGATCCGCCCAAGGGTGACCCCTGTGGATTGCTTTCATTGCGGCGAACCGGCAGACGGTGAGCCGCGCATTACGCTTAAGCTGGATGGCCAAACACGACTCTTCTGTTGTCAGGGCTGTAAGGCGGTGTGCGAAACCATTCACAGTGAAGGCTTGACTGGCTTTTACCAACTCCGTACCGAGCCCGCCGTTACACCCCGCCAACTGACGAGCTCTGAATTGGACCGGCTCAGAGAGCTGGATCACCCTCTGGTACAGCAAGCCTTTGTTTCTCCGGTTAAAGCTGGCCAAGAAGCCCAGCTTTTGATCGGTGGCATCACCTGTGCCGCTTGCATTTGGTTGCTTGAGAACCACATGAAAAAGCAACCGGGAGTGCTCTCTTTCTCCGTAAACCATACAACCCAGCGAGCGCGGCTTGTTTGGGCCCAAGATAAAGCCGTTCTGAGCGATTTACTGGTTGCCATTCATGAGCTCGGTTACACGGCCCGCCCCTATCAGTCAGATGCCGTTGAAGACCAACTGAAAGCAGAGCACCGCTCCATGCTGATTCGTCTGGCGGTTGCTGGCATTGGCATGTTCCAAAGCATGATGCTGGCCTTCCCGCTTTATTTTGAGCTGATCAGCGGTTTGTCGCCGGAGTTTGTGTCGTTTTTTCGTTGGTTCGGGCTACTGGTTGCCACGCCGGTCGTGTTCTACAGCGCTGGACCGTTTTTCCGCAATGCGCACAGAGATATCAAAACCCGTCACCTGACCATGGATGTACCCGTCGCTATCGCCATAGGTCTGGCTTACCTCGCGAGCGCCTGGGTAACGGTTATGGGCGGTGAAGAGGTCTATTTTGAATCCGTGTGCATGTTTACTTTTTTCCTATTGCTCGGGCGCTATATCGAGGTACAGGCGAGGTATCGTGCAGGGCTTACCGGTAACGCGCTGGCAGGCTTCCAACCAACAGTTGCCACCCGGGTGCAAGGCGAACACAGCGAGATCATCCCCGCGCATCAGGTACAACCCGGGGACGTGGTTCGCATCAGGCCCGGCGAAACCCTACCCGTTGACGGCACCATCCTTCGGGGGCAATCCACCCTCAACGAATCAGCCTTGACGGGCGAATATTTACCCGAAACCCGAGTGCCCGGAGACCTCGTACATGCCGGCAGCATTAACGGCGAAAACCCCTTAGACATTAAGGTAGAAAAATCCGGAGCCCAAACCCGGCTCTCCGGCATTTTGCGGATACTGGACCGTGTGCAGTCAGAAAAACCACGGGTAGCCCTTATGGCCGACCGCATTGCCGGTAAGTTTGTCGGTCGCGTACTTATTCTTGCCCCGGTGGTATGGATTGGCTGGTGGCTTGCCGGTGCCGACAACGCCTTTGACATCACATTGTCTGTGCTTGTAGTCACCTGCCCCTGCGCCCTGTCGCTCGCAACGCCTACAGCGATTACCTCTGCCACCGTAAAGCTGCGTCGTTTGGGCTTTCTTCCCACCCGGGGCCATGCACTGGAATCCATGAACTCCATCGACACGGTGGTCTTCGATAAAACCGGCACCCTGACCCGAGGCGAACTAAGCCTGGTCGACACCCATATTGTAGGCAGCAGAGACAAAGACACGTGCTTGCGTCTGGCATCGGGCTTGGAGCAGCACTCTGAACACCCGATTGCTCGAGTCTTCCATAACCGCCCCGCGGCCGCCATTGACCGGGTTAAGAATCATCTTGGGGGCGGGCTTTCCGGCCATTACGATGGTCAGGCGTTGTTCATCGGCCATAGAGACTTTGTTGCCCAGCATTTAAGCGCTTCGGAGCCAGAGGCTGAGCAGCGCTCGGGTATGGAGATCTGGCTAGCATCAGAAAAAGAGTGGCTTGCCTGCTTCCGACTTGATGACCAGCCCAGAGAGGATGCCGCACAGGCCGTGAAAGCCCTTCAAAGCTTGGGCATTCGCACCCTGCTGCTGAGTGGCGACCGCTCCGGCCATGTGCGTGAGATTGCGGACATACTGGGTATTGACGAGGCCATAGGCCAAGCCTCGCCGGAACAAAAGCTTGAGGTCCTCCAAGGACTGAAATCCGAAGGTCATCAGGTTATGATGGTTGGAGACGGCCTCAACGACCTTCCCTCTATGGCGGGTGCGGGTATCTCGGTTGCCATGGGAACCGCAGCAGATCTCACACAGCTGAAAGCGGATGCCGTGCTACTCAACGGTCAGCTGATGCAATTGGTAGAGGCGCTGGATACCAGCCGTCGCACACGCAAAATCATCCGCCAAAATATGACTTGGGCACTCATCTATAACGTCTGTGCCCTACCCCTTGCCGCTGCCGGTTTAGTAGCGCCCTGGCTCGCCGCAATAGGTATGTCACTCAGCTCGCTGATTGTTGTTCTGAACGCGTTGCGATTGGGAACCCAACCCCGTGCAAAAGCTCGAATCAAAGCACCACAAGTTGGCGCACAGGTTTCGCCCTGATACCGTAAACATCGAGTTCTAACTATGAGGTTTATGCCGTGGAAATCGTAATGTTTTTGGTACCGGTCATGCTAATTTTGGTGGTGATGGGTATCTTGCTGTTTTCCTGGGCTGTTAAAAATGGCCAGTACGACGATCTGGAAGGCCCCGCACACCGGATTCTGTACGACGACGACGAAGACATGATCCCGGACGATGCACGCCAGAACAAACCAAACAAAGCGGAAAGTCCAGAAGACAACCCTGACCGATCATGACGCCGGAACTGTACCTAAGCTACCCTAGTGCATTTCTCATCGGGCTGCTTGGCAGCACACATTGTCTTGCCATGTGCGGTGGAATCAGCGCCTCTCTCTCCATGGCGCTGCCCGTTGGCAAGGGCTTTCGTACGCGGCAATCATTTCTGTTGCTTGCTTATAACGTCGGGCGAATTGCAAGCTATGCACTGATCGCAGCACTTATTGCACTTTTAAGTACCACAGCCGCGAACCAATGGGCGCAGCTTGGCATGGTTTTGCGGTCGATCGCGGGTTTGCTGCTTATCGCCATGGGCTTATCCATGGGGCAATGGTGGCAAGGTATCCGTTATGTAGAGCGAATTGGCGCGCCCCTTTGGGAGCGCTTGTCACCCCTCTCCCGCCGGATTCTTCCTATCCATCACGCCGGTCAAGCTCTTGCTCTCGGCGCGCTGTGGGGATGGCTACCCTGCGGATTGGTTTATAGCACTTTGGGTTGGGCTGCACTGCAGCCTACCGTAGGCTCGGCTGCACTCACTATGGTATTTTTCGGGCTGGGCACCCTGCCCTCCATGCTTGCAGCTGGCTATGCCGCCAGCTGGATCAACGGGCTAAAAAGCAATCAGAAATTCCGGAAGTTTACTGGTGCTCTGCTGATTCTGTTCGGGCTTTGGACTCTGCCTCTGATGGCGTTAATGGGCCACTAAAAGTGGCCTTCGCACAGGTCTCGGGGTTTATGGGTCTAGATATTTAATACATCCAAACGACCAAAGCTCTGTTCGGGCTCTTGCCCGGGTAACGCAGTCTGTACCGCCTGACGTTTGCCACCAAGGCGTTTGCCTTCGCGAAAATCATAAAGACTGGTATCAGCAAGGTGCGATGGTTCCACATTGCACAAGGCCCGGAACATGGTCTCAAGTCGTCCAGGGTGTTGTTTGTCCCAATGTTGGAACATATCCTTGATAACTTGGCGTTGCAGGTTTTCCTGAGAGCCGCAAAGGTTACAGGGTATGATCGGGTACTGCCTAAGCTTTGCATATCTGGCAATATCCTTCTCGCGGCTGTACGCCAAAGGCCGGATAACCGTATTCCGGCCATCATCGCTGTGCAACACTGGCGGCATGGTTTTAAGCTTGCCCCCGTAAAACATATTCAAAAACAGAGTTTCCAACAGATCGTCACGGTGGTGCCCCAGTGCGATTTTGGTAACACCCTGCTCTTCTGCAAAGTTGTAAAGAATGCCTCGGCGTAAACGCGAGCATAAACCACAGGTGGTTTTACCCTCAGGCACCTTATCTTTGACGATACTGTAGGTATCTCTCTCGATGATGTGATATTCGATGCCTATGGCAGACAGATAATTCGGCAGGATGTCTTCCGGAAAGCCCGGCTGCTTCTGGTCCAAATTGACAGCAATCAGCTCAAACGACACCGGTGCATTTTTCTGCAGATTCAGGAGAATATCCAACATGGCATAGGAATCCTTGCCACCGGACAGGCAACACATTACCTTATCGCCTGCTTCGATCATTGAAAAATCTGCAATTGCCTGACCAACCTCTCGGCGCAGGCGTTTCTGCAGTTTATTCTGCTCCAGTTTCTGACGGCGTTCGTATTCTGAACTATAAGTTTGTTCGGGGCTGTCACTTATCGCTTCGGGCATATCAACTGTGTTCAGTGGGGAAATGATCGTGAGATTATACGCATCCACTTCTTTTAGGGACAGGTTACTGACATGGATATGTTGAGTTCAGGGCAAGAAGCCAAAGGAAAACGCGAACGCAACCGCCTGCGCAACCGCGCGGCGATACTCAAAGCCGCTCGCCTCTGCTTTCAGGAGAAGGGGTACGAAAATACCACCATACGTGACCTCATCCAGCAAACACACCTGGCCTCGGGTACTTTCTACAACTATTTCCGCAGCAAGCAAGACATCTTTGCCGCACTGCTGTCCGACTTTCTGGGCGGCCTAAACGAAAACCTAACGCATTCACGGCGTTCGGCAGACACCGCGGAGGACTTTATTCATCAGTCCTATCTCGCCGTATACAGCGCCACTGCAAGTGACCCACTTGTTTACGAACTTGCCCACCGTAACGATCGTGCCCTGAAAGAGCTCTTTGGCTCCGGAATACTCGAACTTATCATGTTGTCCCTTGAAGACGATGTTCGGGACGCGATTGATCAAAACATCTTGCCGAATGTTGATCAGGAGTACTTGTGCGCTGCGTTCTTCGGTGTGGCCTATGAGACCGGTTTAATGGTTGCTCGACGCGTGTATCAACACCCGGAACGGGCCAACAGTGAGGTAGCTCGCGCGACCGAATTAGCGACAGCACTGTTTAAAGGCGGAATACCCGGGCTAGCTGCCCTTCCCTGAACGCATTGACTGGCCTAACATGGGTCTATGACAGACACTTCCGCCTCCCCGGAGCTCTCGAGCAGCCTATCTGCAACTGCGTCAGATGAAATATTGGACCAGCATATCCAACATATGCTGGTAGCCGTTGAGCATGTGCTTCGCAACTCGCCTGAAGGCACGGATGAGCTCAATCTCATCAAAACACTTCAGCGCCCACCGTGGCGCTTGATCGGTGACTTAGAGTTTCACGACACGCAAAAACTTTACCCTGTCCATTTTTTGCTGTTCCACGTGCTTTACCACCTCAAAGATACCTTGATAGAGAACGGAGAAAGTCTGACGATATCGCCTTTACGCATTATTATTGAACGACAGGATACCGTTGGTGGAACCGGCTTGCCCGGCGCAGTGGACAGCCTCCGAAAATTTTATCTGGACCTATCCCAATACAAGCTGCCAGAGGAAGCCATTCAACAAATGATGGATCGCTTTTGGTCGGGCTATCAGGGCTTGGGGCCAAGCAAGCCAGAGACTCTACACGCGGCAAGAGTATTGGGTTTCGATTCAGTTCCCGATTGTTTTAACACCGTAAAACAGGCATTTCGTCGGGCCGTCATGCACGCCCATCCAGATCGAGGCGGGGAGACCGAAGAAATACAGTCTCTTAATGAGGCCTTTACCGTCCTGAAGACACATTTCAGTCAAATGATGGAGCAAACATGAAAGCCGGAAAATTTGGGATGTCGGGCACGCTCTTTTCAATTTTTCTAGCCAGTGCCTCCGTAAAAGCCGATTTGGTCGTCCTTCAATACCATCACATCAGCGACACGACACCGCCTTCAACCAGTACATCCGCATCACTATTTAACGCGCAACTTGATCTGGTCTCTGAACTGGGACTTGAGGTTGTAGACCTGCACGATGCCACAGAGAACCAGTTTTCTGATGATCCATCAACCAAGCAACGCATCGCTATCACCTTTGACGACGCCTATGAGTCGGTTTATACCAAAGGCGCAGAGATCCTCCGGAAGCGAGGCTTGCCCTACACCATCTTTGTCGACACAGCCGCCATTGGAAGCCATGGGTACATGACTTGGCAGCAACTCGAAGAACTGGCTAAACGGGATGGTGTAACCATTGCAAACCACAGCTCCGGACATGGCCACCTAGCGCGGCGTCCGGAAGAGGCAGAAGGCGACTGGAAAAAACGAATAACCCACAGCTTGGATACTGCACAGGCTGAGCTAAAGCGGCGACTTGGAGCCGATTTACCGTTGTTTGCGTACCCTTATGGCGAGTTCGATGAAGCTCTTGAGGCAGAGGTAGCGAAAAGAAGCTGGTACGGATATGGGCAGCAATCGGGAGCCATAGGCCCGCTTTCGGGGCAAACTCGTTTGCCCCGATTCCCTATGGCGAATACCTACGGTCAGCTCGAAGGGCTTAGAGACAAGCTGACCAGTAAAGCGTTTCCCATAGATACTGGCAAGCTGCCTGACGGCATCATGGATGAAAATCCTCCAACCCTTACTCTGCCGTTGGTAGACGAGATTCAACCCAGCAGGCTAACCTGCTTCGCATCGGGTATGGGACGGATTGATTTTGACGTATTGGATGACTCGATTTCGATAACGGCACCGGGACCTTTCAACAGCCGTCGGTTCCGCTATAACTGCACCCACCCTGCTCAAGGGGGCGGCTTTTATTGGCTTTCTCAGCAGTGGCTGGATTTGAGCCAACCGGAAGATTGAACCGGACTCAACGAGCTTCTACCAAGATCAGGCCGATTTCGCCGTTTTTTACGTGGGGTATCTTGCGGGGGCCACGACGGGTTTCAATAACCGTCTGGCCTTCGAGATCATCGTTGCGCGTAAAGATGAGCATCCAGCGCTCTTTCCTAACGCCTGAAACCGGGATCCGCGCTTCAAGGTAGCCGCGGCGGTGCCAATTCTCCGGTTCAAAATCCGAGACCATTTCTGTAACCAGTCTCACCGGTCTTAACTGGCCATCAAGAAACACCACCGATGGCACAAAAACGCCTTTGCTAGCGTATGAACGCAAACGGAACACCCGCTTCCCCCCCGGGTCCTCTTGGGGCAGCGCAATCAGTTGGTAGGGGCTTAAACCAGTAAGGAATTGGTGTTCCGGGGAGTTTTCAGTCAGATGTACGCCAAACTCGCGACCTTCCTGCCAGCGTTCATGGTTCTGGGTGTCTAGCGCCTGGCAACAGGTTTCAGAGAAGCGTGTTAGGTAGTCATCCACGCTGTCACTAATCCCCAGAATGGCAAAAGCGTTGGGATCGTGGCCTTCCACAGGCGTTGACTCAAGGAGTGTATCCTCGGCGCGATATACCGTTGCCGGAGTTGTCTCAACAGGCGGTACGACACGCCCCTTTTCTTCATCCGTGCGAGTGTCAGGCTGGTAATAGCTGGTTCGGAGAATACCGTCAGCATCGCGCCAAGTAAAATAGGGTTTACCATCCCCCTCGCGCACATACCCCTTGCGCCGAAGCTCTTCTGCGTCTGGGTAATGGTCGGTGGTAAACTCATCTTCTGCCACAGGCGGATTGGCGACGGGTTTAGCCTCGGTAGGCGCTTCGACGATGGGCGAATAGCGCACGCGCCCCTGCTCATCCACCCAGGAAAAATAGCCTTCCCTGTCTGATACTGTTGAGCCGCCGACCTGACAGCCGGACAGCAGCAAACCCAAAACCATGCCAGTAACTGCTGTCAGGTGTTTATGTGTTGTCACTGATATGCCCTTTTGAGCACGAAGCAGCGTGCAGTCAGAATTTCTTCCGGAAGCTAAGACCCGCCATAACAACCCGCAAAGAGGTTTTCACATCCAACCCAGCATAGGGGTTGTAGATGATGTTGGTAATATTATCGCAGTTAAGGTTGCAACTGGTATTCGCCGGAATACTTTCAACAGAATGCAGATAACTGAGGTTCATATCAATTTCCGTATTTTTGTCCCACTTATACCCCATACCGACACTGTACAGGTTAGCACCGCCAAAAGGTGCCATTACCGAGCGCTGATCGTCCGGTATAACCGAATCTCGGATTTCAACACCTGCTCTCAAATCAAGCCGCGATGAAGCATGGAACTCTGCACCAAATGCCCAGTTCCACTGACTACTAAAGCCCAGCGGCAGCTTGAGGGTGTTCGGTGTGGCGTTGTCGGGGGACAAAATACGCGCAGCGTTGAGGAATTCAAGATTTCGATCAAAGCGGAACTGAAAGGCATCCCACTGTTTGTAGTCAGTCCAGCCTACATCAACATTGAATGTGAGCTTCGGGTGCAAATCTACACTAATGCCGGTTTGAAAATGTTGCGGGTAAACCAAATCCATACTGACGTTACCGGCCTCTCGGGGAGCACCGGACGGCAAGCTAAGAATGGCGGAAGTAATAGCGCCCAGAACCGATCCGTTAACACTCTGCCAAAATCCGGACCAGTTATCGGTGTATTCAATCTCGAAGGTGCCCTTCATGTTCATTTCAGCTTCGGAGGTGTAGCTTGCCCCCCAAGTGAACCAGTCCAGAGGATCCCACATCACCCCGAGCGTATAGGTGGGTGACAGAGTTTCCTGAACATTAAGGCTCATGGCCCCAATGTCATCCCAAGGCCCCACGTTGCCGCCGCAGAGCGCAAGCCAGGGCTGCAATGGTTCATCACCGCTTTCACAGTTGAATGCGTCCTGCAGAATTTCCGCAACGCCCAACAGCATGTTTGGCGCCCGCATGTATTGGTCCGCCGCAAGACCCATATGAGATAGGTGAATCCCTGCGCCCACAGACCATTCCTCATTAATTTTATAACCCACGGTTGGTGCAAGGTAGGTTGTACGCTGCAGCGCAAAAGCTTGTGGCTGATACCGAGCGGGATCTTTTTTGTCCCTATAGAAGCCCGCTGCCATTGGTAGATAAAAAGCATTGCCAAAGGTCAGCTTAGACCCTGGCGGATTGATGCTAAAACCCGCAGATGGTGCTACCGCGGGCCCAGGAGGCATACGGAGAATTCCGTAACCGGGAACATACAGAGCAACATTGTTCGAGTGGCTGTGCGAATTTGCCACTGGATCCCGCTGTTTGCCGGTATTGGGGTCGATCTCAAGCCCATCAATACCAAATATTTCATATCCATCCGGAGCAATAAAGTCAGCGTCGACATCAAGATATATACTTAATAAATTCACTTCAAACTGGCGGCCGTCCAGCTTTGTAAGACCTGCTGGGTTGTAGTGAACCGCCATAATGCCTGGTGGGTCTGCCGTTACCGCGTTACCCAGCGCCAGTGCCTTCGGGTGAATGGTCAAGTTTTGCGCGAGCTGTGCCTGAGCGCCACACGATAAGGTTGTGGCGACCATTGCCGCGAGAAGTTGCCGCTTGTGGCTATTATGTCCCATGAAATCCTACCCTTCCCGTTAAAACGTCAGCGGCGCCAATCACTCTTTTAGGCCGGAGAAATTAATGGGTAGGGATACACCCAGAGAGAAGTCCGGTGCGTCCTCAGTCAGACCGATACCAAGACTGGTGTTCACAATCGTGGTGTCGCTAACCCGTGTCCCTAGCGACATGCTCAGGAAGCCGGTCATCTGGTCCTGTGCCATTGCTTGGTCACCGTTCGTGAATGTGAGAATGGTTTCGTCGCTGTAGCTCAACTGAGCCGAAATACTCAGGGAAATATCATAGGAAAGCGAATAGGCAAACCCGGCAGAGCCGGAAAGGCCAAATCCTGGTTCAACCTTGTCAAGCAGCCGCGCACCACGTACTTGCTGTAAATCCTCAGCAGGCAAGTTGTAGGTAACACTCACAGACCCGAACACAACAACCGGGTCAAGCACTTTTGAAAGGCTTGCACCACCGCCAACAGAGTAATACCCGCTACCGGTCGAAAGCTGTTCATTGATGTCTATTTCGTACGGGCTAACACCGGTTTTACTGGTAAAGGTGCCGAATAGGGTTGTCGACATCTTGCCGGGTACGTAGGAAAAAGGCTGCCAACGCCCTGTGAAGGATACATCGCCGAGATCGTAAACGTTCAGTTCATCTTCAGTATCGTACTTCACGACCAAAGGCACTCTGGCGCCAACCGTCAGGTTGTCCAAAAGGCCGAAATCGTAGGAGAAAGAATTAGTAAAGTTGTGGGTTGCGGAGGGCACCACATCCAGATTCCGCACAGAGCCGTTTGTAATCGCAAGATCCAGCCGCTGGTCGGCGGTATAGGAATAATCGAACGAATAGTTAAGGGAGTGGGTACCTTTTTTCTGCAAGGAGTAGTTTTTCTCCGCAGCTTGAAACACTTCCTCAAGCTGGCGCGAAGAGTCTTCATCCCCCTCCTGCTTTGCGAGTGCATCCCTCGCCTGACCTACATTGTCGTCCTGCGCCAGGGCCATGCCCGGAAGCAAACCTGCCGCGGAAACAAGGATAAGACCTCGCATAAACCAACGATTCATCCTAACTCCCTTAATTTTTATTGGTAATAGTTCTAAGCCAGACAATGTGCCGGGCAAATGTTAATTGCGACGGTAATGCAATTGCTTTCGGGTATTCTCAACACTGCCGTCAGGGTTGTTCTTCTGACGTTCGAGTACGTTCTGGATACGTCTAGCTGTCGATTCATGAAACGCTGGCATTCGTTCCAGAGCCAGTAGCGTCATGGTTTGGTCATCTACAAAGCGCAGGTCTTCTTCCTTGAGTTCCAGATTGTCTAGCGGCTTATCGCTGCCCGGGAAAACGATGAACAGAACGTTGTCGTCCCACTTTTCCTCAAACTGAGCCAGCGTAAACGACAAATTACCTACGGCCGGATCCGCCACGTATACACGCCCGTCACGAATGGTTCTGAGCACAACAAAGTGCTTAAAGCCCGCATGGTGTATTGGAACAATAGCCGGGTGGTCGAGATCAATCAGATCGTCAATGGTCGCGCGGAAGCCGCCCGACGGATAACCAAGCGCCGTCACTAGGCGTTTCATATCGAGCATGGAAAAGGCCCGGCGCGAGACGATGCGGTCGCTTTCGCCGTAATGCAGCAGGCCTTCCATTACTTGGCGCTCAGACAAAGTGCGCCCCAAATAAAAATTGAGAATGGTGGTCAGGGCTGCACTACCGCAACTGTAGTCGTAGGCCTGACGCACAATATTCCGGAACTTCTGCTCGACCAGCGGTTCAATGCGAAAATCCGAACGCAATTCCACCGGGCTGGCATCGACCTTTTGTTCGATGACCACAGAACCCTTTTCAAAGGGTTCTACCACAGTAGCTTCTTGCACCATGGCGAATGTAAGAATGGACCCAGCGAGCACCAGCAGCATGTCAGACGAAATCCCTGTTTGTTGTTATCCGTAGCATTTATCGGATTACATATTGTTACGGGAAGATACCGAAATAGCAGAGCGTTTAAAGATAACTGTGCCTCAAATCTGGCGCTGCGACAGCACTGCTGTCACATCTTGAAGACAAAATCCATAAGCAGATAACACAGCAAAGTAACAACCACAATGCCCATCACGTTCAGTGCAAAACCAGCTCGGATCATATCGCCGATTTTCATATGTCCACTAGAGAACACTATAGCGTTGGGTGGCGTTGCAACGGGCATCATAAATGCGCAACTCGCAGCAATAGCCGCCGGAATTGTCAACAGAAGAGGTGACGCGTCTTGAGCAAGCGCCAACGCGCCAAGAAGAGGCAAAAAAGCAGCTGCAGTTGCCGTGTTGCTGGTTACTTCCGTGAGAAAAATAATGACCGCCACCACCAGCATAATCAAAACAATCACCGGCAGCGCACTTGCCGCGCCCATGCTCGCAGCAATCCAGCTAGCCAGCCCGGAACTGCTGATAACTCCGGCCATGGCAAGACCGCCACCAAACAACAAAAGCACACCCCATGGAATCGCTTTGGCCGTGTCCCAGTCGAGAACAAACGTTTGTTGGCGCACATTGACCGGAATAATAAACATGGCAATCGCTGCGGATATCGCAATGCCGGTATCCGTAAGCCAAGGCATGGCACTGGCAGAGAGCAGTGGCCTAAAGATCCACGCACTGGCTGTTAGCACAAACACCGCAGCCACCAGTTTTTCGCCTCGACTCATGTCGCCGAGAGCCGCGAGCTCATCATCAATAGCCTGACCGGCACCTTCCTGTGCAGATAGGCCAAAACCTCTACGGGTTAGCCACCACCAAATTAGAACCAGCATGACTGTGGCAACGGGAACACCAAGCAGCATCCACTGGGCAAACCCCACAGATACCCCTTGGGTCTCGCTAAGGTAGGCTGCCAGAAGTGCGTTGGGCGGAGTACCAATAAGAGTGGCAATGCCACCTACACTGGCGGCGTATGCTATACCCAGCAGCAATGCCGTAGCATAACGCTGGACATTCTCCGACTGGCCATTACCCATCATCGAAATAACCGACAAACCTATAGGCAGCATCATGATTGCGGTTGCTGTATTGCTCACCCACATGCTCAGGAAGGCCGTCGCCAACATGAAGCCGGCAATTTGGCGCTTCGGTTGATTGCCAACTGTCTTGAGCGTCATTAAGGCAATGCGGCGGTGAAGATCCCAACGCTGCATAGCAAGACCCAGAGTAAAGCCACCTAGAAAAAGAAAAATGATGGGATGAGCGTAAGGGGATGTTGCCTGAGACACAGTCCCTAAACCGAGCCCTGGTATAAGCACAATGGGCAGCAGAGCCGTGGCAGGTATAGGTATGGCTTCTGTTGACCACCAAGTTGCCATCAGCAGCATCAGGCCAAGTGCCGACCATGCTTCTATCGCCATAGACTCAGGTGGCGGTACGAGAATGGTCATCAAAAAAAAACCGGCACCCAGAATTAAGCCCATCAACCGGCTTTTGGGATAGCCTTGCACGACATCTAAATGCTGCTCAGACATGGAAACACTCAGCTCCGCTTCTTACAAATATCTATAGGTCTCGCCAGAGTATAAGCAGACCCTTTAGTTGATGTCCGTCATGATTATGGCATGCTGGAGCAGTCACAATAAGGATGATGCAATCATCATACACAAAGGAGCTGTTCTAATGACCAACGATATGTTTGAAAAAGCTACACGCATTAATCAGGCGCTTTTCGAGCAATTCAGCAAGGCTGCAGAAATGCAGATGAGCGCCTTCCGTCGTTACGCTGACGTAACCATGGAGCAAGCGAAGAAAGTATCGGAAGTGCGCAACCTTGAAGACCTCAAGGCTGTGACTGGCGACCAAGCAGAAACCCTGAAAACCATGAGTGAACAACTCACCGAGGATTGGAAGGCATGGCAGAACTATCTTAAGGAAGCCCGCGAAGAGATGCAGCAAGCCGTCTCTGGCGAATCCGAAGAAGCCCCCGATACCAAGTAATTGGAGCACACTATGCTGGGATTGGATCTGCTAGGAAAAAAAACCAACCAACTGGTTGGTACGTTTGAAAAAAAAGTGCGCGAAGGTCAAAAGCAACTCGAGAAGTTGCTGGGGGATTCCGGCATGATGGATGCCGCCAAGCTCTCCACTCTGACAGAAATGTCAGATGCCTATCGAGCCATGGCTGAAGACCTGCTTCTGCATCCGTTACGCTTTATAGGCGCTGAAGTAGACCTCGCCCGCAAGCATGCGGCCCTTGGAGCCTATGCTCTAGCCCGGCTGACCGGACAGGAAAAGGAGCAGGTAGCCAAAGCAGATCCAGATGACCGGCGTTTTAAAGCAGAGGAATGGCACACTCGTTTGCCATTCGATGTCCTGCACCAATCTTACCTGATCAATTCCAGAGCATTTCTTAATTGGGTAGAAGAGATGGAGGGGCTGCCGCCTGCAGGTCGTGAGCAGATGCTGTTTTACGCGCGCCAGCTCACCAGCGCCCTCTCCCCTGCCAACTTTCTTATAACAAACCCCGAAGCGCTGAAAATAACCTGGGAGCGCAAGGGGATGAATCTGGTCGATGGCACCCGGCTGCTTATTGACGATTTCCGCCAAAATCCTTCGCTATTCAATGTCGGCATGACGGACAGGTCCGCATTCGAAGTGGGCGGTAATCTTGCGACCACGCCGGGCAAAGTGGTGTATCAAAATGATCTGATGCAGCTTATCCAGTACACGGCGACAACAGAAAGCGTGAGTAAGCGCCCCTTGCTTATTGTGCCGCCTTGGATCAACAAATTTTACATCCTCGACCTCACAGCCAAAAACTCTTTCATACAGTGGCTGGTTAATCAGGGCCAGACCGTTTTTGTTATATCCTGGCGTAACCCCGGGCCTGAGATGCGAGACAAAGCTTGGGAAAACTATATGCTGGAAGGCCCTTTGGCGGCTATGGAGGCAGTAACGGCGGCCACCGGCGAAGACCAAATGAACCTTCTCGGCTACTGTATTGGCGGAACCCTACTGGCTTCAACTCTAGCCTGGCTAAAGAAGAAAGGGAAAGAGCCAGTCGTTAGCGCCACTTACTTGACCAGCCTTTTGGACTTTTCCGATCCCGGCGGCATTGGCGTGTTCATCAATGAGCATTCAATCCGCGGCATTGAACGCATGCTGGAACACAAAGGCTATCTCGATGGCCGCGCTATGGCATTTACCTTCAATCTGCTTAGGGAGAACGAACTTTTCTGGTCGTTCTGGACGAACAGCTACCTGAAAGGGAAGAAGCCATCGGCCTTTGACCTATTGTACTGGAATACGGATGGCACCAACCTGCCTGCAGCCATGCACAGTTTCTATTTGCGCGAGATGTACCTCAACAACAAGTTGGTTGAGCCAGATGCGCTCAGTTTTGCGGGAGAGAGCATCAACCTCAGAGAAATCGATGTGCCTTCGTTTTTCCTTTCGGCACGGCAGGATCATATTGCCAAGTGGAAGACCACCTACAAAGGCGCGCTTGTTCATGGTGGCGATGTGCGTTTCGTCTTGTCTGGTTCAGGCCACATTGCGGGGGTAATTAATCCGCCCTATAAAGAAAAGTACGGCTATTGGACAAACGAAACCATGAGCGAGAACCCTGATGAATGGTTTGAAACCGCAGAGGACCACCCGGGGTCCTGGTGGCCGCATTGGCTGGAATGGATACAGCAGTATGCCGGTGAGCCTGTCGCCGCAAGGGTACCCGGGGATCGCGACCTTGCAGTCATCGAAGACGCACCCGGTAGCTATGTACGGGTGAAGGCGGCAGAAGCCGCTGGGTAAAACCCTAAAGCGGGAATTTTTGAAGCTTAGGCGCTCTCCGGTGTATTGGGCTTTCCAATAAATTGAAAGCCGTCAGCCGGGCAGCAACTCAATCGGGTAACGGATCGTTGTCTGGCCTATTCCGGGCCGCGATCCGAAATTCACAAGCTTTAGCCGGTTACAGATTTTGTTCTCCAGCCCCGGCTCACCCAGTGTCGATTCAACCACTGAGCATTTGGACACAACGCCACTGGGCTCAATAACCAATTCGGGGGTAATGCTTCCCTGCAGTGACGGTTTACGCCGAAGTTCACGGTTGTAGATGCTGTAAATAGCGGACTTGTTCGCATCCATTGTTCGCCTCATATCTTCCTTGCTCCGTGTTCGGGAGGCGGTTTCCTGCTTTTCGCGCCGTACAACTTCTCTGGCTTCGGCAACACGTTCAGCTTCCGCTACTTCTGCCCTTTCACGCTCTGCCAACGCAAGCTGACGGCTTTCCCGCTCAAGCGCAGCGTCCTGAACACCTGCACTGCGCGCATTGGTGGTAGCTCTAGCAGCCAAAGTATCTTCGGTTTTTCTGGTGATTGGCTCGGCAGTTTGTGCCAACGGTGTATCCAGCTTTATCGAGTTAGCCAGTGAACTGAGCTTTGAAAGCTCGTCACCCATCGCCAAAATACCTGTGTTTTTTGCTTTTTCACGGGCTTGGGCAACAGCTTCAGGCTTCGGTACTTCTTTTAGCTCTGGCTCAGGCACCGGAGGCTCGGGTTTAGGTTCGGGCTGGGGTTCCGGTTTAGCAAGCTCTACCTCAACCGGCTTTGCTTCCGGTTTTATTTCAGGTTCCGGCTCTGGCTCAGGTATGGGCTCTGGCTCAGGCAAAACCGGCTTGGGGGGCTCTTTCTTCTCGATCACCAATTTGGCCAATTGCGGCGGTAAGGCTTCCGCCACTTGCCTATCTATTTCAGGCAACTCAATCAAGCTGACGTAACCGGCAAAGGCCACGAACAACGGTGCCACAACCAGAGCAATAGAAAGCAACCGCTTGCGCTCTCCACTCTCCTGACTCCAAGGCAACCTATACCCATACTCAGCTTGATTCCGGGTCATACCCCGGTGCTCTCTTTAGAACGTTGGTTAACCGCTAGCGATATGCTCGCATACCCTGCATCCACACAGGTCGACATGATTTTTTTGAGTAGATCGTAGGGCAGCTCGCGGTCTGCCAAAATGGTAATCGCCCGCCCGGCTTCCGGTGCTGGTGCACCCGACCGGCTAGCCTGATAATCCAGCTCCTGTTTAAGCCCCGGCTCTACCTGCCCTTCAAGGTTTTGCAGCGCTTCGCGCTTGATAATTAAGCGCCCGTTTATGAGGATGTCCTGATCGGTCACTATCAGTGCGAGCACATCATCCGGCGGCTGCACAGCTGAAGAGTCCGGCAGCTTAATGGCACTGCTCTGGTTAAGCACCTGCACATCAGACGATGAGTTAACCATCAGGAAGAACACAAGAATCGTAAAGATGTCCATTAGCGACACCAGATTCATCTTGCTCTGGTTCTTGTTGCGCCTGTGGTGGCGCTTCAAACGGCGGGCTTTTGCGGATTCTTTCATGATTTCCCCCCGGCTTCTTGCGCTTCGTCAGTATCGGTTACCGGCGCATCACCCAGAGAAATCTCGGGGAACAGCTCTGCTTCCACCAGATTGCCTGCAACGACGGCATCGTAGGAACGAACCGTGTCCATCACGCTCACCAAAACCTGATAGGAGGTTTCCTGAGACGGCATGATAATGATATCCCTTTTCTCGGGAACACGGCTTTTCAGCTCCTTCATAACGTCTTTGAGTACGGCGAAATCGTACTCGCCGTTGTTTTGCGCAATGGCTTTGATAACGCCGCCCTGATTATCCGCAACCACAAACCGATCCCCGTGGATCACCACCTGTATTTGCAACTCTTCAGTCTGTTCTGCTGCAAGACTCTCGCCGGTGGGAAAGTTGAGTTCCAGAACACTGGTGTGTGCAAACACCATGTTCAAAAGCAACACCGGTACCAGCACAATCATGAGATTCATAAATGGCGTGATGTCGAGATCCGGCTCGCTCTGTAATCGACGATGTTTCCGTCTCATAGCCTGAAATCCTTCAACTGGTTATCAGGCCGACGCTGCCGCCGGGGCAGCAGGCGATGCGGCTTGCGCCGGGGCACCCGGGCGCGATCCGGTGCCATCGCTGAGCAGGTTAAGAACCTTGATACCGGCCATTTCAAAGCTGTCTACAATCTCATTGGTCTTGGTTTGCAGAACGGAATGAACCAACAACATGGGGATTGCCGACATAAGGCCAAAAGCAGTGGTGTTCATGGCCACAGAAATACTCTGGGACAGCAAACTGGCTTTTTGCGCAGGGTCAGCGGCAGCAACTGCTGTAAATGCGGCAATCAAACCAATGATGGTGCCCAATAGACCAAGCAGTGTTGCAATATTGGCGAGGGTTGCAAGATATTGAGTGCGCTTTTCAAGGCGCGGAATAACATCCAGTAGCCCCTCTTCCATCGCGTATTCTATGTCTTCACGGCCCTGACGACGTGCTAACCGCTGAAGGCCATAGCCGATCATGGTCGACATGCCGGTACCGGATTCCTGGGCGTAATTGAGCGCCCCCTTGAAATCTCGCTTTGCAATCATCTGGTGCAGACGGTTGAAATCCCTGCGATTGGTTATCTTTTGAGCAGATAAGTATACGTATCGCTCAATGGCTACAATGAGTCCGATGATCAGCACAACGGCGATCGGAAACATAAAAAAGCCACCTTCCTGGAAGAAGCGAACGGCGGTATCGATCATATTCTGGGCACTCCATAGTCCGAATTTTGAGATAGTCTAAGCGCTGCTCTGCCTTAAAGGGGTTAAGTTAGCAGAAGTCTTTGTTGTGGTTTGTTGTAGTTTGCACTCGGGCACAGATGCACTGTGACACACATCTCACTGAACCTCCGGTTTCACTGCGCCCTGCTCATTATTGAATGCATCATGATAGCGGACAAACCGTTGAAACTCGTAGCGCTCTAACGGCGCAAATTGGTGCTCCACTATTAATTGCTCATCGGGTGCCCGGAGCTCCTCCACGTTTGCTGGCTGCCAGGGCACCAAATACATCACAGTAGGCACCTCCTGATCGCCCCTAATACGGGTGCCTTCAATGGTCACTATGGCCGACTCCTGAGCTTGGGCAAACGAACCGTAAAGCAATGTCAGACCCACAAATAGAATTCTTCTTCCTGTTGGTCTCATGCCCTGTACCTCGCGCTAAATTCTGTTTTTTGCATCGAACATCCAGTCTTTCAATCGTGGGTCGGGGTCTTCTGCGAGTGTTTTGTATTGCTCATACAACAGCAGAGCCTTGGCTGGTTCCCCAAGATATATGTCCAACAAAAATGCCAAATTGAGTATTGCGGGCAAGTACTCGGGATGCGCAGCGAGGGCCTTCCGGTAATGTCGTTCAGCTGCCGGGAAATCACCGGTCATCCGGGCAATAACACCAAGATGGTTGAGCGCAACCGGGTGTGCCGGGTCTATACTCAAAACCTGTTCAAACCGGTTTCGGGCGAGCTCCATGTCACCTGCCTGAAACGCCAGCAAGCCTAAATTGGCAATAGGGCCAGGCCGCTGCGGGTACTGTGCAGCCATCTGCTCAAAGCGGGCTCCGGCCTCATCCGTATCGCCGTTTTGCATCAACACAACGGCTTCAGCGAATGCCGCCTGCAAGTGCGCTTCCGATTCTTTCAGAGCGTCCTTGTTTTCTAGTGTATCCACCCCCCCGGGCGCCAGCGCACAACCAGACAGAAGCAACAGTAGCAGAAGCGTTGCGCTTAGATTCTTATCCCAGTTCATGAACCACCCCGGCGGTAACTTCAGGCTTGTTGTAGCGGCCGGGAAGCAGGCGACGCAAGGATTCATAGCTACGTTGTACCCACTCGTCGAAAATACCCTCACGGGCACGGAGTATGTTTTGTTCGTGGATATCTATAGCGTTGTCTTCGAATGGATAAGCCTGCTCTTCCAACAAGAGCTCGTATTGCGAAAGCTCCAGTTCGCTGAGGCCTTCCGGACGTTCGGAATCCATCAAATCTGCGCCGAGGCGGCTGTATATGTGAGCAATCTGAAAGCCAGCTTCTGTGGCATACGACGACAGCCCATAGCTCGCTGTTTTTTGGTAGGCACGCACAGCCGTTTCCAGTGCATTCGTTTTGGCCACCATGCTTTTATTCAGAGGTAAGGTCAGGCGGATACTGTCGTAGCGTGCCAAAGCATCCCGCGCCAGAGTTGCGGAGGCAGATGCGGCCAAGTAGCGCATGCGTTCATCTACAAGCTCGGGGCTTTGATCAACCTTCTCCATTTGCCGATTTAACCAGATATTCCGCTTCTCAATGTCACCACGGATTTGGTAAAGCTCGGCCAGTCGGTTGGCCGCTTCCATATAGATGTCCGCTGGCTCGGGGTGACGATTGGCGTATTGCCGCCAGGTATCTATAGCTTTGGCGTGATTACCGGCCTGATCGTAAAGCTCTGCTGCTATCTGCAGGTTTTGCCGGCGCTCCTCTGGTGTGGTGGCCATTGCCA
This sequence comes from Marinobacter sp. 1-4A, assembly GCF_016597725.1. GTDB lineage: Bacteria > Pseudomonadota > Gammaproteobacteria > Pseudomonadales > Oleiphilaceae > Marinobacter. Next base: position 304,659 of record NZ_VCGY01000001.1, read on the forward strand.
CCATTAGATTCAACTCGTCTCCGGCCTTTTCCCATTGTCCCGTTTCCCGATAAGCAAGGGCCAATTTTGCTGGTACAGTTTGAATCAACTCATGCTCGGGAAAACGCGAGCGAAACCCGGTTAGTACGTTAATCGCTTGGTCCCAGCGTGCGGCGCCAACCAAAAGAGAGGCTGCATCGTATTGCGCATTAGCATTCAGTATAGAAGCTGGCGCAACGGCGCCAACACGCAGGTACTCAGTTACGGCAGCGTCTAAATTTCCAACTCTCGCCAGCCCTTCTGCTTGACGAAATACCGCTGCTGCCATGTTTTCTTCTATACCAGAGCGCCTATCGTCTTCAGCGGCCATCATAGCCAGTGCATCACGGTAGGTTTGTTCGGCTTCAGCGTAGCGCCCAAGCTCAAACAGACTGTGGCCCGCCAGCAGTAAAGCCTCGGTAACCAACATAGGATCTGCTGCCGGGGTCCAGGTGGCCAAGCGCTCGGCCATGGGGATTACCTCTTCAAGGTTTTGCTGGTCAAATTCCCGTTGCAAAGCGATGTAATAAACGCTCGGTCCGCGGGGGTCTTCCGGGTATGCATTTACAAATCGAAGGCGGTTGAGCTGTTGCATCTCTTGCAGAGCGAAAAGATCCACCGTTGTTTTATCCATCCAATTGCGGGCATATTCCCGGTAGGCCAGCACCGAGGCATAACCCGCCTCCGCGGCACGATCGGACACAGAGCCAGCGGCTGGAAAATCATAGGCAACACGTTCAAACGCGCTGATGGCATCTGGCCACTCTCTCAGTTCTACATAGGTTTCGGCCAACAGAAACAACCGCTCCGGCGTACGCGGGTGATCCGGAAAAGTAGCGGCAAACTCAGCGTAGTAAGCCGCAGCCTGTCGGTAGTGCTCTTCCGCACTCAAGCTTCGTTCGCTTCTATCTGCCTCGCGGTTCTGAGGAGTTTGAGGCTTGCGCCCTTGCCGTCGCTCTTCCCCTGCCAGCAAATAGTGGCGGTCTGCTAACTCCGGCAGCAGTATTTCAAGTTGGCTTTCAATATAAGCCTGCGTTTCAGAATCAGCCTCCTGCCAGAAGTCGCTGTATATTCCATAGCTTGCTATAAACCCTGCTTTACGACCAGGAACAAACTTATCAAAACCGGCTAACTCGAGGGTGTCGATTGCGCGCATAGAGTAACGTGGCGCCCACCGGCTTTGCGGACGTTCTTCAATAAAAGCATCAAAAACCGCAATCGCGTCGCTGTATCGTTCACGCTCAACGAGCAAGGTGGCGTAGCGATCGTACACCAGTGTTTCGTAAGGTCGGCTGCCTGTTTGGCGAAATAGGGATTGAAGGGTTTCAGCACCATCAAGATAAGACAGTGAAAGACCAAAAACCCGGAACAGATCTTCAGTAAGGGTTTGATAAGGCTGATCCGGCATTTCTACCGCCCTTTCAACCGGCATGATCAAATCCAGCACAGCTATGTAGCTATACAGTGCTTGCTGGTACTCGCCCTGTTTAAATTGACTCCACCCCTTCATGTAATGGGCGTTCATTTCGAAGGATGAGTCTGAGTTGCGTGCGCTGCTTGCCCGTGTGACTTCAGCAAACGCTTGTTCTGCTTCCGAATAGCGGCCGTTTATAAACAGGATATCGCCACGGCGAAACTGTGCCTCTTCCCAGTAGGCTGACCTCGGGTACCTTGATACCAGAGTATCCAGCACAGCCAGCTGTTCACTGGTCATGCCGCGCAACTCATAGGCTCTTGCCAGCTGGTAGTATATCTGGTCGTTCCCATCACGTTCCGGGTAATCCGCCAACAAGCTTCTGTATGCTGCGATGGCGCCAGACAGGTCATCCTCTGCTGAATCCGCCAGTATGCGTTCGGCCCGGGCGAATTCGAGATCCGCAAGCCTGTGTCGAATCGTGATCTGTTTGGTGGGGTCGTCCACCAGCGGCAGTAAATCCTGATAACCGCGCATCACGGATTCAAGAGAGACCCGATTCGCTGGCAGCTGATCCGGCGTTGCCCCAAGCTCTTTAAGCTCTGTCGCAGGTTGTGTATTTCGAGAAGTAAGAGAAGCAAGGGTGCCCAGCTCAGCAACGGGGATATCTCCGTCGCTCTGCCCCCACCACAGAGTCTGACACCCAGCAATCAACAGAGCCGATACTAGGGGCGTTAATGCTCGGGCAGCTTTGAGAGAACAATTGCAGGCCGAAAACTCACGGGTTAGGCGGCTCTTACTCATTAGCGGCCTCCGCGTTCTGGCCTGCCCGGAACAGTTGGTCCGCCAGCCGTGCTTGCGCATGGCGGGATGCCACCAGATAGCGCCGCAGTTCCCTGCCCTGCTGTTCAAGGGCCTTATCCAAGCGCTCCATGAGAATACTGCGTGCTTGCGCTATGGCTTCTTGTACCTGCGCTTTCAGCGATTGAATGTCCTCGCCTTTGCGGATGAGTCGACCTGCCAACTCATCATGCTTTTCATCACCTGACATCAGAGCTTCTATGGCTGCTCTTTGGCTCTCGAACTGTTGCATTTCCGCATTCAATTCACGCAACTGTTTCTGTGCAGCCCAGCGATTTACGCCGTAATCGTTCGCGAGGGTCCAGTCGAAGTAGGCTTTCATTCGCGCATACTTATCGCGCTGGTGCTCGGCACTGTTGCCGTTGCCAAGTGAGCCATCACGAAGCTGTGCAAGGGTCGCGGCAACCCTGTCCAGCCTAGCCTTGAGTTCTTTCTGCTTCGTTGTCATAAAGAAGCCGACATCTTCAGCCGCAAGGGCAGCTTCAATCTCCGCGCGAAACGAAGTTTGTTGCTCCACCCATTCCTCCGCCTTTTGCTGCTCCAGTTCAAAGCGCGCCTCACGACTTCGGCGTTCGCGCTGTACCCGGCGGGTTTCCAACATAGTTTCAAAGGTGCCGAGTTGGCCTTCCCGCCGTATCAGCAAGGCCCGCATCTGGTAAAGCTCATTGAGTTCGCTCAAGGCCTGCTGGAAAGGCTCCGTTGCCAGCACATCTGAAATGCCAAAATCCGAGGGCATCACCCGCAGGCGACCGTAGGCGTCTGTTGCAATGTCGTCGTTGTTCCGGAGAAAGCTCAAGCGCGCCATCAAACTCTCTTCAGTCAGACTCTGACGCGTCGCAATGAGCTCTCGACCACGAGACTCGTAGTGCTCGGAAGCCTGAGCAAAGGCATTTAGCGCCTTACGGGGCTGGTTCAACTGTTCAAGCACGTATCCCCGGGCGTAGGGTACCTGCTCGCGCCAGGATAGAAACAAGGTGCGTTGCGACAGTGCCTCCAACGCATCCAAAGCCCGTTGCAACTGGCCCTGCTCTGCCGCTGCAACGGCGTAATCGTATAACGCTGTATCGGAAAATACGCTGTCCAGAGGCATTGCGCCTAATAGCCTTAACGCGTCATTAAACCGGGTTTCTCTCAGGTACAGCCGAGCGAGCGATAACCGGCTTTTATCCAACAAAGCACGATACTCAGAATTCCTATGATTTGTTGGCGTCTCGCCTTCCATACCGGAAATCAGTTTTCGCAGACTTTGCTGTGCTTTCTCGACATCACCGGCCGTAACCTCGGCCATAGCTAGGTTGTAACTCAAATAATGAGCCCATAAGCCTGAGTGTTTTAGTTGTGCACGCAGGTACTCCACCAGCGTCTTGCCGCTCGCATTCATGCTAGGGTTTTCACGAGGGCTTTCATGAGAGCTTGCGTAACTGCTGTTATCGCTATCGGACAACATGGCTAACCTTGCTCTCAGGTAGAGCCACTCTGCGTATAACTCTGAGTTACTTTCTTCTAGTACCAGCGCATCCACCTTTTGAAAGTTTTCATGGGCTTGAGGGTAGTCACCCTCTAAGTAGAAGACTTTACCGAGATAAAACCACGCTTGGCTGCGTATACCGGGCGCCAGAGTTACGCCAGAGTCTGCGCCGCGCTCACCTGCACTGCTTTCATTTATGTCAGGTTGAGTGTCAGTAGCCTTGGTCTCTTCAAGTAACCGGGTGAAGAGATCGCGAGCTTCCCGCGGCATTCCGTAGGAAAGCATTAGCCCGCCTTCGACTAATTCCGGATAGGCTCCATGGCCACGAATGCCGCCACGTTCACGGGCAACCTCCAGCAAGGTTAGCGCTTTGAGTGCCTCGCCTTGATGGTAGTTATAGAGTACCCATCCGTACACAGGGTCCTTGGCCCTTGCTGGCGCTACATCAGCAATAACCACGGCTGCATCGAGCATAAACAACAGGCAGGCTACGGCTGCCGCAACTAAACGCGAGCCTAAATCAGGCTTAGGTGCTCTTGGGAGCAAAGCCACAGGCCGGTTCACTCCCACTCCACAATAGAAACCACTGGCTGGTAATCCGATGAACGATCTTGAATACGAATTTCCAGAGCCGCCGTCTCGGTACCCTTATCAAACGCCAGAGTAGCTGCTTGTTTGTAGGCGCGATTGTCTGGCCCCATACCTTCTACAAAAGCTGTGACCTCGTGGGTTCCGGTTTTGAGGTTACCCATATACAAACGCTGCATGCCGCCCCGTTCAAGAGCAGTGACCTGACGCTCCGTATAGAGGTGGGAAGCTACAATCTCGCCGTTAACTTTTAACTTCACCGCGTCCAGCTTTAAGAATTGGCCTGCGTCGACGCTTAGGAAAACGGCAAATTGGGTGCTAGCGGGAAACAACAGATCCTCTTCCAGAATAAAAAGATCCCGGTTAAGGCGAATGACTTTCTTTTTGAGATCCTCAACGCGCTCCGCAACGGCTCTGCTATCGTCGGCTGCATCAGGTTCGGCTGCCAAAGCAGCACCCGTGAGCAGCATCAATGCAGCCAGAAGGGCGGTGGCCAAGGTTTTCAATGAATCCGTCATAATCTGGTTTCCTGCTTACTCAATATTCAAGAATCAGTGATGCTCTGGTCACCAGTGCATCAAATGAATAAAGCGGCTCCTCTCCCGGCAAGTAATTGCCCGAAGCGGTTACATCCCGGAAATTGTCATAATCGAAATTCAGCCAATCCAGCAGCAAGCTGAATTGCAGGCGTTTGATGCCGGGCAAGGACGTTTGCTTCCACTCATAGACCGCACCGGTTGCCAGGGTTGTGCCCGAAAACGCACTCATTTCCTTGTCTCTCGCCAAATGGTTCTGTGAGTTTTCATAAAGAAATAGATCACTGTAGAAATCCGCCTCACTCTGGCGGTAATAGCGAACCGAGCCTTCCAACGACCAGTGTTGGTTCAGGCCGTGCACATAGCCCAATTGAACCGTGTGGGCCTGAATGCCCCAGGTATCCGTAAAATACCGGTACTCGCCACGAATGGAGGCTCGATAAGGCAGGTGATAAATCGCTCGTGCAGCCACCGCTGTACTGGTTCGGGTTTCCGGGTAACGCTCGGGCTGGTAAAGAAATGCAGTGGCATCATTCGGATCCAAATACCGGTTCTGGCGATAGGGGTTCTGCAAAAACCCCTCATCCGTAACCACTTCCAAATCCAGCCCAACCAGCATGTTGCGAGTGAGCACCTGACTCAGGCCGAGTTGGAAGTTGCGGCGGTCGGCGTCTTCACTAAAACTGTCGTTACCACGCTTGCCAACTTCATCCCAGCCACCTGCATAGCCAAGAGTGACCGTAGACATTCCGCCAAAGAACTCTTGGCTTACAGTGAAGTAGAGGGTATTGGCTTCGTAGTCGTTCTCCGAGCTGTTGGTAAAGCCCATACTCATAATCGCCCGGTCGTACAAATAGTCGACACCGAGTGTGTATTCAGTGCGTTCTTCTTTGTAGGCACTTGCGGTTGCCAGTACATCGACAGAGGCCGCAGACACCATATCCACGTAATACTGCCCAGACACCGACACCTGCGGCCCAACACTCTTGCGCGCCAAAATGACAGGGCCGTCGATTACCATGCCTCCGCCATCGTAGCGATGGTAGAGCATGTCTACGCTATCAACAGGCAGGGTTGCAGCTTGCGCAAGTGGGCATAGAACCATGGCTGTGAGACTTGGCCACAGCAGCCTGCACAAACTGCGGCCATCAATTACACCCACAACCACCTCCCGCGCCACCTTCCGCTCCACGGGCAGACTCTCTGGATTGATACACATGGTTCATATACGAATCCGCTTTGCCGTGGCGGCTCAGGCTCATGATTGGGTCGGCTAAGCGATCCCTTTCATAGGGTTTTACCCAAGGCTCTATAGAACTACACCCAGCGGTCGCCGACAGCATTAATGCCACAAGCAAAGGCACAATGGCGGTTGTTTTACACATTACACTTGCCCACCCGGGAATCACTCTCGCACCAACTCTCTAATTTGGGCTTCATACTCGTCTTCGTAACCGGGTTTGTAGCCATAGTGAATGTAGCGGGCGTTGCCATCGCGATCGATCATCACGGTCGTGGGCATGGCAGGCACCTCGTAAAGCTCGCTAACTGAGCTTTTCGGGTCGTACAGGATCGGGTAGCTCACCGGTACCTTGTCGAGAAAACGTAAGGCCTCACCCCGGTTTTCATCCACGTTCACCGCCAAAATTGTAAAACCTAAATCCTGATAACGGCCGTAGAGATCGTCCATTAATGGCATTTCCTGTCTGCAAGGGCCGCACCAGGAGGCCCAGAAATTAAGCATAACCACTTCGCCGCGATGATCTTCAAGCCGAATATTGTCCCCAGCTCGGCTTTTCAACGTGAAATCCGGAGCCGGAACGTTAATCGCCTCTGCCTGTGCCAAGGTTGCGGCGCCAGACAATGCCAGTACCAATGCGGCGGCTTTAACTGGGTTGTTCATTTCAAGGCTCCTGTATTTAGAAAAAGACCGACAGCCCAGTGCTGATCTCGGTGTTCATGGATGTTTTCTCCGCGCCCACCACATCAATCTGGTAATAGTGCTGGCGTACACCAAGGTGTATCGCAAGGCTGTCTGTAAGCAAAATTTGGTAGCCAGCTCCGGCGTTGAGAGTAAAGCGGGTATCGCCTCCAAAGTCGGTTGCGCCAGCACCGGCAATTAGATAGAAGTTGGTATTAAACGCATAGTTTTCAGTAAGAAACGCCTGTCCGGGCAGAATGTTGTAGCCAAGATTGATGTTGTAATAGCTGTAATCACGCTCACTATCTGTTAGCACCTGTACGTTGCCCGCAAGATTCTCGAAACTGGTTGTACCGGCCTCGGCAAAGCCTACCCCAGCCTCGAAAAAAAACGATTCACTCAGGTGGTAGGTAAGCTTGCCTCCGTACACAAACGACGATTCAAAATCCTCAATGTTAAGCACACCCGCAAAGGCGCCTATCTCGAAGTTTTCGGTATCAATGAGCGCTTGATCAACAGGCACAGGCTTTACATCCGGCTCGATTAAAGGCCGGTCATCGCGCTCGGTCTCATCTGCAGCAAACACCGAAGGCGCAACAGCCATAAGGTGTGCAAGGCAAAACCCGGTCAGAAAAAGATGCTTAGTCCGATTTTCCATTCTGTCGCTTCTTCATTGGTTGATCGGCTGGTAAAGACTTTGTAGTCCTTAACCTCGGCCCGTATGAAATAACGCTCTGAGATGTAGGCTCGCAACCCCACACCCGCATGGCCAACGCTGTTGTCTCGTTCCTCGGGCACCGCCAAGGTTGCTTTCGGGTCCACCCATATATGGCCTACCCCGAGGGTGAAAAACGGCGACACCCGCCAATGGGGAAATGGCTGATGCACAATGTTGGCGTTTACCATCAACATTTCCGAAGCGCTGCCCAGCATCTGCGAACCCCAGAGCTCTGCGGCGAGATTGGGCGTAAACCAGTAGCCTCCATAACCGGCCGTTACCGGCGCACCTTGGAACCTTCCCATCATTATTCCGGCTTCAACATTCCGCTCAATGAACGCGGCTAAGTCCGGCACACTGAGGGTAACCCTTTCACCCGTTGCATCTCTCGTTTGGGCAATATCGGCCACCGCCACCCAACCCTCACGGCCTTTGCGGTCACGTACTTTTACCCAGCCGGTTTTGCGTTGTAAAAGTGTCAGCCATTCGCCCTTTTCACTGCTGTAAAATACGGGATACCCCACCGCCGGGCCTGTGCGCCAAGTAACAAACGGCTCCACAACCTGAACCACCTGCGCAGGTTCATCGTCACCCCACAACCAGCCCGCCCATACAGTCGCAGGTAAACAGAGCATGAGTAACACAATGACAATGGGCATGAGTGTGTTGTGGGTCCCGGGTCAGTTTTCTGGAGCAGCGAATGGGTTGTTGTAATACTGGGCTCCTAAATCCAGCCATTCCGCTACAAGGCGCAATTCCGCAGGTGACAGGAAACCTCTATGGGAACCCTCCACTCCGAATACATCCCGGAACCCTTCGCTGGCGAGGGCACCGTTGACGGACATGCTGGACCTCACCGGCACAGGAACGAGAATAGGTTGCTGATTACCATTTTCATCCAGAATAGGCACGCCCTCTTCATCTCTAAGCACCTCGCCCGAATCGACTAGCCGGTCTCGCAAAACACCGTCGCTGAGCTCTTGCTCGTTATCGGGAAAGAGCAGCTCTCGATAGGCTTTAAAATGCAGCGGCTCGGCATCGGAAGGGCCGTCTGTAAGGTCCAGTTGTGCCGCTGCAATGGATGGCACACCGGCAGCGTCGGCGTTGGTATGGCAGCTGGTGCATGTTGCATCAACGCCTAGAACATCGCGGCTCAAGCCCCAAAGCGGATGAATATGGGCTTCGTAATTGATAACCACCCGGCAATTGGCCGTCCAATCGTTTACGCACACGGTGGACACCGGAGGCGGTGTTTGCAGGTTTTCATAGGCCAGTGTTCGATCCTCAACACTCCCGGCAAGGTTCGTCCACTCACCTTCGCTGTATATCGGATCTGGTAGTGGCCGACGCAGCTGCTGCGTCCGCGCATAGACCTCTGCCATGGTTTCGCCCATATCGGCAAACAGGGTGGGGTCTGCACCCGGAAAAGGCAGGCCGGTTGTGCTCGCACCAACCCAGACAGGATCCGGACCCGCCCCGGGGCGACCATGGGGAATGGGCGATTGGGAATCGTGACAACCCTGACATTCCAGAGTTTCACCGGGGCGCACCGACAGCCAATTTTGATGGCGATCGCTGATCCTGCGTCCCTGAGCGTCCAACACGCTGACCGCAAAGGCGACATTTGCCGGCACAGCTACTTTTACCGAGCCATCCGGCTCTACCGGCACATACCCGAGAATTTCCCGCATAAGCTGCCCACGACTGCGGCCAAACGCGCTGTTATCAAAGTCCCATACGTTGTCATCAGGCATGGAAACCGGCTTTTCCAAGCGGAGGAACCGGGCCGGGCGCTGCGCAACTGGTGTAATGGAGGGATTTGCCGTTGTCGCGATACCGTTTGGCGCCATATCGACACCGTCTACATCGTACACACTGCGAATGTGTAAAATACCGTAGCCTGAATCCGCTAACTGAGCGGCCTCCCCCGTATACTGTGAGTCAGGAATATAGTCTTCCAAGGGACGATCCCGCATTAGAACGGCCTCGTCAAACTGCTCACCCTCCAAGGGCACCACAACGGGCTTTTGGGTGCCGCTTGCAATATCGAGAAGCCAAATACCGTATACCGGCGGCGCGGGAACATAGGCGTCAGATACCAGTCGCGCCTCGGTGCAGTTCACGATTCGGCCAGATGCAGCCTCTTCGAGTCGGCATGGAGTCCAGCTCACAAGATACCTGCCGGTGCCATCCATAAGGGGCGAAATGGAGCTATAGAGCCCCTCCAGCGTCAACTCGCCATCAAGCCTGACACCCGCAACCAAAGGAACTTGGCCGTTTCCTTCAGTGCCGTCGATACGCATTTCGGCATCCACATAATTGTCGATATCAATTTCGACCGGCATGGAGGCATAACTGTCACTTTCAAAAGCACGCAAGGGCACCAGCACAGAATCTGATTCGGTTTTGCGGGCCTTCAGGTACTCGATGTCGGGAGCCGCTGGAACAGAATCGTGGGAGTTTCGCCCGTAGCGATAAGCCAGCCCTGTGCCATCAGGGTTTACGCGGTAAAGGTTAACCCCGTTGTTACGGGTTTGACCGGCATTGTCCCAACGACTGAATAGAATCGAGCCACCATCAGTTACCAATGGGTATAGGTCGTGGCTCTGGTTAAACGTAATCTGCTGAATGTTACTGCCGTCGTCGTCCATGGTATGAAGCACAAACGCTGGCACATTCCGGTTCTCATCCAAACCTGCAAACTGGCCTTTACCTTCATCCAACAAGATGGCTTTGGAGATAAGCTGTCGGGTGGAAGAAAACACAATGCGCCCGTCCGGCAGATAGGCCGGTGCCACATCCTGACCTGTTTTGGCGATGACGTTTGAGGTGATGATTCGGCGCAGATAATCGTTCGCGTGATTGTATTCCCAGATGTTCCATGTGGGCTGATCTTCGTCATCGGCTCCTTCTATTTCCGGGGCGCGCATGGCAAACAGCGCGCGATTGCCATCATGGGAAACGTGCAAGTCTTTCACGTCGTAACGCAAGCGGCCCAGATCATCCAGAAACTCCGGGCCGGAAAAGGCTCTAGAAGATACATCGATTGCACTGGCGTCAACGGATGCATTGGCTTTTAAATACAAACGAGCGCCCGGGCGGAAGGCTGAAGGGTCGGCCAGATTATCTCGAGCCAGCGCCCCATTGCCGTCAACCAGCAATGGCCGCTTTACAAAAAGAACCGGATTCTCAAGCACTACAGGATCAGCCTGCTGGCTATCCGTGCCCGACAAACAGCCTGCAAGAGAAGCTACAAGGCCAAGGCATAGCAGTGCTCTAAAGATAGAAAGCATCGCCCCAATGAGCTCTTTCGTTATGTAAGGCACGCGCCCTAGCTCCAATAAAAAACGTTGTCACTGCTCTGCAGCGAACGAAATGCATGACATAAACTAAGTCTGTGCCACTGTATATCTCTACGGGCTTTGCGTAAGCAATTGTAATTCCGTGGCGCATCCCACAACTACCGTAGTAAATTGCAAGTATAAACTATTAACAATTGTAAAATTGACCTATTGTGCACCAGCTAAAATTACCGAGGACGGCGACATGAAAGCCAAAGTGGGAGTGCGATTCAGCGCATTCAAGGCGTGCGGTATGTCACTCCTGATTTTGTTTGCCGCTACACATGCAGGCGCGGCTACCGCCGGAGCGCGGGAACAAGCCAAGCGAATTCATGACCGAATTGCAGGCGTACCGCCAGCGCCCTCTGTGCTTAGCAGTATGGAGCAAGACATTTCGTCCGGTCGAAAACTTGATGCGGCCTATACCGCATTGGCTGATCCGGCTTTTTATAATGTAACCCTGAAGAACTTTGCAGCGCCTTGGACAAACGAAGCGATGACGCCCTTCGTGCCGCTAAACGATTACACCGCCACGGTGATCGGCCTCGTAAGGGACGATGCAGATTTTCGCAAAGTGCTTTATGACGACACGCTGTATGTCGGTATCTGGAGTAATTTGCCTCCCTATTCCAATTCGGGCAATGCGCATTACGAGCAGATAGATCAGCTTGGCTACGACCTGTCCGATACTCAAAATTTCAAAGGTGTAAACCAATCCGCCTATAACGGCCTGCCCACGTCTGCTACCGCGGGCGTACTGACCTCTCGCGCAGCAGCCAGGGCCTTTTTCAGTGCTGGAACCAACCGCGCCATGTTTCGGTTCACGCTCATTAACCACCTGTGCCGCGATCTGGAGCAAGTGGCCGATGTAAACCTGCCGCCGGACAGAATTCGTCAGGACGTTTCCCGCAGCCCAGGAGGCGACAGCCGCGTATTTTTAAATAACTGCGTGGGTTGCCACACAGGCATGGACCCGATGACACAGGCGTTCGCTTACTACGATTATGATTACAACCCCGACAACGACCCGGATGGTACTCTAGGCCAGCTGGTGTATAACACCGTCAACGACATCGACCCGGATACTCAGTCGCGGGTTCAGGGTAAGTACCACATCAATTCGACAACCTTCGAACAAGGCTATGTAACCCCTGACGATCAGTGGGACAATTACTGGCGTCAGGGTGCTAACCGGAGAATGGGCTGGGATGCCAGCCTACCCGGCTCAGGCAGTGGTGCAAAAAGCTTGGGTAAGGAGTTGGCGCATTCTGATGCGTTCGCCGAATGTCAGGTTAAAAAAGTGTTCAAAAATGTGTGTCTCAGGCCACCCTCCACGAACGCAGACCACTCACAGATCAGCAACATGGTGGCGAGCTTCAGGTCTCATAACTTCAATCTGAAGCAGGTGTTTGCCGAATCTGCTGTTTACTGTGCGGGGGAGTAATACCAGATGAGACCACTTACCTACTTCCGTTCAGGCCAACGCCATTCAACACTCTCCGTGGTTTTAATGGTATTCGCTGCTCTGCTGATAAGCGCTTGCGGCGGTGAGGCCACAGAGGCACTGCCCAACACGTCATCCGGTTCCGGTGCTGCAAACTACAGTGGCCCGCCACCCGCCACAGGCGATGTACAAAGTTTCAAACTCAATGTTTGGGATAAGCTTGTACAAGATAACCGATGCGGCTCTTGTCACGGCGCTGGTGGCCAGTCGCCTACGTTTGTAAACCAGCAAGACATCAACAGCGCATATGCCCAAGCAAATAGCATTGTGAATCTCGCTACGCCTTCGCAGTCGCAGATGGTTACCAAGGTAGCCGGTGGCCATAATTGTTGGACGACCAGCGATTCTGTCTGCGCCGATATTATAATCACCTACCTTTCCAAATGGGCTGACGGGGGAACGGGCTCCCTTAAAACCGTTGAGTTAAAGGCGCCCGATCTGAGGCCTCCGGGAGCCACCATTGCCTTCCCACCAGAGAGCATTGCTTTCGAAAACACCGTGTATCCGGTACTGAAAGCTTACTGTGCCGACTGCCACGGCGATGGCGGGCAAACGCCTTACATTGCCAGCGACAACCCCGACATTGCCTACCAACAGTCCAAGAGCCGGATGGACCTAAACACTCCGGAAAACTCCCGCTTTGTTGTTCGCTTGAAAAGGGATTTCCACAACTGCTGGGCGAATCAAGGTGAAGCAGACTGCGAATGGTCGGCAGGCATGATGGAAATGGCAATTGAAGAATTCGCTCAACCTTTATCACCCACTCCGGTCGACCCTGCTCTGGTTGCCAGCAGGGCACTGGTGCTGGAGCAGGATGGGTTATTGGCGAATTCTGGAGGTCGTTTTGAAGACAACATCATTGCGCTCTACGAGTTCAAGGCCGGACAAGGCCAAATCGCTTACGATACCAGCGGCGTTTCCACGGCTCTGGATCTTACACTCAGCGGCAACGTGGACTGGGTGTTGGGTTGGGGCATCAATATTGGCCCCGAAGTCCAAACACAAAGCGGCCCTGTAACACCTGCAGGCAAAGCTCAGGGCTCTACCGCTAACAGCCGCAAACTACATACCTTGCTAACCGGCTCTGGTGAATATGCCATCGAAGCCTGGGTCGCGCCGGGCAATATTACTCAGGAAGACGCACGAATCATCAGCTACTCCGGCTCTGCCACCACGCGCAACCTTACGCTAAGCCAAAGCCTGCAACGCTATGAAGTGCTTCATCGCAGCACCACCAGCGATGAGAACACCCCATTCGCAACTCAAGACGGCGATAAGCTCCTGCAAGCCACACTGCAGCATGTGGTGATTAACTATGCCCCGGGCACCGGACGGCAAATCTTTGTTAACGGCCAGCACTCTGGCGATGTCGACCCAGACAATGCAGGCCTGCTCTCCGAATGGGATAACAGTTTTGCGCTGGTTCTAGGCAACGAAACCGACGGCAACTCACCTTGGCAGGGTGCCATTCGCATGGTTGCCTTTCATAGTCGGTCGCTGACGCCGGAACAAATCAGAACCAATTATGATGTGGGTGTGGGGCAGAAGTTCTACTTGCTGTTTGGCGTATCCCACCTGATTGACGTGCCTGAAAGCTTCGTTGTTTTCGATGTTAGCGTATTTGATAACTACAGCTATCGCTTCACGGCCCCCTTCTTTATCAGCTTGGATGAGAATGCAGAGCCGTCGAACATCCCGCTTCAGGGCATGCGTTTGGGTATTAACGGCAAAGAAGCAACCGTGGGGCAATCTTGGGCAAACCTTGATGTAACTCTTGATAGCGAAACATACCTGCCCGGAACCGGCCAATCCTTATCGCGGCTAGGTACGATCATCGCCCTAGAAAATGGCCCTGCCAGCGATGAGTTCTTTTTAACCTTTGATCGACTTGGAAGCAGCACGTTCTCCCGCTCTGAGCCTCCCTTGCCCGGAACCGTAGCGCCGCAAATTTTGCCACCTGCATCGGACATTGGACTAAAAACCTTCGATGAGATTAATGAATCCATGGCACGCATGACGGGCATTCCTCGCACCAACGAGGCGATTGCGAACACATTCACCAGAGTGAAGCAGCAACTACCAACGGTAGAGAATATTGAGGGCTTCCTTTCTTCGCATCAAATGGCGATTACTCAAATGGCGATTCAATATTGTGATGCTTTGGTTGCAGACGTTTCGAAAAGGCAGGCTTTCTTCCCCGGCTTCAACTTCTCTGCTTCAGTAGCCACTGCGTTTAATACCAGTGGCAAGCGCCAGATTACCACCCCCCTGTTGGAACGCTTTGTGGGGGAGAATCTTGGAACTCAGCCTAGCACGCAGACAATCGAAGCGGAGCTGGACGGCCTCATTGAGGCGCTGTCACAGTGTGGCGGCGCCGTCTGCCCGGCGGACCGCACCGAAACCATTGTTAAAGCAAGTTGTGCCGCGGTGCTTGGCAGCGCCACGACCCTGGTTCAGTAGAGGACAACGCTCATGTTTATACGCAAATCTCGTAAACGGCCCCTGGCCAATGGTGAGCCCCTCCTCCACAGCGACCACTCGCGACCAAAGACCCGGCGGGAGTTCATTGCCCAAGGCATGATGGCTGGCACTGCCACTGTGTTAGGCGCGTCCATGTTTAGCCTATTCGCCAACCCAAGAATGGCCGCTGCAGAACTGTCGCAAGAACTGAAAGACAGCTGTGGTATCGGCATACCCGGTGCGGGGAAAATACCTTTTATCTGTTTTGACCTTGCCGGAGGCGCCAGCATTGCAGGCTCAAACGTGCTTATGGGTGGAAGCGGCGGCCAAAAGGACTTTCTAAGCACTGCGGGGTACAACAAGCTAGGGCTGCCCGGCGACATGCTTCCGAATGACCCCGCTTTTGTGAATGAGGAGCTTGGGCTTGCGTTCCATTCTGACAGTGGCTTCTTGCGGGGAATCCAACAAAGCACCAGCGCCGGAACCCGCGCGGCAATCAATGGTGCCGTTATTGCTGCACGCTCCGAAAACGATACCGGCAACAACCCGCACAATCCTATGTATGGCATCTACCAGGCCGGTGCAGATGGTTCCTTGCTCTCCCTGATTGGCTCGCAAAGCTCTCAATCCGGCGGCAACTCTATGGCGCCAATGAGCATGATCAACCCGAAAGTGCGCCCCACTAAAATAGACCGCCCGTCGGATGCAAAAGGCTTGGTGGATGTGGGCGACCTGACGTCCATCTTGAATCAATCCGATGCCGTTTCTGTGATGGAAGCTGTTCAGCGCATCAGTGACGCAAAAATGAATAAGGTAAATACCAAACTCGGTTCTGGTGCCGACGCAGACATCAAAAAGTTGGTGCGCTGCGGCTACGCCAAGAGTGCAAACCTGATCGAGAATTACGGCAACCCAGCCATTCTTGACCCTATGCTGGATACCGATATTGTTGGCCCCGGCGGGATATTTTCAAGTACCGAATTCGCAGGCAACCGGGAATTTCAAAAAACCGCCTCTGTGATGAAACTGGTTATAAACGGTTACGCGGGTGCAGGCACCGTGACCATGGGGGGCTATGACTACCATACGGGTGAGCGGGCAACCGGTGAGCGCCGCGACGAACTGGCTGGCCGTTGCATGGGCGCCTGCCTCGAATACGCGGCAAGGGTCGGGGTACCACTCATGCTGTACGTATTCAGTGATGGTTCCGTGTCCAGCAACGGGCGTCTGGATGATTCTGAAGACGGCCGTGGGAAAGGCGAGTGGACTGGCGACAACCAGCAGACCGCAGCCTCGTTTTTCTTAGTGTATAACCCCAACGGGCGCCCCACCCCCATTCGCAATCAGATCGGCTTCATGCGCCCCGACGCATCTGTGGAAACCGCATCCAGCCCGGCAGCAAACAACGTGAACCAGCTAGTACAGACTGTTCTGCTGAACTACATGGCACTACACGGCGAGCAAGGTGCGTTCGCATCAAGGTTTCTTGGCCATGGGTTAGGCAATACGGCTAGTCAGGACAGGCTGATTGCCTTCTCTGATGTGGTCAGCGGAACCATTCCACCGAGGCGCTAACGCATTAAGGGGTGAAAGCGCCCCGGAATCAGAGTTCTGACTCCGGAGGCGCCAGCCCTTCAGAAAAGTGCATCACACGCTGATCATCAATAATAATCGCGTCAACACCTGGCAGATTTTCAATCATCTCCAAACCTTTTTCCGGCCCGAGAACAAAAACAGCCGTAGACAGCCCGTCCGTTGTGAGCGCGTCTTCGCCGATGATAGTCACGCTTTGCACACCGCGCACAGACTTGCCCGTGCCGGGTGACAGAATATGATGTACCCGTTCGCCCTGCCCGTTGATGAAAAACCGCTCGTAATCGCCGGAAGTGGAAATGGCAAGATTCTCAAGAGGTAACACCACCGCATTGCGCTTCTCTGAACGAGGGTCGCGAATCCCCACTAACCAAGGTCGGCCACGTTTGTCTCCAAGCAGCCGGAGATCTCCGCCAGCACTGAGCCGCGCATGGCGAACCCCAGCCCGCATCAGTTGCTCAATCCCAAGGTCTACCGCATAGCCTTTTGCAATGCCGCCTAAATCAACCAACAGCTCTTTTTGCCGATACCAAACCGTGTGTTCGGCCTCATCTAAAACAATATCCTGATAGCTAATATGGCTTAGCCTTGCCTGAATATCTTCTTCCGACGGTTGCTGATGTTCACGGAAGTCATAAAGATAACCAACAGAGCCGAAACTGATATCGAATGCCCCACCACTGAGCACGGCTACGTCTTCGGCTCTTTTGAGTACCCGAAAAAGACCGGCGCTTACGGGCACTGGGTGCTCCGCAGCTTGGCGGTTAAGAGCGGAGAGTTCGGAATCCTCCCGGTAGCGACTCATACTCCTATCTACTTGATGAAATACCGCCAGCACGTCCTCCGCAATTGCATCGGCGGCACTCCGGTCAGTAAACCAGAACTCCAGCTCCACGGGCGTTGTCATGGCGGTATCTGTATACCGAAACCACTGGGCATACGACGTCACCGGCAGCAGCAAACCAAGCAGGATAAGCGCAGAGGGAAACGCGCCAGAGAGCCGGCGAATCTGGATGAGCAACAAAGTAGCGACCGACATTATCGTTCAGACAGCCCCTGCTCATGGCTAAGCACCGCTTGTTTGCGCTTAACACCCCAGCGATAGCCAGAAAGGCTGCCATCGCCGCGCAGTACACGATGACATGGCACCACAACAGCAAGGGGGTTGGCGGCGCAGGCTCCGGCCACTGCTCTTGATGCAGTAGGCATTCCCATGCGCCGTGCAATGTCGCCATATGTGGATGAACTGCCCGAAGGAATCTCCTGCAACGCTTGCCAAACTTTGCACTGGAAATCCGTACCACGAAGATCAAGCTGAACATCGAGCGGTTTACGGCTATCAATAAGATAACTCATCACACTGGAAAACCACTCTGCACGGGAATTATTTGCATGATCAAAGCGAGCATCGGGAAAGCGTCGAGCCAGATCTGCAGTCAACTCTTCCACCGAGTCACCCGGGAGAACAGCACATACGCCCTGTGATGTGCAGGCAACTAAAATTTCACCGAGATAGCAGTGGCCAGTCTGCCAGATGATCGTTTCGTCCTGCGCATTCTTACCCGTCATGGAAAGCTCCTCGGTTTCAGTTTCCCGGTTTTTTCAATCGCTCTCGACACCAGCTAAGGCAGTATGACTCATGTAAGTGAGCGTGCAAACGTACAAATATTTACGCAAATTCCCACTTTTGTCTGATTGCCGCGCTCTGCCTCAAAAAAAGAAACTAACCCTCAGCCTCACCAATAATCAAACCAAAACAACCAGAGCGCTGGCCCGAGTGTTTCTCACTTGGCCACCCCCTAAAGCTGGAGCCATTTATGCTACCCGGAAAAGCCCTTTTAACCGTCTGTTTGCTACTGCTTTCGGCAAGCACCCTTGGTGCTGAAACACTAAAAATCGGCCTGAATTATCCGCAAACAGGTCGTTACAAAGATCAGGGCCTGCAACAAAGGCTGGGGGCATTTTTGGCGGTAGATGAAATCAACAAAGCCGGCGGGGTTATGGGGCAACCTTTGGAACTGGTGATTCGCAACACCCGCGGAAAGCCCGCCCGAGGCGCAAGAAACACGGCTGAAATGATCGATAACGAAGGCGTTCAAATGGTGTTTGGTGGCGTATCCAGCTCCGTTGCAATCGCCTCGGGAAATGCCGCCCGCGAGCGCGACCGGCTCTATTTCGGCACCCTTACCTATTCTAATGCGACCACCGGAAGTGCTGCACACACTCACATGTTCCGCGAACCTTACAATGCATGGATGACGGCTAAGGTTCTCAGCCAGTACCTAAAACAAAACCATGGCGGTCAGGATTATTTCTATATTACGTCTGATTACACATGGGGCTGGTCAGTTGAGGAGTCGGTGCGCAAATTTTCCGATACGGAAGACACAGAGCGCCATCCCGGTGTGAAAACTCCCTTTCCACGAGCTCTGGTGAACGACTTCCAGAATGCGCTGGAACAGGCCGATGCAAGCGGTGCAGAAGTGCTTATGCTGGTACTGTTTGGGGATGACATGGTTCGCGCCCTGAACGTAGCTTACGAAATGGGCCTGACTAAAAAAATGCAGATTGTTGTTCCCAACCTTACTCTGGGCATGGCAATTCAGGTTGGCCCAACCATCATGGAAGGTGTTGTTGGTGGCAGCCCATGGGTATGGAACGTCCCCTATGAGATGAACTATCCACGTGGTAAAGAATTTGTTGAAGCCTTCTCAAAGCGCTATGAAATGCGGCCATCGACCGCCGCAGCTTCCGCCTACAGCATTGTATACCAGTACAAAAGCGCTGTAGAACGCGCCGGAACAACCGATACCCGGGCATTGATTCGAGCCCTTGAAGGGCATAGATACACGTTCCTGAAAGACGAACAGTACTGGCGTGACTTTGACCACCAAAACGTACAGTCTGTTTACGTGGTTAAAGTTAAGCCCCGGACAGCTATTATGGCCGACGAGTATGGTGCGGATTACTTCAGCATCATCGGCTCTATGTCTGGCGATAACGCCGCACAAACCCGCGAAGAATGGCAGGCTCGTCGCAGAGAGGCTGGAAAGCCAGTAACGTTGTGAGCTTGGCAGCTCTTATGATGCGATAGTTGGGGTCGATAAGCTGCTATAAAGGGTGCGCGGGTGACGACCGCGCGACTTCGCCCAAGCGGCCACTCTAATGAACACGAAAACGTTCAGTAAGCGCTTCGATATCAGCCACGGAGGCCTCCAATTGCTCGCAGGTTGTGACCAAGCCATCAATCTGCTCAAGGCTGACGGTGGCTGAACCACTGATATCATTGACCTGTCTGGCGACAGACTGGCTGACACCTTCCTGTTCATCCATGCCATGACGGATCTGGTCAGCTCCCTGATGAATAAGAGCCATTGCTCCACGAATCTTTTCGGCTCCGTCGGATACACTTTCCATAAGCGCTCTAACCGCTTCCAGTTGAGAGAAGCTGCTATTCATTGAGCTTACAGACTCCGTCGCTTCTGCTTGAAGACGTTCAACCAGTGTACGTATCGTATCTGTACTTTCCGTAGTTTTTCGAGCAAGGCTACGCACTTCATCAGCAACTACCGCAAACCCGCGGCCGGCTTCGCCCGCACGCGCAGATTCAATGGCTGCATTGAGCGCCAGCAGGTTCGTCTGATTGGCAATGCCGTCGATCGTCGCAGTAATTCGCTCAATATCAAGCGAAGCCTTTTCAAGCTGTTGGAGCTTACCGGCAGTATGTCTGGCCTGCGTTTCTAAGCCTGCTACACAGCGGTTTCCTTGCTCGGCTGCCTCAAGGTTTTCCTCAACCTGCTGGTTGATCTCACCCACCAGCCCGTGGGTTTCACGCACCGACCCCGCAACCTCCCTAGCAGACGCTTCCATTTGAGTCATGGCTGCCGCTATGGCTCCCAGATCGTCGGATTGGCCTCTGATTCGCTCGTTAAAATCTCTCGCAAATGTGGCATTACCTGAGGCAATCACCGCAATATCAGCTCCAGCTTGCTGTAAGCTCCCCAGAACCGTTGCCATGGCATCTGACAGTTGATTAACAGAGGCTTTTAAAGCAACAAACTCGCCCTTTGCATCAAACTCTAAACGCTGAGAATAGTCTCCCTGCGCCATGCCAGCCAAGTGTTCAAGCGTTGCTTTCAGCGGTCGACTGATCATTTTTCCCAGCCACAACGAGGTAGCTAAAGCTATAAAAATAACGAGCGGAAGTAACCAATACACCAACTGCTCAGATCGTCTAGCCATTGCATCCAGAGAATACACTGCCGCCGTTGTTCGGTCTGATACCGCTGCGCTCATTTCATCCAGATGGGCAGCAAGCAAACCCAACTCACGCTCCAGCGCGCCGGACACTTTATCAAGCTTGGCACGATTCTGGCGGTACATCAGATACTGATTGATAATCCCATCCTGCTGATTAACCGCGGCCATAAATGTGCTTACTAGAGGCGGGAGACCTTCAAGCCTTGGGACCTCCGCAACCAAAGCGTCGATATCGGGCTCGATCATCTGAGTGTTAAACTTCAAGTTTTCAACAACGTCTTCAAGCTTGCGTGCATCCTCGGTGCTAACCATTTGCATGATCAGCAGTTCAATATTTCCCAAGCTCTCCATCACTGTCGTGAAAAGATCACGAATGTAGATATCGTCTCCGGCCGGCTCTGTACCCTCCCGAACCAAAAGTCGTTTCATCTCTGCGTTATTCGCGAGAAACACGGATATCCCCTGATTCACAACTTCCGTTACCGCCAGCACGGATGACTTGTACTCGCCAAGCTGTTCTGCAGAAGCCTTAAGAGTTGAGACGCGCTCGATAGTTTCTTGATTGCCAGACTGGACCGCGGGGAAGGCATCTAGGCGTGCGAAGCTTGAGACTCGGCTTGCGCCCGCGTTCATCTCATCAAGGGTTCTTTGCAAGAGTGCTTGTCTGGAGCCAAGCGCCTCAGAATCATCTGCGGACAATATAGAAAGAGCCTGTTTTCCTGCCTCTGAGCGATTTGACTGAATATCTTGAACCAATTCCCCAAGCGGGAAATAGTCGAGTGTGAGTTCAGTTGTCGTGTCGGAAAAAGAAGACATGATGTAGATGTTGAAGATGCCCCAGCATGCGATGATCACACAAAGTAAGGCAAAACCAGCATATAAGCGGTGAATGATAGAAATCTGGTTCATCTGTGACACCCTCATCACTCGTTCAGCTCTGAGTGAACACCGTTGCATAGGAAAAAGCCAACAAGGCTACTTAAGACCCATATGACAATGCCCGCCGCAACAGCTAAACCTGTTGCGGCGGGCATTTCATTTTAGAACTCAGCTTTCGCGATCAGTCTCCCACGTTTTAATTAGCTCATCGTATGAAACGGTTTGGCCCTGCACTTTCTCATTGGCCAATTTCGGCTTAGGTGCACCAGGCTGATCGAACCAGTATTGTGGATCACGAGGCTTATTCAGCTTCGGTGCACAAGTGGCCAGAACATTCGCTCTCTCAAGCCGCTCCATAACTCTATCCTGCGCCTTTGCTAGACCATCAAGTGCTTCCTGAGCTGTGGCTTCACCACTCGCGGCTTGAGCCACGTACTGCCACCAAAGCTGAGCCATTTTCGGATAATCAGGAATGTTGGTGCCCGTAGGCGTCCACTGAACACGCGCTGGGCTGCGGTAAAACTCGACTAAACCACCCAACTTCGGGGCCATTTCGGTCATGACATCTGAATTGATATCGGAATCACGAATAGGTGTGAGGCCAGCAACAAGCTTCTCAAGAGACACTGTTTTCGAAACCGTGAACTGCGCATACAACCACGCTGCCAAACGGCGTTTTTCAGGAGTTGAGCTCAGGAAGGTCCAGGAACCCACATCCTGATACCCAAGCTTCATGCCTTCTTCCCAGTATGGTCCGCGGGGGGAAGGAGCCATGCGCCACTTCGGGGTGCCATCTTCATTAACCACTGGCTGACCTTCTTCGATCATGCTGGCGGTAAAGCCGGTATACCAAAAGATTTGTTGTGCAATATTCCCTTGTGCTGGAACTGGCCCAGACTCAGAAAAAGTCATACCTGTGGCTTCTGGCGGAGCATATTTACCCATCCAGTCAATGTACTTTTGAGTTGCGTAAACGGCTGCAGGACTGTTTGTAGCACCACCACGAGAGACATCAGAACCAACTGGGTGACAATCCTCTACCCGAACACCCCACTCATCTACAGGCAAACCGTTAGGCAAGCCTTTGTCGCCAGCTCCAGCCATGGAGAACCAGGCATCTGTGAAGCGCCACCCCAGAGAGGGGTCCTTCTTGCCGTAGTCCATATGGCCGTATACTTTTTTGCCGTCTATCTCTTTTACGTGAACCGAGAAGAACTCTGCAATATCTTCATAAGCAGACCAGTTAACAGGAACACCCAGCTCATAGCCGTAGATGTCTTTGAATTGCTTTTTCAGATCTTCACGCTCAAACCAGTCGGCGCGGAACCAGTAAAGGTTGGCAAACTGTTGAGTTGGCAACTGGTAGAGCTTGCCATCAGGCCCGGTCGTGAAATCAAGACCGATGAAGTCTTCGAGATCCAGTGTAGGAAGCGTAAATTCTTTTCCTTCACCGTTCATAATATCTTCAACTGCTACGACTTTGCCGTACCGAACGTGTGTACCGATCAGATCTGAGTCATTCACATAACCATCGTAAATGTTGCGCCCAGACTGCATCTGAGTCTGCAGCTTTTCAATCACATCACCCTCCTGAATCAAGGTGTGAGTGAGCTTAATACCGGTAATTTCAGTGAATGCCTTTGCCAGCACGCTAGATTCATATTCGTGAGTGGCAATGGTTTCAGAAACAACATTGATCTCCATGCCACGGAAAGACTCCGCAGCCTTGGTGAACCATGCCATCTCTTTCATCTGTTGTTCTTTTGTAAGCGTCGACTTTTTGAATTCGTTATTTACCCACTTTTCAGCCGCGTCTGAGTATTGATCAGCACTGGCATGCAGGCTCAGCCCCATACTGACAGCACCGATTGCAGCGCTCAGCAGTAGCGTCTTCGGATATTTGTTATTTTTGAACATACCCAACCTCGTTTACTTTCTTATGAATGGAGCGAGGTAAATCCGCACTCCGTTTAGGCTTGTTACAGCACTTGAACTGATGAATATTGCCTTTGCGAAAAGCAATTGGTGATCGTTTTCGATCATGGCTTAAAAACTAGTTCGCTTTCGAATTCTTTACAACCTTTTAAACGAGCTTCCGGCCGTTTTTTAACCCCAACGCAACAGCACCAATAGCCAAGCAACAGAGACCGCCAAGGCGACCCACAGTGTTACATCGCTAACTGCAAGAAACGTTAGATGGATATAGGCCGCCGAGAGCAACCCGATAAACAAACGGTCTCCGCGCGTCGTTTCAATCGGCAGAAAGCCTTTGCGCTCAGTGCAGGGCGAAACAATTTCATAAACGGTCATTACCGTAAGAATCGCGGCAATCACCGCAAAAAATACTATGACTGTAGGTGTCCAGTTCATCCAGGCAATCATACAAATTCTCCTTAAACGCGCCCGAGAGCAAAGCCTTTGGCCACGTGGTTGCGAACGAACCAGATAACCAGCAAGCCGGGAATAATGGTTAGAACGCCAGCGGCCGCTAGAACGCCCCAATCAATACCACTCGCCCCGATGGTACGGGTCATGATTGCACCTATAGGCTGGGCATCCACAGACGTGAGCGTTCGCGCCAAAAGTAACTCCACCCAAGAGAACATAAAGGCAAAGAACGCCGTCACACCTATGCCAGATCGAATCATCGGTAAAAACACTTTGATAAAGAATCGGGGGAAGCTGTAGCCGTCTATGTAAGCCATCTCGTCATATTCCCGCGGAACTCCCTTCATAAACCCCTCAAGTATCCACACCGCCAATGGCACGTTGAACAAACAGTGCGCCAACGCAACGGCAATGTGGGTATCGAAAAGGCCAATGGATGAATACAGCTGAAAGAACGGCAGGAGGAAAACGGCAGGAGGCGCCATGCGGTTACTGAGCAACCAGAAGAATAGGTGTTTATCACCTAGAAACTTATAACGGCTGAACGCGTAGGCTGCAGGCAAGGCAACCAACAGTGTAATAACCACGTTGATGGAAACATACGCCATTGAGTTTAGGTAGCCGTTGTACCAACTAGGATCTGTAAAGATCACAACGTAATTATCAAACGTGAAATTCTGCGGCCACAGGGTAAGCCCTCCCAGAATTTCCCTGCTCGTCTTGAACGACATGTTCAGCAACCAGTATACCGGCGTCAGCAACAACAGGATGTATATTGTAATCCCGATATTTTTGGAACGTGTTTGTCTCATCGCACTCTCCTTATTTTTCTTTGTCGGCGTGAGTAATGGCAGTGAAGAACAACCAAGAAATCAGCAATACAATCAGGAAGTAGATCAAAGAGAATGCGGCCGCACGCCCCAAGTCGAACTGCCCTATTGCCATGGTTGTGAGCGTCTGGCTCAGAAAGGTTGTCGAGCTCCCGGGGCCACCTCCTGTGAGAACAAAGGGCTCGATATAGATCATGAAGCTGTCCATAAACCGCAGAAGCACAGCAATGATCAATACGCTCTTAAGACGCGGCAACTGGATGTAGCGGAATACTGCCCACTTAGAAGCACGGTCGATTTCAGCTGCTTGATAAAAGGCCTCGGGAATGGCGCGCAGGCCGGAATAGCAGAGTAGCGCAACCAGAGGCGTCCAGTGCCAGACATCCATCAAAAGCACTGTCAGCCAGGCGTCCAGAGTATCGCCGGTGTAGTTGTAGTCTATTCCAAGCTGATTGATACCCCAGCCGAACAGCCCAATATCACCGCGGGCAAAAATCTGCCAAATCGTGCCTACCACGTTCCAGGGAATCAACAGAGGTATAGCAATTAGAATCAGGCACAAGGAGCCCTTAATGCCAGATTTCGGCATCATCAAAGCCACACCAATACCCAATGGAATCTGGATCAGTAGCACGAACCCCGAGAACACAAATTGCCGCACCAGAGAGTCCCGAAGGCGTTCATCCGCTAGCACTTCTTTGAACCACTCGGTGCCCACATAGTAGGCCTGACCCGGCCCGAATATATCCTGAACCGAGTAATTGACGACCGTCATAAGAGGAATCAGTGCCGAAAAGGCAACCAAAAGGAAAACCGGCAGAACCAGCCACCAGGCACGGTTATCGGGTATTTTATTCATGGCTGCTGCTCCTGTACCAGAAATTCATCCACATATAGCAAGAGCCACTGCTTCGGGAATGAAAGGTCTACGCGGGTACCAACAATGGCATCAAATTCCTCATTCTGGCGCACCTTCACCTCTTGCCCGCCAAGCTGCGCTGTCACAATTTTATAAGTGCCCAGATCCTCTACATCCAGCACTTCCGCCGCGTAGGTATCATCTGAGACTACCGGTGAAATCTCGATAAACTCGGGCCGTATACCAACCTTCACATTACTCGTTTCCATACGTTCGAGAAGCTCGACCTGCCATGCCTCAAGAGGCAACACAATAGAGCCGAAACGCACACCTCCGGAACAGCGCTCAACCTCCACAATATTCATACCCGGGCTTCCGATGAAGTAGCCGACAAACGTGTGGTTGGGGGCTTCGAAGAGTTCCGTTGGCGAGCCGAATTGCACAACTTGTCCGTCGTACATCACTGCGATTTTGTCAGCAAATGTTGATGCCTCAAGCTGATCGTGCGTGACATACACCATAGTAATGTCGAACTGCTCGTGGATCTGTTTTAGCTTTCTGCGTAACTTCCACTTAAGCTGAGGATCAATAACCGTCAGAGGTTCATCGAACAAAATCGCTGAAACATCTTCCCGAACCAGTCCCCTCCCCATGGACACCTTCTGCTTTTCATCTGCCGTTAGGTTCTTCGCCTTTTTATGGAGCTTGTCCTCTATCTCAAGCACCTCTGCAATCTCTTGTACTCGCGTTTTGATCTTGGCTGCGGGCACTTTGTTGTTTTTGAGCGGAAATGCGAGATTCTCGTATACGGTCATGGAGTCATAGATCACAGGGAACTGGAACACCTGTGCAATGTTTCTGTCCCGTGGTGACAGTTCATTGACCCGCTTCCCATCAAACAGCACGTCACCTTCGGAGGGCTGAACCAAGCCGGAAATAATGTTCAGCATAGTGCTCTTGCCACATCCGGAAGGCCCAAGCAGTGCATAGGCGCCCCCTTTGTGCCAAATGTGGTCAAGCTGGCGAATGGCGTAATCACCAGGCCCTGCTGGGTTTGCGATGTAACTATGAGCCAAAGCTTTTAATTGAATTTCAGCCATTAGAGCGCGCCTCCTGAAATCCGGGATGGTGTATGCACCAACTGCTCACTGCTATCGAATACAAAGAGCTTATTAACGGGCAAGTAGACCTTTACCGGGGCACCTGTGTGGTATTGGTGAACGCCCATCAATTGCATGACCATCTCGAAATGACTGTTTTCAACATGCATAAAGGTCTCGGAACCACTGATTTCGCTCAGCGCAACCTCCATGGACATTTCTAGGTCGTCATCGTTGGTGGGCACCAATGAAATATGGCTGGGGCGAATACCAAACCAATAATCGCCGGGCGTTAGTTTCTCCAGTTCCTGAGTCAATGCGTGATGGGAGTACTCATCGAAGGTCACTTCCGTAGACGTCACACGCCCGCGGATCATGTTCATCGGTGGTTCGCTGAACAGCTGCGCAGCCAAAGTGTTCGTCGGCGCACGGTAAACATCCATAACTGGCCCGGTCTGAACCACCCGACCTTCATGCAACAAGGTGGTGGTGCCACCCAAAGCCAAAGCTTCGTTAGCTTCAGTGGTTGCGTACACCGCAATACATTGCCGCTCCCGAAATAGCTCCCTTAGTTCTGCGCGGAGCTCTTCCCGCAACTTGTAATCCAGATTCACCAAGGGTTCGTCAAACAACACCAAGGTTGCATCTTTTACCAAAGCCCGGGCCATAGCGGTGCGCTGCTGCTGCCCTCCGGATAACTCAAGGGGGTAGCGCTTGAGCAAGGGTTCAATCTGTAGCATTGACGCCGTTTCTTTGACTCGGCGATCGATCTCGGGTTTTGCCATTTTGGCCAGCCGCAGTGGGGAGGCGATATTTTCGTAAACGGTGAGTGTGGGGTAGTTAATGAATTGCTGATAAATCATTGAAATGTTCCGGCGCTGCACGCTTTGCCCGGTAACATCTTCACCTTTATAAAGCACACGGCCTTCGGTTGGCTTATCAAGGCCGGCCATCAGCCGCATCATCGAGGTTTTACCAGCCAAAGTTCGGCCAAGCAGAACATTGAAGGATCCCGCCTCAAAAGTGAGGTTGGCATCCCGAACATAATCAATGCCGTCAACCGTTCGGGAGAGGTTCTCCAGCGTTAGGGACATATGCATTCCTTGTTGTTCTTATGGAAGCGTGCCCGGGTACGAAAACGAAAGCCCGGGAATTCAATTTCTATTTTTTGAACGCAAAGCTCGTACCAAACTCAGACAGAGCCTAGGTGTTTACCCCTACATATCTGATTTAAAACGCAATTTAATTAATCACGCATTTCTAAATCGAAAACACCAATGTTCGTTTAACACTACTTTGTTCAAATTGAACATTGACGCAAACACTATTTGCACAGAGTATTGAACAGTTTCAGACAAGAAAATGAACACAGGGATGTAACCTGATGCGGAAAAACAAACATTTGGATGACCGAAGTGACATTGCGATATCTTGGGAGCGCTGTATTGCGTGGGGACTTGACCCGGAGCACCAACCCACACCACCAGCACTCAGTGATATGCGGCTGGAAGACCTAAGCCGCCAACACAATGAACTGATCTCCAGCACAGAGGCAGAGGTAGTTCCCTATTACACCAATGTGCTCTCCAGCAGCCGGTGCTTAATCCTTCTGGCAAACCAACATGCCACCGTATTGAAAGTCTGGGGCGACCAGCGCATTACAGAGTCCGGTCTCAGGCCTTTTTTTCAGGAAGGTGCCAACTGGCAGGAACAACAGTGCGGCACCAACGCCATCGGAACCGCCATTGCCAGCGGCAAAGCGATACAAATCCAGAGAAACGAACACTTTCTTAAATTCCACCGAAGCATTATTGGCTCTGCTGCACCTATTTTTGACACCCGAAAACAGCTTACCGGTGTGTTGAGCGTTTTCAGTGATGCCTACCTACCGCAAGCCCATACCCTTGGCATGGTAAAATTGCTTGCCCAGTCGGTTGAAAACCGCCTATTAAACCGGCAGTTTGAGGCGGACTACTTTCAGGTTACGCTGAACACAACTGCCGACAACTTTGACAGCCCCTGGTCAGGCATTCTTATATGCGATGAGTCGGGCAAGGTTGTTGCCAGCAATCAGCGTGCGGATCAGCTTCTAGGCACGCTAACCACAGACGTCTGGCTCGATGACCTCTTCACCACTCACCGCAACGATATTCTCGGGTATCCGGAGCATTCGCCACTTCAATTAATGACCAAAGGCAAGGTGAGGCTAAGCGCCCGTGTGAAGCGGCCTTCCCCAGTTGAAACAATGCCCTTGGAGGCTGGACGCGGCACTCAGAAACCAGACCTCCGGAGCAAGCCGGCCAGCTTTTCTGACCTCGAATACGGTGATGTATCAGTACGTCGCTGTGCCGAGCAAAGCTTGAAAGTTCTCGAAAGGGGCGTGCCAATTTTGATAACCGGGGAGACCGGTGTTGGCAAAGAGGTTTTGGTGAATGCTCTGCACAAGGCGACACACCGCAGAGACCAGCCTTTGGTTGCAGTGAACTGCGCCGCTATCCCACCAGAGTTAGTGGAATCGGAGCTATTCGGCTATGAAGCGGGGGCTTTTACAGGCGCCCGGGCGCAAGGCTCCCTCGGTTTCATCCGCAAGGCACACAAAGGCATTCTATTTCTTGATGAGATTGGCGAGATGCCCCTATCCGCCCAGTCAAGACTTCTTCGTGTGCTGCAGGAGCGTGTGGTGACACCGGTTGGTGCCACAGAGAGCATCCCTGTGGATATCCTGCTTATCACCGCCACCAACCGCTCGCCGCTGTCCAGCATTGAATCAGGTCAGTTTCGTGCAGACCTTTATTACCGAATTAACGGGCTATGTGTTGAGCTGCCGGCGCTGCGGAACCGCACAGACAAACGCAACCTGATTCAGCATATCTACAGTCAGCATCGTGATCCGGTGCAGAGTGAATCTCTAACTCCGAGAGTATTATCAGCTTTGGAAAATCACCTCTGGCCAGGCAACATCCGCCAGTTGACCAATGTTTTGAGGGTGGCTATCGCTATTGCCGACGGCGACGATGTGCAGATCTGGCACTTGCCTGCGGATTTTCTGGCCGAATTTGACACCACTGCCCCATCCGCCCAAACGGAAACTAACGAGCTTCCTGTTGCTTCTACTCAAAATCCCAAAACCCCAACAGGACATCGACAGGAAAACGGGGATCAACACAGCAACGCTCTAACCTTACAGGTCTATCATAAGTGCAAAGGCAACGTATCAAGCGCGGCTAGAGAGTTATCAATCAGCCGAAATACTCTATACAAGCGACTCCGGGAACTGGGGGTTCGTTGACCCCCACCCCATCACAAACGCGGCTTAGAGTTTATGAACCGCTTTAATCCAGCCCTCATACAAAGCGTCGCGTTTCTCCTTTGTCATGACCGGTTCAAAGCTCCGATCACATCGCCACAAACTGGCGAGTTCATCCAGCGACTTGTAAACGCCCGCTTTAAGCCCGGCCAAATAAGCCACCCCCAAAGCCGTTGTTTCAACCACTGACGGCCGATCAACCCTCGCACCCAAAATATCCGCAAGAAACTGCAAAACCCAGTTGTTCGTTACCATGCCGCCATCAACTCGCAGGTTGATGGGCCGCATACCATCTTTTTCCATGGCTTTTTGCAGATCTTTGGTTTGGTAACACACAGACTGCAACCCCGCAGTGACAATTTCTTTGATGCCGGTATCTCTGGTTAAACCAAAAATGGCGCCGCGTGCGTCTGGATCCCAGTAAGGTGCGCCCAAACCGGTAAAGGCTGGTACCAAATAAACACCATGATCCACTGGTGTGCCCTCTGCCAAAGGTTCAGTGTCACAGGCGTTTTGAATGAGCTGGAGACCATCTCGAAGCCATTGAATCGCCGCCCCGGCAACAAAAATACTGCCTTCCATAGCGTAAGTGGGCTTACCGTTTAGGCGGTAGGCTACGGTGGTTAGCAGCCTGTGTTCAGATTTCAGTGCCTTATCGCCGGTATTCAGCATCAGAAAGCACCCGGTGCCGTAGGTGCTTTTCGCCATGCCAACGTCGAAACAGGTCTGACCAAACAGAGCGGCCTGCTGGTCGCCTGCCACCCCAAGTACAGGTACCCCGTTAAGGGCTCCGCCATCCACAATTTCCCCAAAATCATCGGCCGAGTCCATCACCTCTGGCAACAGCGATTCCGGTATATTGAATAATTCGAGCAGCTCTGGATCCCATTGCTGGGTATGGATATTAAACAGCAAGGTTCGGCTTGCATTGGTGGCGTCGGTTTTGTGCTCGCGCCCACCAGTCAGATGCCACAGCAGAAAGCAGTCGACTGTTCCGAATGCCAATTCTCCACGCTCAGCACGTTCACGAGCCCCCGGAACATTGTCTAGAATCCACCGGATTTTAGTGGCCGAAAAGTAGGGATCAATTAACAACCCGGTTTTGCTGTGAACACCCGGCTCGTGGCTGGAGCTCTTGAGTGACTTGCAATATGAGGCTGTTCGTCGGTCTTGCCAAACGATTGCGTTATAAACCGGCTTACCTGTTTTCCTGTCCCAGACGATGGTGGTTTCCCGCTGGTTGGTAATGCCGACAGCAACCACCTTATCGCCTTCACCGCACTCTTCCGCCATTAGATCGGTGCAGGTTTGCTTTACTGAGGACCAAATATCATCCGGGTTGTGCTCCACCCACCCGCTATCTGGAAAATGCTGGGGGAACTCCTGCTGGCGAACGGCGTGTATATTCCCCTTCAAGTCAAAAAGTATGGCTCGAGAGCTCGTTGTTCCCTGATCAATGGACAGTAGGTACTGGCTCATTTCGTTTTCGTCCTCGCTTTCTTATTTGTTCGCATTTTTGCCTTTTTGAATATGAATGCCAAGAAGTTTTGCAAACCGCGCCAGCTACCAAAGAGATAAGCCGCTCAAAAGGCTGTAAAAAACAGCCAAAAAGACTAAACTTTATTCTAGCAGAGTTTACAAACGCTCATTATTTCGAATAAGAAAAGCGACAGGGTGGAGGTTAGTTTAATGGCGCAGCGGCGGCGACAGGATCTGATTATGGAACTGATCCAGCAAAACGGTTTTGTGACAACCGAGCAGCTAGTGGAGCAATTCAAAGTAACGCCTCAAACCATCCGCAGAGACCTGAACGAACTCGCGAAAGAGAAGAAACTCCGCCGTCACCATGGCGGTGCCGGAATCGATTCGAGCACCGTGAACACTGCCTATCAGGCTAGAAAAATCATGGACTTGGAGGCCAAAGAACGTATCGCCTCTGCCATGGTTGCACTCATACCAGACAATTCCTCAATGTTCATCAACATTGGTACCACCACTGAAACCATCGCTAAAGCCCTGTTGGAAAAAAATAATTTGCAGGTTGTGACCAATAACCTTCATGTTGCTTCCATCCTCTCCGCAAAAGAGGACTTCCACGTGATTATCGCGGGTGGCGAAGTGCGCAGTCGCGACGGCGGCATTGTAGGCGAAGCCACCCGGGATTTTATTAACCAGTTTAAAATGGATTTTGGCATTATCGGAATCAGCGGCATTCACAACGACGGCTCTCTACTGGACTTCGATTACCGGGAAGTCCGTGTCGCACAAGCCATTATCGCCAACTCAGACCAAGTTTTGCTCGCTGCCGACCACTCGAAATTTGGCCGCAATGCAATGGTTAGGTTAGGCAATATTACCCAAGCCGATCATGTATTTACCGACCAACAGCCCCCCGCTGAAATATCCCAACTTCTGAACGAGCAAGGAATCAAGCTTCACCTCGTTTAACCAGCCCGATAGATACAGGAGATGTTTAGGCAACCTGCCTTCTCTTGCCTCACGCTTAAATCTTCGTTTATTTTCTAAATTTTCCTTTACGAATATCTGTGTCTTTCGCATACTGTTCGATAGCGCATTTGAGCATCGAATATTTCACTTCAAAAAGACGCCTTTCGTTCGGCGGCAGGAGATGACGAGCAATGACTTTGGGGCACGAACAGTATGACGTTGTCATCGTTGGGGGCGGTGTCAATGGGACAGGTATAGCGATGGATGCCGCAGGGCGTGGCCTCAAGGTACTGCTGTGTGAAATGAACGATTTGGCTTCAGCAACTTCGTCAAACAGCAGCAAGCTCATTCACGGGGGGCTACGCTATCTGGAGCACTATGAGTTCCGGCTTGTGCAAAAGGCCTTGGCTGAACGTGAGTCTCTTCTGAGAAATTCACCCCATATCATGTGGCCGATGCGCTTTCGCCTCCCTCACCGACCCCACCTGCGGCCAGCCTGGATGATACGTACAGGCTTGTTTCTTTATGATCATCTTGCAAAGCGTGAAATCCTTCCCGGATCTCGGTCGATCCGTTTTGATGGATCAGGTCCGCTAAAGCCCGATATTACCAAAGGCTTTGAGTATTCCGATGGCTGGGTTGATGATGCCAGACTGGTTGTACTAACCGCCAAGAAAGCTCAGCAGTGCGGCGCAACTATCATGACAAGAACCAAGTGTGTTCATGCTGAGCGAGGGGACAAAAACTGGGCGATCACGCTACGCAACACGGTGAGCGCAGAAGAGCAAACCGTCTCGGCCAAGGTGATTGTTAATGCATCCGGCCCTTGGGTGAGCAAGCTATTTGGTGAAACCCTCTCCATGCCTGCGCCCAAGATGATCCGCATGGTCAAAGGCAGCCATATTGTTGTGCCTCGACTCAATCGTGAGCAGGAAGCCTATATTCTGCAAAACGAGGACGAACGCATTGTGTTCGTCATTCCCTATGAGGACCACTTTTCTCTGGTAGGCACGACAGATGTTGAGTACGAAGGTGACCCCAAAGAAGCCAAAATTTCACAGGAAGAGACAGACTACCTGCTGGATATTGTGAATGCCCATTTCGTTCGCCAACTGACGCCCTCCGACGTGGTTTGGTCCTACTCCGGTGTGAGACCCCTAATGGATGGCGAAGAGGAAAACGCACAGAAAGCATCCCGCGACTACTCTTTTGAAGTTAACCAAGAGAAAGGCAAAGCACCCCTGATTTCTGTGTTTGGAGGGAAAATCACCACTTACCGGAAGCTTGCAGAGGCAGCAACCAACAAACTCTGCCACTTTTTTCCGGAGACTGGTGGCTATTGGACGAAAACCGCGATCTTGCCCGGTGGCGATTTCGATAATCAAGACAACCTCACCACGGCACTTCAGCAGGAGTTTCCTTGGTTGCCCGAGGCGGTTCTAAGCCGTTATGTGCGAACCTACGGCACGACTTCCCGAGACATTTTGCAGGGCTGCACCTCAATAGCCGATCTAGGTGAGCTTTTCGCTGGTACGCTTTATGAGAAAGAGGTTCAGCATCTTGTGAAAAACGAATGGGCCATGACCTCAGAGGATATACTCTGGCGTAGAACCAAACAGGGGCTCTATGCATCTGTGAGCAATGTCGAAGCGCTTGATACCTACCTTCGAAGCAAGGTTATAGCAGCGATGCAATCCGTTCCTGAAGCTTCGGTATCACCTCTTGTTCAAACCAAGGATTCCGACGCAACCAAAGGTTGTTACGCGGGCTCGGGTGGGGCATAGGCAGTACATCTGGCCAGTATTGTCGCCAGTTCTGGACGTTTTCAGTAACGGACCTTTTCGCTCCTGAAAGATGCCAGCTATGGGCATACTGGCCAATCACTAGAGTCAGCGCTACATTGGGTAGTCGCTGCAGCAAAGCGTTACGCCAAGCCGGGGCACACTCCGGCCGGGGCGGCAAATCACCGGATTTGCCCGCGCCCGGGTAGCAAAAGCCCATGGGCAAAATGGCCAGCTTCTGGTCATCATAAAACGCCTCTCGCGTTATACCCATCCATTGCCGAAGTCGGTCACCACTGGGGTCATTGAATGGCAACCCGGTTTCATGAACACGCCTACCCGGTGCCTGACCCACCACCAAAATACGGGACTCCGGTGATAGCTGTACCACAGGTCTGGGTCCATACGGCAAAGCCTCCGCACAAATCGTGCAGGCTCGCACCTGTTGAACAAGTTCTTCAAAAGATAGCTCTTCAAGGGTTTGCGTCATAGGCTCTGCGTCATCCGGGCGATTGCAACAAAAGCGTTTTCCCGTAACCATATAGCTCAAAATTCAATGCAGCAAGCCGGTGCCGGTCTCCGGAACATCTGCAAAATCAGGAATGAACAATGAACGCAAAAGTGGGTGACCTTTCCTTGCCAGAGATTGATGTTGAAGAGTTCCGAAAGGTTGTTCGCAGCCGCAGGTCTGTTCGGCGTTTCACAGATGAGCCCATCCCGGATGCCGTACTTGAAGATTGCTTGGAGCTGGCCACGCTGGCGCCAAACTCCAGTAATTTGCAACCTTGGGAGTTTTATGTCGTAAGAACACCGGCACTGCGAAGCAAGTTAGCAGAAGCTTGTCTTGGTCAGAATGCAGCCACCACTGCCCCGGTGCTCATCGCCATCGTTGCGCGCCCGGACACATGGCGCAAGCACGCCCAACTTGCGATAGAAGATTGGCCAAAGGACGAAAAACTGCCTTCTATCGTTGAGAAGTACTATAAAAAAGTCGCACCCATTCACTACAATCAGGGGCCGTTCGGGCTTCTGGGCGTGGCCAAAAAGACCGCCGGGCTGGCTGTGGGCCTAGCTCGACCGGTTCCCCGCGGACCCTATTCAGTGAATGAAATGAAGGTGTGGGCAACCAAATCCACCGCTTTGGCCGCACAGAACCTGATGCTGGCATTGCGCGCACACGGTTTCGACTCCTGCCCCATGGAAGGAATGGACGAATGCCGCGTGAAGAAACTGTTGAACCTACCCTCCAAAGGGCTGGTAACCATGGTATTGGCGGCTGGCCGTCGCGCCGAAAACGGCGTTTATAACAGCCAATACAGATTCGATCAGAAAACTCTCGTTCACTACTTGTAAAAAGCCTGTCGGCGGTCTGCCCCTGATTTTCAGGGGCTACTGACGCCCAAAACGCTGGCGCCTTCTTCCGGCGTGCTCACCGCGCGCCGCATCCAGCCAAACAGCTCTCTGCCGTAGCCTTGATGATATGCCGATAAATCCGGCCTAGCTGGCTCTCGCTTTGCGAACTCGGCCTCATCCGTCACAATCGATAAGATACCTCTATCGGCATCCAGACAAATCAGGTCGCCATCCTGAACCCTCGCAAGGGGGCCACCGTCGAGTGCTTCGGGATACACATGAATCGCCGCCGGAACCTTGCCTGAGGCGCCAGACATACGGCCATCGGTTACCAAACCAACTTTGTACCCGCGGTCCTGCAACACACCAAGATATGGTGTCAGCTTGTGTAGCTCAGGCATGCCGTTCGATCTCGGGCCTTGAAAACGCACAATAACAACGCAGTCCTTATCAAGCACTCCAGCCTCAAACGCCGCTTTTAACTCGTTTTGATCATTGAATATGACAGCAGGTGCTTCAACTCGATGGTGCTCTGGCGCAACCGCAGATACCTTGATAACGCCCCGGCCCAAATTCCCGTCCAATACCTTTAGGCCACCGTCTGGTGCAAAAGGCTCTGCCGCACTACTGAGCACATCCGGGCGCAAACTCTCTCTGAGTGCTGGCTTCCAAACCAGCTTGCCAGATTCAAGCTCTGGCATTCGGGTATATCGCTCAAGACCATGCCCGACAACCGTCTCTACATCGTTATGCAAAAGCCCCTTTTCAAGCAGCTCACGAATCAGAAATGGCGTACCACCTGCCTCGTGGAACGCATTAATATCTTCTTCGCCGTTGGGGTAGATTCGGGTCATGGAGGGCACAACGGAGGACAGATCGGCGTAATCAGCCCAGTCAATGATAATGCCTGCGGCACGGGCAATCGCAACCCAGTGCAACGTATGGTTGGTTGATCCTCCGGTTACCAGAAGGGCAACCAGTGCGTTGACGATGCTTTTTTCACTAACCATATCGCCAAGGCCAAACTCCCCACCTTGAGGTTTGGACAACCGAATAACCTGCTCTGTCGCTGCACGGGTCAGCTGTTCTCTCAGTGGTGTGTTCGGATGGATAAACGCGGCGCCCGGCAAGTGCAAGCCCATAACTTCCACCAGAAGCTGGTTACTGTTTGCTGTGCCATAGAATGTGCAGGTACCCGGGCTGTGATAGGACCGGCTCTCAGCCTCCAGCAACTGGTCTTTGCCAATTTTTCCCTCTGCATACAATTGCCGGATACGCTGCTTTTCCTTGTTCGGCAAACCTGACGGCATAGGGCCAGCAGGCACCAGAATACTGGGTAAGTAGCCAAAACTAAGTGCGCCAATCAACAACCCCGGAACAATCTTGTCACAAATGCCCAACAACAGTGTGGCATCGAACATGTTGTGACTAAGTGCCACCGCTGTGCTCATGGCAATGGTGTCCCGCGAGAACAGGCTGAGCTCCATCCCCGGCTGCCCCTGAGTCACTCCATCACACATAGCAGGCGTACCACCGGCAAACTGTGCCACGGACCCCATGCCATGGGCCGCGTCACGGATAACGTCCGGAAAAGCCGCATAGGGCTGGTGTGCCGAGAGCATGTCGTTATAGGCAGAAACCATCGCCACATTGGCCTTGTTCATCAGCTTCAGGGTGTCTTTGTCGCTCTGGCCGCAGGCTGCAAAACCGTGGGCGAGATTTCCGCAGGAAAGTGTGCCCCTATGGGGTGCGCTGGCTTTTAGCTCACGCATGCGTTTGAGGTAATCCTTTCGAGAAGCGCGGCTGCGGTCGATAATTCTTTGCGTTACTGATTGGACAGTCAGGTGCATGGTGGAGCTCCAGTCTCAAAACTAATGCAATCACAATAAATACTACGTAATTTTACCTTCTTTTTTCGCTCAATACCGTTTCAATGTTCATATTCGAGCATTATTTTGTTATGTTTACTACATCACAAACATAATTCAAACAAAAACACCTAGATCAGGACTCAGACTATGACAATTCGTATCGCGATCAATGGTTTTGGGCGGATTGGCCGCAACACTTTACGGGCACTTTATGAAAACAACTACCGCGACAAACTTCAGGTCATCGCCATCAATGACCTTGGGGATGCAGAAACCAACGCCCACCTACTCAAATATGACAGTGTACACGGGCGGTTTGACGCTGAAGTCAGCCACGATGCGGAATCCCTCACCATAAACGGCGATCGAATTGCCATTACTGCCACCCGCAACCCGGAAGAACTGCCATGGAGCGACCTGAATATTGACGTTGTCTTCGAGTGCACAGGGCTCTTCACCAAGCGCGCTAAAGCAGAAGCCCACCTAAAGGCCGGAGCCCGAAAAGTCATTATCTCTGCACCAAGTCCGGATGCTGATGCCATGGTCGTCTATGGTGTTAACCACGACGTTCTAACAGCAAAGCACACTATTATTTCGAGTGCCTCCTGCACAACTAATTGCCTTGCACCGGTTGCTGAAGCCTTGCACAAGGCCATTGGCATCGAAAGCGGTCTAATGACGACAATACACTCATACACCAACGATCAAAATTTGAGCGACGTCTATCACTCCGACCTTTACCGTGCACGCTCTGCAACTCAATCGATGATTCCAACTCAAACCGGTGCTGCAGCCGCAATTGGAAAAATTATCCCTGAGCTCTCGGGAAAGCTTGACGGGCTGGCAGTTCGGGTTCCTACCATTAACGTCTCTTTGGTCGATTTCGGTTTTATTGCAAGTAGAGAAACATCGGTAGAAGAGGTCAATGCAGCTGTAAAAGCTGCTGCTGAATCAAATCCGGTGCTGGGATACAACCTTGAGAAATTGGTTAGTATTGATTTCAACCATAATGCACTCTCTAGCATTTTCGACGCCAACCACACTCGCGTGCTGGGCTGTCATGTAAAAGTCATGGCTTGGTACGATAATGAGTGGGGCTTTTCAAACCGAATGCTAGACAACGCACTCGCGCTGATGAAGGCCAGCCAATAGAATCGATCAACCCGCAATCGCCCGCACACGTGGGCGACATTAACTCGAACATCAAAGGGACACGAAATATGCTCAGGCGTACCAAGATAGTCGCCACCCTCGGCCCCGCCACAGACACACCAGAATCGCTGGCTGCCATCATCCGCGCCGGAGTAGATGTTACCCGGTTAAACTTTTCCCACGGCAGTGCTGACGAACACCTGGAACGCGCCAGACAAGTGCGCAAGGCGGCCGCAGCGCAAGGGCGGTTCGTGGCGATACTTGCCGATCTGCAGGGCCCAAAGCTACGCATTGCACGCTTTGCGGACAACAAGGTGACTCTGAAAACAGGACAAACCTTTGTTCTGGATGCCTCAATGGATAAAGAGGCGGGTACGGAAGAGCGTGTAGGCATCGACTATGAACAGCTGATTAACGATGTAAAGCCGGGCGACATTCTTGTTCTGGACGACGGCCGCATCGAAATGGAAGTGCAGTCGGTTGACAGTCACAGCATCACATCTTTGGTTCTGATCGGCGGCCCCCTGTCCAATAATAAAGGGCTCAATAAGCGTGGCGGCGGGCTTTCCGCCGATGCGCTAACCGAAAAAGACAAGCAGGATATCGTAACGGCCGCACGCCTTGGAGCCGACTACGTAGCCGTTTCGTTTGTCCGCACGGCCGAAGACATGCACACCGCTCGCAAACTGCTTAAAGAAGCCGGTTCTGATGCAGGTTTGGTTGCAAAAATCGAGCGGGCCGAATTAGCCCACGATGTGGCAGCACTGGATGCGGTTATCGAAGCATCCGACGTTGTGATGGTGGCCCGTGGCGACCTTGCGGTCGAGATAGGTGATGCGGAGCTTGTGGGTGTGCAGAAGCACATTATTGCGCGAGCTCGAGTATTGGATCGCGCAGTGATTACTGCAACCCAGATGATGGAGTCTATGATCACCAGCCCAATGCCGACGCGAGCTGAAGTGTCCGATGTGGCAAACGCTGTTATGGACTACACAGATGCCGTTATGTTGTCAGCAGAAACAGCGGTTGGTGATTATCCGGTTGAAGCCGTAGAAGCAATGGCCCGTATATGTATTGGTGCAGAAAAGCACCCTACGATGCACCAATCGAACCATCGCATACACGAAAGCATGGAACACGTAGATGAGGCCATTGCTTTGTCCGCTATGTATGCAGCCAATCACTTAGACGGTGTCACGGCGATTATTTGTATGACGGAAACAGGCGCAACGCCCAGACTTATGTCCCGAATCAAATCTAGCCTTCCGATCTTCGCGTACTCCCGGCACCATTCAACGCAGCATCGCGTGGTGATGTATCGCGGCGTTCAAACGGTCCCCTTTGATTCTGCAAAGATACCGAATGAACGAACCAATGCGCTGGCTATATCGGAACTGGTAAACAGGAAAGCCGTAAGCAAAGGCGATTTAGTGGTCATCACCAAAGGTGACTATGTGAACGCTCAAGGCGGAACCAACACCATGAAGATTGTGCGGGTTGGCTCTGATATCAGCTGAGATCACGCAAACTATCCGACGCAATCTCGGTAATCTTAGCCCAGTCTTTCGCTGCAACCGCATCGTCAGGGGTCAGCCAACTGCCCCCTACGGTTTGCACGTTGTTCAAACCCAGATACCCTCTGGCGGTGTCGCGGCGAATGCCACCAGTCGGGCAAAAGATTGCATCCGGAAAGGGGCCACTAAAAGCCTTCAACGCAGGTACGCCTCCTGCGACCTCTGCAGGAAAAAACTTAAACTCGCGATAACCCAAACCATAGCCCAGCATTAACTCGGAAGCCGTAGATACTCCGGGTAAAAGCGCCGCTTCAGAGGTTAATGCAAAATCAAGCAGCGCTTTGGTAACGCCGGGAGTGACGATAAATTGTGCACCTGCAGTTTCCGCCTGACGGTACTGGGCAATGCAAGTAACCGTGCCAGCACCAACCCAGACTTCTGGCAGAGCCTCTCGTACACTTTTAATCGCCTTAAGCCCATGCTCTGTTCGCAAGGTTATTTCCATCACTCGAATACCGCCCTCAAAGAGCGCCTGACAAAGCGGGACGGCATCGTCAGGATTCTTGACGGTGATCACAGGCATTATCTGTGAAGCACCCAGAACAGATCTGATGCGCTCGCGGTGAAAGCCGGATACATGATTCATGGTTCTCTCCACAGGGGCTTAATAGGGCTAACTATGCTTTAGGGGCTCCAGAAAACTCGAAGGCCAGATTTAAGGAATCCACGAACCGGCATCTTGAGCATATCATTCGGTTTACTGCACGCACGCTTCAGCGTTTCTAGCTTATCTTCACCCTTGAGGTGAAGCGCCATGAAACGAGCCTCCCGCATTAAGGCATAGGTCAGCGTAATACGCTGGTGCGTCTGAGACGGCGGGGTCATGGCCGCCAACGCATTATGGGTTTCAACACTCATAGCGTGGGCAAGCTCGGGGGCGTCCGGAAATAACGATGCGGTGTGGCCGTCATTCCCCATCCCCAAAATCAGAACATCCAGCGGGCGCATTAGCTTGGAGAGCTCAGCTTCTGCGGCGCCCAAACTTTCCTCAGGCGTACTTGCCGACTGCTTGATAGATAGGAACTGCGCCACTGCCGCGTTATTCTGCAACAGATTTTCTTTTACCAGCTTGGTATTACTGTCCTCGTCGGTCTCGTCTACCCAGCGTTCATCTGCAAGCAACACGTCTACCCTGCCCCAGTCGAGTGTTTTACGGGACAATGCCTGAAAAAACGGCAAGGGCGTGGAGCCACCAGACACTGCAAGGCTCGCGCGTTCTGCACCATGAAGACGACCTCTCAGGAACTCGGCGACCGTATCAGCAAGCTGCTGCGCAACCTCCTGTGGCGTTTCTGAAAAGTGGGTCTCTATACCAGACGGCAAATCCAGTTTAGGCGTCTTCATACCAACTCCTTCCATCACGGGTGATCATTGCTATGGACGCCACCGGCCCCCAGGTTCCTGCCGCGTATCGCTTAGGCGGATCACCACCATCACTCCAGTTTTGAATAATCCGGTCAACCCAATGCCAAGCATGTTCAACTTCGTCACGGCGCACGAACAGGTATTGGTTTCCTTTCATAATTTCCCAAAGCAGGCGTTCATAAGCGTCCGGGATTCGCTCGGATTCAAATGCTTCTGAGAAAGTAAGCTCCAATGGCCCCTGCCGTAGGCGCATGCCTTTATGCAAACCTTGGTCCTTGGTGAGTATTTTCAGTGACATACCCTCGTCCGGCTGCAACCTGATAATCAGCTTGTTATTCGCCAAATGCTTCTGATCCGGATCAAAGATGTAATGGGGGGCCGGCTTGAAGTGGATAATAATCTGCGACAACTTTTCCGGGAGGCGCTTGCCGGTACGGATATAAAAAGGCACGCCTGACCAGCGCCAGTTGTCTATTTCCACCTTCAAGGCCACAAAGGTTTCCGTTTCGCTTCTTTTGTTGGCACCCTCTTCTTCCAGATACCCCGGAACCGGCTTTCCTGTGCTGGTTCCCGCTGTGTATTGGCCACGCACCACATAGGTTTCCATCATATCCGGCGTAATCCTACGCAGTGCTTTTAGTACTTTTACCTTTTCATCACGAATACTGTCTGCTGACAAATCCGAGGGAGGATCCATGGCAATCAGACATAAAAGCTGCAGCATATGGTTCTGGATCATGTCGCGAATCTGACCCGCTTTGTCGAAATAACCCCAGCGCCCTTCAATTCCCACGCTCTCGGCAACCGTTATTTCCACATGGGATATATGGTTTTGATCCCATTGGGATGCGAACAGGTTATTGGCAAAACGCAAAGCAATCAGATTCTGAACTGTTTCCTTACCTAAATAATGGTCAATTCGGAACAGTTGGCTTTCTCTATAAACCTCGCCTAGTTCATCGTTGATAACACGGGACGACTCCAAATCGTGACCAATCGGTTTTTCCACGACAACCCGGGTTTTTTCGGTACAGCAACTGGCAGAACGAAGGTTACGGGCAATCACACCGTACATGGCAGGCGGGCTAGCTAAATACACAATAAGCTCGCTGTTCTCTTCGTCCCGCCAGCTGTTCAACACGCCAAATCCAGCCTCATCGTTGAAATCCAGAATCTGGTACTCAACCCGCTGCAAAAAGGCTTCGACAACTGAAGAGTCAAACTCTTCAGGTTTAACATGCTGCTTTAGCCTTTCGCGCAATGCCTTGCGCACGTCATCTGTACTGAGTTCCCTGCGAGCAAGCCCCAGTATTCTGCTGCCATGGGCCAATAAACCAGCTCGTTCGAGTTGGTATAAAGCGGGAAACAGCTTACGCTGCGCCAGATCACCCAAAGCACCAAATAACATGATGTCGCAGCGGGTTGCTATTTTATTGGCCATTGCACGCTTCTCTCCGGTGAGTCAGGCTAGACTTGAAGCCCGCACTCGAAAATAAATGTAGTAATTTTATCCAAATAATGGCACTTGGGCTGAATTATTCCAAGGGCAAGACCGTTGCATTGATACGTTTACTACCCAAAATGCGTTAAAATCCCGCTATAATCATCGAACACTTAACAAAAGTTCCATCCAGATTTCAGGGAGTAGCTTTGATGGCCCCGAAACAGGCACATCGTGACGATAATCTGCTGGAGGACATCCAGTCCCGGTTGGACACTCTGAACAAATCGGAGCGCAAAGTCGCAGAGGCTATCCTGCGCGACCCAAGCGCCGCTACGCGTTACAGCATTGCTGCTCTGGCAAGAGCCTCAAATGTCAGCGAGCCCACCGTTAACCGGTTTTGCAGGGGCTTCTCGGCAACAGGCTTCCCGGACTTCAAGATCCGTCTCGCACAGAGCATTGCCACCGGCACACCCTATATCGGCCAAAACATTGAACCTGACGATACGGTTGCTGAGTTTGCAGACAAAATCATGCTAAGCACCATCGCCAACTTGGACAAAGCGCGCCAGGCGCTGGACCCGAACGCTTTGGCAACCGCAATCGACTATCTAATTCAGGCCAAACAAATCAATTTCTTTGGCATGGGCGGCTCCGCTTCTGTGGCACTGGATGCACAGCACAAGTTTTTCCGCTTTAACATCCCCGTGATGTCCTACGATGATGCGCTTATGCAAAGAATGGTCGCGGCAGGCGCGAGTGTCGGCGATGTCATCGTGATGATTTCTTACACCGGGCGAACCAAAGAGACCGTTGAAATTGCTCGCATTGCACGGGATAACGGAGCCACGGTTATTGGCATTACAACCCCAAACTCGCCACTTGCAGACGTTTGCACCACTGCTTTGGAAATTACTGCGCCAGAGGACATCGAGGTGTATATGCCGATGTCGTCCCGAATTATTCATCTAACGGTCATCGATATTTTGGCTACCGGCGTTACGCTAAAGCGCGGCGCAGACTTTTTAAGCCACCTCAAAAAGATCAAAGACAGCCTCATGCCTACACGTATTCCCTCTGCGCCCGGGTGATAGAATTGTCGCCCGAGGTTATTCAAGGCAAAA
This sequence comes from Marinobacter sp. 1-4A, assembly GCF_016597725.1. GTDB lineage: Bacteria > Pseudomonadota > Gammaproteobacteria > Pseudomonadales > Oleiphilaceae > Marinobacter. The sequence goes on from NZ_VCGY01000001.1 coordinate 348,813, forward strand.
AAAACCCGAACAACTCTTCTGTTCGGGTTTTTTACTTCTGCCTTAGCTTACGGGCGTGACACCTCAGCTGTACTCCTTAGGAACTGCTGATAAGCGGCATATTCACGCTGACCTTCAAGTGATGCCAGAAAGCTTCGCAACTGGTCTAGATCACTATCGTTAGTTTCGGCATTGGTTTTCACATCGCCTTCGATCACAGCATCAAGCGCAACCACTTCAATGCCATTATGCGTCATTGCAGAACCATAGCTCGGCTTGCCTTCGGCGGGACGTTTCAGAGAAAAGGCCGTCTGAACAATCCGTGGATCTACCCCAGAGGCATTACGCGCCTGATCTTCAAACGATTCCCAATCACCAGAGCTCAGAGAGGTCAATGGTTCACCTTCCTCTAGACCCGCAATAATTGCACCTGCTCGCTCATTCAGAAGCTCTTCAGTCTTACGTGCTTCAAGAGTTCTGCGAATATCATCGCGCACATCTTCCAACGCAAGCTGCTGAGCTTCGCGATATTCACGAACACGCGCAACTACGGAAACATTATCACCAACATCTATCAGTTCGGTGTTGTAGCCATCCTCAAGCACATCTTCGGAGAACAATTGGCGCACCAGACCTGCGTGATCAAACGGCGCGCGACCACCATCTTTGGTGATGCCATTAGCCTCGCGAATTTCCAGCCCCAGCTCTTTCGCCGGGCCAGCAAGATCGTCTGCCTCATATGCGGAATCCGCCAACTCTGCACGCACCTCCGCAAACTCTTTCGCGGCGCGCTCACGAGCAAGCTCCTCACGGAGCTTTTGCTCCAAGTCAGCCAACGGCGGCACGTCGGAACGACGAACCTCATCCAGACGAATCAGGTGAACACCAAAGCTGGTTGATACCGGGTCAGACACCTGCCCTTCCTCTAGCGCAAACAAGGCTTCTTCAAAGGCTTCGTCGTAAACACCACGGCCAGCAAAACCGAGGTCGCCGCCCTCTTTTGCCGACACAGTATCCACGGAGAATTCTTTTGCTAAATCCTCAAAGCTCTCGCCGGCTTTTAGACGCTCCTGAATCGAGCTAATGGACTGTTCTGCATCACCCGCTTCCACCAAAATATGGGAGGCGCGACGCTCTTCCCGGGCAAGATCGCCAGCACGCTGCTCGTAGTATGCTTCAAGCTCATCCTGACTGACCTCGATATTCTCTGCGAGAGAACCCAAAGACAAAGTAATGTAGGCGGCATCAACCTGCTCCTGCTGTCTAAATGCCGAGCTGTTCTCTTTGTAAAACGCCTCGATGTCTGCATCTGTGACTTCTACGTCACCGGAAACGGCACTCGCTGGAACCTGAAGAACTCGGAAACTCCGGGTCTGGTTCTGGATTCGTAAAAGCTGTGCGGCATTCTCGTCGGCAACAAGGCCGCTTTGCATGATACCTGCGCGAATCTGGTTGACCACATATTGCTTGCGCATGGCCTCCCGGAACTCACCCACACCCATGCCTAAATTGCGCACTGATGCGACAAACCGATCGCGGTTGAATTGCCCATCCACCTGAAATTGCGGCATTTGCGTAATCAGAGCATCAATATCCGCATCATTGAGGGAAAGGCCTTGGGCATTGGCATCCTGAATCAAGACCTGTTCCTGAATCAGCTGATCAAGAACGTCCTTACGAATCTGGTCTTCATTCAGCAAAGCAGGATCGGGACGCTCCATTTCGCCCAAGCGGCGCTGGCTTTCGAGCTGGACAACCCGCAAGAAATCCCGCTCGGTAATATCTTCACCGTTAACTGTTGCCACTTCCGGCTCGCCCGAGAAGCCGCCAACAATGGCATCCATTCCCCAAATGGAGAGGGACACGACCAACAGACCGATGATGATCTTGGCAATCGTTCCCTGGGAGTTTTCCCGTATATCTTGAAGCATGTTTCTCCCGAACCCCTATACCGATTAACTAAACGTAAAAAGGCGCACCCTGTAGGAATGCGCCTTGAATTCTTCTTGGCGGCTCCTTTCTAACGGGAGCCGCCGGAGAAAGAACCGTTACTTAACGGCGTCTTTCAGGGCCTTACCTGCTTTGAACCCGGGCACTTTGGAAGCCGCAATCTTGATCTCGGCACCCGTTTGCGGGTTACGGCCCGTGCGCGCGGCACGGTCTTTCACGGAGAAAGTACCAAAACCGATCAGGGTCACCTGATCGCCTTTTTTGAGGGCACCGGTAATAGAGTTAGTCATTGCGTCCAGAGCACGGCCAGCGGCGGCTTTGGAGATATCTGCTGATTCTGCAATTGCATCGATAAGTTCGGACTTGTTCACACTAAACCCCTTCGCTTTCAGGTTGAAGATGTTCTAGGTCGGATTGTTTTTTTCTCGGATGCTCTCGACTATCGCATAAGCGGTCGGAGAATTCCATTCTTCGGTTTTCTTATTCCTTTCGGCGTTCAACCGGTGTTCGGAATAGGTACATATGGCGCGGGAGCCCTTGGTATTGGCTGCTTCACGGCGAAACAGTTATACCAATGGGCTCTCCGGCATGTCAACAACTCATGTTGGGTTTAATGTGTATTTATGCGTTCTGCACTGTCATTTTCATCGTCACGGGGCTTGCTTGACCCGGTATCAGACGAAGAACTGTCCTTGTGTGGCTCGGGCGCATACGCAAGCGCAATATCCAGCACTTCATCAATCCACTTGACCGGAATTATCTCGAGTGATTCTTTGATATTATCCGGTATCTCTTTGAGATCCCTAACATTCTCATCAGGTATCACAATCGTTTTGATGCCGCCCCTATGAGCTGCAAGGAGCTTTTCTTTAAGCCCTCCAATAGGCAGCACTCGTCCCCGGAGTGTGATCTCACCGGTCATCGCGACGTCTGCCCGAACCGGAATTTTGGTCAATGCAGAAACAAGCGCTGTACACATGCCAATACCGGCACTTGGGCCGTCTTTTGGCGTAGCACCCTCGGGTACGTGCACGTGAAGATCGTGTTTTTCGTGGAAATCGTCGGCGATACCCAGACCCGGCGCACGGCTTCTAACTACGGTAAGCGCGGTCTGGATAGACTCCTGCATCACATCACCAAGCGAGCCTGTCTTAACCACTCTGCCCTTCCCCGGCGTAAGTGCACACTCTATGGTCAGCAGCTCACCTCCCACCTGAGTCCAAGCAAGACCCGTTACCTGCCCAATCTGATTGGTTTCCTCCGCCAACCCGTAATTGAACTTGCGCACTCCGGAATAGTGCTCGAGCATGTCGGGCTCGATAGTGATCACAGCTTTCTCGTTGACCTCCACATGCTCGCGCACCACTTTGCGGCATATCTTGGCAATTTCCCGTTCCAGACCACGCACACCGGCTTCGCGAGTGTAATAACGCACAATATCGCGCAACGCGGCTTCGCTTAGGGTAAGCTCATCTTTGCGCAAGCCATTGGCCTTGATCTGCTTCGGCAATAGATAGCGCAATGCAATATTTACTTTTTCATCTTCGGTGTAACCCGGGATCCGGATAATCTCCATGCGATCCAGCAGTGCTGCCGGGATATCCATAGAGTTAGAAGTACACACGAACATAACGTCGGAAAGATCGTAATCCACTTCCAGATAGTGATCGTTGAACGTGTGGTTCTGCTCTGGATCCAAAACCTCGAGTAGTGCCGAAGCAGGATCACCCCGGTGGTCCATACCCATTTTGTCGATCTCGTCGAACAGGAACAGAGGGTTTTTCACACCGACTTTAGCCAGCTTTTGCAACAGCTTACCCGGCAACGCACCAATATAGGTTTTACGATGGCCACGAATTTCGGCTTCGTCCCGCACTCCACCAAGAGCCATTCGCGTGTACTTGCGGTTTGTCGCTCTGGCGATAGACTGCCCGAGAGATGTTTTACCAACACCAGGGGGCCCTACTAGACACAGCACAGGGCCTTTCACTTTTTTGACACGGCTCTGCACCGCGAGGTATTCGAGAATACGCTTCTTGACCTCATCAAGGCCGTAGTGATCCTGATCGAGAATCTCCCGTGCCTTTTCGATATCGTGGCGCACCCGGCTGCGCTTTTTCCAGGGGACAGCCAGCATCCAATCAATATAGCCACGAACAACCGTAGCCTCGGCAGACATGGGCGACATCATCTTGAGCTTGTTCAGTTCAGATTCTGTCTTTTTTCGGGCTTCTTCGGGCAGGCCAGCCTCTTCGAGCTTTTGTTCCAGCTCCTCAAAATCGTTATTACCTTCACCCAGGTTACCCATTTCTTTCTGGATAGCCTTCATTTGCTCGTTCAGATAATACTCGCGCTGGCTGCGCTCCATTTGCTTCTTAACTCGCCCACGGATGCGCTTCTCAACTTCAATAAGGTCGATCTCACCATCCAGTTTTCCGAGTAGAAGCTCAACGCGGACATTGATATCCAGTGCCTCCAGAAGTTCCTGCTTTTCTGGAATGCGCATCTCAAGATGGGCAGCCATGGTATCGGCAAGGCGCTCCAGCTCTTCGATTCCTGTCAGGGCATTGGAGACTTCCGAAGGAACTTTTCGAGACAGCTTCACATACTTTTCAAATTCGTCCGTAAGGGTCTTCATAAGCACATCTTCTTCGCGCTCAGGAAGGGTCTCTTCGTCCATCAGGGTAGCCCCGCCGGACAGGTACTCCGCTTCTGTAATATTACTGATCGCAGCCCGGGCATTACCCTCAACCAACACCTTAACGGTGCCGTCAGGGAGCCGTAGCATTTGCAGCACGGTTGCCAGCGTACCCATTTCAAAAACGTCACCCGGGCCAGGCTCATCCGTAGAGGCGTCTCGCTGTGCCACTAGAAGGATTTCCTTGCTTCCTTCCATTGCAGCTTCAAGAGCCTGAATGGATTTCTCGCGGCCCACAAACAGGGGGACCACCATGTGCGGAAACACCACCACATCCCGAAGCGGGAGTAGCGGGTATTCTTGCACGATATCTTGGGGTATCCGGGTCATAAGGAATCCTCTGACGATGTTTCTTTCAGCATACCACCCTTCATTGGGGCGACCTCTGAAATTGCAATCTTTTTACCAAACGACACAGCGTAAAGCGCTGTTGATACAAACCATTAAAAAAGGGGCGTTCCCGCCCCTTTTTTATATCTCTAAGTCGCTAACCACTTTTCAGTGGGGCCGGATCAATCATCCGGCACTGCTTTAGCGTGATCGTTGTTAGCGTATATCTTGAACGGCTCTGAATCGCCCTTGATCACGCTTTCGTCAATCACCACCTTGGAGATGTCGTGCTCAGAAGGAATCTGATACATCGTATCCAGCAGCGTGGCTTCCATGATGGAACGAAGGCCACGGGCGCCGGTTTTGCGTTCCAGTGCCTTGCCAGCAACTGCGCGCAGTGCGTCGTCCCGGAAGTCCAGCTCTACACCTTCCATATCAAACAGTTTCTGATACTGCTTGGTTAAGGAGTTTTTCGGCTCTGTCAGAATTTGCACCAAAGCATCTTCATCCAACTCCATCAGAGTGGCAACGACCGGCAAACGCCCGACGAATTCAGGAATCAGACCGTACTTAACCAAATCTTCGGTCTCGACATCCTTGATAACATCACCAGTATTTTTGCTTTCTTCCCGACTGGCGACTGCTGCCGAGAAGCCAATACTGCTCTTTTCGGTGCGGTCACGGATAACCTTGTCGAGCCCTGCAAACGCACCGCCACAGATGAATAGCATATTGCTGGTATCAACCTGCAGAAACTCTTGCTGCGGATGCTTGCGCCCGCCCTGAGGCGGCACTGACGCAACCGTACCTTCGATCAGCTTCAGCAGCGCCTGCTGTACACCCTCACCCGACACATCCCGGGTGATGGACGGGTTATCAGATTTGCGAGAAATCTTATCGATCTCGTCAATGTACACAATACCGCGCTGGGCTTTGTCCACATCGTAGTCGCATTTCTGGAGTAGCTTCTGGATGATATTCTCAACATCCTCACCCACATAGCCTGCTTCGGTAAGCGTTGTGGCATCCGCGATAGTGAAGGGTACATTGAGCATACGCGCGAGTGTTTCGGCAAGCAGTGTTTTACCGCTACCAGTCGGCCCAATCAGCAGGATATTACTCTTGCCAAGCTCGACATCGCCCTTGCCTTCACCATAACGGAGGCGCTTGTAGTGGTTATAAACCGCTACTGCGAGTACAACTTTGGCACGATCCTGACCAATGACATATTCATCCAGCGTATTGCGGATTTCAGCCGGCGTCGGAAGGCGATCACTCGGCTCCTCCTGTGCATTCTCCTGAATTTCTTCACGGATGATATCGTTGCACAGGTCGACACACTCGTCGCAGATGAACACCGAAGGCCCTGCAATGAGCTTACGGACTTCATGCTGGCTCTTTCCACAAAACGAGCAGTAGAGCAACTTGCCGTTATCGTCGCCTCTGCCGTTTCTTTCATCTGCCATTGAAATACCTCTGATCTCGTTTTGCCAGCGCTTCAGATAGTCGGGCGCTGGCCAGGGGTGATGCTATTACTACCAGTATTATTTATTCGGTACGCGCTTATCAAGTATCGAGTCAATAAGCCCGTACTCTTTAGCCTGCGTCGGATCCATAAAATTGTCGCGATCCGTATCTTTTGCAAGCGTTTCCAAATCCTGACCGGTGTGGTGGGCCAGTATGGAATTCAGCGTATGTCGAATTTTAAGGATTTCACGGGTATGAATTTCAATATCAGTTGCCTGCCCCTGATAACCGCCCAAAGGCTGGTGAATCATAACCCGCGAGTTAGGCAAACAAGCACGCTTACCAGGCGCGCCGCCAGCCAAAAGGAAGGCACCCATGCTAGCAGCTTGGCCAACACACAGAGTTGAGACGTCCGGCTTGATGAACTGCATAGTGTCGTAAATGGACATACCAGCTGTTACGGACCCACCCGGGCTATTGATGTAGAGGTGGATATCTTTGTCCGGATTTTCAGACTCCAAAAACAGAAGCTGAGCCACGATCAGGTTCGCCATGTGATCTTCCACCTGCCCAACCATGAAGATCACCCGCTCCTTGAGCAGACGGGAATAAATATCAAACGAACGCTCTCCACGAGCGGTCTGCTCGATAACCATCGGCACCAGAGCGGACCTGGTAAGCATTGAGGGATCATCAATCGGTTTCTGCATCATGATGCGCCTGAACTCCTTATGGACAGATGGAACGTGGTTTTACACCACGGCTACTTCAGTATTCTTGTATCTTCTACTGTGCCAGTCGCAAGCCAAGATGAAAACAGCCGGACATGCCGGCTGTTAGCTCTGTTCGGCCAGCCCGGACCAGAAGTATATCTGGCCCTGACACCAATGCCCCGCCTTATCAGCGCTGGGGCTGTCCTGCCTGAATGGCTTCTTCGTACTTAACTTTCTTCTCTTTGACCTTAGCCTGAGAGAGAACATAGTCAACAACTTGATCTTCCAGTACAGAAGACTCAATCTGACTCTTTTGCTCCGGATTACCGTTGAAGTGAGCAATAACCTCGTCAGGTTGTTCATACGTTGACGCAATTTCTTGGATCTTTTCATCGACCTTGGCAGCGTCAACTTTCAGATCGTTTGCCTTAACAACTTCCTGGAACAAGAGGCCGGTCTTCACGCGACGCTCAGCTTGCTCCTGAAAAATCTCTTTGGGCAACTGCTGAAAGTCTACCTGCCCGCCAAAGCGCTGAACTGCGTCCTGACGAAGGCGGTCAATTTCCTGATCTGTTAGTGCAGCAGGAACCTCGAACTCAGTTGATTCAAGAAGACCGTCTACAACGTCATTTTTAACCTTGTTAGACACAGCCTGCTTGAGCTCGCGCTCCATGTTCTTTTTCACTTCTTCACGGAACGCAGCTTCGTCTTCTGCCTCAATACCGAACTTGGTGAAGAACTCGGCATTTAATTCAGGAAGCTGAGGCTCTTCAACTTCGTGAATTTTGATTTCAAACTTTGCTGGCTTACCTTTGAGGTCTTCGTTGTGATAGTCCTCTGGGAAGGTCACTTCGATTTCCAGCTCTTCACCGGCCTTGCCACCAACAATCGCTTTTTCAAAACCCGGAATCATTTGATCCGAGCCCAAAGTCAACTTGTGGCCTTCTGCGGCGCCGCCTTCGAATTCTTCACCATCGATGAAGCCTTTAAAATCGATGGTCAGCACGTCCTTGTTCTTGGACTTGCGCTTCACAGACTTCATGGTGGCCTGCTGGCGACGCAGATTATCGATCATGGTGTCGATATCCTTGTCGGTGATCTCAGAAGTCAGCTTCTCGATAGAGACTTTGCTCAGGTCGCCCAATTCAATTTCAGGAAGCACTTCGAAGATGGCAACGAATTCCAGATCTTTGCCAGCTTCCATTGTTTTGGGCTCAAGCTTTGGCCAACCCGCCGGATTAATATCCTGCTCCTGCAGTGCCTTAATGTAATTGTCGCGCATAATTTCGCCGACAATTTCCTGGCGAACACTGTCACCGAAACGACGCTTGACCACGCTCATGGGCACCTTACCAGGGCGGAAACCATTCAGACGCACAGTGCGCGCAGTTTCCTGCAGGCGTTTCTGAACCGCCTGTTCAATTTCCTGGGCGGGCACACCAATCGTCATGCGACGCTCGATGTTGGAGGTCGTTTCAACAGACACTTGCATGGAAGATCCTCAAATTTCGGGTTCGGTATGTGGATGAAATTAAAACCAAAAGTCCATTTCTGGGAGACTTTCCCGGAAAGGACCCAAAATTAAAAGCCGACAGTTTATCACGGTTTACCCCAGCGAGAGAATCACCTACCAAGGTAGTTTCAGAGTTCGTGATAACAGCGACACACTCTGTGAATAGGAGTTTGGGGCAAAAACTGAAAAACAAAGGGGTATCGGGGCAAACTGAAAAGAAAAAAGGCTCTTAGATCATCTCTAAGAGCCTTTTAAAATGGTCGGGTTGGGGAGAATCGAACTCCCACTCCTCTCGGAACCAGAACCTAAATCTGGCGCGTCTACCAATTTCGCCACAACCCGGATTTTAAACAAAAAGTGGGGTGGACGAAGGGGATCGAACCCTCGACCGCAGGAGTCACAATCCTGAGCTCTACCAACTGAGCTACGTCCACCACATAGAGACATACCTTTCGGTATATTCCGACAGCTTTCTAAAGCTGCTGTTCAACTTACCTAGCACCGAAACATGAGTGCTAAATCAGCTTCGATCAAGCCGACGCTTTAATGGCGCGCCCGGCAGGACTCGAACCTGCGACCCTCGGCTTAGAAGGCCGATGCTCTATCCAGCTGAGCTACGGGCGCTTGACCGTTGGCCTAGCTGAACATTCAGAAAATGGTCGGGGTAGAGAGATTCGAACTCCCGACATCCTGCTCCCAAAGCAGGCGCGCTACCAGACTGCGCTATACCCCGTTTAAACTGAACAACATCTGCATCAGCAAAGTTGGCGCGCATATTACCGTCGCCAAATCGATCCGTCAACAAAGAAAATCAAATTCTCTCTTAAATCAGTTATTTTCAAACTCGGCTGCCCCGCAAACCGCAGCTATACCCAGCGCCCCACTCATTGGAGTTAGGCGACAAGCGTGAGACAATACTGCCCCTTTTATTTACCCATGCCAACCGACAAGACGAAACATGAGCGCCAAACTGATCAATGGAAAAGAAATTGCCGCCGCAGTGCGACAGCAAGTCGCTGCTGGCGTAGAAGCCCGCACCCTCAAGGGCCTGCGCGCGCCCGGCCTAGCTGTGGTGCTAGTGGGAAACGATCCGGCTTCCGAAGTTTATGTAGGCAATAAACGCAAAGCGTGTGATGCCGCAGGCATTCTTTCGCTGTCCTACGACCTACCTGCAGACACCTCACAGCAAGCATTAGAAGCTCTGGTCGATGAGCTTAACGACAATCCTGCAGTAGACGGAATACTGGTTCAGCTTCCACTGCCCGGCCATCTGGATGCAGACCCGATCTTACTGAAAATTCGACCGGATAAAGATGTAGATGGCTTTCATCCCTATAACATAGGGCGCCTAGTGCAGCGTAAGCCTGCACTCAGGCCATGCACACCGGCTGGCGTGATTACCCTACTCGATAGCATCGATACCCCCTACAAAGGGCAGCACGCAGTGATTGTAGGCGCATCCAATATTGTCGGCCGCCCTATGACCATGGAGTTACTGCTCAAAGGCGCAACCACCACAGTGTGCCACCGCTTCACACCGGATTTAGAAAAGTTTGTCCGTGAAGCCGATATTTTGATTGCTGCGGTAGGCAAACCCGGCCTAATTAAAGGCGACTGGGTTAAGCCTGGCGCAACCGTGATTGATGTGGGTATAAATCGTATGGAAAACGGCAAACTGCAAGGCGACGTGGACTTCGAAGCTGCCTCGACCCGCGCAGCCTACATCACACCAGTGCCGGGTGGCGTGGGCCCCATGACGATTGCCACCCTCCTTCAAAACACCCTCTACGCAGCAAACGAACTGCACAGCGAGTAATTGTTCGGCGCCCATAATCTTCACTCCCTGAACAGACACTAAAAAACCCGCCGAAGCGGGTTTTTTAGTGTCAGCCAATACTACTGGCCGAACTTCTCTTTCGCTTTGAGGCGATAAGCGTGCAGCAGCGGCTCAGTGTAGCCACTTGGTTGCTCGCGACCTTTCAAAACCAGATCCATGGCAGCCTGAAACGCAATGCTGTCCGCGTAGTTTGGCGCCATAGCACGGTATGTCGGATCGTTGGCATTCTGCTTATCCACGACCTGCGCCATGCGCTTCATGGTCTCTTCAACCTGCGCTTCGGTGCAGATACCGTGGTACAGCCAGTTAGCCAGATGCTGCGAGGAAATACGCAGGGTTGCGCGGTCTTCCATTAGGCCAATATCGTTGATATCGGGCACCTTGGAACAACCCACACCACTATCAATCCAGCGCACAACGTAACCCAGAATACCCTGAGCGTTGTTATCCAGCTCCTGCTGAATATCTGCTTCTGTCAGCTTGGACGGATCTTCCATCACCGGCACGGTGAGAATGTCGTCCAGACTGGCGCGGGCGCGGCTTTCCAGATCTTTCTGAATATCGGCTACAGACACTTGGTGATAATGGGTAGCATGCAGAGTAGCTGCCGTTGGAGAGGGTACCCACGCCGTATTGGCACCTGCTTTCGGATGACCAATTTTTTGCTCAAGCATTCCCGCCATTAAATCCGGCATAGCCCACATACCTTTACCAATCTGGGCAACGCCACGGAAGCCGGTTTCCAGACCAATATCCACATTCCACTGCTCGTAGGCGCCAATCCAGGCCGCCTGCTTCATTTCACCTTTGCGAATGAAGGGACCAAGCTCCATGGACGTGTGCATTTCATCACCGGTACGATCCAAGAAGCCGGTATTGATGAATACAGCACGATCCTTAGCAGCGTGAATACAAGCCTTCAGGTTGACGGTGGTGCGGCGCTCTTCGTCCATAATGCCGACTTTCAGGGTAAAGCGCGGCAGACCAAGGGCATCTTCAACACGACCAAAAAATTCGTTGGTAAACGCCACTTCTTCGGGGCCGTGCATTTTAGGCTTAACAATGTACACAGAGCCGGTTGCGGTGTTCTGGAACTTCCCCTTGCCTTTCAGGTCGTGAATGGCAATCAAGGAGGTAAGCAGGCCGTCCATCAAACCTTCAGGTACTTCGCTGCCGTCTTTAAGCAGAATGGCCGGATTGGTCATCAAGTGGCCCACGTTACGAACAAACATCAGGCTGCGACCCTTCAGTTTGATCTCGCTACCATCGGCTGCTGTGTATTCACGATCCGGGTTCATTTTACGGGTCAGGCGCTCACCGCCCTTCTCGAAGGTTTCTTCCAGATCGCCCTTCATAAGGCCGAGCCAGTTGCTGTAGGCCAGGGTTTTGTCGTCAGCGTCCACAGCGGCAACCGAGTCTTCGCAATCCATGATGGTAGTCAGTGCAGACTCCATCAGTACATCTTTAACGTGAGCACCATCGTCTTTGCCAATCGGGTGAGTGGCGTCGATCTGGATTTCGAAGTGCATGCCGTTTTTGACCAGCAGAATACCGTTAGGTGCGTCAGCCGCCCCGGTGTAGCCCACAAAACCAGACTCATCTTTGAGGCCAGTCACGTCACCGTTCTGCAATTTAATAGCCAGTTTGCCATCAACAATTTGGTACAAGGCCGCATCTTTATGGCTACCTGCCGCCAAAGGTGCAGAGTTGTCCAGCAGGTTGCGGGCAAATTCAATGACCTTGGCACCTCGGACCGGGTTATAGCCACGACCTTTTTCTGCGCCGCCGTCTTCCGAAATGGCATCCGTACCGTAAAGTGCATCGTAGAGACTGCCCCAGCGAGCGTTTGCCGCGTTAAGTGCAAAACGGGCATTCATGATGGGCACTACCAACTGAGGCCCTGCCATGGTGGCAACTTCCGGGTCAACATTGGCCGTAGAGATACGGAAATCCGCTGGCTCGTCAACCAAATAGCCGATTTCTTTCAAGAAGCTTTTGTAGGCAGCCATATCCAGCTTCTGGCCCTTGTGGTCGCGATTCCAGCTATCCATTTGTTTCTGGATGGACTCACGCTTGGCCAGCAATTCACGATTACGGGGCGCCAGATCGTTAACGATCTTGTCGAATTCCGCCCAGAATTTATCGGCATCCAGTCCGGTGCCCGGAATTGCTTCGTTATTAACGAAGTCATACAAATTCTTTGCGACCTGAATGCCGCCGAGTTGTACGCGCTCTGTCATCGTTTTTAGCCTCAGTGGGTTAGCCCTGTCCCAACAGTTATTTAGCAGTCGGGCTCGAAAAATCGAAGGCCGCATTATACGGGAACTTCCCTACAAGGTCATTTCCCTGAGCACAACACGACCTTGGTATCGGCGTTAGCTACGCCGCCAACTTGTCCCCTCACGGGAGTCATCCAGAATAATGCCCTGCTCTGCCAGCTCATCACGAATGCGATCAGCGCCTGCAAAGTCTTTGGCTTTCCGAGCATCCGCACGGGCCTGGATTTTCGCCTCAATGTCTTCTGCAGTCAGCTCGCCAACGGTATCCGCCTGGAAAAACGCATCAGGATTTTGCTGCAAAATCCCGAGAACATCGCCAAGCCTGATCATTACCCTGGCCGCTTGCCTTGCTTCATCTTCACGACCTTCACGGCGGTGTTGATTTATGTCATTGGCAAGCCCGTGCAAAACGGAAATGGCACCCGGGCAGTTAAAGTCATCGTTCATTAACTCAACAAAGCGCTGGTCATGCTCTGTTTTCGGCACATCTTCTGAGCTCATCGGTTCTATGCCACGCAACGCATGGTAAAGCCGGGCCAAAGAACGCCCCGCTTCTGCAAGATTGTCTTCGGAATAGTCGACCTGACTACGGTAGTGGCTGGAAACCAAAAAGAAGCGGACTACCTCAGACGGATAAGTTTCCAGTATTTCCCGAATGGTGAAAAAGTTGCCAAGGGACTTGGACATCTTTTCCTTGTTCACACGGATGGCGCCCGCGTGCATCCAAGTATTCACAAACCTGTGCCCGGTGGCACACTCGGACTGGGCTATTTCATTTTCATGGTGGGGAAACATCAAGTCCGGCCCGCCACCATGAATATCAAAGGTATCACCGAGGCAGTGTGTCGACATGGCAGAGCACTCAATATGCCAACCAGGCCGACCATTACCCCAAGGCGAAGGCCAGCTCACTTCGCCTTCACCGGCTGCTTTCCACAACGCAAAATCCGCCGGGCTGCGCTTGGCTTCTTGAACATCAATGCGCGCGCCTGCCAGCAGGTCTTCGAGTTTTTTCTTGCTGAGTTTTCCGTAATCTTCAAAAGATTCTACGGAAAAGTACACATCTCGATTATCAGCCACGTAGGCATGATCGGTATCAATCAGAGTTTTAATCATCGCAATCATCTCAGCGATGTAATCCGTAGCACGGGGTTCTTTGCTAGGGGGTAGCACACCGAGTTTAGCTTCATCTTCGTGCATCGCGACAATCATGCGCTCGGTCAGCTCAGTGAACGGCTCGCCGTTTTCCTCAGCTCTGCGAAGAATCTTGTCATCAATATCGGTGATATTGCGAACATAGGTCACATCGTACCCGCGGCTACGCAAGTAGCGTGATACCACGTCAAACGCCACTAGCACCCGGGCGTGGCCCAGATGGCAGTAATCGTAAACCGTCATCCCGCACATATACATGCGAACCTTGCCAGACTCGATGGGCGTGAAGGTTTCTTTTTGCTGAGTGAGCGTATTATAAATCTTGATCAAAGCTGGTCTCCCGAATGCTATCCCTTACTTACCCCAGGAATCCCGCAAGGTAACGGTGCGATTGAATACCGGCTTGCCGGCTTTGGCAGTCAGTTCCTGATCGCAAAAGAAGTACCCTTCGCGCTCGAACTGGTACGGCAGATCTGCAAGCGGCTTTGCCAAATTTTGCTCTGCCCGCGCGCCCTTGAGAACCACCAGTGACTGTGGATTGACATGATCCAGAAAATCGCCTTCCTTATCGCTGTCCGGTGATTCGTGGTTGAACAGACGATCGTAAAGATTGATATCGCAATCCACGCTGTTGCTTTCGGACACCCAATGAATAACGCCATTAGGCTTATAACCCTCCGGGTTCACACCCAGAGTGGCCGGATCGTATTCACAACGCAGCTCAACAATCTCGCCGCTGGCATCTCTCACCACTTCTTTGCAGGTCATCACATAGCCACCGCGCAGGCGAACCGCTTGTTCCGGGGCCAGACGCTTCCACTTGCGCGGCGCTTCTTCAACGAAATCTTCCCGGTCGATAAACAGAGTCTGGCTCCAGATAACTTCCCTCTGCCCCATGTCCGGATTCTGCGGGTGCACCGGCAGCACCAAGGTTTCTGTTTTGTCAGCCGGATAATTGGTCAGTGTTACTTTTAACGGGCGCATAACACACATAGCGCGGGGAGCACGGGTGTTCAGATCTTCCCGGATAGCGAACTCCAGCATACCCATATCCACGGTGCCGCCGGCCTTGTTAACGCCGATCATGTCACAGAAGGTACGCAGGGATTCCGGCGTGTAGCCCCGGCGGCGCATACCGGAAATCGTAGGCATGCGCGGGTCGTTCCAGCCATCAACCAAACGCTCATCCACCAGACGCTTGAGTTTACGCTTACTGGTAATGGTGTAGTTCAGATTCAGGCGAGCAAACTCTATCTGCCGCGGCTGGCAAGGCGCGGTAATATTTTCCAGCACCCAGTCATAGAGGGGGCGATGGTCTTCAAACTCCAGCGTGCACAGGGAGTGAGTAATTCCCTCCATGGCATCGGAAATGGGGTGGGTAAAATCGTACATCGGGTAGATGCACCACTTATCGCCCGTCTGATGATGCTCGGCATAGCGAATACGATAAAGAATGGGGTCGCGCAGATTAATGTTGGGGGACGCCATATCAATTTTCGCCCGCAACACCAGCTCGCCGTTACGGAATTTTCCGTCACGCATGTCACGGAAAAGCGTCAGGCTTTCCTCAACAGGGCGATCGCGGTAAGGGCTGTTTTTGCCCGGCTCTGTTAGAGTGCCACGGTACTCCGCCATTTCTTCCGCAGATAACGCGCACACATAAGCTTTGCCCTTTTCAATCAATTCTTCGGCAAAGTAATAAATGGAATCAAAGTAATCAGAGGCATAACGCACATCTCCATTCCAGGTATAACCCAACCATTCAACGTCCTGCTTGATGGCATCGATATACTCCTGACTCTCCTTCTCCGGATTGGTGTCGTCAAACCGCAGATTGCACACACCGGAAAACGTCTGGGCAATACCAAAGTTAAGGCAGATGGATTTCGCATGGCCAACGTGCAGGTAACCATTGGGCTCAGGCGGGAAGCGGGTCACAACCTGACCGGTATGCTCGCCTTTGGTAACGGCGTCTTCAATCAGGCTCTGAATAAAGTTATGGGCTTTCTTCGGCTCGGCGCTCATACAATCTCTGTTAAAAGAAGTGGGTCGTAAACCGGCTATTATACTCACAAATTCGGGCCGGACTCATGCATCACCGGAAACTCTTGAGTACAATACCGGCTTTAACCGATTCTAACCCTACGAACAGGAAACCCTGATGATTCTGCTGACAACCAATCACGGCGATATCAAGCTGGAACTGGACTACGAAAAAGCACCCGAAACCGCCAAGAATTTTGAGCAGTACGTCCGTGACGGATTTTATGACGGCCTAATTTTCCACCGAGTTATCAGCAACTTCATGATTCAGGGCGGTGGCTTTGAGCCCGGCATGACCGCACGCAAAACCCGTGAGCCTATCAAGAACGAAGCCGATAACGGCCTGAGCAATATGAAAGGCACCGTTGCCATGGCGCGCACCATGGACCCTCACTCAGCCTCGGCGCAGTTCTTTATTAACGTGGAGAACAATGGATTTCTGGATCACACCGCAAAAAATGCAGAAGGCTGGGGCTACTGCGTGTTCGGCAAGGTCGTAGAAGGCATGGAAACGGTTAACGCAATCCGGGCCGTGCGCACAACCATGAACGCGGGTCATCAAGATGTACCCTACGAAGACGTAGTGATTGAGAAAGCCAGTGTTGTAGAGGACGGAGGCGCGGCGTGACCACGCTGTTTATTTCCGATCTGCATTTGGAAGAGACGCGCCCCGACATCACCGGGGCGTTTCTTCGTTTTCTTGAAAGTAAGGCTCAAGGCGCCGAGCAGCTATACATACTTGGCGATTTCTTTGAAGCCTGGATCGGAGACGACGAGCGCACCCCGCTGCAAGATCAAACTGCAGAAGCACTGCGTGCTCTTAGCGACAGTGGCACACGCATCTTCCTAATGCATGGCAACCGGGATTTCCTGCTGGGCGAGGAGTTTTGCGCCCGCGCGGGCGCTGCCTTACTTGACGACCCCACGCTTATCGATTTATACGGCACACCTACCTTGCTCATGCACGGCGATAGCCTTTGCACGGCTGATGTAGAGTACCAAAAATTTCGCGCAAAAATGCGCAACCCCCAGATGCAAAAGATGCTTTTGGCCCGCCCCCTCGAAGATCGCCAGCAAATGGCGCGGCAACTGCGGGAAATGAGCATGGCAACGAACCAAGGCAAAGCAGAAGACATTATGGACGTTACGCCTGATGACGTTGTGCGCACCATGGAAGTTTACAAGGTGCCGCAGTTGATTCATGGCCATACCCACAGGCCTGCCGTACACAGCTTAGAAGTAAACGGCGAAACCGCTAAGCGGATTGTTCTGGGAGACTGGGACAAAAACGTTTGGTGGCTGGAGGCAACCCCCGGGCAAGAGCCTGAGCTGAAAAAGGCCGCGATCTCAAGTTTCTGAAACCCGCCTGCTTAGAGGTTCGGAGGCGCAACCTACGAGGATTGCAAAACATGAAGCAGCGCCCGCCCCGCTATACTATCCTGACAACCTTCCTGACCCGTTTGCTCCTAATCTGCATGCTGGCATTTTCTGCGCAAGCCGAAGAATCTGGTGACGCCGCCAAGCAATCAGGTGAAGTGCAGGAGCAAAACGATAACAAAGAAGAAAAACCGGAAGAAGCTCGCCCAGCCGTTCAACCGGAGCTGGAAGCCAGCACGGACACCCCACCGGAAATAAAACTACCAGACACCGTTGATGCCGACATACAGGAGCAGGTTCGGGCACTACAGGCCTCGCTCGAACAGCGTCAGGCGGCAGTCAGGGAAAGCCGGGGACGGCTATCCTACGCCGAATCCATTCTGACTCGACTGAAGGACGAGTACGAGAGCTTTGAGCTGAGGCTTGAAAAAGCTGGACTGAACCTAACGGCTAACTATGCGGAACTTTTAAAGCAGCGACTGGAGCGCTTGCAAAGGCAAAGCATTGCAGGCGACTTAATTGAAGGAATAGAAGACAAACTCTCCACAGCCCGGGAAGAGCAATTAAGGCTGGAAGAATTTGAAGCTCTGGCAGAGCCGGATGAGGGGGCCGGAGGGCAACTGAGAAGCCGCCGCTCCAAGCTGCTGCGCGCGCTTCATAAAGCAGTCACTGAGCATATAGACGTGCTCAATGACTACTACAGCACAGTGACAACGCTTCAGGATCAGGTACAGGACTACCAAAAGCTATTGCAGCAACGCTTGTTTTGGCTTCCGAGTGCCGAGGTTATCAACGCAAACACAGCGGGCGAGCTTTATCAGTCCGCAAAATGGTTTGTTGCACAACTCCGCTTCAATGCATTGGGCGAAGCCATTACGCAATCGGTAAGCGTCCGCGGAGGCCGCATTGCGCTGCTGCTTTTGCTCTTAACAGTGCTTCTGGCAAAGCGCAGGGCCATTATCGACAATCTACTATCCAACAGCAGCCATATCGGAAACGTTGGCCATGACCGAACGGCGTTTACGCTTCTGGCGCTGGTGAACACGATTCTTCTGGCTCTACCCGGCGTTCTGACCTTCGCACTTGCAGCGCTGCTTCTCATGGAAGGAAACGCATTTTTCTCGGCACTTTCTAAAGGCTTCACAGCAGCCAGCTTTGTCATGTTTTTGCTCGCGTTCATCCGCAATATTGCCCGAAAACAGGGACTGGGAGAAAGCCACTTTCACTGGAACACCAACTCCCTGCTGGTTATCCGCCGAGAATTGCCTCTACTAATGGCCTTTGTAATCCCCGTTGTGGTTATCACAACCTCCGCCAGCTCAACACCAGAAGGCGCAAGATTTGATGACAGCCTAGGCAGGCTTCTCTTCACTCTGGTTTCCATCGCGCTCGCTGTCTTTGCTCAGCGTATAATGACGAGCGTAAGAGCCTACAAATCCCACGGGCGCTTTCTGCTTTTCTTGCATGTTATTGCAGTTGCGGCGCCTCTAGTGCTGGCATCCGCATCACTGATTGGGTACCACTACACAGCCCTGCAACTTGAGCGCAATTTGTTCATCACAATTTGCTGGCTAGCTTTTAATTCACTGCTCTACTACACCGGCTTGCGCGCATTGTCTGTGCGTGAGCGCAGGCTTACTCTTGAGCGTTTGAAGGAGCAGCGAGCGGCAGAGCGCAGATTGGCCGAAGCCCGGGAGGCATCGGATTCCACCGGAGACGGCACTCTCCCCAATCTGGACATGCCCGAAATGGATCTAAAAGATATCAGCCAGCAGAGCTCTTCCCTGCTGCGCATACTTGTGTCTGGCTTGTCTGTGACCGGCCTGTTGTTTCTCTGGGCCAGCGTTATCCCTGCATTGCAGTTGTTTAACGAGATTACCCTGTGGACGATCGCGACGGACCTGCAAGGTGGCGACCCGCTGCCCATAACACTCGCCGACGCCCTACTCGCGGTTTTGGTAGCCGCTGGCACAGTGCTCGCAGCGAAAAACCTGCCCGGAACTCTGGAAGTTACAATACTGAGCCGGATGAATCTGGAGCCCGGCTCTGGCTACGCCATCACCACAATCACCACCTACATTTTAGTGTTTTTGGGCGTGATCACCTGCCTTGGAGTCATTGGCGTGCAGTGGTCAAAATTGCAGTGGCTGATTGCCGCCCTCGGGGTGGGCCTTGGTTTCGGGCTGCAAGAAATCGTTGCCAACTTTGTATCGGGCATCATTCTTTTATTCGAGCGCCCTATCCGGGTTGGCGATACGGTCACGATTGACGGCATTACCGGCACCGTTTCGCGCATACGCATTCGCGCTACAACGCTGGTGGACTGGGACCGCAAAGAGCAGATTATTCCCAACAAAACCTTTGTGACCGAAGACCTCACCAACTGGACGTTGTCAGACCCTATTACCCGTGTCGTCCTCCGTGTAGGCGTTGCCTATGGCACCGACGTAGATAAGGTTCAGGACATACTGACCCAAGTTGCCCACGATAATGAGCGAGTTGTGGATGACCCTGCACCTGCGGTTTTCTGCGTCGGCCTTGGAGATAGCAGCATCAACTTTGAGGTTCGGGTTTTTGTGAAAGACCTGCTGGACATCATGCCGCTTTCCCATGAAATACACGCTGCCATCACAAGAGCCTTGATGGAAGCCGGTATAAATATCCCCTTCCCGCAGCGGGATATTCATGTTCGAACCTTGCCAGAGGCCCGGTAAAGAGTTGCTTACCAGTGCGCTTGCTCGCTAATGGGCAGTATCTGCTGCGGGGCTGGCAACGCCGTCCGGCTCCTTGTAGGTCTCGAGGCGCTTCAACCAACCTTTCAGCCAGCGTGTCCTCTCAATAGGGCTGTCTGCATTTTCAGCCCTTTTAGTCAGCACTCTGGCGGCCGCTTCCCGGAAGCGCTGCAGTGTTGTAACTTCAGGATCAGGCTCCATGGCCAAAAGCACCTGCGTGAGCCCCCAACCCTCTCCGTTGTAGCGCTCTGCCTCTGCAAGACCTTCTCCCTTGAAATTAACGTAATCCACCAAAGCATAGATACCGCCCGGAGTTGCGCTTAGGGCGTCCAGATCGGCATTCAGTTGTGCTTTCCTGTCTTCAGATACCGACTCGACAATCTTCACAAACGAAGCCTGTGCGCGCCGGACAATAAAATCTGCCTGCATACCCTGAGTGCCTGCCAGAAACTCCCGAAGCTCGGCAACCCTGACTGAATTTTCCACAGCCTCGAACGAGGCTTTGTCGGGCCAGGGAGCATCAAAGGGCTCAAGTTTCCTGAGCCATTCAGGCACAGATGCCTGGCGTTGAACCATGTATTGGATCAGCTTGGGAAAACTCTCCACAAAGGGTTCGTCTACACCTTTCGGGTACCATATAAAGTGCCCGATGCCCAACGACGGAAACGCCTCTCCATCGTTCCAGTGAACAAGGCAACGGAACTCTCCGGCGCACTCATTGTGAAAAATCTGTTGCCCCACCCAGTCCATTTCATCCGGTTCAAGCGCCAGTAAAACATCCTTTTGCACACCCTCTTCCGCGGCTCCCTTTAACTTGGTCCCATCGGCATCCACCGTTTGCGAAGCGGGATTACAACCACCAATGAACAGAGCGGCCGATAACACAATCAATGCGAATCTTCGGTTAATCACTGGATCACCTCGTTATATCGGTGGGCTATGGGTGAATGTATGGGCAAAGCTTGCCAATTGGGCTGGCGTCAAACTTATTCGGCAAGGTGCCGCGACAATTCGGCACGAATGTCATCGGGGATAGCAACTGCCTTTTCTGAAGCGTAATCGAAATGGATCAGCACCGCCGTGCCTCGTGCAATCAGCTTTCCATCCTGCCAAGCTTCCTGAACGGCCTGAAATGAGCTGTTTCCTATTTTGCCAACACCTGTACGAACCTCTACAGGCAAGTGCCAATAACTCTGCGCAACAAAATCGATTTCCACCCGGGCTATAATCAGAGGCCAGCTTTTCACATCCAGTGTTGGATGAAAGATTTTAAACAGCGGCATTCTAGCTTGCTCAAACCAGACCGGCAGCGTGGTGTTGCTGATGTGACCCAGTGCATCTGTATCGCTGAAACGGGGCTGAAGTTCGTAGTAAAACATACCGTCTTTCCTGTTTGTTAAAACCGACTACTATACAGGGTTCGAGACCCCATAAAAAAACCCGAAGGCTCGCCCTCGGGTTTTTCATTTCAATCTTCTTAGTAGCCGGCATAGGGCAAACTAAACGCCTGCGAGCTTCGCTCTATTTCTCCACAAACGCCCGCTCAATCACGTAGTGCCCCATGTCACCGCCTCTGGCCTCTTTAAAGCCCATTTCATCAAGAATGGAGCAGGTATCCTTCAGCATGCTCGGGCTTCCGCAGATCATGAATCGATCATCTTCAGGGTTTAACTTAGGCAAACCAAAATCACTGGTTATCTTGCCACTCTGCATGGCCCGAGTAAGCCTGCCCTCGTTGCGGAAAGGCTCACGGGTAACGGTTGGGTAGTATTCCAGCTTACCTTTAACCATCTCACCGAAAAACTCGTTTTCAGGTAATTCTTCAATTTCTTGTTGATAGGCAAGCTCTGAAACATAACGCACGCCGTGGGTGAGGATAACTTTATCAAAGGCCTCGTACACTTCAGGGTCTTTGATGATGCTCATGAACGGCGCCAGCCCGGTACCGGTACTGATCAACCAGAGATTTTTCCCGGGCAGCAGGTTATCCAAAATCAGAGTTCCGGTAGGCTTGCGACTCACCAGAATTTCATCACCGACCTGAATCTTCTGCAAACGGGACGTTAACGGGCCGTCTTGCACCTTGATTGAGAAGAACTCTAGCTCTTCTTCGTAATTTGCACTGGCGATGCTGTAAGCACGCATCAGCGGCTTGCCTTCAGACTCCAGACCAATCATTACAAAGTGGCCGTTTTTGAATCGGAATCCAGGGTCACGGCTGGTCTTGAAGCTGAACAGGGTATCGTTCCAGTGATGAACGCTGGTCACTGTTTCTTTTGCCAAGTTACTCATGAAAACCTCTTGCCTGTCCGGTTCGCTATTGACGGCGAATGTTGCAAATATGAATTGCCTAAAGTCTATCCCATCTCTAACCTATCGATGAAATGGGATATTCCCATAACCTTATTCGGCTACATCGATTTAGAGCATTTTGTTATGAAATACAGCTTCCGGCAACTCGAAGTCTTTTTAGCGGCAGCGCACTTCCAAAATATTACCCGTGCGGCTGAATCGCTGGCTATGTCTCAGTCTGCTGCTAGCAGCGCACTCAAAGAACTGGAAAACCAGTTTGATATCCAACTGTTTGATCGTGTTGGCAAGCGCCTGCAGCTGAATGAGCTCGGGCGGCTATACCGACCCAAGGTAGAAGCTGTGCTGGCTCAAGCGACGGAGCTGGAACAGGCTTTTAGCAAACATTCCGAAGTTGGCGCATTGAAAGTTGGCGCCACCTTAACAATAGGTAACTATCTGGCCGTTGGCGTTATGGCCCAATACATGAATACCCCTACTCAGCCCAGAGTGTCGTTGGAGGTGGCCAATACCAGCACCATCGCGCGCCGCGTCAAAGACTTCGAACTTGATATCGGCCTTATCGAAGGCGAACTGCAATCATCAGAACTTGAAGTCTTGCCTTGGCGCGGCGATCAATTGGTAGTGTTCTGTTCACCTTCGCACCCATTGGCGAAAAAAGGAACATTAACAGACGAGGATCTTCGCGATGCGACCTGGATCATGAGGGAAGAAGGCTCCGGAACTCGCCAGAGCTTTGATCGCGGCATGCACGGCCTACTTCCAAACCTAAACGTACTGCTGGAACTGGAACATACAGAAGCCATCAAGCGGGCCGTGGAAGCGAATCTGGGCATAGGCTGCTTGTCGGAGGTGGTACTTGAAGATGCTTTCAAGCGCGGCAGCTTGGTGCCACTGAAAACGCCCGAAAGCCGGAACTTTGAACGCCAGTTCTATTTCATACTGCACAAACAGAAGTACCGGAGTGCAGGCATTGATGCATGGATCGGGCTGTGCCGTGCGCTTGCCTGACTCTCTTCCCAAATGTCAGCTCACCGGCCCGCTGTGAAAGCGGAACTCGCTATCCGGTTCCAGAATGAGCTGCCGTTCAATTGCCGTGAACTCTGCAACCCGCTCATCTACCGGGCCTTGATTGGCCTGTACAGCCAACTCCAGATAGTCCCGGTAATGGCGCGCCTCGGACTTGAGCAAGCTGCTGTAGAAAGCCGCCAGTTCCTCATCCAAAAAGGGAACCAGAGCGGCAAACCGTTCACATGAGCGGGCCTCGATGATAGCACCCACAATCATCACATCCACCAGCCGCCCGGGGTCATCCGTGCGCACCTCCTTACGTAAGCCTGCGGCATACCGCGCAGGAGTCAGGTGGCAATAGGCCACGCCGCGCTTATCAATGATCGCCAAAACCTGCTCGAAGTGGCGCAATTCCTCCCGGGCCAACCGGGACATTTTATTGAGCAGATTGCTGTTATCAACATAGCGGTACATCAAGCTGAGCGCTGTAGAGGCGGCTTTTTTCTCGCAATGGGCGTGGTCTATCAGCATCAAATCCTGATTGGCCAGCGCGTTATCAATCCATTGCTGCGGCGTAACGCACGGCAAAAACTCATGGATTTCTTGGAGCGCTTGGGTCATGGAATCGGTTTTTTGGTTCATAGAAGCGGCAACGTCAATTCAAAGGGCCGGCGATTATAGCGCAGCTATCAGCTTTCTCCGACCTCTGTCCAGCTTAACTTTATAAGGGCTTTCCTATAGAATGCAGCGCCAACTTACGGTCTTTCCGCCATAAAACTCCCGCCAGGCGTATTGCCAAATGTGCGGGACATACCAACTGATGAGGGTTCATATCGTGTTAGAAGCTTACCGTGAACACGTTGCAGAACGTGCTGCCCTGGGCATCCCCCCCAAGCCATTGAACGCCGAGCAGACTGCAGCTCTGGTTGAACTTTTGAAAAACCCACCAGCCGGTGAAGAAGAAACTCTGGTAGACCTGCTGGAAAATCGTATTCCGCCAGGTGTAGATGAAGCCGCTTATGTAAAAGCTGCTTTTCTGAGCGCGATTGTTAAAGGCGAAGCCTCTTCCCCTCTGATCGACAATAAAAAAGCGGTACAGCTGCTAGGCATGATGCAGGGTGGCTACAACATTTCCACGTTGGTTGACCTACTGGACAACGCCGAACTGGCAGAGTTGGCCGGTGAAGAGCTAAAGCACACACTGCTGATGTTTGACGCATTCAACGACGTTAAAGAAAAAATGGATGCTGGCAACGCTGTTGCTAAATCTGTTGTTGAGTCCTGGGCCAACGCCGAGTGGTTCACTAACAAAAACAAGGTTTCTGAAAGCACCAAGATGGTGGTATTCAAGGTTACCGGCGAAACCAACACTGACGACCTGTCTCCGGCTCCGGACGCCTGGTCCCGCCCGGACATCCCGCTGCACGCCCGCGCTGCTTACAAAATGGAACGCGATGGCCTGAAGCCGGAAGAGCCCGGTGTTACTGGCCCTATGAGCCAGATTGATGAAATCAAAGCCAAAGGCCTGCCAGTTGCTTTCGTTGGCGACGTTGTCGGTACTGGCTCTTCCCGTAAATCTGCTACCAACTCGGTGCTGTGGTTCTTCGGCGAAGACATTCCAGGTGTGCCGAACAAGCGTGCCGGTGGTGTTTGTATTGGTAACAAGGTTGCCCCGATCTTCTTCAACACAATGGAAGATGCGGGCGCGCTGGTATTCGAAGCACCTGTAGACAACATGAACATGGGCGATGTTATTGAAATCCGCCCATACGAAGGCAAGATTTTGAACGAAGCCGGCGAAACCATCTCCGAGTTCGATTTCAAATCTGACGTTATTCTGGATGAAGTTCAGGCTGGCGGCCGTATTCCTCTGATCATCGGCCGTGGCCTGACCGCCAAGGCGCGCGCAGCGCTGGGTCTGGGCGCAACCGACCTCTTCCGCCTTCCAAAAGATCCGGAAGCTGGAACCAAAGGCTTTACTCTAGGCCAGAAGATGGTCGGCAAGGCTTGTGGTCTGGAAGAAGGCCAAGGCGTTCGCCCCGGAACCTACTGCGAGCCACACATGACCACCGTGGGTTCTCAGGACACAACTGGCCCGATGACTCGCGACGAACTGAAAGATCTGGCGTGTCTGGGCTTCCAGGCAGATCTGGTTATGCAGTCTTTCTGTCACACGGCGGCCTACCCGAAGCCGGTTGACGTTGAGATGCAGCACACCATGCCAGACTTCATTCAAACCCGTGGCGGTGTTGCCCTTCGTCCTGGCGACGGCATCATCCACTCCTGGTTGAACCGCATGCTACTGCCAGACACTGTTGGTACCGGTGGTGACTCCCACACCCGCTTCCCAATGGGCATTTCTTTCCCGGCCGGTTCTGGCTTGGTCGCTTTTGCTGCAGCAACCGGCGTTATGCCTCTGGACATGCCTGAGTCCGTACTGGTTCGCTTTAAAGGCGAAATGCAGCCGGGTATCACGTTGCGTGACTTGGTACACGCCATTCCTCTCTACGGTATCAAGCAAGGCATGTTGACCGTTGAGAAGAAAGGCAAAATCAACGAATTCTCCGGCCGCATTCTGGAAATCGAAGGCCTTGAGAACCTGACCGTTGAGCAGGCATTCGAGTTGTCTGATGCGTCTGCCGAGCGCTCCGCTGCGGGTTGTACCATCAACCTGTCTGAAGAGTCTGTAGCAGAGTACCTGCGCTCCAACATCACTATGCTGCGCTGGATGATCGCTGAAGGTTACGGCGACCCGCGCACTCTGGAGCGCCGTGCACAGCAGATGGAAGAGTGGCTGGCCGATCCGAAGCTTATGCGTGCTGACAAAGACGCTGAGTACGCACACGTTGTAGAAATCGACCTGGCGGATATCAAAGAGCCGATCGTGTGCTGCCCGAACGATCCGGACGACGCACGCTTCCTGTCAGAAGTGGCTGGCGACAAGGTAGACGAGGTATTTATCGGCTCCTGCATGACCAACATCGGTCACTTCCGTGCCGCTGGTAAGTTGCTTGAGCAACATAAGGGCAACCTGAGCACCCGTCTGTGGATGTCACCACCCACCAAGATGGACCAGGCCCAGTTGATGGAAGAAGGCTACTTCAACATCTACGGCACGGCCGGTGTTCGCACCGAGATGCCGGGTTGCTCCCTGTGCATGGGTAACCAGGCGCGTGTAGCTCCCAAGTCTACCGTTCTGTCTACATCTACCCGTAACTTCCCGAACCGTCTGGGCGATGGCGCAAATGTGTACCTGACGTCTGCGGAACTGGCAGCTGTAGGCGCAATTCTAGGCAAACTCCCTACTCCTCAGGAGTACATGGAGTACGCAAAGGATTTGAACAGTATGTCTTCAGAGATCTACAAGTATCTGAACTTCGACCAGATGGAGAACTACACCAAGAAGGCTGCTGAAGCGAACATCGCATAAGCAATAACCTTTAAGGGTTAGCTCCACGAAAAACGCCAACCTCCGGGTTGGCGTTTTTCGTGGCCGCACTCTCTGTTTCGTTAGTAGAACACCAGCCGAACCAGTATTGCGCCCGCCATAAACAAGGTAATCCACTTTACCCATTGCGCGCCCTTCTCACTCAAATTCACTTTAACGGCCACAAACGCGCCCGTGATGTTGCCAGCGGCGAGAACCAAGCCCATGCCCCACCGAACTTGATCATTAATGGCAAACACCATCAAAGCTGGGACGGTGTATAACAAAATAATAGACACCTTGAAAACATTGACCTGCCGAAGATCTATGCGCAGCATGCGGTACAAAACAACGATAAACAGAGCGCCTACACCCACCTGAATAAAGCCGCCGTAGACGCCAATCAAAAACATGGCGGCATAAATAACCGGTCCAAGCCGCTCTGGTGTTAGCGGATTGGTATCCAGCTTGGGCTGGGGCAGCAGCATAAACACAGACGCACCAATCATGGCAGCGATCAGCACCACCTCAAATACGGCATCAGCGACCCAGGTCGCTATCCAAGCCCCTAATAGCGACCCTAGAACAGCTGGCACAGCCAGATGCAGGCTTACCCGAAGATTGCCATGGCCGAGGCGTTTGAAGCCCGCCACCGCTGTTGTGCTCTGCAGAATGATTGCAACCCTGTTGGTGCCGTTGGCTACCTGTGGCGGCAAACCCAGAAGCATTAAAAGCGGCAGAGTTAGCATAGAGCCGCCAGCCGAAAGCACGTTAATGAACCCTGCAATACCGCCAAGCGCCAGCAGTGCCATTACATCAAGCGCTGTCATGCTGCGCTCGACTACTCCAGACCAACACTGCAAGAAAAACAATCAGCCCCGCACCATCAACCAATATCTGGCCATGGGGCCATAGCATAAGGGCGCCGAGGGGAAACATTAGAACCCGCACCAGCAGGTTGAGCTTGTGCTCAAGATAGCCTTCAAGGCCTGCAATAATGGCGTAGATACCAAACAGCCCAAAACAGAACACCTGAATCATTTCGGTGAAATCGCCAGTAATAAGAGGTGAGTAGGCAAACAGCAAAGGCACTATATACAAACCCTTGGCAAGCTTCCAGGCGGTAAACCCAGTGCGCATCTGTGGCGTTCCCGCAATAGCGGCAGCAGCGAAGGCGGTCAAACAAACCGGTGGCGTAACGTTGGAATCCTGCGACAACCAAAAAATAATCATGTGGGCTGCCACCAACAACATCGAAAGAGCTGCCGGAGATAACGCCTGTTCCAAAAGTTGGCCACTAAAGGTGTCTGGCACCAGAGCGAGCATCTCGCGGGCGGTTGCCACATCCATAGGCGCGTCTAACAGCGGCAGGCGCTCAGGGGCGGCAAGCATAAAGATGGCTTTCGCCTGATCCGGTAAATTGCCGTTTACCATGAGCTCCACCAACTGGCTTTGAGCGATGAGGTTGTAAATTGCCGGTGCCGAAAGTGTCGCGAGCACAATATAGGCAGCGGTTACAGGCAGCCCCATCCCCAAGATGAGCGAAGCCAAAGCCACTAGAAGGATGGTAATTAACAAACTTCCACCGGCCCAGTCGGTAATCATCAGCGAAAAGGTATTGCCTATACCCGTAGTGGACACAACCATCACAATGAGGCCCACTGTGATCAACAATATCGCAGTAGTGGTGATATTTCGGGTACCCATCGCCAGAGCGTCGAGGATATCCCTAAACCCCATAGGGTTCTTTGAAAGCCAAGACGCAACGATAACCGACACAATGGCTATCCCCGCCGCGTAAGTTGGAGTGAATCCATACACAAGGGCCGCAACCAAAACGATCAAGGGCAAGAGAAAATGCCAGCCACCTTTGAGAACGTCTTTGAGTGACGGTGCGGCGTCGTCTTCCAATTTGACTGCATGGCTACGCTTGGCCTCAATACGAACAAACATGGCTACGGAAATGAAATACAGAAGTGCAGGCAGAGCCGCAACGCCAATAATGGTGAGGTAGGACACCTGAGTATACGAGGCCATGATAAATGCCCCTGCCCCCATCACCGGAGGCATAAGCTGGCCACCTGTGGAGGCTGCCGCTTCTACACCGGCCGCAAAACGCGCTGGAAAGCCCGCCTTCCGCATCAGCGGAATGGTAATCACGCCGGTAGAAACCGTATTGGCAACACTGGAGCCAGAGACTGACCCCATAAGGCCGGAAGCAAATACCGCGACAAACCCAGGGCCACCCACAAAACGCCCCGCCGCGCAGCGCGCCAATTCTATGATGAAATCCCCTGCCCCAGACTTAACCAGAAAAGCACCGAATAAGATGAACATGAACACGTAGGTCCAGGAAATTCGGGCGATGGAGCCTAACATTCCTTGGCCGCCGATATAGGAACGATACAAAACCGTTTCCCAAGACAAGCCGGGGAAATTGAAAATACCGTCAACATACTGACCCCACCAAGCCACATAGGTTAACGCCACCACACAAAGAACGGGGATAAACCAGCCCACGGTGCGGCGCGCCAGCTCCAATATCAGTGCGACTGATACGATGGATACAAGCCAGTCGCCGGTGTCAAAATTAAACCCTCGCTGATACAAATCATCCTCAAAGATGATCAGGTAAAAAGCACAGGCAAGCGCGGTAAACCCGAGCATAAGGTCAATGCCAAGCACAAACCGCTGCCCGCTGGCGGAGCGGGCCTTAAGCATGGGCGTGGTCAGAGTACAAATCAGTCCAAAGAGGCCGAAGTGTAGAGCAGAACTCCACAACTCCGACAGGGTGGAGAGCGTGTTGAAGTAGAGGTGAACGAGAGCCGTTGCAATTGCAAGCCAGAAGACCACCGGCCCGATTAGCCGGTGCTCTAAACGCTCAGCCGCCTCGCTTGCGCTCTCGTCACGAACCGCAACGACAGGCTCGTTATGTGTATTATCTGCCACCATTACTGCGCAATCAGACGATCAGGAATCTTCAACCCTTGTTCCTTATAGAAACGCGCCGCGCCGGGATGGAGTGGCATAGGTAAGCCAGCAATCGCTTTTTCCAGAGCCATCGCCTTGGTTGCCGGGTGGATGTTGTTTAGGAAAGGTAGGTTTTCATAGATGGTTTTGGTGATTTCGTAAACATCGTTTTCTGACACATCGTCGCGGACTGCCAGAATGTTAGGCTGCGCGATGGTGTTGATGTCTTCGTCTTGCTTCGGGTAGGTGCCCGCAGGAATGGTGTAGGCTGTCCATAACTCGAAATCACTGTTGACCTGTGCAATCTGCTCCGGCGTGAAATCCAGAGTAGTAATCTTCTCACCCATGTTGGCGTACGCTCTTGTCACTGCCGCTGCGGGTACTCCAGCCGGTATGTTCATCCCATCAATATTGCCATTCTGTAGAGCATCCGCGCTGGGGCCGTAGCCTTGATAAGCAAGGTTGACCTTCTCCAGATCAACCCCGACCTTACCCAGAATGAAACGGCCGGAACCTTCGGTACCTGAGTTTCTAGCGCCAATGGAAAAGCTCTCTCCATAGAGATTTTTCATATCTTCAATGGTGCCTGTTTTCGTAACCTTATTAGTCACTACAAAATGCTCGACGTTCTGCCAAAGCATAGATACGGAACGCAGGTTTTTATAGGCCTTGGGGACAGGCCCAGAACCATTCCACGCGTATGCACCGTAAAGCCCTTGGAGAATACCGAATTGAATCTGGTCTTCGTCCATCAGTTTCAGGTTTTCGCCAGAACCCGCAGAACTGATTGCAGACACCGAAATATTGGTTGAGGGCTCAAGCTTCACCTTGATAAGTGTTGAAATAGCCACGCCTACGGGGTAGTAGGTTCCACCCGTTGTCGCTGTACCCATAACGTAGTTGCCCTCGGCCTGAACCCCGGCCGACAACGTAACCATCGCAGCTGCCAACAGCCCCGATGCACACTTCAACATCTTGTTCTTTCTCATAAAACCGCTCCATTTTTCGTTGTTTTTAGCACATTCGTCTGAATCTAGCCCATTAAAGATAGTCCCTAGTGTCCCGTCTGGCGAATTCCTTAATCTACCGAACCACAGAAGACTTTAAGAGTTGCGCACTCGAGGCAAAAAAAGGGCCCCCGCAGGAGCCCTTTTTTCATTTTTAACGTCTTGCTCTCTAGTTCAACTGCTTAGCTATGATCGACTGCCTGATACTCATTGGCATCAGAAGTAGCAAGGCTCACCACCACGATAGCAATGAAGGAGGCTACGAAGCCAGGCATGATTTCATAAACGCCGGGGCCACCCATGAACTCACCGTTCCAGCCCAAGGATACCCAGATCATTGCGGTAGCTGCACCTGCGACCATTCCCGCCAGTGCACCGGCACCGTTGGTGCGCGGCCACATGAGTGCGAGAATAATCAGGGGTCCAAACGCCGAACCAAAGCCCGCCCATGCATTGCCAACCAAACTCAAAACGTTTGAGTTTGGATCAGAGGCGATAACAGCAGCCACAAGACCAACCAAGACAACACACATACGACCAACGTTTACACACTCGCGGTCACCAGCTTCTTTACGCAGGAACAAGCGGTAAAAGTCTTCTGTGAGTGACGAAGATGCCACCAGAAGCTGGCTGGAGATAGTACTCATAACGGCGGCCAACAAGGCTGCATACAGGAAGCCTGTAATCAGCGGGTGGAACAGCAAGTCTGCAAGAATGATGAAGATGGTTTCGGGATCGTCAATTTGCATGCCATTGCGCACGGCGTAAGCACGGCCGAATATGCCCAGACCAATCGCGCCAATCAGGGAAATTGCCATCCAGGACATACCGATGTTGCGAGCAGTCGGGACTTCTTTTACTGAACGGATTGCCATGAAGCGAACAATGATATGCGGCTGGCCAAAGTAGCCCAAGCCCCAGGTCACTGCTGAGAGCCATCCAATAAAGGTAAGTCCTTCAGTCCAGGAAAGCAGAGTGGGATCCACCTCATTCAACGTTGCTGTCGCCTGAGCAAAGCCGCCACCGCCTTCGCCAAACAGAACAACCGCTGGCATAAGAACCAGCGCAACCATCATGATGCAACCTTGAACAAAGTCGGTCATGCTCACAGCCAAGAACCCGCCAACTACGGTGTAGGCAAGCACGACGCCCAGCGTGATGACGATACCTACGCCATAATCACCCATACCACCGAAGTTGAAAATTCCGGCAAATGCACTTTCAAACAGCTTGCCACCTGCTACCAGACCCGAGGCTGTGTACACCGAGAAGAACACAACAATAACAACGGCTGCTACCGTTCTAAGTGGTAGTGCCTTGGTGGGAAAGCGGTTGGCCAGAAAGGCCGGGATAGTCAGTGCGTTACCATAATGGACTGTCTGTGCACGCAATCTGGGTGCAACGAGAACCCAGTTAATAAATGCACCAACAAACAGACCAACACCGATCCAGGCCGAAGCCAGACCCGATACGTACATCGCACCCGGAAGACCCAGAAGCAACCAACCACTCATGTCCGAAGCGCCTGCAGACAAGGCTGCTACCTTGGGGCTGAGCCCCCTGCCCCCAAGCATGTAATCCTCGGATGAGGAAGTCGATGTGCGCATCGCAAAAAGGCCGATGCCAATCATCACCGCAAAATAAGCAAATAGACTAATCCAAACACCAATAGCCATGGAACTCCTCCGGTTTAATGAGTCGGATTATATCCGCTCGCAAAGCACAGATCTGGCGCGGGCGCCAGCTTACTGTGTCATTCTTCTTGTTTACTGGGATGCCTTTCGAACTCGAGCGAGGCAACGTGTCGCACTCTTAGCCTTAACTATAGTTAAGTATTGCCAATTTGCGACCGCCCCGACCAACAGATCGACAGGACGGGATTTGACACAACAAGCCTAGTATTACTACGTATTTGCGGCTTACAAAATCCTACGATTCTTTTATAGAATTCTACGGGATGGGTTCATTTCAAACTCGGCTAGGCGACACTGTCACGGGCTTGCAGTCTCGTGGGGGTAGTACCCTTATGTTTGCGCAACGCATTGGTCAGGGCACTTTGAGACGAGAAGCCGACACGATAACTGATTTCCGACACCGAAAGCGACGTTGAGGCCAAAAGATTAATGGCCTGATTAAGCCGGGCTTGTAACAAGAATTGGTGCGGCGTAGTTCCGACCACTTCACGAAATACCTCGTGAAAGCGGCTTACACTCAAACAGGCCTCACTGGCTAATTCCTGTACGCTAATCTTACGGTGGAGATTGGCTCGTATGTAACGCTGCATGGCGTCTGGACTGAGACTGTGGCGATTGGGCACGACCTTAGGGTCTACAACTCTGTCAGCCATGCAATAGAGGATACTAGCGGCAAGATGACCGTGCATTGCAAGATTGCCGGGCGACCGATCAAACTCGCCAGCCGCAAACTGAACCAACCCCTGCAAACTGCTGTCCATCTGGATCGTTCGGGGCTTTTCGAACACACGAACCATGCGCTCATAGTCGGCATGGTTCGGAGTAGTCATAGCGGGAGTGGAAGGGTCAAGATTGATGACCATCACGTGGTTTTGCTGATCACCGCAGTAGTCATGCTTGGCTTCCGTGGGCACCAAACAGGCCTTCCAGGTGTCAAGATGAGAGCCAGTTCCGTCAACACTCAAATCTGCTTCACCCTGAACACCGATGACTATCTGGTGATGTTCATGACGGTGCTGGTGAGATGCGATTGGGAGCTTGAGCAAACGGGCATCCAGCATAGACGCAACCGGAACCTTTGAGTGAGAATGTAACTCAATTAAAGCAGATCTGACCCGAACTTGCACATAAGTTCGCGAATACTGGCACTGACTTGCT
Source organism: Marinobacter sp. 1-4A (assembly GCF_016597725.1). Classification (GTDB taxonomy): domain Bacteria; phylum Pseudomonadota; class Gammaproteobacteria; order Pseudomonadales; family Oleiphilaceae; genus Marinobacter. The sequence continues at coordinate 382,463 of NZ_VCGY01000001.1, forward strand.
CTATCGAGCCCGCTGCGTCCACGACATTGTAGCGGGAAGGTTCAGCTCCAGCGCGGGCCAGATAGGTATCGCGAATACGCTGAAAAAAAGAAACCGCCTCTTGTTCGAAACGATCCAACTGCCCCCGATGCCTCGCCCGGATCATGCCGGTTTCGACCGGCGCATCCAATAACACCACGTGATCTGGGCGTATCTCCCCCTGCACAAACGTTTCCAATAGGGCAATACGCTCGCTCGACACGCCACGCCCACCACCCTGATAGGCAAATGTGGCATCGGTAAAGCGATCACAAAGCACCCATTGCCCCTTCTCCAACGCTGGAAGAATAAGCGTATGCAAGTGCTGTGCGCGGGCAGCAAACATCAATAGCAGTTCGGTGAGATCGTTCACCGGCTCGTCCCGGGGCGCCAAAAGCACTTCTCGAATCGCTTCCGCCATGGGCGTGCCACCCGGCTCTCGGGTCACTATGCAGTCAACCCCCAGTTCTTTAAGGGTTTCAGCAGCGTTCGTGATCTGGGTAGACTTGCCCACACCCTCGGTTCCCTCGAAGGTAATAAAGCGGCCACGGACAGTCATTTGTTCTCATCCTTGTCGGGAGCAGGTGAAGACCGGTAATCCGACCGGCGGTTGAGCTGAAACGCACGAACGGCTTTTTGGTGCTCAGCTAAGGTGTTGGAAAACTTATGGGTACCGTCACCGCGAGCAACAAAATACAAAGCCTTACCAGAGCCCGGGTGCAAGGATGCATGTATGGCTTCACGGCCCGGCAACGCAATGGGTGTGGGGGGCAATCCGCTAATGCGGTAGGTGTTATATGGCGTGTGGGTGCGCAAGTCTTTGCTGCCTATGCGGCCTTTGTACTTATCGCCCATGCCATAGATTACGGTGGGATCTGTCTGCAACCGCATGCCCTTTTGCAGCCGCCGGACAAATACGCCCGCTACCTGATCCCGCTCGTGGGGAGCACCGGTTTCGCGCTCTACAATGGAGGCCATAATCAAAGCCTCGTATGCACTGTTGTAAGGCAGGCCCTCGGCCCGGCTCTCCCACTCCTCGGCAAGCACAGATTCCATGCGGCGAAAGGAACGCCGGAGCAAATCAAGGTCCGATTCGCTGCTGGTAAACAGGTAAGTGTCGGGGAAAAAACGCCCCTCGGGATGCTCTCCCTCAGCGCCGACAGCTTCCATTATTTGAGCATCCGACCATTCAGACGTAAGCTTCTCGAGGCGCTCAGTGGCCGCGAGGGCTGAGCGCATGTCACGGAAGGTCCAACCCTCTATAAATTGCACTGACCAATGCTTGGTATCGCCCGCGACCATTTTCGCTAGCATGGCTTCAGCACTCATGCCATCGGTAAACTCATACTCTCCTGCCTTTATTCTGGCCTGCTCCGGAAACAAACGACCGTAAATTCGCACCCACAGGCTATCTTCCACAAGTTCGCGGGTGTGCAACTGCCGGGCCACATCGTTAAAAGCTGTGCCACTAGGAACATCAAACAGCACCGGCTCGACTAAAGTAACCGGCTTTGACAGTGACCCAAGCCCCCGCCAAACCCATAGCCCCGTGCCCGCACCAACGAGCACGGCAGCACAAATTACCGCGATAAAAAGTTTCTTGAACAAACGAATTATTCCAACAGTTCGAGAGGATTGAAGATTGTCGCAACTCCATCATCTGCAGGCAAATCCTGACCAGCGAGTTGACGCACGGGAACAACACCCAAAACGCTGTTCAGAAGGTAAAGCCCCTGACAATCCGGAGCCATAACATCCCCGATACCCATGGCGCGCTCTATAACAAGCTCCCCCTTTGCACGGAGTCGTTCCAACAACCACTGCCGCAGTATACCGGCGACGGCAAGGCTTTTGGTGGGCGGGGTAACCCAGCCATTAGGCACCTTGAGAAGTAAGTTGGTACGGGTACCCTCAACCAGATTCCCGTCATTGTCAGCCATAATGACTTCAAACAGCTCACCTTCAATCTCTCTAGCAGCCATCACTTGTTCCAGCCGGTTGAGTGATTTGATGCCGGTAAGCAGAGGGTTCACCGTGAGCGGAACTCGGGAGAAATCCACCGCAACACCTGAGGGGGACGGCAATGCAGGCATGGGGCTAGAGGACACGATTAAATTCGGCCGCATACCGGCACCGGGCTGGTACCCACGCCCCCCCTCCCCTCTGGTTAGGGTCAACTTAAGAATCCAATCGTCACCCGCTTTACCAGTGTATCGAGCAGCATAACGGCTGACGGCGGTGCTGTAGGCTTTGCTTAGATCCCTGAGTGCGACGGGGATGCCTAACCTTCCCGCATCCCGAACCAGACGGTCGAGGTGGCGCGATAAAAGCACACCTCGATGGCCGTGCATTCTTATGGTTTCGAAAAGGCCGTCACCGTATGCAGCGCCTCGGTCACCTGCGGGAAAGCCACTTTCATCAGCCCAATACAGGTTGAACATAGCGCTTTAGCCTTCGAAGCGGCGCATAATCAAAGTGCCGTTGGTTCCACCAAAGCCAAAGGAGTTAGACAAAACCACACGCACGTCGGATTTGCGACAGGTGTTAGGTACAAGATCCAGATCGCAACCTTCATCCGGGTTGTCGAGATTAATCGTTGGCGGCAGCACACCATCGCGTATGGCCAGCAGCGAAAAAATAGCTTCAACGGCACCGGCGGCACCCAGCAAATGCCCGGTCATGGATTTGGTGCTACTCATAGCCAGTCGGGCCGCGTGACTGCCAAATACACGCTTGGCCGCGGCAATTTCGGCCACATCGCCGACCTGTGTTGAGGTGCCATGGGCATTGATATAATCAACATCTTCGGGTTTCAGGCCCGCATCCCGCAGCGCATTCTGCATTGACCGGGCCGCCCCCTCACCGGCTTCCGGCGGCGCTGTAATGTGGTGAGCATCATCACTCATGCCAAAACCAACAAGCTCACCATAAATAGTGGCTCCACGCTTTTTAGCATGCTCCAACTCCTCCATGACTACGACGCCAGCACCGTCGCTGAGCACAAATCCGTCGCGATCCTTATCCCATGGACGGCTCGCTTTCTCGGGCTCGTCATTCCGGGTTGAAAGCGCGCGGGCTGAAGCAAATGCAGCAATGCCTGTGCGAGTGGTTGCCATTTCAGAGCCACCGGCCAACATGACATCCGCATCGCCATAGGCAATAGTGCGGGCAGCGTAACCGATATTATGTGTACCCGTGGTACAGGCAGTCACGATGGCAATATTCGGTCCACGATATCCGAAACGAATGGCTGCATTGCCTGAGATCATGTTGATAACGGAGGCTGGAACAAAGAACGGCGACACCTTGCGCGGGCCAGACTTGTCCATTGTCAGCACGCTTTTTTCGATGTATTCCAGCCCGCCAATACCGGAACCGATAGCAATGCCCGCCCGATCGAGATCCAGAGCTTCGTAATCCGCTAGTCCACTATCATCAACGGCTTGTTGGGCTGCGATCAAACCATAGTGAATAAACGCATCCAGCTTTCTAGCTTCTTTGGAGGAGAGATAAGCCTCCAGATCCAGATCTTTGATTGCACCACCAATGCGAGTGTTGTACTCAGACGCATCAAAACGGTCGATCATTCCGATTCCGCTGCGCCCAGCTAAAATGCCGTCCCAAGAAGACGCAACATCGTTTCCTAATGGAGACAGCATTCCCATACCAGTGATAACAACCCGCCGTTTACTCATAACTCCACTCACCTGATCGTTTCATCTATCGGCATTACTGAAGGGACCCGAAGTACGGGTGATTTTCGGCAATAAAAAAGCCGTCCTTCACTGAATGACAAGGACGGCTTTTCGCCTGGCTAACTAAACTGCAGAGTATCAGGTATGCGCGACGATGTAGTCGATCGCGTCCTGAACACTGGCTAGCTTCTCGGCTTCTTCGTCAGGAATTTCAGTTTCGAATTCCTCTTCCAGTGCCATCACCAGCTCAACGGTGTCCAGTGAGTCAGCGCCAAGATCCTCAACAAAAGAAGATGAGTTCTGAACTTCGGACTCTTTAACGCCCAGCTGTTCACAAACAATCTTCTTAACGCGCTCTTCAACTGTACTCATAATGTCCTCACTTTGTGTATCTACCAAGCAACTCAAGTGCTGCCAGTTTAGTGTAAACCCTACCTGCAAACAAGCAGGGATCCGGTTAAACATGTTGTGCGACAAGGAGTTGCGCACGAGCCCCGAAACTGGAGCTTATCCCATGTACATCCCACCGTTTACATGAATGGTCTCTCCAGTCACGTAACCGGCAGCATCCGATGCCAGAAAAGCAACAATAGCCGCTACTTCTTCCGGCTGCCCCAAACGACCCGCGGGTATGATTTCCAGCATAGCCTCGCGTTGCTTGTCGTCCAGTTTTTTTGTCATGTCTGTGTCGATAAATCCGGGCGCAACGCTGTTTGCCGTAATGCCTCGATTCGACATTTCTTTAGCCAGACTGCGAGTAAAGCCCTCAACACCAGCCTTTGCGGCGCAGTAATTGGCCTGTCCGGCATTCCCCATACTCGCCACCACGGAACTGACGTTAATAATGCGACCCCAGCGCGCTTTAGCCATACCCCGAATAACAGCTTTACTCGTACGGTACACGCTTGAGAGGTTGGTTTCGAGCACCGATGCCCAATCGTCGTCCTTAAGCCGCATCAGCAGATTATCACGGGTGATACCCGCGTTATTGACCAAAATCAGGGGTGCTGCTGACTTCTCGGCTATCTCTTTCAAACCCGCTTCAATGCTTTCGGGATCAGCCACGTTCATTACAATGCCATAGCCATTGGCGCCAGCGGCTTTCAGTGTCTCTGTAATGGTTGCTGCGCCATCGGCGCTGGTGGCAGTGCCCACTACCTCCGCACCCTGACTAGCAAGGGCCAGAGCGATGGCTTTTCCGATTCCACGGGTAGCACCGGTTACCAGTGCTGTTTTGCCTTCCAGAGACATTATAGGACTCCCTTTTATCACGACTTTTCAAAACGTTTTCAGAATGCTCTCAAGACATTCTTATGACTGTTCAAATGCAGCAAGCGCAGCCTTCAGTGATTCAGGATCTTCCATGCCATGAACGGCAAGTCCTCGATCAATCCGCTTGGCCAGCCCGGCAAGTACTTTGCCAGTGCCACACTCAAGAGCAACCTTAACATCGCTCCCAACCAGAGTGCGCACCGAATCAGTCCATAGCACCGGCGAATAAAGCTGCTTTATGAGATTAGCCTTCAGTGTAGCCGAATCTGTAACAGCTGCAGCGTTAACATTCTGTATTACAGGAATGACAGCATCGTTAAAACGAACGTCATCCAGAGCCTGAGCCAATTCTTCTGCGGCATCTTTCATTAGGGCGCAGTGGGAGGGAACACTAACTGGCAAAGGCATGGCTTTGCGGGCGCCTCTTGCCTTGCAGGCTTCAATGGCGCGCTCAACTGCTGCAGCCGACCCCGCAATCACCACCTGTCCAGGCGCATTAAAGTTCACTGCGGACACCACATCGCCGTTGGCCGCCTCTTCACAGGCCGCAACAACGTCCGCATCTTCCAGTCCAAGAATAGCCGCCATCTTGCCTTCGCCTGCAGGAACGGCTTCTTGCATCAATTCGCCGCGCAAGCGCACAAGTTTGACAGCTTCAACAAAATCGAGGCTTTCAGCCGCCACTAGCGCGCTGTATTCGCCTAAGCTGTGGCCCGCCAGAAAATCCGGTCGCGGCCCACCCGCCACAAACCATTCCCGCCATAGTGCAACACTGGCCGTCAGCATTGCTGGCTGGGTATTCATAGTCTGATTGAGTTCTTCCGCCGGGCCTTTCTGGCATAGATGCCACAGATCGTAGCCAAGCACGTTAGACGCTTCAGCGAAGGTTTTGTTGATCATGGGCCAAGAATCGGCAGCACCGGATAGCATGCCAACCGATTGGGAACCCTGTCCGGGAAATATAAAGGCTGATTTCATAAGCGGGATCTTATCGTTATTGGAAGTTTCAGGAGATTAGCCAATAGTACAACCTGACTGATGTTTGCGCGAGTAAGCCGGGCCAAACGGCCAAGCTTTAGGCTTTCAAAGCATCAGATCATCAAGGCGCTCATTAATGCGCCTTGGCACTTCAAGCTCAACTTCACGAACCGCCTGACGAATGGCGGCCAGCATAGCGCGTTCATTGGCATTGCCATGGCTTTTAATAACCACGCCCTGAAGGCCTAGGAGACTCGCGCCATTATGGCGGGAAGGGTCCATCAAGCGCAGAAGACGCCCAATGATGGGGCGAGCCAGCAGGCCCACAAAGCGGCCATATAGCGTGCGGGTAAATGCTTGCTCCATAAGCTCAATCAATAGCCCGGCGACACCTTCTCCGGTTTTCAATGCAATATTGCCCACAAAGCCATCGCACACCACCACATCCGCGACATCGCGGAACAAATCACTACCCTCTACATAGCCGATATAGTTAATCGAATCACACTGGGCAAGCATATGGGAGGCTAAACGAACCTGCTCATTGCCTTTTATTTCTTCCTCTCCCACATTCAGCAAAGCTACGCGGGGTTCGCCCTGACTGCAGATTGCCGAGGCCATCAAAGAACCCATCAAGGCATACTGATAGAGGTTCTCGGCGCTGGAATCCACGTTGGCACCAAGATCAAGAACGTGGCAGCGCCCTCTTAACGAAGGTATCAACTTGGCTATCGCCGGGCGTTCAATACCCGGGTACATACGGATGATAGAACGGCCAAACGCCATCAAAGCACCGGTATTACCCGCACTGACACACCCTTGAGCTTCGCCATCACGAACCAGACTCAAAGCAATCGCCATAGACGAATTTTTCTTATGCCGAAGTGCATGGGACGGGCGCTCATTCATACGCACAACATCTGCGGCTTCAACAATTCGGATTCGCGGATGCCCATCATGCAAAAAAGCCTCAAGTTCACTCCGGATTCCCACCAGAATGAAACTTAAGGCTTTATTTTCGCGCACCGCTTCGAGAGCTGCAGCAACGACTACTGCGGCACCCCGATCACCACTCATGGCATCAATCGCTATGGTAACCGGTTTCACCGTTTGGCCATTCGACTGAGGGTTGTGCGGTAATGCAACGAGATTACTCGTCGTTAGACTCGATTACCTGCTTACCGCGGTAAAATCCGTCTGGAGACACGTGATGACGGCGATGAACTTCGCCGGTTGTTGAATCAGTGCTCAGAGCTGCAGTGCTGAGAGCATCGTGGGCACGACGCATGCCACGCTTGGAACGAGTCTTACGGTTCTTCTGTACAGCCATGGTTCTACTCCTGACCTGTTAACGTAAACTTTACTTTAATAGGGTTACGAATAACGTGTGTTCGTTGATTGCGCCGGTCTTCAGCAGAAGGCCCACGCCCTAATTAATGCTTTGTATTCTTGAGTCCTGCTAACACGCTGAACGGGTTGTCGGCTTGCTTCTTCTCTGGCACTTCAGAAGAACCATCTGGCTCATAAGCTTCCAACTCTTCACTCGCAGGGCAGTCACCCCGGTCATGAAGCGGATAAGGAGCCAACACCAGCAGCAACTCGTCTTCGGTCATTGACCACAGATCCGCACTGAAATCATCAGTCAGAAACGGCTCAAGATCTTTTGGTAATCCTTGCGCCTGTTCATCGCTGGTCACCAGCCCCAGTGTAAACCGGGAAGCCAAAACAGACTTCATAGGCCCCATGCAGCGCTGACACTCCAGATTAACCGGAGCCTCCAATTCACCCGTAACAATGCGGCGACGCTGGCTATCTTTATAAAAAGACAGCTTTACGCGACAGACAGCACCATCATCGAACCCCAAAACAGCTTCACGGAAACGAGGCAAGGCACCGAGAGGAATTTCTCCCTCCAGTAAGCTTTCGTGTTCCGCCAACTTGTACGGATCGACTATTTTTGGCAACTCGGCACTAGACGCATTTGACATAGGCGCGCAATTCTAGGGGCGAAGCTCGCCGCTGTCAAAGACTTCGTCGGCTTTTGCTCAAGGGTTCCGGTTTCCGTAGGTGTATTCTACGATATGCGCTTCAAGAACTGGCGCAAATTCTTAAAGGATCGCCCATGCCCCACAAACATTTGCTACTGGCTTCATCCTCGCCCTACCGCAAAGAGCTTCTTGCAAGACTTGGGCTCGCCTTCTCATGCGCCAGCCCAAGCATTGATGAATCCCCAATAAAAGGAGAGACCCCAAAAGAGCTAGCCATTCGCCTGGCTCGAAGTAAAGCCCAAGTTCTGGCTCCCAAGTACCCGGGGCACTGGGTTATCGGCTCGGATCAGGTGGCCACACTGCCCGACGGCACCTTGCTGAGCAAACCGGGAACCTATTCAAAAGCCATTCAGCAATTGGAGCAAAGCAGCAACAAGAGTGTGAACTTCCTAACCGGTCTGGCGCTTTTAGACGCCGACTCCGGAAAACTGCAAACCTGCTGCGAAAATTTTACCGTGCACTTCCGAAACCTGACTTCTCAGGAAATCGAGGCATACCTTCGCAAAGAAGAACCCTACGACTGCGCAGGCAGCTTTAAAATGGAAGGCCTCGGCATAACGCTCTTTCGAGAACTGCAAGGACAGGACCCAAACAGCCTTATTGGCCTTCCCTTGATCGCCCTCAACAATATGTTAATTGATTGGGGCAGAAACCCGCTTCTGGAAAGCTAGCGAGCCCGCCCAGATTATTATCGCAGCTCCAGACGCGACTCAACGAGCTGACTGGCAACACCCTGACCAAAAGACACGCCAAGCTGATCAACAAGATCGCGCAACGGACCTTTGCGACGGCTGTAGTCGATCAGTTCCTCCTGACCAACGATCTGCCTAGCAACATGGGATGCGCTGCCCAACCCATCCACAAGCCCAAGCTCAAGCGCCTGCTCTCCGCTCCACACCAGACCACTGAACAAGCGCTCATCGTTTGCCAGTCGATCACCGCGTCCCTGCTTTACGGCCTCGATAAACTGCTTGTGGGTATTCTCAAGCACGCTTTGCCAGAAATCCACTTCCCCCTCCTGCTCGGGAGAGAACGGGTCCAGAAACGCTTTGTTTTCGCCTGCAGTGTATAGCCTGCGCTCTACACCCAACTTATCCATAGCACCGGTAAACCCGAAACCACCGGCCACAACACCGATAGACCCTACAAGGCTGGCCCGGTTTGCGTATATTTCATCAGCTGCAGCAGCAATATAATAGGCACCGGACGCTCCGATATCCGAGATCACCGCATACACTTTCTTTTCCGGATACTCATCCCGCAACCGTTTGATTTCATCGTACACATAACCGGACTGCACCGGACTGCCGCCCGGACTGTTTATGCGCAAGATCACCGCTACAGCGTTATCCTGCTCAAACGCAGAGCGCAGAGACCCAACAATATTGTCAGCACTGGCAAGCTCATCTGCTGATATGGGCCCATTAATCTCGACAATTGCGGTGTGCTTGCCGGTTGTCGCTTCCAAACTGCCGCCAAACGGCGACCAGACAATAACCAGCAAAGCAAACAGATAGGCAAAGGTGAGAAACTTGAAAAACACCCCCCAACGTCGGCTACGACGCTGCTCGGACTGTAACGACATCACAAGTTTTTCAATCAACTTCCAATCGCGGCCGGATTCGGGCGGCAGGCGCGGCTGGTTTCGTCCGGAACGCGGCTCTACAGGTTTATCACCCCATTCCGGAGTTTTTTCAGAATCCCAGTCACTCATGCGTTTTTCCTGTTAGACGTAAATTCACCAAAATTACTTACAAACCAAGCACACTGCGAAGATCCGAAACTGAATCCACGATGGCGTGAGGCCCATAGCTACCAAGCACATCACGCTTATGCACGCCCCACTCAACCCCAATAGAGGGCATCCCAATACGCTGCGCCATCTCAAGATCGTAACGGGTATCACCAATCATAACGGCTTGTGTAGGCTCAATGCCGTAAAACAGAAGAATCTCCTCAAGCATGCGTGGATCGGGCTTGGACCGGGTTTCATCAGCACAGCGGGTAATATCAAAATGCGCACCCAGCCCACTGGAGACCAGTGCAGGATCCAAACCCCTGCGACTCTTTCCGGTTGCCACAGAACACCCGCGCCCCGAACTCTGAAGATCCAGCACCACATCCGCCATACCATCAAACAAGTTTTGTGGCGTTGTTACTTTACGAAAGAAGTAATTGGCGTAACCCTCTCGAATGGCCGTCATCTCATCGTGGCTGATACCGGGATACAGTCTCCCTAAAGCCTCCACCATGCCCAGACCAATAATATCTCGATAGGCCTCTCTCTCCAGTGCGGGGTACCCCAGCTCGGTAGCCGCTTGATGGAGACTTTCCGCAATATGGTCTACGGAATCCACCAGTGTGCCGTCCCAATCAAAAATAACAGCTTTAACATCCATTAACCTGCTCCCGTTGCACGCACTTCAAGCCTGCTCAGCACGTGACTGAATACGTCGTCATAAGGAGCCTCAAACCGAACCGCCTCACCAGTAACAGGCAAGGCCAATTCGAGAACCCGGGCATGCAGCATCAAGCGCTGACCGCCAACGGCCCGAAAAGCTTTGAGGCTTACATCATCCATATACTTGTCATCCCCCGCTATTGGATGACCGGCACAAAGGCTGTGTACACGGATTTGGTGGGTTCGACCAGTAATCGGAGACGCCTCCACCAGGCTATAGCCTTTAAAGCGCGCGAGACAGCGAAACGTTGTAAGCGATACCTTGCCTGCCTCATCAACTTTCACCCTGCGCTCTCCGTTCGGCATTTCATAACGCAACAAAGGCTCATCAACGCGGCCAAGTTTGTCGGGCCAATCTCCTGCCACCAGAGCATGGTACTGCTTGCGAATTCGCCGCTGCCGGAGTTCGTCTTGCAGGTACCGCAAAGCAGAACGTTTCTTGGCCACCATAACCAAACCGGATGTATCCCTATCCAAGCGATGCACCAGCTCAAGAAAGTGCGCTTCCGGGCGAGCTGACCGCAGCACTTCAATCAGACCGAAGCTGAGGCCGCTACCACCATGCACTGCTATGCCGGAAGGCTTGTTAACCACCAGCATCTGATCATTTTCGAATACCACTGCAGCTTCCACAACGCCCTGAACACGGCTTCCCGGGGCGGCTTGGGGGGCCTTTTCTTTTCGAACCACTGGCGGAATCCGCACTTGATCACCTGTTGCAAGGCGCGTATCAGGCTTTACTCTACCCTTATTTACCCGCACCTCACCCTTTCGGACGATGCGGTAAATGATACTTCTGGGCACACCACGAAGCTGGGCCAACAGAAAATTATCCAGCCGTTGCCCGTGGTTGTCTTCGTCAACCGTCACCCACAAAACACCCTGCTTAACCGGCTCCCGAGCGGGATCAGCTTTCCGCGCACCGGCACTGTGCACCGGGTGAGGCGTCGGTTTTCCGGCCCGAGCTTTAGCTGGCTTTCCGGTAGCTGGTTTGCGGGACATAAGATTCCTTTAAAAAGGTGACGTAACTGACGGCACGGGCAGGATTGAACGAGTACCTGATTGCTGTTATATTCCAGCGTGATCTGTCGTTTGTCTACGGCCTGACCAACTCTAGTCAGAAGCCGGAGCGGCAGAAGTATACCGACACTATTCAAGAGTTTGAACGCCGAGCGCCCAATCACTATCGGGCACGGCGTAAGAAATGCTTCCGAAGTGCCTAGGAATACCCGTAAAAGAACGGCGAACTGGCACCGGAAATAACTAAAACCGCGCGGAAAACCGCCGGGCGATATCGCGAAGAATCACTGCCACGCAAGGCCGGGCCGTCCAGCTTACGAATACGACGTGAGACCCAAGCGCTTGTGTGAACCTGAAAACGGATTATATGCGTCAACAGACAAGAACCCTACACGACACTTCGCTGCCATCAGGCAGGCGGTACGTTGTCGATGGTCTCAGACCAATAGGATCACACCCCGACAGGGAGTGATTCGTCTGTCCGCCGCTCCGCCCCTGCATTGCAGGGCTTGCGGCACGCACATCCTGCTTCGCAGATGCGACGCCTATCGGTTTTCTGTCAAAATCTAACGACAGGAAATCCACTTTTCCCATGAAAAGAATGCTCATCAATGCAACTCACCCAGAAGAGTTGCGCGTCGCCCTAGTTGACGGCCAACGCCTGTTTGACCTAGATATCGAATCCAGCTCACGTGAGCAGAAAAAATCCAACATCTACAAAGGCCGCATCACTCGTGTAGAGCCGAGCCTGGAAGCTGCATTTGTTGATTTTGGCGCTGATCGCCACGGTTTTCTTCCTCTAAAGGAAATTTCCAGAGACTACTTCAAAAAGTCACCGGGCCAAATCGAAGGCAAGGTAAACATCAAGGAAGTCGTTGCGGAAGGCCAGGAAGTTATCGTTCAAGTCGATAAGGAAGAGCGCGGAAATAAAGGCGCCGCCCTCACAACGTTTATCTCTCTAGCCGGTCGCTATCTCGTTCTAATGCCCAACAACCCCCGGGCTGGCGGCATTTCCCGCCGCATCGAAGGCGAAGAGCGGGCGAACCTGAAAGAAGCCATGAATCAGGTGCAAGTGCCAAAATCTATGGGCATTATCGTACGCACCGCTGGCATTGGGCGCACATCTGAAGAGCTGCAATGGGATCTCGACTACCTTGTACAGTTTTGGGAAGCGATTACTCAGGCCGCTGACGAACGCAAGGCGCCTTTTCTGATTCATCAGGAAAGCAACGTTATTATCCGCGCTGTCAGGGATTATCTACGTCAGGATATCGGAGAGGTTCTGATTGACTCGGAGGGCGTTTACGAGGACGTGCTGAATTTCGTTCGCGCCGTAATGCCTACGTTCGAGAACAAGATCAAGCTATACAAAGACGAAATCCCTTTGTTCTCCAGGTACCAAATCGAAGGTCAGATTGAAACCGCCTTCCAGCGGGAAGTAAAACTCCCCTCGGGTGGCTCGATCGTTATCGACCCAACAGAGGCGCTGGTGTCCATCGACATCAACTCATCCCGCGCCACAAAGGGTCAAGATATCGAAGAAACAGCCTTCCAGACCAATCTGGAAGCTGCAGAGGAAATTGCTCGCCAGCTACGCTTGCGGGACATGGGCGGCTTGATCGTCATCGACTTCATCGACATGACACCTGCCAGACACCAGCGCGAAGTCGAGCAAAAAGTGCGCGAAGCCTTGGAGATCGACCGGGCAAGGGTTCAGGTGGGCAAAATTTCCCGCTTCGGCCTATTGGAAATGTCCCGTCAACGGCTGCGCCCGTCCCTTGGAGAGACCCGCAGTGAAGTCTGCCCTCGCTGTGAAGGCCAAGGCACAATCCGTGGCATCGAGTCTCTGGCGCTGAGCATCATGCGCCTGATCTACGAAGAGTCCTCCAAGGATAAAACCGGAGAAGTCCGTGCAGTGGTGCCGGTATCTGTTGCCACTTTCCTGCTCAACGAAAAGCGCAAGCAGCTTGCAGATATAGAGGCCAACCAAGAAGTTAGCATTGTTGTCGTTCCAGTTCCTCACATGGAAACGCCACACTTTGAAATCTTGCGCATGCGCGACGACGAAACCTCGCCTGAGCACATTTCAAGCCATCAGGTAGCGCAGGAATACAGCGAGCGCGAAGAGGAAGTATTCGAGGCACCAACTGCTGACAAGCCAGTTCGTGAACAGGCTGCAGTAAGAGCCATCCGCCCGAGCGCACCCGCCCCGACTCCGGCTGCCACAGCTCCAGAAGCACAAGAAGCTGCCGAACAAGACGACGGCCTGTTCCGCAGGATCGGTCGCAAGATAGCATGCTTCTTCAGCGGCGAAGGTGAGCAGAGTGGCGAAACCCGCGAAAGCTCGAAAGCCAGCAACAATCGCGAAGACCAGCGCAATCAGGCTCGTCAGGACCGCCGTAAAACGCGCGTTGCCCGCGACAATCAGAGTTCCGGTGGAAATAAGCGTAACGGCAACGAACGCCGACAGGGCAACAACCAACAGAACCGTGGCGATGATAACCGCTCACGTGGTCGCAACCGCAACGACGACCAGAATCGCCCTAACCAGAACCGTCACCCGGCCGACAAAGGCACGGACAACAAGGGTTCTGATAGCAAAAATGCAGACAGCCGTGGTGGGGACAACCGCCGGGATAACCGCAAAGATGGATCGAGCCGTGGTCAGGGTCGTAACCGCCCACAGCGCGACGCAAAAAACAACGGTGATCAAAAAGACACTGCCCAGCAAGACGCACCTCAAAAGGCAACTGCTGACAAGTCGACGTCTGATGACAGTCGTCGCAAACCACGCCGTCCCCGTAACCGGGACGGTTCGCCTTCCGAAAGCCCGGCGTCTACGCCTGCGGCACGAAAGAATACCCGTAACGAGAGGCACCAGAAGGACACTCAGCCTGAAACAAGTAGCGACAACGCTAATGTGAAAGCTGCTGTCGTCTCTGAAAAGAGCGCTGATCAAGCAACGAGCAAGGCTCCGGCAACTCAGCAAAAACCATCAGTAGCCGAGAAGAAAGATCCGATAGCAAATAAGACAGATAAAACCTCCGCGCCGGAAAAGAGTGAGCAAAAGTCTTTGCAGGCACCAAGCTCACAGGCCCCTGTTGCCGGTGAAGCAAAGGTAAATGCCGAAGCGTCCGCTGAAGCAGTCGCACCAAAAGCTCCGACTGAAGAGACTAAAGCACCCTCTGCCCCCAAAGAGAAGGAGCCTTCGGTCCAAAGCGAGCAAGAGCCCACCGCCAAGCCTGACAACACGCCTTCCGCAGACGCTGAGCAGAAGCCAGACGTCGCGGCAGAGCAAAAGCCCGGTGCAAGCAAAGAAGCTCTAAAGCCCGCTGCAAAAGACGACGGCACCAAAGAGGCGAAAGAGGCCCCGGCCAAAGAAACGAAGGAGCCATCAGCTCAAGAGGCTAAGGCGCCGTCGGCTAAAGAAGGCAAAGAGCCCTCAGCCGAGGAAGGTAAAGAGCCTTCAGCCAAAGAAGGTAGAGAGCCTTCAGCCAAAGAAGATAGAAAGCCCTCAGCAGCTAAAGGCGAAGAAACACCCCCTGCCAAAGCCCAAGAGAGCTCAGCTGAGAGTGAAAACAAGGCTGCGCCTGCGCGCAAGCCGAGATCGGCACCTGCGAGAAGCCGAGCCAAAGCAGCGGCAGAAGAGCCCACGGCTAAGGCAGCTGAAATTAAAACTGAGGCACAGCAAAGCAACTCTGCATCTACGCCTGCTGACAAGCCATCCACTGAAACGATGGTTCCGGTCACTCCGGGTCGCGCATACAATGACCCTCGCGAAGTGCGCAAGCGTCAGCGAGCAGCCGAAGCAGCTAAAAAATCAGAGGGCAACTAATCCATGCTATCCAATTCCGATATTGAAGCGCTGGAAGACATACTGTTTGCCGACCCTTGGGGCGACGATGCTCTGGACTTCTTCGGCTTTCATGGGGTTGTCTGTGCCAGCGTCATCGGGCCTGCGAAACTGAGCGTGGAAACGGTGTTCCGCCTTGTAACAGGTACCGATGAAACACCCGGTGGCGGAATCCCGGACACGTTCCGCCAGTGCGTTACGCAACTGGCGGGAGACATGGTCAAAGCTCTCGATATGGGTCAGGCCATTGAGCTTCCCGAACCGGAAGATGGTGACCCAATGAACGCGTTAGAAAATTGGTGCGCGGGCTTTGTGGATACCTTCATGGAATATGAAGACGAGTGGCTGGATGCCGCGAGCGAAGAAGAAACTGCCGATCTGATGGTGCCGATGCTGACGTTGTCAGGCCTGTTCGACGATGAGGATTTTCAGAACGTTCGTAATAGTGAAAAGCTGTCGAGCCAAATGGCTGATGCCATCCCTGACTCATTGACTGACCTGTACCTGCTGTTTCACGCACCGGATTAAACCAGCGCGTTAATGTCAGGCACCTGCTTGAAATGATGCCAGACCGGCTCTAGCCCGTCTGGCATTTTTGTTACCCGCCCCAACTCGCACCAAGGCGCACCGGGAAAGTGGAAATCACTGCCCTGAGACGCGAGAAGCTTCTCTCGAATACACAATTCCGTCAGAAACCCGAGATCACCACTGGATTGCCCGGAGGTAATCACCTCAATGGCCTGCCCCCCAGCGCGGCGAAAATCCGCAGTCAGCTCCCGTAGCTTTGTTGCGGTAAGCTGGTATTTTCGCGGGTGGGCTAACACCGCAATACCGCCGGCCGAATTGATCCATTGCACAACTTCCTGTAGCTCCGGCCAATACGCCTTCACATCCCCAACCTTCCCTGCCCCCAGATGACGCTTAAACGCCTGCGCAGCGTTCTTGACGATACCAGACTCAACCATAACCCGTGCAAAGTGTGGTCGCCCTGGTACGTCCCCATTCGCCTGTACAGTTGCTCGCTCCAGGAGGTCCGGAATATTGAGCTTGCTTAGGCGCTCGGCAATCATAGCCGCGCGAGCCCAGCGATTACGGTTTTGCTGCTCCAATGCAGCGTGAAATGCACTGTTGTCGACATCAAAATCCACGCCGACGACGTGTATCGTGCGGCTGCGCCATAAGCAGGAAAGCTCAACACCGGGAATAAGCACGACCCCGTTGGCATTCGCCGCGACCTGCGCTTCGGCAAGCCCGCTAATTGTATCGTGGTCTGTAAGAGCCAGATGCGTCACTTTTTTCTCCGCAGCACGATCTAACAGTTCCGTGGGAGAAAGGGCGCCATCCGACGCAGTGCTGTGACAGTGTAGATCAATGCACAAAACAGGGTCTTGCGGTATAGTCACAAAAAATTTCCAATTGAAATGAGTGGCGGCGCGAATAGCAAGACAGGCTCGGCCAATTCAAACCAGCCAGAACGTACAGTGTACCAGCCCCACCACTCCATGCATTAATTTCCAAGACTGCCAAGGAACCGGAGCCCCGTATGTACTACGCCATTATCAGTGAAGATGTCGACAACAGCCTTCCGCTGCGCCAAACCGCAAGACCCGCACATATTGAACGGCTGCAGACGCTAAAAAAGGAGGGTAGACTTCTGATAGCTGGGCCGCATCCGGCCCTCGATACATCAGACCCTGGCGATGCCGGTTTTTCAGGCAGCCTTGTAGTGGCGGAATTCGATTCCCTTGCCGCAGCCCAGAGCTGGGCCGACAGCGATCCCTACATGGATGCTGGGGTTTACAGTAAAGTAACGGTTAAACCTTTTAAATTGGTTCTGCCCTAATGCTGCCGATACAGTTCGATGAGCTTATTGTAATGACAGCTCGCTTGAACAAGCGCATATCTGTGACAGAATTGCGGCTTTGACATAAACGAGCTTTTTCAACTGAATACTTCGGGAACCTTGCCAGTGACGCTTTTTCGCCTTGCCATCAGTGCGCTTTTTATTATCTCCTCCATCGCAACTGTTCAGGCGAAAACCGTCTGGGTAGATGACCAACTCTACTTGCCGGTCCGCTCCGGCGCTGGCTCCCAGTACCGCATTATTGAAAATGCCGTCCCCAGCGGCACAGCTCTGGAAGTTATCGAAACGTCCGATTCCGGCTATACGCGAGTGCGCACCCCGAAAGGCAATGACGGTTGGGTTTCCAGCCAGTACCTGAGCGATACACCCATTGCCGCAGACAGACTGAAAACTGTTAGCCGGCAACTCGAACAGGCACAAACCGAGTTGTCCGCTGTTAAGGAAAAACTGCAAGACGTATCCACCGAAAGAGACACTTTGAGTAACGCGGAGTCATCACTCTCTGCCCGTTCCGAAGAGTTGCAGAAAGAACTCAGGCGCATCAAAAACATAGCCGCAGACTCAATAAATCTGGTAAACCGCAACCGAGAATTACTGGAAGAAAACCAAAAACTGCGCAATGATCTGGAAGTATTGACAGCAGAGAACGAGCGGCTTGAGGCCAGCAATGACTCTGACATGATGCTTTTCGGTGGCGTTTTGGTGTTTGGTGGTGTATTTCTAGCACTGGTGATTCCAATGCTCAAACCTACAAGAAAAACCGATAACTGGGCGTGAATGTTATGAAGGACTATTCGGAAAAGCGCGATTTTCATCGCATGCAAGTTGAGTCAGACATCGAAATCACGGACAGCAAAGGCAAAACATTTTCAGGCACCTGCAAAGACCTAAGCGCGACGGGAATGCAGTTGCTTGTAAAGCAACCGGTAATGGTTGGAGAGGAGCTGAGAACCGTGCTTCACCCGAGCAGCGATCAATTCCCTCCACTTGAGACGATCTGCGAGGTAATACGGTGCGAACCAGAGGGTGACGGCTTTTTGTTGGGAACCAACATCAGCGAAGTCACCCGCTAGCTTCTTGCTTTAACAGGATCTAATAAAAGCTAAACCAAAGGCTTTTCTGACACCAGAATCCCGTTATTGTCAGCGTATACATAGTGACCCGGGCGGAAGGTCACTCCGTGGAAGGTTACCGGCACATCCAAATCGCCTAGGCCACGCTTTTCGCTTTTGCGAGGATAGGTCGCCAGCGCCTGAACCCCAAGATCTGTTTTCCCGATCTCGTCGACGTCCCGCACGCAGCCGTAGATGATCAGGCCAGCCCAGCCGTTACTGGCAGCCTTCTCGGCTAGCATATCGCCCAATAGCGCGTGGCGCATTGAACCGCCTCCGTCCACCACCATCACGCGACCTTTTCCCGGCAGACCGACTTGCTCCTTCACCACCGAGTTGTCTTCAAAGCACTTCACAGTGACGATTTCGCCACCGAACGCCTTTATCCCGCCGTAGTTATTGAAGCCGGGCGCAGCCACCTCAACTTCCGGAAACTCGTCACACAGATCCGGGGTAATAATTGTTGCCACCTTATCGCTCTCCTTATGTGCAGAAGTGAACTCAGTCGATTTTTTCGTCAGCCAAAAAGAACCAGGTATCCAGAACCGAATCCGGGTTGAGCGATACGGTATCAATACCCTGATCCATCAACCATTTTGCAAGATCCGGATGATCAGATGGCCCCTGACCGCAAATACCAATGTACTTACCCGCCTTTTTGCACGCCTGAATAGCGTTAGACAGAAGGATTTTTACGGCCTCATCGCGCTCATCGAACAAATGCGCAATGATGCCCGAATCGCGATCGAGGCCGAGGGTTAGCTGGGTCAGATCGTTGGAGCCGATGGAGAAGCCATCAAAGTGCTCAAGGAATTTCTCCGCCAGCAAAGCATTGCCCGGCAACTCGCACATCATGATCACACGCAGGCCATTTTCGCCACGTTTGAGGCCGTTTTCAGCCAGTAAGTTGACCACTTGCTCTGCTTCGCCCACGGTGCGTACAAAGGGCACCATAATCTCAACGTTGGTCAGGCCCATTTCATTGCGCACTCGCTTGAGAGCACGACACTCAAGCTCGAAACAGTCACGGAAAGTTTCAGAGATATAGCGAGAGGCTCCACGGAAGCCCAACATCGGGTTTTCTTCATCTGGCTCGTATAGGGTGCCACCAATCAGGTTGGCGTACTCGTTGGATTTGAAGTCAGACAGGCGCACTATGACCTTCTTCGGCGAAAATGCGGCGGCCAGAGTGGAAATCCCTTCAACCAGCTTATCTACATAGAAATCAACCGGTGAGCTGTAACCAGAGATGCGCTTTTCTACCGTTTGCTTGATGTCGCGGGGAAGGCCCTCAAAATTCAAAAGTGCCTTTGGGTGCACACCAATCATGCGGTTAATAATAAATTCAAGCCGTGCCAAGCCAACACCTTCGTTGGGCAGCGACTGAAAATCAAAGGCGCGATCCGGGTTACCCACGTTCATCATAATCTTGAACGGAATATTGGGCATGGAGTCTACAGTGTTTTCACGCAGCTCAAAGTCCAGCGCACCCTCGTAAATCAAGCCGGTATCACCTTCAGCACAGGACACCGTAACCTCTTGGCCGTCGTTCAATATCTCTGTCGCATCACCACAGCCCACAACCGCCGGGATTCCAAGCTCCCGTGCAATGATCGCTGCGTGGCAGGTACGGCCACCTCTATCGGTAATAATCGCGGATGCACGCTTCATAACAGGTTCCCAATCCGGATCTGTCATGTCAGTTACCAGTACATCACCATCTTGTACGCGGTCCATTTCCTTAATGCTGGTGATGATCTTGACTGGGCCAGCACCAATTTTGTGACCAATACTACGGCCTTCCACCAGCACTGTGCCGGTTTCATTGAGTAAGTAGCGCTCCATAACATTGGCTGACGCCCGGCTCTTAACCGTTTCCGGACGGGCCTGCACGATGTAGATTTTGCCATCGTCGCCATCTTTGGCCCACTCGATGTCCATCGGCCTTTTGTAATGCTTCTCGATGATCATGGCTTGCTTGGCAAGCTCTTCCACTTCTGCATCGGAAATGCAGAACCGGCCGCGCTCTTCCGGGTCTACCTTAACGGTCTCCACTAGCTGGCCGGTGCTCGGCTCCGAGTGGTAAATCATTTTGATGGCTTTGCTACCCAGGTTACGACGCAATACAGCGGGTCGGCCCGCCGCTAGGGTCGGCTTGTGGACATAGAATTCATCCGGGTTAACTGCTCCCTGAACCACTGTTTCACCAAGTCCGTAGGAGCCGGTGATAAACACAACATCGCGGAAACCTGACTCTGTATCCAGCGTGAACATGACACCGCTGGAAGCGGTTTCACTGCGCACCATTTTCTGGATGCCGGCAGACAAAGCCACAAGCTTGTGATCGAAACCGTGATGAACACGGTAAGAAATGGCGCGGTCATTAAACAGAGAGGCAAAAACCTCTTTCACCGAGGTGCGTACCTGCTCAAGCCCAACCACATTCAGAAAGGTTTCCTGCTGACCTGCGAAGGACGCATCCGGCAGATCTTCGGCGGTTGCGGAGGAGCGCACAGCCACGGCCATTTTATCGTTGCCGTTGAGCATTTGGCTGTAAGCTTCTTTAAGAGCAACTTCCAGCGCATCCGGGAAGGGTGTGTCGATAATCCACTGACGTATTTTGGCGCCAACACGGGCAAGCTCGTTCACGTCGTTAATATCGAGACTGTCGAGGAGGTTATCGATTTTATCCTTTAGGCCATCTTTGGCCAGAAACTCACGATAAGCATGGGCGGTGGTAGCGAAACCACCGGGAACGGTCACACCAGCGTTGGCGAGATTACTGATCATTTCACCGAGGGAGGCGTTTTTTCCACCTACCCGGTCAACATCGGACATTCCCAGATGATCAAACCAGATTATGTAATCTTCCAAAGCGTGTCTCCCTCTAATCTGTATGGCAAAGAATAAAACCGGGCTAGTGGTATCAAGTATTAAATGCGGACAACAACCACTGCGGAGTCTCGAACTTGGCGTGTATGATACTGTAACCTTCGGAATTTACCTAGGGAGCCTCCGAGAAAGTACACTCTACTTACTCGTGTCGGCCAAACAAAAACGCCCTGAAATTCGCCCCATACGGAACCGGAAAACCACCATGAAACGCACAGCCTTCTTTATTTCCGACGGCACCGGCCTTACCGCCGAGGCTCTTGGGCACAGCCTTTTAGCCCAGTTCGAAAAAATCGAATTCGAGAGAGTTACCGTACCCTATATTGACGATGTTGAAAAAGCCCGAAATATGGTCAAACGCATTAACAGTGCGGCTGAATATGATGGCGCCCGCCCTCTGGTATTCGACACCATAGTGGACAGCACGATTCGGGAAATCATTTCAGATGCGCAAGGCTTTATGGTTGATATCTTCGGAACGTTCCTTAGCCCTCTTGAGCAGGAACTGGAGTCGTCTTCGTCATATTCTGTTGGCAAATCCCACGCTATCAATAACGAAGGCGTGTACGAACGGCGCATACACGCCGTGAACTTTGCATTGGATAACGATGATGGCGCACGCACACGACACTATGATGAAGCAGACCTGATTCTGGTGGGCGCGTCCCGAAGTGGTAAAACCCCCACTTGCCTGTATCTAGCGCTTCAATATGGCGTAAAAGCAGCCAATTACCCGATTACCGAAGAAGATCTTCTGGATCAGCAAATGCCCAAAGCGCTTCGTCCCCATAAGGAAAAGATCTTCGGCCTAACAATCGAGCCCGAACGATTGGCTACCATACGTAACGAGCGGCGGCCCAACTCACGTTATTCGTCCATCCAGCAGTGCATGCACGAGATCGAAGAAATAGAGCTTATGTACCGGAGGGAGCGCATTCCGTTTCTAAATACCACAGCGTATTCTGTTGAAGAAATTTCAACACGCATCATGGTTTCCACAGGCCTGAAGCGGAACCGCTAAAGCGTAACCGGCTGGGCATGCAGGCAGGCCCTTACCGGCCCGCCTGCACTGCAACTTACAACTCCTGAATAGCCAGCCCTAGCCCTTCAACCAGAGCGCGGTTTTCCGGGCCGGTTACCACCGCTGTGCTTGCCTTTTCAGGCACAAGCCAAATTGCTGCTACGCGCTTGAGATCGTCAAGCGTCACTGACAACACCCGCTCGCGGAAGCGCGCACGCTGCTCCGGGCTGCGCCCAAACAACTTGTTGTGGAAAGCATGGCGTGCAGCACCAGCAGGCGAACGTGGCCGATCCAGCTGGCCGATTACTCCCAGAATAGACTCTTCCAGCTCTTGATACTCATGCTCCGTTTCCTGAAGCCACACCAGCGCCTTGTCGAAATCATCAAGGGTGTCCGCCAGGCGCGGATCACGATAAGAGAAAAAGCGGAAATTGCCATTCACACTGTCCTGAGACGCGCCGCCACCATAAGCACCGCCCTTCTCTCGGATTGCCCTATGCAAATAACCATTGCGCAAAAAACCACCAAGTACGGTAAGTGCAGCCGCATCCGGGTGATCAACGGGAACCGTGCTGTAGGCTCGCGCACAAAAGTTTACCTGAGTGGATGTAAGCCATGCTTCGCGGGTTTCAAAGTTCACCGGCTCCATCGTCCAGCGGGATGATTCATCGCCTGCATCGCCTTGCCAGCATGATTTGAGGTCGTCGATCAATGCGGGAAGCTGCTCTTCTTCGCCAATAACCAGAAACTCGCGAGCCTGCTGACGAATCCTGTCGTGCAGATTTGCCAGCTTGCGGCAGAAGGCTTCAAGTGCAGCTGGGTCTTTCAGGGACTGATCCAGCTCTTTGGTGCCACGAATTCCGGCCAAACCGCCCAGACGGAAAGATAGCCACGCCCCCGGGCTTGAGCCCTGAGCCGCAGCACCCATGGCCAGAGCATGACCGCTACCCGTTACCGCCTGCTCCCTGCGAGCGCGAATTTGGGAAATAATTTCCCGAATGCGATCGTGTTCGTCGAAACGGGCACTGGTATAAACGTCACGAAGCAACGTCGTCAGAGCCGTTCGGTTACGGGCTAGCGCTTTACCGCTGAAGATCATAAAGCCAGACAGGGTCTGGACATCGTCAATACGGCCTTTGGCGGTAAAAGATGCGCCAATGCCGCCGGATTCTGCCGAGATCCGATCCTGCATCTGTAGATAATCCAAGTCACCGCAGCCAACTTCGGAGATCAGCGCGCCGTAATACGGCAGGAGCAAAAGCTCGTCTTCAGTCAAGTCTGGCAGGGGCAGTACAATCTGTTCATAAATCAGCCCGTTGGTGCCACGAGCATAAACCGTTGCTGAAATGTCACCATCAAAGCGGGCATCCGGCTCTGGCATCTGCAATGGAACGTCCGTCAGATCCACTTTTGGCAAGATGGAATCGTCATCCTTGCGCATCTGGCGCTCTTCCAAGGCTTTCGCACGCTCAACAATGTGAGAGACTTCTTCGCTTGTAAGCTCAGCTTTGCGTTTCGCAAGAGCTTCACGAATAGCTTGCTGGCGTCGCGCGTCCAACTTGTCGTCCGGGCGCAGAGTGAGCGTAACCCGGTGCGGGTTATCCAGCAATTTGCGACGAATCAGATCCGGAATGTATTGCGGATCACGAATTTTTTCGCGCAGAGACGCAAGAACCGGCTCTAGATCCAGAAGTTCAACCGGATCCCCACCATGGACCATGGGAGCTATGGCACTCATGATCAGTTGCAGGCCATAAGGGAAGCTGTCCCCGGCGATCTCCCGCTGATGCAGTTCAAGCTGGTGAAGGATGGCTTCCAGACGCTCTTCACTGACACCTTCTTCAACCACTTTCTGAAGCGTGCCCTCAATCAGGGCCTCAAGATCTCTCTGCTTCTCCGGCTCACTCCCTTCAATGCCGCAAACAAACGTCATTTCCCGGTTGGAGTCTTCCAGCCCACACATGGGCGAAGGCGCACGACCAATATCAGTTGTCTCCAGCGCGCGCATTAGAGGTGATGCACTGTTTTCCAGCAGTACAGACGACAACAATTGGCCTTCCAGATTCTCTTGCAGGTCAAAACTATGGCCCAGCAGCCAACCCATAACAATGTGGGTTTTATCGGCCGTGCCTTCTCCCTCGTTCACGCCATAGCCCTGCTCCACACGCAGGGGCGCAAACATGCGCTTTTCATCGCGTACGGGCAGTTCAATGTCCAGTTTGTCGAAGCGCTTGAGAGCCAACTCTTCAAACCGTTCGTGGTGTTCGTGGGCTGGAATGTTGCCGTAAGTGGCAAAGATGGCGTTACTTGGATGGTAATGGTGCTTATAGAACCGAATAAGGTCGTCATAGCTCAAATCAACAATATGATCCGGCTCTCCGCCACTGTTGTAGTGGTAGGTTGTCGTCGGGAACAGGTGGCTGCTCAGATTCTGCCAAAGTTGAGAGGTTGCCGAACTCATGGCGCCTTTCATTTCGTTGTAAACAACGCCCTTGTATACCAGATCTGTGTTTGGATCATCCGGCTTCTCAAACTCCAGCCGATGCCCTTCCTGAGCGAAGTCTAGCGGGTCTAGTTTGGAGAAAAACACCGAATCCAGATAAACCGATAACAGGTTATCAAAATCCTTTCGATTCATGCTGGCAAAGGGGTAAGCCGTCCAGTCGCTGCTCGTAAACGCATTCATAAAGGTGTTCAAAGAGCGGCGGATCATCATAAAAAAAGGATCGCGAACCGGGTAACGCTCACTACCACACAACGCCGTATGTTCAAGAATATGGGCAACGCCGGTAGAATCCATGGGGAAGGTTCTTAGCGCCACAAAAAACACGTTTTCATCGTTATCCGCCGCGAGGTGGAGATGGCGGGCACCGGTTTTTCTATGGCGATACTCTTCTACGTTAAGATTAAGCGTATCAATCCGGTGACTGCGAAGCTTCTCAAAAGCCGGATGGGTTGCGTTATCGATCACTGCAGCCATTCAAACTATCCTATCTTTAAATAATTGGAGAATGACAGGGTAACACGTACTATCAGTTATCCTGTATCCGTCACCCCAGCGATAAAGGCATCTAACAGGAATATGAGCACATCGTCAGGCCCAGCAAATGCCAATCAGGCTCCCGAAGTCGCCGCCTACTGGGCAGAGCGCCGCCGGTATCTTGAACGCATCCGGAAATCCCCCGAGGTGCGGCAGCGCTTTTGGCGGGAAGTAGCTATCTATTTTGCGCGCCGCCTACTTTGGTCTTTCGGGTTCTTTCCAATCTTCATGGCTTTTTGGGTGCCTTTGGTGCTGTCCAGTTTCAACCCTGTTGTATTGGCTTCCGATTTGATCCCCCTGCTTCAGGATTTTGTAAGCGCCAACCCAGAGGTTCAAGCCACAACACTTAGCACCGTGGCCATTGCTTGGGTGTCGGTCGGCTTTTTCTTTCTGATTTTTGATTTTGTTCTTACACCGTTCAGGTCGCCTTACGAATATGAAGCCGACGTCTACATGAGGGCGTGGGAGCAGCTTAATCATGAACAACTTCCGGACAAAGTGTGATTTGGCCAGCATTCTCGCCAACTTCAAGCACTTTCAGTTACATATCTCCGCTCTCGCTGGGTAAGATGAATCTGCTACCGAATTCGTAGATTGCAGGATTAAGAGGTTCCGCCATGGTCGATTTCAGACCACTTTTGTTTTTGAATGCTCTGGCTCTTATGCTTCTGGTAACCGCCGGTTTCGCTGCTGTTCGTAGCGACCTGCCAGTCTCAGACGTTACCCAGAATACCGCGCAGCATGCCCCGGCCACACAAGAACCTGAGCCTGTGGAGCAAGACATAACGCCGGAAGTCGTTAGCGAACCGGTTGAGGCAGACAAGCCGGAACCTGTTGCGAAAGCACCAAAGCCAGCGCCAAACATTGAAACAATTGTTGAGACGCCTGAACCCGCACCTGAAACTGAAATAGTTGCAGAGGCTCCAGAAGAGGTTGAGGTTTCCCCCGCTCAACCGCCCGTAAACGCGGAACCTTTTAGTATTCCCGAACTCCCGGAAGAAACTCTGGTAGTGGCATCAGCAGAGCCGCCAGAGGCTATGACTGCCCAAACCACAGACACGGCCATTGCCGAAGCTAAGCCAAAACCCAAGCCAAAACCTGAGCCAGCCCCGAAAACAGGCTCTCTGACCCTGCGCTCGAATGTGGAGGGAGATCAGGTTGAAATTAACGGCAAGAACTACGGCGCAACACGCTTGGACTTGGAACTGGCACCCGGCAACTACGATATAACAATCAGCAAAGACGGCTTTAAGCCCTGGCAGCAAAGTGTTGCTCTCGATGCCGGTAATGAACTGACTCTGGTAGGCAAGCTAGAAGCCTATACCACCGTCAATTACCAGAACGGCAACTGGCGAGGCGGCGTAAAGACCGGTGACGGAACATACGAAGATAGCGATGGCCTGAGATATGAAGGCCAGTTCGTAGACGGCGCCTTTCACGGAACGGGCACTGCTTGGTACGCGGACGGTAGCCGTTACGAAGGTGATTGGGATAATGGCAAACGCGCTGGCGAAGGTGTTTGGCGCGATGCAGATGGCTCGCGCTATACCGGCCAATTCAAAGACGATGCTTTTTTTGGTCAGGGCACTCTCACGCTTGCCAATGGTGATATCCTAACCGGAGAGTGGGCACAGGGGCGGCTTAACGGCCATGGCTCGCTGGCAACCGCTGACGGCATGCTTTACGTAGGCGGCTTTCGCAACAGCGATTTTCATGGGCGTGGCACTCTAACCTACCCGGATGGCCGCCACTATGAGGGCAGCTTTTCCAACGGAGTTTTCCACGGCCGCGGCTCGGAAGTTTTCGCCAACGGTAAGAAATACGAAGGCGAGTATGTAGACGGCAAGTTTCACGGAAACGGCTTGTTGCGCAACCCGAATGGCAGCTCCATCGAGGCGACTTTTCGCTACGGTGAACCCTATGGCCAGGTTCGCCTGACCACCGCGGCCGGTGAAATTTTCACCGCCCGCACGACAGAGCCCGGCGTTTGTTATCGGGACAAAAGCTACCGGGCGACACAGTGCCCGAAACTGGAAGGCTGGTAGCTGTAGCAGTAAAACCAGCCCGATAACCAACGCGATTGATGTAACAGCTTGAGGTAGTAAGATGGCGATCAAGAATGCTCTTCTGGTGGATGACTCTAAGGTGGCCAGGTTTGCGCTGAGCAAACTGCTAGAAAGCCGCGACATGAACGTCAATATGGCGGGCTCTGCGGAAGAAGCCTTGGATTTCCTCAATAGCAACGAACATCCAGACGTCATCTTCATGGATCACCTGATGCCTGGTATGAACGGCGTAGAAGCTACCAAGGCCATCAAAAGCAATCCCGACACGGCCAGCATACCCATCATTATGTGCACGTCTCAAAAATCCTCTTCGTTCACTAAAGAAGCGAAGAATTTCGGGGTTTACAATATTCTGACTAAGCCAACCCAGCCTGATGGCCTTGGCTTGGTTCTCGAGCAGCTGGCAATTGATGTGAGCGAGGGCGCTCTACCAACCGCGCCTCTTGTTGATTCCGAACCTGAAGCGGAGAGCCTGTTCACAAGCATCCCAGAGGACGCATCGCTGGACATGCCTTCACGCCAGACAGAAAGCGAACCAGCTCTTAGTGATAGCAACTCGGCTACTAGTGTCCCGCTTACCAGCGATCTAATCGAACAAATTTCCCGATCTGCTGTGAAAACTCACGTGAACAATCGTCTCCACGAACTGCTCAGTTCTTTGTTTGATGAGCAATTCGACCATCTGAAGCGTGCGCTGGAAGAATCCCGAAGCAAGCAGGAAGCTATGATTGAAGAGCGCTTGGGCGCCATGAGCGGGGTGATAGAAGAGCGCACCCGGAACCTACGCGATGATGTAGCAGCGGAAGTAAACCTTAATCTGGGGCGCGAACTTGCGAACCTGAAAAAGGAGCTTTCCCGCAGCTCCGGCTTTACCAACGACCATTTGGCCGAGTTGAAGGATCACATTACCAGCGTACAAACAATCGACACCGAGTTTTGGCAAACCCTGCAATCGGAAGCTATTCAACAAGCCCACGAAATATCACGGGAGACTGCCGAAGATATTGCCCAACGCACGATCGACTTGTTCGTATCCCAACAGCGTTCTGCTTCCTCCAAGCTCTACACCGTTGGCCTTGCCGTAAGCCTTGGGGTATTCAGTTTGGGAATCGCCTGGCTTGCAGGCTTGTTTGGTTAAGCAACTCGCGAATCCTCACCCAATCCTCCGGTGTGTCTATGTCATCATGGACACCCGGAATGATAAGCCGAGTCGCATTCGCCTCCATCAACAAGCGACCAGCGCCCTGATCTCCCTCTAGCTCGAGCACCTGAGGCCATAACCAACGGGGCAGATACGCTGGCACACCTGGACGCCGCCCGTAATCAGCAGCAACCGGCAACTTGGGAAAACCTCTCGCTGCTTCACCAAACGCCCGAAGTGCGTCTTGGTCTAACAATGGTTGATCCGCAACCAACACAAAGACACCTTTTACCCGAGGGCCAAGGCTTCGGATACCTGCCGCCAACGAAGCCGACATACCTTCGCGCCAGTCAGCCACAGGCACCCAACGAGACGGCTGCACACGGCAACGAAAACGTATCAATGGGTACCAGGCGCCACAAACAACGCGCACATCTCGGCTAAGCACCCTGCCCTGCCCAATGGCGCAATCCAGCAGAGTTTGCCCCCCACCAACATGACCACTGAGGCTTAACATAGCTTTAGGGCGCCCAAACCGGCTGGATGCACCGGCAGCAAGAATAAGTGCCGGAAACTCCTGATCGATGTCATGGCAAGAGGCCGCTATGATGTCTCTCCTGATATAAAGATGAAAATGAAAAGAGTGGCAGGAAATGGCGTGTGCTAATTGCGTGACAAGACACTCGCCCATGGATTTTTGCTAGAATCTCCCCATCATTCAACCCTACCCGCCCGGAAATTTGATGAACCACCTGTTTGTAGACAACCTCACTGTTATTGACTTTGCTTATCTGGATCCCACCCGCGGATTAGTCGGGGAAAGCTGGATTGCAGACGTGGTGCTAGGAGGCGAGCTTGATGATCAGGGTATGGTATTCGATTTCAGCAATGTGAAGCGCACCATAAAGCGCATCATAGACGAGCGCGTGGATCACCGGCTGGTTATACCCCGAGGCTACGAGGGCTTATCCTGGAATCAGGACACGCCTGACACTTTTATCTGGAACCTTACCGACGGTAGCCACATCATTCATCGCTCTCCCGACGAAGCCGTTGTTTGGCTTTCTTCAGACCGGGTTACACCGTCAGCCGTGGCTACCCTACTTGAGCGTGAGCTTTTGGCGGTGCTACCTGCAAACGTCACGTCGGTACAAATTAGCCTTCGAGAAGACACCATAGAGGGCGCTTACTATCATTATGTTCACGGCCTTAAAAAGCACTTGGGCAACTGTCAACGCATAGCCCACGGCCACCGCTCGCCGATTCGTATTGATCGCAATGGCAAACGCGATGAAGTGCTGGAGCGTTCTTGGGCAAAGCTGTGGGAGGACATCTACGTCGGTTCTGAAGAGGATGTAGTGCGTCGCTATGTTAAAGAAGATGGGACGGCTTACATAACCTTCGAGTACGAGGCCAATCAAGGCGAGTTTGCGCTTACCCTGCCTGAGAAGCGGGTTTACATGATGAGCACTGATACCACTGTCGAATTAATCGCTGCACACATCGCCAGCCAGCTGAAATCGGAACTTCCTTCAGACACAATTCTGGTCAAAGCCTACGAAGGCGTAGGAAAAGGCGCCATAGCCTCTCGCTAAAACAAAGGCTCAGGAAACAGGCCACTCCCAAGCTTAGTGAGCAGGGCGCCACCTCCCAAAACTGTGTGTTGCCATGGATGGCAACACCAAGCCCCCATGGACGGGTTCACGGCGTGTTTTGGGAGGTGGCGCCCTGCTCACGGTCCGAGGCACAAAACTAGACTTAACTTTTATCCAGACACAAAAAAACCGCCCGAAGGCGGTTTTTTTGATGGCTATCCGGTGGACTAAACCGTCAAGCCGTATTGGCGTCCCCTAGGGGGTTCGAACCCCTGTTGCCGCCGTGAAAGGGCGGAGTCCTAGGCCACTAGACGAAGGGGACTAGAAATTGGTGGAGCCAGACGGGATCGAACCGTCGACCTCAACACTGCCAGTGTTGCGCTCTCCCAGCTGAGCTATGGCCCCCAACGGCTGCGTATATTAAGGATCCGCCCTATGGGCGTCAACCTTTTGCCGTACTTTTTTTCGGTTTTCTGAACTTCCCTGTCCAGACCGCTTACTTCTTCGCCAAAGTGATCATTAAGCACCCAGCGCGGCGTACTCTTTCTCCACCTTTTTGGTTTCCTTCTTGGAGAAGCCTCCCAGCACCTCCAAAGCCTGGCGCAAACGGGCACGGGTCATATCTGGGCCGAGCATTTCCATGGAATCCATAACCGACCAGGAGTTTGGCGTACCGGCGATGGCCACAAATACAGAGAACATAAAATCACCCATTTTCAAATCCATGGCTTTGGCCAAAAACTTGATATCGGCGAAAATAGTTTCCTTGCTCCAATGACGCTGCGCTTCGAGCTTCCACAAGGTGAACTGGAGCACACGCTTAATCTGCCCTTCTTCCAGCTTATTGTGTGCAAAGTCTTCCGGCTTTAACCCAAGCATGCCAGAGAACATAAACTGAGCCATGGGTGCTACGTCGGAGAATACGTCTGCCCGACCCTTTATGTGAGGCACCAGCGCCTTAAGGGCGTCTTTGTTGAACCACCATTGGCTCATACGCTCGATAAACTGATCTTCTGTCAACTCATCCCGCAGCCACTGCCCGTTAAGCCAGCGCAGCTTCTCCACATCGAAAACGGGACCGCCAAGAGACACACGCTGAATATCAAAGTTCTCGATCATTTCATCCAAGGTGAACTTTTCACGCTCATCGGGCATGGACCAACCCATACGGCCAAGGTAGTTGGTAACAGCTTCCGGCAAAAAGCCCATGCGCTCGTAAAAGTTAATACTGGTGGGGTTCTTGCGCTTCGACAGCTTGCTTTTATCGGGATTACGCAACAGCGGTAGATGGCATAGCACCGGCATATCCCAACCGAAGTACTCGTACAGCAGCTTATGCTTGGGTGCAGAGTTGATCCACTCCTCACCGCGCAACACGTGGGTGATTTCCATCAAATGGTCGTCGACCACATTGGCAAGATGGTAAGTCGGCATACCATCGGATTTCAGCAATATCTGGCAATCTACCTGAGCCCAGTCGATTTCAATGGTGCCCCGGAGCATGTCGTCAATTTCGCAAATGCCTTCATCCGGCACCTTCATACGAATCACGTAAGACTCACCCGCATCCAAGCGGCGCTTCACTTCTTCTTGGGAAAGCTCCAAATTTCCTTTGATGCCGGGGTTCAAGCCCTGCGCTTTGCGCTCCTCTCGGATAACATCCAATTCTTCCGGGGTGCGGAAGCAATAGAATGCATGGCCTGCTGTCACCAAATCTTCAGCATACTGGCTATAGGAATGCTTGCGTTCAGACTGGCGATACGGCCCATGGGGACCACCTACATCTGGGCCTTCATCCCAATTAAGACCAAGCCAACGCAGCGCCCCGAGAATATCCTGTTCGGATTCTGCGGTACTGCGGGCTTGGTCGGTATCTTCAATACGCAGGATGAATTGCCCGCCGTGCTGCCGGGCAAAACACAAGTTGAATAGTGCCACGTAGGCGGTACCAACGTGTGGATCACCGGTGGGTGATGGGGCAATTCGGGTACGTACAGTCATGAAACCTTCCTGTAATCGGTGGCCGTTTAGTTAACCCGGTATTATACCGGCCCGAGCGTTATTTCCCATGGGCACCACGCGTATCATCATGCTAATTCTCTAAACCCATTTTAGGTTTTGCGATTACTCGCCCTTTAGTGTTACATTATAACATTGCAAGCAGTAATCAGGACTTAAACCAGTTATGCGTATTATCAACACAGCCCTTTCGTTAACCCTAGGCGCCAGTGCCCTTCTGTATGGCAGCACCGTCGTTGCCGATACACGCGTGCTGGCCTCCATCAAGCCACTGGAACTCTTGGTGCGCGCCATTGCGACCGAAGGCACACAAACCACCACATTGGTCCCTCCCGGCGCGAGCCCACACAATTACTCAATGGCGCCATCCAAGCGCAGGGCGCTGGAAAACTCTGACGTTATTTTCTGGGTCGGGCCGGGTATGGAAACGTTTTTAACCCGCCTTTTAACAGGCAGTGAGTTTGGTGAGCGCTCCGTTGCTCTCATGGGCGAAACTACCAACACGGGCGCTAGTGAAAATGTGAGCATGATTCAAGATCACGAAGACACACATCATGCTCACGAACCCCAGGGGCAAGACCACGAGCACGACCACAACCACGGTGATGGCGAAGGTGCTGGACAGGACCCGCACGTCTGGGTAGACCCACACATGGCGCTTACCATGGCAGAGGCCATTCGGGATGCTTTAGCGCGCCTAGACGGAGCAGACAAACCGGCTCTGGATCGCAACCTTAGAGCCTTTGAATCCTCCATTGCCGCGAAAGAAATGGAAATCCGCAAGCAATTGGAGCCGGTGCAAGATATCAGCCTATTCGCGTATCACAGTGCTTTCATTCGATTCGCCGAACACTACAACTTAAAGGTTGAAGGCGTGCTCACACTCAACCCGGAGCGCTCACCGGGTGCCCGGCATATTGCAGAAGTTCAAGCAAGCCTGCGCAGCGCGAATCACCCTTGCTTGCTGACAGAGCCACAATTCAACCGGCAATGGTGGCGATCCATTACTCAGGGGCTAGACGTGACCTTCAGCACCTGGGACCCGCTGGCCACCGGTATTGAAGCATCGGCAGACGGCTATGCGGCTTTTCAGCAAAGCATCGCGGACGCTGTGCTCAAGTGTCTACCAGAGAATGCTCAGCATTAACGGAATGGACACCATAGCCAGAAGCGTCTGGCCACTGATAATACCCGCCATCAACGGCGCATCGCCGCCTAACTGCCTAGCTAAAATGTAGGCAGAGGTGGCGGTTGGGAGGGTGGCCAGCACAACCGCCACCTGAACCAATGTGCCGTTGAGGCCCAGAAGAACCGCAAGCCCAGTGGCCATCAGTGGAAACAATAGCAATTTCAATACGGACGACACCACAAACGGTACAGATCCGCCTCGCAAGGCTTTTAGTTGCAGGCCAGCGCCAACCGTCATCAGCCCCATCGGCAAGGCCAGATTACTCAGTGGCTCAAGCGTTCCCGCAAGAAGCGGGTGAAAACCAATCTCAAAATAGCTCCAAATTACCCCGAGAACCGACCCTATAATCAGTGGGTTTGATGCAATGGCCCGCAGCACAGGCCCCAACCGTGCAGGGCCGTCTGTGGTCACCAGAGAAAACATGAGAATGCACAGCAAATTTATCAGCGGCACCATAACGGCAACCGCAATTGCGGTGAGTGACAGCCCGTCATCACCAAGAAGCATACCCCCTGCCGCAAGCCCCACGTAGGAGTTAAACCGGATAGCGCCCTGATAAACAGAGGAGAATACTGGCCCGCTCCAACGCCAGAAAAACTGCGTAACAGCCAGCACCAGTGTCATCGCCAGCAGCATAGAGCCAATCAACAGAGCCGTTTCGCCGTAGGCGGAAGCAGGCAAGCGGGCCTGCCCAAGCTTGAAAACCAGCATAGCGGGAAAGAGCACGTAATAGGTAAACCGCTCGGCCTGGGGCCAAAACTCAACAGAAGGGAAAGCCCAACGCCTGAACAGGTGCCCCAATACAATCAGCGCAAAAACAGGCACCAGCGCCTGAACCATAACCGGCATACCAAATACTCCAGCATCGTTTACTTATAACGGACAGCTATCCCGAAGCTTAACCGAATAGTCTTGGAGCATATCAGACGGAACACTAGTGGTCATGGCGTACCAACCCTGCCAAAATAATTGCCGCACTGCTGCCAGATTACCGTCTCAAACCACACTCAGCCGCAAGGAGAGCCCATGCAACCCGAGCCTAAATCCGAACAAGGTAAGGCAACCCGAATCATTCACAACCGCCGCCATAAGGACAGCTTTGGCAGCCCTTATTCACCGGTTTATAACACCACCACCTACCGGTTCGCAGATACGGCTTCTTTGCAGGAGGTGATTGAGGGTCGCACGCCAGGCAATCTTTACACCCGATGGGGCAGCAATCCCACGATTCAGGAGTTGGAGCAAGGTTTAGCTAGCCTTGAGGGTGCAGAAGATGCGCTTGCCTTTGCCTCGGGCATGGCAGCCATTTCCGCAACGCTCTTCGCCCATGGCCGCCATGGCATTGTGTGTGTTGGAGATCTTTACGGCGGCACACAGGAATTGCTGACTAAACATCTCGAGCCCCTTGGCATTCCGGTAACCTTCCTCTTGAAACATGAGCCGGAGCAGCTTGCCAAGGCTCTGAATAAGCCCGGCATGCTGGTGTATTGCGAATCGCCTGCCAACCCGACGTTGAGCGTACTGGACCTCAAGACATTGGCGCAGCAAGCCCACGCCAAGGGCGCCCTTTTAGCCGTTGACAACACCTTTGCCTCGCCGATCAATCAGCGACCACTGGCATTGGGTGCTGACTTGAGCCTCCACAGTGCGAGCAAGTTTCTTGGAGGCCACAGTGATATCACGGCTGGCGCAGTAATGGCGTCCGCGGACCGAATCAAGCCCATTGGCTTGTGGCGAAAAAACCTCGGCCAGATTATCGCGCCGGAAACCGCCGCCCTTCTCTCTAGAAGTTTGAGAACGCTACCTCTGCGGGTAAGGCAACACAACGAGAATGCCATGGCCGTTGCCCGCGCTATGGAAGCCCACCCGGCAATAAAACGAGTGCTTTACCCGGGGCTGCCTGATTTTGACGGCCACAATCTAGCGGCGCAGCAAATGGACGGATTCGGCGGAGTGTTGACGATTGAGCTCAAAGGAGGACGGGAACAGGCCGTTAAAGTCGCCGACAGCCTGAGGGTTTTCCTACTAGCCACCAGTCTGGGCGGAGTAGAAAGTCTCGTTTCCCAGCCCTGCGCTACCAGCCACCACGGCATCAGCCAAGAGGAGCGTGAACGCCGTGGCATAACCGACAGCATGCTGCGACTGTCTGTGGGGCTGGAAGATGCGCAAGATTTGATCGCCGATCTTGAACAGGCGCTGAGCCAGTTATAAATCGCCGCTATTGAGGAAGTCGCGAAGGGCTGCAGCGTTATTATGCTCTGTGTCCTTCGCAGCGAACACCAAGGTTATGCGTTTGTGTTCTTTCACTATCGACTGCAGCTCTTTCAGATCGTCAGCAGCCTCGGTTTTCTCGAGTTCTTTCAGATACCTCTGGCGAAATTCCTCCCATTTTTCAGGGTCGTGCCCAAACCATTTTCGCAGGTCGGTAGAAGGTGCCAACCCTTTCAGCCAAGCTTCAAGCTCTGCATCTTCCTTCGCAACACCACGAGGCCATATTCTGTCGACTAGAATACGCGGGCCGTCAGAGCGGGCGGCGTCTTCGTAAGCTCTCTTGATTCGAATATCCATCTTCAAGCCTCCGTTTATCGTTCAAACAAGATCATCCGGGCTCAACTGTTCTATCGAATTTTTACCCAATAGTGCAAGGGTCAGTTCTACTTCATAGCGGAAGTTTTCCAGCATCCGGCAGACCGCCGCGTCACCACCCGCTGCCAACGCATAGGCCCATGCACGGCCCGCCAAACAAGCGTTTGCGCCAAGGCAGAGCGCCCGAATAACGTCTTGGCCAGACTGTATACCACCATCAAGAAGAATCTCGGTTTTTCCGGACACGGCTTCCGCTATGGCAGGCAAAGCCGAGATGGTTGACGGTGCGCCATCCAGTTGCCGTCCGCCGTGATTGGAAACAACAATGCCGTCGGCACCAACATCCACTGCTGAACGGGCATCGTCGGGGTCCATAATTCCTTTGATAACAAGCTTGCCCGGCCAATGCTGTCGCACCCAATCAAGGTCGTTCCAGGTGACCGATGCGTCAAACTGCTGATCTACCCAAGCCTTAAAATCGTCAGGGTTTCGACCAGAAGGCACAGCATCGGAGAGGTTTCCGAACGTCAGAGGCTTACCTTGGATGGCGACATCCCAGAGCCATAATGGGTGGGAAAGCAGGTCAGACAGTTTTTGAATTTTCCCCCAGGGCGATAGCCCGCCATTCATGCCATTTCGCACATCCCGGTAGCGCATACCCAACTTAGGCAGATCTACCGTAAACACCAACGTGGAGTAACCGGCGTTATGTGCACGGTTAAGTATGGCTTCTGAATAACCCCGGTCTTTCAGGACATAAAGTTGAAACCAATTAGCCGAGTCAGTGGCTGCAGCAACTTCTTCCAACGAGCAAATCGAGACAGTGCTAAGGCAAAAGGGCACACCACCTTTCTGTGCTGCCCGGGCTGCTTGAACTTCTCCTCTGCGGGCCAGCATGCCCGCGAGACCTACAGGCGCTAGGGCCAATGGCATAGCAGCGTCTTGGCCCAGTATTCGTGTGGCGGCAGAGCCGCTGGACACGTCTCGCATTACTCTCTGGCGAAAATGCAGGCGCTGGAAATCCTCGGTGTTCTCTCGGAGAGTTTGCTCTGAAAAGGCGCCACCATCAAAATAATCAAACATCATCCGGGGCAGTCGAGCTTTAGCGATTTTACGGTTATCCGTTGTGTTTGCAGGTGTGATCATTGTTTTATTGTTTCTCCGGCAGACCATTCAGGGAATGGTCGCCATTGTGTTTTCCAAGCTGCAATTTTCTCCGGTTTCATCGGTCTGGCAATGGCGTAACCCTGCGCATCATAGCAGCCAAGGCGAATTAGGAGCTCGCCATGCTCCCTGGTCTCTACGCCCTCCGCTACTAGGTTTCTGTCGAAAGCATTGGCGAGGCCAATTATGCCTTTGAGAATAGCAATGTCGTCGACATTCGAGAGTGCGCCGTTTACAAACCCTTGATCTATTTTCAGGGTGTTTACTGGCAATTGTTTGAGATAGGAAAGCGAAGAGTACCCGGTACCAAAATCATCGAGAGAAAAGGTTACACCCAAGCTTTGGCAGTCCCGGATGATATCACTTGCTTTATCAAGTTCACCAAGGGCTGCAGTTTCCAAAATTTCCAGATCTAGCCGATGTGGAGCCACTTGCGGATAACAGTCCAGTGCCCGGGCCAATCGCGATACAAAATTCGGGTGCTGAAGGTGTACAGCAGCAATGTTCACACCCACATCCAGAGTTAGACCTTCGCTATTCCAAACGCTCATCTGTCGAAGCGCCTGATCAATAACCCACTCTCCAATATCAATCATCAGAGGGTGGTGCTCCAATGCCGGTAAAAAGTGGATGGGGCTTAACATACCCTTATCCGGGTGATCCCATCGAATAAGCGCTTCTACACCAATGACTCTGCCTGAACGAAGGCAGACTTTGGGCTGATAAAGTAGCAGGAACTGGTTTTCCATTAACCCTTCTCGCACATCCGCCAGCAGCTGCTGGCGCACCACAGACTGGCGCTGTGCATCGGCGTCCAAAAACAGCCAGCTACCTTTTTGTTCTTGCTTGGCGCGAAACAGCGTGTGGTCCGCTTGCCGAAGAATCGTGTCCCCATCATCTGCACCGTCATGGGGGAAGCGAACCACCCCTGCCGTAAACGCCATGGAAATTGTACCGCCATTAAGAACAAATGGTTGTTCTGCAGTAAGCCTTAGCGCAGTTAATTGGGCTTCCACCTTGCCGCTGTCCAATAGCAGTACAACAAACTCGTCCCCGCTAATCCGCGCAAGTTGGCCACCTTGAACCAAGGCGTCTTTCCAGCGCCTTGCGAGCACCCCGAGCAAGCGGTCAGCGCACTCTTCACCAAAGCGGGCATTCACCTTGTGGAAGTTGTCCAAATCAATGGAAATCAGCGCTGCTGACTCGCGGGGTAATTGTTCCTGCTGAATGAGGTGTCGGATTTCCCGGAGCATGCCATTGCGATTCATCAGGCCGGTAACCGGATCTGAATATGCCAAAAACTGGAGTTGCTCCTCGTGGTCCGTCGCCTGCTGCGCCAGAGCAGCGGACAACTTATCGTGCTGCAGCCGAGCCAACTCATCTTCAGCACGTAGCCGCGCCATTTTTTCACGCATCAACTGTATGGTGCCCGCAGAAAGCTTGCCGTAAATCTCCAACAGCGCCGAAACCATCACCGACACAGCACCGCTCAACTGGCTGTCGACCTCCTTTCGCGCTTCAGGAATCGAAAGGCCACGCTCAACTGCCTTGATGGTCAATGCCATTCGACGGTCTGATTCCAGAATATGAAAGACCAGCCATCGCGTCAGGTAATTGAACAGTTCCGCCATAACCTTTTCTTCAGGCTCTTTGCTGGAACGGAACACCTGAATCTGTACAAAGAAAAGCTGATGGCTGTCATGGTGGTTGCGCACCATTTCTTGCTCACCGAGTGCGGCTTTCCATAGTTTCTCTTCAGCTTTGAAGTGATAGGCCGCATAAGCAAGCAGCTCATCCAGAATATGGCCGCATTCAAGCTCTGAAGTGCTGGAGGCGAAGTGCCAGGCAAGCCGGTTTAGAATTTCAACCAGTACCCTGTGTTGCTGGTCAATCTCATCGATACCCGTTTCGAAATTCCGGTTCCACGGAAAAATTTCAAAAACCGCAGTGTCGTCATCAGACATGGTTTGGGGCCTGTAATTCGTTGATAAACGCAGCCTTTAGCATAGCCTAATTTATAGCCCATTTTTCAACAGGCTTTCTAAAAGAGCAGCGCGATGCATTTACGGTGAATCCTCTTTGGCCCATGAAATTGACATATTCGTAGGTGAAGATTTCCAGCTTCTGCTAGAACTTTATACAGCCAACACACTTTGAGGTGGCTGCGAGGGATAGTTCAATGGATAGCATCACCGTACAGCTCTATCGGTACAACCCGGAAACCGACAATACTCCCTATATTCAAGACGTGGAAGTAGATGCAAGCTACCGCAAGCGCATGGTGCTGGACGTTCTTGAACACCTAAAAATAATTGACCCTACACTCTCCTTTCGCCGTTCCTGCCGGGAGGGAGTCTGTGGCTCTGACGGTTTGAATATTAACGGTCGCAACGGGCTGGGGTGCATCACACGAGTGTCGGATGCCTTGGGCAAGTCAAACAAACTGGTTATCCGGCCACTACCCGGCATGCCGGTCATCCGCGACTTGGTGGTAGATCAGTCTTTATTCTTCAAGCAATATAGAAGCATTCAGCCGTGGTTAATCAATGACTCACCCCGGCCAGCGATTGAACGACTCCAAAGCCCCGAAGATCGCGCAAAGCTGGATGGCCTGTACGAGTGCATTCTGTGCGCCTGCTGTTCGTCTGCCTGCCCGTCTTGGTGGTGGAACCCGGAAAAATACGTTGGGCCGGCAGGCTTGCTGCAAGCCCACCGGTTTTTACTCGATTCCAGAGATACAGCAACCGCGGAACGGCTGGCAAAGCTTGAGGATCCCTTCAGTGTGTTCCGCTGTCGAGGCATAGGTAATTGCACGGCCTATTGCCCGAAAGGTCTGAACCCTATGAAACAGATTGGCCGCATCAAAGCCATGCTGTTTCGCCAGCAAGTTTAAACTGGGTTTACCGCCGGAAAATTTAGCCCGTTTCTGTGGGAGTATCCACTTCCGGATCTTTGTCTAAAAACAGCTTTTCAAGCTTCAGAAGACCGTCCTGAATAAGATCGAAACCTTTGTCG
The DNA here is from genome assembly GCF_016597725.1 of Marinobacter sp. 1-4A. Taxonomy (GTDB): domain Bacteria; phylum Pseudomonadota; class Gammaproteobacteria; order Pseudomonadales; family Oleiphilaceae; genus Marinobacter. The sequence goes on from NZ_VCGY01000001.1 coordinate 422,512, forward strand.
ATTTCTGCCCCAAGCGTTTCATTCATCATTCCCAGCGCCACGATTTGGTCTCTGGCTTCTGAGTAACCTTGCTCAATGCCGGCTCTGGCCTGAGCCATCAGATCCGCCAGCTTTTCCATATCTGCACCGCCGTCCGCTTCTGCCTGCAGACGGTTTTGCACAAACCCGAGGATAACGCTGGCAACATCTGAGGCAGAGGGTGGCTGAGCCTGTGCAGCGTATTTATCGGCTCCGGAAACAGCTTTATTTTGGCCGCCCATGGCCTCCTGCAGCCGCTGTTCCATGCGTGTGCGCATCACATTGATGGCATCCGCTGGTGTACGAATACTCGCCTGCTTTTCAACTCTCGCCTCAGTCGTTACCCGACTGACGGGCTTAGTATCTGTGGGGCCCGTATTCACGCGACCGGTCATATCCGGCCCGCGACCAATGATTGGCGCTACCATAGCCTTTACCTCCTGCAAGGTTCTGTATGTAACGGGTAACGGCAAATGGCCACACAACATTAAGAACTATTGGTTATAACGCATCTAAAAGGCTATGGAGCCCCTACTTCTTTATCCAGTGCCCATCTACCTGAATGTACTGACCGGAAGGTGTTTTCTCCACCGCTTTCTGGCCCGCTACGGTTTCGACCTTTGTGACGGCTATGCCATGCTTTTCAGCAATCTTTTTATAAGCTTCACGCCGTGCATCGTTAATTGCGCCCGCGATGTCTTTTGATTTTTGATCGGAACCTACAGCCGCGAGATAGCCTGATGGTGTCTCGCCTACAAGACCTTGGCTTTTTGCAGACTCAAGGGCATTTTTTGCTTCATCCAAACTCATAGCCATCGCAGGCAGGGCCAGGCTGAACGCTAATAGCAGAGCGCTGAATCGGGCAACTAATGTCATGGTTAACTCCTTAAAAAAATCGTTTGAACAAAATACCAAGGCAATCAGAACAAACCCTTCTCGCTAAACAGTTCATCTACATCCTTATCGACCTTCACGTAAATTTCGTGCTGAATTTTCACGTTAAGGTTTACTGTAATCGGCTCTTTAGGCGCAGCGACCTGAACGGTCGGGGTGCACGCAACGACTAAACCACCCATAGCTAGGCCCGCACAAAGAGCGGACAAGCGCCGGGGAAAGCTCGAACCATATTGCGTCATATCGATGTACTCCTTTGTTATCCTTTACTCTAACAGGTCGCCCGAATCACGTTCGCGGTTCTTCAATAATTTTTTGACCCTTTCCGCGACGGCATCACTAACCCTGCCGCTTAGCTGCAAACTGGTCAGCAGCGCTGGAATGTTCTCCTCCAAATTAATATTCAGCACCACAGGCTGCCCTTTTCCAACCTCCGGGCTGTTGCCTTCAAGGTGGAGTTTCAGCATTAGGGTGCCGTCTTCATCATAGTCAATACCGCTATCGAGCACGGAGTAGCGGAAGTCTTCCAGTGCCCGCGCAACCAGCTTCATAGACTCGCTCTGGCTGGCAAGCGCTTTGAGCCGCTCTGCTGTTACTTGCAGGCGCCCGCCCGGTTTGACGGCATCAATACGGCCTTGCTCTATCTTTATTCCGGTAGCCGGATCAAAGAGAACGGGCACAGTTCCACTGAGAATGCCTGTGCCCGCCAGACCTTCTGCTGGGTATAACTGTAAAAGCCGAGCCAGACTAAGCTGGTTAAGCTCAACGGGAATGGTCACCGGCGCTTGCGCCAGATCCCAGCTTCCGGGTTGAATGTTTACATCGCCACCCAGCGCACCTATATGGGCAGTTTCCAGAGCCAACTCTCCAGACGCCAATTGCGCAATAGAAGCCTCGTAGCCACCCACGAAACGCACCGGCCCAACCGGCAGCCCCGGGTTAACCTCTTCAATAGTCAGTTCAGGCACATCTACTTTAATGCGCTCACTTTCAAGGGAGAACTCTGCGGCGCCGTTCATCCTGCTCCAGACGGTGCGATCATACGTGCCACTCCAATCGGCAAGCACCAGCCTCCCAGCCAGCTGCATTGCACCTTTTTGCGGCTTTTTAAGGGTAGCATTGGCACTGACATTGCCGCCGGAGACCAGAAGTAAGGGTGGCCATGCGGTAAATATGCGAGACAACGCCTCAGCCTCACTTTCGCCGCTGACTCGCGTCTTGGCCTCAAGCACCAATAAGCCTCGGTAGGGAAAAGCCACGTCGAAATTCATGGATGTACCAGCTTTGGCTTTTAGCACCCCTTTAACGTCTGCCCGGTCTAGGTTGGCATTTACATGTCCATTGAACTGCCAGGACTGCGGCAGAAGCTGAGTGTGCCGAATCTGTTTTGCCGTGAGGCCAACCGGCCCGGTTAACGAAAACTGATTTAGCCTTCCTTGCTCCTGGCGGTACCCTGCACTCAGGGTTGCTCCCGAGAAACTCACGCTCAGCCCCGAAAGCAACAGGCTATCCGCCGGTGCAGTGCCAGATACCGGCTCAAGCTTCTCGGCTTCCAGCAGTGTCGGCTCAGTGAATTTCAGCATCGCCGCACTGGTATCAAGCCAGCCAGTGAATGTAGCTTTCGCCGTGGGCTTGGCCATCCGCCAGCCAGCCATCGCCAGTTGGGGCAGTGCCGCAGTGAGCTGCGTATTCCCCAAAAGCGCCCGCCAAGAAGGACTTGTGGCCAGAGCCAAGTGTGAGCGGATAGAGATGTTTGCACCGCCTCGGCTGGTCAACTCCAGTTTCAACGGCAGCAGGGGCTGTTCCGGATCGATTTGGGCCGCAGGAGGCAAGGAGGGGCGAGCGGCGATAGCTTGTGCAGGCCTAACGGACAACTTGAGATATTCCGGACGCATCAGTTCCGGTATCTTTTTGATCCAGGAGGCCGGGTGTCTCAATTCCAGATCGGCCTGCATGGTTTCCGGCTGCCAGTCGCCCTCGTTTAACTTCATGGCAAGTTCAGCATTGCCGCTAATACTTCCAACCCCCGGTGCCGGCCAGGGTTGTGGCAACAACGCATGTACTTTCACGCTCCCTGTTGCGCCGGACAAAAAACTGGTATCTCCGGGGCCTAACAAATTCCAGCTGGCTGCTAGTGAGCCGGTATCCGGCTGATCCGGCCACTGTTCTATAGGTATGGTTTGCCAGGTTTGCAGCCAAGCCAGCAACCAGTCGGTTTGCGGTAAGTCTGGGACTTTAATAGAGCCGCTCCAGGATGCCAAACCCTTAGTATTCCGGGCAGTGTAGTCTGAAAAAGCCGTCAGATACTCTTTGCCATCAATGGATACCTCTGCGGAGACATTCAGATTATCGCGCCCGGAGCTATCAAGAATTGCGGACACGCCCAACTGATGACCTTTATGGTCAAGCTGCACATTGGCTTTTACCGGGAGCCGTCCGCTTGCTGCCACGAGCGAGGGGATATCTGGGCCAGCGTCCGAAGCAGGAATCGATCGCGAACTGGTTATGGTTAAGCCGCCTTCCAGTGAACAGTGGCCTGTCTCGCAGGGCAATGTCACTTCAAATTTTTGAACACCAACTTCCGCAGGCAGCCATGCCAGCAGCTCTGCTTGCCACTGGCTCGACGGTTGCGGTTCCGTCTGCTCCACTGGTTTAGCGTCGAGATCTAGCTCCAAATAACTGGCTGTTAGTCTGGTGAGCTGGGGCTGCCACCCGCTCCCCCATTCCGGCCAGCGCCAGCCCAGTGACAAGTTCTGACTGTGTAAGACCAGATCTCTTGCCGGCAGGGACTGGTTCAACTTCAGTTCGCGCACAGATACACCACTGAAGGATAAATCCAGCCCTTGCCATTCCAGAGTTTCAATGCCGTTCTGCTCCAGCATCTGGCTCCATAAATGGCGAGCTGTCAGAATGCCAACCAGCACGGCAAGTGCAACGACTGCAAACAGGCCCCAGCCAAGTGGTTTCCAAGCAATGCGCATTACGGGCTATCTCCTGACCCGATACCGGTTTATGGGAGACCCCTACCGTACATTGGTTGCTATGACCGGAACAGTTACAGTAAATGCATGGATGACTAGTGTCCCGTCTGGCTCCCTCAAATCAGGTTATAGAGGAACACGATCGCGATACCTGCCGGGGTTACAAACTTCAGTACCACCATGAAGGCTTTGAACGCACCGCCTTCCAGGCCGATATCTTCTGCAAGCCCCTCACGCCGGATAATCCAGCCTGCAAACAGCGCAATGGCCAAACCGCCTAACGGCATCATGAGGTTAGAGACCAGAAAGTCGAGCAGATCGAATACGGTTTTGCCTTCAAAGAAGCCGATAAAGCCCAGAGGATGCACATCGCCCCACAGATTAAACGACAGCACTGTGCCTATGCCGATAAACCAGACAGCAAAACCGCCAGCCACTGCACTTTTTACTCTGGTTACCCCCTTGTGCTCTTCAAGCCATTCAACAACCGGCTCCAGCATGGAAATAGCCGAAGTAATGGCCGCCACCAACAGCAATGCAAAAAAGATAGTACCGAATACAATGCCGCCGCCCATCTGACCAAAGGCTAGTGGCAAGGTCACAAAAATCAGTCCCGGCCCGGCGCCCGCCTCAAGGCCATTGGCAAACACCAGCGGGAAGATGGCAAGCCCCGCAAGCAAAGCCACACTGGTATCCAGAACCGCGATGGTCATGGCAGTTTTGGCAATATTGATGTTTTTGGGCAGATAAGAGCCGTATGCCATCAAAACACCGATACCAATACTTAGCGTAAACGCCGCATGGCCAAGGGCAACCAAAACGCCCTCGGTAGTTAGACGACTGAAGTCCGGCGAGAACATGAATCTGACAGCGCGACCGAAACTGCCGCTGCCCATGGCATAGAAAACCATCACAATCAGGAGTAAAAACAGCAGTGGCATCAGCATGTTGACGGCTTTTTCCAAGCCTGAACGAATACCGCGCCCCACTATAAACACAACAATGGCCATAAAGACCGTGTGCCATAGCAACAGCTCCCAAGGATTGGACAGCAGATTGTTGAACTGCCCACCTATGGCTTCTGCGTCCGCGCCAACGAACATCCCGATGGCCGCCTTACCAATATAAACCAGCGCCCAGCCGCCGATCACGGCATAAAAAGAAAGCACCAAAAAAGACGCCACCACGCCATTCCATCCGATGATGCGCCAACCTTTGGACGTACCCTCGGCTTTTGTAAGGGTGCGCATGGTTGCGATTGGGCTTTGCCCGCCGCGGCGGCCAAGCATAATTTCTGCAATAAGAACCGGCACGCCAATCAGGAAAATGCATGCGAGGTAAACCAAAACAAAAGCACCACCACCGTTTTCACCGGTGATGTAAGGAAACTTCCAAATATTGCCAAGCCCGACGGCGGAGCCTGCTGCGGCCAGAATAAAGGCCATTTTTGAGGTCCAGAGGTTATTAGCCTGTTGGTGGGGGTGAACCGTCTCGTTCATTGCGCTCTCCGAATAGTTGTTGTTGTCGAATCGTAATAACGCAAAGCCTCTGCGAGAGAGGCTCTGGTACCTTGCTATTCAAGGAATAAGTGATGGTTAGATAAGGCCGCGTATCGCGCTGGCAACTTGCGGCAATACTCGCGCATTCAGGCCAGCCACATTTACTCGGCTGCTTTCAAGCATGTAAATACCATGCTCTTCCCGCAGCTGGCGAACCTGTTCCGGGGGTATGCCCAGAAACGAGAACATACCTCGCTGGCGTGCAATAAAGCCGAAGTCGCCTGCTGGCGCCAAGGCATCTGCAAAAGCATGCCGCAGGCCAAGAATGCGCTCACACATGGCATTCAACTCGCCCAGCCAGTTAGCGCGCAGAACATCGTCACCCAGAATGGTTTCTACAATGGCGGCACCATGGGCCGGGGGCATCGAGTAATGCGAGCGCACAACGCTCAGCAACTGACTGGTTGCCGTCTGGTTAATCGCTGCGGTGGCCGAAATCAGCATCAGAGCGCCAGTGCGTTCCCGGTAAAGACCAAAGTTCTTGGAACAGGAGGCAGCTATAACCATTTCCGGCACTTGGCTCGCCAAATAACGCAAGCCAGCTGCGTCTTCTTCAAGGCCCTCGCCCAATCCTTGATAGGCCATATCCACGAAAGGCAAAAGGCCTTTACGCTGAATCAGTTCGGTTACTGCTCGCCATTGCTCAAACGTGAGATCGGCACCGGAAGGGTTGTGACAGCAGCCATGAAGCAGCACAACATCACCTGCTTCGGCACCTTCAAGGGTGTCGAGCATGGCTTGAAAATCCACCGTTAATGTCTGCCGGTTTAGATAGGGATATTCGCAAATATCCAAGCCAGCACCACCCAGCAAAGGTATGTGGTTTGCCCAAGTGGGCGTGCTGACCCAAACTTTGGTATCCGGCTGGCACAAGCGGAAAAACTCCGCTGCCATCCGCAAGGCCCCGCAACCGCCAGGCGTCTGAATCACTGAAACACAGCCATCACGGATCAGACCGCTGCTTTCACTCAGAATCAGGCGCGCCATAGACTCGTTGAAGCCTGCAGCGCCCGCCGGTCCTACGTAGCTTTTGGTCGTTTCTACTTCCAACAGGCGCCGCTCGGCTTCATGCACCGACGCCATGATGGGCGTCTTACCTGCATCATCCTTGTAGACTCCGATGCCCAGATCGACCTTGTTGGGCCGGGTATCTTCCCGGAACGCTTGCATCAACTGCAGTATCGGATCCGGGGGTAGCTGCTTCAGCGCCTCAAACATGATCTGCCTCCTTGTTATCTATCTGACTGGTTCGAATCAGTGTCGGGCGGCCGGTATCCAGAGCTTTCATCAGCTGTGTCTGTTTCTCCTGAACCGCCTCTGCTGCCTGTTCCCGCACAGGGCCATAGCCGCGCACTTCACCCCCAAGTTCCGCCAGTTGCAGGAAGGTATCGTAGTTGCTGGTATCCAGCTCGCTGACAATCCGCTCCACCAGTTGTTGATATTCTCTCAGTTGGGCTCGATCCATCTTTCGGTCGGCGGAATAGCTGAACGGATCAATAGGCGTACCGCGCAGCACCCGGAACTTCGCCAGAACTTTGAATACCCGGAACATCCAAGGGCCAAACTGACGCTTCTTTGGCCTGCCCTGAGCGTCGGTCCCGCGGTTCATAATGGGCGGCGCCAGATGGAAGTGAACCTTGAAGTCGCCCTCGAAGGTGTTGTTCACCTCTTTCATGAAATCGGTTTCTGCGAACAGACGAGCCACTTCGTATTCATCTTTAAACGCCATAAACCGGTATAACTGCTGCGCCACGGCACGAGTCAGCAAGTTGTTGGTCTCGCCGAGCTTTTCCTCTGCCGCACGCACCTGCTGTACCAGCCGGGTATAACGGTTTGCCCAGCGGCGGTTTTGATAGCTCACCAGGTGCTTGTAACGGCTATTGATCAAATCGTCCAGGCTTAGCTCGGCTTTTACTTCTTCTACTTTGGCCTCGCCGGTATCCAGCAGATCGGTGATCACCTTTACGTCTGTGGCTGCTATACGCCCCCAACCAAAGGCTTCCTTATTGCGCTCAACCGCAACACCATTGAGCTCAATGGCTTTCATCAGCGCAGCCTGCGACAGCGGCAGCAAGCCCCGCTGCCAAGCAAAGCCCAGCATCATCACGTTGGAAAACACCGTATCGCCCATCAGTTTCTCGGCGATACCGTTGGCATCCAGCCGTGCAAAGTTTTCATCACCAACAGCATTGCAGATCAGGTCAAGACGTTTTTCAGACTGCATATCCGCATCGCGGAAAAGCACATAGTCCCCGGTAGGCAGTTCGGCTTCATTGGCGACAACACGGGTATGATTCGGCCGCAGAACGCCCAGCGCTTTCTGTGAAGAGGCAACCACCAGATCACAGGCGATCACCGCATCGGCTTGGCCATTACTGATACGAACCTGATGCAGTTTATCCGGAGACGGTGCCATGCGAACGAAACTGAGAACAGTGCCACCCTTCTGGGCAAAACCGGTGAAATCCAGTACCGACGTACCCTTGGCCTCAAGGTGCGCGGCCATGGTAATAAGTTGGCCCACTGTTACAACGCCAGTGCCACCAACGCCACCCACCAATACATCGTATGAGCCAGCCAGTTCAGGCAAGGCTGGGTCTGGAAGATCGGCCAGTTTGCCTGTGAGCACAGAGCCTGTGTCCATGCCGCGGGATTTGCGCAGCTGCCCACCTTCAATAGTCACAAAGCTCGGGCAGAAGCCGTTCACGCAGGAGAAATCCTTGTTGCAGGAAGACTGGTCAATTTTGCGCTTGCGGCCCAACTCGGTTTGGCGTGGCACCACAGAAAGGCAGTTCGACTGAACAGAACAATCACCACAACCTTCGCAGACGTGGTGGTTAATAAATGCCCGCTTGGCGGGGTCCGGGTACAGATTGCGCTTACGGCGACGACGCTTCTCCGCCGCACAGGTCTGGTCATAAATCAGCACCGTGCAGCCGGGAATATCGCGTAATTCTCGCTGAACCTTGTCCAGCTCAGTGCGATCGTGAAAGGTGACGTCATCCGGGAAGAGTTTTTTGTGCTCGTCATACTTTTCCGGTTCATCACTGAGCACCACAACCCGGCGCACGCCCTCGGCTGCGACCTGTTGGGCAATCATCGGTACGGTAATCTGGCCGTCCACAGGCTGGCCGCCGGTCATGGCTACTGCGTCGTTGAACAGAATCTTGTAGGTAATATTGATACCGGCCGCAACGGCCTGACGAATCGCCATGGAGCCGGAATGGAAATACGTGCCTTCGCCTAGATTCTGGAATATATGCGGGTTGCCGGTGTACCGGCTTTTGCCAATCCAGTTGACGCCTTCACCACCCATCTGAATCAAGGATTCGGTATTACGGCCCATCCAGGAGGCCATAAAATGACAACCGATTCCGGCCAGCGCTTTACTGCCTTCGGGTACTTTGGTGGAGGTGTTGTGAGGGCAGCCGGAGCAGAAGTACGGTAGGCGCTTTACGCCACCCGGATCTTGGGCATTACTCATGCTGTTGATGGCCATCAGGCGCTCGTTGTAATCCTCGCCGAAGAAACGGCCAAGGCGGGCAGCCAGAAAACCCGCTATCAGTTTGGGGCTCAGTTCACCAACATAGGGAATCAAAGGCCGCCCCAGTTCATCCTGCTTACCGGTGATCAAAACCTCACCGGGGCGATCCGGCTCCGACATCGCCTCTTTGATTTGGCTCTCGATAATGCCGCGCTTTTCCTCGATAACCAGCACTTCTTCCTTGTTGTGAACAAACTGGAGCATGCCGCGACGCTCAATCGGCCACACCAAGCCCACCTTGTAGATGTCCAGCCCCATCTCACTGGCCCGTTGTTCATCAATGCCCAGCAAATCAAGCGCTTCCAGCAGGTCCAAATGACCCTTGCCGGTGGTAACAATGCCAAAGCGCGCCTCGGCATTATTGAACAGGCAACGGTCAATAGGGTTGGCTCGCGCAAACGCCTGCACGGCCGCCAGTTTGTGTTCAATACGGGTTTCGAGCTGCGGACCCGGCAAGTCCGGCCAGCGATAATGCAAGCCGCTTTCAGGCGGCGTGAAGTCGTCAGGGGTTTCAAACTCCGGCAGCGGCGGCAACTCTACCGAGGCAGCACTTTCAACCGTTTCCGAAACCGCCTTGAACCCTGTCCAACAGCCGCTATAACGCGACAACGCTATGCCCCATAGACCGAACTCCAGATACTCCGCAATGTTGGCGGGGTTAATCGTGGGCATAAAAAAGCTCATAAACGCCACATCCGACTGGTGCGGCATGGAGGAGGACACGCAACCGTGATCGTCCCCTGCAACCACCAGCACGCCACCGTGGGGCGAACTGCCGTATGTGGTGCCGTGTTTCAGCGCGTCGCCGGCACGATCAACTCCCGGCCCCTTGCCATACCAGATACCAAATACGCCATCCACCTGGCGGTCGTCGTCGGTTTCTACCTGCTGGGTGCCCAGCATGATGGTTGCTGCGAGGTCTTCGTTAATCGCAGGTACGAAATCGATGCGGTTTTCATCAAGCAGAGTCTTGGCCTGCCACAAAGCCTGATCGTAGGCGCCCAGCGGTGAGCCCCGGTAACCACTCACCATACCGGCAGTATTAAGCCCGAGCTTTCTGTCCAGTGCGGCCTGCATCAACGGGATTCGAACAAGTGCCTGAGTGCCGGTGAGAAATACCCGCCCGGAACTTCTCAGATAGCGATCCTCGAGTTTGTAATTGTCGAGTTGGGGTGTATCGGTTTGCGGTACATCGGGTTGAGAGATGTCGGTGGACATGGCGCCCTCCTTTTATTGTCGATTTTATGACCAAAATTCTAGAGGGAAGTTCGCCAAAGGTGCTTGCGTATTTTGCGGGACTTTTAATAGATTGCACAAGATCCTTTGATATATGACAATTAAAACAAAGATCCTTTGATTAAAAACAGGTGTTACCAAATGAAACAGGTGGAGCTGGATAAACTCGACCAACGAATCCTAGCGATTCTGCAACGGGATGGCCGAATCAGTAACCAGCAACTCGCGGAACAGGTGGGGCTCTCACCGGCTGCCTGTTGGCGGCGTGTAAGAGCCCTTGAGGAAAGCGGTGTCATTAAAGGCTATAGCGCGCACCTAACACCGGAGCGCATCGGCCATGGCCTTTGCGTGTTGGTAAACCTGTCACTTCAAAGACACACCATAGACAGCACGGCGGAAATCGAACGACAGGTGAGCAGCTATCCCGAAGTTCTGCAGTGTTTTGCGGTTACCGGAAACGCCGATTTTGTTTTGCGAATCATCGTGCCGGATATGGCCAGTTATGATCGTTTTCTCAACGAAAAAATCTTTACCTTGCAAGGTATAGCTCAGGTAAATTCCAACTTTGTTTTACGGGAAATCAAAAACACCCAGATGATTCCTGTAGGCAGTGGTGATTAAAGGCCAGTAACCGGGCCTGTGTTAGCTGGCAGGCCGGAGGCTAGTTGCCACAACCGACCCCACAACAACCAACAACGCCGCCAGTGGTAACCGCCAGTCCGGCGCCGCAACCCCGGCAACTACCAAAAACGCAGCCGCCAAAACAGGCACACCATAGGCAAGACTACCAACCAGTGCTGCTGGCCCACTGCGCAGAGCCACATCCCAAGCCACCATGGCGAGCCCGTATGGCCCAACACCCAGACCAATGCCTGCCACAAGAGCGAGGCCCGACGGCAGCCCGAAAGCTGCGCCTGTGAGAACATCTGCAATTGTGGCGCCCAAGGCCGCCAGTAAAAAAAGCCCCGGCATAATCGGCGCAACAGCCACCGGCGCTGCCTGGCAAACCCACGAATACAACGCCCAACAGCAAGCCGCCATCAACGCCAGCCCATAGCCGAGCAGGTACTGGGAAAACCCCTCAGTTCCGGTTCCCGGCGAAAGCAAAACCGCCGCTCCGGAAAATGCAATAAGCGCACCGCACAGCACGGGAAGCGGAATCCGGCGATGAAACACCCACTGACTGATCACAATGAACATAATTGGCCAGGTGTAGGTGATTAACGCCGCCTCTGCGGTCGGTGCCATACCAACCCCCGTGAGATACCCGCCAATAGCACCGAGTATCAAGGTTGGCAGCAAGCCATAAATAGTCAGCTTCCATCGCGGAGAAAGCGGTACTTGAACACTCTGAACGTTTCGGCTTCCGCGCTTTCGAAGGCTCGTTGGCAGGGCCACGATCGCCCCACTGATCAGCGCAATCGCCGTGAGCTGAAAAGGTGGGACAGAGCTGGCCAAATCTACAAGCAAAGGCGCGCCAGCCCAGAGCACAACGGCGAAAAGGGCGGCAGTGATACTGACATAAAGTGGGCGGGAAGGGTTTGCGATAAGTTGCACCGTCATGACTCCTGTTTCTATGGGTGGATTGAAGGATGGACTGAAAAAATGGATTGAGTTCGACAGTGACAGGATAAGCATTTACCATTCATCACAATATCAATCGATTTTGATATATAGCATCACGAGGATTGATATATTGAGAAACCGCATACTCGATTTGAACATGCTTCTTACGTTGGTAACCATTGCAGACACAGGCACAGTCACCGCCGCAGCCGAAAGATTGGCCTACACCCAGTCCACTGTGAGCATGCAGCTAAACCGCCTGGAAACAGCGCTTGGCGTTCCGCTCCATGAACGGGACGGGCGGCGTATAAGATTCACCGCAGAAGGTCAGAAGCTGGTGGGTTACGCCAGAAAAATGCTGGAGCTTAATAACGAAGCTATTGATGACGTGCAGCAGCGCCAAATTTCCGGAGAGCTAAACCTTGGAATTCCGGAGGATTATGCCTTTCTGTTGACCTCTGTACTGTCTCACTTCAACCGACAGTTCCCCGCCGTGCAGTTGCAGGTTACCTGTCGCTCAAGCGTGGAGTTGGTCAAACACGTACAGGCAGGCACAATGGACTTGGCTGTGGTAACCCGCCAGGCGCGGTCTCCGGGCGGTGAGGTCATCCGGCGCGAGCCTTTGTTATGGGCCGTAGGCGCCAATGCCCAGCCGTCACTGACCGATCCAATACCGTTGGCCTTTTACTCTCCGGGGGCTGATGTATTCCGAGATGTTGCCGAACAGGCGTTAACGAACGCCGGGCGCGATTGGCGAATGGCTTATTCAAGCCAGTCCATGACCGGGCTTATGCCGGTTGTCGCCGCCGGGCTGGCAGTCGCGGTGATTACACGAAACATGCTCACCCCACAATTGCGAGTGCTGGACGAGCGCAGCGGCATGCCCGCCCTACAATCGGTTGAGATTGCACTGCACCGGCCTGCTGGCAGGCCTTCAGAGCCAGCCAAACAATTGGCCGAGCTCATTAGAAGCCATTTGTCGACAACAGATTGAGGTTAGACAGAACGCGCGGCCAGACTACTCCCGCCGCGCCATGACAAAAACCGATCAGGCGAAGGGGGAAGGCGCAGACTTGAATTCGTCGTACAACTCCGGGTAGTCCTCTTTGAGTCTCGCCAAATTGGCCTGCGCGCCCTCCGGCAACATCTTGAGCAGGTTCTTTTGCTCTTCTTTTGTGAGCTTTTCACGGAAGAAGGGAAACAACAACTCCCGCTCTGCACGCAGATAGGCAAGGTGAGCATCCAGATACGCCTTGAGATCATCGGCAAAACGATCCATGGGAACCACGGCATCCAGAAGAATCATGTCAATATTCTCGGAAAGCAGATTCAGGCGCTCTCGCAAGGCTTGATAATCTTCGGCCAACTGTTGTCCAACCTCGCCTTCCTTGAACTTCTTCGCCACATGATGCTCGCTGTAAAGTCGCTCCAAAGGGCCAACAAAGCTGTTCATGTAGTCGAGAATATAGTCCACAACCTCGCGTATCAGGTGAAAGTCCGGGCGCTCGCCATGGGTCAAAGACTCATGCCGCAGCAAGAGTACGTGTAGAAGCCGAGCCATGTTGGCGTGATCGTGACGCACTTGGTTAAGGGTTGCCATAGTAAAGCCTCCGTTGCTGGTAGGTCGTATTATAGTTGGCTTTCCAAACTCTATATTGGATGCTTCTTTACTGGAATACCAGAGCACTCAGGCGGCACTGTTTGCGCTGGCACAAAACATCGATTAATTCACTCCAATATGGGCGCGCTACTGCACCAAGAAGTGCGTGGCATCTGTGTACTTGCGCCTGCTACCGGCGTTGCCCAGTACTTGTACGATGACTTCGCACGCTGGCTGAATACTCAAGGATTTCATGCCCTAACATTTGATTATGAAGGCATGGGACTATCGGTCAATGGTCATGTGAAAGACAGCAAAAGTGACAAGCTAAGCTGGGGAAAATACGATTGCCCAGCTGTTCTAGCTTTCGTTAAGGAGAACTTCCAAGGCTTGAAGGTTGTGTGGGTAGGCCACAGCGTGGGCGGCCACATGATTGGTTTTATGGGCCACAACCCCGATATACACCAAGTGATTACCGTAGGCTGCGGGAACGGTTTGCCAGTGTACGCACACCCATTACCGCTATTGAGTTTTCCGATGACGATATGATGTCGCCCACCAACGTAAGGATGCTGCACGAGTTTTTTACCAACGCACCGCAACAGCATATTCGGGTAACGCCGGAAGAGATTAACCAGAAGCGCATTGGCCATATTGGTTGGCATAGAAAGCGGTACGAGGTGCTTTGGGAGAAGGTGTTTGGGCCGGTGCTGCCGGGCTATGAGAGCGCCACAAACGTTAAATCCTGATGCTGGCGTCCCGTCTGGCTAATTTGTTCCGCAAGCTTTCACACCTGCAAAAGCTTGAGGACCAGGCATTAACAGACGACCCGGATTACAAGCGAGTGCTGCAAACCGCGATTGTGACAGCTCGCAACGCCCCTTCCCACGAGCGCGTAATGACAACGCTGGAACACTGGGGCGTGGACGCCAATGAGGTTTTCTTCCTGGGCGGGATGAAGAAAGACCGCATTCTGAACGTACTCAAGCCCCACATGTTTTTTTGATGACCAAGGGTCGCATCTGGAATCCGACGCAGAGGATATTCCTATGGCGCATATTCCGCTTGGGGTGGCGAATCTGGAAAAGGGCGCGCAGGTGCACCCGCAGCCTCAAAGGCCAAACCGTTTTATTTTGCGATAGAGGGTGGCTCGCGTTATACCCAGTTCACGCGCTGAAGCACTGACATTATTATTGTGTTTTTCAAGCGCAGCCAGCACAGCTTCGCGCTCTGCAGCAGCCAGTCTTCCTGCGTTGGCGGCACTCGCCTCGGCCGGAAGGCTGTTGGCTTTGATCTCATCGGGTAAATGATCCACGTCGATAACACCCTCGCTTGAAAGCGCCTTTCCGAGGTTCAGAGCCTGCTGCAGCTCGCGGATGTTACCTTTCCAGGGGTGGTTCTTCAGCAAACTCCGGGCCTGATGCGTCAATACCGGTGGCGCTTCGGGCTTCGTGGCCAGAACCAACAAATGATCGATCATCGCATCAAGATCGGCACGCTCTCGCAGAGCCGGTAGGAGCACTTTCAAGCCGTTGAGCCGATAGTAAAGATCGTCACGAAAGTCGCCCTTTTCCATCAGATCATCCAGGTTCCGGTGTGTGGCACAAATCAAAGAAAAGGAGACCGGACGAGCTCTTTCTTCCCCGAGCCGAACCACGGTTCGTTCCTGCAGCACGCGCAACAAACGCGCCTGAAACTCCACAGGCATATCGCCGATTTCGTCAAGGAACAGCGTGCCTCCGCTGGCTTCTTCAAACTTTCCTTTAGCGCCCCCTCTGCGCGCTCCGGTAAAGGCGCCTTCGGCGTAGCCAAACAACTCGGATTCAATAAGCCCCGCAGGAATGGCGGAGCAATTGACGGCAACAAAGGCACCTTTTGAAGTGGGCCCTGTTGCGTGTAACCAGCGGGCAAGAACTTCCTTGCCTGTGCCGGTCTCTCCATTGATGAGTATCGGAACACCATGCTGAAAAGCACGGCCTGCTTTCTCAAAAAGAGGCGTCATCGTGACGTCTGCAAAGAAAGGCGGAAGCAAAGAAGGCTGTTTGATTTCGGGGATTGCAGTGGCAGCAACAGGTGCAAGATCTCGGGACTCCGCGCGCAGATAGAGTCGCGACCCATTATGACACTCCACCTCGACTGGATGATGTTGCGAGCGCCTTACTTCATCAGGATGACAGGAAAAAAGATCAGCGAAACACACGCTACCCTGACTCTGTTCCAGACCGTCGAGATCCAGCATCTGTCGGGCTGAGGGGTTCGCACCCAGCACCTCGCCATCCTCACAGAAATGTATCAACCCGCGCATTGGAGAGTCAGTCAGCTCCGGGCGGAAATGTATCGCCAGAACCAACGCGCCCGACAGATCTTCGACCATGCGGTTTTCAACCGCTCTGGTTGTCAACGCAACGGACTCAAGAACCCCCACCGGACGACCATCGTAGGGTTTGGACGCGTTCAAAGCTCCGATCAGCTTCCCGGATGGGTCAAAAATGGGTACCGCAACGCAGGAAAGCCCTCGCAATTCATGCAAAAAATGCTCATTCCCACATACAACGGTCGGCCGGTGCTCCAGTAACGCACACCCCGGTCCATTCGTGCCCGCTACGCCTTCTGAAAGGTCCACACCGGCACTCAGTGCCGAGCCCAGAACTTTATAATGGGGACTGTCGTTACCCAGGTAACGGATACTCCGCCCTCCCCGCTCCAGACAAGCCAATACCCAGCCTGCGGACCCCAAAGAACGGAATAAACGATGCATCTCCGGCTCAGCGTATCTCATCAGCTCTTGATGACGGTCGCGGATATGCGGTAATTCGCTGCAAGACATGGCGTTAGACAGAACCTGATCGACGGGTGACAGGCCATACTCTCTGGAACGAAGCCAGGATCTCATCACTTCATCCCGCACCCACTGCGAGGGCACGTCGCGCCCTTCATCAAATAATTCACGCGCTTGCTGAACCCGAATGTCCGGATCGAAACGATGTGCCTGCATAACCGCCCCCATCAAACTGTATTGTTATTATCCGTCTGGCTGAAATGGGTGTATCAAAACGATCCAGCTTCTCAACGAGAGCTGCTTCCCCATTTTCACACAAACGCGTAAGCCTTTGTTTTTTAAAAACTATTAAAACAACGAAAATCTGGCATGCGCTCTGCTTATACACACGTGCGATACCAACAAAACCAATAAGGAATCTGCACTATGCCATCTATACTAGACTATCAAAAAAGAAATTTACCCCTCTCCAGACAGCGAGGCCTGAGCACTGTTCCGGCTGTCTTTGCCACACTATTATTGGCTTCAGGCCCTACGATGGCTGTCGACGTAGATGCGGGCGATTACACGGCACTCCCGGCCGGTACTAACCTAGCAATGGGCTACTATCAATTCGCTACACGCGATGCACTCTATTCCGACGGTAATAAAGCGCCGATTAACGCAGGGCTGGACTCACACATCGGAATTCTTCGTGGCGTGCACTTCACAGAAATTGCCGGTTATATCGTCGACCCTCAATTCCTTCTACCTGTAGGCAAGCTCGAAGGCAAGGACGACACATCGGGGCTTGGGGATGCCAGCGGCATTGGGGACCTGACATTAGCGGCCACTGTGTGGCTTGTGAATGAGCCGGAAAGTAACACCTATTTTGGCATCACACCGTTTGTCTTCGCGCCTACAGGGAGTTATGACAAAAAAGACGCCCTGAACCTTGGTGAGAATCGCTGGAAGTATGCGTTGCAAGCAGGCTTTATCACCGGACTTACGCCCAACATTTCTTTGGATCTTGCCGGAGACGTTACGTTTTACGGCGAAAATGACGAATTTGGAGCCAGCAACGCAACGCTGAAACAGGATCCTTCTTATCAGCTCCAAGGCTATCTTCGCTACCACATGAGCTCTCAATGGGATCTTCGGGCTGGCGTTTCCCATACTCTTGGGGGTGAAACAAAGGTAAACGGTATCGACCAGGACAATCGGATGTCCTATACCAAAATGACATTGGGAACGGCCTGGTTCGCAACACCGTCTTTACAGTTACTGGCAAATTACGGGACCGACCTATCTATAAGAAACGGATTCAAGGAACAGCACCGTATAAACCTGCGCATTCTCAAAGCTTTTTAAACGGCCAAAAACAGCAATAACAATGAAAAGGACCTTAAAATGACATTGATAAAAAGCCACTCAAGAATTCGAATCAAGCAGCGAGCAGTCCCGGTGGCACTGATTGCATGCCTGGGCTTTGCGGGCGCTGATGCGATCGCAGCCAACCGTGTTGATCAGGTCAACGAGCGTTACATAAAGGAAAACGCCAAAACAGGTAAAGACTGGCCTACCCATGGTTTCGACCACGCAGAAACCCGCTTTAGCCCTCTGTCTCAGGTTTCATCCGATAACGTCGACAAGCTCGGGCTCGCCTGGTCCTACAACCTTGAATCGAGTCGTGGTGTTGAAGCCACGCCTTTGATTGTAGATGGCGTGATGTACGTCACCGCGTCCTGGAGCGTCGTGCATGCACTCGATGCGAAAACCGGCAAGAAGCTGTGGACTTACGACCCTGAAGTACCACCTGAAACAGGCTCTAAGGGCTGCTGCGATGTTGTTAACCGGGGCGTTGCACTGTATGAAGGCAATGTCTACGTTGCTTCTTTCGATGGGCGACTGATCGCCATCAATGCAAAAACCGGGCAGAAAGTCTGGGAAAAAAACACACTGACCAACAGCGAAATGAGTTACACGATTACCGGTGCACCCCGCGTCTTTAACGGCAATGTGATTATAGGGAATGGCGGCGCAGACCTTGGTGTAAGAGGCTACATCACAGCGTACGATGCAAAAACCGGTGAGCAAAAATGGCGTTGGTTTACCGTGCCAGGAAACCCGAACGAGCCGTTTGAAAACGAGGCCATGGCCAAAGCAGCAAAAACCTGGGACCCAAACGGGAAGTACTGGGAAGCCGGCGGAGGTGGCACTGTCTGGAGCTCTATGGTTTTTGATCCAGACCTAAACCTCATGTATATCGGCACGGGCAACGGATCTCCGTGGTCACACAAGAAGCGCAGCCCAGAGGGTGGAGACAATCTTTATCTGGCCTCTATCGTTGCTC
The DNA here is from genome assembly GCF_016597725.1 of Marinobacter sp. 1-4A. Taxonomy (GTDB): domain Bacteria; phylum Pseudomonadota; class Gammaproteobacteria; order Pseudomonadales; family Oleiphilaceae; genus Marinobacter. The sequence continues at coordinate 441,021 of NZ_VCGY01000001.1, forward strand.
TTAACCCCGATACTGGGGAATACGTGTGGCATTATCAGGCGACGCCCGGCGACAACTGGGACTACACGTCAACACAGGACATGATTCTCAGTGATCTCGAAATCGATGGTGAGCTGCGCAAAGTTATTATGCAAGCTCCCAAAAACGGTTTCTTCTTTGTTATTGACCGCAAAACCGGAGAATTCCTTTCCGCCGAAAATTTTGTCGATGTGAACTGGGCTAAAGGATACGACAGCAATGGGCGGCCGATTGAAATTCCCGCGGCGCGAACCATGGAGGAGCCATTTGATATCAAGCCAGGTCCATTTGGCGGTCACAACTGGCATTCAATGTCTTTTAACTCGCAAACTGGGCTCGCCTACTTTCCAACTCAGCACATTCCTATAACGTTAGTAGAAGACCCGAACTGGACAGATATAGACAGTAATGAGCTGGGACAACCAATGAGTGGAGTTGGTTGGAATACCGCTTACAAACTAAACGTAGCACCACCTTCCAGCAGACCCTTTGGTCGCCTCACCGCTTGGGACCCGGTTAAACAGCAGGAAGCTTGGCGTTACGAGCACGTATCCCCGTGGAATGGCGGTACGCTTTCTACAGCGGGCAACCTCGTATTCCAGGGAACGGCAGATGCACGCTTTATGGCGTTTGATGCAAAGACAGGCAAGCAGCTTTGGGAATCACCCATGGGCACCGGCGTTATTGCAGCTCCGGTCACTTATGAAGTTGATGGCACGCAATACGTGTCAATTGCAGCAGGCTGGGGCGGGGTTTACGGAAAGTCCCAGCGAGGTTCTGACCTGAAGACTCCCGGTACCGTCTATACCTTTGCACTGAACGCTACTGCCGAAATGCCGGAGTTCACAAAGTATCAATTGAACTCATTGGTTTCGGGCGTCAAGTACGATCCGGAACTCATTGAGGAAGGCACCGGGCTTTACGTCAGTAACTGTGTATTTTGCCACGGTGTTCCCGGGGTAGATAAGGGCGGCAATATCCCTAATCTGGGTTACTCCAAGAGCGCAGTGATTGAAAACCTGAACACCTTTGTATTTAACGGCCCATTTGTCTCCAGAGGCATGCCTGATTTTACCGGCATGCTGAGCGAAAGCGATGTCGAAAAAATAAAGGCCTTTATTCAGGGTACCGCTGACGCTATTCGCCCTAAAAACCAGTGAATTGAGGAAATAACAATGAACAAGATGACAAATGAACCTGCTGGTATAGAGCAGAAGACGCAAGCGTTTCTGGATCGCCAAAACCACCGCATGCTGATTGGCGGTCAATGGGTTGATGCGGCGGAAAACAAGCGTATCCAGGTAGTAAACCCGGCCGAAGAAACGGTAATAGGAAGCATACCTTCTGCGCATTCAGACGATGTAAACAAGGCGGTTGGTTGCGCGAAAACTGCACTGGAACAAGGCGCCTGGGGCAAAATGAGACCTTCGGGCCGTCAAAATTTGCTGCTGAAGCTTGCCGACCTGATTGAGCGGGATGCCCGAGTAATTGCAGAGCTGGAGGCTATCGACAATGGTAAGTCTGCAGCCATTGCTCAGGCGGTTGATATAGGTCTGGGGTTGGAGTTTTTCCGGTATATGGCAGGCTGGGCAACCAAGATCGAAGGCTCCACTCTGGACGTGTCCATGCCTTTCGCCCCGCCCGAAGCTGACTTCTTTGCATACACCCGACGTGAGCCCGTTGGTGTTGTAGCCGCAATCATTCCGTGGAACTTTCCATTTCTGATGGCCTGCTGGAAGCTGGCGCCAGCACTGGCAGCCGGCTGTACAGTTGTTTTGAAGCCTGCAGAGCAAACGTCGCTTTCTGCACTGTATTTAGGTGAGTTGATTGCGGAAGCAAACTTCCCTGACGGCGTGGTTAACATCGTTACAGGTGATGGTCAGAGCACGGGTTCGGCTTTGATAGCACACCCCGACATAAACAAAATCAGCTTTACAGGATCAACCCAAGTGGGGCAGCTCATCGGCCGCGCAGCCATGGATAACATGGCCCGTGTAACTCTGGAGCTAGGTGGAAAGTCGCCAATGATTGTCCTGGAGGATTGTGATCCCGAGAAAGCCGCACAAGGTGCGGCCGTTGCGATCTTTTTCAATCATGGGCAGACGTGCAGCGCGGGCTCGCGCCTGTACGTGCACCGAAGCATTTTTGAAACTGTCGTCAATCGACTCGGGGAGTTGGCTGAGGCCATACCCATGGGTCCAGGCCTGGACCCGGCCGCGCAAATGGGGCCTCTTGTATCTCAGGTACAGCTGGACAGGGTCTGTCACTACATTGAGACTGGCTGTCAGGAAGGTGCACGCCTGATAACCGGAGGCGAGAGGGCTGACCGAAAAGGGTATTACGTCAAGCCCACCATCTTCGCCAGCGAGGATGACAGTCTGGTGATCGCCAAAGAGGAGATTTTTGGCCCGGTACTGGTGGCTATTCCCTTTGATGATGTTGACGATGTTGTGGAGCGCGCCAACGACAGTTGCTATGGTCTGGCGGCCAGTATCTGGTCAAACAATCTCTCTCAGGTGCAACGTTTAATCCCGAGATTGAAAGCAGGCACTGTCTGGGTAAATGGACACAACATGCTTGATTCAAACGTGCCATTCGGAGGCTACAAACTCTCAGGCGTTGGCCGCGACATGGGCAAGCAATCCCTTGAATCGTATCTGGAAACCAAGTCGGTTTTCATGGCCCTCTAGGAAAGGATCCTACCCCCTGGCGTTCGAAGCCGGGGGGGAGGCGTTAAATACCACCCATCCCAAGATGAGAGCTATGAATAACTATAAATCTACATTTCTTCTTTTGAGTGGTCTCGTAACCCTCCCATTTACACTGACTGCCCATGGGCAACCTGGCGCCGACATCGTGGTGACAGCGCCACTGATGGAGCGTGAACTCTATGAAACACCGGCTGCCATGTCAGTCATTCAGCAGAGTGCTATTCAAAAAGGTCAGCCCAGATTGAAACTGGATGAGACGCTAGGCCAGGTTCCAGGCATTTTTGTGCAAAATCAGGAGAACTACGCTCAGGGTGAGCGCATAGCCATTCGTGGATTTGGAGCGCGGGCACCCTTCGGGGTTCGTGGCATTATGGTTGTTGTTGATGGTATTCCTTACACGCTGCCAGATGGTCAGGCCCAGCTGGACGCTATCGACCTCGACAGCGCCGAGCGTATCGAGGTTATCCGGGGGCCTGTTTCGGTTTTGTATGGTAATGCAGCGGGTGGCGTTATCAGCGTAACCACCTCAGACGGGCGCCGTAAGCCCGATGAAACTTCGGTTCGCGTCACGGGTGGAAGCGATAGCTTTGGCAAGATCTCAGTAAAAAACAGCCAGAACAACGGCCCTTGGTCGCACAGCATAAGTGCTTCTGCGCTCAACTATGAAGGCTATCGCGACAATGCCAAGGTCGAAAAATACCTGCTCAATACCAAGCTACGCCGGGAGTTGGGCAGCGATCGCTCACTGACTGCCATTATAAACCTGCTACAGAATCCTCGGTCCGAAGATCCAGGTGCACTTACCGCTGAGCAGGTGGAAGCCGACAGATCCCAAGCCGGGCGCTTTACAGAAGAGTACGGCACAGGGCAAACCGTCGATCAGCAAGTGCTTGGCCTGCAATATCAAGACCTGTCTGCCGGGCCGGGTGAGTTCCGGGCCAAAACGTTCTACCTGTGCAGGAACTTCGAGCAGCAGCTGCCCTACCCCGGAGATAGCCGCATCGATTACGACCGGGATTATTTTGGCGCAAGCGCCGATTACCGTCAGTCTTTTGAACTCTCAGGCCTTCCGTTTCGCTATGTCGCAGGAGTTGAAGCCCGCGAGCAACGGGATGACCGCATCCGCCGTGAAATGAGTTTCAGCGGTGACCTGCAAGGACTGACCGCAGATGAACTGCAAACGGCAACCAGCCTGAGTGCGTTTGCGCAAGGCGATCTGAGCCTTACCGATCAAATCACCCTCTCCGTTGGCGGTCGTTTCGATCGGGTTCACCTCAAGGTCAATGATGTTTTTTCCGCCGATGGGGACCAGAGTGGCGATCGTACCCTCAGGGAATGGAGCGGCTCGGCAGGCTTGAGCTATCGTTATCTGGAATCTCATCAGCTATACGCGAACATCAGTACCGCCTTCGAAACGCCGACGTTCTCGGAGTTTGCCAATCCGTCTGGCGTGGGTGGACTTAATCCGGAAATCGAACCACAAAAATCTCTTAATCATGAACTCGGGCTGCGCGGCGAACTGAACAACGGCATTGATTATGACCTTGCGCTCTTCTGGGTAAATGTTCGTGATGAGTTGATCCCCTATGAGTTACCGGGGCCTGATGACAGGACCTTCTATCGCAATGCTGGAGATACAACGCGCAAAGGTTTCGAAGCTGCGGCAGGCTGGCTTTTTTCACCGAGCTGGCGCGTAGAAACCGCTCTCACTCTGGCCAGCTACACGTTTGATGATTACCTTACAGGAGGCGTCCGTTACGACGGCAACCGATTACCGGGCATGCCTGAGCAAGCCTGGTCCAACCGACTGACATGGCAAGGCTTGGGTGGCACCTTTGCCGCACTGGAGGCTCGTTATATCGAAGACATGGTCGCTGACGACGCCAATGAGGTAAACGTCGACGATTACTGGCTGGTAAACCTGCGGGGCGGAAACACACTCTATACCGGTAGAAATCTTCTTTTGAAGGGCTTTGCGGGGGTTCGCAACCTGGGCGACAAGGATCACTTCGCAAATGTCCGAATCAATGCCAGCAACGACCGGTACTTTGAGCCGGCTGCAGGGCGCATCTGGTACGCCGGACTGGAGCTGGCTTTCTAAACCGCTTCAAAACGAAAATGCACACTCCTAAGGCCCTTTCTAAGGGCCTTCTAATTCCACCAAGAATCCCGTCTGCCAGTGACGAAGTAGACATCACCTAGCCTACTCAACCATGACTACGCTGGTAATCTGATCTGAAATATTCAGCGTGGCGCTGGTGTCGCTGCTTGTATAAGTTACATATCCACTGGTAACCGTGTTATCAGTCGTCCATTCGCTGTTTTTCAGGAACACAAAGTCATCGCCGTCTCCGTCGATTTTCAGTGCGTTGCGGCTATCGGTTATGTCCAGAACGTCTTGAATATTTAGGCCTGCTCCTGAATCCCCTATCTGGTTCGGGCCAGAGCCTTTCATATCAATCATTTCGATATTTTCAAGTTTACTGAAGTCACCAGAGCCAAGGTCATCACTAAAGCGCAACTGAACTGTATCTTCTCCGCCAAAGCCGTTAATGGCACTCTCATCCCACAAGAAGTGGTCATCACCTGATGTAGGCACGGTTTGCGAGATATTGATCTCTGCTGCCTTATCGCCAGACCAACTAGAATATTTCGTCTCACCACCCTCTTGATACGGGATACCGTTAACGTCCACCTCGTAGGTTCTACCCTTTACTGTAAGGCTGCCACTTCCTTCTGCATGCAAGAACTTAAGGTTTTGCAGATCGCTTTGGCTTAAGCCATTGATTATCCAAGTAGAAGTAGTGCTATCAAATGTCGCTTGAGCAGCGCCAAGTGGTTCTTCTTCATTACCAATGAAGAACAGAACTTTCTCTCCATCCGGGAAACCACTCAGGCTCAACTCAGTCAGTTCAGTGAATTGGTCTGTTGGGTTGCCAGCACCATCCTTGGCACCCGTGGCTGCTGACGGGTCCTTCATGCTGGCATTGAGGTTCAGGGATATTTTGTCACCGGCATCACCAAAACTCAGGGTTGGGTTCATGTCCACTCCATTTGGTGTCGGGTTGACGACCAAATCAAAATCAATCGCCGAAGCGGATGGCTCCAACCCAGCGTGGCCGCTCATCACTGTGAATTTAAGATCATCCAAAGTGCCCGCCCAGTTTTTAGGTGGCTTGATGCTGATGTTCGCTGGCAAGTCGTTTCCAGCCAGTGGAATAGCCCAAATACCGCCACCGGCGTTGTTGGCCATATCGCCGCCCACCCAAACTGTAAACCCAACTGGTAGGTCGCTGATAAAAGCTGATTCGATTTGCTCGCCAGCGTCAACCAGCCCTGCGTTGGTAAAATTCAGTTGAATGAGATCGGTGTTTTCTTCATTTAACTCATTGCCTTCAGCCGTAATATCCGCTTTGTAACCGCTATTACTCGCCCCTATAACTAGACTGCCATTGCCTGTTGCCGTAACAGAGTTAGACGCACCTTGCTCTGTTGTAGTCACAGATGCGGTTAATTCCAGACTACCCGTTTGGTGAGGTTGACCACTATCTGGCCTGAAAATCAGCTGTGGAGGCTGCCCGCCAATCAGTCCTACTTCATAGGTATTAGCGCCCGTAAATGTCAGCGGGTCACCATTTGCATATAACAACTCTCCTGCTAACCCAGTATTGCCGAGGGTTACCGTAATGTTGTTACCAGAAACATTCGAAAAACTGCCATCGGCGGTATTTTCCAGCTCGATAGTAACGGGAATATCTTCGCCTTCTCCCACAGCATCTGCAGTAACAGTAACGGTGGTTTCATCGGTTACCGGTGTGAGTTCAACCTCAGGCTTTAGTTCACTCTTTTTGCTCACACCATTGGCGTGTACCGATACGGTGACATCCAGCGGTAAATTGCCAGATAAGTTGTTGGCATTCGCGTGCTCTGGCGTGTGTACTTTAATACTGTCCAATAAATCGTTTAGCTTCGTTTCAGCATTATCACCTTGGGCTACGCTGGTGGTTTTAGTCCACAGGACAACCGTCTCGCCGTTTTCAGTCACTTCCGTTCGGGTTAGGCTGCCATTGCCATCTGTAAACTCTGTCTCATCGTCAGGTGAGGTGCGTAATGTGACGGTGATATTGTACTCATCGAGATCACCACCGCTCAGGTCAGCATCTACCTGATCTGATAAGGCAAACTCACTATCTTCGTCTTGTACTTTTTGCTTGTCAGTCAATGTGATTTGAGGCAATTCACCCACACCCGTCCCGCTTTGATTGACTACTAAATTCCAATCAATCTGAGCTTTCTCAGATATCTTTGCTCCCGTATCTTTGGTGTAGCTAGTAATGGTAATGGCACTGGTGTCACTGCTGGCATGGCCGGTTACGTTGAACACTATCTCTTTGATGAGCGTGTCACTGTTAAAGCTGTCTGCGGTTTCAATTAACCATTTCCCTTCACCGGTGCTCTCTGCGCCCTCGACACTCACGCCCTGAGGTACGCCTTCTATCTGGATATGGGTTAACTGCTCACTGCCGTCGGTGTCTGTTTCATTACCAGCGTTAGTGTCTGCCAACTGGCTAATATCCACGGTAACGGTGACTTTGCCAGAACCTTCAATGGTGGCTGTTTTCGTACCACTATCATAAGTAAAGCTGGTGCCAGTAGCGTTATCAGAGATGCCATTGAGTGCAGCTCCAATCTCATCGGTTACGGCTGCAAAGCTGAGGGTGTGATTAACAGAGCCGGTTTTGGTGCCATTTGGAATACCAGTGCTACCATCACCAACGGGGTCGGCTACTGTGTAGCCAATGCTCAGGCTAATATCACCACTGTGGTTAGCTGGGCCTTTAACATAAACACTTGGCACCCCGTTAGGGTCTGAATTGATAACCGTATAAACACCTCCCACAGGCGACAACTCCGTAGTGCCAGCCGCATCTGCATACAAGGTGAGCTCTTTATTCGTCACATCAGCTTCACTGATACGAACTTCACTGATGTACTCATCACCATCAGCACCTAAGGCGGTTAAGTTAAGCTCACCGACAGTGTCTTCTACCAAGTCTGAGTTGAGGCTCAGCGAGGCTTCAGCGACCGGCTTAACCTTAAAACTGACATTTTCTTTGTCAAAGAAGGTGTTTGATGGGTTGTCGTTTTCCGTTACTACGGGCTGAACGGTAAACTCGACCGTGCCGCTATAGTGCTCGGGGACTCCTATTTTTACGTTGTTCAGGTCATCCTTGGAAATCACCCAAAGACGATCTGGACCACTGCCTGCGCCTAATTGTGGGCCTGCACCAGTAAGGGTGAAGCCTTCCGGCAGGTCGCTGATACGAAGGGAGATAGTTTCAGAGCCATCAGGCCCTGCATTCTCTACTCCTGTTTCACCCGACTCTATGCCAGTAACCAAGTCTTTAAGATCAACCTCTAATCCCGGAGCGGCACCTTGCCCAGAGGATTCCTCAGCACCGTCTTCCCAATACTCCGTAGTATTGTCAATGGTTACCTTCGGCTCATCTGGTACACCCTGCACCTCAACTCTAATCGGTAGCTCTTGGGAGGTATCAGAAGCTACCGTTTCAGTTGTTTCGGATGTCGGGGCGCTTCCTGTTCCGTTACCGTAAACCTTTGTTGTGACAGTGTTGCCCTTATGCTCAACAACAACTGAGTAGCCATCGTTATTTATGTACTCAAGGGTATCTACCGACTCGGCTTTTACAGTCAGATTAATCTCTTCGTTGCTGTCTTTGGGTGGTGTCAGCTCAGGCTGATTAGCCGTGTCGAAACCTTCAATTTCTAACGTATAAGTGCCATCACCATTATCAGTCAACCCGTCTGGCAGAGGGCCTGCCAAGGTATCGTATTCAACACCGTCATAAGTGATTTTCACACCCTTGGGTATCTTGCTTATGGTGACATCAAAGGTTTCATCCTTATCACTGCTGGTCGGCAGAATGCTGAGAGTAACTGCCTCATCCTCCTGTGTTTTCAAAGGTGTATCCACCTGAAGGGTAACCTGATCAGCGCGGGGCTCGATAATCAAATTGGTCAGCCAGGATTCGCCAGACTCGGCCAGATCCGTTGCGGTACCATCGTCTTCGTCATAGTCAATGGTGCCAGCCTGTACTTTAATCTTAACGACGCCGGACCAGTCTGCCGGCCCCTTGAACTGAACGCTGTCCAGATACTGCATGGGAATTTTTACGGGTTCGCCAGCAAAAGGCAGTGTGACCGTGCCACTTGGCCCTTCATAAGTGAAGACGCTACCTTCGAGCTTGTCTTGTACAACTGCTCCCGCTTGGGCGTCGTTATTTACTGTAGTGTAAGGCGTTAACAAGGCAAACGTGTCTTCGCTGCGACCGGTTTTGTCGCTACCGTCACCAGAAACACTTACATCTTTCCAGCTACCACCTTCATATACCCATTTGCCGTCTTCGTTAGACCAGCCATTGCCGAGCTTGAAGCTTTGAGATGCTTCCTCACCCAGAACAAGCCACCCATCTTCTTCACCTGAGGTTTGGTAAACATGGTTGCCACCCATGGTGACATCATTGCCACCAGCACCGTCTGAATCTGTATCAATGCTTTCGGCAACAGGCTTAACCACAACAGTTAGCGTTCCTGTCTGGCTTGCCGGGGCACTTGATGTACCAGTAGAACTAATGCTGTGATCCACACTGGTGACCTTAACCTCTAGATCAATGTCTGTACTGCTGTGCGCAGGTGAGGTGACGGTGAATTGTTTGAGGATATCTTCACGCTGTGAAGTGGTGAGATTAGAGTCCGTGAAGGTGATTGTGTACTCATCACCATTCCAGTTACCTGTCCAGCCGCCACTCGTTGATGGTGCCATCGTCCATGTCTGGCCGTCGGTGTTCGACCACGTGTTTTGCCCGGCATCACGCGTCCAGCCTGTTGGTACAGTGAACGACACTTCCGTAATAACTTCACCCAGTGTTCCTGATGCTGTGCTGTCATCAGTGACCCTGATGTTTTCAAGGAAGGCAACCGCTTCATCTTCAAGACCTTCTGTACCTTCTACCACTAAATCGCCTGCAACTGGATTTACTTGCAGCTCAAGTGTGATGCTATCTACTTCAATTAGACCGTCACTATCTCCGGCATCAGAGTCTTTATCCTGCGCTTTTAGAGTGACAGTAATGTCTTTGAGATCGCCACTGAAGTCTTTCGGTGGGGTGATATTGATATCCGGCAGTCCGTTATCCGAGGTGCTTAAGCCCGGCGCCTCAATGCTTATCACATGGCTTGGGCCAGTTACTGTGGTGCCATTAACGACTGTATCTTTCGGCAAGCCAGTAATTTCAAACCAGCGCGTTTCACTGCCATCAATATCCCCGCCAGCCACATCGTCACCTGAACGACCATCTACATAATTGTCTGGATAGTTAACCGTTAGCTTGTCTTTCAGATTAAACGTATTGTCTTCGCTCATTTCATAGCTTTGAGCATCCTTGTCGGTGTCAACTTTCAGCTCTATTGGGTCGGTAACAGCTTTTACATTAACGTCGATAGTTTGCGTGCTTGTTGCAGCATTAACACCGGCTAGCTTTTCACCAAATTCATCCACCTCATAACTAGCAACCGACACTTCAGTTTTGAAGTTTTCATGGCGCTCAGCAGGTGGTTGCACCTGTAATCCTTCGTACTGCGCTTCAGTCAGGTAGTGAACACCGTTCGAAGTGTCTTCTGCAGGCAGGCCAATATCCAAATGCCAATCCAGTGGCTTCTTGTCTGTTTCATTATCGACAATGACAAACTGAAACCCACCACTGCCGTTAGGCGATAAAACGGTACCATCTGTTAGCTGTAGCTCAGGCGTGGAGACGCCCGTCAGCTCTTTGAACTCGAGGTTAATAGCGCCCAGTAGTTCCGAGGTACCATTGTTATCTGGGTCTATGCCGTCGTCTTTTACTTTTGGTACATGGAGCCCCAAAGCTATTGGCACATCCTCTGGCGTTTCCACGCTGTAGCTGTAGTCACCGGTTTTTAAGGAACCGTCGGAATCTATAGCTGAATCGTCTGGATAGTTTCCACTTTTATCTGCAAATAACGGCTTATCTGCCACCGGTTTAACGGTAACATTCACGGTACGTTCGTAACTACCACTCGCAGTGGTGACGGTATAGGTGTAGCTGTCATCTCCACGGTAGTCTTCGTGCGGTTCATAAGTGATGGTACCGTCATTGCCAATGGTGACAGTACCGTGTTGCGGCCCTTCGCCAGATTTGATTTCCGTAGTGACCTGATTAACGTCTGCATTGCTAAAGCTAACAGAGCCGTCTTCGTTTACCTCTAAATCACGATCACCCGCAGCGGGCGTATCATCCACTACTTCTACTTTAAACTTCAGGTCAACCGAGTCGCCGTCACCATCGGTGGCGGTAATATCAAAGGGCAAAATAATGTTGTCGGCTGTTTCGCCATCAACATTCAGAATGTGATCCAGCGGGCCTTTTAAGATGAACTCATAGGAAGGTGTACCATCTGAAGCTACTTTTAGCTCAATGGAGAAGATATCTTTGCTACCTGCCTTAGCTTCAACGGTGTGGCCATCTCCGCTAATTGTATAAGCTAACTCTGTAGTTCCAGATTTAAGATTTAAGTCGCTTAGCGCTTGGAGATTGCTATTGTTAAACGTGAGACCTATATCACCAACAGCATTCACCGCGCCATCCGCACCGAAGTCAATCGGTAGGTTTTTGCCAACGATTAGTTTGCTTGGATCACTTTCACTACCTGAAGCTAGATATCTTTCATCAACAATGGCGTTATCACTGACATAACCATCACCGCCCACCTCACTGCCATCAATCGTTGGGCCATCGTCTTTGAAGGTAAATTGGCCACCTATGTCAACACCATCAGATTTGTCTGTATCACCGTCACCATCCAAGGCAGTAGCGTGAAGCTTGATGGTTCCTGAAGCGATCGTAACTTCGTCATCAGGGTCGTCCGTGTCCGTGTGCTGCATTGAACGGCTTTGAGTCAGGGTTACTTCACCATCGCTGTTCACACTAATCGTAAACGCCAGATTGCCGCCTACATCGGTTCGGCCCTCCACTTCACCCGACCCATTGATACTTAGAACAATGGCTTGCCCGGTCGCCGTGTCGATAAGTCCAGTGCTTGTCGTTGAATCAATATCCAAGCTATATACCAGTGCATCGCTACTAGCCGCGCCATCTGCGCCGTAATCCGGGGCTTTGAAAGCACCTGCAAACGCTTTTGCATCTGATGGCGTACCTAAAGAGGTTTCATCAACAATAACCTCTGGTGCGGTGAAGCCTGCTTCCACTTCAATCGCTGGGCCATCGTCCTTAAACACCAGTTTGTCGCCCAAGCTGATACTGGCACTGGCTTCATCCCCGTCGCCATCGGTCGCGGTAGCTTTTAGGCTTAGCGCGTTTTCAGCCAGACTGACTGCATCATCATGATCACTTGTATCTGGATGACTAAGCGCGCGCGATTGGGTTAGGGTTACTTTGCCGGTGTTGCTATCCACACTGGCGGTAAACGCCAGTTCTCCATCTGTGTCGGTACGGCCTTCCACTTCACCCGAGCTGTTGATGGATAAAACAATCGCCTGCCCGGTGGCAGTGTCTGTCAGGCCAGTCACTATCGCTGGATCAATATCCAAGCTGTAAACCAGAGCATCGGTACTTGCCGCGCCATCTTCTCCATAATCAGGGGCAACAAAGGCGCCCGCAAACGCGATTGCGCTCGAGGGAGTACCTAAAGAGGTTTCATCGACAATAACCTCTGGTGCGGTGAACCCTGCTTCCACTTCAATCGCTGGGCCATCATCCTTAAACACCAGTTTGTCACCCAGACTGATACTGGCACTGTTTTCATCACCGTCACCATCCGTTGCGGTGGCTTTCAGCTTTAATGTATTTTCTACAAGGCTTACTGCATCATCAGGATTGGCTTTATCGGGATGTTTAAGTGCTCGCGCCTGAGTCAGGGTTACTTCGCCATTCGTACTATCGACACCTACAGTAAAGGCCAAGTCACCACTTTCGGTGCGTCCTTCAGCCTCGCCCGTCGCGCTGATTGTCAGCTCAATATTTTCGCCCGTTGCAGTATCAATCAAACCTGTTGCTAGCGTGGTGTCAATTTCGAAGCTATACACCAACCCGTTTGAGCTTGCAGCTCCGTCGGCACCGTATGCAGTGTCAAAAGCATCGGCAAAGCTCACCGCAGTAGACGGAACGCCTAACGTCGTTTCATCAACTTCAACAGAGTGAGTAACAGTCTTTTCGGAAACAGCAGGCTCATCATCGATAATATTGATTTCGAGTGTGCCATTTTTACTAGTATTACCCGCATCAAGCACCTCCAAATCAATCGAATCAAAACCGTTCAGATCGCCATTCGAACCGGGCGCCGCATTATCAAAGCGGATATCTAACTCATAGCTATAGCTGAGTTCGCCACCAACGATGGTGCTGTCAACTTCGTCCGGCGTAAAGCCATTCAGAGTCAACTTTCCGTAATCGGTATCGAGAACAACGGCTGTATTTTCCAAATCCGCCAACTGAGTTAAATCGAAGGTTTGGCCATGCACTTTGACGCTTATCAGGCCATCTAGCGCTGTAACTGTAATCTCGCCCTCTACTGTTTTGCTCTGAGTAGGGGTGTCAGCTATTAATCCGGATTCATAAACCGTCGCATGGCCTGCGGTAATAATATCGTTTGGATCATCTGGACCGTTTTCGTCTTTAGGTATGATTGTAGGCTCGCTATCACTCACACCATTGATGGTAATAACCAAAGTGGCGTCATCAGCGCCACCTTCTCGGTCCGTCATGGTATAGCTGAAGATGTCTTCTAACGTTTCGCCGTCTTTCAGCGCGCGAACATCTGGGTTGGTCTTATCAGGAACATAGGTATAGCTGCCGTCTGCTTGCAGCTTTAAGGTGCCGTAGTCACCGATAATATCGGTATCGAGCCCACCTACACTGGTGGGCTTGCTACCACCAGCAACTATGCCGGTAACGAAAAGTTGATCGCCATCCGGATCTACATCATTTTTGAGTACCCCATTTCTCGGATTAACGACTAGAGTGGTATCTTCATCTGTGCTGCCACTGTCGTCTGCAGCCGTTGGAGCCGGGTTGGTCACTGTCCAGGTAAAACTATGCTGAGTGCTGTTTCCGGCAGGGTCGAAAACAGTGATCGTTACTTCATATTCCCCATTGCCTACATTACCGGTCTGGCTGGCGGAGCTATGAATCCTTCCGCTGATAACACCCGTGCCCGGGTCTATCGTTAAGCCGCCAGGCAGATTGGCCGCGCTGTAGATCAAATTGCTTCCGCTGTAGGTGTCGCTAAACTTCCCACTGAGATCAAGGTTTATGTGGTCAGCATCTTGGTCGTTTTGGGGGTCCAACGCGCCTGTAAGCAAAGGTGGGAGAGTATCTATCGGCTTTTCATCACGATCATTACTGCTGTTGCCTACCGGGTCCGTGATGCTGGCCTCAACGGTTACTTCCCTCTGGCCCGGGCTAACCGGAACCTGCACACGTACGCCGTTATCGATATCTTCTTGGGTCACAGGGCGCTCAAGTAGCACACCACCATTTGGAGTCTTGACCTGCAGTAAGTCGCCCACCTTGACCGTGTCTTTATCCAAGGTAACTTTCGCTGGCACTTTGCCGTTGGAAATTTCCGATTCGCTGTAAATGCCCTCGGGGCCAGCACCTTCGAGCTCAATGCTAAGTATCGGCTTTGTTACTTCTACACCGTAAGGCCGCTCTGCATCAGCGGTAAGCGGGCCGTCTTCGTCATAGTCCCTCGTGACGGTTGCTTCAACGGTTCTGTCTTGTACAAGCTCACTTCCGGGAACCTCCGTCTGCCAAGTTTTACCGTCCGGATTCACCGTTGTCTCATAGACTTTTCCGTTTACGGTGATGGTCACTTTATCTCCGGGCTGGGCATCACCACCTACGGTGCCTGTCAGAGTAACTGTCTGTTCGGCTTCAGCTGCGCTGATAATGTCATCATCTGCAATCACATCAATAGAAATACTCAGCTCTGGTCGATCACCGCCATCGCCAGGCTCTTCATCACCGTTGTCCGGTTGATCTCCATCGCCCGGCTGCTCATCCCCTCCGGGCTGTTCGCCACCATCATCTGGCTCTTGCCCGCTATCTCCCGGTTGGTCGTTATTGCCGCCAGAGAGATCAACCTCACCAAGGTACTCATCATTTCTATTAGCGAGGTGCTCATCGCGAAACCCGTTCTCAAGTTCCCTTTGTGGCAGGCTCAATCCAAGCGGCCGCAGCACTTCATGAATGCGCGCAACGGTTACGGGGGTGAAGCCATCCGCTTCAATTATTTCGCCAATGCGCACCAACTGCACAAAACCATGCCCTTCGGAAAAGGTGCCTTGATTAGACTGCGTGGATGGGTCCGTTATCGGTTGGTCGTTAGGCTCGAGAGGCGCAAGGCTTTCACTCTGCTCAACAAGGTTTGCTCTCTCTTCGGCTGTCACCTGTTGTTCGCCTAAAAACGTTAGCTGCTGGTTGTCGCCAAAATCCAGATTAACCCGCGCACCCCTCTCTAAAACCAAGGTTTCATCAATAGCCAGCTGGTCGCCCACTTCAAGTACACGGCGCTCGCCGTTTGCGTTTTCAGCCCAAGCTTGTCCGACTAGGGATACAACAGTTGCCAGAGTAGTCATAAGGACCTCAAAATGTGGTTACTCATGCAGTTTCAATTTCAATGCAGGTAACGGATCGATTTCAGCGTTCGCTCAAAGCGTTAGCTTTGGCACGCAGTAATGGTTTGAGCAAATAAGACAAAATGCTCTTTTTGCCGGTCATGATGTCCAGTTGTGCAGTCATGCCCGGAATAACAGATAAATGCTGTGCCGAGTCTTTTCCGGTGGTTACGGCGCGCACGAGGTAAAACGTGTTATCGCGATCGTCGGTGATGGTGTCGGCGCTGATGTGTTGAATCGTTGCGGAGATGCCACCATAAATAGAAAAGTCGTAGGCGTGCAATTTGATGGTCGCTGGCAAACCGGGGCGCAAGAAGGCGATATCTTTAGGCGCTATTTTGGCTTCCACCAGCAGGCGATCATCGCTCGGAACAATCTCTACAACCGCATTCCCCGGTTGAACGACACCGCCAATCGTGTTTAGCAACACGCGCTGAACCGTGCCATTTACAGGCGAGCGAATTTCAGAGAGCTTCACCTTGTCAGCCAGCCCGGCAACACTCTTTTCCAAGCTGTTCAACTGTGAGCTTGCGTCACTAAGCTCTGCTCGCCATTGGTTGCGGATAGAGGACTCAACCTCTAACAATCGGGACTCAGCCTCCTGAATACTGGCCTTCACCTGCCTAACCCGGGCAGCCGCCTGAAGGCGTTCACCGTCTGCTGCGGCTTGGTCCCGCTGCAAACGCAAAATTTCTATTTCCGAGACGGCGCCAGAAGCTAGCAAGGGTTGGGTTGCCTGCAGTTCCCGTGTCGACATGCGGTAGGACTGTTCCGCAGCAGACTCCCTCGCCCGCACTTCGCTTAATTCTTGCTCCCGTTGAGCAATCTGTTCCCGGGCAACCGCCAAGCGCTCTTGCAGTTCCTTGAGGCTGGCCTTGAAATAACCTTCCTCCTGCTGCAAGACCTGTTGCTGTACGGGTGTTACTGCCTCGCTGTAATTCAACTGAAGTGGCTCGCTATGGATCAATGCTTGCAGCCGTTTCACTTTGGCGGCCAGTGCAAATGCCCGCACGCTGCCTTCCTGAAAACTGGCCATAAAGCGTGTTGGGTCTATGCGCACCAGCAGGTCGCCCTTGCTGACGCTGGCACCCTCATCTACAAACACTTCCTCAATCACACCGCCATCGGCGGACTGAATAACCTGAAGCTGTCGGGAGGGAATAACCTTACCCTCGCCCCGTGTCACTTCATCGATCGGCGCAAACGCAGCCCAGACAATCAGAACCATAAACGTCAGTGCGATGCCGTACAGCAAGCTGCGGGCACGCAGGGTGCTTTGCTGCTCCATGGCCTGATCCGCATCCGTAGGCCAGTGCCGTGAGTTGCTGCGAAATGCGGAAAAAAACGGCCGGAACAAGCGATTGATAAAACCTTTCCCCCGAGCTCCAACGGCGTCAGCCTTGCTCAAATGTTCAAATGCCTGTTGCTCAAGCTCTTTCTGGGCGGCCTTCTCTGCAATCTTCGCATCGTTGCTCATTGTGCACCCCGCTGGATGCTTCCTTGTTGAAGGGCCTGTAGCACGCTTTGCTTCGGGCCATCGGCAACAATTTTTCCCGCATCCATTACAATTAAGCGATCAACCAGATCCAGTAGGCTGGTGCGGTGGGTTATCAACAACAGAGTTTTGCCTTGGCTAAACTGGCCCAAGCCTTTGCTGACGTGGTTCTCCAACATGCTGTCCATGGCACTGGTTGGCTCATCCAGCAATAAAATACTGCTGTCCGCCATAACCGCACGGGCCACTGCAATTGTTTGGCGCTGCCCACCGGATAAACGGTTACCGCCCTCCCCGACCGGCATCGACAAACCGTCTGCATGATCACCCACCATGCCTTTCAAACCTGAGATATTGATGGCCTGCAGCAAGCGTTCATTATTAGGATGTTCTATACCCAGCGTAACGTTGTCGTATACCGTGCCACTGAGCAATTGAACGTCTTGTGGTATGTAACCAATATTGCGGCGCAGCTCACTCGGGTCGATCTGGCCAATGTTTACGCCATCCACTAAAAGGCTGCCAGACGTTGGCCGGTAAAGCCCCAGTATGAGTTTTTCCAAAGTGCTCTTGCCCGAGCCCACTCGGCCAAGAATGCCCACCCGCTCACCAGCCCGAATATGTAACGACACTCCACTCAATGCATCGCGCTCTTCACCGGGGTACTGGAATGACACATCCCTCAGCTCAATTTCGCCACGCAGCTTACCCCGGCTTATTAGCTGTTTGCCCGGCTCGCGATCCTGCTCGGCATCCATAATCTGTTCGACTGATGTTATGGCTGTAGCCGCTTGGTGGTACTGCGTAAGCAAAGATGCCGTTTGCGAAACCGGCGCCATGGCCCGTGAGGACAGCATATAAGCAGCAATCAACCCGCCTTGGCTCATGTCGCCATTAATAACGAGATACACACCGGTGATAATCATCACCACAGATACAACTTGCTGTATCCAGGAAGCTCCTGCACCTACAGACATACCAAGCATGCGCTGCTTGCCGGAGCAGCCCGACAAAAACCGTGTGGTTTGCTCCCACTCACTTTGCATACGGCTACTGGCGTTGAAGCTTTTAAGTGTGGGCGCCGCTACCAGACTTTCTACCAAACCGGAGTTACGCTGCGCACTGGCTTGGCTCATGGTTTCTGAAAGCTGGTGCATGGTGGCCTGCACCGAGAGGGCGTACAGAATAATTATCGTTGCACCGATCAGCACAGGAATGATCATCACCGGCGAAATTAATGCGATGATGACCACAAAGAGTAGGAAAAAAGGCAGGTCGATAAGCGCCGTTACGGTCATGGAACCAATGAATGAGCGAACGGATTCAAACGACTGGACATTCGCCGCGAACGAGCCCACAGACTGTGGAGCATGTTCAAGCCGAGTACCCAGAATGCGTTCCATAATGCGCGCGGATAATGTGATATCAGCGCGACTTGCCGCCAGCTCAACAAACCAGCTTCGTAGCAGACGCAGCGCAAGATCGGCGCAGATGATAATCAGGGCACCAAGCGCAAGAACCCACAAAGTATCTGTTGCATGATTGGGTACCACACGGTCGTACACGTTCATAACGAACAGGGGCATGGTTAAAGCGAACAGGTTGATAAAGAACGCCGCAATCAGGATATCCCGGTAAACCGGCCGGTTTGCCTTTATCACACTCCAGAACCAGTGGCCGTTATCAACTGTTGTGCCAGCCCCGGTTTTACGTTGATCCAAACGGAAATCCGGGCGGCAGTAGAGTGCAATACCACTGTAGGTCTTTTGGAGGTTGGCAAGCCCGAGTTGCTGAATGTCCATGTCTAATTCTGGCAACCGCACTTGCACTGTCTGCTCCTGAAGGTCGATACTTTCGAGCAAACAAGCACGGTTGCCATCAAGCAAAACAACGCAGGGGAGCAGCAAACTGTTCAGGCGCTCCAAAGGCTGCCTTACCAGCTTCACCTTCATATCGACCCTTTCTGCTGCGCGCGCAAACACCGAAGGCGACAAGCGGCCATCAACCAATGGCAGGCCGGCGACCAGCGCATCATGGCTGGTCGTGGTGCCATTTTCAGCAGCAACCCATAAAAGGCAGGCGCTCAGGGGGTCGTTCGTCTGGTCCATAGCAGCGTGTCAATCTCACCTTTTGGCGTGAGTAACACGTACCTCAACGCGACGATTCATGGCACGCCCTTGGGCAGTGTCATTGTTTGCACGGGGTTGGGAGGCGGCCACACCCGAAATCAGCATAACGGTGTTTGCAATGCCACTGTCGATCAAGGCATCACGTACCGAAATCGCTCTGGCAAGGGATAGCTTGCGATTCAGCGCATCGGAACCGGAGCTGTCGGTATGCCCGACAATATTGACTGACTTCACCGTGCCCCGCTCCAGCAGACGTTGGGCGAACTGCTGCAGGTTAGCCATTGCCTCGGGCTTGAACTCAGCGCTGCCAACGTCAAATAGAGTGTCGCTACCAAGGGCCACGATTTCTTCAGTCTCAGATATTTTCAAAAACCGATCGAAGTTTCTGGCGCCCTCATCGGGAATTGTGCAATAGCGACTGGATCCCGGCTTGACCGACTGGTTAATATCACCCAAATTCGGTAGCTGCTCACTACCCACATTCAGGGTATCCAGTAAGCGCCCCATGCTATGAAGCGTTTGTAGGCGATTGATTTCCAGATCGTAGAAGCCATTGGTATAGGCACGCTCAGCTTGGAAAAACTCATTTTCAGAATCGAGCACATCCAGCAACGAGCGACGACCGATGTCAAACTGTTCGCGATAAGCCCCCAATACACCCGACGCTTTTTCACGGTGGGCCGCAAGAGAGTCGAGTTTCACCTGCAAATTGCGTACATCGCCGTGAGCAATCGTCGCTGTTTGTCGCAGATCGACACAGGTTTTATCCCGCAAGCTTTCTGCCTGACTAATACGGCGGTCCGCCGCACGCTCTGCTGCCCGGTCGCTGCCGCCACGGTAGAGGTTGTAGCGTGCACGCAACTCGATAACCGTATCTTCCCCGTATGAGTGCGGGTTTGTGCGCTTATCGAAGCTATTATTGTTTTTATAGGTGCCATGGCGAGCACCTAGCTCAATTGTCGGGTAACGGCCTGCTTTTGCCTCGCCGTAAGAAGCTTCAGACGCCTGAATTTCTTCAAAGGCTGCAAACAAAGCCGGGTTATTGGCGTATACCGCTTCAAGTACCTCACGTAGTTCTGCTGGCACCGCCTGCTCTTGCACTTCATAGGGGCTCAAATGCTCTGCCGGAAATCGACCAACCAAGCGCTGGAACCGCGCGGTAACGCTCTGCAGGTTTGCGATTTCTGTCATTAAGTTAGAGCGCGCCAAAGACAAGCGCCCATCAATTTGCTGCAAATCGGCACGGTTGCTTACACCCTGATCTGCGCGTTCGCTAACGTGGCGTTGCACACGCTGGTGATTGGCCACATTTTTCTGTGCAAGGGTTACAAGCTCTCGGTGCCGGAGAACGCTTAGATAAACCTCACCCGTTTCCAGCGCCTTGGTTTCTGCTTCGTCCAAGAGTTCATAATAGCGTGCCCGACTGCTATGCTCGGCTCTGGCAACGGCGTTTCGCACTCGAAATCCATCAAACAGCATTTGCGTGAGAGACACTTCGGCGTAATTGCGGTTATAACTACCGCGACCATCGTAGTCACGGTCTCCCATGCCGCCAGCTGCGCTGACATCAAGAGATGGCAAGTATCCGCCAAAGGCTTCCCTTTGGTCGTAGGTAGAGGCTTGAAAGGCACTCAAACGAACTTGTAATTCTGGATTAGTTTCAAGCGTCTCTTTTACAACGCTTAATAAATCATCTTGATGCGTAGTTGCAGCATTAATAGTTGCGGAAAAGCTCAAAGAAACCGCGAGGGCAAGTTTTGCGACGGAAGGAACTCTAGCCATAATATCCTCAAGGCAACCGGCACAAGCTCTGGGCCTGAAACGGGTGTGATCAGTAGGCTGACTTCAGTGGATACCGGGCATGATTTGGCTCGCACTAGCGCAAATAGTAGCTCGAAGCTACAACTGAGCTTGGCGGCACCCAACTCAAAGCAGCGAGTTATTGGCCTGATCGTACCTTGCGCAAGGCAAAGAACCTTTGATTGCGCGCCAAAACCTGTGCGCAAAGGTATTTTTTTATCAACCATTCAAAGCTCAATAGCAGCTTTGGGTGGGGCTAGTGCATTATAAAAAGGGTGAGTATGGAGAACAGACGTGTTTTGATTGTTGAAGATGACGAAGCCGACCGCATGCTACTTTCTGCTTATCTTCAACGGCACGGTTGCCAGTTACGCTATGCTCACGATGGCCTTGAAGGTGTCGAAAAAGCTCGGGCCTGGCAGCCAGATATAATATTAATGGACTCAGAGATGCCCCGTTGCAGTGGCCACGACGCCTGCAAAATAATTACCCAGGACCCGAGAACCCGTGATATTCCAGTTATTTTTATCTCAGGTATGACCGCGCCTGAACACCGCATTAGAGGGTTACTTGCGGGCGCCGTTGACTACATAAATAAACCCTTCGATTTTAATGAAGTTAAATTGCGGCTCGCGATACATCTGAGACACAAACCACCAGCACAGGCCCGCAAAAAAAGCTTAGAGGTCGAGACGGCTGCAACAAATAACCGGCATATGATCGTGTTTCACTCCACTCGCACCCATTTGCTAAAATCGCTATCCGTTACACCGTCGATGAAAGAGCTAGAGAAATTGACTGGAACGAACAGCAAACACCTGAACGCAGCATTCAAGGCATGCGCTGGAACAACAGTTTATGAATACCTTCGAGAGGAGCGTATGAAGGAAGCCAAAACCCTGCTTCAACAAACACATCTCGCCGTTCAGGATGTGTCTCATCAGGTTGGCTTTGCAGACAGCGCTAACTTCTCCACTGCGTTCAAAGAGCGCTTTGGGCTAACTCCGCGAGACTTTCGAAAACAACATAGTTGAGACCGGGAACACATTTTGACCAAACGCAATTGGATTGCCACATGCGTCGCCATTTTCGCCGCTTTTTTATTAACCTTATCGACCATTTCACAGGCACAGACCGAAACCTACTCGAATCCCTACTTGGATCTGACCACACAGCCAGATGGTAGTGAACTGATTGAATTCATGCAGGCAATCTCCGGCAATAATGCCATTCAAAGCCTCAATGACGCCCAAAGTGCCGCAGACTGGATCCAGCCTGAAGCAGGCACCTTGAGCGCCACACGCCGCCATGCGACCACCTGGCTTAAAACGACCTTGCACAACAGCAGCAACCAGGCACTGATACGCTGGCTGGCTATCGAGCCTTGGCGCTTAAACAAGGTTCAGGCCTACTTTGTTGACCCAGCTACCGGAAAAACGCTACATCAAACAGCCACAGGTCTGGATATCCCGCTACAAAATCGTGCTGTCAGCAATGGCAAAACCATCATTCCGATACGACTCAACGCAGGCCAAGCACAGCAACTGTTTCTAAAAATAAATAGCGACAACCTTCCGTTTATTAGTATAGAAAGCTGGGAGCCAGTGCCCTACTCAGAAGGACTCACCGAAAACCGGATCTTTCTGGCGGCTCTTTTCGCGGGCATCCTCACGCTTCTACTTGTTCTTGCCTTCCAGCTTAACGCTAGCCTTTTGGTAACGGGCACATGGTTACTGGTGGCATTTATTCGAGAAGCTGAGAAAAACGGCTTTTTCACCAACTATCTACTGCCATCACTCGAAAGTTATTCGGTCAACTTGAGAGTAAGCGCAGCAATGCTTTCTACACAACTCTTTCTGGCCACCTCTGTTTTCGTCCTAGGGCTGAACTACCAACGTGGCTGGCGCAACTACCTGATTGTGACAGGAGTTGCCGCAGCTGCCATGGCATGCCTTACGTTTATTGTCGACGGCAGCACTATACGAAAACTGGGAATCCTGTGCCTAACCGGCTACATGATCACCTGGCCGCTTATCATTCCCGCTGCCCTGAAAACTCGTCCCGCTAGTCAAAGCTCAATACTATTGATGCTGTTGTTGTCAGTATATTGGTTGATCACATCGTTTCTGTTGCTGGGCTACACGTTTAATTTCTACTACACCGCCCACTTTGCGCCTTATCGCCTTGGTATCGAAACTGTAACCGCGCTGGCTTTGATACTAACCTATAGCTGGCAACAAAAACGTCAGATCCTGACAGCTAAAAAAGCCCTAAAAGCTCAGGAAATAGAGAGCCGAAAATCCCTAGAGCAGACCGTCAAACAACGAACGGAAGACTTAAGAAACGCTCTGGAAACGGCACGCAAGGCCAGTCAGGCAAAGGTGAATTTTCTGGGGCAAGTAACCCACGATTTGAGGTCGCCACTAACCGCCATTCTCGGCTATGCCCAACTTCAATCTGTTAACACGGTCGATGCTCAGAAAGCCACGCAGGTGATTCTGGATAGAGGCATGTACATGAAGGATCTCATCGATGGTCTGGTTGATTACGCGCATGGAATCTCAACAGCTTCAGATGAGCCGCGAGACATCTATCTAATAGCCTTTATCGACAACCTTGTTAACCATGCTCACATCATCGCCAGCAAACAAGCCAACCGTTTTCAGTTTAAAATCGAGACGGGTTTGCCAACAGTAATTCGTTGTAGTAGCAAACAGTTGCAGAGAATTTTGCTCAACCTTCTGGACAATGCCGCTAAGTACACTCAGGGCGGCGAATTTTCTCTGGCGGTTGCAGTGGCCCAAACCTCAAACCAACCGCCATCACTGGTTTTCCGTGTGAGTGACACGGGATGCGGCATCTCTTCTGACGACCTCAAAGAAATATACACTCCGTTTTACCAAAGCTCCGAGAGCAATCCCGGTGCGGGCCTTGGTTTGGCCATCTGTTTTGAACTCGCGGAAAACTTGGGGGGGCATCTTGAGCTGGAAAGTGAGCCGGGCAAGGGAACCACAGCCACCTGCACGATTCCTTGTATAGTGGGAGATGAGCGCCTCGCAGCCCCATCCCTTGCCGCCGTTCAGGATTTACTCCCTACGTTTGATGCAAAAGGCCAAAAAGCCTGGATTGTGGAAGACTCTCAACCGGTCAGCGAATTGCTGGACGATGAGCTCACCGATATGGGGTTTGATGTTGAGCTTGCGGCAACCACAGAAGCTTTTGCCCAGAGGGCAAGCGGCAGTGCCCCTGCAATCATTGTTACGGACTACCAACTACCGGGCGCTTCCGGTGATGAGGTTCTTAGGATCGCGCGCGCCCAGTGGCCTATGGTGCCCGTAATACTCCTATCGGCAGTGCAAAATAGTAGTCTGCGCGCTGAAGAGAGTTCACCTACACGCTTCAGCGCTTATTTATCCAAACCTGTGGACCGTCTAGAACTGCGCACGACAGTGGCTGAGCTATGCAATCTGGCACCGGACGCTTAAATGGTCATTATTCGATCTGAAAGAACCTATAGCTGCGCATTAATTCATCAGCTTTCCACCTGCCCGCATTCGTGAAATTTTATTGATAAGAGCATGGTCCTGTGTCACGACCTTGCTCGGGCAAGATTTCACACCCTTAAAAATCTCTATCGTTTCTTTTACTGGAATAAGCTGCCCAACCTGCACGTTTAAGCAATCTGTCCAGAATTTGGTGCCGTTACGCCAGTCTGTTTCGTCCTTGTAAAACTGGATTCCGGCTTCGCTTATCTCGCCATAGCTGATGGCGCCTAAAATATACGCATGCTCGTACTGGCGTATGCTTCCGGGCGCTTTGTTACTTTTTCGATGAAGCGATATAAACAAAAAATAATCGGGTATTTGGTGGGAATGGTTATACAACGGCACTGTGGCTTCATAGTGTATCTTGGGCACTACAGTTCTATCTTTCGTTTTAACGTCGATCGTCAGGCTATTATTGATTAGGTAATCATGTTTGGTTTCGTTGAGCTGAGACGTAAAGCCTATGTTTTTCGCTCTCATCCAATGTTCAGCGATAACCTCACCCAAACAACCAACAACGTTTGCTTCTTCTTTTCTTCTCGAATAATCAAAAACCGGTAACCTCGATGCCCTAAGCTCCGCCTCTGAGTATATCCATTCAGGTATGCTTAGCATCCGCGTGTACCAACGGTTCCGCCATACTTCGTCCATCACGTAGTTCCTTTACGTTCAGTCTTTTCAAAAGATTGCCAACAGCCTCGCCAAGGGCTCTTCCCAGTAGCGGCGGGACAGCATTACCAACCTGTGTGTATTGGGGCACTTCGTACTTGCGCATTTGGCCTCCGGTCGTCACCTTCGACCTGAAAGCAAAGCCATCCGGAAAGGATTGGATTCGCGCCATTTCTCTAACAGACAGGGTTCTGAGCTCGTCGTGATCATAATGGCAAGCATCATCCGGAATGGACAATGCTGCAGGGGCAGGTGAATCCGCCGTTAGCGCTTTTTGCGTTTGTTTTTTCGTACCATGGGCCTTTAAATAGTTTTCCAGCTCGGTTTTGCTCTGGAAAAAAACGTACTCGCCCTCACCAGAGAGAAAATCAAAACCCATGACCCTCTCGGCAACATCAGCAGGCAGTTCTTCCCTTTCCCCTTTCAGCAGCGCTTTCACGATGCGCTCATCCGATCGGGACACTTTCTGTAGCATCTGATAGATCCGAAACCGGCGCTTAACATGCTCCCCATTGTTGCGCATTTCATGGTTTTCCATGTCGTGCTCCGGGATAAATGGAGTAAACACCCGGTTGATCTGCCGTACATACTCAGACGGCAACTCCGGGGCGTGGATTTTAAGATCGTCAATAGCATCACGCACGGTTCTCACACTATCTCGATAAGCAACCAACGGGCGGAGAAATGATTGCTCGTATAGCTCATGGTGCTGAGGTTTATCAGCATCGAAATAGGAAATATCACCGAATGCCACAGGCTGGCCCTGCGTAATAGTGAGATAGAACTGGTGAGAGGGTAAAAAAAGATCTCGCTCTACGGCGCTGAAGGTGGGCTCCAGCTCATCATATATATCTGCACGGGTGGCTAACATAATGAACCTTGGCCGATTCTGCGCCACACCGGCAAGTTTGGCGTTTACATGAAGACAAAGCGGAACATAGCCTACAACCGCAAACGCCTTTGCCACTTCGAACCAGGCGTGAAATTCTTGCCCCTCTTCCTTGAACGCCCGCAAAATGCCCGTAACGTTTTCGAGCAACGCAAATTTCGGCTGGGTAAGCTCCACAAATTTCGCCATCTCCCATGGAAGGGAATTGCGTTGGTTGGTTCGCTGGCGCAGCCCGGCCAAGCTGAAACTTTGGCAAGGCGGCCCGCCTGACACCAAATCCAAACCACCACGGCCAAAACTGCTTTGCAAGGCATCACTGCACTCTGGTGAGGTCTCAAGAAACCGATTGAGCTCAACAATACTGCCAACAACCAATGCCCCATCTAAATCTGCAGGGCCGTTTATATCGCTCTCACCTTCAGGAAAAGGTGGGAATTCGTGCGGGTTTTCACGCAAGCGGTTGTGCAAATTCGATTTAGGAAACTGGCTGCTTAACCACTTGGTTCGTTTTGGTAAGCCGAACCTTTCCTCTCCATCGGCCATGGCGCGGAGGTTTTCATCCAAAAAATTGTACGCAAAGGTTTCCGCAGCCATCGGCGAGAGTTCGTTAGCCATAACGAGTTCAAATTCAACAGATTCAAGGCCGAGACCCAAACCGCCACAACCGGCAAACAACTCGATATGGTTCACTTACCAACACCTACAACATGAGACTTTGACGGGGGATTTTACGGCAGCCGGGGTGAAAAGTCCAGGTATTTAGGGTGCAGGGTGCCACTGAACTAACACTCAGAGTCAGCGATATTGCGGCTACCATCAACCTCGGTGCCTTCGCCCTTTGCGTGCTCCTCACAAGTCGCCTCACACATGAAAACAACACCTTGTGATCCTCTTCACAGACCCAGCAAATTACACAACCATTTAAAAGATATTTTTTTCTTTTAAATCAAACGATTAAACCTAACATACCTTAAATGGCCACACACCCTTAGGCAATTGCGTCAATGGCTTAAACCGGTCTTGCTGCGAGGTTAGCCGCAAGATCGAGCAAATCAGGATTACCCAATGTTCACAGCCAACTATAAAAATTCCCGCCTGCTGTCGCTGCTAGCGCTGTTGCTTTTCGTTGTTATGCTGTCGGGCTGTTCTGCCATCGGGGCATCTATGAAAGCGGCGCCCACCCTGAGTCACTGGGGTGGCTTGATCAGCATGGATATGGAGGATCTGGAAAGCAGGTACACGAATGAATACTCGAAATTCGTGAAGGTGAACGGCTACAACATCCACTATCAGGATCGCGGTCAGGGCGAGGTTGTCATCCTTATGCATGGCATCTTTTCATCCCTGCAAACCTGGGACACATGGATTGACGAACTTTCAAAAAATCACCGGGTAATTGCACTGGATATGCCAGGCTTTGGCCTGACCGGCGGGCCAACCGAGCTGGATGACTTCAACGAAGAGCACGCGCTCGATGCTTTCGAGACGTTTGTGAATAAGCTGGACTTGGACAGCGTTTCGCTCGCCGGGAATTCTTTGGGGGGTTATATTGCCGCAAGGTATGCAGCCCGAAACCCCGGGCGCGTGAACAAGCTGATTCTCCTCGACCCTTTCGGTTACCCGCAAGATACACCTTGGATACTCAGCATTGGCACTCTCCCGCCCGTTGCGTTTATTGGCAATTACATTCAACCGGCTTGGATGGTAGCGCTAAACGTTGCCTGGGTTTACGGCGACTCAGACCGCGTAGCTCAAGAAGATTACATACGTTACGTTCACATGAACCAGCGCCCGGGCGCAAAACCACTGTACGTTAAGACCCTAAAAATGATCGAAGCCCGAGCTGGAAACTTCGAGCCGGCACCGTTTAACCGCATTACCGCCAAAACACTTCTGATGTGGGGTGAAGAGGACGCATGGGTACCTTTGGAGCTTGCCGACAAGTGGATGGCAGATATCCCGAAAACGGAACTTATTGTATACCCGACAGCGGGACACATTCCGATGGAGGAATTGCCGGAGGAAACAGTAAAGGACGCTGCGCTGTTTCTACGGCAGGGCTTGGGGGCTTTTGCTCAGCGAATGGATTGATAATGCGCGGGAAAACCGGCGCTCGCTGCCTTCCGTGGCTTTTGGGCTAAACTGGTACAAAATTCGACCGTTTAACTACAAAAGCAAGAGGGCAATACCGTGACAAGACTACTGCTGATTCTGGGCCTGCTACTTATGTTCTCAGTGTGTGCCCAAGTCAATGCGGCGAATACAACGGAAGGCCAGAGTGATTCCGCGAGCAACCTGCTTTTCATCCTTGATGCGTCAGGTAGCATGTGGGGCCGAATCGACGGCACGCCCAAAATCGCTATTGCCAAAGATGTCATGTCCCAGCTGATCGCAGACCTACCTGATAACAGCAGAACTGGCTTGATGGCCTACGGGCATCGCCGTAAAGGCGACTGCGCCGACATTGAGTCGTTAGTCGAGCTTGGGCCACTTGATCGCAGCGCGATGAATAAGCGTATTCAGGGGCTAAATGCCTTAGGCAAGACACCGATTACCGAAGCCGTAACCCAAGCCGTAGAACAGCTGCGTCAAATCGAAGATTCAGCCAACATTGTATTGGTCTCGGATGGGCTTGAATCCTGTGACGGCGATCCGTGCAAGGCGGTCGAAGTAGCCAAGCAATCCGGAGTCGACTTCCGTTTGCACGTTGTGGGCTTCGATTTGGGTGATGCAGATACCAGCCAGTTACAGTGCATGGCCGATGCAGGTGGCGGCCAGTTCTTCACAGCGGCCAATGCAGACGACCTTACCACCGCTCTTGAACAAGCTGTAACGGTTGAACCACCGCCTGCGGTTGTAACCGGCGCCATCAAACTTACGGTCACCGTGAACGATAAGCCGCTGAAGGCCAGAACCTACCTTCAAAATGCAGACAGCCGCAAAGAGGTTTCCCGTGGGGGCACGAGCAAAGAGGGTATCGTCAACTATACGGTCCCTGCAGGCGAGTATCGCATTCACATCCGGCCAGACGGCATCAGTGCGCCGGACCAGTACATCGATAACGTAATTGTTAGCGCTGGCGAAACCCTTGAGAAAAACTTCAACTTCCGCAGTGGCAAGGCCCAAATTACCGTCACAACAAATGGCAAGCCGCTAAAAGCCCGAACCTATATCCAGCATGCCGATACCCGCAAAGAGGCATCGCGTGATGGCACAGACAAAAACGGAGTGGCCAGTTACAACGTGCCAGTTGGCGAATACCGCATCCAAGTGAGACCAGACGGAATCAGCGCACCGGATCACTATGTGGATAACGTAGTTGTCACGGCTAACGAGACTTTCGAAACCGCACTTGAAATCCCGAGCGGCACTGCACAAATTACCGTCACAACCAACGGCAAACCACTGAAAGCCCGCACTTACCTTCAGCGTGCCGACAACCATAAAGAAACCGCACGGGGCTCCACCAACAAAGAGGGCGTGGTTAGCTACACCGTTCCCGTTGGCGAATATCGCATTCAGGTACGCCCTGACGGCATCAAGGCTCCCGACCGTTATTTGAACGGCGTTTCAGTAACTGCTACAGAAACCACCGAGGTAAGCATGGATTTCCCAACCGAATCTCAGGGAGACAAAGACTGACCGGATAGCGCTCTATTAGCCGTCCCTATCCTTAGCTTCAATCTTGTGGGCCTTGCGCTTACGCTGGTAGCGCTGGGCCCAGACCAAAACCACCAGAACGAAATAGATATAAAAGGCCCACATACCCACCAGTTGAAACACACCCCAAGCAATGATAGAGACGAGTAGGCCCACCATTAGCAGAGCAAGATCGTCTTTGATCTTAGCCTTAGCCATCACGCGAACTCGAAAAGTTTGTGCTGGTGTCTAACTTTGACATCTAAAGGCCGCAACCTAATAAACTATCGGCCGATAGCTACCGATGCACTAGCAGCACCTAAGGAAGTTGTTGATGCGTCAAACAAAGTAGAAGGGGATGGGAGCCCTAAAGCGTCCATATTTTCGTTGAAATACTTCTGGAAATCGCCGTTATTGTTGCAGGCCATGTAACAAATCCTTTGTTTAGCGCTGATAGTCCTGATCCGGAAGATAAAGCCTTTCAAGAAGCGCCACAAGCGCAATATGCGAGCGCGAGCTTGTTTAGGTGAGGATAGACATTCTCCAAAATCATCGACTGACTAGGGAGAATCCGGAACTACGATATGCCTTTGGAGTCGCGCACCAAAACACTGTACATATAAACAGTTTTTGTGTGTAATATGCCCGTCACACTCCTTGGCGACCATAAGCCGTTCTCTCACCAATGCCATTCCGTTTTGATCGCTCGAACGTGGAGGATATTCATGACGATCTCTCACCCCATCTCTTTTATTACGGTACGACGCCGATTCGATTTCCGAGGCATCGAGGTCGGCCGCTGGGTGACGCCAGCAGAGCGGGATCGTGCGGCTGATCGGTTTTACAGGGCTCTGTGTGATCTGATGACGACTTTGCAGGGGCCAGAAAACCTCATATCTCTTCGTGGAACTCTCGGCATGCAGTACGGCATTGGTGGTCGGCCCGGGGTGTCTGCCCACTATATTCCCGCAACCCGACAACTGGCACTCGCAAAGAACGCCGGGGCCGGTAGCCTGGCTCATGAATGGTTTCATGCGTTTGATCATTACATGGGGAATAGAGCCTTCCGGAGACTGGGAAAGTTTGGCTTTGCATCCAGCGGCTGGCTCGGTAGTGCCAAACCGAAAGAGCACCCTCTAAACAACCTGCTCAGTGCCTGTTTTAAAACCATCTTGCTGACTGACGACGGAACAGCGCCGAGTCCCCTGTTTCAGGCATCCAAGGAAGCCGACAAGCGACTAAAGGTGCTGTACTACGCAAAGCCGGAAGAGCTTTGCGCCCGGGCTTTTGAGGCTTTCATAGAAGATAGCACTCCCAACAACTCTTTTCTGGTGCGCGGTACTGTATATTCAGACGAAGCTAATGCGGGCCTTTATCCAAAGGGCATGCATCGCCAGCGTATCAACGAAGCATTCCAAGACTATTTTGCCTCGCTGGGTGTGGCCTTGTATCGGGAGCAAGCGAAAGCTGGATGAAGCAATATAGGAGCACCGCCAAACCTACGCGCCAACAACACTTCCGCTTTTCACAGTGTTTTACACAAACAGATTGAGAACTCGGGTAGGCTTAAGCAAAGGAGGCTATCATGCTCAAAGGGATGTTATTTGTAATCGCGATTACTGCGCCTGCTATCAGTTACGGAGCAGTCTACCAGTGCAAAGCAAACGGCCAGACCGTGTTTTCTGACAGCCCTTGTGGTGACGATGCCAAGAAGCTCGATCACAAGCCCGCTCCTGCCATTGGCGGCCAATTTGATACGGGCACGGATGTTGAGTTTTACGAGCCGCCAGCTCGCAGAGTGGATGGAAGAATGGGTAGACGGCTAGCAGAATGGCCTGAGCCCGCAACCTTTATGCTGGCAACGGTGCCAGAGCGCCCTTTGGAATTGCGGGTTACCTGAGTAGGCTTTGGAAGTGTTGGTAGCCCGGTTTAAACTTTAGCCCCTGAAGCAAGCCTCAAGCCTGCCTCACCTGATGACCATCGTCCTCACCCTTACTAGCGGGTTCTGCCCGCAGGCAAACCCCAAGGGCATTCAATACCCGGTTTACGGTATCAAAGCGAGGCTTTGCGCCTTTGGACAGCGCCTTATACAGGCTCTCACGGCCAAGGCCGGATTCTTCCGCCAGTTTGGTCATGCCTTTGGCGCGAGCCACACTGTTCAGCGCCTTCAGCAGCTCATCCATATCGCCTTCGGCAAGAACCTCAGACAGGTAAGCGGCAATCACCTCATCATTGTCCAGATATTCCGCCACATCGAAAGGGCGAATGCCGTACTTATCGATCATTTCCTGACTGATAGCCATTTTAATCACTCCTCACGGCTGCCCGTGAATGTCAGCCGCCATCTCTTTGGCAAGCTCTATGTCTTTCGTCTGGCTAGACTTATCACCACCCATCAAAAGCCAAACAATCTCATCACCCACATGGGTGTAGCCCGGCCCCACAAAAATGCGCATCTCACACACGCTATCACCCACCGACTGATGATCCCCGAAGTTGCCCTGACTCTCCGCCCGCTCAATTCGTCGCAGCACCGAGGCCTTACCCAAAGGATCTTTAAGGCCTTTGAGCCACTTCGAGAATTTTTCAGTTCGGTGAAATATCTTCATGCCCAAACTGTATCCATCTGGATACAAAGATACAACCACGGCAAAAAAGGGAGAACCGGCAAGCCTAGTAAAATAGCAAAAAATAAACCATGAACAGGGCACAAACGTTAACCGCCAGAAACAACCGGCTAGGTAATTACCAAAGGCGCTGAGCTTTCCATCATCGATGCCGTGTTCATGGTGGGGTAGCTGGCACTCCTCACCCATCAAGAAATGATCGAAGCCCTCTACCTGCGAGCAAAATTATCAGATCGTTGCTTGCTGTTTGAGATTTTGCCGTTTTAAGGCAGCTTGACCCATCTTTCGCCGAAGCCTTACGGTCGAAGATGCGGCTTTCGCGGTATACTACCTTTCCTTGACGCTTTAATCGGATGGCAGCCCGGTACGATTCGCTTCCATCAGTGCGAGTTCTGGCAGTAATAGTAGCCACGGTGCTCCAAAGCTATTTTTGGAGCAACAATAGCTACAAAATGGGTAAAAACAGGCAATAAATGGTTATAAATAGCACAGCAAATAGGGCAGGAAATACAGCTACAGGTACTGCAAACACTGGGCTGGAGCCGTCTAGACGGTTTTCGGTGGCGCCGATGATGGACTGGACCACCCCGCATTACAGGTATCTTGCTCGCCTGCTTAGCCGACACACGCTCCTCTACACCGAAATGGTCACCACAGGCGCCTTGATTCACGGGGATACTGAGCGGTTTTTACGCCACGATCCTGCGGAGTACCCTCTGGCGCTCCAGCTTGGCGGTAGTGATGCTGCGGAACTGGCCCATTGTGCGCGGCTTGCTGAACAGTTTGGCTTCAGCGAAGTAAATCTGAATGTTGGCTGCCCCAGCGACCGGGTTCAGAATAATATGATTGGCGCCTGCCTGATGGGTCACCCGGATAAAGTTGCGGAAGGCGTTGCAGCTATGATTGAAGCTACCCACCTGCCGGTTACGGTCAAGCATCGCATTGGTATCAATGACCGGGAATCTTGGGAAGAGCTTTGCGAGTTCATTGAGAAAGTTGCCGCCGCTGGCTGCCGCACGTTCATAGTGCACGCGCGCATTGCGGTTCTTGAAGGGCTCAGCCCTAAGGAAAACCGAGATGTTCCGCCACTGAAATACGACTGGGTTTACCGACTGAAACAGACGTACCCGCACCTTGAAATCATTATCAACGGCGGCATCAAAACCTTCGAGGAATGCCACCAACATCTGAAATATACAGATGGCGTAATGCTGGGCCGCGAGGCGTATCACAACCCCTGGTTGCTCGCGGGCGTAGATTCAGAATTCTTTGATAGCGAGCCCCCTGTTGCTTCGCGCCATGAAGCTCTCAAGTCTATGTATCCGTTTATTCAAAGTGAGTTGGAGCGTGGTGTTTTCCTTGGCCACATTTCCAGGCACCTGCTTGGGCTGTTTCACGGAATGCCCGGTGGTCGCCAATTCCGCCGCTACATCAGTGAAAATGCCCATAAACCCGGTGCGGGATTGGAAGTGATTCAGGCGGCACTGGAGAAGGTTCAAGAGCCAAAAGAGCCTGCACAAACAGAAGCCACAACGAGCGCCCTGTCACAGCCTTAACGTTCTATTGCCAGAACCTAACGTTTTGCTGTCTTGTTCCTGTCTTTACAGCCCGTTATTGTAGAAGCACAACCCGCATCCGGGAGTCGGATGTGCTGATAAAAATATCAATCGGGACGACTATACGAATGACCAACAAGCTCGACCAACTGAAAACCATGACCACCGTAGTGGCAGATACCGGCGATATCGATGCTATTGCCCAATGGCGCCCTGAGGATGCCACCACAAATCCCTCGCTCTTATTGAAGGCGTCCGCGTCTGATGCCTACAGGCCCATGCTTGAAAAAGCCGTTGCTATGGCTCGTAAACAGGGTGGTTCAGACGCAGAGCAACTAACCTTAGCTACCGATATGCTTGCGGTTCTGGCGGGTCAGGAAATACTCAGCCTGATTCCCGGTGTGGTGTCTACCGAAGTGGATGCGCGTTTATCTTTTGATACCGAGGCCACACTCAAGCGGGCACGCCGCCTGATTGAACTGTATGACCAGCAGGGCGTGGATACCAGTCGGGTCCTCATCAAGATTGCATCTACTTGGGAAGGCATACGCGCTGCGGAAATACTTGAGCAAGAAGGCATACGTTGCAATCTCACACTTCTTTTCTCGTTTGTTCAGGCTGCAGCCTGCGCTCAGGCTGGCGCTTTTCTGATTTCACCTTTCGTGGGGCGTATTCTGGACTGGCATATCGCCAATAGTGGCCGCGACCACTTCCCTGCTGCAGAAGACCCCGGCGTACTGTCGGTAGCGCGAATCTACAACTACTACAAAGCAAATGGCTTCAGCACCGTGGTTATGGGCGCAAGCTTTCGAAACATCGGCGAAATCGAAATGCTGGCTGGCTGCGACCGGCTTACAATCAGCCCGGCATTGCTGCAGGAGCTCAAAGACGACAACGGCAAGCTGGAGCAACAACTGTCAGCTACCGGTGCTTCTTCAACCGATGGCTTTGGAATTCTGGATGAAAAGCGCTTCCGTTGGGAGTCCAACGAAGATGCTATGGCCACCGAAAAGCTTGCAGACGGCATTCGCCGCTTTACTTCCGACCAGATTGAATTGGAAAACCGGGTTCGCCAATTGGCCAACAAAGCTGCCTGACTGCCAATATATGTTTGGCTCGAACCCGGAGTACTTTTAATCCACCTAAACAGCCGTACAGATTATGATTGAGAGCCTGAAAAAACTGTTTAGTGCGCCGGAAACGGAGCATCATAAACCCGATGACCGCCAGCTTGCGATTGCTGCCACTGCTTTGATGGTCCAGCTTTCACGAGTAGACAGTGATCAGGATGAGCGTGAGCTGCAAGTTATCGTGGACTGCGCCGTGAAGGCCCATCAGATAACCCGTGAGGAAGCGGAAGAAATACTGGCCACAGCGCTAAGCCAAGCCGAGGATGCCACTTCACTCTACGAGTTTACCGGGCAAATAAACGATGCGCTGGATCAAGACGGTAAGCAGGCACTACTGGAAAGCATCTGGCGTGTTGCTCTGGCAGATGATCGCATCGACAAATACGAAGAACACCTAATTCGCCGTATCGCTGATTTATTGCATCTTAACCACAGGGAATTCATGCAGGCACGGCACAAGGCTGAGAGCGCCCGCTCCGAGTCTTTAGATCATTAAGGAGATCGCATGCTAGCTATTCTTCACCCCAACACACCGCTCGACAGCGAAGCCTATCGCCAGACAATGCATTATCTGGAAAACCTGTCAGGCGTAACTGTACGTGTACACGAAATTCAGGGCGTCAGCCAACGGCTGACCGAAATATACCTGCTGGGCGACACAAAACCTCTCGACAAAGAGGAAATTGAAGCCCTACCCGCGGTCGAGCGGGCCATCCGCATATCCGAGGACTACCGGATTCTGGGCCGCCATCGGGATGATAACCGGCAAACCGGCTTTAGTTATAACGGGGTGGATTTCAATCAATCTAACCTCAATATATTTGCAGGGCTCTGTGCCGTCGATATTCCAGAGCACGTAGAAATGATGTTGAAGGCTTTGGAGCAGAACGGTCAGGTATGTACCCGTATGGGCGCCTACAAACCCCGCACCAACCCCTATTCGTTTCAGGGCCATGGTAAAGGCTGCCTACCTTGGGTATTTGAAAAAGCAGGCAAGCACGGTATCAAAGTAGTGGCCATGGAAATCACCCATGAAAGCCACATTGAAGAAATCGATACCTGCCTTGAAAAGCTTGGGCGGCCGACCGGCGTCATGCTTCAGGTGGGTACCCGCAACACCCAAAACTTTGAACTGCTGAAAGCCATTGGCCGCCAGAGCACCTATCCCGTTCTGCTCAAACGCGGGTTCGGCATTACCTTGAACGAATCCCTGAATGCGGCGGAATATCTGGCCAGCGAAGGCAATGCAAACGTTATTTTCTGCTTACGCGGCATGAAAACCGAAGCTGGCCAGCCACACCGTAACATGGTGGACTTTGCCCACGTGCCCGCCGTTAAGAGACTGACGCGCATGCCGGTCTGCGTAGACCCGTCGCACTCTGTTGGCACCCGTGAAAAATCCCCCGATGGCATTCTCGACGTGATGCACGCAACGGCACAAGGCGTGATTGCGGGGGCAAACATGGTGCTGGTGGACTTCCACCCGAAACCTGAAAAAGCACTGGTAGACGGGCCCCAGGCGCTGCTGATGAACGAGCTCCCGGCCTATCTGGAAGATATTCAGTTGTGCCACGACACTTGGAAAAAGCGCCAGGCCATTTACCAACGCTTAAAAGGTGAAATACAGGAATGATTGTCTACGGACACCGGGGGGCTAAAGGTGAAGCCCCCGAAAACACCCTACCCGGATTCAAGCACGCTTACCGGCAGGGCATTAGGCATTTTGAGCTGGATCTGGTGCTATCGAAAGATGGCAAACCGGTTCTGGTGCACGACCTTACAACCGACCGCACCACCGGCCAAAAAGGCGAGGTAAGCAATTACACCGCCGCAGAGCTTGCTGCAATGGACGCCCGTAAAAACACAAGCCCTTGGCCGGAGAGAGCAGGAATTCCTTCGCTTGAGGATTTGCTGGATCAGTTCAACGATATCGAGCATTTCCAGCTTGAGGTGAAAAAAGATTCCCGCGCTAGACTGAATATCCTCTGCAACCGGTTAACGGAAATTATCCAACATCGGGACCTGTATCAAACGGCCGCAATTACCTCTTCAGACACATGGTTTTTGAAAGAAATCCGCAGAAGAAATAAACGTATTCGCACCGGGCTGGTAGCAGAAAGACGCTTCCCGAGGCCGATTGCGCAGGCGGCAAGGCTAGGCTGTGAATACCTTTGCATTAACTGGAAACTGTGTTCACCAGAACTTGTAGAAAACGCTCGGCGCAGGGAAATGCACGTTTCCTGTTGGACGGTTAACCGCATTCAGGACATGCTTCGGCTAGAAGCTATGGGCGTAGACAGCGTTATTACAGACTATCCCACAAGTACACGCATGTTCTTCGATAACCGTGCACGCACGGCTCTGGCACTGCCCGATCGAAATGAAATGGCGGCGGGCAATGAAAAATTGCCCGCCAGCTGAGTACTGAACAGATTAGAAGATCCGGTTCAGGCCATTCAATGCAGCTACCCGATAAGCTTCAGCCATGGTCGGGTAGTTGAACGTGGTATTGATAAAGTAGTTCAGTGAGTTAGCCTCGCCTTCCTGATTCATAATCGCCTGACCGATATGGACGATTTCTGCAGCCTGGTCACCAAAACAGTGAATCCCCAGAATAGCTCTGGTCTCCCGGTGGAACAGGATTTTCAGCATACCCACTGCTTCGCCGGTAATCTGTGCCCGGGCAAGATCTTTGAAAAAGGCTTGACCCACTTCGTAGGGCACTTTGGCTTCCGTCAGCTCACGCTCGGTTTTACCAACTGAGCTGATCTCCGGAATCGTATAGATACCCGTAGGCACATCCGTGACGAAACGGAAGTAGTCATCATTCACGATATCGGAAGACGCAGAGCGCCCTTGATCGTAGGCGGCGCTCGCCAAACTTGGCCACCCGATAACATCTCCGGCTGCATAGATGTTTTCTATCTCGGTGCGGTAGTGTTCATCTACTGCAAGCTGTCCACGACCATTAGGCGTTAAGCCAACATTCTCAAGCCCTAGGCTATCTGTGTTACCACTTCGGCCATTACACCAGAGGAACGCGTCTGCTCGAATCTTTTTACCTGACTTCAGTGATAGCACCACGCCGTGGTCGTCACCGTCCACAGACTCGTATTCTTCGTTGTGACGCACTAGCACACCGTTATTACGTAAGTGGTAGCTCAGAGCATCAGAGATTTCGTCGTCAAGGAACGACAGCAAGCGACTTCCCGGATTGATGAGGTCTACCTTCACACCAAGACCTGCAAAAATAGACGCGTATTCCGAACCAATAACCCCAGCGCCATAGATGATCAGGGTGCGCGGTGTATGGGAAAGGTTGAGGATGGTGTCTGAGTTGTAAATCCTGTGATGACGGAAATCCAAATCAGGCGGTAGATACGGGCGTGAGCCGGTGGCGATGACAGCTTGTTTGAAATGCAGGGTCTCTACAGCCTTGTTTCCACGGACTTCAAGCCGGTTCTGGTCAAGAAACGAGGCACGCCCGTTGATTAGGTCAACACGGTTGCGAGAATAGAACTGAGTTCTGAGCTTTACCTGTTTGCCTATAACCTTCTGTGCACTTTGCAAGACCCGGGGAAACGAGAACCAGCGGGGCTCACCAATATCCCGGAACATCTGGTTGGTGTTGAAGGTTATGATTTGCTTAACCGAGTGACGCAAAGCCTTGGAAGGAATCGTTCCCCAGTGGGTGCAATTGCCCCCTACCGTGGGTTTGTCTTCAACGATAGCAACACGCTTGCCGTGCTTTGTCGCATTCATTGCCGCACCCTCACCAGAGGGTCCGGCACCGATAACGACGACGTCGTAATGATATTCTGCCATGCGCGCAGTGACTCCTTATCTACGTCGTGAAAAGTAATTGTGATTATTTGAAATCTGCTAGCGTTTTACCGCTTACGACCAGCCTTGGTTGCATCATAAGCTAAATCTTCAGGCGCTGCGGCTTCCGAAGCCACACGCTGGTTTTCTTCTTCACACTTTTGGGTGTCGCCACCGCAAATGTCGCAGGAAGAGCTGATACCCAAAGCACCAATTCCGCCACAGGTGCCGCTGATGGGCTTTCGCCCAAAAATCACACCAACAGACATGCCCGCAACCAGAAGAACCACGATCAATAAAACCAGAAGAAAGGTACCCATATTGTCCTCCCCTTACTGAGTAACGTAGGAGGAAAACGCCGGAGTCTGGTGCGACTCGAATCCGTTTTCCGCCCGGATAATAAAATAGGCCGGAATATTCTCCCGCGTAGCGAGCGCACTAGCCCGCTTGTAACCCATCACTGTAAAACCGGTAGCCAGTGCGTCAGCGGTCATGCTGTCGTTGGCAATAACTGTTACTGAAGCCAACCGGTGCGCGATCGGCTTTCCAGTTTTCGGATCTATTGTATGGGAGAAACGACGCCCTTCCGATTCGTAATAGTTACGATAGTCACCAGAGGTGGCCATCGCCTTGGAGGGCAGATTAACAATACGGTTTACCGCATGCTGCCCGCCCTCAGACGGCTGTTCAATGGCAAGTCGCCACACACTACCGTCAGGTTTTATGCCTTCTGTGCGCACCTCCCCGCCGATTTCCACTAGATAAGCCTTTATACCCTCACTATCAAGATAGCGAGCCACTACGTCTACACCATACCCTTTGGCGATGGCGGATAAGTCAATATACTGAGGCTGGGAGGCTTTTACAGCAGGCGGTTGCGCCCTCAGTGAGAGGTGCTCAAAACCGGTTGAGGCCAGTGCTTGGGCCAATTCGTCGTCCGACGGAACCTGTTCAGGCCGAGCTTCCGGCCCAAAGCCCCAGAGGTTGACCACCGGCCCTATGGTTATATCGAATGCACCCTCCGTGAGACGCGAAATTTCGACTGATCTGGAGAGCACTTCATAAAGCGGTTCCGAGACCGGAATCCAATCTGATTGATCTTCAAGGCGATTGAGCTTTGAAAGCTCGGAGTCTTTCCGCCATGTCGACATGGATGCATCAACACCTTCGAGTGTTTCCTCGATGCCTTGGGCCAGTTTCTCGAGCCGTTCGTGATCTTCAGGCAACACAACACTTATATGATAGCTGGTGCCAAACACCGGCCCTGAGATTTCCCAGATTTGTTCATCTGGCTGAAACGAGCAACCCGCCAGAGTCACCAACACCAGCGCCGTGAAGGCGCTGGCAAAAGTGACCCTGACGGGTTGAAAGATGCGGGATGTCATTTAAAAGGCTTAGCCTCCGAAGTCATCCAACATAATATTCTCGTCTTCTACACCCATATCTTTCAGCATCTTGATAACAGATGCGTTCATGATTGGGGGCCCACACATATAGTACTCACAGTCTTCGGGGGCCGGATGATCTTTCAGGTAGTTCTCGTAGAGCACATTGTGGATAAAACCGGTAGGGCCTTCCCAGTTGTCCTCTGGCTGCGCATCTGAAAGAGCAACGTGCCATTCGAAGTTGTCATTCTCTTCTGCAAGCCCGTCAAAGTCTTCCACGTAGAACATCTCGCGGACACTTCGTGCACCGTACCAGAAGCTGATCTTACGCTTGGAGTTTAGGCGCTTGAGCTGGTCGAAAATGTGGGAGCGCATAGGCGCCATACCGGCACCACCACCGATAAACACCATTTCGGCCTCGGTCTTCTTGGCGAAGAACTCACCGAACGGCCCCATTACCGTAACCTTATCGCCCGGCTTCAGATTAAACACGTAGCTGGACATGATGCCCGGCAGGTGGTCAGTGCCCGGAGGCGGTGTGGCAATACGGATGTTGAACTTGAGAACGCCCTTCTCTTCCGGATAGTTCGCCATGGAGTAGGCGCGAATGGTTTCTTCCTTGTTAATCGCCTTGTAGCGCCAAATATCAAGCTTGTCCCAGTCGCCGTGGAATTCCTTCTCGATATCAAAATCTTTGAAGTTGATTTCGTAAGGCGGGCACTCCAGCTGAACATAGCCGCCAGCGCGGAAATCAACTTCCTCGCCCTCGGGCAGCTTGAGTACCAGTTCTTTGATGAAAGTGGCCACGTTATGGTTGGAAACAACCTCGCATTCCCACTTCTTCACGCCGAAGAACTCTTCCGGCACCTCGATCTTCATATCCTGTTTAACAGGAACCTGACACGACAAGCGCCAGCCTTCTTTCTCTTCACGGTTCGTGAAGTGTGTCTTTTCCGTGGCCAGCATGGCACCGCCACCTTCAAGCACTTTACACTTGCACTGGGCACAGGTGCCGCCGCCTCCACAGGCGGAGGAAAGGAAAATCCCGCTACCTGCCAAAGTGCCAAGCAGCTTTCCACCGGCTTCCGTTTTCACGGTGTGTTCCGGGTCGTCATTGATTTCGATGGTCACATCACCGGTGCTTACCAGTTTGGATCTCGCCGCGAGGATGATCGCCACAAGCGCCAGAACGATAACGGTGAACATGACCACGCCGAGTATTATTTCTGTATACATGGTCTCGCCTTTTCGTTAAACCGAATCACCGGGTGAATTACAGGGAAATCCCTGAGAAGGACATAAAGCCAAGAGACATCAAACCAACAGTAATGAAGGTGATGCCCAGGCCACGGAGCCCGTCTGGAACGTCGCTGTACTTCAGCTTTTCACGGATACCTGCCAGAGCAACGATGGCCAAAGCCCAGCCCACGCCAGCACCAAAGCCATAGACCACACTCTCACCGAAGGTGTAATCACGCTCAACCATGAACAGTGCCGCACCCATGATGGCGCAGTTAACTGTAATCAATGGAAGAAACACACCCAGTGCGGAATAAAGTGCCGGAATGTATTTATCCAGTATCATCTCCATGATCTGAACGATGGCCGCGATAACACCGATGTAGGTGATCAACCCAAGGAAGCTCAGATCCACATCCGGTAAGCCTGCCCAGGACAATGCACCCTCACGAAGGATGTTGTTGTAGATCAGGTTGTTGACCGGCACAGTCAGCGTGAGAACCACCACAACTGCAATGCCAAGACCTGTAGCCGCTTCAATCTTCTTGGAAATGGCGAGAAACGTGCACATACCCAGGAAGAACGCGAGCGCCATGTTCTCAATGAAAATTGCTTTCAGAAGCAGACTGATATAGTGCTCCATCAGAAGGCCTCCTTATGGGTGTGGCGGGACATTTTGAAGTCCTCTTCTTCTACTTGTTCTGGCATCCAAGCACGTAGTCCCCAGATAGCCAAGCCAATAATGAAGAACGCGCTAGGCGGCAACAGAAGCAAGCCGTTGGTGATGTACCACCCGCCTTCGTTAACCGGTGTCAGCAGGGTTACGCCAAACAGCGAACCAGCACCCAGCAGTTCCCGGAAAAATGCGACAAACAACAGCATAACTGAATAGCCCATACCGTTACCGACGCCGTCCAAGAAACTCAGCCAAGGTCCGTTTTTCATGGCAAAACCTTCAGCGCGGCCCATAACGATACAGTTGGTAATGATCAGACCAACGAATACCGATAGTTGTTTGCTGATCTCGTAGGCATAGGCCTTGAGAATCTGGTCAACCACAATAACCAGCGAGGCAATAATGGTCATTTGAACGATGATTCGGATACTGCCCGGAATCTGGGTACGAACCAGCGACACAGCCAAGTTGGAAAACGCGGTAACCGCGATAACCGACAGACACATCACAATGGTAACGTTCATGCTGGTGGTTACGGCCAGTGCAGAACAGATACCGAGGATCTGTAGTCCGATCGGGTTGTTACTGAATATGGGTTCGAAAAGAACCTGTTTGGCAGTTACTTCAGACATGATCAGGCCTCCCCTTCACGAAGTTTCTTGAGGAACGGTGCGTAACCCCGGTCACCCATCCAATAGTTGACTAACTGCTGAACGCCACGACTGGTCAGTGTTGCACCGGAAAGCGCATCAACCTTGTGCTCTTTATCGGCTGCGTTAGCGTCAACACCACCTTTCATCAGGCGAATCTGCGGTTCGGTTTTATCCTCACCGTAAAGTTCTTTGCCAACCCACTGGGACTTCCAGCGCGGGTTATCCACTTCGCCGCCCAGCCCAGGTGTTTCAGCATGAGCATAGAAGCCAAGACCTTCAATCGTATTCAGATCTCCTTCAAGCGACATGAAGCCGTAAAGGGTGGACCACAATCCGTATCCATGAATAGGCAGTACAACGCGCTTCATTTCTCCGTTTTCGCTCAGGGTATAAACCTTGGCAATATTGGGGCGGCGCTTGATACCGGCCTTATCTTCAGACGACGGGATCTTGGTGGACATCTTCGGATCTGAGGCAGCTTTGTACATATCGTATTTCATGGGATCGCTTACTTCCACGAAAGACGGCTCTACATAGTCGCCGGTATCCAAGTCCACCAAACGTACATCAAACTGCGCAAAAATACGTTCGATTTCCTCGGCACCTGCTCCGTTCGGCAGCATGCCCGCTGCCGCCAGAATATTGGTTTTGATGTCCAGATTCTGGTTCTTGATCTGGGCCGGACGCAGCACTACCGCAGCGGTTGATACCACTACGGAAAACACGATACTCAGTACCAGAGCAACAAGCAGCGTTCTGGAGACAGTTTCTTTAGCCTTAGCCACGAGCGAGCCTCCGTTTAACGTTTGCCTGAACCACATAGTGATCCATAAGCGGAGCAAAAAGGTTAGCGAACAGAATCGCCAGCATAATGCCTTCCGGGAATGCCGGGTTAACAACCCGAATCAGGATGGTCATCACGCCTACCAAAATGCCGAAGCACCAGCGACCCGTGTTGGTCATTGCCGCTGAAACCGGGTCAGTAGCCATGAACATCATGCCAAACGCAAAGCCGCCCATAACCAGATGCCAGTGCGCAGGAACAGAAAACATCGGATTGGTGTCAGAACCAACCAGATTCATCAACAAGGCCGTACCGATCATGCCAATGAGCACACCACCCACAATTCGGTAGCTGGCGATTCTCATACCGATCAGGATCAGACCGCCAATCAGCACAGCCAGAGTGGAGGTTTCGCCCATGGAGCCCTGAACCGAGCCCATGAATGCGTTCATCCAGCCAATGCTCTGCTCCAGTGCTTCAAGGCCGCCGCTTGCGGCCATGCTCAGGGCGGTTGCGCCACTGAAGCCGTCAACGGCTGTCCAAACCGCATCACCCGAGATCTGCGCCGGATAAGCAAAGTACAGGAATGCACGACCTGTCAGTGCCGGGTTCAGGAAGTTTTTCCCTGTGCCGCCAAAGACTTCTTTACCAATAACCACGCCGAAGGTAATGCCCAGAGCCACCTGCCACAAAGGAATGGTGGGCGGGCAAATCAGTGCGAATAGAATAGATGTTACAAAGAAGCCTTCGTTCACTTCGTGACGACGCACGGTTGCGAACAGAACCTCCCAGAAACCGCCAACCACAAAGGTCACCGCGTAAACGGGGATAAAATAAGCCATCCCGTAAACGAAATTATCCCATACACCCGCACCGGCGCCCGTTATCGCCAGCGCTTGTATAAAGGCTGTTCGCAGACCTCCATCAGCAATCAGAGCATCCGGATTAGAGGCAAGAAAGCTGTTGGCCTGAAAGCCGATATTCCACATACCAAAAAACATTGCCGGGAAAGTGCACAGCCACACTGTGATCATGATGCGCTTAAGATCAACGCCATCACGTACATGGGAGGTTGTGGATGTTACCGAACTGGGTGTGTAGAAAATGGTATCGGCAGCTTCATAAAGCGCATACCAGCGCTCGTACTTGCCACCTTTTTC
The DNA here is from genome assembly GCF_016597725.1 of Marinobacter sp. 1-4A. Lineage (GTDB taxonomy): Bacteria > Pseudomonadota > Gammaproteobacteria > Pseudomonadales > Oleiphilaceae > Marinobacter. The sequence continues at coordinate 485,684 of NZ_VCGY01000001.1, forward strand.
GAAATGATGCTCGATTCCATCGAGAAACTGTCTGATAGCCATCGTATTAGCCCTCGATCTCGATTCGGGTCAGGTTCTCGCGGAGAATCGGACCGTATTCATATTTACCCGGACACACGAAGGTGCACAGCGCCAGATCTTCTTCATCTAACTCCAAAGCGCCGAGTTTTTGCGCCATTTCGGTATCACCCACAATCAGCGCACGAAGCAGCTGCGTTGGCAGGATATCCAGAGGCATCACCTTCTCGTAGGCGCCTACAGGCACCATGGCGCGTTCACTGCCGTTGGTTGTCGTGGTGAAATCGAATTTCTTGCCGGCAAAAAGCTTGGACAGATAGATGTTCAGAACAGAGAACTTATTAACACCCGGCGTCAGCCATCCCATGAAGTAGCGCTTATTGCCCTCTTCCAGAATCGAAACCTGATTAGCAAACCGGCCGAGGTAGGCACAAGGGCCTTCGCCACGGCGACCACCAAACACTGAACCGGAAATGGCGCGTACATCACAGTCGGTAGCGACTTCGCCATCAAGAAGCTCAGCGAGACTGGCACCCAAACGGGTACGAACCAAACGCGGCTTCAGGGCTTTTGGCCCGCCAAGCGCAACAATTCGGCTTACGTTCAGTTCACCGGTGGTAAACAGAAGCCCGAAGTCGATAACGTCTTGATAGTTGACGGTCCAGACGCTTTTGGCAGCGGAAACCGGGTCAAGGTGATGAATATGGGTGCCAACATTTCCGGCAGGGTGGATGCCGTCAAACTGCTGAACGTCGATATTATCCGCCTTGGGCACCGACACATTAGAGCCGGGCCGACCAGTAACAAACACCTTGCCTGATGTAAGCCTGCTCAGAATGGTCAAGCCGTTTTCAAAGGCTGCCGCATTTTCTGCGATCACCACGGTGGGATCTGCAGCCAGCGGATTGGTGTCCATAACGGAAACGAAAATAGAGTGCGGAGCGGTGTCGATTGCCGGCACCTTGCTGTAGGGGCGCGTTTTCAGCGCTGTCCACAAACCAGACTCAACCAGATTGTCGACCACCTGCTGACGCTCAAGACCCGCAAGATCCGAAGCATTGTAGCGGGCAAAGGTTTCAGCTTCGTCACCATCAATCTCGATGACCACTGACTGGAATACCCGTCGCTCACCGCGATTGAGTTCTTTCACCACACCAGCGGCGGGTGACGTATAACGAACGCCTTCGGTCTTCTTGTCCGTGAACAGCAGCGTACCGCGCTTGACACGATCCCCTTCTTTAACAGCCATCGTCGGCTTCATGCCGATATAGTCAAAACCAATCAACGCCACGTGGCGAACTGGCTTGCCGTCTGTAATGGTCTGTTCAGGAGCGCCGCTGATGGGAAGATCCAGGCCTTTTTTGATCTTAATCATTAGCCTCATCCAATCATCAGAAACTATTCTATGGATTGATATTGCCCGACCCCGGCGGCCCAGAACAACTTGAGAAACAGGGAGCCAGACATACCCAAAATCGCGCCAATTATAGAGTTTAAGGTGAGCTATTTCCACCTGAAACGAGAACTGGTTTGTACCTGAACGTAATCCCGGCGAGCCCAGCTCTTGCTTACAAAAAACCCGGTGACTTTCGACACCGGGTTTGTGGAGCGATCCATACTAATTCTGGTTCACGAACCTCAATCGCGCGAGCGCTTCGGGAAGATGGGATAATCAATACCCGCCATCTGGTTCACCACCCGAATCACCTGAGCGCTATAACCAAACTCGTTATCGTACCAAACGTATAGAATCAAACGCTTACCAGCCGCAATGGTAGCCTGAGCATCAACAATACCGGCATGCCGCGAGCCAACAAAGTCTGTGGAAACCACCTCAGGAGAGTTCACAAAATCAATCTGCTTCTGCAATTCGGAGTGCAAAGCCATCTCGCGCAGATAATCATTAACACTTTCTACATCCACCTCTTTCTTCAGGTTGAGGTTCAAAATAGCCATAGAAACGTTCGGAGTGGGAACACGAATGGCGTTCCCGGTGAGCTTACCTTTCAGCTCAGGCAAAGCTTTGGATACTGCTTTTGCCGCACCTGTCTCGGTAATTACCATGTTCAGCGCAGCACTTCGGCCACGGCGACTGCCTTTATGGTAGTTATCGATCAGGTTTTGGTCGTTGGTGTAGGAGTGCACAGTCTCAACGTGACCGTCTTCAATACCATACTCGTCGTAAATCGCTTTCAGCACAGGGGTAATGGCGTTGGTGGTACAGGAAGCTGCCGACAGAATCTTGTCTTCGTCGGTAATCCAGTCGTTATTAATGCCATAAACAATATTCTTGATATCACCCTTGCCCGGTGCCGTCAGAATAACGCGGCTCACGCCTTTGGATTTCAGGTGCAGCCCAAGACCCTCTTCATCACGCCACTTACCTGTATTATCGATAACAATGGCGTTATTGATTCCATACTGGGTGTAATCCACCTTATCCGGACCGTCTGAATAGATCACCTTGATGAAGTTACCATTGGCAATCAACGCAGACTGTTCCTCGTCAACGCGAATAGTGCCGTCAAAGGGACCGTGCACGGAATCACGACGCAATAGGCTGGCACGTTTCTCCAGATCGTTTTCAGCGCCGCCCTGACGAACCACAATAGCTCTCAAGCGGAGGTTGTTACCACCACCGGCCTTTTCGATGAGAATGCGGGCCAGCAAACGACCAATACGGCCAAAACCATAAAGCACGACGTCTTTGGTGTCGTTGTTGGCGTCTTCTTCAGACTGTGCAGGATACTGGCCAACCACAGGCCCGATTTCTTTCTTAAGAAACTCGGTTAGGTCACCGCCTTCCTGCTTGAACTTTACCGCCAGCTTGCCAATATCGACGTGCGCGCGCCCAAGTTCCATCTGGTCCATAGCTTGCAACAGCGGCAGGGTGTCGTGGACAGACAGCTCACCGCCCTCTACCTGACGCACGTAACGGTGCGCACGAATGATATCGATAACCGACTGGTTGATAATGGCGCGACCGTAAACGGAGGTAACGATGTTATTTTTACGGTAAAGACGGCCGATTAGCGGAATCATAGCCTCCGCAGTAGATTCTCTGTCCATCCAATTGGACAGGCACTGGTTCATCTGATCGTGGCTCACGGTAGGGACCCCTGTTTCGCACATGGAATAATTAAGGTTGGGCATTATCCAACTTAAACCCGCTAACGGCAAATACGAACTGGCACGGACATCGTAGATTAGCCGCCATGACACTGAGGCCACCCGGCGTTAGAATAGCCGCCTCACCGGTTCCCCAACCCCACAGCAGGAGAACACGACTGCCCATGAATCAAGGTGCCCCGACTTCCACTTCGCCGCAAACACTGATTGCGCCACAGTTTCCTCAAAAACCGGCCGATCACCGCACCTGGGGGCAGTTGCATGGCAGCAGTGACGCGCTGGCCATTTGCGAGAGTGCACGGGCGCACAAAGGCCTTACGCTGGTGATTACCCGCAGCACGGCCGAAGCGATTCGTCTCGAGCAATCCATGCGCTTCTTTCTCGGCTTGCCTCCGGAAGAAGATGGGGCAACCGTCACAGAAGACGGTTTGGAGCTGTTATCCCTGCCAGACTGGGAAACCCTGCCCTACGATCTGTTTTCCCCACATCAGGACATAACCTCACGGCGCATTCGCACCCTGCATCGCCTGCCGAGTATCCAGCACGGCGTAATTGTGGTGCCAGCCCGAACCCTGATGCACCGACTGCCTCCGGTGAACTATTTACAAGGCAACACCTTGCTACTGGAAACCGGTCAGTCTCTTGATATGGATAGCTGGCGCTTGCAGCTCTCTACTGCAGGCTACCGGCACGCCGAGAACGTATATGAGCATGGCGAATACGCCGTTCGCGGCTCCATTCTCGATATATACCCCATGGGCTCAAACCTGCCCTATCGAATTGACTTGTTTGATAACGAAGTTGAAACGCTTCGCACCTTCGACCCCGAAACCCAGCGTTCCATTGATCGAATTGAACGGATTGAGCTTCTTCCCGCCTATGAATTCCCGTGGCATAAGGAAGCTCGCTCAGCCTTTCGCGGGCGCTGGTTCGAGCAGTTTCCAAACGCGGATAAAAATGCACCCATTTATCAGGACGTCAGTAACGGCATTACCCCGCCGGGCATAGAGTATTACCTGCCTCTCTTTTTTGATCACACCGCCACGCTGTTCGATTATTTGCCCGGCACAACCCATGTGTTCACGGCGGCTGGGCTGAACGAAGCCATCACGCACTTTGACACTGAAACCCGAAACCGCTTCGAAGACCGTCGCCACGACCGGCATCGACCTATTCTTCCGCCCGCAAGCCTTTTCTTGCAGCAGGACGAGTTGTTTGGCCACCTCAAGCGCTTCCCCCGGGTGACCACAACACCCGATACAGCCGAGGGCAGCGGCGCAATAAATTGCCCCAGCGACGCCCTTCCGGATATAGCCATGAACGCTCGGGCCGCTGATCCTGCTGGCCGATTGAAACGTTTCATCAGTGACTTCTCGGGGCGTGTGCTTATCTGCGCAGAATCGTCCGGGCGGCGTGAAGCTTTGGTTGAAAATCTCGGAGAGCATCAGCTCAAGCTGCAAGGCTTTGAAAACTGGCACGACTTTCTGGGCGACAAATCGGCTCCTCTGGGCATCACCATCGCACCGATGGAGCAAGGCCTTGTACTGCCCGAGCATAATCTGGCCCTGATCACCGAAACAGCGCTATTTGGCGAGCGGGTTTTGCAGCGTCGCCGCCGGGACAAACCGACTGAGATTAATGATGACGGCTACCGCGATCTATCCGAGTTGCGCACTGGTTCTCCTGTTGTGCATATCGATCACGGCGTTGGCCGCTATCTGGGCTTGGAAACCATTACCGTAGAAGGGGAAGCCAGTGAGTTTTTAATGCTCGAATACGCGGGTGGCTCAAAACTCTATGTGCCCGTATCCAGCCTGCACCTCATCTCGCGCTATGCAGGCTCTGATACCGAGCACGCTCCTTTGCACAAACTGGGCACCGAACGCTGGAGCACTGCCAAGCAAAAGGCACTGGAAAAAATACGTGACACAGCGGCCGAGCTTCTGGACGTGTACGCCCGCCGCGAGGCCCGCAAAGGGTTTGCCTTTGAAGACCCCAAAGAAGCTTACCGCGCGTTTGCCGCAGGGTTCCCCTTTGAGGAGACACCGGATCAACAAGCGGCCATTGAAGCTGTTTTCGAGGATATGACCAACGAAAAGCCCATGGATAGGCTGGTGTGCGGTGATGTCGGTTTTGGTAAAACAGAAGTGGCTATGCGCGCTGCGTTCATGGCAACCTGGTCGGGAAAACAGGTCGCCGTACTAGTGCCAACAACGCTCTTGGCCCAACAGCATTATGAATCCTTCCGGGACCGCTTCTCGGATACTCCGGTTAATATCGAGCTATTGAGCCGTTTCCGTAGTTCAACCCAAACCAATAAAGCTCTGGAAGCCATTGAAAGTGGCAAAGCCGACATTGTGATTGGCACCCACAAACTGCTGCAAGGCGATATCCAATTTAAAAACCTTGGCTTGGTCATTATTGATGAGGAGCACCGGTTTGGCGTGGGGCAGAAAGAGAAACTCAAAGCCTTGCGGGCCGAGGTAGATATGCTCAACCTCACGGCAACGCCTATCCCGAGAACCCTCAATATGGCCATGGGCCACCTTCGGGACTTATCCATCATTGCCACGCCTCCAGCCAGAAGACTTTCGGTGAAAACCTTTGTGCGCCAGCGCGACGATGCGCTTGTGAAAGAAGCCATATTGCGTGAGGTTCTGCGAGGCGGCCAGGTGTATGTTTTGCATAACGATGTGGCCAGCATTGAGAAAACGGCGGAGGACCTTCGCCAACTGGTTCCGGAAGCCCGCGTAGGTGTGGCCCATGGCCAAATGCGGGAGAGACAGCTTGAAGACATCATGTCGGACTTCTACCACAAGCGCTTCAATGTGTTGGTGTGCACCACCATCATCGAGACCGGCATAGACATCCCCAGTGCCAACACCATTATTATCGAGCGCGCGGACAAATTTGGCCTAGCGCAGCTGCATCAACTCCGTGGCCGGGTAGGCCGCTCGCATCATCAGGCTTACGCTTACCTGCTGACACCTCCGCCAAAAGCCATAACAGCGGATGCCAAAAAGCGGCTGGAAGCTATTTCCGAAGCTCAGGACCTCGGCGCCGGCTTTATGCTGGCAACCCACGACCTTGAGATTCGCGGCGCTGGCGAGCTGCTGGGCGACGAGCAAAGCGGACAGATCGAGAGCATAGGCTTCACGTTATACATGCAACTGCTAGATGAAGCGGTAAAAGCCATTCGGGAGGGCCGCACACCCAATGCCGAGTTGCCCTTGAGCCATGGTACCGAGATGAATTTGCGCATACCCGCGCTGATTCCGGAAGACTATTTGCCCGATGTTCACAACCGGCTGATGTTGTACAAACGCATTGCCAGTGTCAGCGACCGCGAAGGATTAAAAGAACTTCAGGTTGAAATGATTGATCGCTTCGGATTATTACCAGAGCCAGCTAAAAACCTAGTCCGGCAAACAGAGCTTCGTCTGCAGGCAGAAGCTCTGGGAATCATAAAAGTAGACGCCGGCAAGGAGTGGGGGCGTCTTGAATTTGGCAATTCCACGCCGGTGGATCCGCTTGTGCTGGTTAAGAAAATGCAATCCGCACCCGACACCTATCGTCTGGAAGGTGCCAACAGCTTCCGTTTTCGGCTGAAGGACACCTCAACCAGTGGTAAACTCGACGGCATTTCCGCGATGCTGGGCGAACTTTCACCCGCACAGAGCGCGGCCACTGCCTGATTATCGCCTGAAATATAAGGGCTTGAAAAAACTGGAGCACTCTCTTGCAGACTGATGGTAATCGCCTAGCCCGGCTACTGGCACACACACTATTGACAGCCCTTCTGGCGGCCACCTCGTTAGTGAGCCATGCCCAGCAAACGCCAGACGACTTTTACCGCGCCGAGTTCGTGATTTTAGAGCGTATCATCGACCCTGCCGCCGTGAACGAGCGTATGGTTACGCGCAAAGTGGAAGCGCCATTAGATACCAGCGAGACTCTGTACAGCATTGCCCGCGATGGCACTGCAAACTCCTCTTTGAAACTTCAAAGCCGCAATCAACTCCACCTTGGCTACGCGGCCAACCGGCTCGAAAACAGCGGCAACTACCGAGTACTTATGGCCGCAGGCTGGTACCAAGCTTTCCCGCCGGATTACAAAGGCCAACCACTGCGTGTTGAAATAGGGGATTGGCTAGCCCAAGCAGGCCAAAGGGAAATTGAAGGGCATATCTCAGTCGACAGGCAACGCTACCTGCATGTTGCGGTTCACTTGAATCATTGGCAGGAAGGAAAAGTTGCGCTGCCCCCTGTTACCGCCAGCGGCGAACCCGCCAGCCTAACCGCCCCGGCAGCTGCAGCAGGGACTGCAAATACCGCAGGTGCAGAACCAACTTTAAAGCCTGAAGTACCGCTGGAGCTACTTACCTGGATCCGTGAAACCCGCCGGATGCGGAGCGAGGAAATTCACTTCCTCGACTCTCCCACCATCGGCGTTCTTGTGTTCTTCAAGAAGATTGAGGCAAAACCCTAAGCGCTCCGAGCCCGGCCATCGAAACCTCAAGAATACGTCTTACACCAGACATACCTTGATCGATGGCCGCTTCTATTTCTTCCATGGTGATAATGTGGTCTGACTTACCTGCAGCCCAGTTCACCACCAGTCCCAAGCATACATATCGCATACCCAGCTCTGCAGCCAGAGCCGCCTCGGGCATACCGGTCATGCCGACCAGATCACACCCGTCTCTCTCCATACGCCGTATTTCAGCTGCCGTTTCAAGCCTCGGGCCTTGAGTTGCGCCATAAACGCCAAACCCAGAAAAGGGCACATCATGGGCCATTGCTGCTTGCATCAACACATCACGGGCGGCCTGATCGTATGGCCAAGTGAAGTCTATGTGAGTCACTCGCTCCAGATCCCCTTCAAAGAAGGTGCTAGCCCTGCCCCAGGTATAATCAATAATCTGATCGGGAATCACCACACGGGCTGGCCCCATCTCTGGATGTATGCCGCCCACCGCATTCACGCCAACCACCGTGCGCACGCCTACATCGTAGAGCGCTTGTATATTTGCCCGGTAATTCACCTCATGAGGTGGAATCCTGTGCGGATTGCCATGTCTGGAAAGGAACACAACCGCCTGCCCATCAAGGTGGCCTTCGACCAACTCGGAGGAAGGCTCCCCCCAGGGAGTTTCCAGTGTTCGGGTTCCCGCTATTTTCAGGCCCGAGAGGGTTGTCAGGCCCGTGCCGCCAATAATGCCGATAGCACCGCTTAGGTCAGACATCAATCGCCATCTCCTGCGTCCAGTGATTGCTCGCCTTCATCACCTGCCTGAGTGTCATGGCGGCGACTGCGGTCTCGCTTGCTACCGCTGCCCTTATTTTGGGACGCCCGAGGTTTACTCTGTGAGCCTCGGGGGGCATCTGCTTTCTCACCTCGAACCGCCTCAGACTCGGATTCCACATCACGCTCCTCGTCATCATCCGAAGAGCGGTTCTCGTCGCCAAAATGTATGGTTTGTGTCGGGAACGCCACTTCACCACCGTGCCCCACGATAACGTCGCTGATTTTTAGAAGCACATCCTGTTTTACTTCGTGATACCTAACCCACTGAGTGGTTTTGGTGAAGGCGTAAACCATAATATCCAGTGACGAATGATTGAACGCCAAAAAGTTAACAATCAGGGTTTGATCGCTATCGATGTCGTCATGCCCTTCAAGCATCGAACGTATGTCTGAAACAATAGCCTGCATTTGCGAGACATCAGCGTACCGGATGCCAATGGTCTCGGAGATGCGCCGATTCGTCATTCGCGAAGGGTTCTCTACCGCAATGGTCGTGAAGGTTGCGTTCGGCACATAGAGAGGGCGTTTATCAAATGTCCGAATCGTTGTAAGGCGCCATCCGATTTGCTCCACAGTGCCTTCAATGTTGCGATCCGGTGAACGAATCCAGTCTCCGACCTTGAACGGCCGATCCAGATGAATGATGAAACCACCAAAAAAGTTGGCCAATAGGTCCTTGGCGGCAAAACCCACCGCAATACCACCCACACCACCAAAGGCAAGCACACCAGAGAGGCTATAGCCCAATGATTGCAAGCTGATTAGCACGGCAGTAATGATCACTACAGCCCTTAAAAGCTTACTGATCGCATTTACAGTGGTGTAATCCATGGGCTTTTTCATTTTTACCGGAGAAACAAGAATGCCCTCCACTTCTTTGACCATTCTGAGCAAGGTCCAAACGAAGATAAAAATAAAGCCGACTTTCAGTAGAGTTCCATTCGCTTTGAAAATTTCTGCTGACGAATAGTGGTGAGCCACCTCAGCTGCCCAATAAATACCTTGCAGCCATACAAAGGCCACAGCCGGAGCGCGTGTGGCATGCAGCAGAGTGTCGTCCCAGAGGTTGTTGGTTTCAGCAAACTTGCGCTCCAACGCACCGATGATATGACTGGCAATGTAGGCAACCGTCGCGGTGCCGAGCACTAAGGCAAACACCACGATACTTACGCGCCATGCCTCGGAAAGCACACCGAAGTTCTCGATCCAGCCATTGAGCGTGGACATCATTTCTCCGATCATCGGAACCCTCTAGTCAATCTTAATAATTTGGTTTCAGCGAATAGTAACCGGCATACCCGCGCAGACACAGTCGAATACCTCAATAACATCCGAATTGCGCATACGAATACAACCATGGGAAAGCGCAAGCCCCATGGGTTCGGTATCCGGAGTACCGTGTATGTAGATAAAACGGCGAAAGGTGTCGACACCAGAACCACGATTCTTGCCAGATTCCAGCCCGCAAAGCCATAGAATACGGCTCAGAATCCAGTCTCGGTTCGGGTGATTGGCCGCCAGTTCGGGAGAGTATACTTCGCCGGTAGGGCGACGAGCGCGAAAAACGGTATTAGCGGGCAGCCCGGCGCCAATCATGGCGCGTATGTAGTGCCTGCCTCTGGGAGTGCAGCCACTACCGTCGCGCTCACCGGCGCCATTGAGACCAGTAGAAATGGCATAGCGCTCAATGACCCTACCCTTGTCGTCAAGCAGCGCAAGGCTCTGGTCATCCAGACATACATCAATCGAACAAACTGTGCGGTTGTGATGGCTCACAAAGCTTATGGCTCCCTCGCAGATTCAGAGGGAAGCCTAACCGAGAGGGTGTCGCTCAGGCAACCGGGATATGGATGTCAGCGGGCGGAGCCAACAAGGTATCCTGAGCTTGCATCCCCGCCGCAAGGAAGGGCACCAAACGTGCCGCGATTTCCTGAACCGTGGTATCCACGCCCAACTTGTTACGCAGAATGTCTTGCAAGGCATCACTACTGGACATAGTGAAAGCCGTGGCTCCCAGCATAAACTGAATGCGCCAGTATCGATCAACGGCCGAAAGCTGGGGCGTCGCCTCCTTCAAAAGGCGCATAAAACGCGCGAAAGGCTCACTGTACTCCTGCTCCAAAAATTTGCGCAAATGCCCCTGCGACTGGGTGTACGCAAGACCAAGCAACCGCATGAAGATTGAAATACCTTTTTCGTTGCGCTGCGGCATGCGCACTGCACTTTCTGTGAGCGCCCAAAGAGTTTGGTTCAGCGTGGGAGGGCTGCCATCGCAGCGAGCTTCAAGCTCATCAAATGCGCTTTCAAGGGTGGCTGAGAAAGGCGTGAGAAAGCGGCCAAAAACGGCATGGATCAGTGCGTTTTTAGAGCCAAAGTGGTAATTCACAGCGGCAAGGTTTACTTTAGCCTTGCTGGTAATCATACGCAGCGAAGTCTCGGAAAAACCGCGCTCAGCGAAGAGTTCTTCTGCCGCATCAAGGATTCGGTCAACAGTGTCTGGCTGGGCCATTTTATTTTCAGTGCCTCTAACAAACGTCTGTTTGAAACATACGTTTGAAGCACATTTATGTCAAGTTCTCTCCTCCGGCTCCGCCGCAACCGTTTGCCAACCTTGGTCAATAGCCTCCTGATTGCCTTCGAAGAACGCTGCTTGCACCTTGCTATAGGCTTTTTCGGCTTCAAGCAAATAAATCAGATAAAGCCTTATATGCTCCCGGCGGGACAATGCCTGAGGCAGGGATTTCTGCTCCGACAAGCGTAAGAGGCTACTGAACCGTGTACTTTTCAACGCAGGGTTAAAATCGGCCATGCGGGCGCATTGCCAGATCAACCCCTCTTTGCCCTCAAGATGTTCTGCGTGCTTTCTGGCATCACGCATTAAGCGCTGGCGTTTGAGCAGCAAATCCAGATAGGACGGCGTAGAAGTATAAACACGGCGAACCACCGGCACACCCAGAAGCAGAATAATGACAAAGGCCCCAAAACCACCGCCAGCAATCCAGGCGGGCACAAAGCCCGTTAAACCACTGAGAAAAACGACAGCGGCTACAAGTGCGCTAAAAACCCACAAATCCCGGCTTCTGCGGGCTGCCGCAACGCTGAAGTTATCCGGCCAGTCATTCATGGCCAGTAGTTCGAAGTCCATCAACAATACCCGGTCGCACTGACGCAACATCAACCTTAACTTGCGCTGGCGGGATTCCGCTTGTACCGGCTCTGAGTACTCGTGCTCCTCCGCGTTTGCGTCTGATGCTTGCTTGGGCCCACTGGCACTTTCTGATGCACTCTCACCAGTACCGCCATCGCTATCTTTCGGGGATGCTGCTGGGGGTGCTGCTACAGGAGCCTGAGGGTCATTGTCGCTTGGTGCTTTTACAGCTTCCGCAGGCACAGGGTCGGCCGGGCGCCCGGGCCTTAAAACCGCCCCCTGAGCCGTTCCTGTTAATGTCTGTGCGGCGCTCTGATTCTGAGCCATGAACATTCATCCAAATCGGGAGAGAGCCTCGGATACGCAAGGCCCTTACGTATAAAGGGTATCGACAGCACTGCCCATATCTTGAGCCCGGTTTTCCCTGCACCACCCAGCGCCCATGCTTGGCAACGGCAACCTCGCTCGCTATCCTTTCGTTCCTATACCGCACTCCGCTCTCTAATGAGGTCTGCTTATGTTCACAGGTATTGTTCAGGGTATTGCTGTTGTAGAAGAGGTTACCGCAGCGACCGGGCTAAGTACCTTCGCGATTCGCTTGCCTGATAACAACGCCGAGGGCGTTAGCATTGGTGCATCCGTAGCGATCAATGGCACCTGCCTAACCGTTACCAAACAAACGGGCAACACGCTGTTTTTTGATGCCATGCAGGAAACACTTCGCCTCACAACACTGGGTGATTTGGAGCCGGGGCACGCTGTTAACTTTGAGAGAGCTGCACGAATTGGCGATGAAATTGGTGGCCATCTTCTCTCGGGGCACATTCACACCAGCGCAAAGGTGGTTGAGATATTACGCCCCGAGAACAATGTTACTATCTGGTTTGACGTTCCAGATGCATGGGCCCGGTATATCTTTCCGAAAGGCTATATTGCCATTAACGGTGCCAGCTTAACCATTGGCGAGGTAGAGGGCAGCAGGTTCAACGTTCACTTGATTCCCGAAACCCTGCGCGCCACAACCTTTGGCAACATAGCTGAAGGCATGAAGGTCAACATTGAAATCGACAGCCAAACGCAAACCATTGTGGACACCTTGGCGCGCTTGGGTTACGACCGCCCTGCCCCAGCACTTTAAGCTGGGCTAGCATTTGCTAGGGCCCAGCTTCAAAAACAACAAATTTTGGATCGGCATCCAACTGGCGGACCTGCGAAAAAAAACGCTGCAGACTTTTGTGGTAACCCAAATGCCGGTTCCCCACCATGATCAGGCGGCCGGTGTTCGATAAATTCTGAGCTGCCTGCTTAAACAGTCGCAAAGCGATATGATCTCCCACCACCCCACCTTCGTGGAACGGTGGGTTTAGCAGAATACGCTCGAACGGACCCTCACCGTCGGCAATACCATCTGAATGCAGAAAAGCTGGCCGGGTTGCCGGGAAGGCAACGCCGGTATTGTGCCGAGCACTTAACACAGCCTGACTGGACACGTCACTGAAGGTCATTTCGATGTCAGGCCGCTGCGCCAAAGCTCGCAGACCGAGAACGCCGTTACCGCAGGCGAGATCCAATACACGCACCCCGGGTTGGCAAGATTCAAGCGCAGGCTTTAGATGGGGCAGCATCAGCCGCGTACCGATATCCAGTTTCTCCCGGGCGAACACCGCAGGCATAGCTTCAACACGCGTACCCTCGGCCTCCAACTCATAGCCCTTCCACACCCCGGGCCATGTGTCCAACCTTACTTCACCGCGACCAGAGGTTATCAAACGCGCCTTTTTTACCGCCCGGCTTACGGCCTGAACCCTTACCGCTCCGGCAAACACATCCACGCCGCGATCAGGCAAGTGTTTGATCATGCCAGCAGCCATCAGCGTTCCATCGGGCTTGAGTGCCGCATTGGCCCAGCGCAGCAGCCATGCCAAGTAGTCGGTTTCGCGGGGAATTTTCAGCAGGATCAGATCGTAAGCGTCAACCGGAGGATTAAGCCAGCTAAAGACTTGCTGTGGCGTTGTGTGGTCGGGGTTTAAGGCCGCATTTTGCGCGAGTGCAGAACGAAGCTGGGCACTGTCAGCTACTACGTCGGGAGCAAAAGCGGACAATCCCAGCGTCAATGCGCCGTACTGATCATCTACCACCAAAACACGCGCATCGGGTGCACTCGTTAAATACTCGAAGGCTTCCTGTAGCAGCAATTCATCGGCGGCATTCCAAGCGCGAAGGCTCGGATCCTTGGTGCCGGGACGAGTCAGAGTCAGGCTACCACCGGGATACTCCAGCACTGCGGTTGTCATATCAGGCATCCAGAAAAACATTCGTTAAAAAGATGCCATTTTAGGCTGATTACTCTAGAAAATAACCCTATTGTTCGTCTTGTTCACTCTAAAGAAGCTCTCTCGGAAGAGAGTTTTCTTTAAATCCTTTTGCGGTTAGCTCCGTTTTTTTCCGGATGCCAACCTTTGCCCCTCTACCCCAGGGGCTTTTTTCGTTATTGGCCCCGAAAAGCTCGATAAACCGTAAAGCGCCGGTCTTCGTGCAAGCGTTCAACCCGCCCTATATGGCGTTTGATCAACGCCTCGTATGGCAGAAAACTGTTGGCCACCAACCGTAACTCTCCCCCCGGAAGCAAGTGCCGTTTCACGTCCTGTAGGAACGTCTCGGTCATTGATGTATCGGTTTTTACACCGCTATGAAAAGGAGGGTTGCTGATAACAGCGGACCAATAGCCCTCGATTCCCGAAAGACCATCAGAAGCGAAAATGGAGCCGGCAGCCTTGTTACTGCGATAGGTTTCTCGTGCGCAAATAACCGCCTGAGATTGAACGTCTACACCATCAACACCTACAACCGGCAGCCCTCGCGCAGCCCGCCATGCTTGTACCCATGCACCAATAACACCCGCACCACAGGCGAAATCGAGTACTCGGTCAGCTTTAACTGGGAACTCTGCCAAAGTCTCCAGCAACATGTGGGTACCCTTATCCAAATCATTCTGGCTAAAAATGCCGGGTAAACCGGCAACCTCAAGAGCTATCCCCGCACACTCAACCTGGCTCCAGCCCAGCCAATCCTGAACCCGGAACTCCGAGGCTGGCTCAACCGCGTCTGCACACCAAACCTGACAATGGCGCGCACTGTCTGCTTTTGATGCCTGCGGCGCAATTGCTTTCAATTGTTTGACGGCCCCCGCGATACCCTCTTTTTTCTCGCCGATCAGAAGTAGGCGGGCGTTTGGTTTTGCCAGTGAACGCGCCAGCGCAAGCCGCATTTCCAGTTCCGCGCGGGCTTTGGGTAAAAAAACAACCAGAGTGTCGTAGCGGTTGTCGGTAAGTGCGGGGTCATCATAACCAAAGCAGGCCTGCCAACTGCCATGGCCCTCCAACGCACGAAAAACCCCTGCGTGTTCGCTCATGGCAAGGCCGCTGTGAGAAAGTTCAGACAACAGATGTGCCGATGCCACACCCAATAGAGCCAGTGAGCCGGATAACAGGTGCTGGTTTTTAAGCAGCACCTGATGGGAATTAGGTAGGCCGGAGCCAGATATACTCATGGATTGGATGATGCCGTTTTGCAGTGAAGTCTATGCTTTTTTCTGACGGCCAGAGCGCACAGGGCGCAATATCAGCTCATCAATGCTGTTCTGCTTTACTTGCTCCCAGCTTTCGGCGCTGGAGGCAGACAACCCCATATCCCGCAGTATGCCGTCGGCCAAGTCATACACAAAACCGTGAACATTCAACCGCTGGCCGCGTTTCCAGGCTTCTTGCACAATGCTGTTCTGGCACACATGCCCAACCTGCTCAATAACATTCAGTTCACACAATCGATCAGCTTGGTCATGTTCGTTATCACAGCTGCTGAGGACGGTCTGATGGCGGTCTCGAACATCCTGCACATGTCTCAGCCAGTTTCCGATAAGACCAAAACCTTCGTTGCGCAAAGCCGTTCTGATGCCCCCGCAGCCATAATGTCCAACTACAAGAACATGCTTAACCTTCAGCACTTCTATGGCGAACTGCAAAACGGAAAGGCAGTTGAAGTCAGTGTGTACCACAACGTTGGCCACGTTCCGGTGCACAAAAAGCTCGCCCGGAGGCATATCAACAATTTGGTTGGCGGGCACTCGGCTATCGGCGCAGCCAATCCAAAGATATTCCGGCGCCTGTTGGCTCGACAGGCGTTGAAAAAACTGTGGATCATCGGCCTTGATGCCTTCAGCCCAAGCTCGGTTTTTCTCAAGAACGTGGTCAAGTTGCCCCATTCACAGACTCCATTTAGTGATTCCCGATCGCAATTGAACGGGAATCACGGCCTCAGCGCAATACTCAGTTTGTCTGAATCAAGTCAAAAGCCGCATCTGGCTACTCGCTATGAGGCTGATGCAACGTGCTTTGCGCTAGATCCAGCAACTCGCGCAGTGCCACCGAGAACATCGCATATTCCGGCTCCCCTACGCCTTTAAGCTCAACCAGCATGGATTTCCAGCGTTGGATCATGTGTTCATGCCGTTGTTTCCAGCTTTCTACGCACTCCGGCAAATCCTCTGGCTTTTCCGCTAAATTCAGCACGCCTGTGGTTAGTGCCCTTTGTTGCCAACCTAGATCTTCACGGAAGCTCTCCCTTGCCAGCGCCTGCCAATGGGAAGCAGGCGTGAGGCTCGCGATCGTAGAGCCAAACCAGTTGAGATCAAGCAGGTCACCCAATTGGTAGTAAAGGTTTGCGACGGTTTTCAGAGGCATACCTGTGGCCTTCTGGGCCTCTGTTATACCCAGCGAGGAGTAGAGATACCCTGTACCAGCCAATACGGAGGCCAACTCCGCAGGCAGCCCGGCTTTTTCCAATTCCTTGTTGCGCTCTTCCCATTCTGCCCGTGCTTGGCCCTCTAGGTAGTCTGGCAGGCCAGACGTTATGGCCCATACACTGTCGGCAAAGCGTTCCATGTGCCCTTCAATGCTCAGCTCCGCGCGGCGGTTACGTAGTAACCATTGCACAGATCTGCGCATCAGGCGCATCAGGTCGCCCATCAGCTCTATTTGCAACTGGGCTGGAATGTGGAAATCCAGATCTTCGATCTTGTCCCACCAGCAGTCGATCCGGAACACGTCTCTGGCGATCAACCACGCCAAGGCTATGGTTGCCGCATCGGCGCCGGTAGACTGGCTCAGGCGTTCCACAAAGGTAATACCCATGTGGTTGACCATATCGTTTGCAATCTGCGTGGCAATAATCTCCCGCCGTAACTGGTGTTCTCCAAGCTCTTTCGAAAACTTCTGGGTTAACTCGCGGGGGAATACCTTGTACATCTCCCGGGCAAGTATTGGAATGTCCGGCAAGCTGCTGTCTATGAGTATTTGCTTCAAATCACCTTTCACGTAGGCAATCATGACCGCCAGCTCTGGCCGGGTAAGCCCCTGCTTGTTCAACTTGCGCTCGTTCAGCGCTTCGTCGTCCGGCAGGAATTCCAGCGCCCGGTTTAGTTTGCCTTCGCTTTCAAAGGTATTCATCAATCGGCGATATTCTTCAAGGCGAGCAGCTGCGTCCTCATTGGCAATACTGATTGCTTGGGTTTGCCGATAGTTGTTCTTGAGCACAAGCGCAGATACATCGCTGGTCATGTCTTCCAGCATAACGTTCCGCTGCTTGGCGGTTAGATCGCCCATGGCAACGCTGCGGTTGAGCAGAATCTTCATGTTAACTTCGTGGTCCGAGCAATCGACACCACCGGAGTTATCAATAAAGTCGGTATTCAGGCGCCCGCCTTTTAGTGCGTATTCGATGCGGCCAAGCTGGGTCATACCCAGATTTCCACCCTCACCGACGATGGTGCAGCGCAAATCTCCACCGTTGATCCGCACACCATCGTTGGCCTTGTCGCCCACATCACTGTGCGACTCACTACTGCTTTTAATGTAGGTGCCTATACCACCCACCCAAAGCAAATCGACCTTAGCCTTCAGGATATGGGAGATCAGCATGTTCGGGGGCACCCGATCCGAGTTGATACCGAGCAGTTTCTTCATTTCCGGGCTAACGGGTATGGACTTTGCGCTGCGGCTGAATACACCGCCGCCTTTGGAGATCAGCTTCTCGTCGTAGTCTGTCCAGGCTGAGCGGGGCATTTCGAACAGCCGCTTGCGTTCTTTGTAACTCTTGGCTGCATCTGGCGACGGATCTACAAAGATATGAATGTGGTTAAACGCAGCTACCAGCTTGGTTTTCTCCGAGCTCAATAGCCCGTTGCCAAAAACATCACCAGCCATGTCGCCGATGCCAATGGCGGTAAACTCATCAACCGCCGGATTGATACCCACTTCACGGAAGTGTCGCTCAACAGACACCCAAGCACCGGAGGCGGTGATACCCATCTTCTTGTGGTCGTAGCCGTTACTGCCACCAGAGGCAAAAGCATCCCCCATCCAGAAGCCATATTCCGCAGCCAGACCATTGGCAATATCAGAAAATGTAGCTGTGCCTTTGTCTGCCGCAACCACCAAGTAATGATCATCCGAATCATGGCGCACAACACGGTCAGGCGGCTGAATGCCAGCATCCACCAAGTTATCGGTAATATCGAGCAAGCCACGGATAAACGTTTTGTAGGCCGCAACACCCTCCGCTTGGAAGGCTTCACGATCAGAAGAATCCGGCAGCCGCTTGGCAACAAAGCCACCCTTAGCCCCCACCGGCACAATGACCGCGTTCTTAACTTGCTGGGCTTTTACCAGCCCCAATACTTCCGTTCGATAATCCTCAAACCGATCAGACCAACGCAGACCGCCTCGCGCAACTTTGCCGCCGCGCAAGTGAACACCCTCTACTCGCGGTGAATACACGAAGATTTCGTAAACAGGCAGCGGAAGCGGCATGTCCGGAATGCTGGAAGGATCGAACTTCACGCTGATATAAGGTTTTGGCCCACCGGCCTCGTCCAGTTGGTAATAGTTGGTGCGCAATGTAGCCTGCATCAACTCCAAGTAAAGGCGCAAAACACGGTCTTCACTGAGGTTGGAAACCTCTTCCAGCCCGGCATTGAACTCAATCTCTAGCTTTTGCTGTGCAGCCTCACACTTACCCTTGCTTTGAAAACGGTCCGGGTTGAACCGCACGTCAAAGTACTCAAGCAGGATTCGGGTGAGATCAACATGATTCACCAGCGTGTTTGAAATAAATGTTTGGCTGTTGGAGAAGCGAATTTGGCGCATGTAGCGTGCATAGGTACGCAGCAGGGCAATTTCCCGCCAGCTCATATATGAGGTTATGAGCATCCGGTTAAACGCGTCATTTTCTGCTTCGCCGTACCAAACCCGGTGGAACAGCTCTTCGAATATTGGCCGGATGCGGTGGATATCAATGACCGTCCCGCCATGGGCGTAGAGCGTGAAATCGTGTATCCACACGGTTTTACTATTGCGATCGATAACTTCAAATGGGTGCTCGCCCAATACCCGGAATCCTAGGTTATCGAAGATGGGCATAACGTCAGACAACGGCAACGGCTGATCAGGATAGAACAGTTTGAAATGCAGCGTGCTCTCATCTTCCTCTAACGCCCGGTAAAAGCTCATCTTCAAGTCGTTGTTAACGGCCGCTGCGGAGATGTGTTCTAAATCGATAGCAGCGCGGCGCGGGGAGAAGGCTTCTGAATAGCTAGCCGGAAAACCACCAGCCCAGTTCCGGTACAACTCATTACCCTGCTCTTCGCCACAGGCCTCGGTGAGCGCGCCTGAGAGGCCGTCACGCCAGGACTGGGCCATCTCGATGACTTTTTGCCTGATCTCCGCAATTGGCAGAGTGCGGTTTTCAACTTGCGGCACACGAATGGTGAACTGAACCCGAGCCAGCACAGATTCCGAGAAATGAGTAACAAACTCAATGTCCTCGGCTTCAAGGCTTTCCATGAGCACCTTTTCAACCTTCAGACGTAGCTCGGTGTTGTAGATATCTCTCGGAAAGAAAGCGAGGCACGTAACAAACTGACCGTAAACATCTTCGCGCATGAACAGTTCAATGCGGCGCCGCTCCTGAATGTACAGGATATTTTTGGCGACTTTCAGCAACTCGCCCTCTTCTATTTGGAACAGCTCATCCCGGGGGTAGAGGGTCAGAATCTGCTCCAGCTCCTTACCGGCATAATCTTCACGCAAAAACCCGGAGCGGGTAATTACATTTTCAAACTTGCGCCGGAGCAGCGGAATCTCATCAGGACGCTCGTTATAGGCACGGGCGGTGTACAGACCCAAAAACCGTCGTTCACCAACCACTTCGCCCTTTTTGTTGAATTTTTTAACGGCTATGTAGTCAGGGTACGCTGGCCGGTGGACTCTTGAACGCTGGGCAGATTTCGCAAAGATTAAAACATCGTCGGCACGAGTCATCTCGTTACGCGTGCGCTGTGGCAACTCATCCAAGCGAACCCGGTCAGGGCGTTCGTTGTTTACCCGCAATATGCCCAGCTCTGAATTCTCAACCCTACAGGCGGTTAATCCCGCTTTGTCTTTTACGAAGTCGTACTCGTCATAACCAAGAAAGGTAAAGTGATCGCGCACCAACCAGCTGAGGAACGCCTTCGCCTCTTCCTTTTGCGCACTGTCGGCACCCACAGTGTTCGCATCCAACTCTTTGATAATTTCGTTGACTTTATCGGTAACTACTGGGAAGTCAGCTACAGCAATTCGCACTTCGTGCAACACCGTTTGCAGTGTCTGCTCAATACGGCGAAGGTCTTCAGGGTTGCTGTGTTTATCTATTTCCAAAACAATGAACGCTTCATAGGAGGAAGCGGACTGGCCTTTCTTGGTAGGCAGCAGCTTTTTCAGTTTGCCTTGTTTATCGCGCTCTACTTGCAGTATGGAGTGCTGGATAGAGTGGGTGCCGATTTCCTGCTGGTTGATCGCTATTCGCAGTGAGTCAATCAGGAAAGGGATGTTCGGGTGCAGAATAAACACTACCGTGTGGGTAGATTGCCAGCCATCACTTTCCAACTCCGGGTTAAACACGGATACAGGCGTTTCTTCACTGGTGCGCTTTTGCATAAATTGCCAAGCAGCCAATACAGCACCGTAAGTATCGGAAAACCGCCGACTTACCAGTTCTTCTAACGGAATGTGCGCGTAATGCTGTTTTGCAAATTCGCTGATTTTTCCGGCTTCGGCTTTGGCTATCTTTCTGGAAAACTCATCAGCCAAACGCTCGAAAAACTGATCTTTGCTAGCCATTGTCAGCGCATTCATGGGCGACCTCAGTTAGTGTGAAATAAACGTAATAGGGATATCGTGAGATAAGCATAGTCAAACCCTTGATTTTTGCCGGTCAGACACCAAAACTGCGGCAACTACTTACGCACGAGAGCAATCACTTCCTATGTCGTTACAGCATACGTTCGGTGAACTACGGGCACAGTTAGCCAAAAGGATCATAGGGCAAGAAAAGCTGGTTGATCGCCTTCTCATTGCTTTGCTGGCTGATGGACATCTGCTAGTAGAAGGGGCCCCGGGTCTTGCCAAAACCACTGCCATCAAGGCTCTTGCGGATCACTTAACGGGTGATTTCCATCGCATTCAGTTCACCCCGGATTTGTTGCCATCAGACGTTACGGGCAGCGAAATTTACCGGGCGGAAACCGGGCTCTTCGAGTTCCAGCGCGGGCCGATTTTCCACAATCTGGTTCTGGCGGATGAAATCAACCGCGCTCCGGCCAAGGTACAGTCTGCCTTACTTGAGGCCATGGGCGAACGCCAGGTCAGTGTTGGTATGCGCACCTTCCCGCTTGATCGCTTGTTCATGGTAATGGCCACCCAAAATCCCATAGAGCAGGAGGGCACCTACCCTCTGCCGGAAGCCCAGCTTGATCGGTTTCTGATGCACGTGGTGATCGGCTACCCTTCGGCTCAGGCGGAGCAGGCCATTCTTCACTTAGCCAGAAATGACTATCGCCAAGGCCAGCCAGCGGCTGAAGTTCGACTGACTGCCGATCAGGTTTTCGAAGCTCGTGCTCAAGCTGCCGATATTTATATGGCGGAGTCGGTTGAGCAATATCTGCTTGCACTGGTGCTGGCAACCAGAGATCCGAGCACTCTCGACCCTGAACTAGCGCGCTGGACAGCATTTGGTGCCAGTCCACGAGGCACGATTGCCCTTGACCGCTGTGCCCGTGCCATTGCATGGCTCAGCGGCCGGGATTATGTAACCCCAGATGATGTGCGTGCGGTCGCCTTCGATGTGCTCAGGCACCGAATCCTTCTGACCTTCGAAGCCGAGGCGGAAGGTATAACGGCCGACACGGTAATACAGCGCTTGATTGAGCGCGTGCCTGTGAGCGCCTGAGGCTGGCCATGGACGTAAGTGCCAGTGATGCAACTACCCGCGTCAGCCTGCAGGCCCTCATTCGCCTGCAGGCGGATGCCCGCGCTCTGAAACTGCCCTCGGCACGACCGGCACGGGCAAGGCAGGCGGGGCTGCAGCATTCTTCACAGCGCGGGCGAGGTATGGCGTTTGCGGAGGTACGTTTGTACCAGCCGGGGGATGACATCCGCAGCATTGACTGGCGAGTTACTGCCCGACGACAAGCGCCTCACACCAAGCTTTACGAAGAAGAACGCGAACGCCCGGTCTTACTACTTTGCGATCTCGGCCCCACGCTCTTTTTTGCCAGTACCGGAGCCTTCAAACAGGTGCGCTGCGCACAGCTAGCCTCCATTTTGGCTTGGCTTGCGCTCTCTGCCGGAGACCAGGTGGGCGGCATTGTATTTAATGGCAGCACACTAAGCGTGCAACGCCCGGCGCGGCGGAAGAAATCCGTGCTCCGGCTGCTAGATACCCTCGCCAGCCAACAGCGCAGTTCGCCAGACAGTTCCGCATCCGAAACCACGCTAGACACAGCTTTGGCAGAAGCCCGGCGCGTTGCCCACACCGGTAGCCGGATTTTTGTGATCAGCGACTTTTTGAATATCTCGGAGAACACGCCGTCGTTGCTTGGCGCTCTGGCGCGACACAATAGCGTGAGCGCTCTACGGGTTGTTGATCCTTTAGAACAGCAACTGCCGCACAGCGGCCGCTTTGCCATTGCGGGCAGCGAAGGCCCGGTATGGTTTGATGCCTCGAATACCAGCTTTCAAAAAGCCTGGCAGATAAAAATCGACCAACATGAGACCAGGCTTGCAGAGTGCTTTCGCTTGTCCGGCATATGGGCCACAAACGTTTCAACCCAAGAAGCACCAGCGGTAAGCCTAAAAGCCATACTCGGGCCGGGAGGGCGAATCGGATGATGCCCAACGACCCACTGAGCGAACTTAGGGATATACACCTGCCGCAAACCGGAGGTTTCTGGCCGCCAGCTCCGGGTTGGTGGGTTCTCGCTTTTGCCCTGCTTGTTGCCATCGCCATCCTGATTTGGGCGCTTCGCCGTCGTCGCCTCAAAAATCGCTGGCTTAGGCAGGCCACAGCCGAACTGGCTATCCTAGAGCACTCAGCGGCCAAAGAGACCCAATGGTTTGCGCAAATCAATGGCCTGCTTAAACGTGCCGCACGGGAGCGCTACCCGGATGAAAACCCGGAGGCACTATCCGGTGAGCAGTGGGCCGCATGCCTATTACGGCATCTCCCGAATGGGCGGATTGCACAGCAACCTGTTGTAGATGCTTTGGTAAATAGTGTCTGGCAGCCCCACCCAACAGCTGAGCCAGCTCAGGCTATAGAATTCGCCCGAATCTGGCTGGAGGCACAAAAATGCTGAGCCTCGCTTACCCCTGGCTACTGTTGCTGATTTTGGTGCCTCTACTTCTGCAGTGGAAAAAGCCAGCCGCCCACACCGTAGACGCTCCGGTTTTCCCGGTTGGGCATTGGCTTTCGGATTTGCCCGGCGTAACTCGACAGGGCAATGGCGTGCCGCGCTGGCAAACGCTGTTGCTCTTGCTCGCCTGGTGTTTGCTGGTATTGGCGTTGGCACGGCCACAGCATATTGGGGAGCAAGTTCAAATGCCGGTGTCCGGGCGCGACCTCATGCTAGTGGTGGATATTTCCCCAAGTATGGAAGAGCAAGACATGATCCTTCAGGGTCGTAGCATTAATCGTTTGCAGGCTGTAAAAAAAGTACTCAACGAATTCATTGCGCGCAGAGAGGGGGACCGACTCGGCCTCATTCTATTCGGTACGGAACCCTATGTTCAGGCTCCTTTAACCTTTGATCTCCAAACCCTAGAGACGCTCCTTCAGGAATCGGGGATTGGCATGGCTGGGCGGGCAACGGCCATTGGTGATGCGGTCGGTTTGGCCACCAAGCGTTTAAGAGAGAGGCCCCAACAGCAACGTGTGGTAGTGCTGCTTACAGACGGAGCCAACACCGCTGGCGAAATATCGCCAGACAAAGCGACGGAAATAGCAGCCGCGGCCAGTGTACGCCTCTACACCATCGGCATTGGCGCCGACTCTATGGTTCGTCGTGGTCTGCTGGGCTCCCGCCGGGTAAACCCCTCCAGAGATCTGGATGAAAACCTACTCACACGCATGGCGCAGCAAACTGGCGGCGAGTATTTCCGCGCCCGCAGCTTGCCAGAGCTGGAGTTGATATACGAAACCATCAACCAGCTTGAGCCCATTGAACTGGATGGAAAAACCTACCGTCCGATTACCGACCTGTTCTTCTGGCCGGCAGGCATAGCCGTGGCACTCTGGCTGAGCATTTTTATGTTCAGACATTTGGCTGGCAGGCTAACACCGGTGCGTCAAAGCACTGACAGCAAATCGGCCGACGACCGGGGGGAAGCGTAAATCATGGCTGACTTCCACTTCATGCGCCCGCTTTGGCTTCTATTACTGCTCCTTATACCGGTGCTTTACCGAGTGTTAAAACACAAAAGCTCCGGCGACAGTGGTTGGTCCGGATTCATTCCTGAGCGATTTTTGTCGCCGGTCATTCGCCGTTATGGCGGAGCTGCTGATAAGCGCGGATCAAAACTTGTACCCGCAATCAGCGCAGTGGTGATTCTGGCGGTGGCTCTCGCGGGGCCAGCCTGGCGCGAGGCACCAACGCCTCTTAAAAAGCCGGGGGACGGCTTGGTAATCGTGCTAGACCTGTCGCTGTCCATGTTAGCAACGGATTTGGAGCCAGATCGTCTTACTCGTGCGAAACGCAAAATTCGCGATATTCTGGCTGTGCGCGAAGGCAGCCTTACCGGATTGGTGGTGTACTCCGGGGATGCACACGTTGTGGCACCCCTAACCGACGATAGCAACACCCTAACCGGCATGCTTAACGTACTCGAGCCAGTCATCATGCCGGTTCAAGGCAACCGCGCAGACCTCGCTATTAGCAGAGCCCGTGCGCTTCTGGAACAAGGCGCTCCCGGGCAAGGCCGCATTCTGTTAATCACCGATGGCGTTGCAGACCAATATCAGGAGCCTATCCAAAACACACTCAAGGGCACCGGATTTAGCCTTAGTACGCTCGCCGCAGGCACGCCGGGTGGCGGCCCTATTCCGCTTGCTCGGCGCGGATTTATTAGGGAGAACGGCAATGTGGTCATTACCCGCACCGACCCGGATAAGCTCGCGGAGCTTGCCCGAGCCAGTGGCGGCACCAGCCATGAATTAACACTGGACGACAGCGACATAGCCGCTTTACATCTAAGCCCCATCGAATCGGACGAGTGGCAGGACACCGATACCGGGCTCACCATAAATCGTTGGCAAGACGACGGCTATTGGCTGTTATGGCTGGCACTTCCGTTGCTACTCCTAGGTTGGCGCCGGGGAGCCTTTACCGCATTGGCGTTGATACTGATGCCAGCCTTACCACAACCGGCTGCGGCAATGGATTGGGACAGTCTCTGGCAACGAGAGGACCAACGAGCACCACAGTTAATCCGTGAAGACCCTGAAGCCGCAGCGAACACCCTGAAATCCCCGGAATGGCGAGGCTCGGCACTTTACAAAGCAGAGCGCTATGAAGAAGCCGCCAAGGCGTTCTCCAAAGCAAATACACCTCTCGCGGACTACAACCGAGGTAATGCCCTAGCCCGTGCCGGAAAGCTGGAAGAGGCGATCAAAGCATACGACAGCGCTCTGGACCAAGATCCAGACTTGGAAGATGCCCGTGTAAACCGAAAGCTTGTGGAAGACCTGCTCAAGCAACAGGCGCAATCTAGCCAGGGCGAAGGCAACGAGAACTCTTCAGATCCAAGCCAGAATGATAGCGGTAGTGAAGGTGAGAATGACGGCGAGAGTGATGGACAGAGTGACGGCGAGAGTGACGATGAAGGCCAAAACCAAGATCAATCTCAAAACCCAGATCAGGAGTCTGAACAGTCCCGGAACGGCGACCCAACACAAGAGCAAAACGGTACACAGGAACAGTCCGGTGAGCAGGAGCCGGGCGACACCCAGAAAAGCGGTGAGACAAGTGCTCAAGCCATGGGAGACGAACCCAGCAATGAAGAGACTCAGGCACAAGCCCCAGTTCCCGTATCTGAAACACCCCTGACCCAGAGTCAGGAGCAATCGCTGCGACGGATACCAGATAATCCGGGCGGGCTTTTACAGCGCAAGTTCCTGCAACAGTATCAGGAGCGCCAGACACCATCCGATGAGGGCGATACACCATGGTAAAACGGCTGATCATTCCAACAATATGGCTGGCGATTTTTATGGTGCTAGGGCTGTCTGCACAGGCCGGGGAACTCACAGCGGAACCAGACAGAAACCGTCTTTATGAAGGCGAGGTACTCACCTTTACCGTCAAAGGCAGTACCAAGATTGATATCAATCTGAGTAACCTATTCGACTTTGATTTATCGAGCCTGCCATCCCCGGACATTGAGAAAGTAGAACCTGACTTTGAAATACTGGCCCGCAACCAGCGCTACAGCATTACCACTGTAAATGGCGAGATGGTGGGAGAAATAACCTGGACCTACCAGCTTGCGCCAAAATCAACCGGGAAGCTGACCATCCCCGCCCTGACCTTCAAGGATTCTGTGTCCAAACCGGTGACCATTGAGGTTGTTGACGGCACCCCTCCGGACCAGTCTGGTAGCAATCGAGACAGCTTCATTGAGTTGACGACCGACAAAGCCGAGGTCTATGTACAGGAGCAACTGATCCTGACAGTTCGGTTGTTCTTCCGGGGCAACCTTATTCGCGGTGAACTATCCGACCCGCAACACCCAAACGCCATCATTGAAACTCTTGGCAAACAACGCGAATTTGCCACTGAACGCGATGGCGTGCGCTACCGGGTTGTGGAACGGCGTTATGCCTTGTTTCCCCAAAAGTCCGGCGTTTTGAACCTTCCTCCCATCCGCTTTGAAGGGCAAGCCAGAAATACTGACGGCTCACTCCGTTTTCTCAGAGACAGTGCAGACTTGTTTGAGGTGCCAATAAAAGAGGTGCCTGCAGAGTTCACCGGCAAAACTTGGCTGCCGGCAAGCAGCCTCACTCTTGCGGAGGCTGGAATGCCCGCGACCTTGAACCTGAACACCGGCGACAATCTCACCCGCACCCTTAGCCTGCAAGCAACAGGTCTGCCTTCGGAAGCGCTGCCGCCATTGCCAGATTCGGTGCCCGACGGGCTTCGCAGTTACCCTGAGGAGCCTCAGCGCAACACGAATGTAGGCCCGGATGGCATCACGTCCACACTCACACAAACCAGCGCGCTAGTTCCGGTGAATGCCGGTAAGCTGACACTCCCGGCCATTCGAATCCCTTGGTGGGATACGGAATCCGACAGTCAGAAAGTTGCGATTATCCCGGCACAGACTCTTAACGTTACCGCCTCGGAAGGCTCAGCTGCAGCCACAGGGACCGCAAGCAATGACCAAAACACTCCGTCTGCAACCAGTAGCGAAGTAGCCTCGGGCAACAATCCGGTTCCAAGTAGTCGTCGATTCTGGCAATGGACCAGTTTTGCACTGGCAGGCGTATGGGTTCTTACCATGCTGGCTTGGTGGCGTAGCCGAAAAATGGCTGGTGATCGCTCAGATCAAACGGTTTCTTCGGAAAGTACGAACGAACAAGGCGTGTTTGAGCAGTTGTTGAGCGCAGCCAAAAACGGCGATGCCACTACGCCCGGATTATTTGTACGCTGGTCTAATTTACGATGGCCCGGCCATAACTTCGGTTCCACAGGGGATGTGTTTCGGGCAGTTCCGGCTCCGGATTTGGAGTTGGAGCTCAGCGCCTTGCAAGCGCACTTGTTCAGCCGGGGTCCATCGGATAGAAACAACAGCAGCAAGTGTTGGGATGGAACAAGCCTGACAAGTGCTCTCAGGCAAACCCGTAAACAGACACTCAAAATGTCTTCAGAAGCTGGCCTGCCACCCCTCTACCCCAGCAACCTTTCCGTGTAAGTGCCGGGTTGGCAAAGCAAACTTGACGAGTTCAGTAGATCCGGTTTGGCTTGATGAGCCCACAGCCAGCGGCTCATCAAGCCCTTCCGGTTCAGTTGCCAGTCAATTGCTGGTCAATTACGAGCTCTACCGGTGAACCCTGATCTTCAGACACTGAAATAGGTAAGTCTGTACTACCCTGCCAGTCCCCCGGTTGTGCATTGATGTTGCCTGACAGCGTGACGCGAGCCGTTACAACCACCTGCTCTGCTCCGGATATCACCGCTTGCGGTGCCATTGCATGGCTATCGTTCAGGCGAATATCAATGGGCAAGGCGCCCGCGGTCAAACGGACAACGGCCAAAGGCGGCCCACTTTGCACATTGGCCGCGCGGGCGAAGATAAACAGCGTAGTGTCTTCAGGGATATCTTGTTTGAATGCGTCATCCAAACTCACTCGCACAGATACCCCCACGTTGCCTGCACTATCATCCGGAGCGGCAAAAGCGGGTTGTTCAGCCGGCGGCTGTTCCCCAAGGCGGGTGTAGGCTTCTTGTATACCTCCCTGAATAGAAGCCAGTTGCGGATGATCTGGCGCAACCGTTTGGATGCGCTCCCAGTATTGGATCGCTTCGCGATAGTTGCCTTGACTGAACGCATGAATGCCCAACAGCCCCAGCGAGTTGACCTCATCGGGGTTCAGCGCGAGCGCTTCTTCAATGGTAGAGGTTACTTTCTCAGTCATGGCGCCCTGAGTGCGGAAAAACTGCGCCTGCGCAGATAGCCCCAGAGCGACAGCCCGGGAACCGTCATCGGATTTAACACTATCCGCCAGCTGCCGGAACGCCCAAGCTGCGTCGTCATAGCGTTTCAAGCGCATGTAAGTCTGGCCCAGCATAGCCCAGCCGTCCGGATTATCAGGGCTGGCCTCCAGCCGTGCACGCAATTGCTCCGTGAGCTGGTTCATCTGTGCTGCACGGGCTTCGTCTGAGCTGCCCAGCTCCTGCATAGCGACAAAAGATTCCACACTGTCCATCGCGCCCCACTCCTCATAGAGCAGAACCGTGGCGGCAGGAAGCAAAAGTATTGATATCAGGCCCACGGCCATAGCAGCTTTACGCCCGGGGATGCTCTTTACTGGTGCTTCGTTCTCGGGGACGTCATCGAGCATGGCTCCCGCAAGTTCGTCTCTCAGCTGCCGGTAGGTTTCTTCATCAATAATTCCGGCTTGGTGCTCTTTTTCCAGTTCGGCCATTCGGCTGCGATAGGCCACCAAGTTCTGGTTTCTGAGATCCGTTTGCTCCCGGGAGGCGTGACGGTGGAACATCACAGGGTAAAGTACAAATGCCAAGGCAAGAATGATCAATACCGTTGCGGCAATCCAGAAAGTTTGGGTCATGGAAATATCATCACAGGTTCAAAATGAATAAAGCGGTGCGCATGTCTACGAAGCCAGCGGTTCGCACTATGTAAAGGTCAAGCGGCACTGTGTAGAAATCAGGCGCTACCGTTACGATTCTTTTCCGCAAGCATCTTATCTATCCGGGCCTGCTCCTCAGCACTGAGTGTTGGCGCTGCCGTGCCGGTTCGGCGGGAGCGAACAACAATCCCTGCAACTACAATAAGGCCGCCAAGAACTGCTATTGCAGGTGTTGCCCAGAGCATAAAGGTGCGGCTGTCCAAATCGGGCTTATACTTCACAAACTCGCCGAAACGCCCCACCAGAGAATCGACAATCTCTTGATCGCTGGCGCCTTCCAGCATCATTTGATAAACAGCATTTCTCATATCTTTCGATATAGGTGAGTTTGAATCCGCAATGTTCTGGTTTTGGCATTTGGGACACCGCAATTCTGCAATTAAGTTTTGGTAGCGCTGCTCTTCGCTTCGATCATCAAAACCATAAACCGCAGATACATCCGCAAAGGTTATGCTGGACACCACAGCTGCCACAACAAAACATAGAATGCGCAACATCAACCATTCTCCCGTGCGTCATTGATCACCGGCATTAGCACCCGTTCCCAAACGTCGCCGTTGACCACGCCAACGTGGCGATAGCGCACAACGCCAGAGGCATCAATAACAAAGGTTTCCGGGGCACCGTACACACCCAAATCGAAGCCTAGTGTGCCTTTGGGGTCGTATATCACCTTGCTGTACGGGTCACCCAAGCGATCTAGCCAAACCAAGGCATCATCGCGGTTGTCCTTATAGTTCAGACCGATAATCGATACCTTCTTTTCCCGGGCCAGCCACATAAGATCGTCATGTTCGTCCCGGCAGGACGGACACCAAGTACCCCAAACGTTCAGCAAGGTGATTTCCCCGCGAAACACGGCTTCATCAAGCGTGGTTTCCGGTTGTTTCAGATCCCGCAGGCTGAACGCCGGGACCGGCTTCCCTATTAATGCGGAATCCAGCTTGGTGGGGTCTTTACCAATACCGGCGAATAGAACAACACCCACTATGATGGCAGCCAGCAACGGCAGGAACAAAAGAAAGCGCTTCATGAAACTGCTCCGGCCGGTCGCTGGGTATTAGCTTGGCCCGGCGACGATACTTCCGAGCGCTCGGTATCTCGCTCGCGAATGCGGTAACGGCGATCCGATATAGCCAAGAAGCCTCCGGCCGCCATAAACAGCGCCCCCAGCCAGAGCCAACGGATTAGAGGCTTATACTGGAGGCGGATAGCCCAGGCGTTATCCGAAATGCGCTCTCCAACTGCAACAAAGATGTCCCGGAACAGGCCTGCATCAATATCCGCTTCCGTCATAACACTCATTCCAACGGCATACTGGCGCTTTTCAGGGTGCAATTCGGCAACTTGTTTGCCATCGAGCATTACATCAAAACTGCCGTATTGAGCGGTAAAGTTCTGCCCCCGGCGCTCGCCGATGTCCACAAACCGGAACTGGTAGTCACCAACCGTTGCAACATCGCCGGGAACCATGCGCACATCGCGCTCTATGCCATAGTTCGACACAACGGTAGCGCCTGCCATGGTAATAGCCAGACCAAGATGGCCAAGAACCATACCGTAGTAACTGCGAGACTGGCGCTTTAAGCCGTGAACCCGTCCCTTTTTGGACGAAGACTTATCCCACAAATCCCAGAACGTTGCGGTGGTTACCCAAACAGCAGTGAACACGCCAAGGAAAGCCCATGGTTTGAAGCCACCATACGCAACCATAACTGCCGTACTGATCAATAGACTAACCGCCAATGGCCACAGCAGCTTGCGAGCAAGCCAGCCGCCATCCGTTTTCTTCCAACGGGAGAAGGTGCCAACACCAAGCAAAAGGCCGGTCGCTACGGCAAGCGGGCTGAAAGTAAGATTGAAGAACGGCTCGCCAATAGAGATTTTGCCCAGTTCAAAGAAATCAAGAACCAGCGGGTACAGAGTACCTACTGCGACCAGTAGCGTTGCGGAAACCAGCAAAACGTTGTTTAGCAGAAGGAATATCTCCCGCGACAGAGAGCCGTAACGGGAGCGCACGTGGACCACAGGCGCCCTGAACGCATAAAGCATCAGGCTGGCCAGAATGGTTATTGCCAGCAACGCCAGAAGAAAGGTGCCCCGCTCCGGGTCAGACGCAAAAGCATGAACCGAAGTAAGCACGCCGGACCGAACCAGAAAAGTACCCAGCAAGCTTAAGGAAAAGGTGACAATCGCCAAGAGTACCGTCCAGCTTTTGAAAACACCGCGCTTTTCAGTGACTGCGAGCGAGTGCATCAATGCGGTACCCGACAACCATGGGAGCAGAGATGCGTTTTCTACAGGATCCCAGAACCACCAGCCGCCCCAGCCAAGCTCGTAGTATGCCCACCAGCTTCCAAGGGCGATACCTATAGAAAGAAATGCCCAGGCGACGGTGGTCCAGGGGCGTGACCATCTGGCCCATGCGGCATCAAGGCGACCGTTGATCAGGGCCGCAATGGCAAACGCAAAAGCTACGGCAAACCCGACATAGCCCATGTAAAGCATAGGCGGGTGCACAATCAGCCCAAAATCCTGCAACAGCGGATTCAAGTCTGCCCCGTCTGCCGGTACGTTGGGCAGCAAGCGATCGAAGGGGTTAGAGGTAATAACAATAAAGAGCATGAAGCCAACGCTAACCATGCCGAGAACCGACAACACCTGAGAAATCATGACCGATGGCAAGCGACGGCTGAAAATAGCAACGGCCATGGTCCAACCGGTGAGCATCAGAATCCAGAGCAAAAGGGAGCCTTCATGGCCGCCCCACACAGCACTGAACTTGTAGTACCAAGGCAGCATGCTGTTGCTGTTGTTGGCAACGTAGGCTACCGAAAAATCGTCCGTTAAAAACGCGTGGGTCAGCACAGCAAACGCCAGCCCGACAAACACAAACATGCCGGTGGTTAAAGGCCGTGCAAACGCCTGAAGGTTGTCCCGACCAGTGAGTGAGCCAACCAATGGCACTACCGAAAGAAGCACTGCCAGCAACAGCGCGAGTATCAGTGCAAGCTGTCCGAGTTCGGGATACATCAAAGCTCTCCAGGAGTCAGGCTATTGGGTGTTGTGTGTTCAGTAAGTTGCAGGCTTGGCATTTTCAGCAGCAGACTTCGTCTCGGCTTGTGATGCTTTCTCTAAGGCACCGGCAACTTCTGGAGGCATGTAGTTTTCATCATGTTTGGCCAAAACCTGATCGGCCACGAACCGCCCTTCGTTGTTGAGCCTTCCCATGGCGACAATGCCCTGCCCTTCCGCAAACAAATCCGGCAAGATACCGACGTACTCAACCGGTACCGAGGCGCTATAGTCGGTAACCATAAATTCGACTTTTAGGCTTTCAGGATCACGCACCACGGAACCTTCTTCTACCATACCACCTGCGCGAATTCGCACGTCAACCGGGGCCTCACCTGCGGAAATTTGGCTGGGGTCGTAAAACAGGTTGATATTCTGGCGCAGCGCGTAAGTTGTAAGCCCCACTGCAACAGATAGGCCTACCAGCAGAAACAGAACGATGGTCAGCCGCTTTTTACGGATTGGGTGCATGTGTTTACCTGTCAGTCAGTCTTGGGAAACATTTACGCGTGCAAAGGACGCAGAAGTTGTAGGCGCCGCCGCCACTGTACTCTTGTCGGCCTGAAACTCATAACGGCGACGGCAGGATTCAATAGTTGCGTTCCTGCTGCGTACCGATCCGGCCATCAGCACAATCATCAGTACAAAAAACACAGCGTAACAAGCCCACACATAGGGGCCATGACCTTCCATTGATACAAATGCCGCAAAGGAATCAAATGCCATGGTTTACACCTTTCCTTTCAGAACGAATTCTTTTACCCAGCGGGTGCGTTGCTCCCGGGACAAAATCTCTGTTTGCATACGAACACATGCAAGCCAGCCAAAAATCAGGTAAAGGCCCAGCACTGAAAGCAACAATGGCACCCACATTTCAGCTGGCATGGACGGTTTTTCTGTAAGCTTGAACGTTGCGGGCTGATGCAATGTATTCCACCACTCAACGGAGTACTTGATAATCGGGATATTCACCACCCCAACAAGCACAAGCACCGCGACTGCGCGGGCGGCAGACTTCTCGTCATTAATGGCCCGATCCAACGCGATAACACCACCATAAAGAAACAAAAGTATCAGCATGGAGGTAAGCCGGGCATCCCAGATCCACCAAGTACCCCAGGTTGGCTTGCCCCAAACCGCGCCAGTAAAAAGTGCCAAAAACGTTAAAACCAACCCTACTGGCGTAACCGCTTTAACGAATACATCGGCCAGCTTCATGCGCCAAACCAGAGTAACCAGAGCCGCAGACGCCATCATGATGTAAACCGACTGCGCCATAAACGCCGTAGGAACATGAATAAAAATAATCCGGTAGCTATTGCCCTGCAGGTAGTCTTTGGGTGCAAATGCCAGCCCCCAAACAACTCCAGCCATCAGCAGCACTATGCCGCTCATCAATAGCCAAGGCATGAACCGGGTGGATATCCCGAAAAACCACTTTGGGGAGCCCAGTTTATGAAAAAATTGCCACATCAGATGGTCACCGCCTTACCGTTTACCTTGTTTTAACCGTTCGACAAGCTGATTCTCAATGCTGCTGCCGCTGCAAACGGCGCCAGTGTCAGCGCCAACATCAGGAAAGCCCCCATCAAAGCCAGATAAGCCCCAACAGAAGCACCCTCCGCTGCTGCTGCAACGGTGCCTGTGCCAAATATCAGCACGGGAATGTACAGTGGAATGATCAGTAGGGACAAGAGCACACCTGCCGAACGCAATCCAAGGGTCAATGCAGCACCAATGGCACCTATTAAACTCAGTACCGGTGTACCAATCAGCAGCGTTAGACACAAAACAGCGATAGAGTTCCCGTCCAGATGCACCATTACACCAAGAACGGGGGTCAATATGACCAAAGGCAAGCCTGTTAGCATCCAGTGCGCCATGGTCTTTGCCAAAATCAACAAAAACAGGGGCTGCGGCTGGAGCACAAGCTGCTCGAGTGTGCCGTCGTCAAAATCGTGGCGGAACAAGTGATCCAGCGACAAAAGTACCGAGAGCAACGCCGCTACCCAGAGAATTCCGGCTCCCGCTTCACGCAAAAAGGATGCTTCCGGGCTGACTCCGAGAGGGAACAGGGTAACAACCATAATAAAAAACAACAGCGGATTTAGCAGATCCTGACGCTGCCGAAATGCCACTTTCATATCCCGCGAAAAAACACCTTTCATGGCAGCTAACGCACCAACACTGCTCCTGGCAAGCGGAATCACCGGGCGAACTTCAGCGTTCATCGCTTACACCTCCCGCGCCAAGGGTCAGCCGCTGCATGCCCGGCAGTGCCAGATCATGGTGGGTAGTAACCAATACGGCACCACCTTCGGCGGCCCGTTGTTGTAATAACGCTTCTAGCGCTGCTACGCCATCGGCATCAATGGCGGTAAATACTTCATCGAGCAACCAAAGGGGTTCGTCTGCAATCAACAGCCTTGCCAACGCAACTCTACGCTGTTGACCGGCCGACAAATTACGGCAAGGTACATCTTCGAAGCCTGCAAGCCCGGTTCCCTGAAGCGCCTGACGCAAAACCGCATCAGATACAGGCCTTCTGCCCGCCATT
The DNA here is from genome assembly GCF_016597725.1 of Marinobacter sp. 1-4A. Classification (GTDB taxonomy): domain Bacteria; phylum Pseudomonadota; class Gammaproteobacteria; order Pseudomonadales; family Oleiphilaceae; genus Marinobacter. Next base: position 520,718 of record NZ_VCGY01000001.1, read on the forward strand.
AACGCCCGAAGATTTTCCATAGGAGTAAGAAGAGGTTTGATTCCAGGGCGATGCCCGAGATAAAGCATGTTTCGCAGAAACACTTCACGCTGGTTTGCAATTGGCGAGCCGCACCAATTCAACTCGCCTGCCCAGGCATCATTCAAGCCTGCCAACATTCTCAGCAGAGTGGTTTTTCCCGAGCCATTTGGCCCCTCGACACGGGTGACCGTACCGGGCAGTATGGTGAAGGATAATTCGCGGAAAAGTATCCGCTTGTCCCGCTCACACTGTAGGTTAACAGCCTGTAGTAACGGCTCGGACATCTGGGCCCCGTAATCAGGACGATGCGCAGATCGCATCGGGTGTATTCACGACAATAGTTGCCAGCGCGGCGTATTATAGCGAAAGCGTTTACAGAATACTCTTGTCTGGAATCAAGTCAGCAGCGATGAAACTACCCAACGGCCAACAGTCCCCTAATCCTCCGGCTCCGGTTGCTCCCAGGTCGCCACAAATCAATGATGCCAATCAGCCGGGCCGCGAAACCCCAGCCCTGTCTGCCCGCCAGCAACTGGACCAAATCCAGCTTGCAAACCGGGAGACCATTCTGGCCCGCGTGGCAGAAATCATTAACCGACAGGGTAGCCGTAATGCAGAAGTGTTATTGGATGTACGGGGAAAGCCGCTTCAAGTAAACGCCGCCATTGGCGCCACGGAGCTGACCCCCGGCGACTGGGTAAAGGTAATGCGGGCGGGCAACGAACTGCAACTCATGGGTAAACTGGCGGCAACGCCGGAGGCTGCTATTTCTCAGGCGTTAGCACAGCGTATGCCCTGGCAGCAGAGCATCGATAGCGGCTTGGCAAAGCTAATGACGGCACTCAATAAGGGCGTGATTCCAGAACTGACACCCGGCCAATTACCCACAGCCCGAGGTTTACAACCGCTACCAGAGGCGGCACGTCAAGCTCTAGAAACCCTACTGGCAAGGCTCCCGGCCAGTAGTACCCTGACGCCCGGCGCAGGCACCCAAAACAACAGCGTGCAGCAAATCCGCCAGTGGATAGCCGAAAGCGGGGTGTTTGCCGAATCTCGCTTAACTCAAACGCCCTCTTCTACACTGCCCGATTTAAAGCTTGCCCTAGGCCGAATGGTAACCGGGCTTCTGGCTGAGCAAGGCGGCAACCCGGCGACCCTATTCAACCGTCTTACACCATTAGCAAGCCCGGGCCTGATGCAAGCACCCTTGCAATTCCCACAGACGATGGCATCACCGCCGACTGGCAGCGGCTCCGAGCCCACATCGGTAGGTCAGACCCTGCGGATGTTGGCGGGTATGTTGAACCGGATTACGGTCAACCAACTCCACAGCCAGATACTCACAGCGAGAGGCGCAGGCGGCGACGCACCAGCTCCGGCTTCAACTATGATTATGGACTTACCTTGGGTGACACCCCAAAACGAGCCCAAGCTGGCACAGCTGCGCATGGAACAGTACAAAGAAGAGTCTTCAGCCAAGGACCGTAACGAAAAACGGGCAGCCATCAGCGAATGGCGCCTGAATCTGGCCATTGATCTGGAGTTGGCCGGAGCGTTGAACTTTGAGGTTTCCCTGCGCCAGCAGGAAGTTAGCGCCCGGGTGTGGGCGGAAAAACAGGAAACCTTGAAGCAGGTTTACGAGGAGCTACCGCTTCTGAGACGAAGCTTGGTGGAGTTAGGTCTAGAAGTAACCGATCTGGAATGCAGACGGGGCACGCCATCTTACCCTGCGACGAAGCTGGAGCACCGACTGGTGGACACCCGCGCATGAAAGAAAAAAACCAAAGCCAACCATCCAGCAGTGCCGCCGTTGCATTGAAATACGACGGCGAAAAAGCCCCCACCATAACGGCAACAGGCACTTATGAGCTGGCCGACGAGATTATCCGAATCGCCAGAGAGCACAATGTCCCCCTGTATGAGAATGCCGAGTTAGCGGGCATTCTTGCGCGTTTGTCCCTAAACGACGAAATACCAGAAAACCTCTACAGGGTTATTGCGGAGATTCTTGCCTTCGCCTTCCACATACGCGGGCGCACGCCCGAAGACGCCGGCCGGGACATGCCAGCGCCTTCAGTGGATGAGTGAACGCTGCGCCCATACTTGCGCCCAAATGTCTCCCTTGCGGGGCGCGATTGCCGTTTCAAAGTAATGTTTGAGACGGCGGCGGTCCTCTGGATGGTCTTTTAGGGCTGAGCCAACGATGTGATGCATCAGTTGTTCAATGGTCATTCTGCCATCGCAGTAATACCAGGCGTTCAGGCTCGCTGCATGGGCTACTGATACAGCCTCGGCGGTGGAAAGCGCAGCACCTGCTAAACGGTCAGTGCTTCGGCCATCCATAGTCTGGCCGTTGCGCAACTCGTGAAACATGGTTACCAGAACCTCTATCACGGCCTCGTCCAGATCCACATTAATGCCTGCACGTTTGTTCGTTTTGTTCACTTCCCTTAGAACCACGCCTATCTCGTCCGGCAAATTCTTAATCGGCCGAATTTCTTCGAAGTCCAAACGTCGCTTCAGGGCGGCACTCATCTCGTTAACACCTGCGTCCACGCTGTTGGAAGTGGCAACCAGATTAAACCCCTCCCGGGCCAATACTACGCCATCGTCGTCAGGTGCCATACGTTCCTGAGGCAGAATACGGGGCAGTTCAGACATGGGAACAACACCCTCAATCACGTGATCCAACGCACTGTCGCGCATGGTTACCAAACCAGAATCCAGCGCCCGCCAACGCAACCTTCCCACCGGCGGTTGGCTCGAAATCGCATTGCGGATATCGGAGTCCACCGCATCGTTGCTGTGCAACGTGGAAAGCACAACGTGGCCAGTCTGGGATGCGCGGATCGCTTCCAAAGCGGTTTCTTTGTCACGAATTTCGCCGACCATAATGATATCGGGGTCCTGACGCACAAACGCTCGCATGGCATCCGCAAAGTTAAACCCGATATCACTTCGTACTGGTGTTTGCTGCACATTATCGATGGAATATTCGATCGGATCTTCTACTGTAATAACCTTACGGCGGCCATCGTCTGCAAGCGTCTGCAGCCCGGCATAAAGCGTAGTGGACTTGCCCGAACCAGTAGGCCCAACAACCAGCACTCTATGGTGTGGTTAGGACTCATGCGCTCCAGCTGATCCGTGCGCGCATCCGGGTCATCGGTAACAAACGTCACTGTGTCATTTGTCTGTGCCACAGGAATGATTCGGGACAAATCCAGAAAGGTGCGCGAGAAGCGACGAAATAACTCATCTTTCAAGGTAGGCAACAGCTCATCAGCGTCAGCAAAGACCATTCCACGCTGTTGCGCCAGTGAACGATAGAGCTCGATTTCTTCAATGTTTAGGCTACGGCGTAAAACATCCAACACGCGGCAATTTTCTAGCGCCGCCTCGGCTTTGGCTTTAGCCAGAGCATGTTCATCTATCATGCCCAAATCGATCAGGATTTGCTCCGAGTTGCGATTAAAGTCCACCCAGCCCAAAGTGCGCACCCGTTCGAGTTTATCGGCACGCTTCACATACATCGCCATGCTCGGCACAGGTCCGGCCTTGCCTTCTAGGCAAATCAAACTGCCGCCTTCACAAAGATAGTGTTTCAACGTATCGCGGTCAGCCATAAAAGTCGTGCACAACACAACGTCACACGGCTGATCGAGTTCCAACTGGCTTTCGGCCGATTGCGCCAGAACATCTACATTATTTACCCCCAACCGGAAAAACCGCTCTCTTGCCGCCTCCGCAACATTCGGGTTTTTCTCGATATAGATAACTCGTTGGGCCAGTTGAGACAACACGGCAGCAAGGTAGCCAGAGCCGCCTCCCACATGCATCACAACATCCGCTGGCGTAATCTCGGGCATGATTGACAGGATGTGGGCAACGGTTTCTTCGCGGGGGATAGAGTGTCCGGTTATCGAGGGGATCAGATCCGAGCCGGTCACATAATCATTGCGGGATACAGCAAGAAGGGCCTCGCGGCCCCTTGAGTAAACTTTCTTCATTCATTAACGTCCATAGCAGCGTAATATTAGGCCGCCTGACGTTTTTTCAGCGCTGATACCAGCTCGGCCTCGGGACGGGATATTCCACACGTATTCATAAGATCGTCTATATCTGCGCCAAGATCAACCAGCCGCGAGGCTTCATCGTAAGAAATACGCAAAGGGTCATTCTGGCGCATCTCGTCTAGTGTTGTGCGCAGCTCGTGCAGTTGCCGTTCGCAAACCACAAGCCGCTGGCCTACGCCCATACTGCCGCTGGCTGTTGCATGCAACTCCCTGCCAAGGGTATCGCATCGATCCTTGAGCATGGCTTTCAGTTGTCTGTTCTGGCGCCCGAGCACAATGCCGTGTGCAAAGACCAACGAGATCGCTGCGGCAGTCAGTACCCAGGGAAGGTAGGAAGGAATTTCAGTAAACATAATGGACGTCTCCGGTTATTTGCCACGGGAGGCGTCCATCATCAGGCTTGGCCGGTATGGCTCCGGTCTACAGCCCTGCGATTTCAGCCCACTCGTGGTCTGTCAGCATTTTGTCGAACTCGACCAATATGATCAGTTCACCATCCTTGTTGCACACACCTTGGATAAACCTGGCGCTTTCTTCGTTGCCCACATTGGGCGCAGTTTCAATCTCGCTGGCCTTGAGGTACACGACCTCGGCCACGGAATCCACCAGAATTCCCATCACCTGGTCGGCGGATTCCATCACGACAATTCGGGTGGCATCTGTAATATCAGCATCTGCCAATCCGAACCTGCGGCGGGTATCGATAACCGTCACCACATTGCCACGCAAATTGATAATACCGAGAACGTAATCCGGAGCCCCCGGTACGGGTGCAATCTCCGTGTACCTCAGTACTTCCTGAATCTGCATAACGTTCAGACCATAAGTCTCGTTATCCAGCCGGAAGGTCACATACTGCAAGACCTGATCATCATGGGCCTGATTTTGCTGTCCGCTTGGGGCTGCCATAGCCTGTATCTCCTATTCGGCTGCCCGGCGGGCAACCTGATCGTCAAAAAAACATCATCAGTGCCCAATACTATAGTTAAGGGCACAAACCGTGCCAGTACAGCACGGTTTCATTGCGTAACCGGGCCAGCCGGTCAGTTCAAATCTAGATGATGCTCCCGTTCTGCACGCACTAGCAAATCCGCCATGGTGCGCACATCAACCAGAGCACACATTTGCTCAATCACTGTTCCCGCCAACCAGGGCCGCTTGCTGCGAGCCGTGCGCCAGCGCACATCGTCTGGGCTTAGGGTGAACGACTGGGCTACGTCATCACAGGCTAGCCCCCATTCGCTGTTATCCAAGCGAATAACAAACCGGTAGTTGTCGCGAGCATTGGTTGGCACTCTTCCAGACATTATCCATTCAGCGGTATCTACAACCCTCAGGTTCCGTTCAGAGCCTACACGGATACCCATGTACCATCGGGGACTACCGGGAATGGGCCGAATATCTTCTTCAATCCGGTGAATAGCGCCCAACAACACCAGAGGAACCGCAAGTTGTAAACCGGCGACGGTAAAAATCAAACACTCAAACGGCCGCTCTGACCACTCCGGGCGCAGTGCAGGCTCATCTCGCGCGGGCTCAGGCGTCAGCTTCGGCGTGGACGTCGCTACAGCAACGGACTCTGGAACCTGCACGGGTTGTGGTGCAACCTTTACCAGAGGCGCGGGCTCGGGTTTAGGCGCCATCACCGGCTTGGGTGCAATTACCGGCTTGGGTGCAGCCACGGGTTTTCGAGCTGGAGCCGGTTTGGGTTCTTCAAGCTCCTCACGCAAAGCCGTGTCCGTTGCCGTGTGTAGCAATTCGTCCAGATAACTGGCAATGGCCGTGGTCGGGTCTGCCAGCTTTGTCAATTTTTCGTCAGCCATGCTGACGCTCCTTCATCGCACCTGTTCTTGCCAACAAATCATCCAACAGGTGCCGGTACGCCCGAACACCGTGGGTTTGCGCATCCAGCTGAGAGGGAATAATTCCGGCCTGACTGGCGTCACGAAATTTCGTATCCACCGGCACCGCAAACTTCCACAGATTGTCCTGATAGGTTTTACGAAGCTGATTTAGGCTCTTCACCGAAGCCTGAGTGCGCCGGTCAAACATGGTGGGCACGATGGTGTAAGGCAACGGGTTCTTCTGGGAACGCATGATCATCTGCAGGGTGTGCAGCATGCGTTCAAGCCCTTTGATGGCGAGGAACTCGGTTTGCACCGGAATAACAAGATGCTGTGCCGCTGCCAAGGCATTGACCATCAGAACACCCAGCGAGGGCGTGTTATCAAGAAGAACGTAATCAAAATCGTCCCAGAGCTGAGTAAGTGCCCGGGAGATAATCAGGCCCATGCCTTCAACGCCAACCATTCGACGCTCCAAGGTTGCGAGCGCCGTGCTCGCTGGCAACAGGGCTAGCCCGGGAGAGCCGGTGTCTGTAATAAGCTGAGCAGGAAGCCCCTCTGGTACCTTGCCCTGATGCTGAAACAGATCAAAAACACTGTGTGCGAGTGTGTCTGGGTCATACCCAAACCAACTGGTTAGAGAGCCATGAGGATCAAGATCAACCACCAGAACGCGTTTGCCACGCTCCGCCAGCAGGCCACCCAAAGTGACCACAGAGGTGGTTTTACCCACTCCACCTTTCTGATTGGCTACTGCCCAGATTCGCACGCTTTTACTCCAGAAACTACGTTGTTGCGACGCACTAAAATCACCTTGTATCAAGATTTATCGGCCAGTTCCCACGCAACTTGAACGCGTTACGAACCGGCAGCCTGTTGCCGCTTGAATGAATATTGATGGAGTAATACAGAAACCGTGCCAGACATTACAATGCGGTTAAACACCTTAGCGCATAACGCCGCGGATGCTGGCCTCACGGGAGATCAAGAGCACCACACGCCGGTTGCGACGTCGCCCTTCTTCTGTGTCGTTGCGGGCCAGAGGCTGGTGCTCGCCATAACCGACCGCTGCTAGGCGTTCAGGCTCAATACCTTCCATATCCAACATACGTACAACGGCAGCCGCCCGGGCTGCTGACAACTCCCAGTTGGACGGAAAACGCTGAGTGCGAATGGGCTGGTTATCGGTGAAGCCTTCAACCTTTACTGCGTTGTCCCGGTTTCTGAGAACCCGCGCCACCTTATCCATCACCTCAAACGCGTCATAATGTGGTTCGGCATTGCCACTGCCAAAAAGAAGGCTGTCTGGTAGGTTGAGTGACAGCCAACGGTCATTGGTTTCAAGCGTAACCACACCGCGATCAATGAGCTCGTCAAACTCCATGGCCAATTGGTTTGCCATAGTGCGTAAAGCCTCAGTCCGTGCCTGCGATTCTTGCTCGGGATTTCTTGGCGCCTCGGTTACCTCAGGAGGAATAACGTCCTCCGTGGCAGTGACCTCCGGGCGCGGAGGTTGGTCACCGATTTCGATGGGTTGAAAGGATCGCTGGGGCGCGTTAAAAACGCCGGTAAGGGTCTCGGAAAGTACCTTGTACTTACCTTCATTTACCGAAGAGACAGAGTACATCACCACAAAAAAAGCAAACAATAGAGTTATGAAATCCGCATAGGAAATCAACCAACGCTCTTTGTTGTGCAAATCGTCCTGTGGTTGCCTGCGACGCCGCATAATAAGAACCGGGTTTGCCTACTGCAGGAAGCCCCGCAGCCGCAATTCAATGGATTTAGGGTTCTCGCCCTCCGCGATGGCGATTAGACCATCGATCATCATATCTTCGTATCGTGAGCGCTCTTTCACCAATCCGCGCAATTTATTGGCAACCGGAAAAAACAGCAGGTTTGCCAAGGCCACACCGTAGATAGTTGCTACAAACGCCGTCGCGATTCCGCTGCCGAGGGACTCCGGGTTTTCAAGATTGGTCATTACCTGGATCAGCCCCATGACCGCGCCAATAATGCCAATTGTGGGTGAATACCCACCCATAGCCTCAAACACCCGCGCCGCCTCCAGGTTGTGCTGCTCCCGACAATCCAAATCAATTTCCATAATGCTGCGGATGGTTTCTGTTTCGGCCCCATCCACCAGCAGCTGAAGACCTTTGCGCGCAAAATTTTCCGGTTCGTTTTCCGCCAGCCCCTCAAGCCCCAACAAGCCCTGCTTGCGGGCCTTTACGCTCCAGTCGATCACCTTGCCAATGCCATCTTCAATACTGATATACGGCGGAACAAACACCCAACGAACCTGAGCAAAGGCCCGCTTTAATACCGGCCAAGAGGTTTGAAGAATCGTTGCAGCCAAGGTGCCACCAATTACGATAATCGCAGCAGGGCCATTAAACAGTGAGCTCAGTGCGCCGCCTTCAAGCAAATTACCGCCAAGGATGGCGGCAAATGCCAGAACCACTCCGAGCAGGCTTAGGACATCCATTAACAAACGCCCTCAATCAGTCGGGGGCCAACTTCGTCTAACGACAACACTTCATCACTTAGGCCAGCTTTGGCAACGGCCATAGGCATGCCATAAATGACCGACGACTTTTCATCTTGCGACCAGATAGGCGAACCGCTTTGTTTCATCATTCGACAGCCCTCACGGCCATCGGAGCCCATGCCGGTAAGAATCACACCAAGGGTTTTGCCAGGATAAGCCCGAGCGAGAGAGCCGAAGGTAACGTCAACACACGGTCGGTAATTGAGCCTCTCGTCTCCGGGCAAAATCCGGACTCTGGGCTGGCCACTGCGGTTTTCGATCATCATCTGTTTGCCGCCGGGCGCAAGCAACGCCAAACCCGGGCGCAGACTATCGCCGTCTTCCGCTTGCCGGACTTCTATCTTGCAAAGTTTATTCAGGCGTTCGGCAAACGCTGGCGTAAAGCTCGCAGGCATGTGCTGAACCAGCACAATCGGCGAGGGAAAGTTAGCAGGTAACACACTCAGCACACGTTGGAGCGCCACTGGTCCACCAGTAGAGGTGCCAATCGCTACAACGGCATAGTGCCGTGCGGGGCCTTTTCGCGTAGGCCGTTTGGGGGGCTCTTCCGGAAGTGATTGCGCAGACTGACGACCAGATGCCAAAGGGCGGCCCGCCGTGGAAGGCTTAGCCAAGGGTGCACGCGCAGATGGCGAAGCAGGCCTTGGGGATGCCGGTGGTGCGGGAGGCTGCGACCGACCGGACGGACGGCTGCGGGCAACATCCAGCACGCGATCAATCAGGATTTTTTGCAGCTGGCTGCCGTCTCTGGCAATTTCCTCGAAGTTTTTCGGCAGAAAATCAACGGCCCCGGCTTCCAGCGCATCCAGTGTTATTCTGGCGCCTTCGTAAGTGAGCGACGAAAACATCAGCACGGGAGTCGGATGCTTTTGCATAATTTCCCGCACAGCCGAAATGCCGTCCATAATCGGCATTTCGTAGTCCATGGTGATAACATCCGGGCGCAGGGATGCCGCCAGCTCAACGCCTTCCCGGCCGTTAGCCGCCACACCCACAACGCGGATCTGCCCCGACGAGGTCAGTATCTCTGTCAGCCGTTTGCGGAAGAACCCTGAGTCGTCAACGACCAGGACAGAAACCGTCATCCAATTCTCCTACCTGTGTGCCGTGTGCTTTGTTCCATAGAGCCTTCAGCCTGTCGGTGGAAAGCGCCTTCAGCCAGTCGGTGGAAAGCGCCGGCAGTCAACAAAGCATCATTAACTGTAATGCTGCAGCAAGCTAGGCACATCAATAATAAGCGCTATACGACCGTCACCGGTAATCGTCGCACCAGCCATACCGGGCGTTCCCTGCAGCCCGCGCCCCAGCGGTTTGATAACCACTTCTTCCTGACCTACTAGCTGGTCTACAACAAAGCCAACCTTGCGAGTGCCCATGGCAACAATAACAACGTGCCCGTTTTCCGGGCGACCCGAGCCTACAGAGCCTTTAACCAGCCAGCGCTTTATGTGGAATAGCGGGAACACATTGTCTCGTACAACAATACACTCACGCCCATCCACAATGTTGGTGCGGGTCAAGTCCAGATGGAATATCTCCACCACATTTACCAGTGGCAGAGCAAAAGACTGGTCATCAAGCTTAATCATCAAGGTTGGCATGATTGCCAGAGTCAGGGGCACTTTTATGATGATGCGCGAGCCTTTACCCAACGCTGAAACAATACTGAGTTGACCGTTGAGCTGGTTGATTTTGGTTTTCACCACATCCATGCCCACGCCGCGGCCAGAAACGTCAGAAATTTGTTCCTTGGTTGAAAAACCAGCGGCAAAAATCAGATTAAAACACTCAGTATCGGTTAGCCGATCAGCGGCATCTTGATCGTAAATGCCTTTCTCTACCGCTTTGCGGCGGAGCACTTCCGGGTCCATGCCAGCGCCATCATCATCGATGGACAAAAGAATGTGGTCCCCTTCCTGTTCCGCTGAGAGGGTGACCGTCCCCTGCCTTGGCTTGCCAGCTTTCTCTCGCACATCCGGCGCTTCGATTCCGTGGTCCACAGAGTTGCGAACCAAATGCACAAGCGGGTCGGAAAGGGCTTCGACAAGGTTCTTGTCGAGATCCGTGTCCTCGCCATGCATAACCAAGTTCACTTCTTTTTTCATACTACGGGCAAGATCGCGGACAACACGCGGGAAGCGGCCAAACACTTTCTTGATCGGCTGCATGCGAGTTTGCATCACCGCGGCCTGAAGATCGGTTGTAACCACATCGAGGCTGGAAACGGCCTTGTGCATGTGCTCGTCTTCGCTCTCAGAGCCCAATCTCTGAAGCCGGTTTCTAACCAGCACCAACTCGCCCACCATGTTCATGATGTCATCCAGACGTTTGGTATCGACGCGAACCGTGGTTTCCGCCGCGGGTGCTTCTCTAGGAGGAGCGGCTTGTTTGGCGGGCTCTTTAGCCGCTGGCTTGGCGTCAGGTTTCTTTTCAGGCTTGGGCGCGGCTTTCGCGGGCTCGGCACTCTTCTGCGGTGGCTGCGGCTTCACTGGTTCTTTCTCGGAGGCGCTGGCTGTAGGGCTTCCGCCCTTGCCGTGTAGCTCATCCAACAGATTTTCAAACTCGTCGTCAGTGATCAGTTCACCGGCATTACCCGCTTCCGGTGCATCAGCGCTTGTGGCTTCGGTGTTGTCGCTTTCAACCGGTTTTGCAGCAAACTTGCCTTTGCCGTGTAGCTCATCCAGCAAAGCTTCAAATTCGTCATCGGTAATGTCATCGCCGGAGGCGCTGCCGTTAGTGTCACCATTCGCAGAGGCCACCTGCTCGTCACTCGTCGGGCTGTTGTCCGGAGCCGAAACAGGCGCATCGCCGTGCAATGCATCGAGCAACTGCTCGAATTCATCATCAGTGATATCACCGCCATCCTGAGCGCTTTCTACAGAGTCTTCAGCAGGAATAGGCTCTTCGGCGACAGACGAAGAAGCTTCGGTTTGGGGCTGTGCAAGTGCATCCAACGCAGCAATCAGCTCATCGGGCGCGGGGGTTAGCTCTTCCCCGTTACGCACCTGATCGAACATGGCATTAACGTAGTCCAGAGCCTCCAGAACAACGTCCATTAGCTCGGAGTCCACGGACCGCTTGTGGTTGCGCAGTATGTCAAACACGTTTTCCGCAGAGTGGCAGCAGTTAACCAGCGCCTCCAGTTGCAGGAAGCCCGCACCGCCTTTTACGGTATGGAACCCACGGAATATAGCGTTGAGCAGATCACTGTCATCAGGATGTTGCTCAAGATCTACAAGCTGCTCAGACAGCTTCTCGAGAATTTCCCCGGCCTCTACGAGGAAGTCCTGCAGGATCTCATCATCGGCATCGAACGCCATGGGCTAACCTCTCATATTCAGAAACCGAGACTCGACAACAAATCGTCTACGTCGTTTTGTCCCGAGACAACATCTTCACGCTCTTCAGCTTTCATCTGAGGCCCCACGCCTTGTTCGGCAGAGACTTCCTCACTATCAATTTGATGCACTGTGCCGGTAAGTTGATCAACGTGGCTGGCCATGACCACTAAGCTGAGCATTTGCTCTTCAACCTCTTTAACCAAGGCCGTCACACGCTGAATCACCTGCCCGGTCAAATCCTGAAAATCCTGCGCCAGCAGAATCTCTGAAAAACTGTTGTATATGGTATCTGCGTCCTTGGTGACACTCAGGAAAAAAGCATCAACCCGGCCATACAGTTCGCGAAATTCGGCAGGCTGCATTTCGCGACGGCCTAACCGTTGCCACTCTTCTCTTAATGATGAAGCGTCTTCGCGCAGCGTGTTGGCGATTGGCATGCTTTCTTCCACCAGATCCATGGTGCGGTTGGCAGCCTGACTCGTCATCTGAACAACGTATGCCAGCCTGTCGGACGCATCTGTCATCAGCGACAGCACTTCTTTCTGCTCCTGACTACGGGGATCTATCTGGAAATTACGAATTGCCTCGTGCAGCGACCGTGTTAGCCGTCCAACTTCACGATAAAGGCTCTGATCCCTGACTTCGCTCAACTGGTTGATCAGATTCATGGCACCGGCATAGTCGCCGCTCTCAACACATTGGGCGAGTTCTGCTGACTGATGCCGGAGCTTTTCGGTCACTTCTGGCTCAAGATCCCGGTGGATCTTTTTGTCATCGCTCATACGACCCATCCGATTTTCAGTTACTGGATACGTTCAAAAATCTTCTCGATTTTTTCTTTGAGAACGGCGGCCGTGAAAGGCTTTACCACGTAACCGTTCACCCCGGCCTGAGCTGCTGCCACAATTTGGTCGCGCTTGGCTTCGGCTGTAACCATCAAAACAGGAAGGGTTTTCAAGTTCTCATCAGCCCGTACCGCTTTGAGCAGGTCAAAGCCGGACATTCCGGGCATATTCCAATCTGTCACCAGAAAATCGTACTTGCCGCTTTTAAGCATGGGTAGAGCGGTATTGCCGTCATCTGCTTCATCGGTATTGGTGAAGCCCAGATCACGGAGCAGGTTTTTGATAATCCGCCGCATTGTGGAGAAGTCATCCACAATGAGAATTTTCATGTTCTTGTCCAAAGGGACCTCCAGTTAGTAAGACCCGGAATTCGTTTAGCCTATGTGCTCAAAGTGTAGCAGGCCGCTGGTTTAACTATGTATTGTCTGGTCTTTATCGCGCTTGTAAAGCGCCGGTTACCAAATACTACACTCTAGTTGTGTTCCTCAAGGCGCCATTCAGAAAGCCTGCCACGTAATCGCAACGCTGCCTGACTGTGAATTTGGCTGACCCGGCTTTCACTGACTCCCAGCACAGCACCGATTTCCTTTAGGTTCAGCTCTTCCTGATAATAAAGGCTCAACACAAGCTTTTCCCGCTCGGGAAGCTGCTCGATAGCCGCAGCCAAATTGCTGCGAAACGAGTCAGACGTTAGACCATCCAACGGATTATCACTGGCTTCTGTTTCTTCTATCGGCAGCTCTCCGGATTCATTGAGCTCATCCAGACTAAAAAGTCGACCGCTGTTGGCATCGGCCAGAGTGGCGTGATATTCGGAAAGCTCCATGTCGAGTTCTTCCGCCACCTCAAAGTCTTGCGCCTCGCGGCCCTCGCGATCTTCTACAGCCTTGATTGCCCGGGCAACCCGGCGGGCGTTCCGATGAACAGAGCGCGGCACCCAGTCGCCTTTGCGGATCTCATCGACCATCGATCCGCGAATGCGGATTCCTGCATAGGTTTCAAAGGTTGCGCCTTTGGTTGAACTGTAGCGCTGAGCCGCTTCCAGCAACCCGATCATGCCCGCCTGCATAAGGTCGTCGAGCTGCACCGAGGCCGGTAAGCGCGCCATAAGATGAAGTGCAATTTTCTTAACCAGAGGGGCGTGAGTCTCAACGAGTTCCGAGGGACTTTTCACGCCAGTCTGGTGGTATATTCCCAGATTTTTCGCCAATGTCATGCATCCGGTGTTGTTAGACGGGATCCGTTTCAGACTTCGACGAGCCGCTCCACAAAAAACTCCAAGTGACCGCGGGGAGAAGTTGGTAGCGGCCAGCTTTCTACTTTCTCTGCCAGCGCCCTGATCGCAACCGAGGCTTTGGCCCTAGGATAAGCATCCAGCACAGCCTTCTGGCGCTGAACCGCTTTTTTAACAGCCTCGTCGTAAGGCACCATACCTACGTATTGTAGTGCCACATCGAGAAATCGCTCGGTAACACGGGTCAGTTTTTCGAACAAATGACGGCCTTCTTGCTCACTCCCCACTTGGTTTGCAAGAATTCGGAAGCGGTTTGTGCCGTAATCACGGTTCATCAGTTTAATCAATGCGTAGGCGTCTGTGATGGACGTTGGTTCATCGCACACCACCAGAAGGAGCTCTTGTGAGGCTCGCAAAAAGCTCACAACCGATTCGGAGATACCGGCAGCTGTATCCACAATAAGCACGTCAATCTGATCGCCCAGCTCACTAAAAGCGTTGATCAGGCCTGCGTGTTCCATAGGGCTGAGCTGGGTCATGCGCTGGGTTCCGGAAGAAGCCGGAACAATTTTGATACCACCGGGGCCGTTCACCAGAACGTCTCGGAGGTCACACTCCCCTGCCAAAACATCCTGCAAAGTATGGTTGGCGGTAACGCCGAGCAACACATCCAGATTTCCCAGACCAAGGTCGGCGTCAAGCAGAACCACGCGTCTGCCTTTCTGTGCCAGTGCAATGCCAAGGTTAACCGAAATATTACTCTTGCCGACCCCGCCTTTGCCGCCGGAAACCGCTATCACCTGTACCGGATGTGCTTTGCTCATACTGTTTATTATCTCTCGCCAGATTTAACCGGACATGGTTCATAGCCGGATACAACTCAGGCCCTCACGACCTCATGCAGTTTCCCGCGGGCGCTCCGTACCGGGCACTTGCTCCGCAGCCATTTGCTGCTGAGATATTTTCAGACGCTCAACGGCCAAACGTACCAACGGGACCGCTTCAGCATGATGCAAATCTCCCGGGATTTTTTGTCCGTCTGTGTAGTAGGCCACCGGCAAACCGGTTTCCATCACAAAGCCCAAAGATTCGCCCAGAGTCAGGGCTTCGTCAATTTTTGTCATCACGCAGCCCGTAAGACTTGCCATCTTATAGCAATGCCAGACGGATTTCATAATGCGTGGCTGGCTGGTGGCTGAAACAACCAAATGTGTACGAACCTTATGGTGGCTGCGCGCCAACTCTGCCAACTGTTCCTGATAGCCCTTATCGGAACTGGTCAAACCCGCAGTGTCGATCAGCACCAGATGACGGTCTGACAGCTCATCAAGAATATCATCAAGCGTGTTGCTTTCATCCACAACCCGAACCGGAACATTCAGTATGCGACCAAACACAAAAAGCTGCTCATGTGCTGCCACCCGGTAACGGTCTGTTGTGACCAGAGCGATAGAATCTGCTCCGTGTTTCAGCACATAACGCGCTGCGAGCTTGCCAATGGTGGTTGTCTTGCCGGAGCCTGTAGGGCCAACCAATGCGTACACCCCACCCTCATCCAGCCATTCTTGGTGCGGCGTGCGCAGGCCCGCCACGAGCATTTTTAGCGACTGCTTCCAACCATCTTCCAGCTTGCCGCCTTTGTGCCGACGGGAAAGTGAACCAGCAAGGTTTTGGCTCAGGCCAAATTCCTGTAAACGTTCTGCAAGCCGCTGCTGAACCGCGTTGACGCCCGGCTTTTCAGGCTCAGCACGCCGGCCGTTCATTAGGTCCCGCAAGGAGCTGATTTCCGCACGCATGCGCGCAAGCTCATCGGAGTAATTGGGTGTGCTGGCACCTTGTGAAGACGGCTCTATGTATTCGTCGCTCGCGGCCTCATGCAAATCCACAAAGGAGGCTTCGGCATAGCTCTGCCCGCGCGCGGCCCGGCTTTCCCGCACGTCACGAATACGAGTGCGGGACCGGCTTAGTTCATCTTCCAGCCGACGATGGCGCTCTGCCTGCATTTCAGCAAGACGTGCGCCGTTGGTGGCTTCACTAGCTTGCTCGCCAAGGCTTTGGCGCGCCATGTTTTCGTCGTAATCCAGAGCCGTGACAATTTCAACGCCGCCATCTACTCGGCGGTTGGAAAGGATGACAGCATCCGGCCCCATCTGCTCACTGACCTGCTTCAGGGCTTCAGCCATGCTTTTGGCAAAAAAACGTTTCACTTTCATGATATTGCATCCTCCACCGGCAACGCATCTCCTGCGTTGTCCGTTCTTTCATCCGCTGGCTTATTGACCAACAGACGCCACGATCGTTATCTGCTTGTTATCCGGTATTTCTTGATAAGAGAGCACATGCAGCCGCTCCACACCGTAACTGGCAAACTTGGCGAGCACCGGCCGCAGCGGCCCGGACACCAGCAAGATGGCTGGTTTCCCCAGCATTTCCTGCCGCTGCACGCTGTCTTGTAATGAACGCTGCAGTTTCTCCACCATGTTCGGCTCCAACACCATGCCTATATCTTCTTGGCCGCCAGATTGTTGACTCTGCTGAACAGACTTAAGCAACAACTGTTCCAAATCCGGATCGAGAGTAATCACAGGGATCTCTTGATCATTGCCACAGATGCTTTGAACAATCATCCGCCGCAAAGACTGACGCGCTACTGTAGTCAGCAGCTTGGGGTCCTGGCTCTTCGGATGCACGTTCACTATGGATTCAGCAATGGAGCGCATATCGCGGATAGGCACTTCTTCTTTGAGCAGATTCTGCAGTACCTTTAGCAAGAGGCTGATAGACACAGTGGTTGGCACCAACTCTTCTGCCAACTTGGGCGACGCTTTCTCCAACTGATCCAGCCATTTCTGAACTTCTTCATGCCCAAGCAGTTCGTGAGCGTGTTTTTGCAACACCTGATTCAAGTGCGTAGCCACAACGGTGCTTGCGTCCACCACGGTATAGCCCAGCGTCTGAGCCTGATCTTTCTTTTCAGGCTCAATCCAGCTGGCATCCAAACCGAAGGCCGGGTCTTTGCCTTCTATACCTTCTACTTTTCCGAATACTTGCCCGGGATCTATGGCCAGCTCACGGTCTGGGTGGATTTCCGCCTCTGCTAACGTGACACCCATCAAAGTGATGCGATACACATTGGGCATGAGGTCCAGATTGTCTCGAATATGCACAGAAGGCATGAGGAAGCCCATATCCTGCGACAGCTTCTTGCGAACACCTTTTATACGGCTGAGTAGCTGGCCGCCCTGGGTCCTATCTACCAGCGGTATCAGGCGATAACCCACTTCCAGTCCGACAATATCCACCGTTGCCACATCATCCCAACCCAACTCGCGGGTTTCTCCCGGCGCGGGAAGCTGGCGGCCCTGATCACCTCCTACATCGCCGCTCAAGGGGATATCACGCCCACCACTCCCCGAAACAACACCCGCACCACCTCGGCCCGGAAACGAGCTACCCTCTTCAACCGTTTGCCGATCTTTGTTCCAGATGTACCAGGCAGCTCCCGCCGCAAGCCCACCCAGCCCGAGGAAAGCCACATGGGGCATCCCCGGAATCAACCCAAGCAGAATCAGAATGCCTGCGGCAATACCCAGAGCTTTGGGCGCGCTGAACATTTGCTGAAGAATCTGCCCACCCATATCCTGACTGGAGGTAACCCGGGTAACCATGATGGCAGCGGAGGTGGAAAGCAGCAGCGACGGAATCTGTGCAACCAAACCATCACCGATGGTGAGTAGCGCGTAACGCTCCATGGCCAACCCAAAATCAAGTCCATGCTGAAGCATACCGATGGCAACACCACCAATGATATTGATGGCCAGAATCAATAAGCCCGCAACCGCATCGCCCTTCACAAATTTTGAAGCACCGTCCATGGAGCCGTAGAAATCCGCTTCCTGAGCAATCTCCTCCCGCCGGTGCTTGGCCTCATCCTGATTAACCAACCCCGCGTTCAGGTCCGCATCGATTGCCATTTGTTTGCCTGGCATGGCATCCAATGTAAAACGTGCGCTTACTTCCGAAACCCGGCCCGCACCTTTTGTTACCACCAAAAAGTTGATGATCATTAAAATGGCAAACACCACCAGACCAACCGCATAGTTACCGCCGATCAACACCGCGCCAAAGGACTCAATAACTTTACCTGCGGCATCACCGCCTTCGTGCCCTTCCAACAAAACAATTCGCGTAGATGCCACGTTAAGCGCCAAGCGCAACAGGGTTGCCACCAGCAATACCGTTGGGAAGGACGCAAACTCCATCGGCCGCAGTGCGTATACGCACACCAGCAGAATGACAATCGAAAGCGTGATGTTGAAGGTGAAGAAAACGTCTAGCAAAAACGCTGGCATGGGCAGAATCATCATACCCAACAGCCCCATCAGCATGATGGGTACGCCGAGGTTGCCCTGCGTCAGGGATTTGACGTTATTGAGGACTAAAGCTCTGTCCATGCCCTAAGCATCTCCGATTTACTGTTTCTGAAGGCGTTTTCAGGGTCGAGATTCTGACGCCAAAGTATCTTTAACCCTGTTACCGCAAGATCCATACCAGCGCGTTCAAATTTTCACTTGGCAGGTGGCTTTAGGTGCCTGACTCACCTTGTAAGATGCGGTATCCTTGCGCCACTTAATCGCGACATTGCCCCTCAAACCCAGACCCATAAAACAGGTGAGCCCATGCCAGTCCACGAGGTAAGACACCCCCTGATCAGACACAAACTCGGCTTGATGCGTCGCGCCGAGATCAGCACTAAAAATTTTCGTGAGCTGGCACAGGAAGTCGGTGCTTTGCTGACCTATGAAGCCACCAAGGATTTCAGCCTGCAGGAAAAAACCATTGAGGGATGGGCAGGGCCGGTCAGCGTGGAGCAAATCCAAGGCAAGAAAATCACTATCGTCCCTATTTTACGGGCCGGGCTCGGCATGCTGGATGGCGTTCTTAGCCTAATCCCGGTGGCACGGGTAAGTGTGGTGGGCCAGATTCGAAACGAAGAAACGCTGGAAGCCAATACCTATTTGGAAAAGCTGGTGGGTGAGCTGGATCAGCGTATGGCTCTGATTGTTGACCCTATGGTTGCGACCGGCGGCTCAATGATTTCCACTATCGATGTGCTTAAGAAAGCCGGAAGTACCGAGATTCGCGCGTTGGTCCTGGTTGCTGCACCGGAAGGTATTAAAAATGTTCTGGACAAGCACCCGGACGTTTCCATTTACACTGCGTCTGTGGACGACGGCCTGAACGAGAAGGGCTACATCCTGCCCGGGCTTGGCGATGCCGGTGACAAAATCTTCGGCACCAAGCAAAAGGACAACTGATCATGCAAGATCACACTACAGATTCGATCTGGAAGCAGGCTATCGCCGGCTCCCAAATGCTACTTGTAGCCTTCGGCGCCTTGGTGCTGATGCCCTTGATCACCGGCCTTGATCCGAACGTTGCTCTCTTCACCGCAGGCCTTGGCACACTTATTTTCCATATTGTGACCGGCGGCCAGATCCCGATCTTTCTCGCCTCGTCTTTCGCATTTATCGCACCGGTAATTGCTTCCAAGGGCAAATTCGGTCTTGAGGAAACTCTAGGCGGTCTGATGGCGGCGGGCATTCTTTATGTTCTTCTCAGCGGTGCGATAAAACTCCGTGGCACCGGCTTTGTAACTCGCCTGCTGCCCCCCGTGGTCATTGGCCCGGTCATTATGGTGATCGGTCTTGGGTTGGCCCCGGTTGCTGTGCACATGGCTTCTGGCCGCACAGGCGATGGCGCCGTTCAGCTGATCCCACAGGTTACCGCTCTTTGGATTGCTATGATCTCGCTTGCTGTGACGATTGTTGCATCGGTATGGTCCAAGGGCATCTTCCGGCTGATCCCTATCATGTTTGGCGTGATTGTTGGGTATGTGCTTTCTGCGTTTGCAGGCGTAGTTGATACAACACCTATCCAGCAGGCACCTTGGCTTGCGGTTCCTAACTTTGTAGCACCTGCGTTCAGCTGGGGCGCCATTCTGTTCATGATCCCGGTTGCCATTGCCCCGGCCATTGAACACATTGGCGATATTCTGGCGATTGGCAATGTGACCCGAAAAAACTACCTCGAAAAGCCCGGTTTGCACCGCACACTGCTAGGCGACGGCTTGGCCACTAGTGCCGCGGCTCTGTTGGGCGGGCCACCGAACACCACTTACTCCGAAGTGACCGGCGCGGTGATGCTGACCCGCAATTTTAACCCGAAGGTTATGTGGTGGGCGGCCTGCACTGCCATCGTTTTGGCGTTTGTAGGCAAGTTTGGTGCGGTTCTGCAAACGATTCCGGTGCCGGTGATGGGCGGCATTCTGTGCCTGCTGTTTGGCTCCATTGCGGTGGTGGGTATGAGCACGCTAATCCGTCATCAGGTTGATCTTTCCCAATCGCGGAATCTGGTTATCGTGGGTGTCACACTGGTATTCGGCATCGGCGGCATGGTGCTGGGCCACCTTGAAGGTATCGCCTTATGTGCGGTGGCGGCCATCATCCTGAACCTGATTCTTCCGGGTAGCCGCGAAGCCTGGGGTAAGGCTATTTACGAGCACAAAGAGAACTGATCTCAACGTTAGTTATTGCGCCACTGGTGCCTTCTGGCACTGGTGGTGATCTCTTCTTTGCACTGCCCCTCTTTTACTAAGCCTGCCGACTTAAATGTGTGCCTACGGGTGAGTGCCCCTCCCAAAAACCGCTACGAGCACATCCATGTGCGCTTGTCTCCGGCCATCCTTGGCCTACGACATTTTTGGGAGGGGCACTCACCCGCAGGCTATCCAACTTTTCGGATACCTCAACGTAGCTCGATCGAAATAATACAATCGAAATCATATTAATGTGTTTTCTTGCCAGCGATATCGCGATGTTTAAGAAGCAGCAGTGGTGGGGCTGTTCAGGACTGTCGGTGGCCAAGGACGGCCACCGTCAAGCGCCCAGGGATGGGCTAGTAGCGTGTCCTGAACAGCCCCACCACTGCTGCTCTGCCACAAAACTATAATGCTGGAAGCCCAACTCAGATATCACGCCGCAAATCAGAAGGAATCGGAAGGTCAGGCATACCAGGCTTAGGCCCACGTCCCTTACGGAATTGCCGGAGCTGGAACACATAAGCCAGAACCTGAGCGATGGCCATGTACAGGCCATCGGGGATTTCGTCGCCTATGTCGCTGTTGTGATACACCGCGCGGGTTAACGGCGGCGTGCGCAGAATCTCGACCTTGTGCTCGCGGGCAATCTCCATGATTTTGAAAGCCGTCTGGTCATTGCCCTTTGCCACAACCATTGGCGCGCCCATAGAATCCGGATCGTATTTTAACGCCACAGCATAGTGAGTCGGGTTGGTGATCACCACATCCGCCGTTGGCACATCCTGCATCATACGGCGCTGGGCCATTTCGCGTTGGAGCTGGCGGATTTTACCCTTAACCTCAGGCTTGCCTTCCGAATCCTTGTATTCGTCTTTGACTTCCTGCTTGGTCATTCTCAGCTTTTTCTGATGATCAAAAATCTGGAACGGCACATCGATAATGGCAATGATGATGGTGGCACAGGAAAGCAAGAAAAAGCTCCAGCCCAAGGTCCATAGCACGTGCTCCATGGCTGGCACGGCGGGCTCGTTGGCGATGGAGAGTAGATCTTCCGTGCGAACGTCCAATATGAGAACCGCCAGAGCCATCACCAAACCCACTTTTGCAATGGCTTTAACCAACTCGATCAAAGAGCGCGCAGAGAACATCCGACCCAAGCCTTTGATAGGGTCCATGCGGTTTAGCTTGGGGGCTATGGCTTTACCGCTGAATAGCAAACCACCAATGCCAATAGAGCCTGCAATCGCGGCGATGAGTAGGAGCAGGAGAATGGGAGAAAGCGCCCAAGCGGCAGCTTTTGCGGAGGCTATCAACTGCACACTCATGTGCCGAGTGTCGAATATGGCAGAGCGCTCCAGCGTGAAAGCGTCGCGCATGATAGCTTCTAGCGTGGCACCCAGATGCGTTCCGAAGATTAACAAACCGCCAGCGCCAGCAATCAAAACAGCCATAGTAGCCAGCTCTTTTGAGCGCGCAGTCTGGCCATCCTCCTTGGCTTTTTCTAGCCTTCGGGGGGTGGCCTCTTCGGTTTTTTCCTGACTGTTGTCGTTTTCTTCAGCCATGTTTTAGCTCTTGGCCTTTTCGTTAGGGTTGCCCTTGAAGGCCCCGCATAAATTCAAACGTTTGCTGGGTGTATTCTTGAAAGTGCGGCAGAAAGTTGGCGTGCAGCACCCAAATAGCAAACAATCCAAAAATCAGGCCAATCGGAAAACCAAGGGCAAAGATGTTCATCTGGGGTGCGGCGCGAGTCATCACGCCAAAGGAAATGCTTACGATCAATACCGCCGTTACCGCTGGCAATGCCAACAGCATGGCAGAAGCGAACATCCAACTTATTCTGTGAGCAAGTTCCCACACACCCACCTGACCAAGGCCTTCCATTCCTATAGGCATGGTTCGGAAACTCTCAATGAAGACTTCGAACGCCACAAGGTGCCCATTCATGGCGAGGAACAGCAAAGTAATAGTAATAGTGTAGATCTGCGCTAATACCGGCACGTTAACGCCATTGGCGGGGTCAACCATCGAGGCGAAGCCCAAGCCCATCTGCATGGCAATCATTTGGCCAGCAACTACGAACAGTTGCCAGAGCGCAGTTAAAGCAAACCCCATACCTACGCCGATCAGGATTTGCTGAAGAGTAATTACGACCGCATCCGCACTGAGAGCTTCAACCCGCGGCACTTCCGGAATCATCGGCACGATCAAAATAGTCATTAACAGCGCAAGCCCCAACCGCACTCTGGCGGGAACCAGCTGGGTACCAAAAATGGGGATAACCATCAAAAAGCTGGCCAAGCGGAAGAGCGGCCAAAGGTGCTGCCCTACCCACTGGCCGAGCAAGTCAGCGCTGAGTTCCATGGGAGTCATGGCTCAGCCAATCAGGTAAGGAATGCTGGATATCAGCCGGTGTGCGTGATCCAACAACTTGGTCAGCAGCCAGGGCCCCAAAGCTATGATCACGATAAGCGTTACCAGTAGCCTTGGAAGAAAGCTCAAGGTTTGCTCGTTAATTTGGGTGGCCGCTTGGAATGTACTCACCACCAAACCAATCACCAACCCCGGCCCGATAATGACGGAGGCAAAAAGCACGATCATCCACAGCGCTTCGCGCACTATGTCGATAACGGTTTCCGGAGTCATATATTCCTCCTATATCCCATAACTGGCAGCGAGTGTACCCATGATTAAGGCCCAGCCATCTACCAGCACAAACAGCATAATCTTAAACGGCAACGAGATAATAATAGGCGACAGCATCATCATACCCATCGCCATCAATACACTGGCAACAACCATGTCGAGAACCAAAAACGGAATAAACAGAATAAACCCTATTTGAAACGCGGTTTTAAGCTCGCTGGTTACGAAGGCGGGCATCAATATCCAGAAAGAGACATCCTGAGCAGTATCGTACTCAACGTCTGCAATCCGCATGAACAGGGCAAGATCGTCTTCACGTGTCTGCCCCAACATAAATTCCTTGAAGGGGGCGCTGGCAAGCTCAACAGCTTCCAAAGACGTGACTTCTTCTTGTAGATACGGCTGTAAACCAACGCGGTTGGCTTCTTCCAGCACCGGCTTCATGATGAAAATACTGAGAAACAAAGCCAAGCCAAGCAGTATCTGGTTTGAAGGCGTGGCCTGCAAGCCCAGCGCCTGACGCAGAATGGCAAATACCACGATGATGCGAGTGAAGGAGGTCATCATCATCAACATAGCGGGCAGAAAGGTCAGCGCGGTCATCAACGCCAAAATCTGCAGGGTTACCGTGTATTCCTCAACACCCTCGCCCTCACCGGGCTGAACTGTAAACGCCGGAATACCGGGCAAGTCTGCAAACGCGAGCGGCGCCCAGAATAAGCCTGCGAGCACGATAAAAGGCGGAGCGAGTCGTTTGAGTGTGGCCACCATCATAGGGCTAATCATTCCTTATTCGGAGCCGTCCAGGATTTACCGATTATGCCTTGCAAGCGTTTGGCAAAATCTCCGGAGTTCGGGTTACCTGCTTTAACCACCGGCTCTTCAAAGACTTGCAGCGTACGTATGGCCGAGGGGGTAATGCCCAACAGAATTTGCTGACCGCCCACTTCAATCAAGGCAATACGTTCTCGGGCTCCAATGGCCATCACGGAGACTACCTTGATGGCATTATTGTTCATTCCGGTCATGCCGTTCATTCGCCGAATAATCCAGGCGCAGCCGTAGATAATCGCAATAACCGCCAGCAAACCAACGCCGAGGCTAAGCAGTGTGCCCAAGGTATCCGGCGCGTTGCCTGCCATTTTTGCCGGTGCACTCTGTGCGGCCTTGGCAGTTTCTTCTGCAGTGGCAGGTGCGGCCAACAGGAACAGCGGCACAACTGCCGTTTTTATCCACATATTATTTTTGCAGCCGCTTGATGCGTTCGCCCGGGCTGATCACGTCGGTCAGGCGGATACCGAACTTCTCGTTAACCATAACAACTTCGCCGTGGGCTATGAGTGTGCCGTTCACCAACACATCCAATGGCTCGCCGGCAAGCCGGTCCAGCTCAATGACCGAGCCTTGGTTCAATTGCAGCAGGTTACGGATGGGTATTTGGGTATTCCCGACCTCCATGGAGATGCTAACAGGAATGTCCAGAATCACATCCAGATCGGGTGGTGTCCCGCTACCATGAGCCGCCATGGTGCCTTCGTCAAACTCTTCCATGGGTGCAGCACGCACTCCACTATCTTCGCTCTCATCCGCACTGTCACCGGTTTCACCGGCCTCTTCCATAGCCTGAGACCATTCATCATCCAGCGACTTTTCAGAGCCTTCATCGCCGGACTCTTCCATGGCCGCTTCCCATTCGGCTGCCAGCTTTTCGTCCTCGCTCAGCTCCTGACCGTCTTTCTTGTCGTCAGCCATTGCGTTCTACCTTCAGTTGTTTTTTTACCTTGGGGCGTGTTGCCCGCTCATGAATTCTCAGCGCCAGTTTTCCGTCTCGGGTTCCCATGGTTGCTTTATAAATAGGAATGCCATTGGCGGTTACCGTCAAATAGTCAGGCACTTCCACCGGAATAATATCGCCAGCTTTTAACTTGGCGATTTCCCGCAATGAAATTCTACGCCTACACACCGTCGTATTTACCGGTACCTCAACTTCTTTAATGTCTTCCTGTAGGGCACCAACCCAGCGCTCATCGATATCGTCAACGTCGCTTTGAACGCCAGCGTCCAATACATCACGGATGGGCTCAATCATGGAATAGGGCAAAGCAAAGTGCAGCTCGCCACCACCGCCATCGAGTTCAATGTGGAAAGTGCTGACCACCACCACTTCGCTCGGGCTCACGATATTGGCCATGGCGGGGTTCACCTCGGAATTGAGGTATTCAAAGTTTATTTTGATAACTGCCTGCCAGGCTTCCTGCATGTCCGTGAAAACCTGATTGAGCACCATCTGCACAATGCGGTTTTCCGTGGGGGTAAACTCCCGGCCTTCGATTTTTGCGTGCCGACCCTCACCGCCAAAAAAGTTATCAACCAACTTGAACACCAACTTGGCATCCAGAACAAACAAGGATGTGCCCCGCAAGGGGCGCACTTTGCAGAGGTTCAAACTGGTTGGCACATAAAGTGTGTGTATGTATTCACCAAACTTCATGATTTGAACGCCGCCGGTAGAAACGTCTGCGTTGCGGCGCAAGAGGTTGAACAAGCTGATTCGGGTATAACGGGCGAAGCGTTCGTTGATCATTTCCAGCGTGGGCATCCGGCCCCGTACAATACGGTCTTGGCTGGCAAGATCGTATGACTTTACGCCAACCTCGTCGGTTTCTTCATGGGTATCAATGTCACCATCATCTACGCCATGAAGGAGCGCATCAATTTCATCCTGTGACAGTAAATCCTGCATACCATGTCCTGCCGCTGAAAAGCCTTACCCGCGTGCGGGCTCTGTTGCTCTGTTTGCACTAGCCTAAAATGCTTTTTTTGGTCTGGCTTGGCCTGCTCTGTAACGCTCTGGCCGTCGCGCTCCTAAACGAAACATCTATTGAACGACAAAGTTCCTGAACAGTACCTTGCTGACAGCAGGCTCCCCTTCTTGCTTCAGTACCTCATTCACCGTAACCAGCATATTCGCCGCCAAATTCTGCCTGCCTTCTGGCGTTTGCAGCTCTGTAAAACTGCTGTTGCCAAGCACCATAACAAGCTGGCTACGAATCAGCGGTAAGTGCAGCTGTGCTGCCGTCAGTGCCTGCGGGTCGTCTGCCTCCAGAGCCACATAAGCCTGAGCGTAGCGTTGGCGCCCCTCGCCCTGCACTGTCGTTACGAGTGCTTTCTCGATGGCAAGATAAACACTGGGGCTGAAGGTTTCCTCTGCAACACTGGCTTCAGCTTTCGTGTCGTCGCCCATACCGGGTAAGCCACCGCCGAGGAACCACAAGGTTCCTGCAACCGACAAGGCAATCGCAAGAATCACCACCACAACCAGCAGTATGATGAGTTTTAGTTTGCCTTTTTTGGCCGGTGGTACCGCAGCTGCGCTGTTTTCTGCCATAGTGTTTTTCGCCAAAAATCCGTCAATGAACGTTCGTTTCGATGACTTTTATACAAGGTCTGCAAAGGGCGGGCCATAAGCCCCAACCCTCCACTCAGAACCGCAGTTTAGCCTTGCAAGGAGAGATGGGCAAAGTGGTTTGACGCCTCACGCTGAGTATAAGGGGTGGGCTTTCAAGCAAAAATATCAACGGCGCCTTTCCAGCTTAGGTCCAGATTATCAGTTTGCATGTCTTCACTGGTGCCTTCCGCAGCTGAAAGCACTGAACCAGAGCCGGCAGATGAGTCGTCTCCTTCATCTGAATCCTGCTGTCCGGACTGGTTTCGGGAATTATCCGAAACGTCGAATTGTGCCAGATCAAGCCCCTGCTCACCCAGCATGTCGCGCAGCCTGTGCGAGTGCAGTTCCAACTGTTCTCTTACCACGGGATTCGCCGAATGCACGGTAATATTCGCCTGGTCATTTTGCACCCGAACACGAACCTCCATGGGCCCCATATCTGGCGGTGTTAAGTGAATCTCGGCAACCGACAGGTTTTTGGCTGTGAGCCAACTCAGCTTACCCATCAGTTTATCCCCCCACTCTGCGTGGTTTACGGGCACATCAACCGATGTTGCATAACTCCGCAGGGGTGCCTGTGCTTCTGCCGCCAACTTGCCAGTGGCGTTATTGGCGTTTTGTTGGGCAACCAGTTCCATCGCAGACTCAAACCGATTGCCGGTTAGTAGGCTGGCCGGGTCCATGGCACTGGCTTTGTCTCCGCCCGCAGGAATCAATGCTTCGGTTAATTGCAGCGCAGTCACCAGACTACCGCTGCTGCCAGACACAGCCTGCCCTGACTTCCCCCCTGCCAAACCAGCAAACAGCTCACTCCCCTTTATAGAGGCCGGTCCACTCGCCGCAGCATTATCTGGTAGCCCACCACCCGGAAGTAGCAGTGCTTGTAGTTCGGCAAATGTCAGCGCTGCTGCGTTCGTTTCCATATCCGGCGATGTGTTTGGCACCGCTTCCGAATTCTCTTTATCAGCTACTTTGCTTTCGCCGACTGCCTTTTTCGAATCGGTCTTGCTTACCTTCTGGGCGCCCTCGCCGTTTCCAGAGGATTTTGCGTTATTGTTGCGAGCATTATCGGGCGCATCGCTCCGCCCGGACTGTTGGCGATCGAGGCGCCTTTGTTCAGCACGAGATACGGATTCATATCGGCTTTCACCGGCGCCACTGTCGCGATCCGAGCTGGCTTTCTGCGCGCCAGCATCTTTCTGTATCCCCGGCGCGGGGGTCTGGGGGAGAACCATTTGAGTCATGGCAACCTCTTGCCGCTTTTAATCCGTAGGTGCCTGATTCAGCCATTTTTGTGTGGATCATCAGGCGCTTTTCCTAACTGAAGCAAAAGCGATGCCAGCAAGACATCCCAGAACCCATCGTTGCCTCTAATGCCTATTCAGCGCTTCCCGCCATCAAAGTTTCCAGGGCAGCTGTAACCTGCTGGAACTCTGCATCTATAGCGCTTAACAACGGCGGTGCATCACTTAAGCGCTCTTCCAGACCTACTTTCTCGATCTGTCGGCATAGCTCCCCAAGGTGCGGCGCTCCGATATTGATGCTGCTACCTTTGAAGCTGTGAGCCGTCTTCGCGAACGCATCCGCATCCCGGTGCTTCATGGCAGATTTTAGGCTAGTAATTCGCTCTTTCGAATCATTGAGATAAGTGCGAATCAAGGTTGCAAACTCATCTTCCATTACATCTTGAAGCTCTGCTAAAGCCTCTTCATCAAGGTGTGGTAAATCAGCCATGACCGACTCCCTTGTTTCCAATAAAAACGTGGTGATTAAATAAACCAATCGTAAATAACTTCTACCCGGTTCCCTTTCCCATGAAACCGTATAGATTCTGCCAGTCGCATTAACAAAGCCAAGCCCCGGCCACCATAGCGGGGCCCGCTCTGGGCCATATCCGTGGATTGTAAAACCGGATGGCTGTGAAAATCGAATCCCTGACCGCTATCTTCACAAACAACGCGAAGGCGCCCGCCGGAAGGCATTAGATCGTGCTGGAAACTGAACCGGATATAGTGACCGCTCACTCTGTTCAGCCGCTCGGAACGTTCGGAATAATAGCGCTCAAAACCTTCCGGGGTGTATTTCCAATCTGAAGGCAGTCGAAGCACACCATGCTCCAGCGCATTGTTGTAAAGCTCTGACAGTAGGGTATAGACTTCCCCGCTTTTGCGCCGCAGCCCCGGCACTTCCATGCATATATGCAGCAAGAGAGGCAGAGGATTGAATTCCCCTAGCGTGTTCTCGCGGATTTCATAGTCACAATGCCACTGCGAAGGCCCGGCGAGAGTAGAAAGCCCGACCTCCTCTGTTAACGTTGTTTGGCCAGCCTCTTCCACCATTTCTACACAGCAAAGTGTAAGGTCGTCACCAAACTTTTGCTGACCGGTAAACTGTTTGATTGCACCCATTAAGACATCAAAGGGATGGCTGTCGGCGCTTGTGCTTTCAATAGCATGGCGAACACCTTGCTCACCAAAGAGCTGGCCTTCGCGGTTGGCACACTCCAGAACACCGTCAGTCATCAACAACAAGCGATCACCGGGCCGAGACCTAACAGCTTCCATTTCAGCGTTGAACTGATTAGCGCTCAAAATTCCGAGCGGCAAGTGCCGGGAAGGCAAAGCATACTGCTCCATGGTCGAGCGTATCAGCCATATATCAGGTAGCCCGCCATTCCAGATGTTTAACTGGTTGTGCGCAAAATCCACCTCCACCATAACACCGCAACAGAACATGTCTTTTGGCAGTATGCGCACAAGTTTCTGGTTAATTTCTCTGAGTATATCGGAGCCATCAAAACCCTTGCTGGCCATACCATAAAAGCTCTCGGCAATAGGCATAGCGCCGATCGCAGCGGGCAATCCATGGCCGGTAAAATCTCCGGTAAAGATAAGCATTCCGCCCGCAGGTCGGGGGGAAGCAAAAAGCACATCGCCACTGAATATGGATAAAGGAGAAGCGTGATAGCGAATATTGGCGGCGTCCAAACACCCGGTGTGGGCGACATTGTCGAACACCCGCCGGGCAACATGCTGCTCTTCCAGCAGTTGCCTGTTCCGCTCGTGCGTCAGGTCCCGTTGGTCTGACAGAGCTTGGTGCATGAGTCGCATTCGGTTAAAGGCATTGATCTTGGCCTTGATCATCAACCGGTTGTAGGGTTTGCTTAGAAAGCCGTCCCCTCCCGCTTCAAGACATCCCGCTAAATCTTCGGGTTCAGACAGGGAGGTCACAAAGATCACCGGCACAAAACGCTCACCGGCAAGCCGTTTGATTTGCCGGGCTGCCTCCATGCCGTCCATTGCGGGCATGAGAGCGTCCAGCAAAACAATATCCGGGGCGCCCTGTTGAAAGTGCAGCACTGCTTCATGGCCATTAGCGGCATCCAACACCTGATGGCCAAGGCGCTTCAGCAAGGCTTTTAATATGAGGCGGTCACTGTCGCTGTCGTCTGCAATAAGAATGTTGAGGGGGACATTTTCGGCAGCAGACTCATCCATGAGGTGTTCCAGTGGCCCGGGCAATCACCGAATGGTGAACAATTGCTCAAAATTGGAAATGGTTAGAATCTTGCGGACATCGTTGTTGCAGTTTTCGATAGCAATTTTGGCATTGTCGCCACCAGCATGATCCCTGAGCAAAAGCAGCATGCCCAGCGCAGAGCTATCAAGATAGGTCGCTTCCGATAAATCGACAATGTAGTTGCTCACATTTGCACCGCTGTGTTCGTAGGCGTCTCGAAAAGCCTGATGGGTGCTGAAGTCAAAGCGCCCTTCTATTTCAATAATTAGGCACTGACCGTCGTGACTGCGGCGGGTCTGGATCGGCATCCGCAAAACCTCCGGTGATATTCTCTGAAACATCCGAGCGCCGCGTTTCTGGCGGCCTATGATTGTATAATCATAGCCCAGTGCAGCCAGATTGCATGGAGTGAGAGTTGATTCAGCTCATCCTTTAGCGACGGCGTCGCGCAAAGGCACGGCCAGCAGCTTCGTCGGCGAGTTTTTGCTCTTGCGAATCCTGCTCTCTGAGCTCTTGTTGACGGCAGGTTTCAATGTACTTTTCCATACCTCGACGTCGCTCCCAAGCTTGCTGCCACTCTTGCCGACGAGCCTCAAAAACCGCCTCGGCCTGATCAAGCTGCTTCTGTTGCTGCAAAATAACTTGATCCAGCTGGGCAATGAATGCCTGCCAAGCCTGTAATCGACTTACCTGTACCACGCCCTGCTGGCTGTTGCGGATCTGATCCCGGTATTCCTGCTGGTAACGATTGAGGTTTGCAACCTGTTCGCTGTGTTGCTCCACCAGTTCCCGGGCTTTGCTCATCTTCTCCAGAGCTTCTTTCTCTTTTCGCTCTTCCAAAGCAAGCACAACTACCAAGCGTTGGGAACGTAACATCAATTACCACTCCGGTTGGCGTTGGCAGCCGCAGGATCAGGAACGGCGGATTTACGGCGATCCGGTGAGCGCCTCTCTGGCACCACCGCCAACAGCCCCTCAATGCTATCACTCAGTGATGCTCGCTCGTTCAATCCCTGTTGCAAGAACTGACGCATGTTGCTTATGTGGGCAATAGCGAAGTCGGTTTCCGGATCGGAGCCCTTAACGTAAGCCCCAACGCTAATCAAATCCCGTGCTTGCTGATAACGCGAGTAAACTTGCTTGAATCTCTGGGACCGGGCAAAATGCTCGGTTTGTGTTACCTGCGGCATAACCCGACTGATGGACGCTTCAACGTCGATGGCCGGGTAGTGCCCTTCTTCTGCCAGGCGCCGGGACAGCACAATGTGGCCATCGAGTATCGCTCTGGCGGCATCGGCGATGGGATCCTGCTGATCGTCACCCTCTGTGAGCACGGTATAGAACGCGGTAATGGAGCCGCCCCCGGGTAGTCCATTGCCCGTGCGCTCAACCAATTGGGGCAGCTTGGCGAAGACAGAGGGCGGGTAACCTTTGGTCGCTGGGGGCTCACCAACGGCTAGCGCAATTTCGCGCTGGGCTTGGGCGTATCGGGTGAGCGAATCCATCAACAAAAGCACGCGTTTGCCTTTGTCGCGATAATATTCTGCAATCCGCGTCGTCAGCATGGCCGCTCGCAATCGCATCAAGGGCGAGTCATCGGCCGGTGAGGCCACGACCACCGATCTCGCTAGACCTTCCTCACCCAGAATATCTTCAATAAACTCTTTAACTTCCCGGCCTCGCTCACCAATCAGGCCCACAACAGTAATATCGGCATCGGTAAACCGGGTCATCATGCCCAGCAGCATACTTTTACCCACGCCGCTGCCCGCAAACAGGCCCAAACGCTGGCCCTGACCGACGGTTAGCAAAGCGTTGATCGCGCGGATACCCACATCCATGGACTGCCGCACGGGTGCCCTGTTAAGCGGGTTGATGATTTCGCCGGTAAGGGGAACCCGGGCCTCAGCTTGAAGTGGCCCTTTACCATCAAGAGGCTCACCGCTGCCATCAACCACACGACCAAGCATTAGCGGCCCGACGGGAACGCGACTGGCAGCGGAAAGTGGAACCACTCTTGCACCCGGCTTCAAGCCTTCGATAGCCGTTAGGGGCATGAGATAGACCTTATCGTCCTCAAACCCCACCACTTCGGCTTCTACGGTTCCTGCTCCCTCGCCTTTAATTACGCAGCGGTCGCCCACCACCATAGGGCAGCCAACGCATTCCAGCGTTAGCCCAACCATTCTGGTTAAACGACCTGAAAGCTCAGGCTCGGGGTCGGCACGAAGATAAGTTTGATATCGATCGAGACGGTCAGCCAGGGAGGATGTCATCGGGCTTTCCTTCGGCTGGAGGGTCTTCAGGAGGCCTGGCTTCAGAGGGACTGTGGTCGCTGGGCACCTCTTCAACAGAGTCTTCAGGTGCCGAGGGCTCCGGTGAGCTCAGCACGTCCCTTTGAAAATCTGTCAGGTCGTCCATTAGGGCGCCCAACTCTTCCGGCTCGCTGCTTTCGCTATCGTTTGTCTGTTGTTCCAGCATACTTTGAACTGCGCGCTGGAAGCGCTTTTCAACGGTGAAATCTACAAGGCTGTTGCGAGTTTCAACCCGACAGCCACCGGGCAGCACCTTGTCGTCTTCCACAACCGAGGCCGCTGCCTCGAAACGCTCTGCCACTTCAAGAACCGAGCTGTAGTCATCGGGATGAACATATATGCGTGTATTCTCTGCGGTAGAGGGCAAGGCCTCCACCGCTCGGCGCACAACCTGCCGTATCTGGGAAGAGTCAATAGTGAGCTCGCGGTATACAACGGCACGGGCGAGTACCATCGTAAGGTTTAACAGAGAGGTTTCAAGCTCGTCCTGATGGCGGCTAATCGGCGCCAGAAGCTCGCCTAACAACTGCTCCAAGCGCTCAAGGCTGGCACTGACTTCGGTGCGGGTCTCGTCGTATCCTTCACTGTGCCCGCGCTCTTTACCCTCTGCGAGGCCAGCTTCCAAGCCTTCTTTATGGCCTTGTTCGTAGCCTTCCGCATGGCCTTCCTTTATCCCCTGATCTTTGCCCTCGTTGAAGCCATCTTCGTGGGCAGCCTGCCGAATTTCGTCGATATCCGCGGCTGTCAAAGGTTTGACATCGCGCTCTTCCTCACGTGCAACCTCATTGCCACGGGCATCCAGTAGGGGAAGCTCCCAACGCTCGTAGGCGGTCAGTTCCTCTTTGGGAATGCGGCTGAGATCTTTGGTGGAGTCTTTCATCACATCATTTCTTCACCGGCACCGCCGAGGGTAATTTCACCTGCCTCAGCCATGCGACGGGCAATGGTAATAATGTCTTTCTGAGCAGATTCCACTTCGCTCACCCGCACTGGGCCTTTGGCTTCCAAATCGTCCTGCAGCAATTCCGCCGCTCGCTTGGACATGTTCTTGAAGATCTTCTCCTGCACGGCGTCATCAGCTCCCTTCAGAGCAACAACCAGAACTTCCGACGACACCTCACGCAGCAAGGCCTGAATACCACGGTCATCAATATCTTTGAGGTTATCGAATACAAACATGAGGTCTTCGATGGTGGTGGCAAGATCCGGGTCCATATCTTTAATGGAGTCGAGCAGATTGCCCTCAATGCTGCGATCCATAAAGTTCATAATATCCGCAGCGCGTTTTATGCCACCGATTCGGCTAGTTTGAGCCGCCGAACCGCCAGAGAACTGTTTCTCCAGAATATCGTTAAGCTCTTGCAGGGCCTGAGGCTGAATACTTTCCAATGAAGCGACCCGCATCATTACATCCAGACGCACCTTATCATCCAGTGTGGCGAGAATTTCCGCAGCCTGATCGGGGTCCAGATAGGAGATAACAATGGCCTGAATTTGCGGGTGCTCGTAGCGGATAATGTCGCCAACGGCTCTAGGCTCCATCCACTTAAGCGTGTCTAGGCCTGTGGTATTGCCACCAATGAGAATGCGGTCAATCAAGCTTGCTGCTTTATCGTCGCCCAGTGCTTGAGTCAGCATGGCGCGAATATAATCATCATTGCCAACGCCCAAGCCGGTTTGGCCACCCACAGCGTCCACAAACTGGTTCAATACGTAGCTTACGTCGCCTTTGCTTACGTCTCTCATTTGGGCCATGGCAACACCCACCCGCTGAACCTCTTTTGGGCCCATGTGCTTGAGCACCTCGGCAGCGTCTGCTTCACCCAAAGACATCAGCAGAATAGCTGCCTGCTCTACTCGCGGAATTTTCCGTTGCGGTGCTTGCGGCGCATCGCTACCTGACGGTCCAGATTGATCAGTCATCAACATTCACCCACTGGCGCAATACCTGAGAAACCCTCGCCGGGTCTTCGGCAATCAGGCCTTTAAGAGCATTCAACTGTCTATCATAGCTGTCTGTGGCTCCGGGCAAAAGTAGATCGTCCTGAGCGGTCATCGCTTGGCGCAACGCATCGTCACTGCCAGCGTCATCATAATCCCCGTAACCATTCGGACCTGCTTCATCGTCCCGATCTCGCCGACCGCCGCCCGACAAGCTTTTGAGTGTCGGTCTCAGCAAACCCAGCACCAGAACCAGAATCACCAACCCAGCCAGAACCTGTTTCATTAAATCCCAAAACCAAGGTTGCTCCCAGAAACCCGGAGTTTCAAACTCATAGGCTTCCTCCGGTGCAAAGGCGGTATTCATCACGGTTACGCTGTCGCCCCGTGAAGCGGAATAACCTACGGCATCCCTCACGAGCATGCTCAGGCGTTGCAGTTCCTGCTCAGGCCAAGGCTCGTAAGTCACTTCGCCGGTATCGGGATTCACAACTTTCATATCGTCAACGGCAAGTGCAACCGTCACCCGCCGTACACGCCCTAACTCTTGACGGGTATAGCTAACCGTGCGATCCATTTCATAGTTACGGGTGGACTCTTTACGCACGTTCACCGGTGGCGCTGGCGTTGCGCCCTCGGCACCATCCGCTTGCGCGTTTGCACCGACTTGTTCTGGCACTGTGGCATTGGCAGGAGGTTGATTCGATAAGGCTCCGGGAACTCCGCCATTAAAGCCTGCAACACGCTGTTCTGTTAGATCACGCTCACTGCGAACTGCCTGTTGTTCAGGATTGAACAGCTCTTCTGCCTGCTCCACTGAGGAAAAATCCAAATCGGCAGACACTTCTGCGCGGTACCGGCCCTCACCAACAATGGGCGCAATCAGAGAGGCAACGCGACGGGTGAGGCGCTCCTCCAAGCGAGAGGTATACTCATACTGGTCCTGCATGCGCTCGCCATCACCCTGACTTTCTTTGCCGGTCAGCAGGTTACCGTTTTGGTCAACAACGGTGACATGGTCTTTGTTCATCATGGGGATGCTGCCAGCGACCAAATTCACAATGGCGGCAATTTGTTCTTGCTCAGGGCGGCGACCCGCAAAAACTTCGAGAAAAACCGAGGCGGTGGGGTCACGGGCATCCCGTACGAAAACGGAACGCTCCGGAATGGCCAAGTGAACTCGAGCGCCGCGAACGCCGCGCATGCTGCTAATCGTACGCGCCAGTTCGCCCTCAAGGCCCCGACGATAGCTAACGGTTTCCATGAACTGAGAGGTGCCGAGCCCCCGTTCCTTGTCCAGCAGTTCGTAACCCATGGTTTTTTGGTCTGTTACACCCTCTGCAGCCAGCTTAAGTCGGGCGTTGTAAACCTGATCGGAAGGCACCAGCAGAGCACCGGTGCGCGTATCCATCTTGTAATCAATGCCATTGCTGTCAAGAATTGTGGTTACATCCTGCGGGTTGTACGCGGACAAATCCCCCACAACAGGCTGATAATTCGGCTCCTGCGCCCAAAGGACAACCGCAACGCCCAAAGCGACACTCGCGGCAAGGCCGACCATCAGGCCAACTTGGCGTAGCAGGTTCAGGCGATTAAACCCGAGAAAAAGATCGCTTTTGCTCTCGGAGCTGTCGCCACCTTGAGTGGTTGGCATGCTTGTATTGGCTTCTGCAGGAACGCTGGCCATGTCTGGACTCCGTTATCAGATCGGCATATTCATGATGTCTTCGTACGCCCTGACCACCCGGTTACGCACCTGTGTCAAGGCTTCGAACGAGACTGAAGACTTCTGGGCAGCAATCATTACGCGTGTAATGTCCACGTTGGGATCACCCATATCGTAGGCCGTTCGTAGCTCACTGGCATTCTGCTGAACCTCGTTCACCGTGTTTACGGCTTTGCCCAGCATGTCGCCAAAGCTGGTTGTTTCTTGGGTCCGGTCAACTTGACGTGGTCCGTCAATACGACCACGCACCGATTGATCTTGCTCGACACGCTGGTTTTGATTCATTTGCGAACGCAGTGAGCGAATATCGGACAGAACACTGTTGATGTCGGCACGCTGAACCATAACTTTCTCCTGACACCACCCCGCAGAGGGCAGGCTTGCTGGTATGACTGTATGCATTAAGACTAAGCAATGGTTAGGCCATAATGTTTTTATCGTTAAATTACAACTAGTTAGAAACTAATTCTGGCAACTGAACTGTGGCAATGACAGAGTTTTGACAGAGTAAACCTGTAAGGCAAGCGTTGGATAAGGATGGTGAAACACAGCTATTGATGAAGTTACCCACAATAGCTGTGGATAAGATTGTTAACAGAGCTAGGACAGGCTCCGTACAACACCATGGAAAGGGCTCTACGGGCAACTGGTGCGAAATTGATCAGGCTGCAGGAAAGGCTAAGAACTGCTCAAAAAAAGGCACTCGTAAGAGTGCCTAATAAGGGGAATGTTAACGAAGGACTACTGCAAATACGGCTTATGCCAATGCCAACTCGGCATCCAAATCGATACCGGCATCCCGCATCTGTGCCAGCTTATACCTCAAAGTCCGCGGGCTTATACCTAACTGCTCTGCAGCCCGGTTGCGACGCCCGCGTTCGTTTTTCAACGTCTGGATAATAATACGGAACTCTTGCTGGCGTAGATCATCTCCCAACGACCCGGCTTCAACTGGTGCCGTATCTGCAATACCAGACTGCTCCTGATAGGCCGTAAAGGGTTCTTCCACGTTTGCGGCAACTGGCTCCACAATAGCTTTTGTAGCCACTGCGCCATGGCCGTCGAAGCGTCCGCTGGTGCCGATATCGAGGCACAGGTCGGCCGCATGGATCACATTACCTTGATGCAAAACCAGAGAACGCTGGATAGCATTATCCAGTTCCCGCACGTTACCGGGCCAACTGTGCTGAACAAGCGCGTTGCGGGCATCGGCCGCAAAGCTTATGCCGGTCAATTTCATCTTGCGGCAGTGTTTTTTAAGCAACGAATTCGCCATGGGCAGAATATCCAGCGGACGCTCCCTTAGGGGCTGCCAATGCATGGGGAACACACTTAACCGGTAATACAAATCCTCCCGGAACCGCCCTTCCTGCACGAAATCCGCCAGATCACGGTTGGTGGTGGCAATCACACGCACATCCAATGTGATGGTTTTACGTCCACCCACTCGCTCCACTTCCCGCTCTTGCAGAACCCGGAGTAGCTTGGATTGAAGTCCTGGGTCCATTTCCGAAATTTCGTCTAGCAGTATGGTTCCACCATTGGCCTGCTCAAACTTACCGGGTGCGGATGCTACCGCACCGGTAAAGGCACCTTTTTCGTGGCCGAACAGAATGGCCTCAAGCATATTCTCCGGAATGGCCGCGCAGTTTATGGCAACAAATGGCTGATCCGCCCGTGGAGATTGCTGGTGGATATACCGCGCCAGCACCTCTTTACCGGTACCGCTTTCACCAGAAATCATCACCGTAGAATCACTGCCAGCTACTTTTGCTGCCAACTGGAAGATCCGCTTGCTCGCCGGATCTTCAGCCACAGGCTCATCGTCGGATTTCTGGCGGCCACCGCCCACCACTTTGGTCACCGCATCAACCAACACTTTCGGTTCAAACGGCTTTACAAGATAGTCCACAGCTCCGGACTGCATGGCAGAAACAGCGTGGCTGATTTGCCCATAGGCTGTAATGAGCATCATCGGCAAACCGGGGTACAAGCGCTGCACTTCTCCCAGCAGCTCATGACCGGAAAGCCCGGGCATATTTACATCACTGACAACCATATCAACCGGCGACTCAGCCAGCCGCACCAAAGCTTCGTGAGCGTTTGATGCTTCGCTTACGCGAAACTTAGCCAGCTCCAAGGTGGTTACCAGCGCTTCGCGCAGGTCACGGTCATCTTCAACAATTAGAATCTGGGCCTTGGCCATGGTTGCCTCCGATCAAACTTTATTATGCATAAGCGGCAGACGCAGTGTTGCAACCGCGCCCCCCTGCTCTGGCGATTCAATAGAAAACTGTCCCTGATGGGCCTTCACAACAGCTTGCACAACCGCTAGCCCAAGCCCGGTTCCGTGGGATTTCGTTGTGTAGAAAGCTTCTGACAGCCGACCTGCCTCCGCGTTCGCGAAGCCCGGGCCGTTATCCATTACCCGAATAAACAGCTCACCCGCTTGCGCTGTCGCTTGGATTGCCACGGCCGTAGCCCCGGCTTCAAGACTGTTATTCACCAAATTGGTACAAGCTCCCACCAACGCATCCCGGTTACACATCAACCGGCAATCCGCTGACACCTCGTTCTTTAACATTACATGTGAGCCAGCGGTTGGTTTGATCCCTTCTAGCGCTGATTCAATAGCCACAACCAAGGTATCTGCCGACAACTCTTCCGCCAGGCGAGTTTCACCCCGCGCAAAAATCAACATGTCCCGCACTTGCTGTTCCAGATGCGTAAGGCGAGACATCAATCGGGAGGCGCAACGCTGGCGCATCTCCTCATCAAGGTCTTCTTGCGTTAAATGCCCGCCATAAAGGATGGCTGCAGACAAAGGCGTGCGGATCTGATGGGCAAGCGAGGCCACCATCTTGCCCATGGCCGATAGCCGCTGAGCATGTGCAAGCTGCGACTGCAGGTGACGGGTTTCCGTTAGATCGGTCAATAAAATCAGCTGCCCCGGCTGGTTTTCCATGGTCCGGATCTCAATACTCACTCGGCGGCCGTCTTTCAGGGATACCTCATGACCATCATCCCGGCGCGGCGAGAAGCAACGACGAATTACGTCTACCCAGCGCTCACCTTCCAACGGCTCTCCCAACAAGGCGATGGCCGCCGGGTTGCTCTGGGTAACCACACCTTGGCTATCCAGAACAACCACGCCTGCGGGCAACGCTTTTAGCAGAGTAGAGAGCCGGTCAGCCAGTTGCTCTTTCTCTTCCAGTTCTTGTTGGCGCTGCAAAGACTCCTGGCTCAATTCGCCAGAGAGCTGATTAACCCGCGACTCAAGCGTGCGATAAGAATCGGTAATCTGCCGCGACATCTGGTTGAACATTTCCAACGCAGAATCCACCGCCTCATCATCCTGCTGTGGAAACAACGCTCTAACCTTATCGTTAGCATCCGCTGCCGCATTGGCCTGTGCCTCATGCTCCACCGACTGAATGACAAACTGTGCCTGACTCATAACCTGACTCCCGATTAACCCAAAACAGCGGGCTACACCCTTAGGATGATTCGTTTGCAAGTCACTAAGCCAGCTCCGTGCCAACTAGGAATTGTTATTTATAATCAATGACTAAGAAAAACAAAGAAAGGTAGGCGACGGTTTTACGTCGTCCAAAATCGAGAAAACGCCAAAGGCTATAAACCTTTGACGTCTTATTGTCACAAGAAAGAGGCGCTTAATACGCCATCGCGCAAACGCTCAGGACCCCTCGGATTCTTCCTCCCGAAGCCCGTACTTCCGAACCTTCTCAACCAGAGTCGTCCGCCGAATCCGCAGCTTCTCCGCAGCCCGAGCCACTACCCCGCCAGCCTCGTCCAGCGCCTGCTGAATCAATTGTCGTTCAAGGCCAGACAAATAATCTTTCAAATCAATACCGTTAACTGGCAGCAAAGCGGGCGCGTCCAGCCCAACCAACCCCGGAATTCCAGAGGGCATCCCGGAATCCTCAACCGGGCGGTTCTCGTCAAGATCGTCTACATAACGAAACTTCTTCGGCAACTCCTGCACGCCGATTACGCCGTAAGGGTGCATAATCGCCAGCCTCTCCACCAAGTTCGCAAGCTCACGCACATTACCCGGCCAGTCATGCCTGCATAGGCTCATAATCGCTGCTGAATTCATTCGTAAGGATCCCCGCTTTTCCTTTTCCATGCGGGAAATCAATTCATTAATCAGCAACGGAATGTCTTCTACCCGGTCCCGCAACGAGGGAACCTCAATGGGGAAGACGTTCAGCCGGTAATACAAATCCTCCCGGAATTCGCCGGTTTCGATCATTTCCTCGAGGTCTTTGTGGGTTGCAGCAATAACACGAACATCTGCAGAAATTGTCCGGTTACTGCCTACCCGCTCGAACGTGCGCTCCTGCAATACCCGCAGGATTTTTACTTGCATGTTGAGGGGCATATCGCCGATTTCATCCAGAAACAGCGTGCCGCCCTCAGCCATTTCAAAGCGCCCTACCCTGGCCGTTATCGCGCCGGTAAAGGCACCTTTCTCATGGCCAAAAAGCTCACTCTCCAGCAACTCTGCGGGAATCGCGCCACAGTTTACCGGCACAAAAGGCTTTTCACGTCTTGAAGAGTGGTAGTGGAGGTTTCTGGCAACAACTTCTTTACCTGTGCCGGATGGGCCGGTAACCAGCACACTTACATCTTTATCGGCCACTTGTTCCATAAGTTGCCGCACCTGCTGTACTTTACGACTGGTGCCCACCAAACTGCGGAACAACTGCAAGCCACGTTGCTGACCACGCTCTTTAGAGCGACGGAACTGATCGGTAAATATCTGAGCACGGTAAAGGGAATCAACAAACTTGGTATAGTTGAGCGGCCATTCCATACGGGCAATAATACGGGCTGAACACTGCTCCGGCAGGCCTTTGAGCGCGGGGTCACCAACCAATAGAAAGGGCACGCCCTCGACGGCTCTACAAACCGTTTCGATAGTGGCAGCGACTCCCGAGTCTTCACCGTTCACGATAGCAACGGAAATGTCCGAGAGGCTTTCCTCATCGCCAGATTCGAGCAGCGCTAGAGCTTCCTTACCAGCAAAGACCTGCTCTTCGCCGATGAACTCCAGAATGGTCGCCATGTCCCGGCGCCTAGATTCATCCTCACTCAGCACCAGCACCTTGTTGTTTTTAGACATTCACAGGAATCTCTTTAGGGTGTGTGAGCGGTATTTAAGACTGTAAACACAAAAGAGTCAATTTTATGACGCTATTTTGGTCGAGTTGTTGATACGTTCTGATATGCCTTGGCGGCACTGCGATTGCGATTTACCCCTTTTAAGGCCCGTTCCGCTTCAGCCTTAGCGCGAGTAGCGCCTTCACCGGCTGCGTCCATAAACTGGCGCAACTCTTCCAACCGCGTGCGCACCAACTCCGGATCAATCTGCCCAGTTTCCAGCGAGGTCATCAAGGGTTCTACTCGGGGCTTTATCTGCTCATTGAGGCGAACCAAAGCATCCCAGTCCTGATCGCGGAGGGCGTCACCTAGCTCTGCCATAAGCTCATCGAGACTATCGAGATGGGTTTGGAGTTCAGAAGAGGAAGGGTTTTGAGGGTCGGCCATAAAGCAGTGTCCTTGCAGAAAGTGTTGAGAATCGGACGACCCTAATAGGTTGCCAGCAACCACTGGCAACCTCATCCATTACACCGGTATCAGCGGCGGGCGGCGCGCCTCGCAGAGGACGCCGAAAATTCATTGCCTCGGTAGCCCGGCTCAAAATCATAGGCTGGGTAGTTATCGTCCAAGCCATCTATGTAATAGCGCTTCGCTTTAAGGTCGTAAGTCATTTCCATGGTAGTCCAAAATGCTGGCACGCTGTAATAGCTGATGTTGTGGGCTTCTGATACCCGCCACAAATTGCCTGCCTCATCATACTCTTCGGACATCAGGATCTGCCAACTGTCTTCATCAACATAAAAAACCCGGCGGTCGTAGATGTGCTTGATGCCAGTACGGCGGGTTGCTTCAACCACCCAAACCCTATGCAGCTCATAACGTGCCAGCTTCTGGTTGATATGGCCTGCGCGGATAACATCATTCGGCTTTACCGACTGATCGTGCAGCATGTAGGCGTTATAAGGGACGTAAAGCTCACGCTTGCCCTTTAACTCCCAGTCGTACTGGTTCGGCGCGCCGTTATACATATCTTTCTGGTCAACCGAGCGCAGCGATGAAGAATTGGGCAGATCCGTTTCATAGGCAAGATTCGGTGAACGCCTCAGACGCCGTGAGCCCGAATCATAGCGCCACGCCAGTCGCGGTGAGCGCACTTGATCCAAGGTTTCGTGCACAAGTGTAATAGTTCCAGCTATAGAAGATGGCGAAATCGTATCGGTTTTAAGATAGAAAATCTTGTTATCGATTTCCTCAAGCTCAGCGCCTTGTTTGCCGTAGGCGAAGTAATAATCGTACTGGGTGACAACCGGGTTGTAAGAGCCGTCTACTTGAGGTGTCGCTGATCCGCTACGAAAAGATACCTCTTCACCACGGTATCGCAAAATGTGATTCCAAATGACTTCAAGACCACTCTTCGGAATTGGGAAGGGACTGGTCGTAATGGTTTTGCGCACACCATTACCGTTATCCAATACCTCCGCGCTTAGAGCGTTTTCGTAAAACTTCTCATATACACGCTCCGGAAACGCAGCTGTGCGTCGAGTTTGGTATACCGGCATAAAGAAGTTCGGACCGTATTGGCTCAACATTTTGCGCGAGCCGTCAGACAGTTTGTCTTTATAGAGATGCATATTGTCCGCAGTGATCACGAACAGTGGCTCGTCATCCGGGAAGGGGTTCACTTCAACCTGCCCTTTACGCCAGTTCGCAGGCGCCTCGGATAACCCGCCTGTCCACTCGGGAATGCTGCCGGAAGCATTTGCTCCACGCTCCGCACCAACCGGCGTCAGGTCCTGCTTTAGACGCTGCGCCTCAGCAACCGACACTGCTGACAAAACCTGCCCGGAAAATCCGAACGAAAGCAGTGCAATACATGCGATAAAGTGGCTCCGCATTCCTCACATCCTCCAGACAATCAAAGAAACCATAATCAGTATGTACTTTTTGCCAAATTCAAACGCCCGTTTCAAGAAAATGTTTGTGTTTTATTGTCACCTAATGACAAGACTGAAGGGGTAAAGAAATCTTCGAACCAAAATGTTAAGATAGCGGATTGCTTTAAGGTGACGTTTGATGGCTTCTCAATGGTATTCGCTGGTTTCACAAAAACTGTTTCTGGCCAGCACACTGCTAGATACTCCCGCACCGGCACCCATTAATGCAAGCCCGTCGCCGGTACAAAAGCTGCAGCAAGAGGCTGCAACTCAAGGCTGTATCGAGTTACTGCTAAGGGCAAGGCGGTTGCTACTCGTAATGGTTGCCAGACTGTATCAAAAGCGGTCGGAGACGCCTTCCTCTGTAGCAGAGCTCGCAAACTTGATTGGCGACCAAACCGCAGAAATACAGATGCTTTTAGCGCTTGAGCAGAATAGCGGAAGCTGGTGGAATCATCTTGACCAACTTGAGGCCGCGCAGAACAACCCGCCAGCCATGCGCAAGACGGTCAGCGCGGAGAATATTATTGCCGTATCTGCAGAAGCAGGGCCTGAACGCTCTGCCCAGTCCCTCAGAGAAACCCTGCAAGCCATGAAACAGTTTGCCGACAACTTGGAAGAACAGCACGGAGAGTGGTAATTCCTCACGTACACAGCTTTCGGTTCTCAACTTAAAAGGTTATTGAAATGTCACCATCGTTTTTCGAGATTGTACAATTGAACAACGGCGATTACGCCCTGCGACGCATTGACGATGATAGCGCGCCTCTAGTACGCATTTCGTTTTCAACAGAAGCCCGTGAAATGATGGAAAACCGGGATATGGCTGTTGCCAAGGCGATGATTGCTGCTGGCATTGAAGCGGTTGGAAATGTGTCTCACGACATAGACTGGGAAGATGACGAGCTGGACGTTTCAGACGCTCAGCCCGCTTACACACTTCACTAAAGTGCCATTTAACGCTGCCTGAGCACTACGCCGTGGCTGTTGCCTTCGGCAGCCGCTTTTTGCAAGGAGGAGAACGCAGCTTTGCCCAGCTTACCTGTCCACATGACGACTGCGTGGCAGGTTCCAGCACTGAGGGCAATTTCTGCAAGCTGGCGCGCCGGGTATTCCGCAGTGGAGCGCAAAACCAAAAGTTCACCAGTCACAATTCCGTGCATTTTCTGCCACTTGCTCACGAGTGCCTGGGGCGGATCGATCCACGCCAGCCAACGCTTCTCCTGATTGAGCTGGGTCAACATCGGCAAGAGTAGCTGGAAATTTTCCACCTGACCTTCCGGCAAGATGATTTCCGTAACATTGCCAGCCGGGCCAGCCGGCTGTGAGTCTGCCACATTAGAAGTATGCCGAGCTCGAATGACCGTTCTCTGCTTTCGAGCTGTATGTTCCGGCACCGGGCTGGGCAAAACACTTTGCTGCCACGCCATGTTCTGATTGAAGCTAAGTTGTTCCATAAGTCACCCGTTTTTCAATGTGTTTGTCGGTATCCCGGTCTGATCAGTGCAGATCAGACCGTCGGATAACACCCACACCCAGCCCTTCTATAAACAATTCCTGCT
Source organism: Marinobacter sp. 1-4A (assembly GCF_016597725.1). Taxonomy (GTDB): domain Bacteria; phylum Pseudomonadota; class Gammaproteobacteria; order Pseudomonadales; family Oleiphilaceae; genus Marinobacter. Next base: position 565,446 of record NZ_VCGY01000001.1, read on the forward strand.
CTTTAAGGTCGATTTCAATAGGCGCGAACTCTTCGTTCTCAGCAATCAGATAAACCATCGAGCCTTCTTTTTTAAACCGTTTCACTGTGACTTCATCCCCTACTCTTGCCACAACTACTTGGCCGTTGTGGACATCTTGAGTGCTGTGCACGGCGAGAAGGTCGCCATCCAGAATACCGATATCCTTCATGCTCATACCTCTAACACGAAGCAGGTAATCGGCGGAGGGGGAGAAAAACTCGGGCTTCAACGTGCAGTGGTCTTCAACATGCTCCTGAGCCAAAATCGGGCTGCCTGCAGCTACTTGGCCAATCACCGGCAACCCGGGGTCTTCAGCAACATCTGGCAGACGAATACCCCGGCTGGCCCCCGGAACCATTTCGATAGCGCCTTTCCGAGCCAATGCCCGCAAATGCTCTTCCGCTGCATTCGCCGAGCGGAACCCCATTTCTGTGGCGATTTCCGCACGTGTAGGTGGGTAACCGGTTTCATCGACCGATCGACGAATAATGTCCAGTACCTGAGTTTGTCTTGCTGTCAGCTTCATTGTTTCGCTGCTCCGCTTTCTGCATGCAGGGCTTGTGCATGCCGGGACTGATATCTGATGGCGTATACAGTAAAACGAGCCATCCTGTTCGTTTATACAGTGTTTTGACTATATACAGTGTTTTATCCAGTGTAAAGACAGGCGCCTTATTTTCTTGCGGGCCGTTAACTATTGGCACTTACGTAGTGTGATAGAGTAAAAAAATCTTACATTCAGCATTAGTGAGTCTTATGAGCCAAGCTATCGCATTGAAAATGCCAGACATAATGAACACCGCCGACGGCAACGAGCGCAGAGTGGGGGTGGAAATCGAGTTATCCGGGCTGGGGTACCTGCAGCTCGTTGAGCTGGTTGGGAAGTTGCTGGGAGGCGAGGCCAAACCGGAGTCCCGCTATGTAAGCAAGCTTCAGACGCCTTTAGGCGATTTTATTATCGAGCTTGATTCAGACCCTATTAAAGACCTTGATTTGGCGGACGAACGTTTGCCCGAGTCCATCCGAGAGCTTGGCGGGCAAGCGATGGAAGTTATAGACGCAGCCGCCGAGATGATTGTGCCATTGGAGATTGTCAGCCCGCCGGTGAAGTTTTCAGATCTGAATCAGATTGAAACGCTGGTTGAGGAGCTACGTAAAGCGGGTGCGCTGGGTAGTAGGGAGGCGATTTATTTCGCGTTCGGCTTACAGCTTAATCCGGAATTACCCGATCTAAAACCCGCAACGCTCATTCGTTATTACCAAGCATTTGCCGTTCTGTACGACTGGCTCAAGGCTCGCCATCAACTGGATATCAGCAGAAAATTAACACCTTATATTGAGCCTTGGAGCAGCCGTTATACAGATTTGCTGGTTGCGGATGGCTATGAACCAGATCAACGCCAGATGATGGTTGATTACCTTGAATACAACCCCACTCGCAATCGCGCTTTGGACCTTCTTCCGCTGTTTGCCCATCTGGACAAACCCTTGCTCGACCAATATGTGGAAGACCCGCGAATCAAAAGCAGGCCAACGCTGCATTATCGGCTCCCGGATTGCGACATTGATAATCCTAAATGGCACTTTTCCAGTGTTTGGAACGACTGGGTAGTGGTGGAGCAACTCGCAAACCATGCAGAGGATCTCTCGGAGTTGCGCGCTTTATTCAGAGAAAGCCGGAAGATTAGCCTGCACAATCTAACCCATAGCTGGCAGGAAACCTCGGAAAACTGGCTCGAAAGCAAAGGTTATGTCTGAACTACGCAATCCCGAGGACAGTCTGCCCGGCCTAACGATAGGCATTAGTGGCCCTTCCCGAAAACGTGTGGCGCAACGCTTGATAGCGCTGGCACTTCGGCTCAAAGGTGCGCACACCTATTACATCCGCCCCGGAGCGCGTGTGGATGTATCATTGCTGGATGGTTTAGTGCTTTCCGGGGGCACCCATGTGCATCCGGAATTATATGGGCAGGAGCCGCAGGTCAGCGCACGTTATGACCGCGCACGAGACGCCACTGATCAATTACTGCTCAAACAAGCAGAGGCTATAGGTATTCCCGTGTTGGGCATTTGTAGGGGCGCGCAGTTCATCAACATATTCCATGGAGGGTCTCTGTGCCAAAACGTGACCCCTTTACGGGTTAATACCCGACACCGCCCTTTGTTGTTACCCATGCAGACTGTACGTCTGGTCGCTACAAGCCGTCTTGGCAAACTTATGGGAGCACCGGTAATCGGTGCCAATCGGATACACAGCCAGACAATCAAAAATCTAGGTAAAAACCTGAAAGTAACGGCGGTGGACAACGACCTGTTTGTTCAAGCCATTGAAAGTACCCGTGGGCAGTGGCTGATGGGGCTTCAATGGCACCCCGAATACCTGCTTTACCATAGCGGGCATCGACGTATCTTCGGCCAGTTTCTAGAGGCTGCCCTCTCATTCAAATTGGCCCGGTTGGAGTTTTTACCCGGCAGGGCCTAACCGTTTACCCGCTTAGGGGAGGAATATCGCATGGCAAAGAATCATCTGAAAACCCATATCCTTTATGCATTACCGCTTCTTGTGCCAGGTCTGGCGTTGGCTGGCGAAGTGTCTTTGACCGGCGAAGGCACCGTTCGCTATGAGCCCGACAGCGCACGCCTAACATTTACCGCCAGCGCAGAACATGAACAGCCCAGCAAAGCCACCGAGCAAGTTGCATCTCTGATGGATCAATGGCGCGAGGGTATCAGTGAGTACCGGCACAAGCTTCAGGAATATTCCGACGCCTCTGTTAACTTATACAGCCGCACCCTGCCCTCTGAACCCAGAGGAAAAGAACCGCAAAAAAGAGCCGTTGCCTCACAGACCATTAGCTTCAGCATTTCGGATCTTTCACTGCTCAACCCTTTGCTGCAACAAGCTCAATCGCTCGGTCTGAATTACAATCTCGGCCCCCATCAGTTTTTCCATTCCGAGGAAACACGAATGGAACAGGAAGCCTTGGCACTGGCCATTGCCAATGCGAAATCCCGTTGCGAGTTTGTAGCCAAACAAGTGGATCAGAGCTGTGGCGATGTTGTGTCGCTTAACATTAACGGTGGCCACCGCCCCGTGCCGATGATGATGGCGGCTGAAGCCAGAGGCGGCTCAGATACAATATCCAGCGTGGGGGAGCGGGAAATCAACGCCTCTGTGAACGCAACGTTCGAGCTCGACTAATTTAAAAATCCCGCGTGTAGAAGATATCCAGAGAAGCGGCCAAGCCACTGGCCGCTTCCAGATAGAAATAACGTCCCAAATCATAACGCAGTGCCACCGTGCTGATAGGCTCGAAAATTCCCACCCCGTAGCGAATACTAAGCTCGTCGGTGAGGTAGCCACTGGCCACCACCGATGTTTGATCGCCACTACCTTCGGCCTCTAGAGTCAACTGGCGAATACCAAAGCCCTCTCCTATCTGGCCAGTTACCTTATTCACCTGAGTTAAGCCCAGTGAAATAGCAGCGCGACTCATCTGGCCATCATCACTCTGGCCCCGGGGAGCGCGACCAAGGATGACATAAGACAAGGCATCAGACTGCGGCATGTCCGGGCTGGAAAACACTTCGGTTGTAGGCGATTGAACCGGTCCGCTTAGGCGAATTCCCGCGACCACTGTATCTACCTGCCGGATGGCTTCGATATCCAAATACGGCTGCACCAGATTGCCAACAAATAGCAACCGCGCGCGCCGCAATTCCAGCTCCTGACCGTAAGCTTCGTATTGGCCATTGACCAACTGCAGGGTGCCTCTGGTGTCCATGTCGTTATGGATGCGCAAGGTTCCCTCCAGATCGCCCGTCACACCAAATGCCACAAAGCTCACCCGGTCTTCGCCCACTACAACGGTAACGTCCATTTCCAGAGACTGTATAAGTGGCTCCTGCTGCTCCACACCAACAATCACTTCATCCTCAGATACCGACACCGCCTGCGCAGGCAAGCCTTCAATTTCAATATCACCCCGGGGTACCTCAATCCTGCCTTCCACACTCAACGCGCCTTCACGGAATGCGATGGTAAGGTCTGGAGCCACTTCCAAATGTGCGTAGGGTTCGATACTGAAAGGCAGCCGTTCGCCGGTAATGCGAACCTCACCGCCTGGAGCGCCTTGCCAATCAACCTCACCTCGAATAACAGCTTCACTGCGGGCATTGCTTCGGATGCGGCCGCGAATATCAGCGGAGTAGCCGTCAAGCTCAACACTGACCGTTACTTCCTCCATGGGCAAAGGTAAGCGCGGATCGACCACCCGCCCATTGGTAAGAGCCACCTCGCCTCTCACCGCAGGTTTCATTAGCGGCCCGGAAATGGTGCCCTCGCCATTGACTTCGCCAGCGACTTCTTCAAGGCCGGTAAACAAGCCAGCCAGAGCAATATCCAAGCCTTCCAGCTTAAATTTGCCTTCAACCGGTCGATCTTCGGCCATCGGATCCAGACTCATGTCTACCGAAAGCTCGCCAAGTACAGGCCCAGACAAACGCACAGCGAGGTCCGCCTGATCTGGCCTCAGATCCAGTTCCGTGGTTAGCGTCTCGTAACCCAAAGTTTCCCATTCACCATCCAGCAATAACTCAAAACGTCCTTCGCCAGCATCAAGCGCTATGCGGCCATCCGGCCCCGCATCGGAAGAGCTGAAGTCGATTTCGCCGTTTATGCTGGAATGCCAGCGCAAGTTCTCTGGCAGTATCGGTGCCAGAGCCGTGGTGGGAAAATTGTCGATGCGGTAAACAATTCTCGGCACTGGCAGCAGCGTTTGATCATCAGCGCAGATTGAGCTTTGCTGCCAGCGCCAACAGTGGGCAGCAAAACTGAGTTCACCGTCTGCGCCATAAACAAGCCCAGCAGGTGATGCCAGCTCCCAACTCTGCTCCTGGCCGGGCACATCCACAACGCCTCGTGTAAGCTCACCTCGCCAACTCGCCCAGGCATCACCCGCAGCCCCCTTGAAATCCAACTGCAGCCTTGCGTCTTGATGCTGGGCATCAATAGCCACCGAGTGATCACCCTGAGTACCCTGAGCCTTAACGGTGAGCGATTCAACAGTCTGTCCGGCTGCCGTGATGCCTTTGCCGTTCACCTCAGTGTTGAGGCGGAACCCGGACTCCAGCTGAGCATCAAGATTCAGAGTTTCAACGACCAACAGATCCTGCCAGCGCAGCTCGGTCGTATGGGCAGTGAGATCACCACGTGGGTCTTCGGGAGTACCCGTGAGCCTAAGTTGAAGGTCAGCTTGCCCGCCAAGGCCCGGTAAAATCTTTTCCGGCTCCGGTAGCTTCAGGTCGAGATCCGCTTTTAATTGTTTGCCCCATTGGCCGCTGCCTTCAACGCGGTTGTCACCAATAACCAACTCTAATTCCGGAACTACCCAATCACCGGTTGCGGTATCCAGCTGGCCAGCGATGGTGGTCGGGCTGGAGCGCCACTGGCCCTTCAGGTCCCAGCGTGCCTCCATAGCGGGAACCGGCCCATCGGTGAGCTGTCCTTTTGTTGTAACGCCACCGCTGAGGCTGGCCTCCAGAACCGGTACCCAATAGCCCGGGTTAAAGTTCTCCAGCTCCAGTGCGGCTTGCCAACTCAAAGGCCCAGAGAAATTAACAGCGCCATCCCCCGTCAGTGAGCCTGCATCGGTTACCGCTGAAAGCTTCGTTAGCTGCGCCTGAGAGGCATCACCGTTAATCGATGCTGCCAATTCTGAACTGCCCTGAGGGGAGTCAACGCCAGCGGTCAGGTTGGCTTGGTAGCGCCCATCGCGCCAAGAGGCATCACCATTCAGGCTACGCAAGGTAACCGGCGGTTCATCCAAACCAGCAATTAACGAATACCACGGAAATTGATTCAACTGTATGTTCGCTTCCGCGCTCAGACCGCCCTGCCATTGGGTAGTGCCGGTTACGACGACATTTCGGGTTGAGCCGCCCGCCTGATTCTTGTCTTCTTCGCCCTCTGCAGAGAGCTCCAACCGTATGCCCCGGGCCTCGGCGGTTGTAACCAAACCCTCTAAGGCGAGCTCGATCGGCCCTTCGGTACCCGGCAAGATAGCCCGACCTTTGGTTTTGAACCCACGCTGCAGGCTGCCTTCAGCCTCAGCAAACCAGTTTTTCAGTACCAGCGTATCCGGCAGCGTTTCCACAGCACGGAAAGATTTTGACGTAACCCGTATGCGCACAGGTAAACTCGCGGCCAAAGGCTCCACCTTGCCTTCCAGAGCGGCATTGAGATAACCCCGGCTCTCGCCGGCAAGCGTTAGGTCTCGCACACTGCCGGAAAGCGCCAAATCAATAGCCCAGTCACTGCCATAGGGGGGCGGCAAAGAAGCACTGACTTCAAGGTTAATTGGCCAGTCTCTTCGCGTCTCAACGCGGCCAGAGGCGGTTAGGGTATAGTCATCAAGTTGATAATAGACTCGCTCCAACTGCCAATCGGCCCCGGAGCCGTCTGCATCAAGCTCGAGCTTGTCCCACACTTTGCTGCCATTAAACGTAAACGTGCCAAGCCTTACATCGCTGATTCTCAATCCAAGCGGTAACTCAAACCCCGGCAGGCTGATATCCCCACCGCTCGCCTCTTCTTCCGAGGGCTGAATGTTCACGGCAAGTTGTTTCAAATGTAGGGTTTCAAGGCAGAGCTGTAGATCAAAAAGGCAGGAGGGCGACCAGTCTATAAGCGGAGCTTCAATCGCTACACTTATCCCATAGCCTTGCCACCTAATACGATCTGCCTGCCAGGTTCCAAACAGCGAACCATGATCGTTTACCGCCTCAAGCCCCGGCACCTGCTCAATCACCCAGGCGGTGCCCGTTTCTGACCGTAGGGCAAGCAAAACCGCAGAGACAAGAGCAATCGGTAAAAGAACAAGCAAACCGAGAAGCAACAGCAACCAAAATCGAACGCGCCCCATAGGTTTGCGTTTAGGCTGCTGTGGGGTATCTATATCGTTATTACTTTTATCTGCTTCCGTCACAACTCTGGCCCCATGGAGAAGTGAACCCGCCACTCGCCACCAAATTCAGGATTTAAGCCCTTGGCGATGTCCAGACGCAACGGACCTAGCGGGCTAATCCAGCGAATGCCGGCACCCGCACCTGTGGCCAGAGGGTCAAACAAATCGTTAATGGCATTGCCATGGTCAACGAAGAGAGCCGCCCGCCACTTTTCAGCAAACTGGTACTGGTATTCTGCGCTGCCGACCACTGTGTAACGGCCGCCCACCGCAACCCCGTTGTCGTTTTCAGGCGAGAGAGTCTGATACCCGTAGCCACGCACACTCTGGTCACCACCGGCGAAGAAGCGCAAGGACGGCGGTACATCCTCGAACCGATTGGTTCCGACGCCGCCTATCTGAACCCGTGATAAAAAGCGATGCTTACCCGCGAGTGTAAACAAACCTTTGGCAACGGCATTTATATGCAGGATATCCACGCTGGAAAGCGCCGCCCTGTGAGAGCCGGTAACATTAAACTGCAAGCGGTAGCCACGAGAGGGATCCAGCGGCGAGTCGGCGTGCAATTTGGAATAACCTATCCCGGGTAGTAAAAGCGTACTTGTGCCTTTTTCATCGTCTCCGATGTTAAACCGCTCCCCCTCCCAGCGCAAAGACAACACCTGTAGCCACTCGTTGTCGAGCTGGTGCTGCCATTGTTGCCCGAACGTTAGCAGGTCAGACTCAACATTCTCTATATCCTCACGCTGATAGCCCGCTGTGAATCGGATTAAGTCCGTCATGGGAGGGTCCAACGGCAATTCATACCAAGTGCTCAGGTTTTGCCTTGGCCCCGAGAGTTCCGTTTCTGCGCCCCGCTTGTGGCCCATCTGGTTAATCCAATGCTCCCGCCAAGTGCCACGAAAGCGTGGTCCCACATCCGTGGAAAAACCAAGACCTGTCGAAATGGAACGGGGATCCCGGCGGGTCAAACCTACTTGCACGGGAATAACTCCGTTCTCGGCATTCGAAGGCCCGGCATCAATATCCACGCCCGAGAAATACCCACTGCCAAGCAGGTCGCTGTTGAGCTTTGCGACTTCATCCGCGTGATAGGGAATGCCCGGCTCAAAAGTCACAAATTCATGCAGAAGGCGGCTTTCGAACCAATGCCCCTCTTCAAAGGTTACGGCGCCAAGCCGGTACCGATCACCACTCTCGAAAACCAGAGTAATGTGTGCCTCCAGAGCTTCCGGATCAACTTTAAGGGTGCGGGTAACAAGACGACCGTCAAAATAGCCTCTGCGCCGAGCACGAGTTTGTAGTACGTTTCGAAGGCTGGTGTAATCGCCGTGATTCAGTATATCCCCTTCGGCGGGATGATCGGGCAGGTTATCGGTGAAGTGCGAATCCGTTGCAGCAGCCCCCCGAATTTCAACCGTGCGGGATTTCACACGCACCGGATCACCAGGGGTTATATCCAAAATTAGGCGGGCCGTTTCTTCTGAATCACCGTCTTCTACCTCCCAATCTATAGTTGGGCTGTAGTAGCCTAACGCTCGCAGCCCCTTGCCAGCTTGGCTAACAGCGGTCGATGCGTAGCGCCTAAGATTGCTGGCACTGCGACCTTCTACCTCACCAATAAAAGCTTCGGCGTTTTCCTTCAGGCGTGGGTAGTCGCCGTTGACATGAACCTCAACCTGTTGCGCCAAGCCGGTAGAAGACCACAGCAGAAGCAGCAGGCCCAGAAGCCGAATCCGTCCCGATTTCAAAATGTGATCAAGTGATAGCATCCGGCTGTTTCAGTGTTGGTCGCAATAGAAGTGATTATCGCTCAAGCGTGAGAGTTTAACGGCGGCCGGTCAAGTTAATCTGCGGCCAGACAAGTCGTCGGCCCGGTTCAAATGCGCTAATCTGTCGGACGACCTGCGCAGGCTATTACACCACAGAGGATGGATACCAGCGAATGCTGAAAATTAACCGCGAGAATTTGAAATCCAGCCACCAGCTTATCTGGCTGATTATCGACTTCCTGATGCTGGGCCTGATCATCATCAACCTCGCGTTCATTATCTGGGATTCAGTTTACAACTTCGTTGCCATACAGAACGTAATGAAGGAGCAGTTTCCGGCGCTTCAGGCGGCCTATCACCCAATCCATGAGAACTTCATTTTTTACGATGCCATGTTCGTTGCTGTCTTTTTGGCTGAATTTTTTATGCGTTGGGGCTATGCAATCAAGGCCAAAGTATACGACCGCTGGTACTTTTACCCCTTTATCCACTGGTATGATCTGGTGGGCTGTATACCTGTAGGAAGCTTGCGGTTCCTTCGGATATTGCGGGTTATTTCCATTGTGTACCGCCTGCACCAATACAAAATCATTGACGTTACCGACACCGGAATATACCGCTTCATAAACTTCTACTACGAAGCCTTTATGGAGGAGTTATCAGACCGCATTGTGGCCAAGGTGTTGAGCGGTGTGCAGCACGAGATAACGCTGGGTTCGCCGCTTTTCGAGAAAATACAGAACGATATTCTGTACCCGCGTCGAGAGATGTTATCCGGCTGGATATCCCAGCGGGTTGCTCAAGCGGCGAAGGAAGGCTATGTACCCAATCGCGGCGCTCTGAGAACCTACCTTGAGGACCGTGTAGACCATGCACTGAAGCAGAATGTGGAATTGTCGAGATTGAAATACCTGCCCGTGGTGGGTTCGACCATTCAGGAAACCCTAGAGGATGCGGTGGGCGATATCGTAGCCAACGTTATCCAACAGATATTGGAAGATCTGGCCTCCTCTGCAAATCATGCGTTTATTGAAGACATAGTAAACGCGTTTATAAGCGGGCCGGATGAACGGAATCACGAAGCAAGGAACGAAGCTTTGATCGCGCTCATTATTGAGATTATTGACGCCATTAAAGGCCAAGTCCGCGTCAAGCGCTGGCGGGAGCAACTACCCTAGCCCGCCCATTACAACAAAAACGATAGCCACAAGAGATGTGACATGGATCCTCTGCATTATCAGCCAGCCCACAATCTACTAGCCCAGCTTGAAGCTGGAACCCTGAGCAGCGAAAAGCTGGTAACCGATCTACTCGCACGAATCCGCGAACATAACCCGGCAGTGAATGCCGTTGTTACTCTTGACGAAGTTCGCGTGTTGGAACAGGCGCGGCAGGCGGATCAGAAACGCACCTCTGGCGAAGCAGTGGGCCCTTTGCACGGCCTGCCCATCACGTTAAAGGACACCTGGGAAGTAGCAGGAATGACATGCACCGCTGGCGCCAGTGCACTGAGAAACCATAAGCCTGAGCGCCATGCAGACGTGGTGCAGCGCCTAGAAGATGCCGGTGCGATTATTCTGGGCAAGACCAACGTACCTGTGTACGCCACAGACCTGCAAAGCTACAACAAGTTATTTGGCGTAACCAACAACCCCTATAATCTGGCCCACACCCCCGGTGGCTCGTCCGGAGGCGCGGCTGCAGCGTTGGCGGCAGGTATGACGCCGTTAGAGGTGGGCAGTGACCTAGCGGGCTCAATTCGTATTCCCGCACATTTCTGCGGAGTCTTCGGGCATAAACCATCGCGAACGCTTGTGTCTTTTCGCGGGCATATTCCCGGACCACCGGGCACACAATCACAACCAGACTTGGCTGAAGGTGGCCCTCTAACCCGGAATGCAAAAGATCTGGCGTTGTTATTCAAAGTCATTGCCGGCCCCAAACCCGTTGATAGCCGGTGCTGGCAACTAGAAATGGCCCCCTCACGACTGGAAACCCTCAAACAAACACGGGTTGGGCTATGGCTGGAAGACCCCCTGTGTCCGGTGGAAAAGGAACTGACAGACGGCTACCGCGAACTGGGCGAGCAGCTAGCGAATCATGGCGCTCTTGTAGCCGATGCCACGCATCCCCTTTTGAGCCTTGAACACACATTGCCTGCCTACTTCAATTTTTTGGGTAGCCTTCTGAGCACCTCCCTAAAGCCTGCCCAGCGCCGCCAACTAAAATGGATTGCCCGGCTGGAAAAGTGGCTAACCTTCTTCGGCCCTATGACACCCTTCATTGGCGAGTATGGCCGCGGAGCAAACCAACCCGCCTACCAGTGGATGGCCATGAGCGAAATGCGGGAAAAGATGCGTGCAGAAATAGAAACCCTCTTTGAGGCGGTGGATGTACTGCTAACGCCGATCACGCCCACTGCTGCCATCCGACACGACCACACCCAACCGGTGTTTAAGCGCCGCATTACCGTTGCCGGACAACCCCGCGCCTATATGGATCAGTTCTGTTGGATTGCCTTTGCCACTTTGCTGGGTTTGCCGGCTACCTCTGTGCCCATTGGGCGCACCAAAGACGGTCTACCGTTTAGCGTGCAAGTGATCGGGGCACCGGGAATGGACCTGACCACCATTGGCTTCGCACAGCTGCTTGAAGAGGCTGGGTTGGCCGGGTTCGAGGTCCCAAAGGGATTTTGAAGAATTCCGGGACAACCCTGCGCAGAGAGCCTACCGGCCAATACAAGGCTCCTGAAGCCGCATGCCGCCGACTTCGGCTATGTTATCCAGAGGTTTGCGTTTTATGACTTACTCATTTTTCGCAATATAAGAGTGATAAACAGTAAGCGACGCGCTCAGGCTATCTCGGTAGGCCGCACCATACTGGTTTCCACCCGATTCCGCCTCGCGAATGGCTGCGGTGTATTGCCGAACACCCTGCTGCGCAAACGCCAAAGCGGCAGGTACTCCATCTCTACCCGCCACAAATGCGAGGCGCTCACACTCTCTGGTTTCTGCGTCACTCATAATACTCCTTGTGCGCGGCCCGGTTTTATTTCAAAGGTTGGTGCAGCATCGCCGGTGTGCGCTCTTCCTCCACAATACCAGTCCTCACTAAAAAATCACCAAACCGCTCTTCAAAAAAACGCTCTTGCTGATACAACCGAAACAGCGGCCGAAGTTCATTAAGTACCGTATCTGTATCTATATTTTCACGATACAACCTGTTCATACGCTGGCCTGAGAAGTCAGCTCCCAAGTATAGATTGTACTTACCCGGCGCCTTACCCGTTAGCGCAATCTCGCCCAAATACGGGCGGGCACAGCCATTCGGGCAACCGGTAATGCGGAGGTTGATAGCATCGGGCTCCAACCCCTCTTCTGCCATAACACGCTCTACGCGAGTCACAAACTCGGGTAGGAAGCGCTCGGCTTCCGCCATGGCCAGCCCACAGGTTGGTAGAGCGACACAGGCCATGGAATTCTGGCGCAAGGGCGAACTGCGGTTTCCCGCATCGAGCTTGTACTCTTCCACGATTGCGTCCACGGCAGTCTTGTTCTCGGGCGATACGTTCGCGATAACCAAATTCTGGTTACAGGTAATACGAAAGCTGCCGTTGTGCACTTCTGCAATCTTACGCAACGCTGTTCGCAACAGCCCGTTTTCAGTATCCGCCACCCTACCCGTGGGGATGAGTAGCGTTAAGTGCTGATGACCGTCTTCACCCTCAACCCAACCAAATCGGTCGCCGTTATGGCTCAAGCTAAATGAGCGCGGCTTTTCAAAGGCTTGCTTGTGGTATTCCTCGAAGCGCTCCCGAAACCAGTCCATACCATAGTCATCAATGGTGTACTTAAAGCGCGCATGGGCGCGATTGGTGCGATCACCAAAATCCCGCTGGATGGCGCAGATGGCTTCACAAGCGTCCACAATCTGCTCCTTGGGAACAAAACCCGCCATTGTGGCCAGCCGGGGATAGGTAGCCGGATCACCGTAGGTCAGCCCCATTCCTCCGCCAACTACCACGTTGAAACCAAGAATTTGGCCAGCCTCAACAATGGCGATCAGACCGATATCATTGGCGAACACGTCGCAGTCGTTTTCCGGAGGAACGGCTAGTGCGATTTTGAATTTACGGGGCAGATATTTGTACCCGTAGAAGGGCTCCTCTTCCTCACCCAGCTTCTGAACACAGTCTTCTCCCAACCAAATCTCGGCATAGGCCGCAGAGCGCCAGCGTAAACGCTCACTGATTGCCAGCGACAATTCATGAATCTCCCCGTGCAATTGCGACTGATGGGGGTTCACGTTACTGATCACGTTGCGGTTCACATCGCCACAAGCGCCTCGGCTATCTAAACCTAAGGCATGTACTTTCTGCATGAACGGCTGCATCTGCTCTTTGAACACGCCGTGGAACTGGAAGGTCTGACGCGTAGTCAGGCGCAGGGTTGAATCCGCACACTCGTCTGCAATTTTGTCCAACCCCAGCCATTGGTCTGCAGTCAGCACACCGCCGGGTAACCGCAAGCGCACCATAAACTGGTAGAGCGGCTCAAGTTTTTGACGGCGGCGCTCATCTCGCACTTCGCGGTGATCCTGCTGGTAAGAGCCATGGAACTTGGTCAGTTTGGTATCGTCCTCCGGCAAAGCACCCGTGGTGCGATCCGCCAGCCCTTCCAGAATGGTGCCGCGAAGGTAGTTGCTTTCACGCTTGATTACTTCGGCTTCAGGCAGTTTCTCACTCATCAGTACACATCCCGCTGGTAACGTTTATCCCGGTTTAGTTGGCGCAGGTAATCTTCGGCCTGCTCCGGATTCAGCCCACCCTGTTCACTGGCAATATCCAGCAGGGCCTGGTGTACATCCGGTGCCATTTTTTCTGCATCGCCGCACACGTATAGGCTGGCACCCCGTTGCAGCCAAGCCCACACCTCGGCGCTGTTCTCCTTCAAGCAATGTTGCACATAGCGTTTTTCCGCCTGATCTCTGGAGAAAGCCACATCCAGCTTTGTAAGCAAGCCGTCGCGACGCCACTTAAGCCATTCCGACTGGTAAAGGAAATCACTGCGGAACCGGCGATCACCAAAGAACAACCAGTTCTCGCCCTTTGCCTCCCGTTCTTCCCGCTCTTGCAAGAAAGCACGGAAAGGCGCAACGCCAGTGCCGGGGCCAATCATAATCACCGGCTTGCTGTCATCCGGCAGCGCAAACTTCTTGTTGGGATCAATATAAATCCGCACTTGCCCACCTTCGCTCATGCGGTCCGAGAGCCAAGTAGAAGCGACACCCTCGCGATCCCTGCCATGGCTTGAATAACGCACGGCGGCGACGGTAATGTGCACTTCGTCATCCACAGCCGCCTGACTGGAACTGATGGAATAGAGTCTTGGAGGTAGCTTCCGCAGCAGGTTAACCAGTTCTTGCGGTGCCAGTTTGGTTATTGGCCATGCTTGAATCAGGTCCAGAAGGTCGCGCCCTTCCGTCCAGGCTCTCAGCTCTGTGCTATCTGCCACCAAGGCTTTAAGGGCATCATCATTCGACAAGTCGGCCCAGTGCTTCATGAGGGGTGGTATTAGAAGGGTAATTTCACGGTAAAAAGCCAACGCTTCCCGCAACGAAACCTCACGCTCATCTGCCGAGACCAACTGTTCGCCATCAAAGCCCAATGTATTCAGTAATTCGTCAACTAGGGCCGGGTTGTTTTCCGGGTACACCCCCACCGCGTCTCCGGGTTTGTAGGTCAGCCCCGAGTCTTCCAGCGAAAGCTCTATGTGCCGCACCTCTTTGTCGGAGCCCCGGCCACTGAGTATTTGATTCGTTAGAATCACCGCCGCGTAAGGGTTCTTGCGGCTAAATATCGAGGCTGGCGCTTGCTCTGCCGTTACTGAGCTCGCAGCCGTTGGTTGACTGGCACCTGCTTCGCTAACAATGGTCTCCAGTACCCTATTGATCCAGTCTTCAGCCAGATCTTCGTAGTCCACATCACAGTCCACGCGTTCAGCCAATGCGGTTGCGCCCAATGCCGCAAGCTTACTGTCAAAATCCTGACCGGTTTTGCAGAAGTGCTCGTAGCTGGAATCCCCCAACGACAATACGCTGTACCGAAGCCCTTCCAGCTTCGGTGCTTTCTTACCGTGGAGAAATTCGTGGAAGTCCAGCGCGTTATCGGGTGGATCGCCCTCCCCATGGGTAGATGCCAACACCGCCAGATACTGCTCACTCTTCAGCTGCTTGGGCTTGTAGTCCGCCATATCCAGCACCTTGGCAGACACGCCTTTATCAGCAGCGCGAGCCGCTAGCTGCTGCGCAAGCTCTTCTGTGTTACCGGTTTGCGAGCCGAATAAAATCGTAAGTTCAGGAGCTGCACACTGAGGTGCGTTCTCGGCACCAGCTGTGTTCGCACCCGGGTTCGCGGAAGCACCGGCACATTTACCGGCCAAAAACCCGGCAAGCCAAAAAAGCTGCCCTTCGTTTATACCATCAAGAAGCTCTGCAAGCCGCGCCTGCTGGCTCGCCGAAAGAGGAGATGAGTTCAGATCTGTCGTCATGTTGGATGATCCGTGTGGGCTGTAAATACATTACTGGTTTCAAACCAAACCTGATGAAACCTGCACGCACTCTAGGAATCAAAAAATGAGCGACAAAATGAAATAGACGGGACAAATAAATCGAAAATTCCGATATACAGCCTAACCCACTGTTTTAAATGGATATTAAACATATTCCAAATGACTCTAAACGAAATGACCTTAATCATTCCGAAGAATAACGAGTTCCTTTTAAGCTAGCGCCTCTTAGTTTCACACCCAAGGAGCCACAAAAAATGCTCCTTGAAAGGAGTATTCAACATGTCTCAGATCACACCTTCACAGGCGCATCAGGTGGTCGTAATCGGTGCAGGCGCTGCAGGTACCAGCGTTGCCGCATCCCTGCTTCGTCAAAGACCGGGTTTGGATGTCGCTATTATTGAACCGAGCGATGTTCACTATTATCAACCGGCCCTCACGCTGGTGGGTGGCGGGGCTTACTCCCTCGCAAAGACTGCTCGCCCTCAAGCCCAAACACTACCAAAAGGCGCTCGTTGGATTAGAGCTGCCGCGCAAGAGCTTCAACCGGAACAGAACCGGGTTATCTTGGATGACGGGCGGATAGTGGGTTATGACACCCTAGTGGTAACGCCGGGACTGAAGCTGGATTGGGACAAAATAGATGGTTTGCGGGAAACGCTGGGGCGCAACGGCGTTTGCAGCAACTACGACCCGTCACTGGCGGAATACACCTGGCAGTGCATTAAACAATTTCGAGGAGGGAAGGCCTTTTTCACCCAACCGCCCGCACCCATCAAGTGCGCAGGCGCACCCCAGAAAATCGCCTATCTGGCCGCAGACTACTTCCGCAAAAACCAGATAGCCGGGCAGAGTGAGTTAAGGTTTTACGCGGCCGGAGGCGCTCTATTCAGCGTTCCTGACTTTGTTCCCTATTTGGAGAAAGTTGCTCGCCGGTACAATATTGGCCTGCTGATGAATCACAATTTGATTGCCGTAAATGGTGATAAAAAAGAAGCCACATTCCGTTTCACCGACGGCAATGGAGATGTACAGGAGATAACCGAATCCTTTGACATACTCCACGTAACGCCGCCGCAATGCGCACCGGATTTCGTGAAAAACAGCCCGCTGGCAAATGCCGATGGCTGGGTAGACGTAGACCAGCACTCGCTGCAGCATATGCGCTTCAAGAACGTATTTAGTCTGGGTGATTGCAGTTCGCTGCCCACCTCGAAAACAGCGGCGGCCGTTCGCAAACAATCGCCGGTAGCGGCTACCAACATTTTGGCCCAACTTGCCGATGGGCAGCTGAATGCAAGCTACGACGGCTATACCTCCTGCCCCATTGTGACTGGCTATGGCAAAGTAATGCTTGCAGAGTTTGTATATGGCGGCAAGGTAACGCCGACACTGCCGCTGAGCCCGTTTAAAGAGTCTGCATTTTATTGGCAGGTTAAGAAGCGCGCCCTGCCTCCCTTCTATTTTGATTACATGCTGAAGGGACATGAGCGCGATATAGCTCATAAAGCTCGTTAAAGCGGATAGCACGTTTATGGTCATAAGTTGCGAATACAAACTTAAGGACCAGAGGTAATTGTGGCTCTTGGCTTACTTACCGGTTTGCTGTTTCTCCCATCCGCCGCCCAGTGCTTTATAAAGATCCACCGCAGCTATCAGTCGCGATATCCGCAGCTGTACCAGTTGATCTCGGGTTTGGAACAGGGTGCGCTGGGCTTCTAGTAGTGTAAGCAGCGCATCACTGCCTTCTTTATAGCGCAGCTCCGTCAACTCAAGTGTTCGGGCTGCGCGCTCGTTTACGGTTTGCTGCAGCTCTTCCCGGTACTGGCTGGTCTGCACGCGATCCAGCGCATCATCGGTTTCCTGCAATGCGGTCAGGATGGTGCTGCGATAGTTTTCAACCAACTCCCGCCGCTGCGACTCACTGACCGCCTGCTGCGCATCAAGGCGTCCACCGTCGAACAAAGACTGGACCACCGAGAGACTCCAGCCGGCAGTTTTCACTGGATCCGTCAGGCTAAGCAAATTGGTACTGTTGACACCGGCATTCAAGCCAATCGAAAAAGACGGCAGCAGAGCTGTGCGCGCCTGTTCCACATTGGCATCAGCGGCCTGAAGTCTTGCCTCTTCCCGTGCCAAATCCGGGCGCCGGGTGAGCAGTTCCGGCGGCAGTCCCGCATCGACCGACGGAAGCGTCATGGTCAACAACGTATTGTCAGCGGATTTCACCTCAAAACCCAAGGGTGAAGCTCCAACCAACACCGCCAGCGCTGACCGAGTTTGTCGGTATTGCAGTTGCAGGGGGATCAGGCTGGCCCGCTGATTCAGCACTTCTGTTTGCTGGCGCAGCAACTCAGCGCGGTTTGCAGCACCATTCCGGTAGCGCACTTCAACAATTCGCTCAACTCGCTCGGAAATACGTAAGTTTTCCTGTGCCACCCGCAACTGCTCCTCCAACCCTAACAACTGGAACCAAGTAGTGGCCACGCTACTGGCGAGGGTCAGGCGCACAGTGTCGTAATCAAACGCGGTCGCTCGAAAAGAGGCCTCAGCTGCATGACGACTAGCCGCAAGGTTACCCCACACATCCAGCTCGTAACTGGCCGTAAGGGAGGCAGAGGTTGACTCGCTGCGCTCGGAAGGGCCGCGCCCATCAGTAACCCGAGACCCTGTAGCTCCGGTTAGTCCCAACGACGGCAACAGGCGGATGCCTGCGATACGCGCTTGCTGCTCAGCCTGAAACACGCGCTCTGCCATGGCCGCTAAGTCAGGACTTTGTTCAAAAGCCCGACTGATAAGCTGGCTCAGTTCAGCTGAACCAAAAGCCTGCCACCAGAACCGATCCGGAGCCACGCTGTTTTCCCCAATATCCCTCGGAATATTCCATGTTTCCGTGCTCTCAAGCGAAGGCCGTTCAATTGGGGGTGTAACGGCGCAACCAATGAGTGTTGCTGTGGCAATCGCCAACAACAGCGCCCGCAACTCACACACTCTTTTGTTTATAAGCATTTCTTTACCCTTTACTCCGCCGCCAGCGCCGTAACCGGATCTAATCCAGCGGCCTTTCGTGCAGGCAGAAAGCCAAACAGAAGCCCAGTACCAAATGCACAACCGAAGGCGAGTAACACCGGCAACAAAGAATAGCTTATCGGTGTACCAAAATGAGCCACTAGAGCCGCCGCCCCGAGCCCAAGGCCTACGCCAATCACACCACCCAATGCCGAAACAGCCAGCGCTTCCAGCAAAAATTGCTGCAAGATATGGCGGGCGCGAGCACCCGTGGCCATGCGTATCCCGATCTCCCGTGTACGCTCAGTCACACTAACAAGCATGATGTTCATGACACCTATACCTCCCACTAACAGTGAGATCGCTGCCACGGAACCTAGCAACCAGGTGAACGTGTCTTGAGTCTCGGAAACTGTATCAATCAATGAGGCCATGTTGTAAATCTGAAAATCCTCAACACCGTGGCGCTGAAGTAGTAACTGGTGTACTTGCGCCTGAACCTCATCCATCAGCGAGGTGTCATCCACCGCAATGGTTACGTTGCGCAAATGCCTCTGACCGAAAACCCGCATACTGCCGGTGGTATAAGGCACGAGAACCACGTCATCCTGATCCTGCCCCATGGGCGACGCCCCGCGCTCACTCATCACTCCGACCACCTGAAATAGCACATTACTCATCAGGATATAGCGTCCCACCGGGTTATCTGGCCCGAACAACGCTATAGCTGTGGTATTGCCAAGAACGGCTACTGGAGCATACCCACTTTCGTCTGCCTGATTAAAAAAACTGCCCTGCTTGACTGGCCACTGGCGAACGATAGGAAACTGCCAAGAGGTCGCGTTCACCTCTGCCTGATGGTCAGCATTAGCGTGGCGCAGGGTCTGGTTACCCGTAAGTTCAGGCACCGCAGCAATGATATTCGGCAAGGTATTAATGGCATGAACATCTTCTGGCACCAATGTGGCAATGTTCCACCCACCCCTCCTTTGCCCTGGAACACCAGGCCGCACCAGCAATAGGTTACTGCCCATAGCACTGATGCGATCCACCACCGCCTCACGGGCACCGTCACCGATCGCCAGCATCGTAATCACTGAAGCTACACCTATAACAATACCCAGCAATGTCAGTGCGGTACGGAACAAATTACCCCTCATGGAGCTGATGGCTGTGCAAGCCCCCTGATAGAGTTCCCTGACAATAGAAGGGTTGTGCTTTAAAGGCTGTCGCTGGAGCCGCGGGCTGGCAATGACATCTGGCGGGCCAGGATCTCTCACTATTTGACCATCAGCGATCTCAATCTTGCGATGCGCATGCTCAGCCACATTGCTGTCGTGGGTGATCAAGACGATGGTGTAGCCTTCATCCGACAGCTCTTTTAGTAGTTTCATCACCTCGCGGCCGCTATGACTGTCGAGGGCGCCGGTAGGCTCATCAGCAAGGATGATCTCACCGCCGTTCATCAGCGCCCGGGCGATGGATACCCGTTGTTGCTGACCGCCGGAAAGCTGACCCGGACGGTGGTCCATGCGATCATCCAGCCCCAGCCGTTGTAACAGACCGGCCGCCCTCTTCTGACGTTCACTCGTGCGCAGGCTAGCGTAGCTGGCAGGCATTTCAACGTTTGCACTGGCCGACATACCCGGCAACAAATTGTAGCTCTGAAACACAAAGCCAAACGATTCACGGCGCAAACGCGCCAGACCATCGCGATCCAGCTTTGACACATCGCGCCCATCGAACCAAAAGTGACCACTGGATGGCCGGTCGAGGCAACCTAGGATATTCATTAAAGTAGACTTGCCAGATCCGGAAGCCCCCATAATGGCTACAAACTCTCCCCGGTGGATGCTCAGGTTGATCCCGCGCAATACCTGTACGGCTAGATCACCGTTATGGTAGGTACGGGTAATATTTCGCAATTCGATCAGCGGTTGCGCCATAATTACAACCTCATGCCTGGCATCCTGCGTGAATTACCCGATGAACTTTTGGCGCCACGTTCACCGCGCGGGTTGCTCACTACTCGCTCCCCCTCTTCCAGACCATCCAGAATTTCAACCTGCACCCGATTCGAGACGCCAACTGTTACCTTCCGTTGTTCGATTACACCGCCACCACCTAACACCTGAACTGTTGGAGCTGCCCCACGTTGATTCAGGGCTGTTACCGGCACCAATAATGCGTCATCGGTTCTGGCGTTAACAAAAAAGACCTGAGCGGTCATTTGTGTCATCAACCGACCTTTCGGATTGGGCACATCAAACACAGCGTTATAGAGCACGACGTTATTTTCGACTACGGGAGTGGGCTCTACTCGGTCCAGATGGCTTTCCCAGCGTTGCTGCTGATTGCCAAGCGTGGTGAAGTAGACCGACTGGCCCTGCTTCAGTTTGCCAATGTCCGCTTCTGAAACCTGTGCCTCAACAGTCATCACAGACAAATCAGCAATGCGCATCAGTACAGGTGCCTGCTGGTTTACGTTCAGAGTTTGGCCCTGACGAGCCTCAATCGAAACAATGGTGCCATTCATAGGCGCATAGATACGGGCATACTCCAGATTGGTTTCTTCCGCCCGGAGGGTTGAATTCGTCTGCTCTATTTGGGCACTGATGGCCTCAACTTGTGCTTTCGCTGACCTCAGGCTTGCTTCAGCGATCTGTGCTGCTTCACGACTTGTGGCTTCTTCCCGTAAAAGGTTCTGCTGTCGCCGATTCTGTATTTCTGCAAGGGTAAGCTGTGCTTCCCGCTCCATCAGCTGCGCTTTCTGGTTACGAAGCTGTGCGCGGATTGCATCTACTTGGGCGAGGTATAATTTGGCATCGATCTCTGCCAATAGATCACCCTCTTTCACGTCCTTTCCAACCTCAACGTGAAGCCGCTTAAGCTGCCCCGAGACCTGTGCTCCTACATCCACGTAATCCCGCGGCTGCAACACACCCGTAGCCGTCACCAGATCTTCTAGCCCTCCCCGCTCCACGGCCACTGTCAGTAAATTCTCCTGGGGCTGCTTGTCCTTCTGAAGCCACCAACCCGCAGCAATTACAGCCACAAGAACAAGCAGCACTGGCCAGACAAACTTTTTTGGGAAAAACATGCGCACCTCATCACCCATTCCATTCAAGACACACTCCGAATACAAAAGAGCTTGAGCGGGATTATGGGCAAAAAGGTGCATGCGTAGTATGGCTAGAAGCCGGCTTTACGTAACATTTACGCGGTGATGATTTCCGTTATTACCGGGTGATAGCGGCAATCACTTCATCTACCTGCAGCTTGGTACTTTGTAAGCCTGCCCCGGAGAGGTACCAAAGCTTGGCATCAAGCACCGTTACTGGTGCGTTGGAACCCGCAGCTTTGAGTGCCTGTTTCAATCTACTCAGATCCATAGGTTCATCGCCGATTGCCGCGCTGCGATCTACGATCAACAGGGCATCCGGCGCCATTTTAGCGATAACCTCCGGCGTCACCGGAACGAACACTCTTGTTCCACGAGTTACTGGCTTCACCTCCTCAGGAAGTGCCGGCTCTTGCAAGCCTAACAACTCAAAAACAACCGGCTCCCGGCGCAGTGAAAAATGGCCATTATTGTGAGTAACCACCACCACTTCCGGAACGTTTGATATAGCTTCACGCCGGCGTTTTATGTGGCTCCACAGCTCACTAAGGCGATCGCGGGCCGCGCTCTCATGATCATACAGCGCAGCAAGCCCCATGACCTTTTCTGTAACACTGGTTTGGTAATCCCCCCCCTCAAGGCTAACATTGCGTATCTCGGCAATAGCTTGAAGGCCTTCCAGATTTGCGCTCTGGCGCCCAGTGATCAAAATAATATCTGGGTCCGCCCCACGAACGGCATTCAAATCGGGAGTTTTAAGGTTGCCTACATCTGTGCGGCCTTGCTCAATGCCACTCAGGTAATCTGGCAATCCAGTCAGAGGTACCGCAATCACTTTTTCAGCCAGTCCCAGTTCTATCAGAGTATCCAGCGCACCATGATCAAAGCTCGCTACCGTTGGGCCTCCGCTACTAGCCTGAGCAGTGGCTATGGCACCAGCGGACAGCGCTACCAAGGCAACAGCAGTGAACGCAATTGATTTTAACAAAGCCATAATCCCTCCCATTAGAAGTCGACGGTTAACCCAAGGTTGAGACGACGGCCATCAAGCACAACGCCATAGCTTTCTGTAGTGACTTGCTTGTCACCAAGGTTGTACACACCCGCTTTGACTCGTGCACTGTTGTTAAGCTGATAAACCAACCCTGCATCGACGAAGCCGTAACCTGGGGTGCCCTTCGACATGCTATTACGGCCGAGGTAATCACTGGTTTCACCACGAACATTAGCGTCTAGCCAAAGGTTGAGCAGATTACTGCTTTGCCAGTCCAGACCGGCGTTGAGCATGTGCCTCGGTATCTGGTTTAGTGGCTCACCTTTGAACTCGCCAGATTGCTGTTCGGAGTCGGTAAAGGTGTAGCTGGAACTAAACGTCACGGTTTGGGTAATTCCATAATCAAGAGTGAGTTCGACACCCCGCATCATGGCGTCTGCAATGTTTTTACGGGTGCTCAAAAACACATAATCACGCCCTTGGTACGAGCACTGCCAGGTTGTTGGGTCGTTACGATCGCCACCAAGATCACACAAACGATCTTCGGCAATTTTGTCATCGAATTCCGTGTGGAATAGCATCACACTTGCATTCAAATCCGCTGCTCGATCATTAAACACAAAGCCAACTTCGTAACTCGTGCTGGTTTCAGGGTCCAGATCTTCGTTGCCGATAATCAATGCACGGGGATAGGGTGCAGGAGACCCCCCGCCTCCGGTACCGCGACCAAAACCTTCTGTCGCCTCTGGCAGACTTGGTTGTTTATAGCCGGTCGATACACCACCTTTAAACGTCCAAGCAGGCGTCAGTTGATAGTTGGCGTAGACCCTTGGGGTTAAATGCGCACCGAACAGCTCATCATCGTTATAACGCACACCGGTGGTGACGTTCAGGTCGTTGGTTACCGCCCATTCCACCTCTGTATATACCGCTGCAATCCAGCGATCAACGCTGGCGCTTGCCGAATCCAGAGTGCCTATCAAGCCATTTGTTTCATCCACCAGATCCTCATACTTGTACTGGCCGCCGAAGGTCAACATATGGCCACCCAAGAACCAAGTCCCCTGAGTATTGAAGACAGACATTTCCTCCTTTTTCTCATCAAGTTGGATTCGCTCGGAAATATCGTGTTGCAAGTAAGAATTCAGCGTGAGGTTGCCATAGGTACCCTGATGAGTCAGAGCGTAAACGTCTTTTTGATACTCATAGCTAGAGGGGGTCGCGTCTGCGGCAATACTTACGCCGGGGCTGTGACGATAATCGAGTGTTGACGAGTTATAACTCAAGCCGAACTCGTTGGCTGCATCTGGGGTGAGGATCAGTTTTACGCCACCCTGCTTCTCCGTCTTGTCGGGAGTGCTTTCTGCATTATCGTCGCCGGCAATGAAGTGGGACTCATCGGAGCCCTCCCAGGCTCCATTAACCTGTGCGCCCAACAAACCTGGAATAAGTGGGCCACCGGCAAAAAGATTGACTTGCTGCGAGTCTTCATTCAAATCGCTAAATGACTTGGTGTATTCGGTGGCTATTGAGCCTGACCAAGCATCACCCGTTTTTTTGGTAATGATATTGATAACGCCACCCATAGCTTCTGAGCCATAGAGTGACGACATCGGGCCGCGGATCACCTCGACTCGGTCAATCATTGAAACCGGTGGAAGGGCAATCTGCTTGCCGCCATCATTCCCATTCGTGTTGATGTTTCGACCGGCTGAAACAGGCCGCCCGTCAATCAAGTAGAGCGTGTAGCCTTCAGACATTCCTCGAATAGTAACGTCTTTGGCATTGCCTCCGCCGTTGACGTATACACCCGGGATATTCTTTACGGCATCGGTAATATTACTGTAGGAACGTTTGGCCAACTCGTCCCCGGAAATAACCGAGATACTCGCAGGTGCCTCGGAAATATTCTGCTCAAAGCCCGCGGCAGTGACAACTATTTCACTAAGCTCCATAGGGTCAGACTGAGCTACGGCATAGCTACTTGTACCCGCAAGTGCAATGGACGATGCCAATAGAGAAATACGTCGCATAAAAGACTCCTTGTGTATTTTAGAACGCTCGAAACCAATACATCCAGAAGCCAGGTCAGCAATATGCTGAAATCAGCTCCAGATGCAAATGAATATCATTGGCGGCGAACGTTACCACAAGTTAAGCCTTTAAATGTTGGTACGGTGTGTTCCATATTCCGGTACGGATCCAACGGCGATCGCTGGCGTTGGCACCCGCCAATTGGCGGGTACAGAATCTAGAACATGGTTAATAAATGCGCGAACCCGTCTCGGCAAGGCTCCATGGGGATAGAGCAATGATACGGGTAGAACAGGCCCCTGCCAGTCAGGCAAACATTTTTCAAGAGTGCCGGGATGCGACCGCAAGCGACGCTCTATTAGCCAGTGGGGCATTAACCCCAAACCCCGGCCATCCGCTATGGCGTCGCCTTGAACACAGAATTGATCGACGGTAAACGCGCTTTCCGGCAGATTAAGTGGGTAAACTCCCTCGCAGGGATGCTGAAGTACAAGCCCTGAGTCGCAACTACCTAGCATGTCTACCCAAGCATGGTGTTTGAGATCACCTGGCCCACTGGGGTAGCCAACACGCGCGAAATATTCCGGGCTTCCGTATAGCCCCTGATGCAAGTGACCCAGCGGTTTTTGCCTAAACGGTGTGTCACCGGGACTACCAAGCCAAACACAGACGCCGTCATCTAAAGATTCGGGAACCTCGTTTTGAGTCTGAATAGAAACACTCAATCCGTCATAACGCGCTAAAAAGGACTGCACCAGCTCGAAAAACCAACCCCGTACCAACGATTCATGGCTACGCAGCACCAGTTTGCCCGTGACCTTCTCGCTCAACTCATCCAACGCCTCACGCCCTTGGGATGCCAGCGCCAAAATATCGTTACTGTACTGATAGAACACCCGCCCCGCTTCGTTGGGGATAACACGGCGGGATTCACGTCGTAACAACGACTGCCCTACGGTTGTCTCCAGATTACGAACCCTTCGGCTCAAGGTAGATTTCGGAATATTCAGCTCCAGAGTACTAGCCGTAAGGCTGCCAGTTTTTACTACTGAAACAAAGGCTTCCAACTCTTTCAGATCGTACATAAATGCTCCGTTCCGGACTATGCAACAACTTGTGCCAATTTAGCACCTTCAAAATGATAATACGAACAATTATCATTAGTGAGAAAGACAGTATTTTGGCGGTTAAGTCCGCATTCAGTAAATTCACTGGAGCACGTTCATGCCCAACCCTCTTTTTGTGGCTAAGTCCCTGCTGATCAGCCTTGTGCTGGCGGCAACCTTTACCAACGCGGCAGCCCATGCCGATACCCGAATAGTTCAAACCGCTTATGGCCCGGTGAGTATTGAAGGCATACCAAAGCGGGTGGTCACTTTGTATGAAGGCGCTCTTGATGCTGCCATTGCGTCAGGCATAAACCCTGTGGGTGCAATCATTACTCGTGGCGGGAGTGACGTTGCAGAATACATTCAGCCGAAAGCCAAGGGAGTCGGGATTGTTGGTACGCCAGGTGAAACCAACATTGAAGCTGTCATCGCCCTGAAGCCAGATTTAATTCTGGCTTCAGCACAACTGGCCAAAGAGCAATACAACCTGCTTTCTCGGATAGCTCCAACCATAGTCCCTAACTTTCCCGCTTTTACACCAACGACTTGGAAGCAAGAAACTCGTCTATTCACAGAGGCCTTAGGGCGGGCTGAAACAGGCAGAAAAGTGATATCCGGCGTGGAAAACAAAATTGCTGAGGTCGCAAAATTAGTAGACACGAAACTGGGGCCAAACCAGCGTGAAACAGCGCTCATTCGCTGGATGCCGCAAGGTCCGCTCGTGATGTCTGAAGGTCTGTTCTCTGCCAGTCTACTAGAGGCAACCGGCTTCAACGTGAACTCAGGAGGTATCGTCAAAGAGGGCCGCCCGCACAGCCACCCTTTGAGTCAGGAGAACCTCGGGTTAATTGATCACCAATGGGTATTTCTTGCCACATTAAACGCGGACGGCGATGCAGCTCTGGATGCAGCGCGTGAGTCACAAGCATTTCAACGATTGAAGGCAAACCGGGCGGATCAAGTTGTCACCGTAAACGGCCAGCTTTGGACCAGCGCCAGCGGCCCTCTTGCCGCAACTGAAATTTTGAACGATATAGCTAACACCATAGACAACGTAGCTGCCGATCGCTGATCCGGCTATAGCTGCGCAGTATTTTACCGAGTCCTTTTGCTTGCCCGCTTCACGGCGGGCTTTTTTAATATTTGAACCATTCATGAAAACCTATAGCAATTATGTAGCCACCTGGGTCATGCTATTTCTAGCATGCCTAGCATCACTGCTTTTTGGAGCCGGAACGCTAGAGTTAGGGCAAGCGTTTGCTGTTTTGACCGGACAGGGAACAGAAGATGCCCGATATGTTGTTATGGAATTGCGGTTACCTCGGCTGGTTATTGGCATGGCAACCGGTCTGGCGCTTGGCGTCGCCGGTGCCCTACTCCAAACTCTGACTCGCAATCCACTAGCTGAACCCGGGCTGCTGGGTGTAAGTGCAGGCAGCGCTTTTGCAGTGTCCTTGGCCATTTTGCTTGGCGCCAGCACAGCCACCTTAACCACATTGATTTCACAAGTCGGCGCCCTCGCCGGTTGCGGTTTGGTTGTTGCCGCAACACGTATTCAAGGTGCGGGCCAAGACCCGGTGCGGTTAGTGTTGGCAGGAGCAACCTTGACAGGCTTACTGCTGTCTTTGAGTTCCTTGTTAATGCTCATTGACCAGAGAGCAGCGGACGAAATCAGGTTTTGGATCACCGGCAGTCTGGCCGGTAAACGCTGGGATCAACTTACCGCCACCATGCCCTCATTGCTGTTGGCAGGAGCAATCGTAATCGGCGTTGCGCGGCCGCTGGCATCACTAGCCCTTGGCGAGAAAGTCGCTATGGGACTAGGACACAAACCTGGGCTGATCAGGCTAATGGTTATTGTCGCCGTCGCACTGCTCGTGGGCGGCGCTACTGCACTTGCAGGGCCACTGGTATTCGTCGGATTGGTCGTTCCGTTCGCGGCTCGGTCGCTAGCCGGTGCAGATATCCGCAAAACCCTATGGCTGTGCCTGCCAATCGGGCCCGCCATGATTATTGCCGCAGACACACTGTCCCGGCTTTTGGTTACACCTTCTGAAATGCCTCTTGGCGTCATAACCGCCGTTATAGGCGCACCAGTATTGATGGTGATCATCCGTGCCAGAAGGATCCCTGCATTATGAACTCCTCTCTTGATTCAACGGACACTGGGCAGACGCCTCTGCATTTAACATCCGGTCATTGGCTCTGGCGATCAACAACAAGGCCCTGGAGCCTACTGATCAACAAACGATCAATAGTGGTGAACGCCACCCTTACTCTTATACTTCTAGCCTGCGCACTGAGTTCGCTGGCACTGGGCACGCTGTCCATAACGATTCCAGACGTCATACTCGCCCTACAAGGTAAAGGCACCACCATGCACACCTTCGTGCTCGAAGAGCTGCGCGGGCCTCGTTTGTTGGCCGGCGCTCTTGCGGGCGCTTCATTTGCGCTCGCCGGCTGCCTAATGCAAACGCTGGCGCGCAACCGGTTAGCAACACCTGGGATCATCGGCATCGACAATGCCGCCACAGCGTTTGCGGTTGCCTCGGTTGTAGGGGTGGGTATCAGCGCTGCCCCTCATACCATGGCGCTTGTCGGCGCCGCGGTTGCAACTGCATTGGCTTTCGGGTTGGCCGGAGCAACCGGTACGCGGGGTTACCGCTTTATTATCGCTGGTCTCGCCATTGGCGCCGTTTCAGGAGCCATCACCCAAGTTATGCTGAGCAGTGTTGCACTGGACGATGCCAATGCAGCTTATCCTTGGACAGTGGGGAGCCTTAACGCTCGCGCACCCGCGGCGGTGAATGCTCTTATCATCGGGCTCATCGTGGGCTATACGCTGTCGCTTTTTCTGAACCGCGCACTGATAACCCTGCAGTTGCCAGAGCCTGTAACAGCCAGTTTGGGAACTCGCTCTGGCCGGGTGAGAGTGGCAGGGTTGATTCTTTCAGTTTTACTCACCGGGCTGGCAGTATCCGTTGCAGGCCCAGTGGGGTTAATTGCACTACTCGGGCCCGAACTGGCCCGCACAATCAGCCGGCCCGGCAGCATTCCACTCACGGCCTCAGCCCTATCCGGTGCCATTTTGATGGTGCTATCAGATCTGGCGGGTCGCCTAGTATTCTCGCCACTAGAAATTCCTGTCGGCATTATCGCAGCATTGGCTGGAAGCCCTTATCTGCTCTGGATATTACTGCACAAGTCGCCGGACATTAATCGATGAACCAGTTTATGACCATGTCTAAAATAAACAGCCCACGCGCTCCTTTGGCTGCTCAAAGCCTAATGATGTCTCATGGCCCGCATACCATAATCCCACATTTAGATATCGAGCTACGCACCGGCGAGGTAACGGCTATCGTGGGCCCGAACGGTTGCGGAAAATCCACTTTGTTAAACGGGCTTGCACGAATTCACAAACCCCGGCAAGGTACCATCGTTCTTGATGGTGCTGATATTCACACCCTGCCGGCACGGGACGTTGCGCGGAAACTCGCGCTGCTTCCACAAGACAACAGCGCGCCGGAAGGGCTTACGGTAACCGACCTAATCCGGTTTGGCAGACACCCGCACCAGAGTTGGCTGAGCCAGTGGTCAGAAGACGATGAACGTGCTGTCAGGAAGGCACTCACGGCAGCCGACGTAGGTGATTTGGCCAATCGCCCGCTAGACACCCTTTCTGGCGGTCAACGGCAACGAGCATGGATTGCTATGAGCATTGCTCAGGAAACCCAATTACTGCTGCTTGATGAACCCACCTCTGCTCTAGATCTGGGGCATCAGATTGAGGTCTTTGAGCTAATCCGCACCCTCGCCAGCCAAGGTAACACCACAAAGTCATCCCCTCCAATGTGACCAACCCAGTCTGTATCTCCGTCAAAAACTGCACATAACTGTCGTGCTAGGGAGAGAATAACCTCATCACCCTCGCCATACCCCATCACATCATTGAATGGTTTGAAGTGATCAATGTCGAAGTAAATGCAGGTAAAAGCTTCGTTTTTCTGAAGCCTGCGCATGGCTTCCCGTTGAATAAGAACATTTCCCGGCAACTGACTAAGGGGGTTGGCATGCTTGGCATGCTCAACCCGGCGCTGGGTCATCGTGCGTAGTAGAGAGCGCGTTGAACCCAAGCCCATGTATCGACCATCTCTGGTCACAATAAAATGCTGCTTTAGATAGTAAAGATCATCCTCCAAAAGCGACTGAGTGACGCCTTCCAGAGGTTCATCATGCTCTACTACAAGCGCGTCGCGAGCGGTCAGACTGTCTACCGGCTTTGCCTGATTGAGGGAACGCTCATATGTAGAGCTAAATACCTCCATTACACGCCACTTATGGAGCAGACCGAGAGGCCTATCGTTTTCCACGACGGGCAAAGCAAATATTGAAGGCGACGACTGCAGAATTTGCCAGGCATGTCCGAGGCAAGCGCGCTCCAAACTAATAACCTGATCGCACTGCTCTCCTGCTTGGAACAATGCGGGCGCTGCGTGAAGTGGGCTATCATAAGGGCCCCGGCTAAGCACCTCGTAACCAAGAACACTTCTTTCCTGACAGTCCACGATTGGTTGAAACAACGTAGAGATTAGCTGCCGATCAATAATTCTCTGCAACTCTTGGGTCTGACCGTTCAAAGTCATGCTGGCTTAGGCTCCTTGGATCTGGAAACGAGCAATCAGGGCTCTTAGTGATTCGGACTGTTCACGTAGTTGCTCACTAACCGTCTTTGTGCTGCCAATATGTTGCTCGAGTGACTCAGCGCTTTCTCCCAGCGCAGTCGCACGCCGCCCCACACGGCCAATCTCATCACGCTGCACATCAATCGCTTCGTCGACCTCATTTGAAAAATGATTCAGGTCGTCAAAGGTTTTGTTGAGCGCCGAAAGATGAGTTTTAAGCGATGCCAGCGTTTCCCGATTGGAATTGCCCGCCTCCCGGGTATCGCCTAGTAGACCATGAGCGCCATCAACCTGGGCAACCAACTCACCAACCCACTGACGCACCTGACTGGTAGATTCGCCTGTTCGGCGAGACAGATTTCGCACTTCTTCTGCTACAACAGCGAAGCCCCTCCCCTGCTCGCCAGCGCGAGCCGCTTCGATAGCTGCGTTCAAAGCCAGTAAGTTCGTCTGTTCGGCAATGTCAGCAATCACGCTGATGACCTGTTCGATTTTTTGGCTGGAGCCTCGAAGCGCCTCAATTGCTTCCGCCACACGATTGATTACCTCGACCGCATGTTCAGCGGCCTGCTCACTCTCCCGCAATTTAATCTGAACATCATCATTGCCTTTAACGGCACCGGTAACCTGCGCGCGAAAAAACTGTGCCGACCTTTCAATCTGGCTAGCGCTCTCAGTAATGGCACCCATCGATGAAACTACATCATGGATTTGCCGGCTGTTATGCTGTGATGAAGCCTGAACTGCATCAGCCTGTGCATCCAGATTGGCAGAACGCTGCTGCAAGGCAGTAGCGGCGTGGGTGACCTCTTCTACAAACACAGTGAACTTGGCAATCAATCCATTGATTGCCAATGCAACGGCCGTTACTTCATCGCGTCCTGAAATCGGCAGTGGTGTGGAAAGATCCGATGCCGCCTCCATAATCCTGAGGCGTTCCGCGATCAACTGAAGTCTGGTAGTCACAGTCCGGCGGAGCCAATAGGTCAGAAGCAAGGCGCCCAGCAACACGAAGAGCGAGCCTGCGAGCAACAAGTACTGTTTCTGTTCGAGGAATGCAATCAGGGATACTGACCCTGCATGAGCCTGCTGACGGCCCACCGAGCGTTGGGCATCAATTTCTGCAAGCATGGGATCAAGCGCCTGATGCAACTGAAAATCGACAACTTTCCCGGCGGAATAGTAGCTCGCTTGATCAATCGGTTCTTTCAGCGCTACAAGAAGATCCAAAACCACCTGATGTGCCCCCATGTTCTCCTTTGCCCAGTTCTGCAAACGGGGGTTCTCAAGCGCGGACTGCCATTGCACTTGTATTGCGGCGGAAGTTCCCTCGAACTGTTCGCTGATCTCATTCCACAATAAAAGCTGAGCTTTTATTTTGTACGCAAGGTCTTTGAGTTGACGATGGCTACGATCAAGATCCGTCAGCAGCCAAACATCCGACATTTGTTCCCGTACGAGGCTATCTGTTGCCTTCTGGGCTTCGCCTACCACTGACACCGAAAGCCATGCCAGACCAGAAAGCGCAATCAAACAAAATCCGGAAAACACCAGCAATCGCTGACGGACGGTAAGACTCATAACGTGAACTGCCTCTCAAAATGTTCAGGACGAGCCTAGACCGCGATGATGACAGTTTTGCTACAAAACACCTTAACCTAACCGAGTTCGGTACCACTTTCGTTGCTGTCATGAAGTGAACTTTGGCAATCGGATGCGCCTTTTTTTTCGCGCAATATCGCCAGCCCTTGGCTGACTTTCTGGTGAAGCATTTGGGCTAAGTCGGCGGGATTATCACTAGCGGAAACTGCTACAGGTGGGTGGAACATCACATCCACACGCACCGCAGGCTTTTTTAGCAGGCGGCATAGGTGTGCGACAAAATCATCATCTCCCGTAAATGGCACTAACCTGTCGGGCTGCCCATCTCGGTGGTAAGCAATCGTTATCGCCTGTACCGAGCACCTAGCCTCGATGGCCGCCCCGAGCATCTGGGGGTGAAACCGCTTCACACGTTCACCAGAGGTTGTCGTTCCTTCGGGAAACACCATGACTGAACTCCCGCCTGCCAAAGACGAGACCAGTGCTTGTCGTACCTTCGCGGAATCTCCCGCACCCCTATGGACAAAAATCGTACCGATTTCATCTGCAATCCAACCAATTAGGGGCCATGACGCCACTTCGCGCTTGGCTAAAAACCGTAAGGGAAGGCCCGCGGCCAGAATGGGAATGTCGGTCCAAGAAACATGATTGCACACTCGCAAGGCCGCGCCCTTCTTCGCCACGCCGTGGGTTTGGATGCGCATGCCTAGCAATCGGCATAAACCAGCGGAATACCCATTCACCAGAACGGTTCGGTCGATTCGTTGCCGGCTACAGCATTCAATAATTCGAACCAAACCGAGGGTTGCCATACTGAGCAACAAAAAGACTAAAAACGCACTCAGGCGGGTGACGAACCGAACACTCTCGACAATCCGCTCTAGTTTGTTCAAGCGATTTTGGCCTCTAGGTTGTAGCGCCTCGCATAACGGGCGGCTAGGTTATCCACATTCAGCAGCACCAGCAGATCCGCACAGCGGAAAGCAGGGTCCCAGCAAGGATCACCACACACCTCGGCACCCAAGCGCATATAGCTACGGATCAGAGGCGGAATCACAACCTTGTCTGTTTGTGTGCTCTGGCTGGCAAGGTGAGGCAATGTGCGCTTAGGCGTGACTCGGAATTCCTCTGCTGCTAGGTACTCCTGTTGAATCTGATGGGTGACTCGCCATGCTTTGTAACCGCCATCCAGCATGCTGATGCTGGCGCAACCCAACAGGTAGTCGATGCCTTCCTGAACCAGATACCGCGCCACTTCTGTCCACAGCATGCTTAGCGCCGCTCCCGAGCGGAAATCGCTGCGAATGCAGGTCCGGCCTAGCTCTGCAAACACGCCGGGATTCTGTTTCAGGCGATCAAGATTGAACTCTTCTTCTGAATAGAAACCACCAATTTTTTCAGCCACCTCACCGTGCAAAAGCCGTGTGGTTGCTACCACTTCGCCGTTTTGGTTCATTACCACGAAGTGTTCGCACCAAGGATCAAAGCAATCTTCGTCAATACCGGTATCCGTCTTCATATCAGCGCCATATTCGCTGGTGAATACCTCATACCTTAGCTGTTGGGCCGCAATAATTTGGGCCGGCTCCTTTGCTACACCGGAGGTAAGCTTTCGGCTGCTGCTGGATGCTCTGGACTGACTCTGCATTCGTTAACCCCTTCCAATGGCTGACTCCCTGCCCGCTGACCAACAGCAGACCGATTTAAGCCGAGATTAAAGATGGAGCTTTACAACGAGATGAAGAATTTACGATGAAGCGATGACAGTTCAGTTAGTGCGGGCCTGAACGTCTTCACCGAATGGAAAGTAGGCATTCAATTGCTCGATCAACCACGGCGAATCGTCCAATGGCAAATCATGACCAGCGTCAGGATGCAATGCCAAAGGGCACTCAAGCGACTTGGCCAAATCCCGGCTGCAACGCCAGTCTGTTAGACGATCGCGATAACTCGCCAACACAAGAGTTGGCATTTTAGGAACCTTAAGTGGTGGTTTATAGCGGGATGCCGCATAGAGCTGACGAATCACATCGCCCCGCCGAACCGGGCGCTCACGCTGAATCGTCTGCCATTGCCGAGCAACCTCATCACTAATGGGGCGGTTACTCGTAAGAGTCAGAATGGCGCGCTCCCGTTTATCACAGTCGACTTGTGTCAGCATGCGCATAACAGGTGCCCATTGAACAGGGCGCATTCGCCGCCAAGGCGAACTCAATCGGGAACTGGAAGAAATCAGCACCAGACTCGCGCAATCTTCAGGCCGATTGAGTGCCCAGTCTAGCGCCACCATACCTCCGAGAGACAGTCCGATCAGCCCAAGCGGGCGTGGCAGATTACGAGTCACCCGATCAGCGAACTGGCGAGCCTCCACAATGGAGGTGGGCGAGCGAAAATCCCGAGCTAGCCCAGTGCCAGGCAGGTCAACTGTATGAAATTTATCCACGGGGCGCGCCCGCCGAAGCTGCTCTGGCCAGTCACCCCAATGAGCACTTTCCCTTGCCAGCCCTCGGATTAACAACCAATCCATTATAGGTTCTCGCCCTTACTGTACCAATGCGTTCTGGCAGCAGCCCGCAACCATTCACCTTCAGAAGGGGTGGGCAGCCAGCTGTCGTAATTCGCGCTTGCGTTGAGCAGGAAATCAAACAAAAGCATATGGCTGCGAAGAACCCGATGATGGCGGTGAGTCACCAGAGGATTGAACAGCCCTTCCCGGCTGAACAACTGGCGGGGACGCTTGCGCAACCAGCGCCACGAGCCCATCTCAAGAGTCAGCGGAAGCCAAGGGGCACTGGCCGCACGATTATGGCGCTTATAAAAGTAGTCCCACAGATCTCCATGGGTAACGTAATGCTCCGATTGCGGCTCAAACTGATAGTCGTGGTGGGGGTAGGCTTGCTCCCAAAGCAGCTTCAGCGCCATAACGGACGAGATGTTACGCATGGGCCGGCGCCGGTAAGCGTAGGGAAACCAGATCTGATCACGCCAGCCGAAGCCTGAGTGGCAGTCAAGCGATACGCTGAATGGCCGGCCGGACAACACCTCTTCGATGATACTCTGCAACGCGAGGTTCTCAGGCTCCATCCCTTGATCAAGCTTGCCTCTGTACCAAGGCAGCGACGGTGATAGTCGTTGCCCGCCCACCAGAAAGGTGCTCGGGCTCTGGGCGGAAATGGGCGCATTGCGCATAAGATCCACACCCGCAGGATTACTGCGCCGGCCCAGATACATCCCGCCGGGATTAAGCAGGGGCACAACCACCAACCGTACCTGCTTCAGAAGTTCAGCCAGATGCTCATCCCAGCGCAGCCTGTTGGCTAAGTTTTGCAGCCATGCCGTAACCACCTGAGTGCCGATGCGCTCCAGCCCGTGCACGCCGCCAAGCAACAGCAGCGCAGGACGGTCCGCTGGCGCATCGCCAACGTCGACACGGTAAATTGGAAACTCATGCGAGCCCACAGGAATGCTTGCACTCACCTGAACTGAAAACTGCTTTGGTGATTCGGCGAGGGTACGCTCCAACTCGATCAGCTCAGGTAAGCGCCTGCGCAACTGCCGCCGCTGCTTTCCATCACGCAGGCTCTGTTGTTCCGGCACCGCCTTGATATGGGTGAGATCGCTAAGTTCAGTCATGGTTCAACCTCACCTAAGCCGCCATGATTTTAACGTACGCCGGCTTCGGGTACTCCAGCGCCAGTTTCTATTCAGATCTTTTACCTGAGAGCTTCGTGTTTCATGCGACACGGTTTCTTGAATATAGAGACTAATACCGGGCATCGTCGGATCTGTTCCAGCTAGTTTTCTAAAACATAACTGAACAAAATGAAAACCTCGTGACACTGATATTTATTTCGAGTGCCGAGACGGCGCGCTTGTGCAGAATCCCCCAAATTACCATTGAAGCTTGCGCTAGCCCAAAATGTATATACAATGTAGATATCTTTCAGTTTTGAGATTCACTTTTTCGCGAGCATCAGTTATGTCCGATAAACCAAAGAAAGTGAAGACCAACAAGAAAGATAGCCAACTGCTGATTCGTATCAGCGGTACAGAACGCGAGCAGTTTCTAGAGTTGTGTGAGCAGCTAGATACCAGTGCCGCTCGCGAAATCAGACAGTTCATTCGTGGGTTCGTCAAGAAGCATAGAAAGAAGAAAAAACCCACTGAAGAGCCTAAAAGCGCAAAGGGAAAACTCGATGTCTAAGAAAGCCGTTAAAGCTATCAAACAGAAAATCAAAGCACGTCAAAGCAAAATCGAAAAACACGAGAAAAAGATCAAGTCGCTAAAGAAAGAGGCCAAAAAAGCAGCATAGCATCGGCTCAGGGCCGCCTAATGGCGGCCCGTCTCCACAACCTACAGCAAACACTGAACAACTTTGTCACATTCCGCATTTCCGCTTAGTCATTGTCATCAAACTGTCACCTCTCGGATTCACTCTACTTGTTTTATGCCTGCTCATTCAGGAACCCGAGGTCAACGATGCACGAGACACAAGATGAGAGGCTTTCTGCCGATAGCCCAACTCAGGACAGGCCCGTCAGCGATATGTCTGACAGTAGCCCAGAGGGTTCTCCGCTGAGGGTCAATCGAACACGGCGAGGCGTCCGCGCCAAGCCAGCCGTTCCGGTGGAGACCAACCTCGCTGCACCAGAGCTCTACTTTAATCGTGAGCTTTCAACACTGCAGTTCCATATCCGCGTTTTGGAGCAGGCTCTGGACCCCTCGCATCCATTGCTTAACCGGCTGATGTTTCTGTTGATATTTTCATCCAATCTGGATGAGTTTTTTGAAATTCGCGTGGCTGGTATCAAGCACCGGATCGCCTTTCAGCACGAAGAGGCCGATATCGACGGTCATCGGCCTTCCCAGCTTCTGGACGAAATTTCAGCTATTGCCCACCATCATGTTGAGCGCCAATACCAGATTCTCAATGACATCCTGATCCCTGAACTGGCAAAGAAGGGCGTACGCTTTCTTCAGCGTTCCAGGTGGACCGAGAAACAAAAACAGTGGGTGAAGCAGTATTTTGAGAGCGAGATAAAACCCGTTATTAGCCCCATCGGGCTTGACCCTTCCCATCCATTCCCACGTCTGGTTAACAAGAGCCTCAACTTCATTGTTGAACTCTCGGGTCAGGATGTATTTGGCCGGGAAGGAGGTCTGGCGATTTTGCCCGCACCCCGCTCGTTGCCGCGCCTGATTCGTCTTCCTCCCGAGCTTTGTGAGGAAGCAAGTGATGACTTTGTGTTTCTTTCTTCTATTATTCACGCCAATGCGGACGACCTTTTCCCGGGCATGACCATCAAGGGCAGTTATCAGTTCCGGCTTACCCGCAATGCCGATTTAACTGTGGACACAGAGGAGGTCTCTGATCTGGCGTCAGCACTCAAAGGAGAATTATCGGCGCTGCGTTACGGTGCTGGCGTGCGTCTGGAAATCGCGAGCAACTGCCCGCCGGAATTGGCGGAATTCATGCTGAATCAGTTCAAACTCGGTGAACGCGACCTTTACCGCGTGGATGGCCCTGTGAACCTGAGCCGACTAATGCAGCTGATCAGTGAGGTTGAGCGGCCAGACCTGCTTTACAAACCCTTTGTACCGGGTCTTCCAAAAGGCCTTCGTAGTGGCAATGAGAGTCTGTTTGATCTAATACGTCAGGAAGATGTACTCCTTCATCATCCGTTTCAGTCTTTCTCTCCCGTTGAGAGCCTGCTGTCTGAATCGGCGCATGACCCAAATGTTCTCGCAATCAGGCAAACCCTCTACCGCACTGGGGCGGACTCACCCATCGTCAACGCCTTGGCCGAAGCCGCTCGCAATGGCAAAGAAGTAACGGTTGTGATTGAACTCAGAGCCCGTTTTGACGAGGCGGAGAATCTGGCATTGGCTTCCAAACTTCAGGAGTCGGGCGCCATTGTGATCTACGGCGTAATGGCGTACAAAACCCACGCAAAAATGATGCACATTGTTCGCCGGGAGAACGGTACCCTTCGCTATTATGCGCATCTGGGCACCGGAAATTACCATTCCAAAACCGCTAAACTTTACACCGACTACAGCCTTTTTACCGCTAATGTAACCCTGTGCGAAGACGTCAACATGGTGTTCCAGCAGCTCTCAGGGATGGGTAAAGCACGCAACATTTCCACCCTGCTTCACGCGCCTTTTGCTCTACACAATGGTTTGCTACAACTGATCGCCCGGGAGGCCAAAGCTGCCGCGCGGGGTAAAAAGGCCCATTTGATCATCAAGTGTAATTCGCTAACGGAGCCAGAGCTAATCCGTGCTCTGTACCGCGCTTCTCAAGCAGGTGTGCGTTGCGATTTATTGATCCGGGGCATGTGCTGTTTGCGCCCGGGGGTACCGGGGGTTTCTGAAAATATCCGGGTACGCTCTATCGTCGGCCGTTTTCTGGAGCACACCCGGGTGTTTTATTTCCATAATGAAGGGCAGCCCGAGGCCTGGGCCTCCAGCGCCGACTTTATGGAGCGCAATATGTTTCAGCGAGTAGAAACCTGCTTCCCCATCTTGGATAAGAAGCTGGCACAACGGGTGCGAAAGGATCTGGAGACCTATATGGTCGACAACAGCCAAAGCTGGGATTTAACGGTTGATGGTACGTATGTGAAGCGAACGCCAATAAAAGAAGTCGCTGCGATCAGCGCTCAGGAAACGCTTCTGTACACACACGCGGCACAGGCTTAAATCAACTTAACCTCTGGGCTATCTCCTCCCATAAAGTGGCGTAGGCCACCGCTGCAGGCGTGCGGGCGGCAAACTGGGATAAAGGCGCCTGCGTAATACCCATTCTCTCAACTACGCTAGAGCTCGGGATAGCCGTGCTCAGGAGTAATTTATGCTCAGATGAAAGCTGTGCCATGACGTCTAGATGCAGTGTTTTACGACGATCTACCAGCGTAAAAAAAGGCCATACTGAACAAGGGTAGTCCTGCTCATCGAGATGACTACGCAATTGTTTGAGTGTGCGCAGGGAAAGCGTCGTCGGGATCAGCGGAACCAGCAATGCATCCACGCTGGAGAAGACCTGCTCTGAGAGCACAGAAATGCTGGGCGGGCAATCCAGTATAACCAGATCGTAGTCTTCCCGGATGGGCTTGAGGAGTTTACGCAAATGACTTGGTTTTCTCTCATCAAGCAGTTGATCCAGCTCCCGGGCGTCGAACGACGCCGGTAACAAGTCCAGCCTCTCCACATCAGTGTCGTAGATCACCTTATCAAACGAAGCCTTGCCCTTAATGAGCTTGTCTATACCACCTTTCACCTTGGGCTTTGCCCGGAGATAGTAGGTTGTAGCAGCTTGAGGATCGATGTCCCAGAGCAGAACCCGGTAACCATGCAAAGCGGACTGTGCGGCAAGGTTCACTGCTGAGGCAGTTTTTCCTACCCCGCCTTTGATGCTGTACAACGCTAACATTTTCATGGAGGCATCCAATATAGGTGGTGAAAACCATTTTACTTTGATGGAGCCACACTATCATCGATTTGCTTTATTCGTATCGCGCACCTTCTGCCACTGGCCAACAAAAAGTCCGCCATAGGTGGCGCGAATGTCAGAAACTCCACGCTTCCATTCAGGGAAGATGCCAACAACTGTAGCAACCTTGTTAGGAGCGGCCAGCCCCTCAGGTACCGTCACCGTACTGTCATTTTTCGCGCGTAAATTAATACGCGCTTCACCGCCATCCAGTTGCCACCTAGCGGTTTCGGCGAGTTTTGTTGAAAAGAAAAAGGAAGAAAGCTGATGTATAAGACAATGACGTTGATTACCACGGTGCTGGCCACTTCCATGTTGGCCGGTTGCAGTACCGTTAATGAGAACAACGACGAAACAAAGAGTGCAGGTGTTGCAGCAGTGTTGGAGAGTTTTCCGGCGATAGGCGTACCCCTGCCCTATGATGTCCTGCGCAGCGACCTAATCGACGCAAAATCTCGACAGCCATTGGAGGTACGTAATGGCGGTTTCGGCTCCGCAATGACTGCCCATCCCAGCAACCCGACTCACTTCTATGCCCTTACAGACAGAGGCCCCAACGCCAGTTTCACCGGCGACTTCGGCAAGGGCAAGAAATTCCCAAGCCCGGACTACACTCCGCGAATCGGTTTGTTCGAAGTGATGGAGAACGGCCAGATAAACCACGTCAGCACCATTCTACTCAAAGACCTCGACGGCAATAAAATCAGCGGTTTGCCCAACAGCGCTGCTCTAGGCGGCACCGGTGAGACCCCCTACTACGCTAGCGGTGAGCCCATTCTGATCGACGACACCAAACCTTACGACGAGATCACTAATTCGTTCAGGTTGGACGACTACGGCCTTGACGGCGAAGGTTTGGTTGCGCTGAGCGATGGCACCTTCTGGGTCAGCGACGAGTATGGGCCGCATTTAGTCCACTATGATGCTAACGGCGTGGAGATCGACAGAATCAACGCATTTTCCGGTGACGCTCGCACGAGCATCAACCTGCCAGCCGAGTTCGCCAATCGTCGCGCCAACCGCGGTATGGAAGGCCTGACTATCACACCGGACGAAAAAACCCTTGTCGGGATTATGCAGTCGACCATGTACAACCCGGACAGCAGTGTCAAAGATCTGGATATCACCCGTATCGTCACGGTTAACCTGAACACGAAAGAGGTGGGACAGTATCTATACAAACAGGAAAAGACTCAGAACTCCAACTCAGAGATCGTCGCCCTGAGCAACACAGAGTTTCTAGTCATTGAGCGTGACGGCAGCTTCCTTGATGGTGGCCCCGGCGGTGCCAGTGCCGCCACCCCCAGCGCTCAGAAGCATGTCTACCGCGTCGACCTCTCGATCGCAACCAACC
Source organism: Marinobacter sp. 1-4A (assembly GCF_016597725.1). Taxonomy (GTDB): domain Bacteria; phylum Pseudomonadota; class Gammaproteobacteria; order Pseudomonadales; family Oleiphilaceae; genus Marinobacter. The sequence continues at coordinate 606,174 of NZ_VCGY01000001.1, forward strand.
TTGAGGAGATAGCCGCAACCGGCAACATAGATCAGGACAACGCGCTAGGCCTAACCATCGACAGCAAAACTCTGGAAGAGGTAGTCCTTGCAGACGGCGACTGGACCAGTTTGACCGAAGCAGGCATCGTGCCGGCTGAAAAAAAGCTGGTTGTAGATATGGTCGCTGCGGTGGGTTTCCCTCACGACAAGATGGAAGGTCTGTGGGTCATTGACGACAGCCACCTTGGCGTTCTGAACGATGACGATTTTGCCACCTGGTCCACAGGTGGTGAGCTGGAGCAGAAAAAGCTCGACATCAACACCATCGACGGAAGCCGACTGTACATCATCGACGGATTAGATTTGTCCAGCAACTAAGACGGTATAAACAGGGGTGGCTGGGCCATTGCGCAGTGATCCTGCGAGCAGCCAGTTGAAGCTGCCAAGCGCCCAATCTGGTTTTCCACTCAGTTATTGTCGACACTCAAAAAACAAAAAAGGCAGACCAGTAAGTAACTGATCTGCCTTTCTTTTATATGGTAGCGGGGGCAGGATTCGAACCTACGACCTTCGGGTTATGAGCCCGACGAGCTACCAGACTGCTCCACCCCGCATCAAACTGGTTGGTGGTCTCTCGATCACCGTGGCGCGCATACTACGGCGCTTTAGCCAATCTGTCAAAGCCTATTCTGGCTTTCGTCTAATTTATCGCTCCAAAATAGCCGTTATGCCTTGGCCGCCAGCGGCACAGATTGAAATCAGGCCTTTGCCACTTCCCTTTTCCTCCAGAAGCTTGGCGAGTGTAGCTACGATTCGCCCGCCGGTGGCAGCAAATGGATGACCTGTGGCTAAGCTGCTGCCTTTAACATTCAGTTTGGCGCGGTCAATGCTACCCAGCGGTTTATCCAAGCCCAGCTTATCTTTACAGAATGCCGGATCTTCCCAAGCTTTGAGTGTTGCAAGAACCTGAGACGCAAACGCCTCGTGAATTTCATAGAAATCCAGATCCTGCAGGCTAAGGCCTGCTTTTTCCAGAACCCGCGGCACAGCGTAAGCCGGAGCCATCAACAGGCCTTCTTTTTTATCAACAAAATCCACAGCCGCCACTTCCGAGAAGGTCAGCCAAGCCTTCACTTCCAAATTATTGGCTTTTGCCCACTCTTCACTCGCCAGAAGCACACAAGAAGCACCGTCGGTCAGCGCTGTGCTGTTAGCAGCGGTCATGGTGCCGTTTTCGCGATCGAAAACCGGCTTCAAAGTTGCCAGTTTTTCCAGCGTGGTGTCCGGGCGTAATATGTTGTCTTTTTCAAGTCCAGCCAGCGGCGTCATCAAATCATTAAAGAAACCCTCTTCGTACGCCTTCATCAACTTCTGATGGCTTTCCCACGCCAGTAAGTCCTGCTCTTCACGGGGGATTGCCCACTCTTTGGCGGTGACCTGAGCATGCTCACCCATGGACATTCCTGTGCGCGGCTCTCCATTTTGAGGTACTTCCGGCTTTAGATGGGAAGGACGAAAACGGCTGAGGATTTTGAGCCTGTCACTCGTCGTCTTGGCACGATTTAAATCCAGAAGGATCTCCCTTAAACCCTCACCTACGCCAATAGGAGCATCTGAAGTGGTGTCCGTACCACCGGCAATACCACACTCAATCTGGCCGAGAGCAATTTTGTTGGCAACCAGAATGGCCGCTTCCAGCCCTGTGCCGCAGGCTTGTTGAATATCATAGGCCGGCGTTTCAGGCGCAAGCCCGCAGCTCAATGCAGCCTCACGGGTCAGGTTGAAATCGCGGGAGTGCTTGATCACAGCTCCAGCAACCACCTCACCAACACGTTTACCCTGCAGGTTGTAACGATCTACAAGCCCACGCAAAGCCGATGTCAGAAGTTCCTGATTTCCAATCTTGCTATAAGCTGTGTTCGAGCGCGCAAACGGAATTCGGTTGCCCCCGAGAATGGCTACGCGACGAACTCCGCTCGCCTTCTGTTCTGTCGCTTTAGGGCCTGGGGATTTCTTTTGGTTGGACTTCTGAGCCTGTGCCATGATGATATCCTTTCTCTATTGGGTTCCAGAGTACGAGGGCTTGAAGGTGCAGCCTCCACACGCTTGCACTCGGGGAAGCAGTTTATGAATGCAGTCTAGCGCCCACAGCCGCCATCTCATTGGCATGCCTGACAAAGCCTTATAAGCGTTGAGTCAATCACATAGCTGATGGATTCATTACTCTGTAATCTTTCATACTCCACTCATCATACCAACACAAGGACGAAGCCATGTCAGACATCTATCTCAAACTCGTCAATACGCCCGTGGGCAAAACCGCGGCACAAACGCTTGGTTTACCCTCACCGGCGCCCCTCAAGCGTCTCAAGCGCGCAGATCAACCGTTTATTGAAGGTGATGTGCTGGTCGGCGCGGGTAATGGCGGAAAAGCTATAGCAGTGGTTGGCGGTGTTCTTGGTGCCAGCGCTGCAACACTGCACCATGCCAGCGGAAAGGCAACACTTGAAGATTCTTCAAAAGCGGGCAACAAAGCAAAGGCATTGGATTTAGCGGCCGCTTCCGACACCAAATTTTCGGCTTTAGTGTTTGACGCCACCGGCCTCAAAGGCCCAGACGATCTTCGCGCACTTTACGACTTCTTTCATCCTACCATCAAAAAACTTGGTGCCAACGCCCGAGTTGTGGTTATTGGTCAGGACCCTGCGACCTGCCGCAAAGCACCTCAAGCCGCAGCACAGCAAGCTTTGGAAGGTTTTACTCGGAGCCTAGGCAAAGAAGTGGGCAAAAAAGGCGCCACGGCCAACCTGCTTTGGATTGCACCGAATGCCGAGAAACAGCTGGAATCCAGTCTTCGCTTTTTCCTGTCTGCCCGGTCGGCCTATGTTTCAGGCCAAGTTGTGCGCATTGGCAAAACCACTGACGCACCGACCACAAACCCGGTGGCCCCGCTTACTGGGAAGATTGCATTGGTAACTGGCGCCTCGCGGGGTATCGGTGCCTCCATTGCCGAAACCTTGTCTCGCGATGGCGCTACGGTTATTGGGCTGGACATTGAACCCGCAATGGAAGATTTGGAAAAAGTAACCGGTGCAATCAAAGGCAAAGCCCTGGCTTGTGACATTACCGCTGCAGATGCTCCTGCAAAAATTGCAGATTTTGTCGAAAAGCATTTTGGCGGGGTGGATCTGGTTATTCATAACGCTGGCATTACCCGGGACAAAACTCTGGGCAACATGCCGGAGCATTTCTGGGACATGACCATTGCAGTTAACCTAACTGCAGAAGAGCACATTAACGACGAGCTTATGAGCCGAGAACTGCTGCGTGAAGGTGGGCGGATCGTCTGCATTTCGTCTATCAGCGGCATTGCCGGAAACTTCGGACAAACCAACTACTCGGCCGCAAAATCCGGCGTGATCGGCTATGTGGAAGCTATGGCAAAGCAGGTAAAGAATGGCATTACCATCAACGCCGTAGCCCCGGGCTTTATTGAGACTCAAATGACAGCGGCCATGCCCATGACCTTGCGCGAAGCCGGTCGACGCATGAACAGCTTGTCGCAGGGCGGCCTGCCTGTCGATGTTGCAGAGACCATTGCCTGGTATTGCAGCCCTGCATCAGGCGGCGTTAACGGGAACGTTGTAAGAGTGTGCGGGCAATCGCTGATCGGGAAGTAAAAAAAGGGCAAGTCCATTGGACTTGCCCTTTTTAAAATCTGGTGGGTGGTACTGGGATCGAACCAGTGACCCTCGCCTTGTAAGGGCGATGCTCTCCCAGCTGAGCTAACCACCCAGAAAGAGTGGCGGAGCGGACGGGACTCGAACCCGCGACCCCCGGCGTGACAGGCCGGTATTCTAACCAACTGAACTACCGCTCCGCATTGATTCGGCATTAAGCCTGAATCGCGCACCGAACTCAAGAGCCCGATGCTAGCCTTAGAAAGAAGTGGTGGGTGGTACTGGGATCGAACCAGTGACCCTCGCCTTGTAAGGGCGATGCTCTCCCAGCTGAGCTAACCACCCACTTCATAACCTTTCAAAGGCACTCACTTGAAAACGCTGATATTGCCTGCGAACAGACTTCATTGCTCGACCAAGTGAGAGGCGCATTTTAAGCATTTGTTCGGCGGTGTCAAATCTTTTTCGGGAAACTCTAAAAAAACCACCATCCACTCGACTCTGCCGCTTCACGACGCTCGCGTTCCAGTTCTAACTGAGCATAGTCTTGCTCCAGCTTCTCAATCTTTTGATCCGCTTCAAGTGGAGCCGACGGGCCGCCACCAAACGGCCAATACCAAGGCGAAGGCTCATATATCCCTTCGCGCTCCAAACGCTCCAATTCCAACTCACGCTCTTCTTCAAGCAGCGCCATTTGCCGTTCGTAATCGGCATCTTCATTGGCCTCTACAATCGAAACCGCGGCATGGTTTGGTGCCAACAAGTCACTATTCAGGAAGCGTGTTGAGACGATCTCCTGCTCCTGCATGGCGTATTCTCTGGTAACCAGCTGCAGGTCACCCTGCGCCAGAGGGTGCTCGGGATCGAGGTCAGGATGCGCGCGCGTAGGCTCAGAAACCTCGTTGTAGCGTAGATAGTAAATCCCGCCCGGCTCAACCTCTAACGTGGCGTCTGCAATCTGGCTGAGACTGAACGAGTTCAACCCTTCCAGCCCCAGTAGCGGCCTGCGCATGGCGATATGACGTTCGCCAGGGCTCACTACCAGCCACGTGAAGCTATCATTGCGGATATTGAAATAATGGGCGTCATCGATGTAGACGCTAGGGGCTTCAATTTCATCAGCGGCCCACTGAGAGTGGGTGCGATAGAAGTAAAGTACGGCATGTTCGCGATCCCACTTATCGTTATCAATGTGCACAAAATCATGGCCGGAAACCGGGTGCAGAAACGACCCGGTACTTTTGCCAATAGACTGGTAAATCGTGCACCCAGACGCCGACAGCATGGCCGCAATTAACAACACACGAAAGCAAAGTGAGCTCAGCTTAAAAGGCTCAAAAAAAGACACAGGGGTTTTCATTTTGTTAACTCTTCATCCTTTGGTGAGTAGCCTGATCATAGCAACTGCCAAGCGCTATAAATGAGAGCTACCGCAAGGGATGAATAACAAACCGTTACTGCACTGACATCTCGTTACGAAGCTGATTAACCTCTTCTGATAACCGCACAAGCCGCGAGGTAAATTGGGCGCGAGACGAATCAATGGCCTGAACATCTTTCTTCAAGGCCGCAAGCTCATTTTCAAGCTGCTTGTTACCGTCACCCCCAGCAACCTTTTTCTCCAGAGCTGACAAGCGCCCCTCAATCCCCTTGATACCGAGCTTCTGCTCTTGCTCAAATCGCCTCACCCGGCGCTCAACCACCTGATCCACATCCGCCAACTGCTTGCCTAAAGTAGTCAACTGCTCCGTCGCCTGTCGGTTTGCACCCTCCAAAACTGCAACCGACGTATCGGTCTGCTTTTTAAGCGCCGCCAAATCCGCAGTCAAAGACGTCTGCACTTTTTCAACCGTAGATCCCACATCTGCCAACGCCTTCTCGCCCTCCGCAAGGCCCGCCTCTAAAGCAGAAATTCTCTCTTGCTGATCATTGAGTCGTTTCTTATTCCGCTCATTCGCTACCACCCAAAGCTTGCGAATCTCACTATCCGCCTCATCCAGCTGCTTTTTCTGGGATTCCAACTGCTCAGTCAGCGAAGCACCACGCTCCTCCAAACTCTCCCCCGTCTCGGAAAGATCCCCCTCGAACCGCGCCAACGCCAGCTTACTCTGACGCGCCCAATAATCCGCCTCCTCCAGCTGCGCTTCCAGTAGCTGAATCCGTTGATTTTGGGAATACCAACCCGCCACTGAAGCCACGGCCACGGCAATAACCAACAACCACAAAACAGCCAAACCCGACCGACCGCTACCACCTCCGTTGCCGTTACCCTTGGCGGGCTTCGATGGTCTGGATTTCCCACCTCCTCCCTCGGCGGACGATTTCGGCTTCTTCTGAGCTGGCGCCTTCTGCTCTGGCGCACCAATAGGCCGCTCGGCTCTCAGTTCATCGTCATCTGGACGGATGGGTTCCATTACAGCTCCTGAATATGGACGGTTAAATTAACTGGCACTGATAATACATGCAGTTGTCAGAGTGTTGAAATGACGAAGCCTACTGACACCTTCGGTCTGGTCGCAGACGCGTATATTTTCGGGCACGTCGACGGGGGCTCTTCCCCGGGAATGTCGAAGGCCAAGGACGGCCGAAGACAAGCGCACAGGGAAGTGCTTGTAGCGGTTCCCGGGGAAGAGCCCCCGTCGACGTGCTTCTCCATAAACAGGCCAAACACCTTCCTTGCATGGCAGATAGCCAAAACATACAATGTTCGGCTTTCCAATTATCACAGGACAGTTGCGTATGCAGCCGCTTGTAGGACTTATCATGGGCTCCAAATCCGACTGGCCCACCATGGAACACGCCGCCACCATGCTCGAAAAACTCGGCGTTGCCTATGAAACCAAAGTCGTCTCCGCCCACCGCACCCCGGACCTGCTTTTCGACTACGCGAAAACTGCCTCCGACCGCGGCCTGAAAGTGATTATTGCAGGCGCTGGCGGCGCAGCTCACCTACCCGGCATGGTCGCCTCGCAAACGTCCTTGCCGGTTCTGGGTGTGCCTGTACAGTCCAAAGCCTTGAGCGGCCTCGATTCGTTACTTTCCATTGTTCAAATGCCTGGCGGCATTGCCGTCGGCACACTGGCCATCGGCAACGCTGGCGCAACAAATGCAGGCCTATTAGCTGCGCAAATTATTGGCACTTTTGATGAAGGTGTTCGAAAAGCAGTAGATGAATTCCGGACGACACAGACCCAAACAATTCTGGACAATCCTGACCCGAAAGATCAGTAGCCCCAAATCCGTGCAAGAGCGTGCGGGAAGGGCTTTCCAAAACACGCTGTGAATACGTCCGTGTACGCTTGGCTCCGCCATCCATGGCTCCGCACAGTTTTGGAAAGCCCTTCCCGCACGCCCCCAAAACTTTGACTAATGCCCGACAACGGCAGGAGAATACAAATGAGAATTGGTGTATTAGGTGCCGGCCAACTGGGAAGAATGCTTGCCCTCGCCGGTTATCCGCTGGCCAAAACCTTTGTTTTCTATGACATGTCCGGCAGCCCCAGCGCTGGTCTGGGTGAAGTCATCATCGACCGCGAAGGCAAATACCTCGACGACTTCCTATCGCGGGTCGATCGCGTCACCTACGAGTTTGAACATCTCCCGGTAGATGTGGCAGAAAAGCTGGCGAGAGAAAAACCCGTTCACCCCTGCCCCCGCGCCCTGCAGGTTTGCCAGAACCGCGAAGCCGAAAAAACACTGTTCGGCGAGCTTGGCATCCCCACACCACAATGGAGAATCGCCGACAGCGCTGAGTCCCTAAAAGCCGCAGCAGAAAGCCTTGGCTGCCCGGTTGTAGCCAAATCCAACACCGAAGGCTATGACGGCAAAGGCCAGGCTGTATTGAAGAGCCCCGAAGATGCAGAAGCCGCATGGGAAAGTATTGGGCACCCACGGCTAATGGTCGAAAAATTTGTAGAGTTCAGCCGCGAAGTGTCTATCATCGCTGTGCGTGGTGAAGATGGCCAACTGGCGTTTTACCCGATTTCAGAAAATGTTCACCACGAAGGCATTCTTCGGTATGCCATTGCGCCAGCACCGAAGCTTGAAAAACACGTTCAAGAAGATGCAGAGCGATATATAAAAGCTCTGTTGAATGAACTGGGGTACGTAGGTGTACTTACACTTGAGCTTTTTGAAACAGCCAATGGACTGGTCGCAAATGAGATGGCACCCCGAGTTCACAACTCCGGGCACTGGACCATTGAAGGCGCGATGACCAGCCAGTTTGAGAACCATATTCGGGCGGTGAGCGGGCACCCACTGGGCAGTGTTGAGCATCGCGGTTTAAGCTGCATGATTAACATCATTGGAGAACACGGCGATGTTGAACGCTTACTTGAACTCCCCTACGCTCATGTACACCTTTACAATAAAGGCGAACGGGCTGGCCGCAAGCTAGGCCACGTCAACGTATTGGCCGACAGTTATGAAGAACTGGTTTGGCGAGTTCGGAACTGTGTGCAGTTTTTACCCGGCAGCCCTGAATTCAGCAGCTCATTACACAGCAACCGTATAGCCTGAATCATCTTACGGGGTTGATATCGCTCAAATCGACCCTATATTAGTGCAGTAACACTCACCATAATAGAGAGACTAGGGAGAACGACCTCATGGCATTTGAACTTCCAGCACTACCTTACGCAAAAGACGCACTAGCACCACACATCTCTGCTGAAACCCTCGAGTATCATTACGGGAAGCATCACAACACCTACGTAACCAAGCTTAACGGTCTGGTTGAAGGTACCGACAACGCCAACAAGTCGCTTGAAGATATTATCAAAAGCGCTAGCGGCCCGCTGTTCAACAACGCAGCTCAGGTGTGGAACCACACTTTCTATTGGCACTGCCTAAGCCCTAACGGCGGCGGCGAGCCAACAGGTGCGGCAAAAGAAGCCATCGAAAAGGCTTTCGGTTCTTTCGATAACTTCAAGAAAGAATTTAATGACAAGGCAGCCAACAACTTCGGCTCTGGCTGGACTTGGCTGGTAAAGAAGGCTGATGGCAGCGTTGCCATTGCCAACACCAGCAACGCAGAAACACCGCTTACCGGCGCAGACAAGCCTGTTCTGACGGTAGATGTTTGGGAGCACGCCTACTATATTGATTACCGCAACTCCCGTCCGAACTATTTGGAAGCGTTCTGGAATCTTGTTAACTGGGATTTCGTGAACGAAAATCTGGCCTAATCAATTTGGCTAGTGTTCCAGATTCAGCTGGTAACGGCTGAATGTAAGACGCCCGCATTCAGCGGGCGTTTTTGTATAATCATTAATCAAATTTACAAATTGAAACGCCAGTATCCTGAACTATTTGAAATAATCGTCGATACTTGATGATGCAGTGTCGTTTAATCTAAACCATAATCCGTACCGTTGGCGCCATTTCGCTAAAGTCGCCAGCGCAATCCAGCTTCAAGTCTACGGGCGCCTAGTGGATAGGCTAACGACGGGTCTAAATGCGGAAATCTTTTGAGGTTGAAAATCGTCTCGGCTATAGAATCCTTCGCTGGATACTGGCCGTCGCGCTGATCAGCGGTGTGATTTTCAGCGCCATACAGGTGGTGCTAGATGCACGCCGCGTGTCTGCCGATCTGGACAATGAAGCCATGCAAACCATCGCCATGGTTAAAGATGCAGCAACTCAAGCTGTGTTCAGCATTGACGCTGATCTGGCAGACCAAGTAGTGGACGGCCTGTTTGCTCGTGAAGCCGTCCACCTAGCCCAGATACTCCACACAAACGAAGAGCCACTTAGCAGCCGTAAGCGACCTATGGCCGAGAGCATCTTTAGGCCGTTGACTGACGCCATTTTTGGTGTAGAGCGCCATTACCGCACAGAGCTGAAACGCAGCAACGGTTCAGGTTTGGTGTACGGTTATTTTGATGTTCACTACGATACGGTGCCAGCTGCCCACATATGGTTAGGACGCGCTACCGCGACCTTCACTTCAGTGGTTGCTACTGCGGTCATTCTCGGCATGGTTCTGTTCTTCGTGTTTTACATTCTGTTAACCCGCCCACTGTTGCGCATTGTACATTCGGTAAAACAGGTAGATCCGGCTCACCCAGATGACCGCCTAATTGCTACGCCAGCTGGCCATGAGAAAGATGAACTCGGGCTTTGGGTGGGCGCCACCAACACTCTGCTAACTGCCATTGGTGAGAGCCAGAAGCGCCATCGCGAAGCTGAAGACAGAGTAAGCCGGCTCGCACGCTACGATCAGCTTACAGGGCTGCTCAGCCGCGACAGTTTCATGGAACTGTTAAAGGCCGATATTGAAGAGTCCAAGCGCAGTCACATGCTGTTGTCCGTAACCGTATGCGGCATCGATGACTTCAAATCCATCAATGACCAATGCGGTTTTCGCTCAGGGGATCTTACCCTTCAAACCGTAGCAGATAGGCTGGTTAATTCTCTAAGTGGGTCGCGCTTCACAATCGCACGCCTTGGCGGAGATCAATTTGTTGTTGTAGAGAAAGGGCTCAAAGACGGCTTTCAGGCCGCTGATACTGCCGAAGCTATTCTCGCCGGGTTCAGCGAAGCCATAAACCTAGAGGGCCAGACCGTTTCCATGACAGCAACATTGGGTATTGCACTTTACCCCTCTGATGCCAACCAGCCCGATCGTCTGCTCCAGAGCGCGGAGCAGACCATGATGCTGGCCAAACAAAAAGGCCGGGATCACTTTCAGTTCTACGTGGCTAGTATCGATCAGGAAATCCGAGACCGTAAACAGCTAGAGAACGATCTATCAAAAGCCTTATCGCTTAACCAACTGCACCTTGTTTACCAGCCCCAGATAAATCTGGAGACCAAGCGGGTTATAGGCGCTGAAGCGCTGCTCCGCTGGGAGCATCCTGTGCGCGGGCTGGTACCGCCGGATTATTTCATCCCGGTTGCAGAGAATAACGGCTCCATTGTCGAAATTGGTCAGTGGGTTCTAGAACAAGCCTGTCTTCAAGCCAAACTTTGGGCAGACAAAGGGCTGCCGTTGCGCATTGCTGTAAACCTGTCCGCAGTGCAGTTACGCCAAAGCACGATTGTTGATGACATTCTGGGTACGTTGAAGCGCCACGATATTCCGGCCGGCCGGCTCGAACTGGAGGTGACAGAAACCAGCTTCATGACCAACCTGTCCGATGCCGTAGCCAAATTACATACCCTGAATCGAGCGGGCATAAGCCTTGCGGTAGACGATTTCGGTACTGGTTACTCCTCCCTCACCTACCTTAAAAAAATGCCGGTGCAACATCTGAAAATTGATAAGCAGTTCATTCGTGACCTGCTCGTAAATGAAGAAGATACTCGCATCACCAACACCATCATCGACCTTGGCAGAAGCCTCAATTTAACCGTTGTCGCCGAAGGTGTGGAAACGGCAGAGCAAGAGTATTATCTCACCCAACGGGGGTGCAAACTGGCGCAGGGGTACTTTTTCAGCAAGCCCCTGCGACCAGCTGATTTCGAGACGTTTGTGCAGGGATTTCACGAGAAAATCGTAGAAAATAACACCTGACCCATTACCTGTGAGGATTTGCCATGGGCACTACCATTATTGGCCTGATCGTTATTGCCGTTGCGGTAATCTATCTGGTTTTTATTTATAACCGTCTGGTTTCTCTGCGCAACCAGTTCAAAAATGCCTTTGCGCAGATTGATGTGCAACTCCAACGCAGGCACGACTTGATTCCTAATCTGGTAGAAGCTGCCAAAGCCTATCTAACCCATGAAAAATCAACGCTCACACAAGTCATGGAAGCCAGAAACAATGCGGTGAGCGCCCAGAAAGACGCCGCAAAAGATCCCGGCGACGGCACCAAAATTCAGCGTCTTGGCGGCGCCGAGAATCTGCTAACCAAAGCTCTAGCCAACTTCTATGCGGTAGCGGAGAACTATCCTGACCTGAAGGCCAATGAGACCATCCAGCAATTGATGGAAGAGCTTTCCAGCACAGAAAATCGCGTGTCTTTTGCCCGCCAAGCCTATAACGATGGTGTGATGAGCTACAACATCTTCCGCGAGCAATTTCCCAATAACGTGATTGCAGGCATGTTTGCCTTCAAAGAAACCTCCCAGCTGGAACTTGAGTCTCCAGAGGCCCGTCAGGCGCCTAAAGTGGCCTTTTGAGGCCCTGACACATGGCTCACCCCGGGTTTTTCCAGCGTCAGGCCAGCGCCCGGCGCAACACCAGTCTGTTGGTCGTTTTGTTCCTTACAGCTGTGGTGCTGATCACTCTGGCTGTGTGTTTGGTGGGTTACTTCGTAACCCGCAGCGAAACCTCCAGCCAACCCTTCCATCACTGGCTGGTTTCCAGCCACGGTCTGATTACCGCCGCAGCCGTGGTAATTCTGATTTGCATGGGCTCATTGATACGCTGGGCGGATCTTGCCGGTGGCGGTAGTCGAGTTGCAAAAATGGTTGGCGCCCGCCCCATTGACCCAGATACTCGCGACAGCGACGAGCGCACGCTGTGCAATATTGTAGAGGAAATGGCCATTGCAAGCGGTGTGCCTGTGCCGGAACTCTACATCATGGACAACGAGACGGGCATCAATGCCTTTGTAGCGGGTTACACTCCTGGCTCGGCCGTTATGGTGGTCACTCATGGCGCGATAACACAGCTAACCCGAGACGAACTGCAAGGTGTTGTTGGGCACGAATTCAGCCATATATTTAATGGCGACATGCGTTTAAACGTTCGCCTGATTGCTTTGCTAGCTGGCATTTTGATGATCGGGCAGATTGGAGGGTTCCTGCTTCGCTCATCATTTTACAGCAGCGGGCGCACCGCCGGCCGCAACCGGGACGGACGAGCCCAAGCCGCCATGGGCGTTGTTGGCATAGCGCTGTTTGTAATCGGATATGTGGGTGTTTTTTTCGGACGATTGATACAGGCCGCTGTATCCCGACAACGGGAAACCTTAGCCGATGCGTCTTCGGTGCAGTTCACCCGCAACCCGGACGGCATTGGCGGCGCCCTCTTTAAAATTGGGCTCAGGGGTAGCTATTTGGATACCACCGGTCATGCCAGCAACATGAACCACATGTGCTTTGGAGAAGCGGCACGCATGAAGTTCACCTCGCTGCTTGCGTCTCATCCACCGATTGAACAACGCATTCACGCCATCCAGCCCGGGCTTATGGCGCGCCTGAAAAGCCGCCTTCGCGACACGGAATCGGGAGCCGACCTGCGCTCCGCAACGGCGGGATTTCAACCAGCTGGGGTTTCAGGCATCGCAAGTGCAGCCACCGACCTCTACGGCACCGTCTCTGGCAGGCGCACGTCGCTTTCCGGCTCCGCAATTGCCACGCATGCTGCCCCCGGCCCCGACAGTATGCAAAGGCTCTCTGAAAGAGTCGGCACCATCAGCCCTGAAGGTGAAGACTTTGCAATCAAGCTCCTCCAGCAGCTGCCCTCAACCTTTCGCGGCTTGCTCTATACCCGGGCGGGCGCCATTCAGCTGTGTTATGCGCTGCTTATCAGCGATCTGACCCAACAAGAGCAGACTAAACGGCTCGAATTGCTTCCCGAACATTCGTTATTTGGCCCGCAATCCGACCTGATTGCAAAGCTGATCCCGACACTCCAGAAAATGGGTGACGCCGTTCGCTTCCCGGCCTTAGAGCTGGCAATGCCTGCACTCAGGAAGCTCGATCCTGAAGAACGGGCGGATTTGATTCGGTGGGTAAGAGTATTAGTGAACGCAGACAACAAAGTAACGCTGTTTGAGCTGGCGCTTACCAGTTTCCTTTCGCGCCACCTCGGAGTGGATGCTGCCCGGGCCATTCCCGTTCGCTATCGCAGCTATAAGACCGTGATGCCTGCATTGCAACAGCTTCTGAGCCTCTTGGCTCGAGCCGGGGTAGGCAACACTCAACACGAGGCTCAAGCGCTGTACCATGAAGCTATGGCGGGCTTCGCCAGCAGCGGTAGTGAAGACCACCCAATGCTGGCAAAAGTAAGCATGCGTCAGTTGCAGGAAGCACTGACATCACTGAACGGGCTCTCTCCGTTGTTAAAGCCTGCTGTTATCGACGCCTGCGGACACTGCATCACTTACGATGGAGTAATTGAGCCGAGGGAGTACGAACTCATGAGGCTAGTGGCAGACCAAATGGACTGCCCAATGCCACCGATGGTGGTGTGAGCAAGCAGGCCTACGGGGCCTGCTCCCCCTCCCCTGTACTGAACAAAACGTTCACACCCGGGTTTGATTTAACCTCTGGGAGGCCCAGCTTGTTGCGTATATCGAGATTGACCTTCCAGAGTTTATTGAACTTCTCCGAGGTAACCGTAACTGCTTCCGCTTTACCCAACATGATCTTCGGCCGCAAAAACACCAGCAGATTACGCTTTACCCGGCGCTCAGACTCCGACGAAAACAACCGGCCCAGATATGGGATATCGCCCAACAGCGGTACCTTGCTCTTGCTGACCGTGTAATCATCGCGGGTAAGACCGCCCAGCACGATGGTTTCACCATCATCCGCGAGCACGGTTGTCTTGATCTCACGCTTGTTAGTTACGATGTCAGATGCGTTATCAATGCTATCGGCTACGCTTTCTGTTGTTTGCTCTACCACCAGCCTCACAAGCCCATCCGCGCTGATTGTTGGCGTTACCTTTAACGTAAGACCAATATCGCGACGCTCAATGGTCGTGAACGGGTTAGTAGTGCCATCACCAGCCACCGTAGATTGACCCGTACGGAAAGGCACATTTTGGCCCACAATAATTTCCGACTCTTGGTTATCCAATGTGATTATGCTCGGCGTCGATAATAGGTTTGCCGCCGCTGAGGTGGACAGCGCCTGCAGGAGAATGCCCCAGCTAACCCCACCCTTGTCTCTTTGGCCAGCCCCCATAGTTATGCCGCCAACCGCTGGCGCAATCGCTGATTCGGTCAATATTGCGCTCAGTACATCACCGAGGCTCCTACCAACGTTGCCAAAATTGGTGCCCATCACGGGTGTTGAGGAGCCTGATTCATCGCCGACAGCTACCTGAACGCCCAAATCTTGACCCAGTTCATCACTGATTTCCACAATCGCAGCTTCAATCAATACCTGAGCACGGCGCACATCCAGCGCAGCGACAATTTCCTCCGCTTCCTGCATCAAAGACGGCTCACCACGAACAACCAATGCGTTCAGCCCTTCATCTGCGAATACCGCAAAATTACCCTGAGGTTTCGTACTGGCGCCACCACCAGCCGCACCACTTCCACCGGCTGCCTCCTTGGTGACCTCACCCATAATGCCTTTTAAAAGCTCACTAAGGCCTTTTGCATCAGCATGCTTAAGACGGATAACTTTAGTGGCCCCACCACTGGCAGAAGGCTGGTCCAGCTGTGCAATCAGGCCGCGCATTTTGCCACGAAAGGTTTCATCGCCACGAAGAATAAGGCGATTGCTGCGCTCATCAGCAGTGACGCTGTATTTTCTTGCAGAGTTATCGTTACCTGCACGACCAAGCTCATCCGGAGCAAGCTCTTGCAATAAGGCAACCATATCGCCAACCCATGCCTCTTTTAGCTTGATAACTTCCACTTCGTATTTCGACGGGCTATCCAACTCCCGAACAATTTGCTCCATGCGTTTAATATTAGACGCGTGATCACTAATAATCAGGGCATTGGCGGCAGCCACACCCGCAAGGTGACCATACTTTGCGACCAAGGGCCGCAGAATAGGAACCAACTCCAGCGCGTTGGCGTTATCGATCTGGATAACCCGGGTTATAAGCTGCTCGGAGGGAATACTTGAAAAACGCCCCAGCACTTCGGCGGACTGCTTCGCATCAACTTGCTGAACAACCTTGATAACCTCTTCCCCGGGAATAGCCGTAAACCCGTGCACGTTGAGCACGGCTAGAAACAGGTCGTAGATTTCGTTCTTGTTCATCGGGGCACTGGAAAGAACCGTTACCTTGCCCTTCACCCTAGGGTCTACCACAAAGCTGTATCCGGTAATGTCTGCAACCTGAGTAACAAAAGCGCGGATGTCTGCGTCTTTGAGGTTCAGCCGCCAGGTTTCGTCCTGAGCGTAGGCTGCCGACATAAGAGGAAGAAGGATAAGCAGAGCCAAGGTCCGCAATAAATTGGTCTTGTAGTTATACATCTGGCGATTTTGTCCTGTATCGATGAACCCTGTCAGCGCCACTGCTCAGGTATGGCATAACTTATGGTGAGGATAGACCCGTCACGTTCGATTTCTATATCAAGGCTGGTCTGGCCACGCCAGCTCTCCAACAGCGAGCGATCCTGCTCCACATCACCCAAGCGTTGCCCGTTGATGGCAGTAATCACATCGCCAGCTTTGAGGTTCACGGCATTCAGCATGGCATTGGAACCGTTGTACACATAACCAGAAGCGCCTGTCTCATCAACCGGGCTAAGGCCGTAAGGCGTTAGAGCGGCCACCCCAGCACTATCGAGTTGCTGCCGTGCGTTTTCTAAAAACGCTTCGGGCGAGGATTCTGCAGGCCTGCGAGCCACTTCCGCAACCATTGTGGATGAGTCATCTTCCTCGAAGGTTAATGACTCATAGCGTCCACCCCGGCGAATCAATATGCGCTCGGACTCAACTTCGGCCAGTTCGGCATTACCGGGCAAAACGTCGCCAACACGATACCAGGCTGTTTCGCCATTGCTCCCGGCCACTATAGCACCAGAGTCTTCCGGGCGCTGACCTACTAGAACACCTTCAAGCCTAAGGCTCAACCCTGTTTCCGGCGCAGCTCGCTTAGCAGCTTCTGCCACTTCTCCCGTCGCTTCCGCGCGACCAAAAAACTCGTAGCTTGCCATGGGATAGCTACTTGAACTCAAACTCCCGGAAGCCCTACCCGCAGAGGAGTCAGCACCAGAAGAAACCGCAACCGGCTTGTCTTGCCAGACAAAAAGCCAAGTGACATTCGCCATCGCGATGCCCAAATAAATGACCAGCCACATAAGGAGCACGTTAGCGACCGCTTTCGCTATTCGATGCTGGGTTTCCGGGGCTGGCGTAACCGTCATCAACGAGCCCCCGGCAACAGCGGCTGCTTTATGCGGAACACAACATCATCGGGGCTAGCCGTGTCTGACCAAGGCTGGCCAGCCAGATCTATCATGCGTTTATAAACCCGCAATTCCATCATACCGTTCCACAGGATGTTGGCATCTGCAGCCGGGCCGTTACCCGCCTGCTCTGAAACAACCAGCTCCACACCGCCGCTTGTGGTATCGATATTGGCCTGCATGGGTGGGAACTGTGCTTGCCCTGTCTGGTTACCCATAGGCCAGCTTACACTCCCGCCAGCCCATCTTCCGAGACCGTCCGCACGAACCATGCGGTCATCCGCCCATTCGAGAATCAAGCGGTCGATGCTTACATCGCCTTCAATCATCGCGCCGCCGCTGCGGCGAATCAGTTCTTCAAACTCAACCACGGCCACATGACCGCGAGCATTCAGCCGAGCATTTGCAGGCCAGCCCAAGGTTATATCGCCCGCAATAGACGACTGCAGAGATTCCACAGAAACCCGCACAGTCTGCTCCAAACCCGTAATGGACGGCCAACCAAGCTCCCACTCAATTCGTAAAGGAAAACCCGCAACAACAACCCCAGCCGCGCCATCCCAAAGCTTGCCCGCCACCTGCTTCACTTGAACCTGAGGAGGCAAAGAAACATGAGGAGAAGCCTGCTGCCACACCCAGCCGGCAGGAACAAATACAATCAGTGCACCGATATAGAAAAACAGCCCAAGCAGCATAAGCAAAAACAGCTTACCGAGGCGAAAGAAAGGCTTGGATTCAGCGTCACTCATTCAGTTACACACAAACAGTTGACCGGTTGCCGAGTCTAACAAACGCTTTCGCCAAGTTCATGACAAAAAAACAAAAACCCCGCGCCAGTGTGAACCGACGCGGGGTTTTCGAAAGCAGATCAGGCCACGTCTCTCAATTTGAGACGCAGTCGGAATCAGCGAGTTATGAACGGCATCACATCATGCCGCCCATGCCTCCCATTCCACCCATTCCACCCATATCTGGCATACCGCCACCGGCTTTCTCGTCATCCGGCTCATCTGCAACCATCGCCTCAGTGGTAATGATCAAAGATGCAACAGAGGCAGCAGCCTGCAGCGCAGAGCGGGTTACCTTGGCTGGATCCAGAATACCCATTTCCAGCATATCGCCGTACTCTTCAATCGCAGCGTTGTAACCAAAGGAGCCTTCGCCTTCGCGAACCTTGGCAACAACAACTGAAGACTCACCGCCAGCGTTGGAAACGATCTGGCGCAATGGAGCTTCCATCGCACGGCGCAGGATGTTAACACCGGCTTTCTGCTCTTCGTTGATCGCGTCAACCTTATCCAGCGCGGCAATAGCGCGGATCAGGGTTACACCACCACCAGGCACAATGCCTTCTTCAACAGCAGCACGGGTAGAGTGAAGGGCGTCTTCAACGCGTGCCTTCTTCTCTTTCATTTCCACTTCAGAACCGGCGCCCACCTTGATGACGGCAACACCGCCAGCCAGCTTGGCTACACGCTCTTGAAGCTTCTCTTTGTCGTAGTCTGAAGAACTGTCTTCAATCTGCTTACGAACCTGCTCAACGCGAGCTTCGATATCAGCCTGAGCACCAGCACCATCAATAATAGTGGTGTTTTCCTTGGTTACGTTTACACGCTTGGCTGTACCCAGATCGTCCAGAGTTGTGTTCTCAAGGCTCAGACCAACCTCTTCGGAAATGACAGTACCACCGCTCAGAATAGCGATGTCCTGCAGCATTTCCTTGCGGCGATCACCAAAGCCCGGCGCTTTAACAGCAGCTACTTTTACAATGCCGCGCATGTTGTTAACAACCAGAGTTGCCAGCGCTTCGCCTTCGATGTCTTCGGCGATGATCATCAGTGGCTTGCCAGCTTTGGCAACAGCTTCCAGTACCGGGAGCAGCTCACGGATGTTGGAGATTTTCTTGTCGACCAGCAGCATGTATGGGTCATCAAGCTCAACAGACATGTTGTCCTGATTGTTGATGAAGTACGGGGACAGGAAGCCGCGGTCGAACTGCATGCCTTCTACTACGTCCAGCTCGTCTTCCAGGCCACGGCCTTCTTCAACCGTGATAACGCCTTCCTTACCTACTTTTTCCATTGCGTCAGCGATGAGCTTACCAATGGTCTCATCGCCGTTGGCGGAGATGGTACCAACCTGAGCAATAGCACGGCTGTCGTCGCAAGGCTTGGCCATTTCACGGATAGCTTTTACGGCTTCCGCCAAACCCTTATCGATACCGCGCTTCAGATCCATCGGGTTCATACCCGCGGTTACTGATTTAACACCTTCATTAACGATAGACTGGGCCAGAACAGTGGCGGTAGTAGTACCATCACCGGCTGTTTCATTGGCTTGGGAAGCAACTTCCTTAACCATCTGGGCGCCCATGTTCTCGAACTTGTCTTTCAGTTCGATTTCTTTGGCAACCGATACACCGTCTTTGGTAATAACCGGAGCGCCGAAAGACTTCTCCAGAACCACGTTACGGCCTTTGGGACCCAGAGTTACCCGAACCGCGTCTGCAAGGACGTTGACGCCTGCAACCATGCGCTTACGGGCGCTATCACCGAATTTAACTTCTTTTGCTGACATGTCTTCTATTCCTGTTCGTTAAACCGAATTCGTTGAATCAATCGGGTTACTGACTGTTCGTGCGAATTGCTTCAGCGATCACTCAAGCACGCCGTAAATATCGCTTTCGCTCATGATGAGCAGCTCTTCACCGTCGATTTTTACGGTATTGCCGGCGTATTGGCCAAATACCACGGTGTCACCCGCTTTGACTGCCAGCGCACGAGTCTCGCCATTTTCCAGAACACGACCGTTACCCACGGCGATAACTTCACCCTGAGACGGCTTTTCTTTTGCATTACCCGGCAGCACGATGCCACCTGCAGTTTTCTCTTCTTCTTCTTTACGGCGTACAACGACACGATCGTGTAGCGGACGAATCTTCATTGCTCGGTTTCTCCAATTAGTCAGATTAATGTGGCAATGACATTTGCTGTTGATGGCCGAATTGCTAGTGCAATCCGACAAAATTGCCCGGCCTCTAACTTGCTGTTTTCCAGCCAGTATCAGCCTGCGGCTAACTTGTGAAACCTATGTGGGGTTGGCCCGAGGGTTTTCAACACCCGCAACCATAAATTTTTTCACTTTTTATCGAGGCGATCCCGGTCGGTTTTTGTCTCGTCCCGATATTCCCCTTCGATAATATCGCCGCTCCCCTCGCGGTCGAACGGGCGCTGGCGCCCGAAGGGATTACTGCGATCACCAGAAGGGTCGTCTCCGAACGGGGAACGGCCACCACCAGCGCGGAAATAAAACCCGCCGCTTTGGCTCGAAACCACCATGCGCTTCAAGGCTTGCGCAGCCAGCCAATGCCGACTAAACGGCAGCAAACACAAAAACCCGACAGCGTCGGTAATGAAGCCGGGGGTAAGCAAAAGCACGCCACCCACCGCCAAAATCAACCCCTCTGCCACCTCTTTTGCGGGCAACTCTCCGCTATTCAAGCGTTGATTGGCCTTAAGCAGCGTCGCCAGCCCTTGCTGGCGTAGCAACCAGGCGCCAATCACGGCCGTTAACAACACAAAGCCGATGGTATTGAACACACCAATTGCACTGCCAACCTGAATGAGCACAGCCATTTCGGCGATGGGCATGATAATGAAAATAAACAAAAATATGGGCATCAGGGTCTCGTCGTCGCGGCACGTACTATTTAACTTAGGGCAAAACCTGAAACTTCAAGATTTGGTGGGCATTTGTCTGGCTGGGCGGCCGATGAAAACCGGGCGCTTTCAGGCGCTTATTGCCAACGAAACCGCCCCATAGCTACCCGGCCATTGATTACTTCCACGCCTTCAGCCTCCAGAAGGGCAACTTGTTCTTGATAAATGTCGGAGCCTTGGGGAAAGGCAATCTGGCCATTGCTGCGGATAACACGATACCAGGGAACTGAGTGGCCCGGAGGAAGCTTGCCCAGAGCACGACCAATGTAACGGGCCTGTCGCCCAAGGCCCGCCATTTCTGCTACTTGGCCGTAGCTTGCGACCTTGCCAGCCGGGATAGCAATAACAACCTGCCAAATTTTCTGGTCTTTCGTCGGCTCATCTCGCTGCTCCATAGCATCTACCCTCCTGTTGGTTGAGGAACGTCTGACTCGCTGCCACCCGAATGATCCGGCGCCAGAGCATCCAGTCTTTCACCCTGACGAATCATAAACACCGACAACAGAATAGCCGGGACACCCATAAGGCCCGCCACCAGGAAAAACTCTGCATAGCCAAACCCCGCAACCACCATGCCTGAGAAGCCCCCCAAAAACTTGCCTGGCAGAGTCATTAGAGAACTGAACAAGGCATACTGAGTGGCGGTGAAGGAGGCACTGGTCATACTGGAGAGCCAGGCAATAAGGGCCACATTGGCAATACCGCCACTGAGATTATCGGCACTCACCACAACCGCTAAGGTGGCCAGATTAGGCGGATACTGGGCCAGAAACACGAACAGAAGATTGGTGCTCGCAGTCAGAATGGCGCCTACAAGCAGAATTTTTCTTGTGCCATAACGCACAACTAAAACACCGCCCGCGAGGGAGCCGGCGATGGTCATGAAAAATCCAAATATCTTGGTAACGTCTGCAACTTGGGTTTTGCTGAACCCCATAAAGTCCAGATAGAAAGGGTTTGCCATCACACCCATGGCGATATCGGAAATGCGGTACACGGCAACCATCAACAAAATTGCAATGGATAACTCTTTGTAGCGGCGAAAGAAATCGAGAAATGGGCCGGCCACAGCCGCATAAAACCATCCCGCAAAGCGGGCTATCCGCGGGCCAAGGTGGGTTCGCTTAGCGGCTTCTTGCTCAATTTTGTGCGCTATGTCCTGAGCTGCAGAATAGTGGTTCACTCTGGGCTCTTTCACAATCAGTACGGTTATAGCTCCCACGCCAACCAAAGCAGCCATAACCTCATAGGACACCTGCCAGGACCAGAACTCTGCCAGATACAAAGCTCCAGCCCCGGCAACCAACAAAGCCAGCCGATAGCCGAAAATGTAAGTTGCCGCTAGCGCTGCTTGCAGACGTTCCTCCGCAATCTCAATACGGTAGGCATCTATAGCCACATCCTGAGTTGCAGAGGAAAACGCCACCAGCAACCCGCAAAGCGCTAGGGTTTCAGGTACCGCAATGGCGTCCACATGGGCCATCAGGTATAGGCCTGTTGCAATTCCCGCTTGCGCGAACAAGATCCAGCTACGGCGCTTACCCAGTAGCTTATCCAGCACCGGCAGTTTCAGGCGGTCCACAACCGGCGCCCAAAACACCTTGATGGAATAGGTAATTCCCAACCAACTAAAAAAGCCGATAGTGGCGGTTTCCACGCCCACATCCGCCAAGCGGGCGTTCAAAGTGGAGAAAACCAGCAAAAACGGTAACCCGGCAGAAAAACCGAGAAACAGCAAGGCAATCACCTGCCAACGGGTGTAGGTGTATAGCGTATCCCGGATTAGGTCCAGGCGAGTGCCGGTTGAGATGGTGGAGCCTCCGGGTTAGTCGCGAAAATTATTGAACTGCAGAGGTACATCCAGTTCCGTCTCTCGCAACAACGCAATGGCGGTTTGTAGATCGTCCCTTTTCTTACCGGTTACCCGCACTTTGTCACCCTGAATGCTGGCTTGCACTTTCAGCTTGGCATCTTTAATGAGCTTCACAATTTTCTTCGCCATGTCTGTTTCAATGCCTTGCTTCAAAAGCAGGTGCTGTTTTACCAGCTTGCCAGCTTTGCTTTCGCCATCTTCAGCAAGGGCACGGCCGTCAATGTTGCGTTTGGCGAACGCCATTCGCAGCATATCCATTAGCTGCTCAAGCTGAAACTCCTCCGGAGCGCTGATGGTAAGGCCTTTCTCATCCTGCTCAATATCCGCATCCACGTTCTTGAAGTCCCAGCGATTACCAAGATCACGCTTGGCCTGATCCACCGCATTGGTGACTTCGTGCATGTCAATTTCAGAAACAATGTCAAAAGAGGGCATGATCGTTATTCTCCAGGAGCTGTAGCGAGTATACTCTTTGCTTTAAAGTGAGGGCCAAGCATACCAAGCCCCGGAATTCCCCGCATCTGACAATGGACTGGTTAAAGTAGGTAACAATGCCAAACCTGGATCTTCCTATCCTCGTAGTAGACGACGCGAAATTCAGCAGTATGGTCGTTGGCCGAACCCTGCGAAATGCCGGATATCGCGACGTACGTATAGCCAACGACGCTCTGGCGGCCCTAAAACTGATGGAACAGCGCCCAGTGAGCGTGCTGATTGCAGACTGGCTGATGCCCGAAATGGACGGGTTGGCGTTAACCGACCGGGTGCGCCAGCAGGATGAACAGATTAATCACTATACTTATGTGATCCTCCTGACTGCCCGGGAGAGTGTAGAAGCCTTGGCGGAGGCCTTTGATCGGGGCGTGGATGACTTCATTTACAAGTCCGACATGACCAAGCAACTGATCCCACGAATTTTTGCTGCGGATCGTATGGCAGATCGCCAGAACACACTGTTGCGCGCCAACGCCCTGCTCATCGAGAACAACCGCGAACTGGAATCCAGCAACATCATTGATCTGGAAACCGGGCTGTGCAACCACCGTTACGGCCGCGACCGCCTTACCAAAATGCTTCGGCATGCAGAGTCCAGAGGCGGCGCAACCGCCTATGTATTGTGCGGGATTCGAAACTGGCAAGAGTTGAAGCGCAAGCACCCGCCCACGGTAATGTCCGAACTGGCGGTTGGTATCGCTCGCAGGCTAAGCACCCTGATTCGCCCTATTGATGTTTTATGCCGTGTGGGCGACAACCAGTTCGCGCTTATTGCGTATTTCTCCAACAGCGATCACTGCACAACAACCGCCTTCCGCCGGGTTTTCGATGGTATTAACCATAAAGCACTGAAAACCACGGCTGGCTATATTTCCGTTG
The DNA here is from genome assembly GCF_016597725.1 of Marinobacter sp. 1-4A. GTDB lineage: Bacteria > Pseudomonadota > Gammaproteobacteria > Pseudomonadales > Oleiphilaceae > Marinobacter. Next base: position 629,862 of record NZ_VCGY01000001.1, read on the forward strand.
AAGCAAGTATGGCGCTATGCAAGGCAGATGCACAGCATGGCACGCCATCCATTCAAGACATGGAGCAAGCAGCTGTGCACGGCTTAGTAGATGCCTATGAAACTCGGCGATTTACCGATACCACACCAACGCTGGGAACAAGCGCCTGACGCAAAGAACAATCTGTAACATTGAGACACACATCACACACAGACATATTTAAGCGAAAGACCTATTCTGAAATTGTGGATTTAAGCAGTATCCCCCATGGCGGAGGAGCCGAGTTGTACCTCCGCCGCCAAATGGGAAATCCACCGAATTAACGAATTTTTCAGGCACTTTCGTTTGTTCTCCTTTTTTAGGCCAGCTTCTTAGCTGGCCTTTTTGTTTTTTACCCAGACACAACCCCCTCGCTTCAAGTCGTTCGGCGCAAGTTTCGCTATACTCTGGCCATAACATCTAGCAACTGTGCAGCCAACATGAAATACCTTGGAACCGCCTCTGTCGCCGCGCTCCGGCAATACACCCGCGCCGCCGAATCTGCAGGTGCCGACACTGCCGCCCTTTTTAAAAAAGTAGGCCTTAATTCCGCCATTCTGGATTCCGATGAGGGCCGAATAAACGGTGAGCAGTTTCAAAGCTTCATTCGTTTACTATGCCAGCAAACCAACAACCCGATACTTGGTCTGGAAACCGGGGATTTCGTGCAGCCGGGCTCCTACAGTGTGTTGGGCTACATCACCATGAGCTGCGCTACGCTGGGGGAAGCCGTCGCCCGGATTGCACCGTTTGAAAAACTGGTGGGCGACATGGGCACAACTGGCCTTACCATGGCGCAAGGCTCTATCAAGCTCACTTGGAACTGCAACTACGACGACCCGATTGTACGACCACAAGTTGTAGACAATGTTTTCGCCTCCTGGGTTAACTATGCCCGCTGGCTTGCAGACGATACAGCCGCCTCCCCCAACAACGTGCGATTGAAACGACAATCCCCCGGCACGGATCTGGAACAGGCTTACCAAAAGCGCTGGAATTGCCCGGTACACTTTGGTGCCGATGAAGATTCCATAACCTTAAAGCAGGAACTGTTGGAAACTCGCCTGCGACAACCAGACCCCTTACTGCGCAAAACTCTAGAAGCCCATGCCCTCACCCAGCTGGCTTCGCTGGACACGGATACAGACCTGATATCTCAAGTAAAACAGAGCATTCAGAAACAGTTGATGCACGGCATAACCCGGCAAGACATGGTGGCTGAGGATCTGGGTGTTACAAGCCGAACTCTGCAACGAAAGCTGAGCCACGAAGGCGTTTCTTATCAGAAGCTACTGGATGAGGTTCGCCAAAAAATGGCCGAGGATTACCTTTTGAACAGCGATCTGAGCATTCCGGATATAGCGTTAAGGCTGGGGTACAGTGAAACTACGTCGTTTCATCGGAAGTTTAAAGCAGTGGCGGGAATGACGCCTGGGGAGTTTCGTCAATCGAAGCCTGTTAGCTGAGCATAAACGGCCTGGGCGGGCAGAGCCTCCCAGAAAACGCCCGTGAATACTTCCCTGTAGGGCTCGGTCGCGCCATCCTTGGCGCTCCACGTTTCTGGGAGGCTCTGCCCGCCCCGACCTGCCTGACTGTTTGCCAGCCGCTTAGCTAAAACTTAAAGCTTGCGACCTTTACCCGCAGCAATCCGCAGGCGGAGTGCATTCAGTTTGATGAAGCCTTCTGCATCCTTCTGATCGTAAGCACCGTGATCTTCTTCAAAGGTCGCGATGGTCTCATCGAACAGGGAATCTTCAGACTTACGGCCAACAACATCAACATTGCCCTTGTACAGCTTCAGGCGAACAGTACCGTTGACGTATTCCTGAGTCTGATCGATCAATGCCTGCAGCGCTTCACGCTCTGGCGACCACCAGTAACCGTTGTAGATAACCTCGGCATAACGGGGCATCAGGCTGTCTTTCAGGTGCGCTACTTCACGGTCCAGAGTGATGGACTCAATGGCACGGTGTGCCCGCAGCATAATCGTGCCGCCTGGTGTTTCGTAGCAACCGCGGGACTTCATGCCCACATAGCGGTTCTCAACAATATCCAAACGGCCGATACCATTAGCGCCAGCAACTTTGTTCAGGTTTTCCAGCACTTCGTGAGCCTTCATCTCCACACCGTCAACAGCGACGATGTCACCCTTGCGGTAGGTTAGCTCGATGTAGGTAGGGGTATCTGGAGCTGCTTCCGGAGACACACTCCAGCGCCACATATCTTCCTCGGCTTCAGACCAAGGGTCTTCCAAATTCATACCTTCGTACGAAATGTGCAGCAAGTTGGCATCCATAGAATAAGGGCTCTTACCCTTCTTCATGTCTACCTGAATATTGCGCTCGGCACAGTAAGCCAGAAGCTTCTCACGGGAATTCAAATCCCACTCACGCCAAGGCGCAATCACTTTTACACCCGGCTTAAGCGCGTAGGCACCCAACTCAAAACGAACCTGATCATTACCCTTGCCTGTAGCGCCATGGGAAATAGCATCCGCGCCAGTTTGATTCGCAATATCGATCAAACGCTTGGCAATCAGCGGGCGGGCAATCGAGGTACCCAGCAGGTATTCGCCTTCATAAATGGTATTGGCTCGGAACATCGGGAACACGTAATCGCGCACAAACTCTTCGCGCAAGTCCTCGATGTAGATTTCCTTAACGCCCAAAGCTTCTGCTTTAGCACGGGCTGGCTCAACTTCCTCGCCCTGACCAATGTCAGCCGTGAAGGTTACCACCTCACAGTTATAGGTATCCTGCAACCACCGAACAATAACAGAGGTATCCAGGCCACCAGAGTAGGCCAGAACGACCTTTTTAATATCAGACATGCTTATTGTGCTCCAGACTGAACAGAATGGATGTATTGAAAAGAAGGGACGTATTGTACGGGATGGTGGGGGAGTTGGCTATTGGGGGAAAGGAGGGGGATCACCCCCTCTCCCCCGGCCCCTCTCCCGCGAGGGGAGAGGGGAGCTAAAAGCCTATCCCTGAGACAGGTGCGCCATAGTCGCAGGCAGTGCAATTAAAGCCCCTCTCCCCTCGCGGGAGAGGGGTTGGGGAGAGGGGGTGAAGATTATTTCAATCTTTAACCAACCTGAGCAGACTGCCCCACGGCCTCTTCCCGAATGCCATCCCATCCATCTTTGATGGAACGCAGCAGATCAGCAACTTCGTCCAACTTGGCTACATCGTTCTTGGCGTTGGCTTCAAACAGTGTGCGCTCCATATAGTCATAAAGAGCTTCTAGCCGTTCGGCTAGATCACCGCCTTTTTCAAAATCCAGAAAGCTGCGTAAGCCGCCAATAATCTCAATAGCTTTGGTGATCAGCTTACCTTTGCCGGCATAATCATTAGCCTGCATGCGGGCCTTGGCCATATTGATACGCTCCAGTGCACCGTTATATAGAAGCTGAATCAGCTTATGCGGATCTGCATCGGTGATGCTGGTTTGAGTATTTACTCGTTGGTAAGCTTGTAAACCGTTCATGATTAACCTCGTATGTCACCGGCTACGCCGGAGAAATCAATGCGTTAGCCGGAATTACTTCTGGTTAAAGTTCTCAGGGGCTAAAGCAGCCAATTGCTGCGTTAGATAATTCCCAGTGTTGTTTAACTGAGCAATCAGTGAGTCTGCGGCTGTAAACTGACTAACCAAGCGCTCCTGATAAGAAGCGATTCTGTCATCCAGCCGAACTCGCTCTTCCTGAATACGCTCCAAATCGCGAGTCAAACTACTGGTTTTAGTATCAAGCGTTCCGTCAGGCCCCACAATGCTGGTTACCAAGTTAACAGCGCTCTCACCGATTCCTTCGATAAACTTCACATTGCCATAGGTGCGGGCTTCATCCCCGCTAATGCGCAACTGTATGCCCTTAGCGCCGCCAGCACCCACAACCGTAAGCATTTGGCCCTCGCCCGTTGCTTCCTGGCCACCTACGGTTCCTGCGACATCTTTGCCCAGTGTTCCAGTTTGAACGGATAGTCCGAGGGAAGCGCCATCCTCAACAGACATAACACTAACGTTCGAACTACTCCCATATAGGCCAGATGTAAACGTAAGAGCTCCTGCCCCGTCCAGACCAACTCGCACGGACTGGCCAGCCGAACTCAATGCCGTATTGCTATCTAGTTGGCTCTGAATCTCATCGGCAAGTTCCTGTGCCGTTGCGTAGGTTTGCTGGGTCAGCTGCAGGTTAACCGTTGTTTTGCCGTCAATTGTTAGCTCCAACTCGTCATTCGTTCCATCAATAGTGACTCCTGACGATAGTGGCGAGCTACCTGTAACTCCACCGCGTGTAGCTGGCTGGGTAATATCAATCGCGTAGTTTCCCTGCGACGTATTCAATCCAGCTTTAACAAACTCCACCCCAGAATCTGATACACGCCCCTGCTCAGCAAAAAGCGCCGTTACATCATCCGGGTTGGCTTTAAGTTGCTCTTCAAATTTAGCTCGATCAAACGTCAAACCACCGGTTTCATAATCGGTTGTAATGCCCACATCGGCCATGGTTCGGATGCTTGCATTCTCTAAACCAGGTACAACACGCGTTAAAACGTTACGCAGTTGAGACTGAATAGCCCGCACAGACGTATCGCCAGAAAGAATACCGCCCTGCCCGGTATCAGCGTTGAAACCGGACAAACCCTTGATAGTCGCTTGCAGCGCATTGAATTTCTCAACAAACGCACCAACTCTATCCGCGACCGCACCAAAGTCTTGATCGACTTTCACCGTGGAAGTTGCGCCTTCAGCCTTCGCCTCGAACGACAGCCCGTCAATTACGTTATCAAAGGTATTGGTAGATCGAGTGATCTCGATACCATTGATTTCTACAGACGCATCTTTCGCTTCAATGGTTTGAGACAGGTTCTGTACTGAACCATTAAAAGCAAACTGCGAAAGCCCAGCGCCGTCCTCGTCTAGGCCGTCATCATCCGAAACAGAAATATTGATGGCATTGGCTGTGCCCGTGTTTTCAGACGACATAACAAGCCGGTAGCCGCTGCCAGTATCCACAATGCCTGCAGATACCCCAACACCCGCTTCGTTAATCGCGTTAGCGAGACCTTGAAGCGTATTGTTTGTGCCGTCTATAGTCAGCGTTGCTGAGTTTTCACCAGACGAAATAGTAAAGGTACCGGTGCCTACAGACGTAGAGTCGCGATCTGCAAAGGTGTTAGAAGCCAAAGATTGAGCCTGAGCCAACCCCAAGACCTTAACACTGTACGAACCACGGCTAGCCTTACTGCTATCCACAGTTACAGCAATATCTTCATTGGAGGAACTGGCAGAAAACGCCTTGAGATTGTCTGGGGCACTGAGTTGCCTCATCGGCAACCGCAGTTCCGTTACGGCGCTACGCAAAGTGCCATAAGCGGAAATAAGCGTTTCTGCACGCTGGGTTTTAAAGTTAAGTCGATCTTCAACGGGCTTGCGTTCAGCCGCAACCAACTGATCCACGAGATCCGAGTTCAATACCCCGGAACCAATACCTAACGATGAAATGCCTGCCATAACCAAGCCTCCTCATGGGGGCGAATCTCTTTATCTATTCCGGTTATCGGCAGAGAGCGGCAAAACTTTGCCTTTTTCTCTACCAATTTTGTAACTGGCTGTTAAAACTAGCTTAGCCCAAAACGCAAAACACCGCCGGGCCTTCGTCAGGTACGGCGGTGCTGAAAAACCATTGCTAACCTCAAACCACAGGTATCGAGTACCTACACCTTGATGTTAAACAACGTCAGCGGTTCATCTTGCTGCAATTTCTCTGCCAACCTCATTGCCACTTCATCCGGAATCTGGCGAATAACTTTCTGGGTTTGCTGATCCACCACTTTCACAATGGTCTGCCCCATTTCGTTATCAACCTCAAACTGCAGATCCCTTTGGACATTCTGAACATAATCGTTCAGCTGCGAAACCGCACCCTTCAACTCTTCCTGCCGCGCTTCATTTCGCTTCTGCAACTGCTCAGCTTTTGAAACGTCTTGGGTCTGGGAAGTCGATTGATTTGGCAAAGCGCGCCCGGTTGATGAAGGAGCAAGCTCGGAGGCATTCCTGCCTTCGGCCTGAGATGACGACATTGCCCTTGCCGGTGCCTGCGCGCCAGAGCGTGCCAGCTTATAATCCGGGTTGTTCAGGTTAACGTCATTCATAGCTCACCTCACTATCCTTAAACGGCTTAAAACCGGAACCCGAAGGTTCCGGCTGTTACCGCTAATCCCTTACTGCAGGAGGGAAAGAACCTGCTGCGGACGAGCATTTGCCTGTGCCAGTACCGAGATACCAGCCTGCTGCAGTACCTGAGCCTTGGACAGCTTGGCGGTTTCTGCCGCAAAGTCTGCGTCAAGAATCCGGCTCTGAGCGGCGCTCAGGTTTGTGCTGGTGGATTCCAGGTTGGAGATGGTGCTTTCGAAGCGGCTCTGGATTGCGCCGAACTTCGCACGCTGCGAGCTGATAGTGCTAAGCGCGGCATCTACCGTCTTCAGAGCCTGAGTGGCACTTTCGAAAGACGTAATATCCAAGTTCGAAACAGACCGCAACTCTGAGCCAGTGCTCGCAAACGCATCAGTGCTTGTTACCTCAACAGCGAAAGACCGATCAGAGTCAAGCTGAATGTAACCACTTGTAGTGGAGTCATCAGCATTAGTATCGGCGGTTAGAGTTGCTGCTGAACCGGCAGCCTGAAGCACCCCGTCCTCATCGCGGTATTGCTTGGTTACTGACACGTTTCCTGCATTCTGAACCGTAGTGTCTCCAATCTTAATATCTGCGCCAGTCTCGTTAGTCAAAACGACAGACGAGCCATTTTCTGCAACTTCAGCAGTGATTCCGGTCTTGGAGGACTGGTCATTAATTGCAGCGACAGCAGCGGACAAAGAATCCTGCCCTGAGGTGGCATCAATCGTAAACGAAACAGATTGAGCATCGCTGTTATCAGCGACTAGGTTCAGGGTATAGCTACCAGAGGCTGCAAAACTAAGGTCAACCTCTGTACGTGCGCTCGCAGTTACACCTGTGTCCCCAGTCTTGGCATTGACGTCTGCCGCAATATCTTTAGCAGAAGCATCACCAGCGATCGTGACACTTTCTGTTCCGAGGTAACCGTTGATATCGATTGAGCCACCGGTTACGCCGTTTGTGGTGCCGCTGGATGCTGCCGCACCGCTGGCGATTACCTGATTATTACCGAATTTGTCAGTGCGCAAGTTGGAAGTCGACGCAGAAATAGTTTCATTTGCGTTAGCACCAACCTGAAATTGAGCAGAGCCGAAAGTGCCATCGAAAAGCTTCTGGCCATTAAAGTTTGTAGTTGTTGCAATACGATCCAGTTCCGAAACCAACTGGTTTACTTCATCTTGCAGAGCTTGACGGTCCGAAGAAGAGTTGGACGCGTTGGCTGATTGGACACCAAGTTCACGCACACGCTGGAGTATGTTTCCTGCTTCGCCAAGAGCCCCCTCAGCCGTCTGCGCCAGAGAAATACCGTCATTGGCGTTACGGGTTGCTTGGTTCAAGCCACGAATCTGCGCCTCAAAACGGTTAGAAATTGCCAAACCAGCGGCGTCGTCTTTTGCCGAGTTAATACGTAGGCCAGAAGAAAGGCGCTCGAGAGCTTGGTTAGATTGGTTTTGCGACCGGCTCAACTGGTTCTGAGCGGACAGTGATGCAACGTTAGTGTTAATACCGAGAGCCATAATGCTTCCCCTTCGACAAAAGTCGTTTTACTGAAAACGGTCTAGCGCTCGGTTTTAGTTTGTGAGCGCCGCCCTGTTATTTCACTTAACGGCACTCAAACAACACTCTTTAGAAAAAACCCCGCTTCTTTTGTAAAAAAGTGTAAAAGCTCAAAATTTCGTCCAAGCACGCAACCATTGCTGAAGATTCTCACCCTCAAGCATCCAGTCTCGCAGGATCACACTCTTGAGCTCATCCCCTTGTCTGGCTGTTTCATCCAGATCGCTCAAATGCATTCGTGTCGCATCCAACCAATCCTTATAGCGGTTTTTAACCTTTGTGACCGGCAAGTTATGCAAGCGGTATGGCTCAACGTCACTGCACACGACAGGGAACCCGCATGCCCCATATTCCAATAACCTAAGGTTGCTTTTACACCGATTAAATAGATTATCTTCGAGAGGCGCGATTGCCAGATCCAAATTCATTGAAGCCAGTTTCTTGGGATACAGAGCAATATCTACGCCTTCATGCACCTCTTTAACAAAGGGCCTCAGTGCATCAGGGCACATACCGAAGAATACCCAGTCGACTTCTTCAGTGAGGTCGCGAACAACAGCCTCTACCAACTCAAGATCACCTGTATGCCCGATGCCGCCAGCCCAGCCCACTCTCGGCTTGTCAGACTGACGCCGCAAAGAATTCAAATCTTGCCACCAATCAAGCGGTAGCCGGTTCTCCACCACGCGAATATCTGGGTGGATTCCTTTAAAAGCTTCTGCCAAAGGGTGAGTAGATACCACAAACCGATCAACATGCTTTAAAGACCGCCTTAGTGACTTGAGGATATCTTTAGGCATGTTTTTTCGGTAAGCGCTTTTCAGAGGAAGATTTGGCAGGTAGTCATCCAACTCATAAACCACTGGTTTTTTCAGGAAGCGCCTCACCTGCTTCATGCTGGCAATGGCTTCATCTGTTATTTGCCGTTGATAAATAGCAACATCCGGATCGAGACGAGCCATTTCTGGAACAGTTAGCCAGTCGCTAGCGATCATGCCCCCTGCAACCCCCTGCGCCTTCATACTCTCTAGAGGCTGCATCATCCGATAGTGACCACATCCCCACTGGTCCGCTGGGTGTACAAGAACCGTTGGCAAACCAAGTACTTTTTGCGGCTGCCAATTCAGTTCTGTTCGATGATCAACTTCGAATCCACTGGTTCTCAGAGACAAGCTACGATTAAAAGCCGGATCATTTGCCATGTAGGGGAGCCAACGCTCGAACATAGTTTCCTGCTCTCTCTCGAAGCGCTTAACCTTCTTTTCCTGAACGGTCTTATCGACGGACGTTTGACTTGCATTTGCAACGTGCATTACCAAAGCGTGAGGTGTCCAAACGGTTAAAAAACCCGCCTGACCCACCTTTAGGCAGAAATCGATATCATTATATGAGACTGCAAAGGCCTCCTCATCTAAGCCACCTACATGCTCATACACCGATTTCCTGACTAACATGCAAGCAGCAGTGACTGCGGAGTAATTTTGATCCACAACGAGGCGATTCATGTAGCCGGGATCATTAGCCTCTGCATCAATACAAATATGCTCTGCGGCACCTCTCATACCAATCACAACACCAGCATGTTGAACCCTGCCGTTCGGGAACAGCAATTTCGCACCGACAATACCCACTTCCGGTCGCTGGGCGTGGTTCATCATCGCATCCAGCCAATCCGCTTGAATTATTCCTGTGTCATTATTAAGCAAAAGTACATAGTCGCCTTTCGCATGTTGAACTGCGTAATTGTTAATGGCAGAAAAATTAAAGGGCTTTGGATATCGAAGAACGCGCAAGTTAGACAGAGCCATGTCTTCAATGCCTTTCAGCCAAGCTTTGGCTTGAGGCGTTTCACTATTGTTATCGACAATAAGAATCTCGTAATGAGAGTAGGCTGTTTTCTCAAGAATGGATTCAACACAAGTCTGAACTAAGTGGAGTTGGTCTTTGGTCGGTATAATAATTGAAACGAAAGGCGTGGTTGGGTGTGAATAGTTAACACGTAAACTACTGGATGCTAGACCTTGCGCGACCCGGGCTGTTGCATATCCTCGGCGCTCAAGATGTTTCTGGATGACGGGGACATAATTCCCTAGATCAAAACTCTGCGTGCCCGAATGCAACAGGAACAAAGGCTCATCAGAGCGACCAATACAGCCAAATCCCTTTTCTTCTAACAAGCGGAGTATGTAGTCCAACTCAAAGGCACTTTCATCAGCCTCGCTAAAGCCACCAAGCGCCTGGACTGTCGAATGTCGGAAAATCCAGTGCCGCGACATATCTGCGGGCGAGCTAAGGAGCAAATCTAGATTCAGACCAGAACGGAAAAAACCACTTTCTGTTTTGCCATTATGCTCCAGCAACTCATCTCCGTAGGCCGCATCCAAGGCTTGCCCCGAAGACTCCAGCTCTGCCAACAATAGCGGCAAGCCTGCCGGAGTTAACTCTGCAGGAGTCCTTGCGATCACAACCCAGTCAGCTTCAACCACTCCTATGACGAACTGATTCAGCGCTGCCGCTGCCTCTCCACGGTTATATTGAATAAACTGAACGTCTTGAAACAACTCCTTCCTGTAAAACGCCTCGTCGGGAGTTAAAACCACGCACGTTAGCGAGGGGCAATAGTAGCGAGCAATTCTAAAAGCGAGTATCGAGATATTAAGGTTATAGGTTTCAGGCGTGGCATCAATAAGAATGAGACACAGGGATTGTTGGGACGCCAGAACCTCTAGCTTTCTAGCTATAGGTATGGGCAGTTCGCGTTGCCCATACCAAGAATCGAGACCAATCACGCCATCCGTTCTTTCACACTCCTGAACACGTCTTTCAAGATCTGAGAAAGCTGTCAACGCAGCGTCATCAATGCTACCTGCTTTCTGATAGAAATTTTTAAATGAAACTGACTTAAACGCAGCCGACTGCTTCCAAAGGGGTTTGACTTGAACCGCCCCTTCACTTCGAACCTCACCGCCAAGCATGGCATCGATTTGAGCGAGGAAGGCTTTACGTCCATTCTCGCCTAAAGTTTGAGCGCTGGCGTGTCGTTGGTTTTGTCCCGAGTGAATTCGAAAACACGATAGCTGTTCTTGGACAAAGGCAAGATCACCTCGCATCAGTAATCTAGCGTACAGCGCCAAATCGTTTACGGAGGTTATCAGCCGATTATTAAGCGCACTCAGATGCGGATAAGCTCCTATTAAATCACTTCTGCGAGCCATGAACGTACTAGGCTCCCCGATAAAATTAATCGGAAACACCCTCAAAAACTCAAGCACATCCTTACCCAAAAGCCGGGAGTCCTGATCGAACGGAACCAGATTAAATAGGCGGTCACTCAACTCTTTGCCAGACTCGTCGATTAGCTTCCTTCTTGATGAAGCTAATACGACACCTGGCTTATCCAGCGCTTCGCGTAATCTAAGCACGCAGTTTTCAACCAGAACATCGTCGTCATTCAGAAATTTTATATATTCCCCTTTGCTTAGTCTGACCCCATAGTCCATGCCTACGAGCCCACCTAGCTGCGTGGCAGACTTGACGTACCGAATGCGAGTATCTGGGTAATCCGCTACAGCTTCAGCAATAGAGTTGTCAGCACAATCATCCATGACCAATATTTCAAAGCTATCTAGTTCGCGTTGGGCAAAAACTGAATCAATCGCCTCGCGAACGAAAGTGGCTTTGAACGCCGTTATAATAAAGCTCACGTCCAGCATTTCAGTTCTCTGACGAGTCATACGTTGCTCATCTCAGGTTTTTTGACGACATAAAGAACACTTTCTTTCTTCAATCCAAGCGATTGGTAAGTCGCTGCACCGAAATAGCTGACATCTAGTAGACTGACTTCAAACCCGGCACCGCGCACTCGCGACACAAAGCTCTCACGATTGTACAGTCGGACGTGATCTCCTTGCCCAAACCTACGCCATCGTTCCGACTCACGACTTTCTTCGGGGCCCTCATCAATCTCATCAAGCCCAGAGATAATTGGCACCATCAGCAGTGATATACAACCAGGTCGCAAGATTCTGAAGAGCTCAGCAATAGCTTTGCGATCATCAATGACGTGCTCTAAAACATGACTGCACACAAAAAAGTCTACGCTATTCGTGCTAAACGGCAGGCTCATCAAGTCAACTTGATGATCAACACCGCCCATTGCAAAGTCCGCAGTCTGGTAGTCAGTGAATCCAATAGATTCCATCCAGCGTGAAAAGCCGGGTTCTGGCGCAAAGTGCATAACCTTTGCTTTACGGCTCAACTCTTGCCGACAAAGCACTGATGATACCCAATAGGCATACAAACGCTCACGATCAGACGCCCCACACCCTATGCAGGTGTATGTCTCATGAGCCGTCATTTCTCCACGCCCAAAATGCTTAAAACCATGCTCCGCTGCATGCTTACGATAAAACTCTGGCAATGCCTGAAACCCCTTATCCGCAGAACCGCATAAGGGACAAAATGTCCGAGAGAGCTGCCTCGCGACCTCCTCCTCGGGCAACCTCTCCGACTGCATAGCAACCGCCTTGCTGTCTTTCATTACTTCGATCAAGTTATCTATAATCAGCTTTGACGCAAGCGCCTGAAGCTCAGAGGCCTCTTGAAACTTCCCAATTGCTGCCTCGAAATCACCTTTTTTGAAATGAGCAACAGCAATGTCGTTCGACAAGGCATCATAACTACCAATACGAGACTCCACTGCTATCAAAACTTCAGCAGCTCGCTTGAAATTTCCGGCTTCAAATTCTTTGTAAGCCTCAGCTTTCATGTGCCCGATATCTGGTTCATTCATACCCTAACCTTATTGTCTTATGTCCCAGTCTGTACGGAACTACTACAGCGATTGAGAAAGTTCAACACTGCCCCAGCCTGAGCCTCCGAAAACCGCCCATTACACGTTACGAAAACCGAAACCGGTTTTGTGATCCCATAGCTACTTCGGACGTTTCTAGCCCTTTCTGCATCTTCGTCTGAATCAAACAGTAACACCGACCCACCGCCTTCCGTAGGTAGAGGCAATATCAGTGGCAAAGGATAGGAGGCGAATTTGCCAACAAAAGGGGAGAAGCGCCACCAGCTTGAACACACTTCAGATATAACAGTATAACTATTTGAACCACCCCGAAATTGATCCACGCCTGAACTCTGAATCGCCCGATAGAAGACATCGGATTCTTCAGAGTACATTTCCATTTCTTTTATTGCGCAGACCTCGAGGCCACATAAGGCTCCCATGTGCATCAGCCTCGGACTATAGTCCTGTGGGTTACAAACCAGTCTCCGCTGGCCTTCCTTACGCATCGCAATCAGTGAAACTAACAAGGCGAGCTCGACACTTCCCACCAGCACTGCATTGCGAACACCGAACCACCCTGATAGTTTCGTCTCCAAAGCACGGGCTAAAGGCCCATGATTGGTAAAATACTGATTCTTCAGAATCTCATTGACGACAGCATGGACATCATAGGTTTCCATTCTAGCCCCCGCTATCCATTAACAGACTCTTCTCGATCACATCAACCACGCTTGGCACATCACCCTCCCTCATTCGGAACCCACAAGGTAAGTTAATAAGCCGTGCGGCAACACTATCAGTTACGGGCAGAGTTTCAGGACATGAAACAGGAAACTCATAGGAACGGGTATGTAGCGGCGGTGAGTAGTGAGCTCTCGCCAACATGCCGTTTTGATTCAGTTGCTGAACCAAGCGATCCCTAGAGCACAGGCTCTTGCCTGTCAGTTCAGCGACGATATTCTTAAATGAAGTCTGCTCTGCTTCATCAAACTCTCTCAGTCTAATGCCGGGAACGGTTTTTAGCCGCTCCTGATACGCCCTATAAATACGCTGGTTATGGCTCACATTTAGGTCAATTTCATCCAGCCCAGCAAGAGCAAAAGCAGCATGCAGATCCGGCATTTCCGATGGCATCCAGCTACCCGGCTCTAGCAACGAAGCGGTTGTCGCGTCATGGGTTCTGAAACGGCGAAGGCGAGCCACAAACTCTGGATCATCTGAGCAAACGTAGCCACCCTCGAGCCCATTTATGAGCTTACTGGCATGAAGGGAAAATACCTCTGCACCTCCGAGAGAACCAACTCTCCGACCTTCACAGGTTTCGTGTACAGACTCGACGGCATCAAAAACAATGGGAACCCGGTGATCGTGCGCAATTCCTTGAAGTGTGCCCACATCACAACAGTTAACAATGGGATGCACTGCCAGAATGGCTCCAGTCTTTGAACTTATTGCACGCTCAACTGCTTTCGGCGAAATAGCCAGTGTTGCGGGGTCTACATCAACAAAACGAGGCGTTTTGCCAGCCCAAAACACCACGTCAGCCAACCGTCTGTAGGTAAAGGAGGGAATAATAACTTCTGGTGCACTCAAAGCTTTAAGGCGCAGACATGCAACCAAAGACCAAAACCCTGTAGCAAAAGCAACGCAATGCTTAGAGTGGTGGTACTCACAGAGACGCTGTTCCAGCAGCGCAACCAGAACGCCAGGTCGCGAGTGTCCACCTTTTGCCATCCATAAATCGACATAACCGAGAACTCGGTGTTTATCGGGCTCGTACAGATTCGACGTTGAGAGAAAATGGCTTGACTCTCCCACCATTATGGCCTTTTTAACAGCACATCAAATCGATACTCGGCACCATAAAAAGACTCAGGCATCGTTAAAATGTCAACGTCATATCCGGACATGTTGCCGATCCTGATGAACTCCTCCGGCGCCCACCAAATCCCAATGGCTGACTCTGGATCGTCAAGGAGGTATTGCTCAACGTTTCGACGCTTAAAAAACGCAGCAGCTTTACTACGATGAGGTATGTTGCCAATAAAAATCCGCTTACAAGAGGAGTATCGGCTCGAAAGTGTCGAGACAAGGTGTTCGACATCGGCAGCGGCAAGATACGAAATGACCCCATAGATTACTACTTTGTCTATCTTTTCTGGGTACTCAAACGCGCTTGCAAACGCTACCGCGTCGTCACAGTAATAATGGGTTTTACCTGCATGTGAAAAAAACTCTCTAGCCACCCCAATTAGGTAGTCCGAAAAGTCAACCCCGAAATACTGCTGAACACTTCCAAAAAGATAACTAGCCAGCGCTGCATTTCCACAACCAAGATCAAGGAGCCTCTCATCTGAACGCAAATCGAGCGAGCTCTGTATTTGATCGACAATCATTCTAATATCATGGTCGCTGACAGGTTTTCCATTCACTGTCCTCTTGATTTGCTCCCAGAAAGCATCACGATCAAACTGCTTGGGGTATTCTTTGTGAAGGTAGTCAGCACTCATTAAAAGCCCCTGAACATGAGTGAATTGAGAAGTCTTCGTTCAACATGCTTTTGAGGGTATCGGAGGCACACCACATCATCGCATCAAGAATCGATAAGTTCGGTACATAATCGTATGGGCCCTGACGATACTCTCGAATACGTGTTTCCAGAAAACGAAGCTCGATACCCGCTTCTAAAAACTCCAATGGGTCAAAGAGGCTTTTTCCTCCCATGGGGTTGAGGTATTCGGTCGCGCCCAGTGCTTCAGAGATTCTCAACGCCCACTGACCGGAATGCACCACACTCTCAATACCAATACCAAGATCAAGATCAGAATAGACCACAATTCGTGTCTTCACCCCAAGGTAATCCGCGAGTAGTCGAAGGGAGTTAACTAAGAAAGCAGACAATCGGCAGCCCTGATAACTTAGAGCGTCCTTGAAAACCGCCATCACCTCCTGATAATGGGGTGCGGCTCGATAATGGGTCAACTTACCAACTAGGCTCATCCGCCAATCCGCATTCTCATCAATATCTATCTGATCGATAAAGTCAAAGCGCCCTCGTTTGCTCAAAGGTACAGTGAGATACTGCCACCCCTTCTCGGGATCTGGGTGGAGGATTCGGTTTCTATTCACCCAACCTTTATTCACAAACTGACAGTGATCGAATACTACCCAGAGATCTGCCTGCGCTAGTAATTGAAAGTATCCCGGATAAGGGAAAAAATAAGGCTGCATTATGGCCAGCTTCATTCTTTGCTCCCATATCTACCAGTACTTTTGTTAACCACGTCATGCAGGCAATCAATAATCCGAGCGAAGTCGTGTTCACTCAAATCGCTATAGATAGGAAGGCACAAGATACGCTCTGCAACCGATGAGGCACGCTCATAGAAAGCTGAAGAATCAAAGTACATTGGAAAATCTGAAACGAGAGGATAGAAATAACGACGCACTAAAACTCGCCGCTCTCGAAAGTCGTCATAGAGCTCATCTCGCGAAACTGGAAACTCGTCTTGCACAAGCACCGGACAATACGAATAGTTCCACTGTGTATCCAATGGCTCGTCCATTAATTTCAAACCAGCAATACCCGCTAATGCGGCTTGGTACTTTTGGTAGACCCGCCGTCTGGCCAAAATATCTTCATCAATCTTATCCAACTGCAAGAGGCCAAGAGCAGCTTGGAACTCATTCATCTTGCCATTAATGCCAGGCGCGACAACGGTAGTTTCATTTGCAAAGCCGAAGTTCTTTAGATAGTCCACTCGCTGTTTCGTTTCTTTATCCTTGAGGATTAAAGCACCTCCCTCAAAGGTATTAAAAACTTTAGTAGCATGAAAACTAAGCACCGAAATATCGCCAGCATCGAGAAGACTGCTGCGCTTATGACGTACCGCAAAAGCATGTGCAGCATCATAAATAACATGCAAACCATGGAGATCGGCTATACGCTGTATTTCACTTACGTTTGCTGGCGTTCCGTAACAGTGAACAGGGAGAATAGCTGTTGTTTCTGGCGTTATCGCCGCTTCGATTTTCGAAGCATCCATATTGAAACCGTCAGGCTCAATATCCACAAACACCGGCTTCAATTTATTCCAAAGCAGCGCATGGGGCGTCGCTGCAAACGTATAGGGGGTTGTGATAACTTCTCCAGTAACCTCCATAGCCTGCAAAGCGGTAACCAGTGCAATTGTCCCATTGGTAAATAACGACAGATATTCAACGCCAAGATAGTCACAAAGGCGCGCCTCTAACTCCTCGTGGAAACGGCCGCCATTGGTCAAACGCCCACTTTTCCAGATTTCCTCTAAGAGCGGCTGCAACTTTTCCAAATCAGGAAGGCTAGGCCGAGTGACAGTGATCAGGTCTTCAGACAAAGCGTAAACCCTCAGAGGAAAAATAGTAGTTATAAGTTAACCCCATCCTAGCAGCAAATTGAAGCGTCACTCCAATGACTTTCCGCTTGATCAAATGGCGGCAATTTCTTACCTCATGTCCCAGTCAGTTTAATGGCAACCCAATCCTCAAAACACGCAGAAAAACTCAAAGCGATGCACAACCTTCTGTAAATTATCAGTTTTTAACAATGTGGCACGAGCATGGCTTTGTTTCTACCAAACGGCAAACAAACGAATTCCAGCCGGCAAAGGTTCACCACAGTTTCATGAACCTGGTTTCCGGCAATGCTGAGCAGGGAGAACAGACATGCCTCAGATTATTAACACCAACATCGCGTCGCTAAACGCTCAACGCAACCTTAATGCTTCACAGCGAGATGCAGATACAACGCTTCAACGTCTGTCTTCCGGCTTGCGCATAAACTCCGCTAAGGACGACGCTGCGGGCTTAGCTATAGCTGAGCGCTTCAGCTCTCAAGTGCGCGGCCTCAACCAAGCGGTTCGAAACTCCAACGACGGCGTCTCTCTGGCTCAGGTGGCGGAAGGCGCACTGGGCGAATCCGGCAATATTGTGCAGCGTATGCGCGAGCTTGCTGTTCAGGCTGCCAACGCAACAAACTCGGCCTCCGACAGAAAGGCATTGCAGTCGGAAGTGAACCAACTCAAGCAGGAGCTGGAACGCATAGCGACGACTACAGAGTTTAACGGCCTTAACCTACTTGACGGCACCTTTCAGGCGCAGAAATTTCAGGCTGGGGCTAATGAGAACCAAACGATTTCAGTGTCGATTACAGGCACTCGAATCGACAGCCTTGCGAACAATACTCGGGACACTGTCGCTAGTGGCACAGGGACAGGCTCAATAGCAACAGCGTCAGGCACTGCTCCTACTGAGAACAATCTCGACCCTCAAAACCTGACAATTTCCAGCTCGCTAGATGAGCAAACGGTTGCGATTACCGCTTCTGGCGCAACAGCCGAATCTATTGCCGCCGAGGTCAACAAGAAAGCTGAAACCACAGGGGTGACAGCTTCTGCAAGAACATCTGTAGACTTTGGACCACTCTCGGCTAGTGGCACCGTCACCATGAAATTATCGACTGGTGATGGCAATGAAGCCACAGTATCTGCACAGATCTCCGATGTCACAAACATTGAAGCTCTGGCCCGTGAGATAAATGCCAGCAGCGGCAAAACCGGCATAACGGCGGAAGTCGATGGCGGCAAAATGAAGCTCATTCAAGAGAGTGGTAAAGACATTGTTATTGAGGGCTTTTCCAATAACGGTGGCGGCACCGTTGCGCTGGAGAGCTCTTCCGGAGACACCGCAACGCTCACCGACGGAGCCACCGATAGCGCGCGGATTGCTGGCGAAGTCACATTCGACTCTGCAACCAGCTTTGCTGTCTCCAGCGATGTAGGCGGCGCCACAGGGCTATTTGCAGCCACCACCGCCTATGGCTCGACAGCGGAAACACTGGCAGACATAGACATCAGCGATTTTGAAGGCGCAAGCAGTGCCATGCGAGTATTAGACTCCGCCCTTGAGACCATCAATAGCATTCGCGCAGACCTTGGTGCAGTCCAGAATCGACTGGAATCAACTATTGCGAACCTAAGCACCACTTCAGAGAACCTCTCTGCGGCCCGGTCGCGCATTCAGGATGCGGACTTTGCAGCGGAATCTGCAAATTTGGCGCGCACACAGGTACTCCAGCAGGCAGGCCTTTCGGTATTGGCTCAGGCCAACGCTCGGCCGCAGCAGGTATTGCAGTTGTTGCAGGGATAAGCGTTCAAGTAAAACCCCAAAAGGCCGGGCAAGTGAACCCGGCCTTTTGAGTTAAAAGAAGTTGCACCTTTAGACTTCGAACATGGCCTTTAAGCTTAAGGCGCTGGCATCTTTTTCTGAGATGATCAGCTCGGCGGAATCAACATCTCCCCAGCCAATCGCCAAAGTTTCGTCATCCCATCGAATGCACCGCTCATCATCCGGATCGTAAAACTCGGTACACTTGTATTGAAAATCTGCCTCGTTACTTAAAACGCGAAAACCGTGAGCAAACCCCGGCGGTATCCATAGCATCCGATGGTTCTGACAAGACAAATACTCGGCCACCCACTTCCCAAAGGTTGGTGAGCCTCGCCGAACATCTACAGCCACATCGTATACCTCTCCGCGACTGACCCAAACAAGCTTGCCTTGCGGTTTTTCATCCTGAAAGTGCAATCCACGCAAAGTGTTTCGGCAAGAGCGGCTAAAATTATCCTGAACAAAGTTCACGTCTAGCCCATGCTGTGCAAGCTCCCGCTGGTTCCAGACTTCCTTAAAGAACCCACGGCTGTCACCGAATACCTTAGGCAGTATGAGCTTCACGTCAGGCAAAGCCGTATCTTTTATTTCCATTTACGACGCCTCTTTAGAATCTGAGCCTGCCAGCTTTTTAAGATATTCACCGTAACTGTTCTTGTGCAGTTTTTCCGCCTGGTGCATCAACGCATCACGGCCAATGTAGCCCATCCGGTAGGCCACTTCTTCAAGGCAGGCGATTTTTAGCCCCTGACGTTTTTCGAGAGTTTCGATAAACCCAGATGCCTCGTACAAAGAGTCAAACGTGCCTGTATCCAGCCAAGCGAATCCCCGCCCCAGTAACTCAACATTTAGTTTTCCTGCACTCAAGTACGCTTGGTTAACGGCGGTTATTTCCAGCTCACCTCGACCCGATGGTTTAACGGCTTTTGCCACTTGAATCACATCATTGTCATAGAAATACAGACCCGTAACTGCGTAATCTGAGGCCGGTTGTTCAGGCTTTTCTTCAATGGAGATGGCGTGGCCAGCCTCATCGAACGCCACTACACCAAAGCGCTCTGGATCTTTTACCTGATAGCCAAAAATCGTTGCACCTGTATCTTTGCTCGCCGCACGCTGCAGGCGCTGACTCAACCCTTGGCCATAATAGATATTATCGCCCAGCACTAAGCACACACTGTCTTCACCAATAAAAGTTTCGCCAATCAAAAAGGCCTGAGCGATACCCTCGGGCCGAGGTTGTTCCGCGTAACTCAGTTCAATGCCAAACTGCTTTCCGTCGCCCAACAGTCGTTGAAAGGAAGGGCCGTCCTCTGGCGTGGTAATAATCAAAATCTCGCGGATACCGGCAAGCATAAGCACCGACAATGGGTAATAGATCATCGGCTTGTCATACACCGGCAGTAACTGTTTAGACACTCCTTGAGTAATGGGATACAAGCGAGTTCCAGAGCCTCCAGCAAGTACAATCCCTTTCATCTCAATATCTCCTTTTCCGAAAGAGAAAACCGCTCATCAATTACTCGGGCTACACCGTCTTCCCAACGAGGTAAGTGCAAACCAAAAGCCTTTCGCAAACGGTCACAGCTCAAGCGTGAGTTAAGTGGTCGCGCGACGCCACCAGCATAGTCAGCACTGGTTACTGGTTTGATGGCATCCGTATCCATTACCGTTCGCATACCCTTAGCGCGTAACTGCTCTGAAATAAGAACAGCGAACTGCCACCAAGAGGCTTCTCCAGATGCAGCCAAATGATAAAGCCCACAGTGTTTTCTATCATCAAGCGCTGCCAGAACCCCATGAGCGGTGACATCCGCAATCAATTCCGCAGAGGTTGGCGCACCCACCTGATCACACACAACACTCAGGCTCTGTCGAGAGGTTAAAAGCGGCAGCATAGTGCTGAGGAAATTTTTTCTACGCGCGGAGTACACCCAGCTTGTTCTGAACACAAGGTAGTCGCAACCACTCTGGGTAATAGCCATATCTCCGGCGAGCTTGCTCTTGCCGTACAAGTTTAGGGGTGCCGTCTTACTGCTCTCATCGTATGCTGAGCTCGAATTGCCATCGAACACATAATCCGTTGAGTAATGTACAAATAAAGCACCTATCTGTTTGGTTTCTTCAGCCATCACTCGGGGGGCTTCTGCATTGATGCGAAATGCCATTTCCTGCTGGGTTTCTGCCGCAACCACATCGGTATATGCCGCCGCATTTACAATGACATCTGGCCTAGTGCTTTGAATACAAATGCGCAGGCTCTCAGGCTTTTCCAGATCAACCTTCAGCCCGTCATTACGGGTGATCGCCTCTACGCTTCCCAATACAGAGAGCGAACGGCGCAACTCCCAACCCAACTGCCCTTCAGCTCCAAAAAGAAGAATTCTCACGGCTCTATCCCCTGCCGGTATGCGCCACTATTAACACGTTCACACCAAAGCGGATTATCAAGATACCAAGCAATCGTTTTTCTCAGCCCCGTTTTTAGGTTTTCGCGGGGCTGCCAAGCCAGATCTCTTGCAATTTTGCTCGCATCAATCGCATAGCGCCTGTCATGGCCCGATCTATCTTGCACAAACGTAATCAGATCCTTGTACCAGGCAACTCCTGCGGGCTTTTCTGGAGCCAACTCTTCTAATACTTCGCATACGGCATGAACCAAATCAATATTCCGCCTTTCCGCGTTTCCGCCAATGTTATACACCTCCCCGGGCCGAGCTTCTGTCAAGACTCGGTAAAGTGCTTCTGCATGGTCATCAACATAGAGCCAGTCACGGATCTGTCCCCCATCGCCATACACCGGTAGCGGCTTCCCCTCCAGAGCATTTGTAACCATCAAAGGAATCAGTTTTTCAGGAAACTGGTAAGGTCCATAATTGTTTGAACAACTCGTAATCAATACAGGTAGCCCATAGGTTCGGTGCCAAGAGCGCACGAGATGATCAGAGCTTGCTTTGCTGGCGCTATATGGGCTGCTGGGCGAATAGGGTGTAGCCTCGTGAAAGCGCTTTGTTGCGCCACCCTCCACATCGGCAAGGTCGCCGAACACTTCATCGGTACTGACATGGTGAAAACGGAACGCCTGCCGCTCCTGGCTTCCTAAACCATCCCAATAATGTCTGGCGCTTTCAAGTAATGTGTAGGTGCCAAGAATGTTAGTCTCGATAAACGCTGCGGGGCCCAAAATCGAGCGGTCCACATGGCTCTCAGCTGCTAAATGTAAAATGGCGTGAGGACGGTATTCCTCAAGGATGCGGTCAACAGTTTTTCGATCACATATATCCCCGTGCTCAAACCTGTATCTAGGGCTTTGGCTGAACTCGGCAAGGTTATCCAGATTTCCGGCATAGGTGAGCTTATCGAGAACAACCACCTGATCGGCCGTGGCGTTAATGATATGCCTCACCAACGCCGAACCGATAAACCCGGCACCGCCCGTTACCAATAGTGTTCGCTTAGTTGCCATGCCCACTCCCGCCAATAAAACGCAATATCACTCGGCAACATACTACCTCATCAGTAAACCCACGGCATTTGCCAGCAACGTTGTGAGCAATTGAAAGATAGATGCAGGTGCGAAGCTTGCCAACCCATGTCACCTGAATAATGCGGTGTAAGTCCTGAAAGGTCGTATATGGCCTGATCAGCATTCGCCACCAGATAGGTCGTTTTGCTCCGACGAGTGATACTTTGACTGGGTATGTGTTGTTGATCGTTGCGGGCATTCAGGTTTCGATGTTTTTGGGATGGGATAGTTGCTTCTATGCTGGATAGTGTAACTAGGATGGTCTCGACCCGAAAAATCGTCTTTGCCGATTCAGATGTCCATGTATTGCCTTCATCTTATGTGTGACCTGCAAATCCGGTTCACAGGACCTTGGAACACACCTCGCCAAATGGCATTATATGCCAATCACTAAGCTGGAGGTGCTTACATGGCAACGAGAAATATAGTTTTAACCAATCATCAGGAACAACTGCTAGGCGCCCTTGTTAAAACTGGTCGGTATCAAAATGCCAGCGAGGTTCTTCGGGAAGGCCTTCGCCTTGTCGAGGAGCAGGAATTGCAACATCAGCAGAAGCTTATGACTTTGCGAGATGCCGTGGCTGAAGGCCTGCAAGACGTTGAAGAGGGACGCACTGTCAGTCTGGGCGTTGGCGAAGATATTACCAAATACCTCTCACGCAGGGCTTCTGAGCTTACTAACAAGGACTGAGCCTTATGCCCCCACTATGGACGGTGGAATTTTCGCAAAGAGCTGCGGCGGATTTTGACGAGATTATACTTCATACCTTCAAATACTTTGGGCAGCATCAGGCCCAACGCTATAGCGAATTAATAGCTCATAGCGTGAGGGAACTGTCTGAATCAGGCCCAGATCATTATCTCGCAAAAACCCGTCCGGAACTGCATGCCGATATTCAGAGCATGCCGATTCGAAGGGTGGGAATGAATGCGAAGCACCTTCTTTTCTTCAAAGAAGTCGTCGATAAGCAATCAAGAAAAATCGTGATCTTACGTATCCTGCACACATCGATGGATTTTGAGGAACACTTCTAAACTGGCACACCTTTCGCTACACCTCATACAAAGCACAGCAAACCACCAAAAAACTGCAGGCCTTTGCCGCAATTTTTTAGCGCAGCGGCAGGTAAACGAGGTATCCCATGCAAGCCAAACATCACATTCAGGAATCCCATTCCCAACAGGCACAGGCGGCTCGGCTGCTTCTGCAGGCCAATCTTGCGTATGGCGAGTCCAACAGCAGCGGGTTAAGCCATATTCAGCGTTTACAAGCCCGGCAAGAATGCCGTGTGTATTTGGAAGAGGTGATTGCGCTTGATCCAAACAATGCAATTGCCTTGGGTTTATTGGGGCGTGTCGAAATGGATGACGGGCAACTTGAAAACGCCCACGACCTTTTCAACGCCAGCCTGCGGGTTCAGCCTGATCAGGCGCAGCAGTACGCAAATCTGGGCTACTGGGCACTGAAAACCGAGCGCCCTGCCCTTGCTGAGCAGCATTTCCTGCAGGCTCTGGACCACGCCCGGCAATCCGCCGCCGCTTTTTGCGGTGTCGCCCACGCCAAGCGCTTGCAGGGTCAATTTGATGTGGCCTATCTGCACTACCGCAAGTTGTTAGAAACTGGCACCGAATGGGATTCCGTATACAGCGGCATGCTAACCTGCGCCCAACATCTCGCAGTAAACAAAGCGGATAGCAACTTGGCTTTGGATGCTATCGCACTGCTAAGCCATGAGGGCTTGCCGCATCAGGAAATCGGTCGCTTTGTAGCGTCCATCATCCGCCAGCAATACGATTTGGATAACCCTCAAGCAGAGATTTTTCTGGATTCTGCGAGCGCCGATGAACTATTACTTCTGGCCCTGCAAAAAACACTGATGCCAGACCCTGCGGTGGAAGAACTGGTTGCTATGCTACGCCGCGCGATTTTGACAGAAGTCGCCCAGACGGTAGAACTTAGGGAAGACTTACAACAGCTCGTGCTCGCTGTCGCTCAGTATGCAGACCGTACCGGCTATGCCCTCGCGGCTGCGGACGATGAAACACGCTTAATAGAAGCGGTTAACGACAGCCTCAAAGCACAGATCGTAATGGGCGAACCTCAGGAAGCCTTGATTGGCTCGCTAATGATCAGTGCCATGTACGGCGCCCTATTTCATCAAGACTTTGCTGTGCAGCTTGGGCAGTGGAACCTGGTGGACTGGCCGCTGGCACTTCAGCCTGTCCTCGCTGCCAGCTACTACCACCGCGCCGAAGAAGAAGGCATCAAACAGTGCTTTGATGAGAAAGCGGCAGAGCTGTGTCTGGATAAATCTGACGTAGCACAAGCTTGGCCGGTCTGGTCAAAACTGGCTTACCGAGCGGAAAGCAGCTTGAAGTCACTGATGGCCACAGAGCTAGGATTAGCCACAGACAAGCTACCAGACACCTTACGCGTGATCGTATGCGGCGCTCAATCTGGCCAGCGTGCTATGGAGCTGGCCCGCTATTTGGCAGACGTTGAAGTGATCGCCGTAGATGAATCCTTGGCCAACATCGCCAGAGCGACTCGCATGGCTGCGGAATTAGAGATCAGCAACATTGTGTTCTGGCCCTGGTCTATTGCGCAGCAGTTTGTCGCCGATGGTCATAAGGTGCACTGGGTTGAAGTGGGCCGCCTGCCCTCACCAGCCATGACAGAACTTTCCTTGGCTGCATTGGTGAACAGTGCCGCCGGCTCTGGTGCAATAGTTCACCTACATACAGCCATAGCCGAACGCACAACCGGCGACCGGCAAATGCGGAAGTTGATTGCAGAACACAACCTTCAACCGACCCGCGCCACCCTGCTACAGCTTCGGCGAATGGTTCTGAGCAACCGACAGGACCATACTTGGCAGGAACTTGCCCAAGAAGATGACTTCTACAGCATAGGCGGCTGCCGAGACCGCTGGTTTCAGCCACAGGACGAGGCCCAGCTGAAAGACCTGATGGCGATGGTGAGTAACGAAGTGGAATGGAAGCTGGTAAAAGCGCGCGATGAAGATGGCCACAGCTTGGCCACTAAGCCAGTTCAAACACAAATTCAGGCGGAGGCTCTGGGGAGCGAGGTGCAGAGCTTGATGGGGCAGAATTTGAGTGTGTATTTTCAAAGGCGGCGATGAGGCGTTAAAGGGAAAACGGCCCCCTCCCGAGGCGTCGGACCGCCCCAACCCCTCTCCCGCAGGGGGAGAGGGGCTTTTACTGCAATGGTCTCGGGCCTAGGCATAATCCTGCAGGCTCTAGGTGTGTAGCTCCCCTCTCCCTTCACGGGAGAGGGGCAGGGGGAGAGGGTGCATTTTAAAAGCGGCCCAACGGGCCAACATTTAGCCCCTCGCCCCTTTCGGGAGAGGGTTGGGGCGGTCCGACGCATCGGGAGGGGGTCGTTCTAACTCCCAATTCTCCTGCCCTCCAACTCCTCATAAATTACAGAAAGCACCACATCAATCTGCTTCAAAATTTCATGATTCCAAAACCTCAGCACGGTAAACCCTTGCGAACGCAACCAAGCATCTCGCACCTGATCGCTTTCCGAATCATTGTGCTGACCGCCATCGGCCTCGACAATCACTCTTGAGCCAAAATGCACGAAATCGACGATGTAAGGCCCAAGAGGCTGCTGGCGGCGGAAGCGCTTTCCGTTTAAACGATAGGCTCTGAGGTGAAACCAGAGCAGTTTCTCCGCATCGGTCATGTTTTGGCGGAGGTGTTTGGCGAACTGAGCTTGGTTCATTGGGCCATCCTTGGCTTTGGTGGTTTTTTGGGGACTTTTACTGCATCCCCCTCTCCCCAACCCCTCTCCCGCTAGGGGAGAGGGGCTTTACTGCACTGGCCTTGGGCTTTGGCAGAGTCTTACAGGCCTTGGGCGTGTAGCTTCCCCCCTCTCCCGCGAGGGGAGAGGGGCTTTTACTGCGCTGACCTGAAAACTTGGCGGAATCTCGCCGGCTTTGGATGTGTAGCTCCCCTCTCCCTTCACGGGAGAGGGGCTGGGGGAGAGGGTGCATTTCAAAAGCGGCCCTACGGGCCAACATCATTTAGCCCCTCACCCCTCGCGAGAGAGGGGTTGGGGAACGGGGGCCGTTTTTTACATATACGGAATCAACGATTCCCCATACAAATGCAAATCCTCCAAAATCTGCTGCTTCTGCGGCGTCAGTTCCGGATCACTAGCCAGCCGCTGCAGCTCCAGCCCGAACGCCTCAAGAGACAGCCAACCTTTTTTCGGAGCCATTAAGCGCTGAGAGCGAAACTGTTCCCAGCGCTCAGACTCTTCACTGGTTAATGAGTCAGGATAATTACGAGCACGATAACGGAAGAGCATTTCCTGCAAGCGCTCGTCTTTGAAGCTGAACGCTTCTTCAACTAACGATTCCGGCGGCGTTTGTAGCACTCGATTCAGCTCACTTCGATCGGCTGGGGAAATAAAGCCGCCAGCATAAAGTTGTTCATCGGGGTCCGTTAGGTCGCCTTCATGGGGCTGGTCGAATGCTTCAGCAATTCGCTCCGCCAGTCCCGGCGCCTTTCTCAGCAGGGCAAGATTCGCTCGAAGGGTATCGCCATCAAGCTCCAGCTCGTTCAGGCGTTCGGTGGTAAGCGTCGTGAGCATGTTCGCGGGTGCCAGAACTGGGCACTTGTTCAGCTGTACACCTTTTAACGGAAAGCGCCTCTTGTCTCCCAGATCTGCCTGAGAGGTGAATACCCGCTCGCGAATCTGCTCCGGTGTAGCGTTAATCAGTTCGCTCGGATCTTCCCTTAGGTCATAAACAATCACCAGATTTTTATTGCTGGGGTGATCCGCCAACGGCGCAACCATGGCGCAGCAACCACGAGTTGCCGGGTATTTGGCGGATATGTGGAAGACTGGCTTCATGGCAGCCGTATCCAACATAGCTCGTGCGGAGTGTTTATCTTTGTTGTTAAGAACAAAATCAAACAACTTCGGCTGTTTGTCCCGAATCAGCTTGGCAACGGCAAGGGTTGCTTCCACATCCGACATAGCATCGTGGGCAGCTTCGTGGGCGATGCCATTGGCGGTTGTGAGCGCTTCCAGTTTAAAGCTGGGGCTGCCATCTTCCTTGCGCGGCCAGTTGATACCTTCGGGCCGCAGAGCGTAGGTCAGCCGCACCATATCGATAATATCCCACCGAGAATTACCGTTTTGCCACTCCCGAGCGTAGGGATCTTGCAGGTTACGGTAAAGCGTATGGCGGGTTACTTCATCATCAAAACGAAGGCTGTTATAACCTACCACACAGGTACCCGGCTGGCTGAACGCCTCATTAATACGGGCGATAAACTCGGTTTCGGGTAAGCCTTCCTGCATCGCTTTTTGCGGTGTAATGCCTGTAATCAGGCAGGCCTCTGGTGATGGCAAGTAATCGTCAGTGGGTTTGCAATAAATAACCAGCGGATCTTCAATAATATTGAGATCCGCATCGGTTCTTATGCCTGCAAACTGTGACGGCCGATCATGGACCGGGTCCACACCAAATGTTTCGTAATCGTGCCAGTAAAAAGAGCGGATCAAGCGAAGACTCCTGCCTTATGAATCATTAGGTTCAGGAGTCTAGCAAAATCAAAACAGCTTAGTACCCATATCCACCTGATGAGTACGCAGGCGATCAATACCACCGCTGGTGAGGTTGGTAAGATCAACCGTCATATTCGTTGGCAGGTTAATGAATACACCCTTGCCAACATCGATAACGTTTGCCCCATCAATGGATTGCCACTCCATATTATCGTCTCGCTGGAAGCCGATAAAAAAACCATCGGTGAAACCAATTGTGCCATCACCCGCACCCGTATCCTCACCCACCGTTATAGACCTGAGGTTGGTTAGCGGAGCGCAGTTGGCCAAGGCGCCATCAACATTACAACCTGCCGCTTGACCGGGACTGTTGGGCGCAAGGCCGATGTGAGTGGCGCGCTTGTTTGTTGCAGCTCCGCCAACACCGTCAAACAACATAGCGTCGTATACTTCGCCGAAATACTCGACTTTCATACCAATGTTGCCACTAAAACTTGTGGTATGAGATGAAACCGACCCCCGGGCTTGTTCAAAGCCCATGCGAAATCCGGCCAGTCCGGCACCATCTTCAGCCAGTTCGATATATGGCTTGCGAGCTTCAAAAGGTATGGCGTCACCCTCGTTGTAGGTTACGCCGTTAAATTGCTCACCATCAGCCCGCGCAATGTGGCCAAGGGCTAAGTGTTGAGCGGAAAAATCGGTACCGCCATCAATTTGGCCAATCTGAACATCATCGATGTTTACACGGGTGTCTACATCCATACCCAGAGTCATGCGGGTATATTCATGACTTGTACCGTTAATATTCTGGACTTGCATAAACGCCTGCCCTGTCACATCTCCCATCGCCGACTCGGAGATGGGCGTTAGTTCAGCTTTGGCAACAGGCGCAATACCTACGCAGAACGCAATGAGGGAGGCGTATCCAGACGCGATATGTCTCATAACACAGTCTCAAGAATAGAGTTTAAGTGCCAACGTAAGTGGACTACGGCACGCAAGAGGTTTTTCTTGCATTCCTCACTTAATTTTTATTTTCATTGACTACACTGACACTATAATTGAGACAACTCGGGCTATAGAGTGAGCTCAGTCACAAACCAGAATAACAAATGGTTACAGTATTCATTTTTGCCGAGCCAACCTATTAAGGTGTCGTCTATATGTACATATATTGTTCTAATGCTATAATTGCGGAAACACTTACCACCCCCGCCTGGCTACAAACATGACCACCCGCATTCTTATCTGCGACGACTCCACACTTGCCAGAAAACAAATGGCCCGTGCCCTACCCTCCGGCCTTGCCGAAACAATCTTGTTCGCAAATGACGGCCGGGAAGCACTGGAGAAGCTGCGGGCGGGCAAGGCAGACCTGATGTTTCTGGACCTCAACATGCCAGAGATGGACGGCTATCAAGTATTGGAGCATGTACGGGCGGAAGATCTGCCGGTAATGACCATTGTGGTTTCCGGCGATATACAGCCCGAAGCGCGAGAACGGGTACGTAAGCTTGGTGCTATTGATTTCATAAAAAAGCCCACAGACATGGCGCTCGTTCTCAGCCTGCTTGCGGAATACGGTTTCTACCGACCGGGCGATCTCGAAAACGCCGCGCTGAAGGATAGCGAACTCACTCCAGACGACCATTTTCCGTCCCATGAAATATCGGTTTCTTTGAGCGACTACCTACAAGAAATCGCCAACGTAGCCATGGGTCGCTCTTCTGATCTACTTGCCCGGTTGCTGCGGGTGTTTGTTAAACAGCCCATTCCAAAAGTTGCCTTTATTGCCAATTCCGAACTTCACATGGCCATTTCTGCAGCCAACGACAGCGAAACCTACTCAGCTGTCTGCCAAGGCTTCACCGGAGCTGGTATCGCTGGCGAGGCGTTACTCCTGTTTGCAGATGCCAGCTTTCACGAAATGGCCGAACTGCTTCACTACGAAACCTTTGAGAACGAATCTGTCAACGTAGAAGTGTTGATGGACATGTCTAGCATTCTATTCGGAGCCTTCCTCAATGGTATCGGGGATCAATTGGATCTCAAGCTAGGCCTAGGCCATCCAAGCGTACTTGGCCAGCACCGCCAAATTACGGATCTACTTGAGCACCAAAGTTCTCGCGATGAACAACTCCTGTGTATTGAAATCAGCTACGCTCTGGAGGATCGCAATATACAGTGCGATATGTTGGTGCTGCTCACAGAAGACTCAGTACCCTTTCTAGAAAACCGTCTTCAATACCTGGTGGACTGACCCATGGCCATAAACGAACTCGAAGCACAATCCTTCCACTGGCTGGTAGATATGCTTGAATCCGTTGAGGTGGGCCTAGTTGTGCTAGATCTCGACTTCAAAGTGCAAGCGTGGAACGGTTTCATGGAAAACCACAGCGGAATTACGGCTAGCAAGATTCGTAATCAGAGCATCTTTGAGATCTTCCCCGACATCCCGCAAGCCTGGCTAACCCGTAAAGTAGATGCCGTCGCATTACTCAACACCCGGGCATTCATCTCCTGGGAGCAACGACCCTACTTGTTCCGGTTTCGCAGCACGCGCCCCATCACCGGCACTGAAGCTTACATGTTCCAGAACCTCACCATCAGCCCACTCGCCGGCAGTACCGGGCAGGTGGAGAAAATATGCGTCATGGTTTACGACGTAACCGATATTGCCACCGGCAAACGGGCTCTGGAGCGGGCAAACGAACAGCTTGCCAAACTCAGTATGACCGACAGATTAACCGGCCTGCTCAATCGGGGCACGTGGGAAAATCTGGTGGACGCGGAGTTTGAACGCTTCCGGCGCTATGGCCATATAACCAGCCTTGTAATGTTCGATATAGATTTCTTTAAAAAAGTAAACGACAACCACGGCCATCTGGCCGGAGATGAGGTGATCAAACACACAGCAGCAACCGCTAAAAGCAGTTTGAGACAATCTGACAGCATTGGCCGTTATGGTGGAGAGGAGTTCGGTATTATATTACCGGAAACCGATGCCAAAGGAGCTCGCATTATATGTGAGCGAATACGGGAAAGTATCGAAAAAAGCGTGGTTCAAACCAGTGTGGCACCGATAAACTACACAATAAGTGTGGGTATCTCGCAACTCACAGGCAGTGTAGAGAATCACATGAGCTGGATGCAGCAGGCAGATGAAGCTCTATACACAGCGAAAAAGAGCGGAAGAAACTGTGTTGTCGTATTTGAATGACCTGTAATCCGCCAACACTGCAAAACACCCAAAAAAAAGGGCCGAATGACTATTAATTCATCCGGCCCTTTTTAATCTCTGGCTAATCAGTCTTGCTGCCAGCTCTGTACTGCTTCCTTGCCGTGCTTTTGGCGCCACTCATTCAGAACCTTATGGTTGCCACCGCGAGTTTGGACCTCTTCACCGGTGTGCGGGTTCTTATAGGTTTTCAAAGGGCGCTTGGCACGAGTGCTCGAGCCACCTTCAGCCTTTGCTCCAGCAATGGAGGGGTCAATCGCTGCGAGAATCTGAAGCACATGCTTCGGAGACTTATCGTATTCAGCCATCAACTCACGAATGCTGTTCTCAAACGCCAGCTCACTCTTCAGAGCCTGATCTTGCTCCAGCTGGTTGATCTCGGCCGC
The DNA here is from genome assembly GCF_016597725.1 of Marinobacter sp. 1-4A. Taxonomy (GTDB): domain Bacteria; phylum Pseudomonadota; class Gammaproteobacteria; order Pseudomonadales; family Oleiphilaceae; genus Marinobacter. The sequence goes on from NZ_VCGY01000001.1 coordinate 661,320, forward strand.
AAGCTTTTCCATAAGCTGCTTCTTCTGGTAGTAATCGTTAATCTTTGCCATGGAATTAAAACCTTGTCTCATCGGTGGGTTCTAAAACTTAAACCGCGTTAAACGGCCTAAGGGCTTGCTCAAAACCACCGAAATAATAAGGCATCGAATTATATATGGCAAAGATTATTCATTTAAGAGTATTTAATTAACCAATGTAGAAAGTTAGATACTCCATACTGCATACGTCTTATGTTCAGAATGAAAAACCAATCTTATTTCTGCGGAGGTCGGCATCTACCATCATTTTGCACAAATCTTCCAGCTGTGTTTTGGGTTCCCAACCAAGCTCTTTACGCGCTTTTGACGCATCACCAATTAACAGCTCAACTTCCGCAGGGCGATAGAATTCAGGATTAACACGAACCAAAGTTTTGCCTGACTTAACATCAATTGCGCACTCAGATTCTCCCTCTCCTTGCCATTCGACATCCAAATCCACAGCCTTGAACGCCAAAGTAACAAAGTCCCTTACGGTCTCCGTTCGGTTGGTTGCCAGAACAAAGGTGTCAGGATGATCTGCTTGCAGCATCCGCCACATACCTTCTACATAGTCCTTGGCATAACCCCAGTCCCGCTTAGCATCTAGGTTGCCGAGCTCCAATATGTCCTGCATACCCAAAGAAATTTTGGCAACGCTATTGGTGATTTTACGAGTTACAAACTCCTGGCCACGCAAGGGCGATTCATGATTAAACAGAATGCCGCTTGTACCAAATATGTCATAGGATTCCCGGTAGTTCACCGTCATCCAGTGCGCGTATAGCTTCGCGACACCATAAGGGCTGCGGGGATAAAATGGCGTTTCTTCTGTTTGGGGGATAGTTTGCACCTTACCGAACATCTCGGAAGTAGATGCCTGATAAAAGCGTATTTTTGGATTAACAATCCGAATGGCTTCGAGCAGGTTTACGGCGCCAAGGCCAGTAATGTTGGCAGTGGTTACCGGCTGACGGAATGAAACGCCCACAAAGCTTTGCGCCGCCAGATTGTAAACCTCAGTCGCTTCCGTTTCAGCCAGCAGCCGAACGCTGTCAGACATATCGGTAAGATCGTATTCCACAAGCCGAAGATTCGGGTGATTCTGGATACCCAGCTCTTCAATGCGCCAAAAATTCACTGAGCTTGATCGACGGAAAGTGCCATATACAAGGTAGTCTTTTTCCAAGAGCAGCTGGGCCAGATAGGCGCCGTCCTGACCAGTAACCCCTGTAACTACTGCTTTTTTCTTACTCATAGATACGAAACCCATCGCAAAATGTTCTGATAGGCGCGCCTGCGGGAATACTAAATTGTCTCAGAGAGCTTTTGGCTGAAGTTAAAAGCCACAAAATAGTTTGAATGCTGCAGGTAACGCGCAAACGCGGGAGTTTACCACTGCCGCTATATAAAGGCATCCGTATACGCCCTTAGGAAGCTACCCGGTGCACCTTAACTAGGATTAATTAACTAGGATTCATTACCTACCGCACGCCCCGCCGCCTCGTAAACAGTAAGCGTTTGTCGAGCGGTTTCCTGCCAACAATATCGGAAAGGCTCGACCGACTCAGGCAGCGTGAGCAACGCCTGATGCAAACCCTCCGGGAGTTCATCCGGGTGAACGAGGCAAGCTTGATCCCCGGCAACTTCCGCCATGGCACCGTAACTGGTGGTTAGTATTGGCGTACCACAGGCTCTGGCTTCAGCAATGGGTAAACCAAAACCTTCGTAAAACGATGGGTAGGCAAACAGGCGCGCACCACACAGCAGGCTAGCCAAATCGCGCCTTGGTACACGGCCTATTAACATGACTCGACCATTTGCATCCTGTTCCTTCAGCAAGGCTTGAAGTTCGTCATTTTTCCAACCAGCGCCTCCCACCAATACAAGCGGCATCTCCGCCTGAAGCGCGGAAGGCAGTTTTCGATAGGCCCGCACAAGCCCCGCAAGATTTTTTCGAGGCTCCAGAGTGGCTATGGATAAAATGTAAGATTTGAAAGGCAAATCGTAATGAGACAGCACAGAGCGAACCGTCTCCGTATCTTCCTGCGCAAGAGATTCCTCAACCCCCAAGTGAACGGGGAAAACTTTGTTTTCGGCGTTCGGAAAATAATCCAAGATCTCATCAGCGGTGAAACGGCTATCCGCAATAATCGCCGCAGCGTTATTCACCGCAGCAGGAAGGTATCGCTCTAAAAATCGCACCCGCTCTGGTGGGTGATACTCAGGGTGGCGTAAATGCGATAAATCATGAATGGTCAAAACGGTTTTGCCAGAGAAAGGGAAAGGAACAAAGTTGGGCTCGTGGTAGATCTCAGCCCCCACGGCCGCACGAGCAGAACGTCGATCCCGAAAACACTGCCTCAAAGGATAAGCGCCCGGCACTGAACGCAACCAAGGCTTCAAGCGGGCAATAAAGCCCGGCGCGCTTGATACATTCGCTTCACCCGGATCTTTCAGTAACGCCTGAAGCTCCGCACCTTCCAAACGCTGGCCATTGAACACGCCGAAAACGTTCACCTTGGATTGCTCAAGCAACGCCCTAGTAAGGTGTTCTGTGTAATACCCAATCCCTGTTCTTGGGGCTACAAGTGAGTCCAAGCGAATGACAACGTTCACTCACCCACCTTTACTGTTGATTTTTCTGAACCGAATAACGGTGGGGACACCAACGATTGGTATACGCGAGTGTACTCTGTACCCACTCGCTCACCGGAAAAAACGCTATCCAGCCTCAAGCGCCCTGCCTTTCCAAAGCGCTCCGACAGTTCATGGTCATCATCAAGTTGGCGCATGGCTTCTGCCAAAGCCTCAGGGTCTTCAGGTGGGATCACAACACCCGTTTCGCCGTGTTTGTTAACGAAGCTTGTACCCGTACCAATATCGCAGCTAATGAGCGCACGAGAATAGAGCTGCCCCTCAAGCAAGGTGACACCAAACGCTTCCGAACGAAGAAATGAAGGAAAAACCACAGCGCGACAAAGTGTGTATAAAGCAGCCCTTACCTCATCGGCTACGAACCCAGCAAACACCACACTGGCGCAACCCAATTCCTGCGCGCGCTTTCGCAGCCACTCCTCTTCTGGCCCAGCTCCCGCAATCACAACCGGCAAGCCCGATTTCGCCGCTGCCTCCAATAAGGTGTGCAGGCCTTTGTAATAACGCAAAACACCCACAAACAGGAAAAAACCTTCTCCGTAGGTTTCACGCACAGAATCAAGCGTACTACCCTGCACCGGCTCATAGGTGTCAGGGCTGAGACCAAGAGGGATAACCTCACACTTTGCAGCCAACTTCTGCAAAACCGGGCTGCTCGCCATGTAATCAGGAGATGTTGCAATAACTCTCTGCACTTGGGAGAAAAACCAAGTGCGCAGGGGACGGTACGCTTGCTCTAGGTATCGTTGGCGCAGGATATCGGAGTGATAGGTAATTACCACAGGCTTATCGATTGCAGAAAGCACGTGCACAAGATCAGCAAACGGCCATGGGTAGTGAATATGTATAACATCGGCCCACTGAGCATGCTCCCGATAAAGCCGAAAAAGCGCCAACCCCATGGAGCAAGACGCTGGCTCCCACTGCAAAGGTGCCCGTATGACTGTCGCCTCAGGCCGTTCAACAACGTCTACTTGATCTACGCGCGCCAGTGTTAGCACTCTGTGGCTCACACCGTGCTCACCTGTAGCAATGCAAATCTGCCGGATCGCTTCTTCTACGCCGCCTTGAGACTCGGGCATATAGGTGCGATAAAACTGCAGCACATTCAAAGACGACATCTCCCCCGACACTAAGCGACCCTGTAACTGTTAAAACCAGCACCATAAAAAAAGTGCGGCGATAATAGCACAGGATCAGCCGCCCTCTCATTGCGGCATACCGCTAGCCATTCTCCCACTGTCTAGAACAGTGATACCATTGACGGTTTTTAAACGTTACCGCATTTAACGACTGGATAATCCATGACCAAAGGTTTCTACCAGAGCTTCGAGAACCTCCACAGAGGCAGCGAGGAAGAAGTCGCGAGTCGTCTTGAGGCTTACCAGCCCCTACTCGACACGCTTCACGAAATTCTTCCCGAAGCACCCGTTCTGGATCTAGGCTGCGGCCGCGGCGAATGGCTGAGCGCGCTCGAAAAGACAGGCTTTCAGCCGGAAGGGGTCGACACAGATCCTGACATGCTGGCAGACTGCCAGAGCAAGAACCTAATCGCACACGACAGCGATGCATTGGCCTTTCTCCGTAAAGCGCCGGATAACCATTACGGGATAGTGTCGGCCTTTCATTTTGTTGAACACATACCGTTTGACGATCTAAAAAGCCTTATAGAAGAAGCCTACCGAGCCTTGCAACCGGGTGGCTTACTGATACTGGAAACCCCAAACCCCGAAAACCCGATTATCGGTGCCTGTTATTTTTACATGGACCCAACCCATGTAAAGCCCTTGCCACCGGGGCTATTACAGTTTGTGGCAGACTATAGCGGTTTTCAGCCGAGCTGTGTTTGGCGCTTGAGTGAAGCAAAAGGGCTGCGCAACCAAGCACCCTCGCTAGACACCGTGCTCAAAGAGTCCAGCCCTGATTACGCCGTGATCGCCCAAAAACCGGGGCACGATGAGGCCAGCACGCATCTACAGCCTATTTTCAAAGAAGTTAAAGGCATCACCCTAAGCGAGCTTGCAAGGCGTTACGACAACCACCATCAGGAAACGGCAGACCACCTTGAGCGCACCATTCACGCCGAAGTTGAACATATGGGCGCAAAGCTCACTCAAGACCTTGTTCGACTAAACACGGAAAGACAAGCTCTCTCAGAAGCCGTTGCAAAGCAACAACGCGCCTTACAAGACGCGTTGCGAAGTGAGTTCCACAGTGTGCTGCGCGGTGTTACCGAAGAATACAAAGCAAAGATCGCACAACAAGAAGCCCTGCTACTCGATACCAGAAAACTACAGGCTACCCACGACGAAAAAATCCGCTCGCTGGCGATTTTCACCCGAATTCTCGTACCAATAAGCCGCCTGATAACGGGCAGCAACAATCGCCTGACTCAAGCCCGCAGAGCAAGCCAAAACGGCATCTTTTACCAGTGGCAGTTGATTAAACTGCTCAAACTACTGGGCCTTACCAACCTTGCAAAGGCGCGAGCAGAACGTATTGGCCTCACCTTACAAGGCGCGCCAATCAAAGCGTCGCACCCGGCCACCTCTGGCGTAAACGAGTACTCGACTAGGGGCCCCTTGCAGCACATTCAGCAAGCGCTGATTCGAGTGCTAAGTTATGACAAAAACACCGAACATAGCCATCAAACAACCACTGACCACAACGCCGAACGAACCATCTGTATTGAAGGTCACTTCAGCGGCTCTTACAGCCTCGCGGCGGTGAACCGTGCTTTAGCTATGGCGCTGCTAAAAAACGAAAATACAACGCTGGCCTTGATCCCCCGAGAAGGCTCTCGATCAACGCAGATTCACAACGCGCCAGCCAACGAGCTAGAGCGCCTACGCCCTCTAATCCAAACACCCCCGGTAAAAGCAGACATTGCCATTTACCACCACTTCCCGGTTATCGAAAACCCAGATGCCCAGCAAGGTACGCCCATACTCTTTTTCTTCTGGGAGGAATCTCTTGTACCAGAACAAACCATTGCGCAAATCAACGAGCACTACTCGGGCGTAATCGTGACCAGTTGGGTTGTGAAAAAAGCGCTGATCGATTCGGGCTGCAACCAGCCTGTTGCGATAGTACCCCTGCCCATGGAAGACGATTTGAAAACACCACCAGGGCCCGCGCATGGAACACCATACCGCTTCCTGCATATCTCCTCCTGCTTCCCCAGAAAAGGCGCGGATGTTTTATTGGGCGCTTTTCGAGATCTACTGGAAAGCCATCAGGATATTGAGCTGGTGATCAAAACCTTCCCCAACCCTCATAACACAATAGAGGAGCAGATCAACGAGCAGATTCCAGAATCTTTGCAATCGCGGGTGCAATTAATTCTTGAGGATTACGATGACCAAAGCATGGATACCCTATACAGGTCTGCCCATGCCGTCGTACTTCCAAGCCGTGGCGAAGGACTCAACTTGCCCGCTATAGAAGCTGCACGCTATGGGTTGCCCGTGATCACGACCGGCTACGGTGCGCACACCGATTTCCTCACTGGCAAGGGCGTGAAGTTCATCAACTATTCTTTTGCCCCCTCACAGAGCCATTTACAAACCCCCGGCTCACTGTGGGTAAACCCCGATGCCAAAGACTTGCAAACTCAGTGCGAAGCGGTTCTAACCGAGCTGCGCTTGGGCACGGTGACCACAGAAGACACCCAGCAAGCTATTGCAAAGGCCTTCTTCAGCGAAAACGCCCGAGAGCGTCTAACCAGCAGCTTGCAAAAGCTGACAGAGCTGGCGCCCGACACAAAAGAACGCTCGATTATCCTAATGAGCACTTGGGGTGAAGCCTGCGGTATCGCCGAATACAGCCGCTACCTAGCACAAGAACTGCTTGAGCAAGGCGCTTCTGTAGGCGTTTGGGCACCCAAACACCTCGCCAACCCAAGCCAAGCGCCATTGGCTAAACAACTGACCAGCTTGGAGTGCTGCTGGCAGCCGCAAAGCCACGACATGCCAGAAGCATTGGCCACCGCAGATGACACCGTGTGGGTTCAATACCACCCCGGCTTCTTTGCGCTGGATAGCCAGTTGGAAGAATCCATTGAAACGGCCACTCGCGCTGGCAAGCTGCGCTTTATAACCTTGCACGCCACACTTCCGCTGCTGCAGCTACCCGAGCAAAGCCGCGAACAAGCGGCCAACACGCTGAACAAGTTCTACCGTGTTGTGGTGCACACCCCCTCAGATATGAACGTACTCAAAGAGTTGGGTGTTACCGACAACGTTGCCCTACTGCCCCAAGGCGTGGCAAAGCCCGCAGCCGCGAGCAACGCAGAACAATCGGACAGCTTCACAGTTGCCTGCTTTGGTTTCTTGTTCCCCCACAAGGGAGTGCTTGAACTAATCGACGCATTTGCAGATTTCCGCCAAGCGCACCCCGAAGCTGCGAACGCAAAGCTGCTGCTGCTCAACAGCGTTCATTCCAGCCCGGCTTCTGCGGACTACGAACAGCAATGCCAGCAGAGAATCCGGGAAAAAGGTATTGAAGCGGTTACTGAGTTCTGTTCGGAGTTTTTGCCAGAAGAAACGATTGCCGCGAAGCTCGCCAGCAGCAACCTTCTGATATTGCCTTACAGAGAAACACCGGAGTCCAGCAGCGCCGCCGTGCGCACGGCCGTAGCCTGCTGTCCCACAGTTGCCGTGACTCCGGCGCGCATTTTTACTGAAGTACGCAACGCAACCCTAACCTTACCCGGTTTTGAGACTCTTCATATTCGCCAGCTCATCGAACAAACCTGGACTGGCAGCAATGAGAGTGACATTGAACAGGTACACAAAGGGCGGGAGCGCTGGCTTGCGGAGCACAGCTGGTCGAAAGTCGCCAACCGCCACAACCGGCTTATCAATGCAGGCACAGCCGACGCACGTTGGTTAACCCAACCGGAGGCAGCCGAATGACTCAACGAGCCCTTGCCATAGCCCGCTACTGGTGGAGCTACCGCTTCTTCGTGCGCAGTGCCATCCGCAACGACCTGCGCGCGCGTTACGCCCGCAGCAAGCTCGGCCTACTCTGGGCTTTGGTACAACCTCTGGCTATGGTGCTGATCTACACCTTGATCCTTTCGCACCTTATGTCAGCAAAGCTTCCTGAAACTGACACAGTTTACGCCTACCCTATCTACTTGATGTCCGGCATGCTCGCCTGGACGCTATTCTCTGAAGCCGTAGGCCGAGGACTTGGGATCTTTGTGGAACAAGGCGAACTGATTAAAAAAGTGGCCTTCCCCAGAGCACTACTCCCAATAATTGCGCTAGGCAGCGCCACCGTAAATGGCCTTGCACTGCTTTCAATGATGCTGATGGTTTTCCTGTTTCTCGGCCACTGGCCGGATTTACACTACCTGTGGATGCCCGGCCTAATGTTCCTTGCGCTCTGGCTCGGCTTATCCATTGGCTTGCTCTTTGGCTTAATGAACGTGTTCTTCCGGGACATCAGTCAGGCAATACCCGTCATTCTCCAATTCCTGTTTTGGCTAACTCCCATTGTTTACGCGCTCTCGATGCTGCCTCCGGAATACCATAGCTACTTTTCCTGGAACCCCATCGCCAAACTGACCGCCGCCTTTCAGGACGTGATCCTTTACCGGCGTAACCCTACAGAGTTGCATCTCGTATATCTGAGCGGCATTGCTTTCATCTTCACTGCCCTAAGCGCAGGCCTCTACCTGCGGGTAAAACACGAACTGGCAGACCATCTATGAGTGTACTCATCAACGTAGAGAATCTAGGCAAGGCGTTTCGCACCTACCCGAACGCCACCCAACGGATTCGCAGCTGGCTGGGCTTATCCACCCGTAATGTGAAGGACATTTGGGTGCTCAAGAATCTGAACTTTCAGGTGCACGCTGGCGAAGCCGTTGGCCTTGTGGGTGAAAACGGCGCGGGTAAGAGTACGTTGCTCAAAATGATAGCGGGCACCCTCGCCCCTACAGAAGGCGGCATCCAACTCTTTGGAGAAGTGAGAGCCATTCTAGAACTGGGTATGGGGTTCAATGGCGAATTTACGGGCCGGGAAAACGCCCGCCACGGCCTCAGCATGATGGGCATGAGTGCCGAAGAGGCGGATTCCCTTCTACCAGAGGTGGAAGCGTTTGCAGAAGTGGGCGACTACTTTGACCGCCCTCTTCGCACCTACTCCAGTGGCATGCAAATGCGAGTAACCTTTGCCGTTGCCACAGCGCGGCGCCCACAAGTACTCATTGTTGACGAAGCTCTAGCCGTGGGCGATGCCTACTTCCAACACAAAAGCTTCGAAAAAATCCGTGAAATGCAAAGAGCAGGCACAACGTTACTCATCGTGTCTCACGATCGCGGTGCCATACAAAGAATCTGCGACAGAGTAATCCTGCTTGAGCACGGCGAAATCAGCCGGGAAGGCGACCCGGAAGTCATTATGGATTACTACAACGCCATGCTGGCTAACAAAGGCAACCAAAAACACACAGTACACAGCGAAGAACTTGAGGATGGCCGGGTTGCAACCACATCAGGCACCGGCGAAGCTACCATCCAAAGCGTGACCCTACACGACGCCAATAGCGGTGATCCCATAGAAATAGCCACCGTTGGCCAAGAAGTAGAGCTTAAAGTGAAGCTCGATATTAACGAGCATATTGATCAACTCGTGGTGGGCTATGTGATCAAAGACCGCCTACGGCAAGACGTATTCGGAACCAACACCCACCTACTGGATCAGGTGCTAGAAAACCCAACACCGGGCCAAACCCTGAACTACCGATTCCGATTTACCTGCAACCTTGGTGAAGGCAGCTACTCTACATCTGTAGCGGCGCACGCGGACGACACCCATGTACGCCACAACTACCACTGGAAAGACCTCGCCTGCACCTTTGAAGTGGTAAACGCCAATAAAAAGCGGTTCCTCGGCGTAGCTTGGATACCGCCAGAGCTAACCATAGAACCTAATTCCGGAGACACACAATGACGGCCAGCCCACACGTTCTCATTACCGGCGCCAGCGGTTTTACCGGACAACATCTGGCCCCCATGCTACTGAGCCAAGGTTATCGAGTATCGGGTACCGGCCATGGCGATTGCACGGGTGTGAGCTGCGAACCCATGGACCTAACCAATGCAGCGCAGGTAAAAGACGTTATTACACGGCTACAGCCGGATTACGTAATCCATCTAGCTGCGCTCTCGTTTGTGGCACACCCAACACCAGAAGACTTTTACCGCGTGAATACGCTGGGCACAGAGCATCTGCTAGCGGCTTTGGCCGAGCAAGAGGAGCCTGTAAAAAAAGTGATACTGGCCAGCACGTCCAACGTGTACGGCCGGCATCAGGTGCCAGTACAAAGCGAAGACCTATGCCCTTCTCCAGTAAACCATTATGGCTGCAGCAAACTGGCCATGGAGCACATGGCCGCCAACTGGTTTAGCAAACTGCCCATACTCATCACCCGCCCCTTCAATTACACCGGCCCCGGACAACTTCCGCACTTTCTAGTTCCCAAAATGGTCAAACACCTTGCCGAAAACGCACCCGAAATTGAACTAGGCAACTTGGATGTAGCAAGAGACATTTCCGACGTACGAGATATTTGCCAAGCCTACATCGCCCTGTTAGAGAGTGACGGCCACAGCCAAGCAGTTAACCTTTGCTCCGGCACCGGCACCCACCTTAAAGAACTAATGAGCACATTGTGTGATCTGGCCGGTTATCAAATTAAGATAAAAGTTAACCCCGCCTTTGTTAGAGCCAATGAAATACCCAGTTTGCGCGGCGATCGGACTCGGTTGGAGCAGCTTGCTGGACCGCTATCCACTAGGCCACTAAGAGATACCCTTGCCGATATGCTGGCTGGCGCACGCTGCGAATAAGTACCATTTCGCAGCAAGTTATCTGTATGCATTTTCAACAAACATTACAAAGCTGACATTTTAATTAAAGGGTACTAAACTGCCAGTAATAGTTCTGACACCCGCGTGTTCAGGGGCTATAAAACCAAGGACGAAGGAGAGAACAATGCATACAACAAACAAGGCAATTTTTAGCTCAAAAGCAGGATGGGCCATTTTGTTTTCGGCAGTGCTCGGCGTTACCGGCTGTGGCGGCTCAAGCAGCTCCGGTGGCGGCAACCCAGATAACGGGGGGGATAACGGCGGAAACAACGGTGGTGGCACCGTTAACGAACAACCCGCGAATATTCAATCGGAAGATGATGCAAGACTGGGCGCCAATGCGGCCGTTGAATCCGCCCAGCAGGCCATCGCTCTAGAAGACTCGCCCGGAGGAATGTTCCCCGGAGGCGTAACCTTAACTCAAGAAACTCGCAACGACTGGGTTGCCTCCCACAGTCTTGAACTTGCGGAGCTAGGCCAACTACCTACCGGTGCCATTACTAACGTGCCGGGGAGTTGTGGTGGTAGCGCAGATCTAGACTATAGCGAAGGCTCCAACGACTATCGCATCGTCTACAATAATTTCTGTGTGGGAGATGGAGGCGACAATCAAATTATTGACGGCACAATCTCTTGGTTTGGCTATACCAACATGGGAACAGAAGGGATTTGGGGCTACGACGCGAACTACTCTGTTACCTACCAAGGTGAAACCGAATATTTTAATTACAGCTATCGGTGCAACGGAGACAATTATGTTGGCTGCACCTATGATGGCAGCAGCTACGAAGGCAGAAACGGCAGAAGCTACCGCTCTGAGAATGTCTCCGTTTCAGAGTCCAACGGCAACTACGATGTAAGCGCCCGGGTTTATGACGAAGAGCTCGGCTACATAGACTATCAGGCCAGCAACCTCGTTCTTTGCGAAGGTGGCTACGGTTTCTCCTCAGGCACCATCACTGTATCGGATGAAGCCAGCAATGAAGTGCTAACCGTTACCTTCTCTGGCTGTGATTCGTTCACCATGACCTATCAGGGAAGCGCCTACACCATCGACTACTAACCGGCTTAGAACTTCAAGCCCACAGCAAACCCGGTCAGCCAGCTTTGGCTGGCCGGTTCTTCTACTCGCAAACGCCCCCCGCCTGCACGGTTAACAATTTTCGTGTCGCTTTTCCCAAACTGCCAAAAATGACCAAACACTTTAAATTCAATCGGCCCAATCAAAGCAGTTGCCTGAACACTCGCACCGGGCTTTGAACCTAAACGGATGGATGGCGAGCCTGCACTAATTTCAGTTAAATCTACTGTTACCCTTCCCTCAAAGGTATAAAGCCCCCAGCCTTCCAAACACCAACTATCCATCCAGCCCAGCGCCACATTTTTGCAAACCGAGCCACCAAGCCCCAACTCCCGCCACCGGTACGCTTCGTTAAGCCGCAGAGTATTGGTTGTGGGAAGAATGTTTCTCTGCCACCTACGCATGCCTGCCCGCACCATTGGCGTAAAGCCATAGTTATGAAGGCTGATCTCTGGCCCACCCAGCGTTACATCAACAAACGTTTGTTCTGTATCTGTGTGCGTTCTTAGCGGGCGGCCGGATTGGGTCATCCCACGGTAGCGCACATCGTCAGAAAAGCGGGTGCCAGACACTTTTATCCAGCCTGAGTTCGAACTGTGAAACGCCAAGGCTGCTTGAACACCCGGCAAGGTTCCGCTTTCCTGATTGAGCGTAGCGCCTGAGCTAGACTGCTCCTCATAATCGAAATGCCCAAGCACAAGGCCAGCGTCAACCTTAACTTCGGCCTGCCCGGGAACACTATGGATTAACAGAGGAAAAACAGACAACAAGCGCAGAAAAGCAGGCTGGCGCAGGTTAGCTTTCGCCTCCCGCCAAAAGCCAACCGGCTTCATTTTTGGAAAACCCACAATTTAGAGCCAGCGAAAACAAACAGCGGAACCAGAAAAACCGACAGGCATATTGCCAAAAACCCGGATTTTACCCCCGCCATCAAAAACAGCCACAGTAAGCCATTGTTAATACCAAACCCTGAAAGCGTCACCGCCAAAAACTTCAAAGCACTTCCCTTTTGCCGGAAGGTATAGCGAGAGTGCCCCCAAAAGGACACTTGAAAGGCGACAACAAACGCAAAGAAGTTCACCAAAAAAGGCGATACATCAGGCCAAGTGAATAATATCCACCACGCCATCCCAAGATGCACTATCGTCGCCAAGCCACCTACAAGCCCAAATCGAATCAACTGCCCCGCCAACTGCGAGAAACGAGAACCGGAAGCGGGAGCTTGTATGTGTTCTTCAGGTGGTGGGTTCATCGGCCACCTGTTTTTCCGCAATAATGTAGGGTGGGCGCCCTTTGGATTCGATGAATAACCGCCCGAGGTATTCACCCAAAATTCCGATGGAGATCAACTGCATGCCCCCCAAAAACATCACCCCCACAGCCAGCGACGCATAGCCGGGTACACTTACACCCCAAACCATCGTCTGGAAAATTACCCAGCCACCATAGAGAAAGGCAAAAAAAGCGACTAGCACACCAAGGTAAGACCACACTCGCAACGGCCAGGTAGAAAAGCTAACAATGCCATCCAGCGCAAAGTTCCAGAGTTTCCAATAATTGAAGCTCGACGTGCCCGCCACCCGGGCAGGTTGCTCATAGGGCACAGCACAGGTTTTAAACCCTACCCATGCGTATAGCCCTTTCATAAACCGGTTTCTTTCCGGCAGGCTGCGCAACGCATCCACCACCCGGCGATCAAGCAAGCGAAAATCTCCACCCCCCTCTGGCAAAGGTGTATGAGCCATCATATTGAAGAAACGATAGAACTGGCGAGAGGTCCAGCGCTTCATCGCCGTTTCTTCATTATCCGCATTGCGAACGCCGTAAACCATCTGGGCGTCATCTTTGCGCCACACATCCACAAACTGCGAAATGGCATCAAAAGGATGTTGGAGATCCACATCCATAAGAACCACGGCATCACCCATCGCGTGATCCATACCCGCAGACAGAGCAACTTCTTTACCAAAATTTCGGGAAAACGACAGGTAGTGAACGTTTGCGTGCTCCCCTGCGTAATAGCGCAGCAATGCAAGAGAGCTATCTGAAGAGCCATCGTTCACAAACGTCACATCCGCAGCAAATGGCCACTGTGCGCTTGCTTTCAGAAAAGCCTCCATGAACAACGGCACCGATGCTTCTTCGTTAAACACTGGCACCACCAGACTGATTTTTACATCACTCAATTCGCTCACGCTCATCCCCTTCTGGCTCACTTACGTGTTCTATCAAATCCAGAGACCGCAACCCGAGCGCTAATTCACGCGTATCCAGACTTTCGCCCGGATAGCCCGGCTTGCGGAGTGCCTCGTACACCAAGGTAAGACGTAAAGGACCGCCCAGAGCCTCTTGCGGTAGAGGCACAGTTGCCTCACAACAATCGCTGCCCGAGTGAAGCTCGGCAGAATACCGCCAAGTTGCCACTTCCTCCCCATTAAGCAGCACTGTTACCCGCTGCTGTTTTAACGAAGGACCAAAGTAGGGGCGAAAATTTAGGCGCAACGCCTCTACCTTATCGTGCACACCCTGCTGCAAGGGCACGGTTAGTTCAGAGCGCTTCCCTTCACTCCACACACCCCAAAATTCGGGGTTAGACCAACCAGCTCCAAGAACGCGGGCACCCTGAGCAGACCAAGACGAAAAACTGGTGTAAAACGCATCAACTAATGGCCCACTGCTATCTGATGGTTCGATAGAGCAAACGCCGGAACGGCGTAGGAAATTCATATACTCAAGCCAGTACACCCGGCGGTTCATATCCGCATGCATAGACACAGAGCGGCCGGAATCCACCGCTGCCATCTGGGCCGGTGAAAGCCAGAACTCCAAGGCATTGGCTCCACCCTGCGGAATGGAACAAGCCAGCGTCTTGGCGTTACTCCAAGGAGCTACCCGGGCAAGCATATCGTTTGCAACCAGCGAATTAGCGGCATGGTTAACGCCGCCAACCAAACCTAAGGCACACGCAAGAATGGCAAACAACGCTTGCCGTCCACCGTTTTTAAACCAGACTACCCATAAACAAACCAGTGCATACGCCAGAATACCAAACCCGGGAAATGCAACCCTGCTGTCTAGATACCCGCAAACCTGCATGTCCAAACACCACTCTTGTTGACGCGCAGTAGCCGCCAGAGGTGCGGCAATATAGAGCATCAACAAGCCAGCACACACCAGCACTGTAATGGCAGCTTTAGCTGAAAGCACTGGCATCCGCCTTAACAAACCCCACGCACAAAACCCGGTCATCAGCGCGACCAATCCCGACGCTACCCACGCACCGCCGGAAACTGCAGAAAAATCCACACCCGGTAAACGATGAAACACTGTCCCGGCGCTAAGGTGCAACATTGAGGTTGCAAAGAAGCGCGAGATGTTCGCCAAACCACTGGGATCATTGCCTTCATACGAAGAGGGATACTGCAACCGAAAGCCCACATAAACCGCCAGTACCACTGCCACCACCAGAGCATCTGCCACTAACTTACCCGGACGTACCTGCAGCCCCAAAAAACGAGCCTGAGGTTCGCCGCGCCGGGGCCAAGCCATATTGGCAAGGTGATCGGCAGCCATCAAAGCGGTGGCAAACAGAAAAACAAATTCACTCACCAGCATCGCGGCAGCCATACCGCCGTAGGCGACCAGTTGGCCAAACCAATGCATGCTAGGCCAACGCATTAATGCGAGGCGAACAGCCAGCACCACAAGAAAAGGCAGAGTGTTCTGCAATGGGTAAGCGTTGGGGGGCATGTGCTCATACGCCAATGGGTGTAAGGCCAAAAGCACCAGCACAACAAATGCAGAAATACTAAAGGCTCGATTGCCCGCGAGCAGCCTACCAAGATAGTGGGCAAACAACACCCAAACAGAGTAGTAAGAAAAGAGAATGAAGAGGCGGCCCAAGGTAAAACCCGACACCCAGGCGCCCAAGGTATTCAGAGGCGTCATTACATAGTGGCCAATGCGGCCACTGAACTTAGCGATAGCCTCTGCTTCCGCCCAAATTCGATCCCAACCGTGCCAAAGGAACTGCAGAAACATGGCGTCGTCAGCGGTTAGCCTATAGCCGAACCGAAACTGCAACGCCTGCAAAGCAACCAGCAACCCAAGGCCACAGGCAAGCCAAACTCTCCAAGCCGCGAAGGGCAGCCAAGCCCGACCATTCTGCCCGCTCAACACAATAAACACCCTATCACGGCCTGCATTCCCTTACAGTTTATCCAAAACTTAGAAAGTCAGATTGTCGTCGTCATCGTCTGCAAACAGCGCCTCAAGATCCACATCTTCAGCGGGCCCGGCCTGCTTTTTGGCTTCTGCACGCAACTCATACAAGCGCACCAACCCCTGTAAACGGTGCTCTGAAAGAAGCTGAGTGTATGCCACAGAAAGCGCGCCGCTCTTCAAGAGTTTAGCTGCGGTTTCCGGCGGCAGCTCGCGCATGGCCGCTTCATCAATGTGATAAACACCCTGAACGTCGTAGCCGCCTTCGCTTTTTCCGTCACTGGCAGATATCTTCCAGGGCACAATCAGCCCTGCTTCCTCAAGCTGGTTAACCAACACCTGCGTCATCTCACGGGCTTGCTCCAACTTCTCTAGGAAGACCAGCAAATCGCGGGTTTTGGGGGTAGGCTCGCCATCGGCATCAAACAAGCGCACGGCGTCTGGACCGGCTTCAAGCTGAAAGGCTTCAGCCTCTACATCCACACATACAACCCGGCGCGAGCCGCTTTCATCACGCACAGCCAAAAAAGGATGGGTTCTGTACCAGGCAGGCCTATAGCCACCAATCCAGCGGCCATTGGTGTGAACGTATACGTTAACACCCGGCTGCAGCGACTGAAGCGCCACCAACTCATAAGCCTTGCCTTCACCTTGGCTCACAAAGGCCAAAGGCATAGTGGGCACTACCTGAGGCAGTTCCTCTGCCACCACAGGTACAACGGCTTTCTCAAGAGCATGGCCGTTGCCCGCAGGCAAAAGGCCGGACTCCCGATGATCAGCTTTGTTCAAGGCGATATAACGGGCCATGGGCAACCTCAGTATTGAAAAAATGGGCACGAATGATAGCACATAAGGCAGGGTGATATTTGATATGATTCCGCTCCGGTTTAATGGGGAACAGAATGAATAAACACTACCCTTATGTGCCTGCCATAGACGGGCTAAGAGCCATAGCAGTGCTAGCTGTTATGCTTTATCACCTAGACGCAAGCTGGCTGCCCGGCGGGTTTGCCGGTGTGGATGTGTTTTTTGTAATTTCAGGGTACGTTGTATCGCGCTCATTGGTAGGGCGCACGGGTGAGAGTTTTGGGCAGTTTCTCGCCGGATTCTACTCCCGAAGAATAAGGCGCATTATACCGGCGCTTATTGTGTGCCTGCTGGCCACATCGCTTTTTACCGTGCTGTTCATACCCGAATCCTGGCTGAGCTCTACCATACGGCAGGTTGGACTATATGCCTTTTTTGGCCTGAGCAATATTGCACTGGTGTGGTATCAGGATGACTATTTTTCGCCAAGAGCCGAATTCAACCCTTTTGTTCACACCTGGTCTTTGGGGGTAGAAGAGCAGTTTTACTTCATTTTTCCGGCGCTGATCTATTTCTGGTTTCTGGCTCACAACCACCCACAAGCCCGGAAACTAAGGGTTTTAGTAAATTGGCTAATCCCTGCGCTGGCCATCGCTTCACTCTACACCGCCTATCAGATGGGGCAATCGCGGCCAGATTGGGCCTATTACATGCTTCCGGCCAGATTTTGGGAATTGGCCGCGGGAGTGATGCTCTTTCAACTGCAGGCCAAGGGCCGACTGCCTCGGCTATCTGGAAATTGCGCTTCTATTTGTCTTGGGGTTGGGCTACTGACTATTCTTGCCGGGTACCTGTGGGCAAATGTGGATGCCTTTCCTTACCCTTGGGCATTATTACCAGTAATTGGAACACTGCTTTCGCTCGGCGCTATAACCGGCCAAACCACAAGCAAGGCATCACTTGCCTTGATGCTTACACACCCTGCAACTGTGTACTGCGGAAAAATATCCTACTCCCTCTACCTTTGGCATTGGCCTGTTTATACGCTGATGCGCTGGACCACAGGCCTAGAAACACCTTTTCAGATGGCCACAGCGGTTGCGCTCACCTTTTTGCTAGCCGGGTGCTCTTTCCATTTTATCGAAACACCCGTGCGGAGAGCCCGAATTTTGGCCAAACCGCCCTACCGAGGGTTACTGGCGGGTGGCTTGGCCATCGCCCTATTATGGGCCGGTGCATGGCAATTATTTGAACACCGAAACGACCTTTCCCTGAGCGTGACGGCCGACACCAGAATGTGGCGAGCACACGAGTACCCAGACCATGCACCTAAAACTGCAAACAGTGACGCACTGCAAGGCCGCAAAATGTTTGTGATCGGCAATTCCCACACCGGCGCCTATAGCACTATGGTGAGCCTGCTCAGGCAGCGCCAAGGTATAGAGGCCCACCTGATTCAGACCGGGCACTGTGCTATCGGCAACCTGTTATACCCTATTCAGGAACTAGAGGGCTGCCAAGCCATCATTGACTACTATCTGGACCTGCTAACCGAAAGAGCCAATCCCGGCGATATTGTGTTTTTTGCCTCCCTTAGAACCCACCGGCTTGCCGACCAATGGGTTCGCTCCTCTCCTAAAGAGGTTCTGGCTTATAGCCAGAGCGAAAAAGCGGCTCATGATCTTCAGGCTGCTTATGCAGAAATTGCCCCTATTATTAAAGCCCTTGAACGCCAAGGTGTGGTTGTACTGTTTGATGCGCCCAAGCCAGTTCTACAAGGGCCAGCCTACCGCTGTTCCGACTGGTTCAATGCGAACAACCCGGTGTGTGGCGATCAGTTAGCTGTTAGCGAAGCATTCATCGGAGACCTTCGCCAACCGATGATGGAATCCTTAGCTCGCATAAATGCCAACTTCAGCAATGTGCAAGTGTGGGATCCGCTCCCCTACCTCTGCAGCCATGGCGAATGCTCACCGTTTGATAGCAATGGCCTGCCCTTGTACTTTGATGGTGACCACATCAGTGGTCACGGAAACCGTGTGCTCTACCCCCACTTTGAAGAGGCGGTACTGAGCCTCTACAACAACTGCGAAAACTGCTCCGGCCTAGCGGCTAACATCACACCACTGTTTCCAGAACCTATTCGCCCCGGCGAACGGATTACCTTTAATAAAAACGGAAACGGACTGCAATACATGGGGCCGGGATGGTCTTTACCGGAAGACTGGGGCGTATGGAGCGAGAGCGACCGAGTAGTCCTTTATATACCAGTCTACGGCAATGCCAGCACCATTCGCATAGAGGCGCGACCGTTTTTAGCATCAACGCTCACCGGCCAACGCGTGCAGGCGAGCGTAAATGGCAAAGACGCAGGCACATTCCTGCTAACAGCCGACTCCACACCGTACTTGGCACTGGATATATCCGAGACGAACCGGAGCAAAACCAACCACACATCAACTCTCAAACTAGAGCTTCAATTGCCCGACGCCGCATCACCGACTGACCTAGGAGTGGGTGCAGACCCGCGCAAGCTGGGGATAGGGTTGAATGGTTTGCTTGTGGAATAGCAATAACGAGGAGAAATCAGGCAGCCGAGATACAATCAGCTGCCTGATGTGTGTATCTTATTGATCGTTCGTGCGGGGGCGTGAGCCGTCTGCGGCTCGTGGGTCGTCGCCATCTTCTGGGTTGCGGACCAAGATGATTCGGTAATCGGCTTCAACACTGTTGAAATCACTTAATACGCCACTGCCAAACTGAATGCCTAAACCAGCACCTTCTATGTTTTCACTGGCGCTGCTGGTCCACGCCGTTAATTGCCTCATATCCGGGAAAACGGTTGGCTCTATCGTGGGGCTCAACGTCGGAGAACCACAGCCTTCCGCGATATCCAACTCACCAATTTCATTTGGGCTGGTGTGAAGGTTATTGCAATACACCAATGATTTGAGTTCCTGCAGATCCGGCAAACGGAAGCCGTCTGCGTCTATAAGACTACGGGCCACAGTCCACGTCAGCGTTCGCGCGCTGCCCTCACAGGCTGAAAGCTCAGAACTCCACGTTTGACCATAGTAACAACGCTTCCACGCAAGGTTGGTTTTGGTATCGAGAACAATAGCTGCACTCTCGCCAAGTGGCTGGTAACGCTCGCGAAGGACCTCACCTGCTGCCTCTGGCAGCGGCGGCACACCCTCATCTTCTTCACCACCTGACGACCCACCACTACTCAAGCAACCTGTAAGCAGCGTGACGCTTACTAGGCTTACCGCGAGTACCGGCGAAAGAAGCGGCCGAAAGCCACAAAACCTTACTGCTTGCATACCTCTAAACTCCTAAAACGTAACGAGTGAAACACAGTTTACAGCGAACTAGCGCCTAAATCCTAACGACCCTAGAAAGACACAGGCATCCAGAAGACCTAACTCAAGTATCAAAACCTGTCACTATCAATCAAATCGCTTTTTCTAAGCCAAAAAAAACCCTGACCGAAGTCAGGGTTTTTAGGCTCTGTTAGCTATCTCTAGCTAGCAGATGGTTGTCTGACCCTCGCGGGGAGGGTCTTAAACCTCAGTTCTAAGCTCAGCTTACGCCAAACCAGACTCTGTTGCCCACTCAACTGAACCCACCAAGGAGAGTTCCATGTCTGGAGCGTTGGTAGCCAGGGAAGCACCCAGATCTACAACAC
Organism: Marinobacter sp. 1-4A; assembly: GCF_016597725.1. Classification (GTDB taxonomy): domain Bacteria; phylum Pseudomonadota; class Gammaproteobacteria; order Pseudomonadales; family Oleiphilaceae; genus Marinobacter. The sequence goes on from NZ_VCGY01000001.1 coordinate 681,676, forward strand.
CAACCAACTGAGCGCTGGTGTTAAAGTCGCCAGCGTCAGCGTCTGCTACACGAGTAGACGTAACGTGGAAGATCTTGTACTCACCGTCGTTGGCATCATTCTCAACCATGAAGATATGGTTGTTGGTGTTGCCAATGATCGCGCCAGGCGCAGCAGTGCCCATGTTAGTTTCGCCGTTGTCAGCGTCGTAGCCGCCAAACAGAGCAGTGTTACCCGCAGCACCGTAGCCTGAACCAGTACCGTTAAGCAGAGCTATCAGGTTAGAGGCAGTCAGGTTATCCCAAGTTTGCTGTGCGTTACCGCCGCTGCCTTGGAAATCGATGATGGAAACGGTGTTACCGTTGAACGCACCAGTGCCTTCGAAAGTAACAGGGCTTGGGTTCGCAGAAGAACCTGCACCAGAGCCAGACGCATCTACTTCAGTGGTCAGGTAGCTGGTGAAGTTCAGGAAGTCAACGCCTGTAGCCGTTACACCAGCAGCGCCGTCAGTGTCCTGAACGAAGTTCAGTACAGTGTTGTGGCCGTTGTTGTAACCGGTGTACACAAGCATGTCGTTGCTGTCTGCGCCAGTGCCCAGAACCACTACGTCTTGGCCAGCACCCATGTTGATTACGTTGTTGCTCTCAACAGTGCTGTCTGCGCCAGTAACGTCGGTGCCAGAAATCTGGCCCAGAATTGAATCTGCAGCAGTTGTTTCGCCACCAAGGTTGTCTAGAGCACCCAGACCTTCGTAGCCGCCAGTACCAGTGGTGTCTGCAATGCTGTCTACAGCAGTGTTCAGATCACCTTGTACCAGTGCACCGATTGAAGAATCGTTGTTGAACGCTTCCCAAGCAGCTTGCAACTGAGTCAGAGCAGAACCAGTTGGCAAAGTGCCAGCCTGAAGGTCTACATTCAGGTCAACATTTGCAAACTCGCCGTCTACCAGAGAGCGAACAATCAAGGTGTCGTTCGGGCCGTCGATCGCTACCAAGAACTTGCTCAGAACCGCATCACCATTGATGGCTGTTTTCATAGCCTGGTTGATGTGACGCTCAGTAGCCGCGTAGTTAGCACCGGTTGGTACGTCAACAGTTACTTCAAAACCGTTGGTGAACGCAGCAGCTGCGGCGCCAGTCAGACCACCAGCAGGCGTTACGCCAGCGCCAGCGAAGCTAACGGTTAGAGTAGTGTCATACAGGAAGTAAGGACCAGTGGTACCAGAAGTGCCAGCCAGAGGCGAGCCAGAGCCGCCCAACAGGTCTTGAACTTCAAGGTTCTCTGAGTTGAATACCCAGTGAGCGTTGAAGTCTGTGCCACCGATGTCTTGCTTACCACTGTTGTCTGCGTAAACAACGTCGTTGCCTGCACCTACCAGAATAGTGGCATCGCCTGCACCCTGAGTTTCAACAACATCGTTGCCAGAACCAGTGTTGATCACGATGTTCTTCTGATCTTTCTGGTTAGCGTACCAGTTAGATGGAGCAGTAGTGTCGTTGTCCAGTACCAGAACAACCTTGTCGTTACCGCTACCGGTGGTGATGCTCAAAGAAGCATCTTCGTGAGCGATAACAGACTGGCTGAAAGACAGGTACAGCTCGTTGTCGCCGCCACCCAAGTTGTAGGAGTATACAACGTTGTCTGCAGCTGCGTTGTCTTGGCCGTCAACACGAACTAGGTCACGAGCGATAACCGCTTCAGTCACTTCAGCGTTCATGCGAACGTTTTGACCGAACTGAGCTGCGTTGAATACGCGAACGTCAGACAGACCAGCGTTAGCTTTGCCATCCAGAACCGCACCGCCGTCAGAGCTCAGAGCCGCAGACTGCTCGGCACCAAGGTGGAAGTAGCTCGCAGCGCCAGTCAGGTTAACAACTTCTAGGAAGTTAACATCGGTAGCACGCAGCGGGTTGGAGGCCAGCTTGGTTAGCCACACACCCAGATCAAGGTTGTGAGCTTCTGCTGTAACGTCCAACTGCTGAACGCCTACGTCAGACATAGACTGACCAGAGATGTTTACTGCGCCGCCCTGTGAACCGTAACCAACATTCTTAAGTTCGAGGTTGGTGGTGATCAGGTCAGTTGAAGAGCCCAGTACGTTGGTGTCCTGACGACCAGAGGGGTCAACGTTACGGTCGCCGCCGGCACGATCACCGAAGGAGAAACCGCCACGCTCAATCAGGTTGCTACCCGTTGCAGTAACCAGAATCTGGGTACCAAGAACGTTTGCACCAGTAGTTACCAGAGTGTCTGGATCTACTTGCTGACGTGTGAAGTCTGCGCCCAGTTCAACAGTTACGTTGTTCAGTGCAGTGTTGTCCACGCGAAGCTCTTCGATGCGCGCTTGGATAGCGGCAGCTAGCTCTTCGTAGGTTTCAGCGTTCAGGATATCCTGAGAGCCTACAACGATTTCTTCGCCGTTCAGACGGAAGCTGAAAGACTCGATAGCAACAAGGCTTAGGGCCGCGTCTTTATCGTTGGCTTCGGCCATACGGTCGATAACTTCAACGGTAAGAACAGAACCCAAGTTGGTGGTTACGTTGTCCAGAATTGGGGACAGGAAGTAGGCTTCGTACTGACCTTCTTCACCCAGCTGGTTTTCAAGACGGAAGGAGTAGTCACGAGAGATAGTGCCTGCGCCTTGGTCAATCGCCTGCATACCAACGTTGAAGATCTTGTTGGTGTTGGACTCAAACTCCTCGGCTTTACCGGGGTCACCTGAAGCGTGCGTCCAACCAGTAACATCCGACTCACCTTTGTCGGTGTTAAAGTTGAAGTCAAAGACGATGTCGTCCGGTGTTTCGCCTGGATTCGTCGGTGTCTCTCCGTCTGCGAAGTCGCGGTTCACGGTAGAAAGGCCGGCAGTGCCATCAACAAAATCAGGCTCGTCAGCTGCATTCAACGCGGCTGCGTTCTGGAACTCAACGGCCAGACGAGCTTTGCTCAACTGGTTAGGACCAGCAGCGCTGGTTAGCAGTGAAGTCCAGTATTGCAGACCTTCTGCTTCAGGCGCACGGCCTAGCAGATTGGTGTACAGGTCGGTTACGAACCCGTTGTTGCTTTGCGCAGGCTTAGCCTGGATAAGTGCTGTCGCAAGAGCGTCGAGGCCAGTAGTGTCGAACGCGTTGTTCAGTTCTGTCTGTGTCGGCGCGTTGCCAGTGATTGCAACGTAGGTGCGGATAACACCAAGCTCGTTAACATTTAAAGCCATGTGCTTTACTCCATCTTTATATAAAGTGCTTATAAATTGATCAATTTATAGCAGGTAAAATAACACGATAAGGCTAACAACACGTCAGCATCGTGTCACTTTAGCCACTTCACTACATTGCGCAGCTTCCTACTGCGCAGGCACAGATTCTAATCCGTACACTCTCTTTCTGTAAAGCCCAAGGGGCTCAACAGCAATCTTTGAGTCTGACTGGTAATATTTGCGAGCCGAAACCCTCAAACAAATTAGCGGATCTATTCGACCCTCCCAACCAGACCTACCTCCCACTTACAGCTGGAACACACTGACGAGGAGAAAAACCTACTTAGACCAAGAATCATACATACTGCATGCACAATCCACAACTACCCACTGCCATTCATGCAACAAGTTAATTTGTAAAGGGATGTAACTGATGTAATTCAGTTTCGCTGCGCCGAGCCGGGAATCTGTTTATCGAGCACACCGGCCACCTGCATCAACTCGTACTGAAGCTGAAAATTCTTGTAGATTTCACGTACTTGGTCACGCTCGGTAGTTGATAGGCGAGAGCGGGCATCAAGCAAGTCGCTCAAGCTGCGAATGCCACTCGCGAAGCCACGCTCGGCAGCTTCCAACGAAGCCGCAGCAGACTCTTTTGCGGTATCGAGTGCTTTGATGGTTTGGTAGCTACCCTCAAGCCCTTCAACCAGCCGTGTTACCTCTACCCGTACTAGCTGCTCTTTATGCTGGAGCTCTAATTTGCTGGCCTCTTCACGGTAGGCGGCTTGGCGGGTGCGCGCCGAAGTGGCACCGCCTTTATAGATAGGCAGTTTTAGCTGCACCTCTACGCGGGTTTCTTCCCGCAGGTTAGTGGCAAAGGTATCGTTTTCTGTATAGCGGGCATTTAGGTAGATTTCAGGGTAGTGGCCTGAGCGCTCATAACTGCGTGTTGCCCGCGCCATTTCAAGATTTGCACTGGCAATGCTTAACTGGCCTGAGTTTTTAAGTGCCAATGCCACCCAATCTGTGCGCAGCACCGCCGGGGTTTTACGCCATAGCGTCTCATCCGTTGGCGCCAATTGTATTTCTTTGAAGCTCAACCCGGTGATCGCGGTAAAGTTCTGCTTGGCGGCTTGGTATTCCGTTCTCAATCCTGTCAAGTCTGCTTCAGTTTGGTCAATAGTGGCTCGGGCTTCGAGCACATCCGCGCGCGAGGCCAAGCCTCGCTCGCGCATGCTTTCCATTTGATCGAGGCGACGACGGTGGCTGGCCCGCTCGTCCTCCACCACACCAATTTCACGGCCAAGGGCCGAGGTTCTCAAAAACGCTTCTATTGCCGAGTAGCCGGTTTCAAGGCTGCGATTGCGAAGCTCCTGCTTCGCCAACTCTTCGCCCTTATTCGCACGACCAATCGAATTAAACGTGCGCCCTGAGTAGACCACCTGGCTGAGATTCACGTTATAACTGGTGTGCTCATCGGTGTCGGTTATTGAGTCGTTTACGCCAAAATCTCTTGTAAACCGAGACTGCCCGTAACTTGCGGAGGCCTCAACCTGAGGTAGCACGCCAGCCCACGCCTCTCGCGTGGCCTCCTTCTCTCCTTTAAAACCCGCCTGCTGGCTGCGTAAACCAAAGTTGTTCTGCAAGGCACTGGTGTAGGCTTGGCTTAGATCAACAATCGTTTTGTCTTGCATTTTGTCTTGGCTGACTGCCGGGCCTGAAGCCAAGCAGAAAATCAAAAGGCTGCTGGTGACGGTTGCTTTCATGTTTACCATAGTTACCTCTAGCCTTCCCGGAACGAGCGGCGGAACATGCGGGTAATCGGCTCCGCAAGGTATTCGAATAGGGTTCGCTCGCCGGTTGTGATCATTACAGTCGCTGGCATACCAGACACCAGAAACATGCCTTGCTTGTTCATGCGGGTCATGCCTGCTTCGGTTAGCTTCACCTTAGCCTCGTAATACCGCTCCCCCGATTTCTCGTTCTCGAAGGCATCGGCAGAAATACCGATAACCTCACCCTCGATAACATGAGACATCTGGAGATTGAAGGCAGCCAGTTGCAAATCGGCTAGCTGGCCCACGGCAATGCGGTCGATATCCTGCGGTTGCACACGGGCCGTAATCACGTACTCCTGATCTTGGGGCACGATCTCCATCAGCGTATCGCCGGGCCGAACGATGGCGCCTACGGTATGCACTTGCTTGCCAACTACTGTGCCCTTATCCGGCGCGAATAAGGTTGTGCGTTGCAGAGTGTCTTTCAGGGCAACGCGGCGCGCCACAAGATCGGCTTTGGTTTGCTGGGTGTCGCGCAGTTCGGTAGCAACTTTCTCAACAAACTCTTGGCGGGTTACCAGCATTTCACTGCGGGTTTCACCCACACGAACATTGAGTTCGGCTATTTGGGCCTCATTGGCATCCTTCTCACCCTGCAGGCGGAAAAGCTCGCGCTGCATTTCGTTGATGCGGGTGCGGTCTGTGAGCTCTTCATCAAACAACGCCTGCCAGTTTTCCAGCTCGGCTTCGTAGCTTTCAATGCGGCTCTTGAGGTTGTCGTTCATCGAACGCAGGCCGCGCATTTGCTGATTCAACGCACTGACGCGCTGATCGAAAATTTTCATTCGGCCTTCAAGAGCTTCTTTACGGGCCTGGAACAGTTCCTTTTGCCCCGCGATGATGTTGCGAACGCTTTGGCTTTCACTTTCACGCTCTAACAGCTCTTCCGGAAACTCTACTGCGTCAGCGCCGACGCGTTCAGCCAGAAGGCGGGCTTCACGCCCAAGCACTTCCATCAACTCGGATTCCACAATGGAAAGATCTGCCTTTGGGCGGGTATCTGAAAGAACAATCAAAGGATCGCCCTTCTCTACTTTATCGCCATCATTTACGTAAATTTCAGCGACTATCCCGCCCTCAAGGTGCTGCACCACGCGGTTCTGAGATTCCACCATCACTTTGCCGTCAGCAATGGCAGCGCCGTTGAGAGGCGCAAAGAAGGCCCAGCCTCCAAAACCTACAAAGGTTACCAACAGCACGATAAAACCGAAGCGTACCCGCGCACCCCAGCCAGTGGGAATGCTCGCCATGGCTTGCTTGTCTATATCTTGGCTGGATTCACGGCTGTATTCCGCAGAGAGATCGGATTTTTCATCCACCTCTTCCCAATTACTTTCGGTCTCAGTTTGATTGCCTATGCCCGGTTTTGTCTGCTTACCAACCAAGGCTTCTTCTTCGGCTTTTGCGCCATTACGGGGATTTTTAGGTTCGTTATTGGACATGATTATGCTCCCCCACCTTGGATAGCGGGCCGATTACCACCCTTGTTCCCTATTGCAATGGTGCCGTCTTGCAGGCCTTTCATAACGTCGTCTCGAGAACCAAAGGCCACTGCACGGCCATCGGCAAGCACCAACATTTTATCTACCAAGCGCAGAATAGGCTTGCGGTGAGAAATCAAGATAACCGTTACCCCGCGCCGCTTTAGCTCTTCCAGAGCTGCAAGCAACGCCTGCTCGCCTTGATCGTCGAGATTGGAGTTGGGCTCATCCAATACAATTAAGCGGGGCGAATCGTATACCGCACGGGCCAAGCCGATACGCTGGCGCTGGCCGCCAGACAACACACCGCCAACCGAGGCGATGGGCGTGTCGTAGCCATTGGGCAACCCCAAGATCAACTCGTGAACGCCTGCTAGCCTGGCCGCTTCTACCACTTTGCCGGGTTCAGGCTTACCAAAGCGGGCGATATTTTCACTGATTGTGCCTTCAAATAACTCGATATCTTGCGGCAGGTAGCCGAGGTAAGGGCCAAGCTGGGCTTTGTCCCATTGGTGTATATCGGCACCATCAAGCCTTGCCGTTCCGTTGGCCAAGGGCCATATACCCAATACCGCTCGAGCAAGAGTGGATTTACCAGCAGCACTCGGGCCAACAACGGCAAGCATTTCGCCTTTACCCAGCGCAAAGCCTAGGCCGTTCAGCGCGGGCGACTGACCGCCGGGCGGAATCACTACCATAGATTGAATTGACAAAGCGCCTTCCGGCGGAGGCAAGGGCATGCCTTCACTTTGGGTGCGGTAGTTATCAAACAGCCCGTTCAAGCGATCATAGGCCGAGCGGGCTTGGCTAAATCCCTTCCAGGAGGCAATCAATAGATCCAGCGGCGCAAGTGCGCGCCCCATCAAAATGGAGCCCGCAATAACCATACCCGGAGTAATTTCTTGTTCAATAGCGAGGTAGGCGCCCAACCCGAGCATTAGCGACTGGAACAACATGCGCAGGGTTTTAGATGTGTTACTGAGAATACCTGCCCTATCGGAGGCATCAGCCTGATTAGAGAGAAAATCCATGTGGCGATTGAGCCAGCGCCCGCGAATGTTGTTTTCCATGCCCATGGCGTGCACAACTTCAGCGTTTCGTAAGCAGGACCCGGCATACTGCGTAGACTGAATATTTGCTTGGCCCGCTCTGGCCAGCATTTTGCCTGTCCACTTTTCGTTGGCGTAAGCGAGGGCAACCAAGATAAGTGCAGCCACAATGGTCGCCACACCAAACCAGAAGTGGAATATAAACATTACTACGATGTAGATCGGCAACCAGGGGCCATCAAAAAAAGCGATGGGACCTTGCCCTGTTAGGAACTGCCGCAAAGATGTGAGATCGGTTAAAGGCTGAGCACTCTGTTGCTCTGGCTTATCTATGGCTTGGCGGAACATGGCAGAAAAGATTTTCTGGTTCATGCTCTGGTCAATTTTATTGCCGACCCTTACCAGTATGGCGGAACGCACCATTTGCAGTAACGCGAGGGTAACGAACAGCACCACCAATATGATGGTGAGCATTATTAGCGTTTCCACGCTTCGACTTCCAAGTGCGCGGTCGTACACCTGAAGCATGTAGATTGCGGGCACAAGCATCAGAACGTTTATAAACAAACTGAATATGCCAGCTGAAACAAAACCATCCTTACAGGCCTTGAGCGACTCTTCGAGTTCTGTAGGCTTGGTTTGCCGGGCGTCGGATTTTTTGAACATGGACAGCTTTACCGATAGGTTAGAAAATTAGTTAAAGCATGAAAACGTGCTGCATGGAGCGGAAACCTAGAGAGGCCGCCATTCTATGGAGGGGGCCAGGGGGTGTCAACGCGCCTTGAAAGATGGTAATCATGGCGTTTGCGCCCAGATTTGGTCATAACCATGGAAGCACCAATATTGCACCAAGGGATACGCCTACGGCGTTCGCTATAATATCGCCCCAACTGAAACCGTCGCGAAAAAACTTGTCGCCAATCTCTTTGACTATGCCTATACCAAACGCGACCGCTGCGGCACTGAAGATGTCTAGCCAGTAAAGCCCCACCTGCACCAAAACGATACTCACAAGCATGTGCTGGAGCTTGTCGGCCTCGTGCAGCCAATGCTTCAGGCGCGTGATTGCACTGCTCATCATAAATCCGTTCCGAGGCCAAAGAAGCCTATGTGGTTGCGAGCGACCCAATTACAACCCCCACATATGGGTTTATTTTTTGTTAACCTTAGATGAAACGCTGCAGGCGCTCTTGTATACTTCGCCACCTTGAATTGCGTTACTTTTGAAAACCGTTAAGCGGATTTGACGACTTATGGAAAAATTTACGTTAGACAACAAAAGCTATAATCTCGACGAGCTCCCTGAGGAAGCTCGGAAGCTGGCTAAACAAGCTGCATTAACCAGTGAATTTATCGAGAAGCTTGAAGCCCGTATCGCTATTGCCCGCACAGCCCAAGCTCGTTACGTTGAGCATTTGAAAGCCAGCATTGGCAAAGCCACCCCGAGCAAGAGCGGAAAGTAATCGCGAAAGTAATCGCAACGCCATTTTTCACTCAGGAGCTGTAACATGACTGAATCCAAGAAAACGACCAGCGCTGGCAAGAAGTCCCCAGCAACGGGTTCCACTGCTAAAACAGCAGCCCGCAAAACTCCTGCTAAAAAAGCTGCAGCGCCTAAAAAGGCTGCCGCAAGCAAAGCGAGCGCGAGCCCACAAGTAAATATTGATGGCAAGACGTATGATTTGAATTCCCTGAGCGAAAAAGCGCAGGCCCAAATCAACAACTTGCGTGCTACTGATCGGTTGATCAATGAACTAGAGCTTGAACTCGCAATAGCACGAACCGCCCGCGGCAGCTATTCAGAGAACCTTGAGCGTGAGCTGTTAGCAATGAATACAACGCTGCAGTGAGCAATTCACTATTATTAACATTTCCTATCAACCTAACAGCTTTAGTTTAGTTGACTCTGTTGTTAGGCGAGCGTAGAATTTGTAGTGAATTGATCAATTATGTGTTGTCAGTTTAGTGCGGATAGTGAAAGCCAGCTTCTAGGAGCTGGCTTTTTTTATGAGTCGCGAAAACTCCCTTATTACGCTCACTCAAACCGGAAATTTATAAACATTGCTGCTGTTTGGAAGTGTTTCCGCCACCGGAGGCACATCAGTATCGCCAGATACTGACCACAGCTCATCCTGCAATACATGCTGGGGAGAAAATCCGGTTGGTGCTTCTGACAAAATCTGCACTACGCGATCACAATCGAACTGTTGGCTGGCTTGTGCCAACTCGTCCAATAAAACCCGCACCTCTGCCCAAGGAAGACAAGCCTCTCTTGCCATCATGATACGCGCATTGGTCGTCGCAACTGGATTATCTCCAATCAGCAACTCTTCATAGAGCTTTTCGCCAGGGCGCAGCCCTGTGTAAACAATTTCGATGTCGCCGTCTGAATTTAACCCTGTACGCTCTGACAACCCCATTAAGCGAATCATTCGTTTTGCAAGGTCGGCGATTTTTACCGGCTCCCCCATATTTAACACAAACACTTCCCCGCCCTTTCCCATAGCTGCTGCTTGACGCACCAAATGGCCGGCCTCAGGTATGGTCATAAAATAGCGGATAACTTCAGGGTGCGTGACGGTAACTGGGCCACCGCTGCGGATTTGATCTCTGAATAATGGCACCACAGAGCCGGACGAACCTAGCACATTGCCAAAACGAACAATTGAGAAAATTGTGCCTTGCTGGTGCGCCGAAAGCCCCTGCAACACCAGTTCAGCCATGCGCTTGGTGGCCCCCATTACGTTGGCTGGCCGCACGGCTTTGTCGGTGGAGATTAGAACGAACCGGTTTACTCCTGCAGCAATGGCGGCCTCTGCGCAGTGACGGGTGCCCATCACGTTGTTCTGCAAGCCTTCGATTACGTTGGACTCCACCAGTGGCACATGCTTGTATGCTGCTGCATGGTAAACCGTATCTACTTTAAAGGTCCGCATAATCGCCTCACACCGTCGGCGGTGCAGCACGCTGCCAAGCATCGAGTGCACATTAACCGATAAGCCTTGGGCACTCACGATGGCCTTTAGCTCTTTATCAATGCTGTATAAGGCGTATTCAGACTGCTCCATGAGAACAATCGCGCTGGGCCGCTCTTGTACGAGTTGCCGACATAGCTCTGAGCCAATAGAGCCACCGGCCCCGGTCACCATAACAGCACGACCTTGCACTATGTCTTTGGTTGGGCCACGGCTAGGCTGCACCGGCTCTCTGCCTAGCAACTCTGCTGGGTCTAGATCGCGGATATCGTTGATTCTTGCAGTGCCAGCTACCAACTCTGACACGGCTGGAACTGTTTGAATGGGCACCTGCAGTTCTTCGAGCGTTGTTATGAGCTCTTTGCGACTGAGAGCCACATTGTCATCGAGAGCGAGAAATACTCTCTGAATGCCTTGCTCATTTACCGCTTTTTTTAGATGACTGACTGCATAAACCTGAAAGCCCGCTATCAAGCTTCTGTGTTTTTTGCTGTCCAGAGTTACGAAGCCCATGGGCCGATACTCAGTTCCCTGTATAAGCGCGTGGTGTAGCTCAAGGGCTCGTGAGCCAGTGCCAACAATTAAAACCCGCCCCTTGGATTTCTCCATAGGGCGGTTAATAAGCGCGCGAAATCCGAAACGGGTGCCAGCCACCATGATGAACAGGAAGGAGCCATACATAACGGGAACGGAACGCGGCACCATGGCCTGAAGCAGGTAGCCGGACACTACAAGTGAGAGCCCCGACGCAACCACACCAGCCAAAACAACCATGAGCGCTTTTTCGCTGATGTAGCGAATCACTGCTCGATACAGGCCCAGACGCACGAAAACCGCAATGGTAATAACACCTGTCACAAAAAATACAGGTAAGTGGCTCCAAGTGGGTCGCCACAACCATGTTTCAAGACGCAGCGCATAGGCTACCCAGAGGGAAAGGAAAACAAATATCAGATCAGCCGTAACGGATATCATGCGCTTCTGGGGGCGCGAAAGCTCAAACAGCTTTTTGAGGGCATGGGCTAACTGATCATTCATTACCTGATTTTCCTTCAAACTTATGAGTCCTAAGATTCAGACTAGCAGCGATCAATGCCTTTCTTTAGTTACGGTTTTTTCAACCGCCAGCGTTTCTTCAAAGCCTTTGAACTCGGTAACTTTAGGTTCCCATCCCAATAACTGTCGCGCTTTTGAGGAATCAAGCGTTAAGGATGATGCAATACGATCCACAATGCTGTTCAGGCCCGGCAACGCAGTTGCTAGCTGAAAAACCGCTCTTGGCAAGCTCCAACGCAAAGGCCTGCGACCATACAGTTCGCGCAACCCTATTAAGATTTGTGCTGTTGAAAAGTCTGCGCCATCACTAACAAGAAAGCTCTGGTTGGCGGCGGCGGGGTGCTGCATGGCCAGCTGGGTAAACTGAACCATGTTATCAAGGTAGATCATGCTCCGCTTGTTTTGAATGCGGTTTATCAATATGGGGACACTGCTGTTCGCCCACCGCATAAGCATGCGGAAATTACCTTTTACGCCCGGCCCATAAACCAGCGGTGGACGAATTATAACGTATTCCATGCCAGTTTCGTGGCAGATTTCCGTCAGCTTGCTTTCCGCGGCACTTTTGCTCACAGCGTAGGGGCTAACAGGGTTGTGTGGGCTAGTCTCTGTGTAGGGACCGCCGGTTTCGCCGTGAACTTTAATGGTACTGAAGTACAAAAAACGCGAGACACCCTGCGCAGCCGCTTCGCTGGCCACCCGCGCCGTTCCCGCCGCGTTAATCTCATACAGTCTTTGCGCGCGCTCAGCAGCGTTGCCGCCTTCTGCTGAGTTTGCCGCCGCGCAATGAATAACGATTTGTATGCCTTCCAGAGCTTCGCGCCAGTTCGTTGTTGCACCAAGTTCTCCAACCCTTACCCATTTGAGCTTCGGGTGGCATACCGGCCCGGGCTCGCGGCAAGCTGCCACCACAAACACCTCCGGGTGCTTTAGCAATGCTTTCATCAAGGCACTGCCAACAAAGCCTGTGGCGCCGGTAACCAGAACCTTCATAACTCAACCTGTTGTGGATTAAAGACATTACTTGTTGGGTATCAGAACTCTTGGATAACCCAAACCGTCAAGGCACTGCTTGAAAGCGCGCTTTGCAGAGTCATCACCGTGAACAACACGTATTTCTCTTGGTTTTTTGGCTATGCCTTCGATAAAACGAATCAAATCGGATTGCCCGGCGTGAGCCGAATAGCCGCCTACCTGGTGCACTCTGGCCCGAATATCAAACCTCTCGCCATCCAGTTCTACCCAACCACCTTGAGGGCCATAAGTCAGAATATCACGCCCCGGTGTGCCCGCAGCTTGATAACCCACGAACAACACATCGTTTCTGGCTTCACCAAGCATTGCTTTAAGGTAATTTACCACTCTGCCTCCGGCACACATGCCAGAGCCAGCCAACACTACGCAGGGGCGGTGTGAGCGGGCTAGGTATTCAACGGCGTTTTGATGGTCTTCGTGGGAGTTGATTACGGTTAGCTGCTCAAAGGAAAGCGGGTGCCTACCTTGGCGAATCAGTTCCGCCGCCTCGCCATTCCAAAACGGCTTGAGTTTGCGATAAATGCTGGTGAATTCTGCCGCCAGCGGCGAATCTACAACAATTTCTAAGTCCTCCCAGACCACGCCGTCCGCAACAGCATCATGTCGGAATTCGTGTATCAAGCCTTCGATTTCATACAACAGTTCTTGCGTTCGGCCAATACTGAATGCGGGAATCAATACCGTACCGCCATCCGCTAAGGCGTGCTCCAGAATCGCTTTCAGTCGGTAGCGCCGGGTTTCCCGGCTCTCGTGGTCTTTATCGCCGTAGGTGCTCTCAATCACGAGTCGGTCTGCTTGTTCTGGCGAGGCTGGCTCTTGTAATAGAGGTGCATGGGGTGCGCCTAAATCGCCGCTGAATACTACCCGCTCCCGCTCCTCTCCGGAAACCGCCTCGCATTCAACATAAGCCGAACCTAGAATGTGCCCCGCACGCTGTAAACGCACGGACAGTGAACCGTTTGGTTCTGAAAACACTGGGTGCCACTGCCCATAAGGTACAGGTACAAGTCTGGTGCGGATCAGCTCAAGCACTCGATCGATTAACCGTTTATCCCGAGTAAAGCCAATTTTCAGGGCATCTTCGAGTATTTCAGGGAGCATTAGGGCCGAAGGTTCTGAACAGATAATCGGCCCTTCGAACCCCGCAGCCAATAAATATGGAATTCGTCCAACGTGGTCGATGTGCACATGTGTGACAACCAAAGCACGGATATGCGCAATGGGAAAATCAATGGAGAGGTCGGATGCGCTGGCACTGGAGCCCTTTTCTTGCCCCTGAAATAAGCCGCAATCAACCAAAATGCCTGCTGTATTATTTGCTGAGTTTCGCTCTAAGGCAGGCGCAGCTCCAAAATCAAGAGTTAGCTCATGGCAGGAGCCGGTAACACCTGTGGTTGCACCATGATGAATGATATCTATCATTTTCAACATTCCCTGTTGTCTGTTTGAACACATGAAACCTAATCACGGCCGGGCACTCTATCGCCCAAGCCTTTGCCTGATATGGTCAGGAATATGTACTTAAAGTAAGCGGAAACAGTGAGGCTAGCCAACATCTTCGCGTCGGTTTGCGCCAACAATTGGGGAGTAGACATATCAATGCCCTGCACCTGCGCCAAACCGGTGACACCCGGCCGAGCCTTAAACACACCTAGCCGCTCACGCTCGGCAATCAACTCTTCCTGATTGAATAAACAGGGGCGTGGGCCAACGAAGCTCATTTCGCCTTTTAGAACATTCCACAGTTGTGGCAGTTCGTCTAGTTTGGTGCGGCGCAAAAAACGGCCAAGCCTGGTGATGGAGGAGCTGCTTGCTAAATGGCTGGCAACAGAGGCGGTATCAACGGACATTGTTCGGAACTTCACCAGCGTGAACGGTTTCTTGAATCGCCCTACTCGTTGCTGCCTAAATATTGGGGCGCCTGTGTCAAATAGTCCGATAATGCAAAGAACAAGCAACACCGGAAAGCCCAATACCAAGCCAAGCAATGCGAACAAGAAATCCAACATACGAATCAAAAGTTTAATCCTGATAGCTCGGAATATTAGTGACGCTTAGCAAAACACAACCTATTAAAAATACCAGTTCCCAGCAGCAATAAAATGCGGATTCAAAACATCCTCTTTGCCATACCGCAAAGGCTCGCCATCCAGTTTTCGCACATCGCCTCCGGCCGCTACCAATACGGCATGGGCTGCCGCTGTATCCCACTCGCTGGTAGGCCCTATGCGCGGATAGAGGTCTGCGTGGCCCTCGGCTATGCGGCAGAATTTAAGGGAGCTGCCCGCTTGAATGGTTTTATGGGGGCCGAGTGCTCTTATAAAATTTCGGGTTTCATCGTTCATGTGGTTTTTGCTGGCGACGACGCGTTTGGTTGCGGGCGGCTCTGCCACATAAATTCGGTGAACTCTCCCAGTGCGGTCGCGCTTGTGGGCGCCTTCCCCTTTTATTCCCCAAAAGGCTTCTTTTAAAGCAGGGGCTGTTACAACACCCATTACCGGCTCGCCGTCTTCAATCAATGCAATATTCACTGTGAACTCACCGGTACGCTGGGTGAACTCTTTGGTGCCATCAATGGGGTCAACCAGCCAGAACCGCCGCCAATGTTTGCGCTCTTCCCAGGGTGATTGCGCACCCTCTTCCGAGAGGATTGGGATATCTCTGCTGATAGTGCGTAGGCCTTTTATAATGATTTCGTGGCTGGCGACATCCGCAGCGGTGATTGGCGATTCGTCTTCCTTGTAGCTCACTTTGAAATCGGATTGGTATATGTGGAGCACTCTGGTGCCAGCTTCATCAGCCAATTTGATGACTTCGGGGAGCATTGAACTATAGTGCATATATCGCGTCCTGCTTTTCGGGTGTCAGCGTTATGGTATCAAACAATGCGAGCGTACCCTTTCAATTTAAGCGGAATTGAGCGACCTTATGTACTCGGTAGCGACATACGCTGCACAGTACAGCCCCACCTAAACCGAGGAAGCTTTATGGGCCATTCCAATAAAACGGTTTTCTCAAGCCGCGTTGCGAATTTAGTGCTTCTAGCTTCAACTATTTTTCTGGCAGCATGTGGCGGCTCCTCATCGTCGAGCCCTGCTACCGACCAGACAGAAACAGTTGCGCTTTCTGGTACAGCGGCGACCGGCGCAGCAATAGGTAACGCTCCAATTTCTGCAAGATGTGAAGACGGCTCAGGCTTCCTAAATAACGTGGTAACAGACGCCAACGGTCGATTTCAGGGCGAAGTTGGGGCAAACGCGTTGCCTTGTACTCTGAGCGCTAAGCAATCGGATCAAAGGTCTTTCCATAGCCTTGCGGTTACCGGCGGCAGGGTAAATATAACGCCTCTTACAGATATGGCCATCGCACTTGCAGGAGAGAATCCCAGCCAATGGTTTGCGCAAGGAGATCTAAGCCAAGTCGCCGAGGTTTTATCGCAACGAGCGCAGGAATTGCTGAGTACATTAGAAAACCTTGGCTACTCGGTTCCTGAGAATTTGGACCCGCTTCGCAGTACCTTATCTATTGGCGATAGCCATGATCAACTACTTGACCAACTGATCGCCGCTATCGAAAACGCTGCCCCAACGCTGGCAAGTTACGAAGCTCTTCTGTTGCTGCTGCAAGACGGCAATCTCGATCAGATTCCTAGAGCGTCTGTGGACGAAGATAACAACCCGAGCACTCAAAACTTTAAAGTCTGCTTCAACCCTGATCTTTTCAGACCTGGCGCAGAGTTGGTTACACAAACCCGTATAAGGCTACCAGGGCAAGCTACCTACACTGAAACAACAACGCAACGCATGCTGGAGCCCACCACCTTTAACGGCCGCTCTGTAGATGTCCGCGAGATAGAGCAAGTGTCTGCCAATGGAGAGCTAACAATAACCCAGTATTTGATCATTGATCTCGACTCTGGTGCCAGCTCGTACTTCGGGTCGGTTTTTGACACCGGTCAAAACGTGCTGGAAAGCACCTATGAGCCATCCGTCGACACTATATTGGATATCGGCCTCAACGATACCTATAGCCATAACTATGTAGAGCTATCAAATGGTGGACGCTCTGACGTTTCTTTTGAGCATACATTTCTTGGAATCGAAACCATTGAGGTGCCTGCAGGACGCATTGATGCGTGCAAAATGCGCTTCCTGAACTTTGAGGACGGCGAGAGAACAGAATCTATCGAATGGATTGCCGTGGGAACGGGGATCAACTTGCGAACTTATTCACCCAATGAGGCCACCCCTCAAGCTATTCTGGAACTGGAGTCTGCCACTTTGAACGGTGAAGTTATTTACTGATTTTTCACCAGCTTGCATAGCCAGACTTTTCTAAAGCGACGCTTTCAGGCAATCTGGCTAGGCCCGTTTCAGGCGTTTTCCATCCTGACTAGCCAGAAGGCCTTGTGTTATGAAACTTCGTTTCCTCGGCGGAACCGGTACAGTGACCGGTTCGCGCTACCTGTTATCTGACGATAAACACCGCGTATTGATTGACTGTGGTATGTATCAGGGGGTTAAAACCCTACGCAGAAGGAACTGGGCGAAGTTTCCGGTAGACCCGAGCACCATTGATGCGGTAGTGCTTACCCACGCCCACATAGATCACTCGGGCTACCTTCCCGCGCTGGTGAAAAACGGCTTCAAAGGTAAGATTTACTGCACCCAAGGCACTCTCGATTTGTGCAAGGTATTGCTTCCAGACGCGGGTTATCTGCAAGAAGAAGATGCCAAGTACGCCTTTCGAAAAAAGTTCTCAAGGCACGAAAACCCGGAACCCCTGTTTACGGTGAAAGATGCATGGGAATCTCTAAAGCATTTTGAACCCTACCATTATCATCAGACCTTTGAGCCGATAAAAGGTTTTGAAGTGACCTTCACCCCCGCCGGACACATTCTCGGCTCCGCTTGTGTGCATGTGCATCACAAAGCCAATGACCGCACAGTTGTATTCAGCGGTGATGTGGGCAGGCAAAACGACCTGATTATGCGCCCGCCAGAGCCGATCAAAAAAGCCAGCGTGTTGGTGTGTGAATCTACCTACGGCGACAGGCTACACGAGGAAACCGACCCGGAAACGGAACTGGCCGAGATCATTACTCGCACCGCTGGCCGAGGCGGCATTGTGCTGATACCGGCTTTTGCCGTGGGTCGAGCCCAGATGCTGCTGTATGTGATTCACAAAATTATGCGAGAGGGGCGCATCCCGAAGCTGCCGGTATTCCTCAACAGCCCCATGGCTATTAAAGCGACAGAGATTTTTTGTACGCACCACAAGGAACACAAACTCAGCCCCAACCAGTGCGAAATCATAGACAGCCATACCGAGTTCGTTCGCACGGTGGATGAGTCCATCAAGCTCGACTCTGTGCGCTATCCTTGCATTATTGTATCTGCCAGCGGCATGGCGAGCGGTGGCCGGGTTCTACACCATTTAAAAACCCTGCTGCCAAATTACAGAAACAGCGTGGTGTTCGCTGGCTTTCAGGCGCCAGGGACGCGCGGCAATAGATTGGTTGCAGGCGCAGAATCGATAAAAATTCATGGCGAATACTGGCCAGTAAAAGCCGAGATACACAATATGGGTTCCCTCTCGGCCCACGGCGACTACAACGAGCTCCTGCAATGGCTTGAGCAAGGGGCTCTGGAGCCGGAGAAGGTGTATGTTACCCACGGCGAAATGCTGGCCAGTGACATTATGCGTAAACGGATTAGCGAAAAGTTTGGTTGGCGCACCGAGGTACCGGACTTGTTTGAAGAGGTAGAGATTTGAAGTTAACTGCACTCTTTTTTGGCTTGACCCTACTGTTTACTGCGTTGGGCACAGCTCAAGCCCAGCCTTTTACGCTGCCCGGCATACCGGGTTTCTCGGGCCAAGCAGAAAAAGAAGACACAGCTTCGCCAGAAGAGCTGGAGGCGTCTCTTGAAGTAACTATTCAGGCTCTGGAGGATGACGAAAGCCGGCGGGCGTTAGTGCAACAACTGAAAACCATACAGGAGGGGTTGCAGGCGGAGTCGTCTCAAAATAACCAAGGGGCTTCCAACGGAGAGGGTTTGTTGGGTGCTCTTGCCCTTTTGTTTGATCAAACCACTAATGCAGACAGCAGTGCCGAAACACCTCTTGGGCAATGGAAGACACATTTCCGTAATGCCTATGGCGCAGCTGAGAAGCTTCTGGCCAGCGCCTCCCATCGCGTGCTGGCAGAAACCGCTGTCGGGCTTGTTGTTTGGATAGCGACACTCTGGGGCCTTTCCCGCCTTGCTCGTCTGTTTTTCTCATGGCGCGGCTGGCCACTCACAATGCCAAGGCAACCTCGGCCCTGGATGCTAATTGTCCACTTCGTGCGACGCATTGTGCCTTGGCTACTTACCTTCGTTGCTCTTCTGGCAGGGCTGCCAACGTTTGGCATGTCTGAAGAGGCGCAAACCACTATTCTTATTCTGGCTTATGCAGCCTTGAGCGCGCGCGGATTAACATCGCTATTTGATGTGATGATTTCGATTTTCTCCAGCGGCCATCGCTTAGCGGCTGTTCAGATTTTGCGCCGCCGCATGCTCTTACCACTCTTTATTATCGGCGTACTGTTCGCTTTGGAGGATGCTCTTGGTACCAGTGAGCTGACCGAGCCACTGGGCGACGAACTGGCCAGTGCGCTTGCACTGATCTTTAGTGTGATCGCGGCCTTGCTCAGTTTTTATCTGATTATACGAAACCGCCGCCCGGTCACACACTTGATCCGTAACCGCCCCTACAACCAGCGCCAGAACCAAGGCGTTTGGCGGGAAGTGACCGCTCTACTGGCGAGGCTTTGGCATATTCCCATGCTCATGGCCATCAGCGCCTCCGTAGTCGCTGTTTTTGTAAATGGTGGCGAGGCGGATGCAGCCTTGGGTAAGGCTATGGTTTGTGCACTGTTACTTGCGTTGACTCTTGCTCTTCAGGGGCTGATTGGCATTCAAGAAAGCCGCCCAAAACATCAAGCCTTAAGTACATTCAGCCGAAGGCTAGTGCGCTTCGGTTACCGCTTAATACAAACGGCGGCGTGGCTGCTGTTTTTCGAGTTGATACTACAAATATGGGGTCTATCTTTGCTGGGTGTTGGAGAAAAACCTCCAGTCAGCCCCGGGCTCGCGAGCAGTATGATTGGCATCGTTTTTACCGGTCTGATTGCTAACCTAACGTGGATCTTCGTGGATGAGCTTTTAGAAAGAGCCATGCGCGGCGGCGACCGTAAAAAGCGAATCAACCCGGCAAGGGCCCAAACAATTCTGCCTATTGCGCGAAATACGCTGCTCATAACAATTCTGATCATAGCCACATTGGTAGGTCTTTCTACCATTGGCGTTGATGTGACCCCTCTGCTGGCTGGTGCGGGTATTATTGGTTTGGCCGTTGGTTTTGGTGCGCAAACACTGGTGCAAGATTTGATTACCGGGCTGTTTATTGTTGTTGAAGATTCCATGTCCGTTGGGGATTTTGTTGAAATCAACGGGTTCATGGGCACAGTGGAAGGTTTCAACATGCGCACCGTGCGCTTGCGAGATCTCGAGGGGGTTGTTCATCACATCACGTTCAGCAAAATCAGCTCTATTCACAATATGTCTCGGCAGTTTGGTATCGCCCTCATCAAAATCCGCATCCCCCGTGAGTTACCAATTGATGACGCCATTCTTTTAATGACAGAGACGGCCGAAGAACTGCGCACACTGCCAGATATGCGCTGGCTAATTTGGTCGCCGCTTGAAATGCAGGGAATACATTCGTTTGAGGAAGGTTGCCCCGTGCTGCGTATGCGGATGCGGACTAAACCGGAGTATCAGTGGGATGTGTCCCGAGCCTTTAACCTGCTACTTAAACGGCGCATGGAGGAGCGGTACATTGATGTTGCAGCACCAAGGATAAGTGTGCAGATGGAGGGCGAAGGTGGTGCTAGGTCGCCCTATGTAGATAGGCGGGCGCCGGAAGCATAAGGCCTACCCATAATGGTAGGCGCCTAGACCTTGCTTTATTACCAAATAGTTTGCCAAAATACTAATTATTAATCCTGATTACTAAATGGTACTAAGGCATGACTATCGATTGGCATTACCCCCGCCACGATCTCACTAAGCGGGTCATGGACGCCTTTGACCAAAGCGTTTCAGACACCCTGACATTGTTCGCACCAAGACGAATGGGAAAGACCGAGTTTGTGCGGTATGACTTGATTCCAGAAGCTGCAAAACGCGGATACGTTCCGGTATACGTCAGTTTTTGGGAGAACCGTGACGACCCCGCCCTGTCCCTATTGCTTGCAATTAAGTCAGCCCTTGCCGAAGGAAACTGGTGGAGGCGCGCGACTAACCGGCTAACGGGTGCTCAACTAAGCATCAAAGGGAATGCTTCTGGTGAACTAGAGGCGTCTCTCTCAGTCACGGAATCAAAGCCAACCTCGCCAGACTCGGCGACGCTGGCCGATCTAAGGAAACACATTACAGAGCTACTTAGAAAGAACGATCGTGTTCTGCTCTGTCTTGATGAAGCGCAACATCTGGCAACCAGCTCGGCGTTCGAAAGTTTGGTGTTTTTTTTACGGACGATTCTTGACGAGAACCGAAAACAGATTCGCGTGATGTACACCGGCTCGAGCAGAGACGGCTTACGCAAACTCTTCAGCAAGCGTAAAGCTGCGCTGTTTCAGAGTTCTTCCCAGATAGATCTGCCACTCCTTGGTTCGGGATTCATTGAGCACATGAAGTCTTGCTACCAGCAAGCCTCCGGCCGGGAGTTCACTTACACAGAAGGCCAAAGAGCATTCAGCTTATTGCATCATGTGCCTCGTGAGTTTCGCTCGGTGATAGAGAAAATGATCTTGAGCGGGGCAACAGATATTCTGAACGAAGCGGCCCACGCTTATGACAATCAGGTGGAAGACAGCAGCTATCCAGTGTTATGGCAAAACCTGAAAGCTATCGACCACGCACTACTGATTTGGATTGCGTATGGCCATGCAAGCCTCTACCAAGAGGCATGCAAAGCATACTTAGCTAACCATCTAGGCGTTTGCTCGGTGGAAACACACACCATACAAAACGCGATCAATCGGCTTCGCGGTGAACACCTATCTCTCATTGCCCACGGCGCCTATGAGTTTGAAGATGCGAGATTTAGGGACTGGATTATCGCTAACACCTCTGCTAGTTCCTCTCGATTGCCCGACGAACAGCTCTGTATAGAGCACCAGCAGTCTGATCGAAGACCCAGCGAATAAAGCGGAATGTAAGGTCTGTAACCGTAGTAACGGCTACTCGAGCAAAAGCAAGCATATGACCTAACAGCCCTCGGGTTTGTTCTGCAAAGCGAACAGAAGCAGAGGCAATTGCCTCTAAAGTTCGCGCTAATAGGTCATAAAACGTGAGAGAAGAACTAACTGCCGCCTGAGTGATAATAGCCGCATAATACCCGGAATCTTTTAATAGCGTTATTAATGCAGAAGACAGCTTGTCCGCCCATTGGCCAGAGAAAAATGCTTCATGGCGGCGCTCGTAATCCAGCCGAATTGAGCGGCTCAGTATGATATCTGAACGCCTTTGAAGAAGAGACCAGTCTTCAACATTGGCAGTATTGCGGTACCCGGGCACATCGTCATCACTCATTCCATGAGCATCGTCTGAAATCCCGGAAGCATTATCCAGCCGGTATTCGGAACCATTAACGTGCGCATGAATAAATGGCCAGAGCGGCACATGCGGAACCGGATCAGCGCCGTGAACACAGCGATGGATACCTTCTATCCTGTTAGACGCTGCAGTGGCATACCCAAGCATTCCGACCCGTGGAGCCCCAAACGTATATAGCTTTACAGGTTTACGAAAACGATACTTTACCCAATCTGCCGTCAATGACGCGAGAGCGCCTCCCAAGCTATGACCTACACAATGTAGCCCCTCTACTCTGCCGGTAGCCATCGCAGGTGATAATAGACGCTCAAGCGCCGGCTCCATACTTTCAAATGTTTTGTTGAAACCAGCGTGCACTGAAGCACCACCCACAGATGTCGACAGACCAAAATTACCATTTGTCAGCCAGTCTGCGGTTGTTTTGGTTCCGCGTACAGCAATGACATGGTGCCCCCGATACTTGCCCACACCTTCGCCATGTACTGCAAACCCCGTTGATCGACGATATAGCCCGAAGAGCCCGCCTGTGCGGCCGGTTACAGGCCCCCTGCTCAAGTCAATGTTGAACGCCTTCCTCATCTCTGCAGTTGTTTCTAGTCGAACGATTCCTGTTGGATCTGGCGTCAAAATGCCATAAACAATATGAGCAAACTCAGCTGCGAGCTTGGGTGAAAGACTTTTCATGAATCACATCCTTATGAAAATCAGACTTACCAGCGACAAATGCTAGATATGTTGTGAGTAAAGCTCGGGTTCTCTACTTTTGTAAAATGGTGAACAATCTCCTCGTCCTCAAGACTACAGTTTAGGTGTGCCAGTTTTTCCGTTATTACAGCCTCTCCGGTGACTCTTGCGGTAACATAGTGCCAAAGAACATATTTCTCTCCTCCCTGTTGAGCAACAACAACCTGCCTTAGCCTATCTTCAACAAGCGGCTTACCCGGCGTTCTGGACTTAGTTGTCCAAGGCGGAAAGCTGAACACTCCATTCTTATCGGTATGGGTTTCCTGTGTTTCAGCGGTATCGTATGTCGCAGCTCTAATAATTTTCAGACCTTGAACGGGCGCTCCAGCTTGCTCAACTCGCCCCCTGACCTCAGGGAAAAGAAGCACATCGAATTTCTTTAAAAAACCAAACATTCCAGCATTCCCTTCATTTAAAAATACGAAGAACATCACCAATATCAGCCCACACCGGCGCAATATTGAAGTCATAGTAAAATCCGGATGTAGCAACGCCTTGCGAATATGCATCGCTTGGGCGAAATCATGGGGAAAGTGCGGAGGCGTAGTGCAAAGAGCAGCATCTGAATTATCGTCCCTGAACAATAGAGGCTGGGGCAACCCTTGCCCCATATGGTATAAAAGCTACTGAAGCTTGCTGGTACTGTCAATATCGGTTTTAGCAGTTTGTTCTTACCACCCCACACTGAAACAATTGGCGGGACAACTCCCTTCTCATATGGTCCATCATGAAACTATTAGTTCGTAATCTCGCCCGCACAACCACAGAACAGGAAATTCAAGAGCTGTTTTCAGCCCATGGCACGGTTGCTGAGTGTACGTTGGTACTGGATAAAGAAACCGGAAAGTCCAAAGGCTTCGGCTTTGTGGAAATGCCGAATGCTAAGGAAGCCAAGATGGCCAAGGCGCAACTGAACGAAACCCGTGTGGGAACGAACCGAATTCGGGTGAAGTTCGCTCAGGATAAGGAACAACAACCCGACACGAAAAGCTGAGGCATTACGTTATTGGCTCGTTGGCAGTGCGCTCTTCTATACATTCGTAGCCGCCCATTTCAAACTCGCGGCAAATAAATGGCCGCTTTTCGTAAATAGAACATGACATGGTTTTGCGATCTAGTGCGGCGCACCAGCCGTCATCCAGCCGCGCCATGGTTCTGCCGCCCCATTGATCGGTTTCAATAAAGCGCTCTGGCACGCCTGTCTCGGTAATTAGCATTACTTCCAGCCTGCAGCAGCAGGCTTGGCAGTTTGAGCAGCTAATACCGGGATCAGTCATGTTAGGTATCAGAGTAGGTCTTTGCGCAATTGCGCGGGGGTTTTGGGTGACAGCAAGCCCGGAGCCACGTCAAATACAGACCTAGCACCCACCTCACCTGCTTTGGCCATTTTATGGACTGCGCGGGTGTAGGCTACCAACACGCTTGCGGTGAACTCTGGGTTGCTGCCAAGAGCCAGTGAGTATTCGATGGTTTGCTTGCTCTGGGTGCCAGTTTCGCCACTGCGAATCACAAAGCCGCCATGGGGCATGGCACTGTGCTCGGCCGCGAAAGTGGCTTCGTCAATGAAGTTAACCGTGGTGTCGAAGGGTTCGAAATAGTCCGGCATGGAGACAATGCTGTTGCGTACCGTTTCTGCATCTGCCCCCTCTTCCAGAACAATAAAGCACTCGCGCACATGCTTCTCTCGTGTGCTCAGCTCTGGCTGCTCGCCATTGCGAACCCGGGCGATGGCGTCTTGAGATGGCAGGGTGTATTGCACGCCCTTTTTCACGCCTTCTACACGGCGCACGGCATCCGAGTGGCCTTGGCTCAAGCCTTTGCCCCAGAAGGTGTAGGTTTCACCTTCCGGCAGAATAGTTTCACCGAACAAACGGTTCAGGGAAAACAGGCCGGGATCCCAGCCCACAGACATCAGCGCAACCTTGCCGGCTTTACGCGCAGGTTCATCCAGTGCTGCGTGATATTCGTTCACTTTGGCGTGGGTGTCAAAGCTGTCGACGGTATTGAAGAACTGCGCCAGATAAGGCCCCTGTTCCGGCAGATCGGTCTTCGAGCCGCCACACAGAATCATTACATCAACGTCGTTCTGGTACTGCTCAATATCGGCCATGGCATAAACCGGCACTTTGCTGTCCAGAAGAGCCACACTAGCGGGATCGCGGCGGCTGAACACACCCACCAGTTGCATATCCGGGTTCTGCGCCAACGCAGCTTCCACACCCCTGCCCAGATTGCCGTACCCGGCGATGCCTACTCTAATTTTGTCTGCCATGGTAATTATCCTTTAGCGTTTAAAGTTTGCGAGGGCAGCTCGATACCGGCCTTGGCGGCTCGTGCTGCATGAAGCTTTCTGTAGCTGTCGATCAGCCGCAGGTGTCTGTCCAACCCTTCCAACTGCATGTTGGTAGGCGTCAGACCGTAGAAGCGCACGCTGCCATCGAGGGAGCCGGTTACGGCGTCCATCACCTCATCACCGAACATCCGTCGGAAGTTAAACAGGTAATCACTCAGCTCTAGTTCTTCATCCAGTGTGACTTCCAGCACTGCGCACATGGCTTGATAGAACAGCCCACGCTCCACAGTGTTGTCGTTGTATTGCAGGAACATCTCTACCCTTTCGAGGGCATCTTCGTATTGCTTCAGCGCCAAGTTGATCAGAAGCTTCAACTCTAGAATGGTGAGCTGGCCCCACACGGTGTTTTCATCAAACTCGATACCAATCAGGGTGATAATGTCTGTGTAGTCATCAATCTGGCTGTCTTCTAAGCGCTCGACTAACGCGGCCAGTTGCTCATCGCTCAGGATGTGCAAGTTGAGGATATCTTCCCGGTAATCCAAGGCACGGTTGGTGTTATCCCAAATCAGATCTTCCACTTGGTAAACCTCTGAGTAGCCGGGCACTAGCATTCTGCAAACCGGGGCCCCCAGATCATCAAAAATGGCGGTGTACACTTCGTGCCCCATGTCTTCAATAATGCCGAACAGACAGGCTGCCTCTTCCTCGGTGGTGCCAGAGAAGTCCCATTCGTGAAACTCAACATCCGCTTTGGCGCTAAAGAACCGCCAGGACACCACGCCGCTGGAATCGATGAAGTGTTCAACGTAATTGTTGGGCTCGGTGATGGCCAGGCTGTTGAAGGTTGGAGGAAGAAAATCGTTCAACCCCTCAAAGCTACGACCTTGCATAAGCTCGGTAAGGCTGCGCTCCAGCGCCACTTTCATGGTGGGGTGTGCACCAAAGGAGGCAAAAACCCCGCCGGTTTTCGGGTTCATGAGGGTTACGCAGGCCACGGGGAACTGGCCACCTAGAGACGCATCTTTCACCAAAATTGGGAAGCCTTGGGCTTCCAAAGCCCGCACCCCTTCAAGAATATCCGGGTACTTTTCCAGAACATGCATTGGCACATCCGGTAGTGCAATTTCTTCCTGAATGATCTGCTTTTTCACCGCTCGCTCAAGAATTTCCGACAAGCACTGAACCTGTGCTTCTGCCAGAGTATTGCCTGCACTCATTCCGTTGCTAAGGAACAGGTTCTCAATGAGGTTACTCGGGAAGTAAACGGGTACACCGTCGGAGTGGCGCACGTATGGCAGAGCGCATATTCCGCGCTCCACATTGCCGGAGTTTGTATCGATCAGATTAGAACCCTGCAACTCGCCATCCGGGTTGTAAATGGCCAGGCAATGCTCATCCAGAATGCCTTCTGGTAATTCGTCGTCAGGCCCCGGCTTGAACCAGCGCTCTCTCGGGTAATGCACGAACTCGCTGTTGGCGATTTCCTCACCAAAAAATTGATCGTTGTAGAAGAAATTGCAGTTCAGGCGTTCAACAAATTCGCCCAGAGCTGAGCACAGAGCGCTTTCTTTGGTGGAACCCTTGCCGTTGGTGAAGCACATAGGTGAGGCCGCATCCCGCATGTGCAGCGACCACACGTGGGGCACGATGTTGCGCCAGGAGGCAATTTCAATCTTCATGCCCAGATCGGCCAAAATGCCGCTCATGTTGGCAATGGTTTGCTCCAGCGGCAGGTCTTTACCCTCAATGTAGGTATCGGCAGTACCTTCTGGTTTGATGGTCAATAAAGCCTGCGCATCTTCATCAAGGTTATCAACGATTTCGATCTGGAAGTCCGGGCCGGTTTGCACAACTTTCTTGACCGTGCAGCGGTCGATGGAGCGCACGATGCCTTGGCGGTGCTTCTCGGGCAGGTCGTCCGGCAGCTCAACCTGAATTTTGAAAATCTGTTTGTAGCGGTTTTCCGGATCAACAATGTTGTTCTGGGACAGGCGGATGTTATCGGTTGGAATATCCCTCGCCAGACAGTACACCTTCACAAAATAAGCGGCGCACAGGGCTGATGAAGCCAGAAAGTAGTCAAAAGGACCAGGTGCCGAGCCGTCGCCTTTGTAACGAACAGGCTGGTCGGCAATCACCGAGAAGTCATCAAACTTGGCTTCAACTCGGAGGTTGTCGAGATAATTGACGTTAATTTCCATTGCGAGGGTACCCGGTTTAGAGATTTCGGCGCGTTTTGAAAATATAGATCGGCCACGAAGGGCGGCCATTATAGACGTAACGCTACGCTACTCACACCTCGTACCAATCACAACGTCAGCAGCACACTCACTCAGCCGTGCGACTAGCCACAGGCCGAAAGGCTCGCCACATACGTTGCAACTTTTCTTTAGGTAGGATCACCAATAAGTTGCCTGCGAGCACCAGCGACACGCCTGCAACGGCTTCTAACGTCCAGATGTAGTTTTCGAAAACCGTTGAAAGCGCCAGCGCAACGATTGGAAATAGCACCATGCAGTAGGCTGCGCGCTCAGGGCCAATGCGACCAAGCAGTGTGAGAAAACTCCCGAAACCGAGTACGGAGCCGATCAAAGCCAGATAAACCAGAGAGCCTGTGTAAGCCCATGTGGTTTCAAAACCAAAGGCTTCGCCCCTACCCCAAGCGATTAGTGCAAGCGCAAGTGCGCCATAAGCCATGCCATAGGCGTTGGTCTGCATAACCGGTAGTTTTACTGACTGGTTGCGAGCCGACAGCATATTACCGAAGGAAGTAATGAAGGTGCCTGCGAGGCTCAGCATCATCGCCCGCAGTGTAGTGCCGTCGGCATCCAGCGCTCGAATTTCCGGCAGGAATACCAGACAAATGCCCACTAGCCCAAACGCTGCGCCAACGATAACGGAACGCGGAACACGGTTACCGAAAAACAGTGCCCCGTTTACGATGTTCATAACGATAATGGTGGAGAACACAACCGCGATAAGGCCGCTGGTGATATTGGCTGCAGCCTGATAAACCAGCATGTAATTGAACCCGAACAGCATCAGGCCCTGACCTGCCATCCAGAGGTGTTGGCGGAAATCAAACTTCATCTTCCGCCGGGTGAGGCTGCACCACAGCATCAGCACCAGTGCCGACAAACCGAACCGGTATGCGATAGACACATCGCCGGGCACCTCACCCAACTGTAAAGGGATTGCGATAAAGGTTGATCCCCAGATCAACACGGTCGATAAATAGAGCACAAAGGTGTTTGTCAGCATAGGTAAAGCGGCCTGCAACCGTGATCAACAACCGGCTACGTTTTTCGCGCTACCGATCTTTCATTTAAAAAAATCATTCTCCTACTTATAGTTATCTTGCTCAATAGTTTTTAGGTGAAGACCGGTTCTCTGCTAAATGAAGTGGTACTCTGTGAGTTCCGCGTACTTGGTAAACCGCTCGCCGTCCCAGTGCAAGGAGTAGTGACCAGCTTGCGTGACTGGACTTGTAGCGGGGGGCCGTAGTAGCGCCACGGCCTCGGCTCCATCAGCCCGTATAGAGCTGTAAAGAATTCCGAATTCCCCGGAGTTTATAAGGTTGGCTGCCACCTGTTGTCCGGGTGAGTAGTTTGTATCGTGCATGTATTGGGGTTGGCCCCGGAGATCCACCAGAGGTTCAACAACCTGCCCGGTGTAACAGCGAACCACTGCCGAATAATCGCTGCCCACACCGAAGCCGCGCCATACCTTGCCTGAATGATAAATCCATTCTTTGAGTGCTGTTTCCAAAGAGTCTCCTGCGTAATAGGCGCCCCGGGAACGGGTATTGAATCGCCCTTCTGACGGGTAACAAAACGACGCCATCACTGCGCCCCATCCAGGACCAGCCCGATAATCCTTTTCATCAATATAGCGCGGCCAGTGAACAACTCTATCGCTGGTTGCCGACTCCAGTTCACCAAGAAGAATGGAGTCGGGGCTCTCAAAGCAGTCTATCGGTGGGTATTTACTGTGAATAATACGGTAATGCTTCCAATGCGGTATTACTCGATCCATCGTTTTATTTCCTAGCCACGCATTGCGTCTAGATTACGACGAATGTAGTAAAGGGCTTCCATGGAGCCCTGTTCCAGCAAATAACTCTTGATGGATGTTCCTTGTAGACCCATCAAGTCAACCGGCTTCTGGAACCATTCGTTGGCCATGTTTTCGTGGCCTGACGGAGCTATGAGAGTAAGTGCCTTGTGGATACCAAGTAGTAAACTGATTCGATCCATCACATCTCGAGACACTTCTACTGTTGCTCCGGCATTTACTTTAGCTTGCCACCCAGTCAAAGTGCGACGACTGATACCGCCAAGGAGCGTTCCCAGATCGTCCATGGTCAACCCCCAACGTTCGCGGCGATCAAACAGCCAGCGAAGCCCTGCGGTGCTGTGAGCATCAGTCAGTGTCGGGCCGTCATTTTGAGGTGGCACTGTGTCGACGGGGTAGCTCTCTCGCAAAACCAACATACTCCCCTCCCCTAATGACTTTTACAGCGTTTACCCATTTACATGTTGATTATAGTGCTCTCTCAACCGACAGGCAACAATGCTCACGCTTTAGGACTTTGAGCAGATTCGCCACATCCAAGCATGCTTTCCGGGGCACAGAAAACTGCGCCCCGGTATAAGCTACTCCGGCTTGTAAAAACGCTGGATACTTGAGAAATCCAGCGTTCCGTTGCCTTGCTCGGCATGGAGCGTGAACAGATTTCGGGCGAGAGAGCCCATGGGAATGGCAGCCTGATTTTTCACAGCGTTATCGAAGGCCAAGCCAAGATCTTTGTTCATCAAATTGACCAAAAAGCCGCCCTCGTAATCCCGTGATGCGGGTACTCCGTCCATTACGCCTGGCCATGGGTTGTATACATTCAAGGCCCAGTTGCCGCCGGAACTCTGCTTCATGACTTCAGAGAGAACCGCGGGGTCCAATCCGTTTTTTACGCCCAGAGCCAAGGCTTCACTGGTGCCTGCCATCAGGATGGCCAACAGCATGTTGTTGCAGATTTTAGCAACTTGCCCTGCGCCGTGATCGCCAGCATGGAAGATATTCTTGCCCATGCTTTCCAGAATCGGTTTTGCTTTGTTGAAGGTGTCTTCGTCGCCGCCGCAAATGAAGCTCAGTGTGCCCGCTTTAGCGCCGCCCACACCGCCAGAGACCGGCGCATCGAGGAACGGGATTTGCTTTGCTTCTGCCTGCTCCGCCACACCTCGAGCGGTCTCGGGAGAAATGGTCGATGAGTCAATTACCAGCGTGCCCTCAGGCAGAGCCG
The DNA here is from genome assembly GCF_016597725.1 of Marinobacter sp. 1-4A. Lineage (GTDB taxonomy): Bacteria > Pseudomonadota > Gammaproteobacteria > Pseudomonadales > Oleiphilaceae > Marinobacter. Next base: position 712,280 of record NZ_VCGY01000001.1, read on the forward strand.
CCAGCAAACCATCTTCTCCCAGATACACCGCTTCAACGTGTTTTCCGGCCGGTAACATGGTAATTACGCACTCGGCACCTTTGGTTGCGTCATGTGCTGTCTCTGCGGTTTTTGCACCTTCGGAAACCAGTGCGGCTACGGCGTCTTTTGACAAATCAAACACGGTTACGTCGTGACCGGCTTTCACAAGGTTGCCAGCCATTGGGCCACCCATGTTGCCCAAGCCGATAAAGGTAATCTTTGCCATATTCATCCCCTTGTTTTTGTATTCGGTTGATTAGGCCGCCTCTGCTCAGGCGGCCTGTTTGGCTACTTCTCGAAAAAGCTGTCGATCCACTCGCTGTCCATTTCTTCCAGCGATGTGTAGCGCCAGCGGGGTTGCTTGTCTTTATCGATTAAGAGGGCACGCACGCCTTCGGCAAACTCGCCTTTACCAAGGCAGTTTTTGGACAACGTTAGCTCTTTGTCGAGCACCTCACGAAGACTATTCAGACGGCAATTGCGCAAGTGCTGCCAGCATAGTGCCAAGGATGTTGGCGATGCGGCACTCAACGGTTTGGTCGACTTGGCCAGCCAGCCTTCACCGCTCGCAAGCTCCTTCATTTGAGACACTATATCGGCCAAAGTGTCGGCATCGGTGACGCGATTGATGGTATCGAAATTCGACCGCACCGGAGACTCTGGCAAGGCATCGGCGCTTTGGTTTTCGTGGTGCCTGAGTACACTGCTCATCACGGCAAAGGCGTCTTCCCCCTGCCAGTTACGCGCGGTCAGGTCGGCAACCACCGCTGCCTTGTGTTCATGCTTGATGAAGCGATCGGCAAGACCCACGAACAAGGCGTCTGCTGCGTTCATACGGGCACCGGTTAAACCCAAAAACAACCCTGTGCGCCCGGGGGTACGGTTCAAAAACCAGCCTGCTGCTACATCCGGGTACAGCCCGATACTGCTTTCCGGCATAGCCAGCATGGATGCTTCCGTAACCACTCTATGTGAGGCGCCAGCCATGATGCCAATACCGCCCCCCATAACTATCCCATGCCCCCAACACACCACAGGCTTGGGAAACGAATGGATTAGATAGTCCATTTCGTATTCTTCTGTAAAAAACGCGGTACCTACGCTGGTGCCGCTTCCGCTCTGGGGCTCGGTCATGCTCCGGTAAAGGGCAACTATGTCGCCACCGGCACAGAACGCTTTGTCGCCTTCGGCCTCAATCCAGACTGCACGAACGCGGTCGTCTTGCGCCCAGTTTTTGAGCTGTGGCGTCAGCATCCGAATCATCTCAAGAGAGAGTGAGTTGAGCGCCTTGGGTGTATTCAGCCGGGCTACTGCAATCAGCGCGCCGTCAGCGGTTTTCCACTCTTCAAAAACAATCGGTTGGTTGCTCATAAAAATCCTTAAACCGGCAGGTTTCGGGTTTCAGCGGTTTTTCCATTCCGGTTTACGCTTTTCCAGAAAAGCATTCACGCCTTCTTTCTGATCTTCGGTTGAGAACAACTCAACAAACAGCTCACGCTCCATACGCCAGCTATCGGAATGGCTGCGACCATCACGGGAACTCATTACCAGAGTTTTGCAGCGTGCAACCGAAGACGGGCTCTGTTTGCAGGCCATTTCTGCCAGTTCCAGTGCCTTCTCAAGGCTCTTGCCAGTGGGCACAACCTCTTCAACCAAACCAATCTGCAGTGCCTTGTCGGCCTTGACTCGTTCACCGCATAGAATCATACGCTTGGCCCAACCTTCCCCAACGATCCAGGGCAGGTTCTGGGTGCCGCCAGCACAAGGCAGCAAACCAACCGTCGCTTCTGGCAGAGCCATCTGGGCATGCTCTTCAGCAATGCGGATGTCACAGGCCAGTGCGCACTCAAGGCCACCGCCCATGGCGTAACCGTTCACCGCGGCGATGGAAACGCCCCGGAATGCTGTCAGCGCGGCAAAGGCTGCCCCGAACAACTGAGCCATTTCGTTAGCACGGGCCTTGTCGCCATCCGCAAAGGTTTTAAGATCAGCCCCGGCAGAGAAGAACTTCTCGCCCTGCCCGGTCAGAACCAGCGCAAAAATGTTCGTGTCTTCGTTGAGCTCACGAACGATTTTTGCCAGTGCATTTAGGGAATCCGCCGTCCATGTATTGGCCGGTGGGTTATTGATCGTTAATACTGCAATGTGTTCGCGTTTTTCGAGCTGAATCAGATCGCTCATCATGGTTCTCCTGTTATTTTTGTGCGCTTATTGGATGGCCTCGGCCACGCCGTCATCCAGCAGGCGACGGGCAACAATTAACCGCATGATTTCGTTGGTGCCTTCCAGAATTTGGTGCACACGCAGGTCGCGCAGATAGCGTTCCAGAGGGTACTCCCGGATATATCCGTAGCCACCATGCAGTTGCAGTGCATCATTCACCACATCAAAGCAGACATCGGTTGCGAAGCGCTTGGCCATGGCACAGTGGAGCGTGGCTTCGGTGTCGCCGCTATCGAGCTTGAACGCGCCAAGGCGCACCATCTGCCGGGCTGCCACCAGATTGGTCGCCATATCCGCCAGTTTGAACTGCAATGCCTGAAAGGCTGCCAAAGGTTTACCGAATTGCTGCCGTTCGTGCATGTAGTTGCGGGCTCTAAGCAACGCCGCTTGGGCCCCTCCCAGCGAGCAAGTAGCGATATTGAGGCGGCCGCCATCAAGCCCTTTCATCGCAATGGCGAAGCCATCACCTTCTTCACCAATGCGACTGGCTACGGGAACGCGAACGTTCTCAAGGCTGATCATGCGCGTGGGCTGGGAGTGCCAGCCCATTTTCTCTTCATTCTTGCCGTAGGAAATGCCTTCCGCATCCGCGGGAATCACGAATGTGGAAATACCCTTGGCACCGGAATCCGCCGCGCCGGTGCGGGCCATCAACACCAGAATATCGGTTTCGCCAGCGCCAGAGATAAACATCTTACTGCCATTGATGATGTAGCTATCACCCTCTCGAACCGCCTTGGTTCTCAGGCTGGCTGCATCGGAACCCGCACCGGGTTCCGTTAGGCAATAAGACGCTAACCACTCACCGCTGGCCAGCTTCGGCACCACATCTTGCTTGAGCGCATCGGGCGCAAAGCTTGCCACCATCCAAGTTGCCATATTGTGGATGGTGATAAAGGCAGCCGTTGAGGGGCAGGCTGCTGCCAGTTCCTCAACGATGACCGATGTATCAAGCCGCGACAGCCCCATGCCACCGAGTGCTTCCGGGGTGTAAATCCCCATAAATCCCATTTCCCCGGCTTCTTTCAACACGTCCACAGGGAAGATGTGTTCGTCATCCCACTTGGCCGCATGGGGGGCCATGGATTTCTCCGCAAAGGCACGGGCTGCTTCGCGGAACGCGAGCTGGTCTTCAGTCAGGTTAAAATCCATCGTTAGGCTCCTGGCGAAGAACGCAATTAACGCAACTGGATAGAAAAGTTAGCCTCGGACGTTGTCGCCTCACTGGAGAACCAACGGGATGTAACCGTTTTGGTTTCAGTGTAGAAGCGCACAGCCTGCTTGCCGTAAGCGTGTTGGTCACCGTAGAACGATCCTTTCCAACCAGTGAACGAGAAGAACGGCAGGGGCACAGGAATGGGAATATTCACACCCACTTGACCGACCTCGATCTCATGCTGGAACTTACGGGCAGCACCGCCAGAACCTGTAAAGATGGATACGCCATTGCCATACGGGCTCTTGTTAATCAGGGCGATAGCGTCCGCCAGACTGTCCTCTTCCATGCAGGCGAGTACCGGGCCAAAGATTTCTTCGTTATAGATGTCCATCTCGGTGGTAACGCCAGAGAACAGGGTTGGGCCAACCCAGTTGCCATCTGGCAAACCATCAACATTACAGCCACGACCGTCGAGGAGTAGGTTTGCACCCTGCGCTTCGCCGGTGGCAATAAGCGCTTCAACACGATCTTTGGCTTTGGCCGAAATCACCGGGCCGTAGCTTGCGCCGGAATCGTTCCAGGCACCCGGGCGAACTTTTGCCATGGCCTCTTTAAGTTCCGGAATCCAGGCTTGGGCCTCACCCACAAATACGGCGACCGAAATAGCCATGCAACGCTGGCCCGCTGCGCCAACAGACGCACCTACGAGGGCATTGAGAACCTGCTGCTTATCTGCGTCCGGCATGATAACCATGTGATTCTTGGCGCCAGCAAAACTCTGAACACGCTTCATGTTGCGGGTTCCGGTTTCGTATATGTAGCGGCCAACAGGCACAGAGCCTACGAAGGACACAGCCTTGATTGCGGGGTCGGTAAGCAGCACATCAACCTGTTCTTTGCCTCCGTGCACAACCTGCAGCACACCCTTGGGTGCACCGGCCTCTTCAAACAACTCAGCCAAACGCATAGGCGTGAGCGGGTCTTGCTCAGACGGCTTGAGGATAAAGGTGTTGCCGCAGGCAATGGCCATGGGGAACATCCAAAGAGGGATCATCGCCGGAAAGTTAAACGGAGTGATACCTGCACACACGCCCAAAGGCTGGATCCAAGAGTGGGTATCCACTTCCCGGGCTACGTTTTCGACGGTTTCACCCATCATCATCGAAGCGACGTTGGCTGCATGTTCGACAACTTCAATGCCACGCCAGACATCGCCCTTGGCATCGTCAAATGTTTTGCCGGTCTCCTGCGACAGGATTTCTGCAATCTCGTCGTGGTGTTCTTTCAGCAAGGCCTGATAACGCAGCATCACACGAGCGCGCTCCGAAACCGGAACCTCTTTCCATGTTTTGAAGATCTCACCGGCAGTCTCAATCGCCTTACGCATCTCTGCGCTGGTGGTAAACGGCGCTCGGGCGATCACTTCATTCGTGGCCGGGTTGGTTACGTCAATCCATTCGTTGGTTTGGCTCTGAACAAATTCACCTGCTAGGTACAGCGGAACGTCTTTCATCTTGGTATCCCTGTTTGTTGTTGTGCGGAAAGCGCGCCAATAGCACAGTGGCTTTGGCAATGAATGAGCAATCTATAGCAATCTATGCTGGGACCTTAGCACGACCTCTGGCACTTGATGATTGACTAAATTTCGACCTTGATGGACTATCTTTCGATTATCCCGCAAACAACACAAGCACTCAGCATGACACAAACGTCCTTATGGCCAGTACCCAAAGACAGCATACGCTACGTGGTACCAGCTCCCATTATTAGCCTTTTGTCTGATCATCCGCTCACTCGGGACCTCTATCCACTGGCATTCGGCCACTATCGCAGAGCCACAGGCCACCACATGCACCGGGAGCATCATCGCGACAATCTTTTGATTTACTGCACCGAAGGCAGGGCCTTTCTGAACTTAAAAGGAGAGCCTTACACAATGGAGGCAGGAGACCTTCTGTTACTGCCAGCGGGGGCCAGCCACCGTTATACAGCTGACCCGGAAAACCCCTGGACGATTCACTGGGTGCACTACACCGGGCCATTGGCTAACGAATTTCACACATATATGGGGTTTGATGCGTCAACACCAATCCGCCATTTGGGGAGACAACCTCGGCTGCTGGTGGACTTTAACGGCCTGCTATCTGTTCGCCAGACGGGCTTTCGGGCGCGCGGTCTGATTCATGCGGCCAACCGTCTAAGGCAACTATTGGCTGCGGTGCCGATCAGTATTGATGAAACAAGCCAAGAACGAAAAGCCGAACTGGATACCATCAACAATTACATGCACGAACACCTCGATGAGCGCATTACCCTTGAACAGCTTGCCGATCTTGCTGGGCTTTCCCCTGCGCATTTTGCGACACGCTACCGTGAACAAACTGGTACCTCACCCATCCAGCACTTCCTTCACCTTAAAGTGGAGCGTGCTTGCCAGATGCTGGATGCTACAAGCCTGAGTTTTACAGAGATAAGCCACCGTCTGGGCTATGACGATGCTTATTACTTCTCCCGGCTATTCAAAAAAGTCATGGGGCAGTCACCAATGGATTACAGACACACGCCGAGGCATTAATAAGGCACAACAGGCCAGTAACTCGCCTGTTTCCATCTACGACTTTTGTTGCAGAAGCGAAACCGTTAGTCTTGGAGACAAAGACGCAAAAGAAGCATAAAAATGGCGACACATACTTTTGAAATTGACGAAACTTTCGACGTACCGCGCAGCAAGGTGTTTGCACTATTCGCTGATCATAATAGCTTCGGGAAGCTTCTCGGGGCGCCTGTTAAAAGAATCAAGAACAGCGATCAAGCAGACCCTAACGGCCTTGGCTCTGTGCGCAAGCTTGGCATCGGCCCGATTGGACTGGAGGAAACGGTAACCAGTTTTGAGCCGGACACGTTGATTGAATACACAATCACCAGTTTGAGCCCGATCCGCAATCACTTGGGCCGCATTCGCTTTGAAGACACCCCGGAAGGTCATACCCGAGTGCGCTATCGCATTACCTTTGACGATATCGTGCCCTACACCGGAAAACTGGTCAGTGCCGGGCTGGAACACGCCATACGTCGTGGGATCAAGCAGGTTCCCAAACTGGCCTGACTCACGGCTTCGAATGATACAAAACGTTACTTGATGGATATCAGATAATTGACCTGTGGCAATTGTTGCTATCCGTCAATTTTGTACTCTCCGCGCCACTTGCAACTAAAAGGCCTACCGGCCGACCCTCATCACTGCGGAGATCAAAATGGCAAACGAGCCGATCGTCCTGTTTGATAACGGGCACCACAAGTGCCTAATGTTTGATTCTCTGGTCACCGGAGAAGGCGTTCAGTCTAATCAGTTTTTGATCGTTGACGGCAAACACGAAGCCTTGATCGACCCAGGCGGCGACCTCACCTACACACCGCTTGCGGTGGCTGCGTCCAAATACATGAATATAAAGGATATGGACTTTGTATTTGCATCGCATCAGGACCCCGACATTATCGGCGCCATTGATCGCTGGATTGTTCATACGAGTGCAAAAATTGTCACATCAAAGCTGTGGGCGCGGTTCCTCCCGCATTTGGTATCAAGCTACGTCACCAATCAACTAAGCGGCAACGTTTACGACCGCATCATCAGCATTCCGGATGCAGGCGCCAACGTAAAGTTTGGTGAATCTTACCTACAGTGTTTGCCTGCCCACTTCATGCACTCTGTGGGCAACCTGCAGTTCTACGATCCGGTCTCAAAAATCCTGTTCTCTGGAGATCTTGGGGCATCGATGGGCGCTGCTGACGACCACCTTCCAGTACAGGACTTTGACCGCCATATTCCCCATATGATGGGATTCCACCGGCGCTATATTGCCTCAAACAAGGTATGCAGACTGTGGGCTAACATGATCCGGGAAATGGACGTGGCAATGATTGTGCCCCAGCACGGAAAGCGCTTTGAAGGCCCGGTGATGGTTGATCAGTTTTTGAATTGGGTAAGCAATGTGGAGTGCGGTATCGACCTGATGACGCAGGACAACTATCGCGAGCCCGTTGACTACATCTAAACGCTTGCGGGACAGGCCAACCAAATAGGCCTGTCCCAAACGGGGATTCTTGCGTAAAATCTTGCCTTTTCACCCGCAAGTAGAAGGCATCGCAAAAATGGGCAGAGCCTACCAGAACCGCAAAGAATCCATGGCCAAAACAGCACAGGCCAAAACCAAGGTTTACAGTAAATACGGGCGCGAAATCTACATGAGCGCCAAGTCCGGCGGAACCGACCCGGATGGCAACCTATCACTACGCGGGCTGATTGATCGTGCAAAAAAAGATCAGGTGCCCTCCCACGTTATCGAAAAAGCCATAGATAAAGCCCGGGGTGGCGCTGGCGAGGACTACTCACCGGCTCGCTACGAAGGCTACGGCCCCGGTAACTGCATGGTGATTGTCGATTGCCTAACCGACAACCCTAACCGCACCTTTGGCGATGTGCGCCTAGCCTTTACCAAAACCAAGTGCAAAATCGGCACACCGGGCACTGTTGCCCACATGTTTGACCACAGCGCTATTTTCGTATTCAAAGGCGAAGACGATGAAGCCGTGCTTGAAGCTTTGATGGAAGCCGACGTCGACGTTACCGATATTGAAAACGAAGATGGGAAGATCACCGTATTCACACCAAACACGGAATATGCCAAAGCTCGTCAAGCACTGACAGACGCCTTTGCCGATATCGACTTCGAGGTGGATGAAATCCAATTCCTGCCGAAAACCACAACGCCGGTGGAAGGTGACGACATCCCCATGTTTGAAAAGTTTTGCGACATGCTGAACGAACTGGACGATGTGCAGAACATCTTCCACAACGCGGAATTGCCGGAACAGTGAGCCTACCTAAGCCGCGAGTGGCTGTTCTTAAAACCGGTAGCACCTATCCGAGCATCAAAAAAGAGTTCGGTGACTTCGATCAGTGGTTCTTGCGCGGCCTGTCATCAGGGTTAGACATTACCGTATTTGATGCCGAGGCCGGTGAGCTACCCGCCGATCCCGCTGATTGGGACGGTGTTGTGGTAACCGGATCTCCGGCCATGGTAAGCGACCGCGAACCCTGGAGCGAAAGCGCTGCACAATGGCTGGTCCGTGTAGTTGACAAAACCATTCCCTTACTCGGGGTGTGTTACGGGCACCAGCTTCTGGCACACGCCCTAGGCGGCGAAGTTGGCTACCATCCGGAGGGCCGCGAGAGCGGAACAAAACGCATAGAGCTGCTGACCAGTGCTCTGGAAGACCCGCTATTCCGTGCCATGCCTCCTAACTTCAGCGCGCAGCTTACTCATAAACAGTCCGTATTGAGCCTACCTCCGGGTGCAGTTTTGCTCGGCCGTAATGAGTTCGAGCCACATCAGGCATTCCGTGTGGGTAAGTGTGCGTGGGGCGTGCAATTTCATCCGGAGTTTTCCAGCGCTGTTATGAAAGCCTACTTGGGTGTGCAAGCGCCAGACCTGGAACGTGAAGGGTTCGACCCGCAAGCTATGATCAGCTCGGTTACCGATGCCCCGGAAGCCTCCGGTCTGCTGAAACGGTTTTCTGATTTGGTTAAAGAAAACCATGCTGGCTAAAACGACACAGAGCCGTTTATGACATTGAAGGTATTGTTCGCAGTTATCGTTCTGGCATTGGTCGGCGTGGGGATATATCACAGCTACAAGCCCCTGCCGCCCGGCATCAGTTACAACGGCGGCGCACACCCACTCAGTGATGCAAAGCTGTTGACAGATACCACCATCCACCACAGCGACGGCTCCGAAACCCGCGACCACGAGATATTTGACGAAATCCTACGCCTCATCGGTCAGGCTCAGTCCTTTATTCTGGTCGATATGTTTCTCTTCAACAGCAGCAGCCCTGAAGGTGTAGCGCACCGCCGCCTTTCGGAGCAGCTAACCCAAGCGCTTATCAATCGGAAAGCAGAGCAGCCGGAGTTGGAGATTGTTGTCATCTCTGACCCACTGAATACTCTTTACGGTGGCTCTGTATCGCCATGGTTTCAGGCCCTTCGGCAAGCGGGCATCTCCGTAACAGAAACCAACCTGCGACCGCTACGGGACAGCAACCCTGCATGGTCTGCAATCTGGCGGCTCTGCTGCCAGTGGTTTGGAAACAATGCTGAAAGTGGCTGGCTGCCAAATGCTCTAGGCACAGAGCCCGTCACTATTCGTAGCTACCTTGCCTTACCCAACTTCAAAGCCAACCATCGCAAGGTTTTGGTTGCCGACGAGGGTGATGAGCTGCGGGCTTTCATAACGTCTGCCAACCCGCACGATGGCAGCAGCAGGCATAGCAACATTGCGATTAGTTTTACTGGCCCGGCGGTTATAGATGTTCTGAAAAGTGAGCAGGCGGTTCTAGCTATGTCTCGCCAACCTAACACGGCACTGAATAAGCTGATCAACCAGAAAATATCGTCTGAGGTAACCACCGACAATGCTGCTGGAACGATTGCAGTGAAAACTGAATCTGCGATTCGGGATACGGCACTTGAGATGATCTCTAGCGCCCAAAACGGAAGCCAGCTTGATCTCGCCTTTTTTTACCTGTCACACCGGTCAGTGGTTGCTGCGCTGCTCGATGCCCATAAGCGTGGCGCAAAAGTGAGGGTTCTGCTTGATGCCAACAACGAAGCATTTGGCCATCAAAAAAGCGGCATACCCAACCGGCAAGTTGCACTGGAGTTGCACAAAGCTGGCATCCCCGTACGCTGGTGCAACACCTTGGGTGAGCAGTGCCACAGCAAGCTGTTGATGCTACACCCGGCAACCGGCCCTACTGAGGTTTTGCTAGGCTCCGCTAACTTTACTCGGCGCAATCTTGATGACCTGAACCTGGAAACCAATGCTTGGGTCTCTGTCGCACCCGATTCTGCATTAGCCACAAAGGCCAAGAGCTTCTTTGACCGCCAGTGGCAGTCTGGCCCAGACTCAGACCCTACTATGAGCCTACCTTACGAGCACTGGGCGGACGACTCAGCGCTGCGTTACTGGCGATACAGGTTAATGGAAGCCACTGGGCTTTCGACATTTTGAGCCCGTTTTAGTGCTTACTAGCATCCCATTTTTTCATAAAGGCTTGTGAAAAACAGCCACATCCTTACAGGGCACCGACATAATCCAGCCCATGCGCTTTGCAATAAGCCTCAAGGTTGCTTCACGATAAAACACAACATGGGTGGGGTCTCGGCGGTAATGCCAGTTATCGAACCGCTCATCGCAGGTTTGAAAACACGTCATTATGCCAAGCCATCCTCCGGGCTTTAGCAAACCATCTAACTGAGTAAATACCTTTGCCGGGTGATGCAAATGCTCAACCACCTCCGTGCAGGTAATGAAGTCGTACTGTTGATCTAAAACTGACGGCTCCGGGTAGAAGAAGGGGTCGTACAACGCCACATCCATTGCGGATTCGCGCAAGATTTCCGCAAGCGCCGGACCGGGGCCACAACCAAAATCCAGCCCTACTGCTCCAGACGGGATGCGTTCAATCATGGGCACCGCTAGCTTTTCCAGAAAGGCTCTATAGCCCGAATCGCCCGGATCATTGTTGTGAAGATCATACACAACGCGCTCTTCTTCCGCGGAAAGCCAGCTTTCCTGCGCCATTAAAGTTGCCTCGCAGAGCGGGCAACGCAAGTACCTTTTGCCATCTACAACTCGAAAGCCAGCCAAAGTACCTTGCTTACACACGGTGCATGGGGCGCCCTCACAAACAACAGGATGAGCTGCCCTTTCTATCGTTAGTATTGGTTTCTGCAAGCACCCTCCAACTACCTATGCTCAACCTGACAAATGTTTCATTTGTCATATCCGGCCATCGCGGCCGTTTCGTGACGGGCTGCCAAATCGACTCAACAGCATCATGTCTATACTGTGCACGCCAATCAAAATGCAAAAAGTAACCGATTTTCGCCTGAACCAGTAGCAAAACACGACGATCTTACGGGCTTCGCTCGTATCAGGGATAGGAGTATGGATATTTCAAATCGTATGGCCCTTGAGGTGCCCCTGATCTCTGCACGCTATGTGCGTCGTTTCATCGAGTTTATGGAACGCAGAGGTGTAAAACGGGCAGCCCTCCTAAACGACACCAATATTACTGACGCGATGCTGGATGACCCAGACGCAAGTATCAGCATGCAGGAGATAACCTCCGTGCTGAAAAAAGCAGACTGGCTAATGAACGACGAGAGAGCTGCCTTCCAGTTCGGGCAACAGCTGGACTTGCCCAGCCACGGTCTACTTGGGTTTGCCGTACTTGGTCAGGACAATCCGCGACAACTTATCAGCATGATTGTCCAGTATCTGCGTGTTGGCCTTCCCTTAATGGATATGGAGCTTAACTCCACCGGACCAACCTTCAATATTCGTCTGCTCGATACCTGGGGGCTGGGTGAGCTCAACCCCTGTATAACCAAAATGTACATGGGCAGTATTCACCGGGTATCTGCGGAGGTATGTGAGCATTTCGACATCCAGTTTGCTTTCCCAGCACGGCGTGATGCCAACTCATGGCAGTCATTGGCTAAGGATTGCGAGTTCCACTTCGACGCGCCCTGCAACCAGATAACCATGACATTGAAAGGGCAGCCCAGCCAAAAGGATAGCGTAAGCCTTCAGTTTCTTTTGGCCCGCACACGAAAAATAGCCGGGCAACAAACCGGGCAGGCCGATGAAACACTGATGCAGGTTCGGGAGATGATCATGAGCCAGCCTGGTCGGCCATGCACCACAAGCAACATTGCCCGGCGCCTCGACATAAGTGCTCGCACCCTGCGCCAACACCTTGCCAGTGCAGGCACTTCGTTTCGTGAAGTAAGAAACGAAATTCGGGAAAACTTCGCAACTTTATACCTCAGAGACACCAATGTGCCCCTGGAATCCATTGCTGAAAAGCTTGGATTTAGTGATCAGGCAAGCTTCACCAAAGCCTACCGTACCTGGACGGGGAAAACTCCGGGTGATGTTCGCAAGCAGTCGCAAAAAAGCCAGTAATTGCTCCAGTCAACTCAACAGCAAAGCAATTTGAAGCCGGTCACGGTTTGGACATTCTCTGCACATTATCGCCGCTTTGGACAAAAACCATGCCGCGAACGGCAATGACCCACTGCGGTCTTCAGGGGCCTAATAGGCCTGCACACTTGCGTATAAACGCGTGGCAAAAGGGTATTTTGCAAGTCCGATTGAAATAGTCGTTTTCGGTGTTGTCTGCGCGCCCTCCCATAATAACGATGCTTTACAGAGGACGAACTCATGAAACTCAGGAACACCAACCCCGGCGGACGCATACTTGCGCCCGCTATGGCAGCTGCAGCATTAATGTCTGGTGCCGGAAGCGTTATGGCCGCACCGGTCACTACCAATCTGCAATTCACCTGCCCGTTCCCACTGATCGGCGACCAGCCTATCAGCGCGGAAATCAGCGCAGACATCCCGACGAGCGCAACTGTTGGCACTCCTTTGCCCGCGTTCGCTGTATCCGCAATGACACTTGTAAACGAAGACTCGCGTACCGGTCTCAAGCTGGTTGGTTCAGAAACCGTTGAAGGCACCGCGGTGAACACGAACCAGATCATTACTACTAGCGGTACCGTTGAGCAAACAGTAACCCTGACCATTCCCCCCAGCCCGATCCCATCAGAATCTGGAGCATTCACGGTTCCTGCAAGCGGCCAAGCACCGGAGTTCACATTTAGCGCCCAAGATGTCGGTAATGCTGAAATCCGCGTTGGTGGACTGACACTGAATCTGGTTGCTCGTACTGCTAATGGTGATATTGCCCCCGCACCGATTGGTGAAATTACAACCAACTGTACACTGCTTGCAGGTCAAGATAATTTACTGCAAACCGTTGCGGTGGTAGACGAGCCTTCTGATACACCACGCATTGCAGTAAACCGCGACGAAGTGGCCTTTGGTAACGTGCAAGCTGGCACCACCAAAGATGAGATCGTTACTCTGAGCAACACCGGTAATGCGGCACTTGGTATCAACGGTGTTTCGATTGCTGGCGCGAACGCCAGTGCATTCATGCAAAGCAACAGCTGTGGCACCATCGCCGCTGGCGAAAGCTGTGATGTAAACGTTACCTACATCCCCGATGGCGAAGGCACCCAGAGTGCAACCTTAACCATCAACTCAACGGATGCAGAGAACAGCTCTGTAGACGTTGCCCTGAACGGCCGCAGCGTGCTTGCGCCAATTCCGGAAATTGCGGTAACACCTGCCTCTGTAAACTTGGGCCGAGTTCAACTGGGCCAGAGCAATTCTACCCAGGTCACAATTTCCAACAATGGCAACGACACTCTGCTGATCAACGGCATCGAGCTTGCCGGTCCTGATGCAAGCGAGTTCCTGCAGACCAACAACTGCACCACAGTCGCACCTGGCCAGACTTGCTCTGCTGAAGTAAGCTTTACAGCGGCGGCTGCAGGCGTACGCAACGCACAGCTGGTCATCTCCTCTGACGATCCTGAGAATGCAGAAGTCTCCGTACCAGTAACTGCAGAAGGCTTTGAAGCACCGACTAACGAAATCGAGCTTCTGCTGGGTCTTGCAGGCTCTACCTATATCAACTCGTCGGACAGCACTCTGCCTCTGACCGGCAGCATCGCAACTCTTCTAGAGCTGGCGAGCGGCACCTTCGAAGCCGACCTAAACGTTGAGCCAACTGTTGGTAACTTCTCCATCAAGCTTCTTTTCAGCCGCCTAAACGCTACAGCGAACGTGGAATTCGAGCAGTCAGAAATGACCACCGGCAATCTGGTTAACGGTAAACTGACCGCCAATTCCCACCTGTACGTGAAGGTTCCTAAGGTTCAGCTCAAGCTGTTCGGTCTTCCGATTCGCGTTGGCGGTGGCAGCGAGTGCCAGACAATCCAGCCTGTAGATATCACTCTGACCTCGGTTGAAGGCTCTAACTTCTCGCCTGCAACCGGCGGGGACGTGAGCGGCGTATACGACCTACCACCACTCGAGAACTGTGGTCTTCTGACCAGCGTTCTTAACCAGTTCCTGACTGGTTCCGGCAACACCATCGACCTGACGTTGACCCCGGAGCTGTAAGGAAAACAGGGCTAATTAAATAAGGCCCGTCCGGGCCAGCTGGGATCACACCGGCTGGCCCACATAACAAAAGCAAAAAAAGGAATAACTATGAAAAGCCTGAAGAAATCAGTACTGGTGCTGGCCATTTCAAGCCTGTCGTTCGCGGCAAGCGCAGAACTAAAGCCACTTGAAGACACTCATATGGGCAACATTACCGGTCAGGCCGGTGTCACCATTGAGTTGGAAACCAAAGTTAATATCGGTGAGTTCATTTATACGGATGAAGGCTCGCTTTCTGTGAAAGACATCTTCATCGGTGGCGCAAACCGCACCGATATGTTTGCCGAGTTTACAGACCCGACAATCCGAAACTTTTTGTTCGCCGATACAAGCGACCTGATCGATAACATTAAGATCGAAATCGATATTGCGGACGACGGCGACGCTTTGATCAACGTATTCCCACTCGTTGCAGCACCTATCGACTTTGCCGTTAGAACCGGGGAATGGTCATTGCAAGGACACACAGACTCCACCCTGCTGGCCAACAATTTTGCTATGGACGGTATTGTAACGGAGCTAAAAATCCGCATTGATACTGCAACCGACAAGATGAACGTGCAAACCTTGTTCGCCATCGACGATCTGGATGTTGATATCCCATTTTTGGCCCTTGGCATTCGTGACCTGCACCTTACTGGCGCAGACTTCGATCCAAACAACCCAATCATCACCAAGCTTGGCGCCAAAGTTAATATGGACATTTACAACGGCACCAGAGCCAATGGCGGCTCCGCTTTGGCAATCGACTTGAATACCTTCGAGGCTGACATGACTATCGGGCAAGTGCTCGTAGGCGGCACCTCAATCGGCTCTGTTGCTCTGGACAACTTGTCTGTTCAGAACACAGCTATGCGTATCTACGGCCACTAAGGCTGTTGGGGCCTCCGGCATGCCGGAGGCTCTATCTTCCCCTTCATCCCCCTACCCTTTTATCCCGCTCAAGGGCGCAGAAATAACATCTGGCTGGTATCATGCCCGAATTCTGATTCGCAACCGGGTAACCGATGACCAACAACCATTCTACGCGCCTCAACAAATACATTAGCGAAAGCGGCATGTGTTCACGCCGTGAAGCCGACCGTTACATTGAGCAAGGCAATGTCTTTATCAATGGCAAGCGCGCCTGCGTGGGCGATCAGGTTTTACCCACAGATACCGTTAGAGTAAACGGCCAGATCATCGAGCCCAGAGCGGAAGAAGACTTGGTGTTTATCGCCTTGAACAAACCAGTGGGCATCGTCAGCACCACTGATGATGCGGAAAGACACAATATCCAGCGCTTTGTTGGCCACAGCACTCGCATTTTTCCTATCGGGCGCCTCGACAAGGATTCGCAGGGGCTGATATTCATGACCAGCAACGGCGACCTGGTCAATAAAATCCTTCGAGCTGGCAACAACCACGAAAAGGAATATGTTGTAACCGTCGACAAGCCCATCACCAAGTCGTTTATTCAAGGTATGGCCGGGGGCGTTCCTATCCTTGGCACCATGACCAAAAAGTGCAAAGTGGTGCAAGAGAGTCGTTTTGTATTTCGCATAACACTGGTGCAAGGATTGAACCGCCAAATTCGCAGGATGAGTGAGCATTTCGGGTTTGAGGTTACCCGGCTAGAGCGCGTTCGTATTATGAACGTCAACCTGAAGGGGTTAGCGGTAGGTCAATGGCGGGATCTAACGGAGAAGGAGTTGGCAGGACTTTTTGAAGCGATACGTCATTCCTCCTCTGACGGCACTCCGGGCAAGCCTGCTGCCGCTACAAAGAAAGCAGGCGGACAACCCAAGCGCTCTCCGCGGTCACCAAGATCCGGCCACAAATCGGGATCTAAAGCTCTCGGCGGCAGGCCTGAAGCCGGTAAAAAACCCAAATCATCAAAGCGACCAAAACCCGGAAAGCCAAGGCAGCGAAGCGTTAAGCGATAGAAAGGACTCCCATTTCTGGCCCGATAGGCTATTTGCAACGCCTGCCCCCTTTTGTGACATTGAAGGTGCTTCCTATTCAAAGCATAGTGCGCCTATGCTTGAAGGACCAATTCTCAAGATACGGACAACTCATGTTCTGGATTATCGCTGTCGTCATAGTGGTTATTGTTGCATTGACACTGCTTGTGTTTCGCATGGAGGATTTGTCGCACTTCGATCAAGAGGAGTATTCCGTTAGGGAGGCAAGCCCCAGTGCCGAAAACCAAAATGTACTAGAGCGATTAAAAGAAATGCGCAGAGCAGGCAAGGGCCTTCGCGGCAAAGCGAGGCTGCTTGCGATGCGAAAGCATATGGACAGCCTGAGTGACGGTCTGGATATGCAATCCGAATTCCGCCAGTGCAACACTCCCAAAGGCGAGTGGGTGATTGCCCCGGGGGCCGACACACGGCGAAGGATTCTCTACATTCACGGCGGCGCCTGGGCGGTCGGCAGCCCACGGAGCCACAGATCCATTACAGACCGACTGTCCCACATTGCCAATGCTGCCGTTTTTTCTTTGGATTACCGCCTTATGCCAGAGCATCGGTTTATGGATGGTGTGAGAGACTGCCGCAAAGCTTACACCTGGCTATTGGAAAACGGTCCAGATGGCGAGTCAGAGCCGGAATTCATTTTAATAGCGGGAGACTCTGCCGGTGGAAGCCATACCCTTGGGCTGCTGGCATGGATTCGCGACAATGGATTGCGTCAGGCTGACGGTGCTGTGGCGTTTTCACCTTCTACCGACCTCACACTGTCGGCGCCCAGTAACCGCAACAATATTTCCACAGACCCTATGCTGGGGCCCACGTTCGGTGGCCTCTCTAAAGTTCCCCGGCCGGTGATCTGGTGGGCAACACTGGCGGCCTTTCGTATTTCACCCACTAGCCCTATAGCATCCCCCCTTCTGGGCAATCTCGCCAACCTGCCGCCCACACTGATTCAGGCCAGTGATTCGGAGATGCTATTGGATAACGCACGGCGGTACACCGCCAAAGCGAGAGCAGCTGGGTCGCATGTAGAACTGCATACTTGGCCGGGTATGGTTCATGTATGGCAAATTTTCACGCCCATGCTGCCAGAGGCTGAAGAAGCGTTTGCTGACATAGAGGTGTTTATTAGAGATATCGAATCCCGCAAATCTCAGCCAATAGCAGCTGCTCAGACCTGAACCTTACCGCGCAAGGCTTTGGTTTTGCCCTTCTGGGTTTTGCGGTCAACCCGTTTACGCCGTGCAGACTTTGAAGGGCGGGTAGCGCGCCGCACCTTCTGCACCTTGACCGCCTCCTGAATCATCTCCTTCAGGCGCTCAAGAGCATCTTCCTTATTGAGCTCCAGCGTACGAAAAGACTGCGCCTTGATCACGATAACGCCTTCTTTGCTTATGCGCTGATCCTGCAGCGCCATAAGCCGCGCTTTATAAAATGGCGGCAGAGCGGAATTTTGAATATCGAAGCGCAGGTGCACGGCCGAGGCCACTTTATTAACGTTCTGGCCACCGTTACCCTGAGCTCGAATCTGTGTAATTTCTATTTCCCAGTCCGCGATTTCGACAGTATTGGATAGTTTCAACATGGCATTAGGATACCAAATCCTGCAAACCGAAACCTGCTTATAGACTGCCGTTGAGCGCAAGATGAAAAGCAATAGCTGCCATCATTACACCAATTACGCCGTCGATAATTCGCCAGGCTAGCGGGCGCGAAAGAACAGGTGCCAGTGCCGACCCGCTCCAAGCGAGCAAGCCAAACCAAAGAACAGATGCGCTGCTGGCGCCTGCCACAAAGGTGGTTGCATTTTCCTGCTGTGCGCCAACTGCCGGAATCAATAAGAGCGTATCGAGATACACCTGCGGGTTCAGCAAGGTGACCGCCAAGGTGGTAAAAAGAACGCCTTTTAAACTGCGACGGGACACCTCCCCGGTTTCAAGTGCCGCCCTGCCCCGACTGGCCCGATAAAAAGCCTGAAGAGCCAGCCACCCGAGAAAGGCCACGCCTAACCAACGCAGAATTTCCAGCGCCTGTGGCATGGCCATCAAAGCCGCACTCACTCCGAACATACCAAGTGTAAAAAGCGTAATATCTGCAGACATGCACAAGCCAGCCGCCCACCAATGGTGCTCTCGTCGGATCGCTTGGCTCAGTACGTAAGCATTCTGCGCTCCAATAGCAACAATGATTCCGCCGCAGACAATCAATCCCGTCAAGTAGCTCTCTAGCGAACCTTCAAGCACCATTTTTACTCCTTTTTTGATGCCGCAAGAATAACCGCATGACGGTATACTTGAAATTCATATTCATAATGATGCATCAGTTTTTCTTATGATTGATTATAAATTATTAGAAGCTCTCGCTACGGTTATCGAGACGGGAGGTTTTGAGCGGGCAGGCGCTGTGCTCGGCCTAAGCCAGTCCGCAATATCGCAACGTATTCGAACATTGGAAGTGCGCATCGGGCAGCCAGTATTGTTTCGCAGCCCGGTTCCCAAAGCCACACCCGCGGGCCAGCAGCTGCTAAACCACGTTCAACAGGTTCAACTGCTTGAACGCGATTTAGCAAAATCACTTCCGACCCTTTCCGAGCCCACCGCACGACTGCGTATTGCCCTAAATGCTGACAGTCTCGCGACCTGGTGGGCAACGGCTATTGGAGAGTTCTGCCGAAGCGAAATGTTGTTGCTGGATATGGTGGTAGAAGATCAGGACATTGCACTGCGCCGAATGCGCGAAGGTGATGTTGCCGCTTGCCTATGCAGCAACTCACAACCGGTAGCTGGAGCTCGTTGCATTCCACTCGGCGGCATGACCTATCTGCCATTAGCAACGCCCTCCTATAAAACACAGTATTTCAGTCAAGGCTTCAATGAACAGAGCCTGCAGTCGGCGCCTGCAATCGTATTCGGGCCAAATGATCAGTTGCAACACCGGTTTTTAGCTCAAAATGGCTATCACGGCGCCTTCCCTTATCATCTATGCCCATCTTCTGAAGGGTTCGTGAAACTGGCGTTGGCAGGCATGGGTTACGGCATGATTCCGGAGATTCAGGCTCAGCAAGAAATCAAGACAGGGCGCCTCGTCAGTATTGCTCCCGGGCAATCTCTTGAAGTTGAGTTGTATTGGCACTTCTGGCGTCATAGCGGAGGAGTTATGGAGCGCCTGACCACTGCGCTGAAAGCGGCTCGGTCTTAATCTTTTGGTCCTACATTACACCGAGGAAACCGGAGCAGGCAGAACAGAGCTACCATGTCGTAAACGCCATGCCAGACCATAACCAAAAGAAGACTGTCGGTTATCGCATAAGCCATACCCAGCACCAGCCCAAGGCCGGTCGCGATAACAAAGTAAGTGAAGGAAACGTAGTGTACGAGGCCGAAAAGCAAGGATGCTGCTATCACTGCGGTAATTGGCCCCGTGTGCTCAGCAAGCCAACCTTGCACCGCTCCGCGGAATAAAAGCTCCTCTCCTACACCCGCAAAGACAGAGAGCAAAATAAGAACAGGCCACGAGTACCCAGACGCAAATTCGTATAACCCACGCATTTGCCGGTCGAGATCCGCCGGGAACAAGCCGGGGATTTGCGAGGCCAGTAGCAACCCACCGTAGGTGCATAGAGCGCCCAGAGCGCCATAAAACACACTTGGCCAAACCCCGGCTCCAAAAGCTTGAACCGGGATGCCCGCAACCAGAATAAGCAAAAGCCCGACAACCCCAATCCCACCCTGAAATATCAGGGCGGCAATTGGAGTAATTTTTGATTTATTCTGGATCTTCACTGCCATTTATTTTTCAAACAACCCCTTCACCGGGAAGAGGTCATCATACTGAGGCGCTTGCTTCTGGGCTTTCGCTTGGAAGGTTTTCATCATGTCAGTCGGGCGGAACATACCTGCTTGCCAGGTTGCCATATACTTCAGGCTATCCGCTACCGTGTGATCGCGGCTATAATTGAGCATCTCTTTGCAACCCGTAACCGCCAACGGTGAGTTGGCTGCAATTTTAGCGGCAACCTCCATTACACCGGCAACCAAAGATTGCTGGTCAGGGTAAACCGCATTCACAAAACCCAACCTATTCGCTTCTTGCGCCGTCAGTTTGCGCCCAGTGTATGCGAGTTCGCGTACAACGCCTTCCGGCATCAGCTTGGGCAACCTTTGTAACGTGCCCACATCGGCTGTCATGCCAAGCTCGGTTTCCTTGATGGTGAAGTACGCATCTTCCGCGCAGTAGCGGCTATCTGCCGCACACACCAAGTCCAACGCACCGCCTATGCAGCCTCCATGGATGGCCGCCAGTACCGGCAAACGAACGTTCTCCAGCGACGTTAACGTGTCCTGAAGCTGCAAAACAACACGACGCAAGTTTTCAGCCATACGGCCGGGGTCACCACTCATAGGTACCGCTTTGGGGTCTGTAAAGACGCCAAGGTCCATGCCTGCCGAGAAATGCTTACCCGTGGATGACACCACAATTACGCGGGCATCGGTGTTCGCTTCAATATCCTGCATGCAGCGGGGCAGCTCTAGCCAAAAGGCCTTGTTCATGGAATTCAGCGATTCCGGGCGATTGAACTGAACATGGGCAATTTTGTTTTCAACGCTGACGGCAAAACTTTCGTAGGTGGATAGCTCAGACAAGACAAAACTCCTCTATTGATTTTCAAAACTTCTGAAATGCAGACGCAAACATACCCTATGTTGCTAAAAATGTCGGGTTTATACTTACAAGAAAGTTCTTTGCTTTTCATTAACCAGCAGGTACAGTGGCCCTCGTTGGAAAGATTTAGCAAAGCACTTCATCAATATGACGCATTCCAGTAGTTGTACGTCCTGTTTTTGATCACGCCCGTTTTTTGTTTCCGCATACCGCTGACCAGCCATCAAAATGATGATCTGGCGGCACTTTAAAAGATTGAATTCAGGATTATATTATGTCTACTGTTACCGGTACTGTTAAGTTTTTCAACGAAGCAAAAGGTTTTGGCTTTATCACTCGTGAAGGCGGCCCCGACGTATTTGTTCACTACAGCGCTATTCAGGGCGGCGGTTTTAAGACTCTGGCTGAAGGCCAGCAAGTTGACTTCACCGTGACTCAGGGCCAGAAAGGTCCTCAGGCTGAGAACGTTGTTGCTGTTTAATTAACAGCCAACGCTAAAAAAGGCAGCTTCGGCTGCCTTTTTGCTGTCTGGAAATCTGTGTTTTATTGCTCTAAAACCTCCTCCTGCTCAACCCTATTCCTACCTCCGGCCTTGCTACGGTATAGCGCCTGATCTGCACGGCGAATAACTGAAGCTATATCGTCGCCTTCGCAAAATTCGCTAACGCCCACACTGATAGTGACATCCATTGCTACTCCATCGATAGCTTTCCAGTCGTAACTGCAAAGCGCATCTCGCACTCTTTCCGCGCTGGACAAGGCACTATCGATACTCGTAGTTGGCAGAATGATCAAAAACTCCTCACCACCCCAACGAGCTACAAGATCTTGGGTTCTTAGCTGCGCCAATATTAACTGTCCGATCTTGGCAAGCACCCTATCCCCCATTTCATGCCCGTAACGATCGTTGATCAATTTAAAGTGATCCACGTCGAGCAGCATAAACGATACCGGATGTCCTTCCCGCTGGAACCGTCCAATTTCCTTTTCAGCCAACTCACTTCCGTGACTCCGATTAAAGAGCCCTGTTAACGGATCAATGGTGGCTAACCTGCGAAGTTTACTCTGAGCTGAAAGGACCATGCTCAAATAGTAAAAGGACAGGTAGCTGAACATAGCAAACACAATGCTCAGGTTAAACAGGTGAACACCAAGCAAAGCACCGGATGATATCGGCTGAATAGGCGCAATAAACCACATCAAAATATCCAGCCCTACGTAATACCCCCAAAGCCCGACCAATGACAGAGCCGCACCCTTGAGGGGCATGGTAACGAACAAGGCCGGAATAAACATAAGAAGGTAATAATGGAAACCGCTACCCCAACCGATCAGAACAGTACCCAAGGCCGAATGAACAATGACCTCAGTCCAAATGAGCCGGATAGCCAAACGATTCTGCTGACGCCCTAATGCGTAGTATGCGGCAACGTACATAGACACACTGATAACGTTGACCCACGCTAAGATGGGGGACCCAAGGATGTGGAAAAGGAAGAAAAAGGAAACATCTACAGCGCCTGCAAGCTGGCAGGTTAGGCGGGCTACGCGCCAGAATTGGGGCCTGCGCTCTTTGTGATGCGAGGAGTCAGGCAAGGCTGCATTGCTTTCCATGAGTTCAAAAATCCCTAGTTATTTAACTATCTGCCCCACCAACAAGAACGCTCTCTGTCCAACGCGGGCTAGCAAGATAGTTCAGCCTGACTGCAAAGGTGTCTGCGCAACACTACCGCCTACCTAGAATAGACGCACCTGCCCCTTCAAGCAAAACCTAGATTCCAAAAAACACACGTTGACTGGCACCAAAAATACCAATAACATTCATCCAAAATGACACTTAACATTCTGAGCATATCAAACGGCTCTTAACGGCAGGAAACCATTCTATGACGCAATTATTTAAGGAAGTAACCAGCCCCCAAAATACCGATAAGGCAGAAGCTGAAAAGCTGAATGCTGGCGCGGCGCAAGAAAGCTCAGAAGCTTCCGTTGCCGCTTCGGAAAGCTCACCCAAAAAAGGAAAGCACGGGGATCCGGGTGTTTGTTGTGGCGGTTGCTCGTAAGCACACAGAAATCAATACGGTGCCCGTGACGTTTCTATTGCATACCTTGCACACTGGAAACGCCACTGGCCTCCCAGAATAACAGGGTCAATGCTCCATGTTGTGCCCGGAATGATCCATTTCTTTCTGCCCCATGTCAGCGTCTAGCGACTGTACACTGAGTTCCACATCCATCGCGTCCGCCCCCTTGAATTCCAGTCTGAGGGGAATGCGCTCTCCCGCCTTTAGCGGTTCAACCAGCTTCTCCAGCATCAGGTGATAGCTATGGGGTTTGAGTTCCACAACCTCCCCTGCCGATATAGTCAGCCCGCTTTTAAGTGATTGCATGCGCATCACACCGTCTTTCATAAGCGTTTCGTGGATTGAAACACGATCGGCCCTTGGCGTGCTTGCGCCCACCAGCGTTATATCAGCGTCACTATGGTTCTTGATAACCAGATAGCCGACTCCCATGGGCGTGCCCGGCGGGGTTGGTCGGCTCCAAGGGTGATCAATTTCAACGCTCCCATGGGAGTACTCATGGGCCACCGCACCACTGATGAAAGCCGGGAGGGCCATTGTGCTGGCTACAATAAGAAAAAGGATTCGTTTTATCATGGTATCTCGCATCGCTACGGTTAATCTGAAAATGACTGATGTCAGGAACTGCAAGCAGAAGGCTAACAGTGTTGCTTTCAG
This sequence comes from Marinobacter sp. 1-4A, assembly GCF_016597725.1. Classification (GTDB taxonomy): domain Bacteria; phylum Pseudomonadota; class Gammaproteobacteria; order Pseudomonadales; family Oleiphilaceae; genus Marinobacter. The sequence continues at coordinate 736,188 of NZ_VCGY01000001.1, forward strand.
TTCAACTCAACGCAAGGAATGGAGTGCGTCGAATAGTCGCAGCGAGCGAGACAATATAAGGGGGCTGCCGGTATCAGGCTTTTTTAACAAACTCAGACTTAAGCTTCATGGCTCCAATGCCATCAATTTTGCAATCAATATCGTGGTCACCCTCAACCAAACGAATGCTCTTAACCTTGGTGCCAACCTTAACAACCAAGCTTGAACCCTTAACCTTCAAATCCTTGATAACGGTTACCGCGTCTCCATCCTGAAGCTCGTTGCCGTTAGCATCTCTCACAACTTTACCTTCGGCCTTCGCTGCCGCCTCGGCTTCTGTCCATTCGTGAGCGCACTCAGGGCAAATCAGCTGAACGCCATCTTCATAGGTATATTCAGATCCACACTGAGGGCAAGGCGGTAATTGGGACATCGGAGGCTCCTGTAAATGAATTTGAAGGGATTATACCACCAACACCCCTGCAAATCCGGGGCTGGGAGCCCTGATCAACTAAAGGTAAACTCAGTAACCAAAATCAACCATTTCGAGGAATCTGCTATGCCAATCTGGGTCGATGCTGACGCCTGCCCTGTCCCCATACGGGAAATACTTTGTCGCGCCGCAACTCGCTGGCAGGTGCAAACGACCTTCATCGCCAACCATGTGATCAAGCTACCGCCGAGCCCCTATATAAAGTCTAGACAGGTTATGCAGGGTTTCGATGTGGCGGATAACGAGATTATGGACCAGCTGAGCCCGGGTGACCTCGTAATTACCCAAGACATCCCCTTGGCGGCCGAGGCTATTGAGAAAGGCGCAGATGTGTTTAATCCAAGGGGCCAAGCTTTTACTAAAGAAAATATCCGTCAACGTCTGGCGATGAGGAATTTCATGGAAGAAATGCGCAACGCCGGGCAAGTTACCGGAGGCGCAGCGCCGTTCAGTCAAACCGATCGCAAAGAATTCGCTGATAAATTGGATCGATGGTTACAGCGCAACCGCAAGCCCGGCAACCACTAAAGCAACGAAAAGGCCGGCGCCTGCAGCAAGTTTTAGCCCTTCAATCATTTCCTGCTCTGCCGTCATAGCTGTATCTCCCTGAGCTTATGGTGTAAACAGACCGTATGGAATGTTTGTGCTCCTGCATGTTAGCTGAGCACAAAAATATATTAATGATATTGATTATCATTTGCAATATAAAAGGGGACGAAAATGCTCTCTGTCCGATCGTTGATCACACTCAGCAGTCTACTTTTTTTATGGCTGCCAATTGTTTCCACGGGCCAAACATTCACCATCGAGAATACCAGCTTCAAACTGGAAACCGTTGCCACGGGTCTTGAGCACCCCTGGAGCTTGGCGTTTCTGCCAGATGGCTCTGCGCTCGTTACAGAAAGAGCGGGGCGACTGCGCGTTATTCAGAATGGCGAACTGATACCCCAAGCTGTACGCGGCCTTCCATCACTCGCTGTGTCCGGTCAGGGCGGGTTGCTCGATGTTCTCCTGCATCCAGATTTCCAAGAAAACAGAACTCTGTTCCTTAGTTACGCCCACGGCTCCCGCAAGGGGATGACAACACGGGTCGCTCGCGCGGTGATTGAGGACGGGCAGTTAAAACAGGTAGCGGTGATTTTTGAAGCCCTGCCCCGCTCCAATACGTCTCGCCACTTTGGCGGGCGAATGGCATTTGACGCATCCGGCTACCTCTATATATCCGTTGGCGACCGCGGTGAGATGGATCGGGCTCAAGACACACAAGACGATGCGGGTGGGGTTCACCGCATAACCGTCAATGGTAAGCCGGCGCCCGGTAATCCAGGACTTGATGACAAAGGCACCAACGACACACTGTTCACTTGGGGAAACCGCAATATTCAGGGCATGACAGTACACCCGGAATCCGGTCATATCTGGACTCACGAGCACGGCCCACGCGGTGGTGACGAAATCAATATCTTAACAGCCGGTACGAATTACGGGTGGCCCGAAATAACCTACGGCATAGGTTACTCTGGCCTTCCGATCACCCTAGATACCGCAAAGGAAGGCATGGCGCAGCCCTTACACTACTGGGATCCATCCATTGCACCGTCAGGCATGGCCTTTTACACCGGCTCCGAATTTCCTGAATGGCAAGGCAACTTGTTCGTAGGTGCTCTCAAGTTGCGCAAACTGGTGCGCTTGGAAATCGAAAACGGACGGGTCACTAACGAGGAAGATTTACTCACCAACCTGAAAGAACGAATACGCGACGTTCGAGCTGGCCCAGATGGCGAGTTGTGGTTACTCACCGACTCGCCAGAAGGCAAAGTCTACCGGATTGTACCGGCTCAATGAGGGTCACCGGTACGCTCGGTTTTTTCGTACTGAGCAACCGTATCGGTAATTTCAAACCAGTCGGATTTTGAGCCAGTATAAACATGCTGCGCAGGGCCTTTGCCCAGAGGCTCGTTAATGACGCCAACACGCAAGCGGAGAATACCCGTTATTGCATCCACCCGGCTATACAGGTGGCTGCCACAGCGGCGACAAAATGCCCGGTACTTTCCCGGACGCGATTCGTACTCGGTAAGTTGCTCTTCTCCCGATAGGAACCGAAAACGAACCTTCTGAACCGGAGAACTGGCAGAAAAAGCACTGCCATGAGCACGGCGACACTGGCTGCAATGGCAGAGAGAGATAGGCCCCAGAGGGCCTTCATATTCAAAGGTAATATCGCCACACAGGCACTGACCGGTATACATAAACATCCTAACTGACTGGATCTTGCTGCTCTCAAGCTTCTGCTCGATAGCAGGCTATGATACCCGTCTAATTGCCCATGAAACAGAGTGAACGCTGACGGGTTTTAACCATATTGCGCGGTCAGGTAGTCCAATATGCGCGCAGACTCAAACAATCCTTCACCGGTATTCGGGTCTTCAAGGTAAGGCACCTGCACCCGACCATGAGCCTTGAAAAAAGCATCACGTTTGCCGCCAGCTATAGGCTTGTAGGGCCCGGGCTTGAGACGTTGCTTGGCAGGGCCAATTTCAGTCCAGTGTTCTTTACCCAAATTATGCAGAGTGTATGGAAGTTCCAACTCGCACAGTTTCTCGCGCACCAAACGAGAGAATGGACTGCCCTCAAAACTCCACAAATGCAGCGGTTGCTCTGGCCGCTTTCCTGTATTAGCTCGCAACCCTCTCATAGCACTGGCAACAGAGGCCATCGAGCCCAAAACCGGCTGCCAAACGCGCTCACGATAATAGCCGGGCACCGGCCGCTGTGCATATTGGCGGAAAAGGTACTCGATAATGGCTTCCGACTCGTACATCACGGTTTCGGTATTACGGTCAACCAACAAAGGGAATTGCTGCTTGCCCCCCGTCGCTTCAGCCTGCGGCCGAAAAACTCGCCCGCCCTTAGGGCAGGGTCGAATTTGTACATCAAGGTTGAGCGCGGTCAATGCTTCGCGAACTCGACGACAGTATGGGCAACCTTCCATGTCGTAAAGCACCAAGGGTTGCTCAGGTTGCGACACAGCCTTTACTACAAGACACCCGCGCCAGGCCGTTAGCGATGACGTTGCCACAGAACCAAGCACATTTGCGTGATGGGCCAACATATTAAGCATAGAGCAATTCCTCTGCTGAAAACTTCACCATTATCACCAAACATGTCGCTTTTACATTGGCTGGCGTTGCTGTCGGATACTGACAGCAACGCAACTTACACGCTGTGACAAACTCCAATACAAACAAGCAGTCTACTGGCATTTATTAACGTCATGTAGAGGTTTTCTGCATAGTACAATGAACAAAGATGGGCTATTGTTTAATCAGCGGGTCTATCCGCACATTTCATAGTCTGGCCAACATGGTGATCTCGGGTATGCCGCATACGAATAGCGCAGGAAATATCAGCCGTAAGATACGGCGCCCAGCCTTGATCCTTGCTACAGCTATCGCGCTAGCACCGGCTCTGGCGTATCTGCCTTCTGCGCTGGCTGCGGATGGCGACGATAAGAGCTACAGCAGTAATCGCCTTTGGGCCAGCCAGGTGCAAGATTACGCCACAAAATCCCTTAACAGCGATGAAGCATTGAGCATGGCTGCGGTGCCGCTGAACGGTCCGGGGCTTGACCAGCATATCAATGCCGATATACCTATGAGCCCCGGCTCGATTATGAAGGTGATCACCACCTATGCAGCGCTGGAAATCCTTGGCCCTACTCATCACTGGGATACCGATTTTCTGACAGACGGGCAAATGGTCGGCGATACCCTAAAGGGGAACCTGTATGTGCGTTTTGGCGGCGATCCAAAACTGACCTTCGAGCGATTATGGGCAACCCTGCGGGAACTTCGCGATATGGGTGTAAACCGCATCGAGGGCAATCTCGTTCTGGATGGCAGCTACTTCAAGGTGGATGGGGGCTTTCCTGCATTTGCTGACAATGGCAGCAATCCATACGCACCGTTTTTGGTTGAGCCATCGGCTTACCTCACCAACCTCAACCTTTTGCACTTTCAAATTCGGGCAGATGAGCGCGGCACCCAAGCTTGGAGCACACCGGCTTTAAGCGAGGTTGTTATCGACAACCGTGTAACTGCTGTACCTGAAGGGCCCTGCCCCGCACGTCGGAATTTTGATTGGCAGCCCGTGGTGCAAGATGGTGGACAGGTAACCGTGCGAGTAACGGGCGAATTGCCACAGGGATGCCGCACGACAGCCTATTTCTCTTTATTGCCCCACGAGCAATACAGCGCTTCGATGATTCGTTCTCTGCTTGGCGAGATGGGCATTATTGTGTCAGGCGGAAACCAAACCGGAACAACGCCGGAAACGGCACGGCTAGTGATGAAAACCACCTCACCCGATTTGGTGACCATGGTACGGGACATCAATAAGTGGAGCAGTAACGTGATGGCACGGCAGTTGTTGCTGACTATTGGCGCCCAAAACCGGCTGGATAACGAAAGCGATGACCGCGTTGCCGGCATACGCGTTATATACGATTGGCTTGAGAAAAAGGGCATCGATACCGCAGGTATGGTCATCGACAATGGGGCTGGCCTAACACGTCATGGTCGAATTACTGCAAGACAGGGTACCAAAATCCTACAACACGCTTGGAATAGCCCCTACTCGTCAGACCTTATGGCCTCCATGCCTATTATCGCTATGGATGGAACCATGGCACGGCGTCTTCGTAATACCGGAATGGACGGAGAAGGCCGCATTAAAACCGGTTACCTTGAAAATGTTCGCTCTATTGCGGGCTTTACGCGAGACGAGAACAACACAACTTGGGCTGTTGTGGGCATGGTGAATAATAACCCGGCGTGGAATGGGCAGGCTGTGCTTGATCGAATTCTCTATTCACTGCACTTCCAACCGCCTACGGGAACGGCTCTATCAAGATCCAGCTCTGGAAGCTCAAGTACATCCATCCAGTAAAACAAACAACCCCGGCTTAGCCCCGGGGTAGTTACCTTACGCACTCTTACTATCTTTAAGGCGCGATCCCAAGGTCATCTCCGTCAGTTTCACCGCAACAGGTGCAATGAAAGTTACCAGCGGAAATGCGACTGCCCATGCCACCAAAAAGGCGGGAATCCAACGATATAAAAAGGCGCTATCCATCCCTGTGTTGATGAAGGTGATGACCCCGGACATCAATAGGGACATCATTCCAGACATATAAAATCCGAACACTAGCTGTCGCAAACGGGCGGGTTTAATTCGGCTCATGAACTCTCCTGATCTGGGCACTGGCCTTTTAATAGCTACATCTGAAAGCTTCGGGGTGTCGTACACTGTACCTACCAAGGCAAGACATAATAGTAAGCTTGCAATCATTTTTCGATAGGCTTTTTTACCGAGCAAGGCGCCTTATGGATCAGTATGGACATTTATCCAAAGTAAATTGCATACGAACGGCAGCACTCTTACTTGTCACAATTCTGTTTCTTTCCGGGTGCAGCTCAACGCGATTGGCGTACCGTTACGCCGACTGGGGCATTGTCTGGTGGGTTGAGGATTTTATTTCGCTCTCTCAAGCTCAAGAGCAACAACTAAATGCAGACATTGAGAAGTTAAAGCAATGGCACTGTAGCACTGAGCTGCCGCGCTACCGAGCTTGGCTCAGTAATATCGACAATGATCTGGCTTCCGGCAAACCGACCTCCGAGGCTGTTGGTCGCCTTCAGGATCAACTTGTTAGCTTCTTTCCGCCTTTGATGCAGGGCATTACACCCATTGCCATTAACCTTCTCTCCAGCCTGAGCGATGAACAGGTGCGCGAGCTGGCGGGCAACATGGAAGACAATCACCGGGAACTGGAAGAAGAATTTCTGGCTGGTAATGCTGAAACAATTGCGCAAGCAAGAGCGGAACGGACAATAGAACGAGCTGAGCGTTGGCTAGGCAATTTGAACGATAGCCAACAAACAATCGTCAAAAACTGGTCCGAAAGCCGCACAGGACAAACCAAAATCTGGCTTGAGGGCCGCAGAAACTGGCAAAAGGCACTGCTGGAAGCACTGGAGAATCGCCGGGCCCCGGGCTTTGAACAAGAAATCAGTGAGTTGATCAATAATCCGGAAGCTGGCCGTGGCGATGCCTACGCGCAAAGAATGGATGAAAGCATGGAGGCCATGTCTTCATTAATTCAGGATCTTCTACACGCAAGCCAGCCTTCACAACTTGATCACTTGGCCCAACGCACATCGGAATTAAACGGCGACTTCAAAGCCCTTACCTGCAAGCCGGGCCCGGAAGTCGCAATGCAATCTAACCAATGATTAGATTGTAAGATAACCACCGTCTGCATTGATGCAGGCGCCCGTGGTGTAGCTGGAAGCGCTTGATGCCAGATAGAGCACCGTGCCCGCCATTTCACTGGGATCCGCCACCCGCTTCATGGGGATGTGCGCCATAGCTTGTTTCTTGATGGCTTCGTTAGAGGTCAAAGCGCTGGCAAACTTGGTATCGGTAAGGCCTGGCAGCAAGGCATTCACGCGAATATTTTGCTGGCCCAGCTCCATCGCAAACGATTTAGTCATGGAGATAACCGCCGCTTTGGTGACCGAGTAAATCCCTTGGTAGTGCCCAGGATTCACACCGTTTACCGAGGCTACGTTAATGATCGAACCACCACCGTTTTTCTTCATCAGTTGCGCGCCACGGGCACACATGAAGAAATAACCGCGAATATTTACGTCGACGGTTTTTTGGAAGGCTCCAAGATCTGTGTCTTCAATCGGGCCGAAATACGGGTTGGCGGCGGCGTTGTTCACCAGAATATCCAACTTGCCGTGCTCTTTTTCGATATGAGCCCAAATGGCTTCAATCTGATCCATCTCGCCAATGTGGCAGGCATAGGCTTCAGCACTGAAGCCAGCCTCGCGAATACTGCTGGCTACAGCTTCACAACCGTCAATCTTGCGGCTGGTTACAATCACATGGGCGCCATAATCTGCCAGCGTGCGCGCGATGCTCTCGCCAATTCCACGGCTGGCACCGGTGATTAGGGCGGTTTTCCCGGTCAGGTCAAACAGGTCTTTCTTACTCATTCGTTCACCTCAATTCGTTATCGGAACGTCACCAGAGCGGGGTCTTCCGCTTCAAGGTGGCTATAGTTATTGAAAACAGACAGGCTGCGGCGCCCTGAGGAGTAAAGCACACGGGTAACGCTGGTGTTGGCAATGACTTCGTTCAACCCTAATGCCCGCTCGTCGCTTAGGCTTAGCAGATGCTGACACATAACGGCGATGGGGCCGCCGGATGTGGACACCAGAACATCGCCGCCGTCCGCATACTCGATCATTTCATCAAAGGCCGCGAGAACCCGTGCTTGGAAATCTGCCCAGGTTTCATCGTATTCGGCATCGTGCTGACCGGAGGCCCAGCGGCGAACAGCTTCAACAAATGCCTTCTGAAAGGCTGCTGCGGGCTTTGTGGACGCAGCGAGTTCTTTTGCCATGACCTGCCGATCACGCCACTGGGGACGGTAACAATTTACGATGGACTCGTGATCAAATTCGTTAAAGCCCCGAGCAACCTGCATATCCGGCAGACTAGCTCCGTACCCGGTAGCAATGGCCTCTACGGTTTCCCGGTGACGCTGTAAGTTGCCGCCAAAAATCGCTGCCGGTTCGAATTTACCGGCCATCCATCGCCCAAGAACCTTGCCTTGTTCCCAGCCCTTTTTGGAAAGTTGGTCATAGTTCTCTTTACCAAAACTGGCTTGGCCATGGCGCACCAAGTAAACAGTAGCCATTAAAGCGAGCTCTCCGAGATCAAACGCTTGCAGCGCTTTTCAAGGTAGTTCGCCGCATGACCAAACGCTGCAAAGCGCTTGTCACTGGTTTGGCCGTGGTAGAAGCGGTAATAGATCTGCTGCACGATCACCGCCAATCGGAACAGCCCGTAGATCTCATAGAAATCGAAGTTCTCTGCCCGAAAGCCCGACTTCTCCATGTAGTACGCCACCACTTCCTTACGGGTAAGCATGCCTGCACGATGGGTGGGTTGGCGGCGCAGCATCTGGAACGGCCCTTCGTCGTCCGCCTCAATCCAATAGGCCAGCGTGTTGCCCAGATCCATCAGCGGATCACCAATGGTGGCCATTTCCCAATCCAATACACCGATCACTTCAAAAGGGTTGTCTGGGTTCAGTACCACATTGTCGAAACGGAAGTCGTTATGGATAACAACTTGCGCAATATCGTTCGGCATTTTTTCGCTGAGCCAAGTCATCACCTCCTCGAAGTCGCCAACGTCATCAGTGCGAGCCTTGCGGAATCGGTCGCTCCAGCCACCGATTTGTCGCTCAACGTAGCCCTCGCCCTTCCCCAGAGAATCGAGACCTGCGGCTTTGGCGTCAACACGGTGCAGGTCTACCATCTTGTCGATCACGCTCAGGCACAGTTTGCGCGTATCGGCTTCGTTTAACTCCAGATCGTCCGGGAAGTCTTGGCGCAAAATGATGCCTTTCATTCGCTCCATGACATAAAAATCGCACCCCAGCACATCATGATCATCGCAAATGGCGATTATGTCGGGCACATAGGGGTAAACAGGTTTCAGCGCCTGCATTACTTTCGCTTCGCGCAGCATGTCGTGGGCAGATTTTGCAATTTTCCCAAACGGTGGGCGACGCAAAACAAATGATCGGTCGCCATAGTCCACCTGATATGTCAGGTTGGAGGCGCCCCCCGGGTATTGGCGGATGACTGGCTCACCGGTCAGATTGGGGATGGCCCCTTTCATGAAGTGATCTACTGCTGCAAGATCCAGTTCTTCACCTTCGCGAATATCTTGTGCCTGATCAATCTGGGTCATTCATCTCTCTCCTTTTGTTCCCGGGTGCTGGTCAGGCTTTGGCCTTGTTGCCCATCTTTTTCATCCAGCGTTTACTTTCTTCGTACATGAGTTTGTCAAACACCGCTGGCGCATAGCGCTTGAGTATCCACAGACGGCGCTCTTTCACATGGGGCAGTACCCAGAAGTCATTTTTCTTTACCGAGCGAACGATATCGTCGGCAACCTGATCGGCAGTGATTGTTGAACGCTTCATCAGCTTGTTCACGTTCTGCTGAATTCCGGGAATGTCCGAACGCATGCTCTGAGTGAGGTTTGTCTGGAAAAACGCTGGGCATACGCAGCTTACGTGTATGCCATCACCACGCAGTTCCTGTCGCAAGGTTTCTGACAATGCTATAACACTGGCTTTGGATACGTTGTAGCTGTCCATCAGCGGCGCAAGCATAAGGCCCGCCATGGAGGCGATGTTCACGAAGGTTCCTGAGCCCTGCTTTTTGAACTGCGGTGTAAATGCTTTACAGCCACGCACAACGCCCAGCACGTTGATGTCGATAATCCACTCCCAATCGGCCATGGTGGTGTCTTCAATGGAGCCAGCAGAGGCCACACCTGCGTTGTTTACCACTACGTCCACCCCACCCCACTTTTCGGTGAGATCGGCGCAGATTTTTTCCAGATCTGTTAGCCGTCGCACATCACATTCAACAAAGTAGCCTTCGCCACCAGCATTGTTAATTTCCTGTTCTACACCAGCGCCCTGTTCTGGATTGATGTCGCCGATGCAAACCTTGGCACCTTCTCTGGCATAACGCAGTGCAATGGCTCGGCCAAGGCCGCTTGCGCCGCCGGTTACGAATACTCTTTGTGTCATGGGGTTGTCCGTTGTTTGTTATTCAGCAAAATACCAACTGCAGAGTACGACGGAGCCAGCGGGGTGGGGTGTTTCTGAAACACGCTGTGAATACGTCCGTGTACGCTTGGCTCCGCCATCCATGGCTACGCACAGTTTCAGAAACACCCCACCCCGCCGGCCCCTCTCATCATTGGCGCTAGATCATCAATTTTTATACTTGCGCAGCTCAATGCGAGCAACCGTGGCACGATGGACTTCATCCGGGCCATCTGCTAATCGCAATACACGAGCATAGGCAAATAATTGAGTCAACGGGAAGTCGTCATCGCTCACACCGGCGCCGCCGTGAATCTGAATGGCCTGATCCACAATAGTTTGCAGCATGTTGGGGATCACGGCTTTGATCATGGCGACTTCCTGAATAGCTCCGGCAATACCTTTGGTGTCCAGAGCCCAGGCACATTTCAGGGTCAGTAAACGCGCCTGTTCAATGGACATACGAGCGTTGGCAATGATGTCCGGGTTACCACCGAGTTTGGCCAGCGGGCGCCCAAAGGCTTCGCGGCTTAGTGACCGCTTTACCAATAGCTCAAGTGTGCGCTCTGCGGCACCGATTGCACGCATGCAGTGGTGTACTCGGCCAGGCCCGAGGCGACCCTGAGCAATCTCGAAACCGCGGCCGGGGCCTGCAATAAACGCACTTTTGGGCAGGCGAACGTTTTCGAATAGCACCTGACCGTGGCCGTAAGGTTCGTCGTATTCGCCGAATACGGGGAGCATACGTTCAATCTTTACGCCCGGTGCATCGAGCGGTACCAATACCATGGAATGACGACGGTGTTTGTGGGCATCGGGGTCTGAAAGACCCATAAAGATAGCCACTTTGCAGTCTGGGTGGCCAATGCCGGTGCTCCACCACTTGCGACCATTGAGCACCACTTCGTCACCTTCAACAATAGCGGTTGCTTCCATAGTGGTGGCGTCAGAAGAGGCTACTGCAGGCTCGGTCATGCAGAAGGCAGAGCGGATTTCACCGCTGAGCAGGCGGGGCAGCCATTCTGCCTTTTGCTCTTCAGAGCCGTAGTGAATGAGCACTTCCATGTTGCCGGTGTCTGGCGCGTTGCAGTTGAAGATCTCAGGCGCGATAAAGCTGCGACCGGTTTCTTCTGCAATCAGTGCGTAGTCGGAGTTGAGTAAGCCGCAACCATGCTTTTCATCCGGGAAGAACATGTTCCAGAGGCCTTGGGCTTTGGCCTTTTCCTTCAATTCCTTGATGATGGGCAGCACAACCCAGCGATTTTCAAGAGATGCCAGCTCTTTGTGGTACTGGGCTTCAACCGGGAAAATCTCTTCCGCCATAAACGCTTTTACACGCTTGAGATAATCCTGACCTTTCTCGGAGATACTGAAATCCATTGCCGAACCCTCTCAGAAATTGAACAGCGATTTTAGACTAGCAAACAGTGCATGAAGTTTAAGCACGATTAGGTCAGTCTAAGGTTGCCCACACTATTACGCGACTGAATTATTCTTATCGCTTACTATCAGTAATACTTATTCAACTAGAGCTAACTGACTATGGCCGGAACTCGTCTGGATCTCAATTTGCTGCATGTATTTGACACGATATACCGGGAAGGCAGTCTTACCCGGGCGGCGAAGGCGTTACACCTCACCCAGCCTGCCGTTAGCCATTCGCTGTCTCGACTGAGGGACCATTTTGACGACCCTCTGTTCACCCGTCAGGGCAACCAAATGGTGCCGACACCTTTGGCCCGACGTTTTCTTGAATCCATGAAACCGGGACTTACCCAAATTCAGGGCGCGGTGAATCAGTTCCACGCGTTTGACCCTGCGAACCAGCGCAAAACCTATTCTTTGGGGCTACGGGATGTTCTTGAGTCAACGTTTCTGCCGCCGCTTATGCAGCGATTAAACCCCTACCCTGAACTCGAAATAGCTAGCAAGCGCATTCCCCGACGGGATATGGAAACGCAATTGGCCGCAGGCAAACTGGACTTTGCTGTGGATGTTTTGCTGCCTGTCAGCAACCATACATCCCATGAACTTCTCAGACAGGACAGACTTGTGGTTCTGGCTCGGGAAGGACATCCGCTGGCAGAAAACACGCTGAACATGGACGGATACCTTTCAGCGCAGCACGTGTTGGTTTCATCACGCGCTGAAGGGCCGGGGATTGAGGATTTTGAATTATCAAGGCTAGGGGTTCAGCGCAGCATCCGCCTGCGCTGCCAGCACTATTACGCCGCCTGCCGGGTGGTCGAAGGAACGGATATGTTGCTGACTATGCCGGAAACCTACGCCCAGATTATTTCCGAGCGGGCAAACATCACCATAATGAACCCGCCAGCCGACTTGCCTTCAGTGGATGTGCATCTGTACTGGCACACTGCCTACGGTCAGGAACCGGCTCTCATTTGGTTTCGGGAGCAGCTGAAGGCGATTCAGTAGGCCCCCACAGCCACCAGAAAGCCGAAGAAACAAATGGCGGTAATACCGAGCGAGGCCAACACAATTCCAAACCCCCACCAGATGGCTGCGCCATCGGAGATATCAACTCCGTGGCCGCGCAGGGTGCGGTAAAATGCCCAGGGGCCGAGTAGAAAAGCGCCCACCACAGCAAACACCAGCCCTATGCTCATGCCAGCAAAGGTCCAGGTGGCAAGTTCAGTGGTTCGGCCTGAAAGGTTATCGATAACGCCCTGACGCTGCAGGAACTTCTTGCAGAAAAACCACACCAGCGCAAAAAGCGCTGCCACAAATACCAAGCCGCCAATAACGGTAAGAAGTCGGTAAAGCAAAGCTGCCTTCCTGTAGTAAGTAGACCCTATAAAATTACGCGAGTGCGCGAATTGAGGACACACTATAGCGCCGGGTTGCAGGCGGGTAAAACGGCTTTCTTGCCTTCACCGGTGGCAACCCCGGTTTCCCTGACTAAACTGGGTTGGTTATCCATACCAGTCAATTTGAAAAGGAGTCTCCAAAATGGCCCAAACGACCCGCATTGCCGTTACACCCGGCGACGGAATTGGCCCGGAAGTTGTGGGGGAAGCCATACGCTGCCTGGAAACCCTGCGAACCAAGCACAATCTCGCTCTTGAGTGGACTCATTTTCCATGGCCATCCCATGCTTGGCATCAAGAACATGGTGAATCCATGCCCGAGGACGCATTAATCCAGCTCAAAGCCTACGACGCTATATTACTTGGCGCGCTGGGTGATCCAGGGCCTCTGGATGACCCCAACCGCTACTTGTTGACAGACAGCGTTTCACTGGCACCTTTGCTGGATATGCGTAAGGGCTTCGATCAATGGGTGTGCGAACGCCCGGCTCGCCTACTGCCCGGCGCTCGTCAGTATCTCGCTGATGAGCGTGCAAAAGATATAGACATGTTGGTTATTCGGGAGAATTCCGAGGGTGAGTATGTGAGTCAAGGTGGGCGCTTGCGCAAGGGAACCGAGGATGAAATTGCGACCCAAATGGAAGTGTTTACCCGCAAGGCCACCAATCGCATTATTCGCTATGGTTTTGAGCAAGCTCGCGCACGGGCAACGGAGCGGGCAAACGAAGGCCGCACCCGGGAATTCCGCAAGCTTGATGGCAGCACCTGTGAAAGTCAGGTGTGCTTGATCACCAAACGCAATGCTCTGCGTTACTGGGGTGATATGTATACCGAGGCGTTTGAGGAGATCAGCCAAGAGTTTCCTGACGTAGCAACCCACCATGAACTGGTAGATGCAGCTTGTATGAAGTTCGTACAAAGCCCCTGGGCATTTGACGTGGTGGTTGCCAGCAACTTGCAGGGAGATATCCTTACGGATTTGGCCGCCGTGTTATCTGGCGGCATGGGCGTAGCCCCATCCTGCAACCTAAACCCAACAGACCCAAACATGCCCTCTATGTTTGAGCCCACTCATGGCAGCGCTCCAGACATTGCAGGGCAAGGCTTAGCAGATCCAACTGCCATGTTATTTACCGCTGCTCGCATGCTGGAATGGTTTGGCCGGAAAGATCCGGTGATGGCAGCGGCAGGTAAGGAGCTATTCGACGCAGTGGCCGCAGACTTGGCGGAAAATTCCGGTGCGCGGCGTGGAACTCAAGCCATTGGTGAAGCAATCTGCGCGAGACTGTCAGCCTGATAGACCACAGGAGCGGAGCCAGAGTTTTTTTCTGACTCCGCTTCAACTGCAGCCTTTTATTCGTCAGCCATCACAAATTCTAGACGGCCCGGTGCTACGCGCACGTCCATAGGCACCATCCCAAACATGCGCTGCGCCAGCTTGGTTTCATCCAAACGGTACACTGGCATGGTTTCCAGCATCTGAGCCACAACGCGCATGACTGTATCTGTAACCGGTGCTAGATCACCCTTGAAAAAGCTCGAATCAATGCTGCTTTCAAGCAGCTTTATTCTGCGAATATAGATCGCTTTCTCTTTGCTGTCGTAAACCGGGGCACCCTCCACTTTCAAGGCCAGATCAACCGGAAGCTTGGCCAAAAACGCATTAAGTGCAACCTGCCCTTTGAGATCAATTACCGCCACATCGCGGCCATCCGGCCCCAACGCCACGTTTGCATCACTGAGACTGAGGCTCAGGGGCGAGCCGCTTTTCAACTGCGTGCGATCGTAATCACTTACAACGTTTTGGAGGTGCCGCTCAAGCTCACCTTCAGAAATTGCATAAGGGGATATGCTGGCACAGCCGCTGGTTAAGGCAAGGGTCATCAAAACCATGCCCCAAAGGCCGATAAGGTGTGGTTTCTTCATCGTCTATTCTCCATGAATGAGCACCCATCCTGCGGCAGAGCGGAAGGCGTAACAAGACTGGCGGATTAATCATTGGTCAGAACTCGGGCCATCTACTCGTTTTCAGCCCGAGCTTCTACATAAGGGATCAGATTATCATCGAAAATAACCCGCAATAGAATAGGCTGGCAGCATACCTGACAATCTTCGACATACTCCTGCTCCGCTACTGATGGGTCGACGCTGATATCCAGCGCCTCCCAGCAATAGGGGCACTGGACGATTACAGAGTCCAGAGCCGACATAGGTGCTCCTTAGAGTTCTTTTAGAACTGCTGCTTGGCCATCCACGGAATGATGCGGTCAAACGCTGCATCCAGCTTTTCACAGGTGGTGGAAAAGCTAATGCGCACAGCGTTAGTGCAGCCTTCGCCGAAAGCATCACCAGGTACTACACACACACCGGTTTCTTTAAGCATGCGCAGTGCTAAATCCGACCCATCAACATGAGGCGGCAGATCCGGGAACGCAAAAAACGCTCCGCCCGGTTTGTATCCGGTCATGTAGGGAGTTTGATCAATGAGCTCTACAACTTTATCGCGGCGTTCTTTGTAGATGCCCAGCATATCCCTCACGCACTGTTGGTCACCAGTTAGTGCGGCTACGCCGGCGAACTGGGAAGGTGTATTGGCAACCGACGTGGTGAACATGTGATAGCGCCGCAAAGATTTAATCGCAGCCTGACTGGATATTACCCAGCCGACACGCAACCCTGCCATGCTGTAGGTTTTGGAGAAACTGCTGATGCACATGATGTTGTCCAGATCCATGGAGCAATTCAGAACACTGGCAAAGTCATCGTCATCAAAAATCATGTGGTCATACACTTCGTCGGCGTAGACCTGAATGCCCCGGTATGCGCACTCCTCCAAAATAGTCTCTACAGTACTGCGCGGATAGACCGCCCCGGTAGGATTGTTTGGGTTATTGAGGATCAAAGCGAAGGTGCGCGAACCCATGGCTCGAATCACTTCATCGGGATCGAGCTGATGGTCGTTTTCGGCCCGAGTTGGAACAAACTTAACCTCTCCCCCGTTCATACGAATGAGTGGGGCATACAATAGAAACGAGGGGTCGGTTACGATGAACTGTCGACCCGGTGCCGCTGTCGCCGAGATGGCTAGATACATGGCTTCAGTCGCACCACTGGTCACCAAAATATTATCTCTGGTGAGTTTGCGGTTGTAGCGCTTGCCGTAATAATCCCTTAGCGCCACCAGCAATTCAGGTAGCCCGGCGTCCATGGTGTAGCCGGTTTGCCCTGCATGGAGAGCGTCAACATAAGCATCAATAATATGCTTGGGTGTTGGCAGATCAGGCTGACCGATTGAAAGATGGATTACGTCCTTCATGGTGGCAGCCATATTGACCATACGCCGAATACCCGGCACCGGAACAGCCTGCATGGCAGGGTTCCAACTGGCCTTGGTTTTCCGGTACTTCACTTTACGAACTGCATCTTGGCCAGTATCTCTGTTGGCGGCATTTGCCATAACAACCTCCTGCAACGGGAACGACGGGGCAAATCAGACCCCTTTGCAGGTTAGTCAGTAAAATCAGGGCATACAAGATAAAGCCGCGAAAGATAATGTAGGTACAAGTACCCAGCAAAATAAACGGGGCGTGAACCCACAAAACCGAACCAAGGTTGACCAGACCGCATCTGCCTACCAGACTCTTTGCAGGGCCTTGCAAGGAATAAAACCGGCCCACAAAAAAACACTCACAGAAACCAGCTTTTTAATCAGGCGGAGGTTCAATGTCTCAGCGCAACAAACCTGTTGTAACCGTACTCACTGCCCCCGGAGAGCAGGAACCTCCGGGCATGGATTCTCTCAGGGCACGCGCCGAAGTGCGTTTTGCCAGCGATGAGGCCACCCTGCGCGCTACCTTGCCGGGTACCGATGTAATGATGGTGACGGATTTTCGAACCGAGGCACTCGAAGCGGCTTGGGGCTGTGCGGACACATTGAGATGGATACATGCCACCAGCGCGGGGGTAGATGCGCTGATGTTCCCTGCCCTTACGAAAAGCAGCGTGGTAGTCACTAATGCCAGAGGCATATTTGACAAAACCATTGCCGAATACGTGCTCTGTACTATTTTGATGTTTGCAAAAGACTTCCCGGCCTCAATTCGCCTTCAACTCAAGCATCAGTGGAAGCATAGAGACACAGAAAGAGCAGCGGGAAAGCAGGTGCTTGTAGTGGGTGCGGGCTCTATCGGCCGACAGATCGGGCGTTTGGTTGCTGCTGCGGGCCTACAACCTCACGGTATTGCAAGAACAGCACGTACAGACGATCCAGACTTTGTGGCCGTGCACAGTAACGACGACCTATATAATCAGCTAGGTCACGCAGATTACGTAGTCATCGCTGCACCACTGACACCCCAAACAGAAGGCTTGTTCGATGAGAAAGCCTTCAAGGCTATGAAGAAGACCGCACGCCTGATTAACATTGGCCGAGGCCCGATTGTTAAAACCAAGGATCTGATTGCAGCGCTGGAGAGTGGCGAAATTGCCGGTGCCGGGCTCGACGTATTCGAGGAAGAACCCTTACCGGAAGATCACCCGCTTTGGGACACGGACAATGTCATCATGACCGCACACATGGCGGGTGACTTTATCGGGTGGAAGCGCGCACTTACTGATCAGTTTTTGGAGAATTTTGACCGCTGGCATGGCGGTGAGGAACTGTTCAATCTGGTGGATAAGGAGCTTGGATACGCTGGGAGCAAGTAGCCGAGCGTACAGGGAGGTATTCACAGCGTGTTTTGGGAACACCTCCCCTGCCCGCTCTCCTAACTTACTGAACCTCAGCTCCCAGACAACGACTGGTCCGCTGGATCAATCTCCATCTGCTGTATCGCAATCACCGCTTGAGTACGGTTGCGAACCCCAAGCTTGCGGAATACCGCGGTGATGTGTGCCTTGATGGTTGCCTCAGACACCTCAAGATCGTAAGCAATTTGCTTGTTCAGAAGACCTTCCGCCAGCATACCCAGAACTCGGAATTGCTGCGGGGTCAGTGACGCGAGCTTTTCAGAGAAATCCGTGGTGTCGGCATGCATGCGTTCAAGCTTGTCTGCAACGCCTTCGGGGAGCCAAACATCACCTTCCAGCACAGCCCGAATGGCTTCTGTGATGGTTGGCAGCGGCGCCGACTTGGGAATGAAGCCAGACGCTCCATAGTCAATGGAACGTCGCATTACCTGCAACTCTTCAGAGCCAGACACAACCACCACGGGTAAGCCGGGGTACTGCCCCCGCATAAACACCAACCCGGAAAAACCGTGGGCACCCGGCATATTAAGATCAAGCAAAACCAGATCTGCATCCGGGTGCGAATCTACCGACGCTTGGAGTGCCTTGATGCTGTCGACTTCTACGGTTTGTGCATCAGGTACTGCTTGATTGACCGCCTGTTTCAGGGCGGCCCGAAACAGGGGATGGTCATCAGCGACGATAATTGTTTGTGTCATTAAACCGATTCCTCACGGGTTTATGGCCTGTTTTCAGACCTTATTTGAACGCACGATTGTTGACGAGATCATCAACCACACTAGGATCTGCAAGTGTTGAAGTATCTCCCAACTGGTCGTGCTCGTTAGCGGCAATCTTACGCAGAATGCGACGCATGATCTTGCCTGACCGTGTTTTAGGCATACCCGGTGCCCACTGAATGACATCCGGGGAGGCGATGGGGCCAATTTCCTTGCGAACCCATTGTACCAGTTCTTTTTTGAGCTCATCGGAAGGTTCTTCACCCTGCATCAGAGTCACATAAACGTACAAACCCTGCCCCTTAATCTCATGGGGGAAGCCGACAACCGCAGCTTCTGCCACTTTGTCGTGGGCTACCAGCGCACTTTCCACCTCGGCAGTACCAAGACGGTGGCCAGATACGTTGAGCACGTCGTCGACCCTGCCGGTAATCCAGTAGTCGCCGTCTTCGTCCCTACGGGCACCGTCTTCAGTAAAATACATGCCTTTGTAGGTGCTGAAATAGGTTCTCACAAAGCGCTCATGGTCACCGTATATCGTGCGCATTTGCCCCGGCCAGCTGTCTAGGATAACAAGGTTGCCGTCGGCTTTACCCTCCAGCAGATTGCCTTCGTTATCCACCAGAGCTGGTTTTACTCCGAAGAATGGCACTGTTGCAGAGCCCGGCTTCAAATCAACCGCGCCCGGCAGTGGCGCAATCAGAATACCGCCGGTTTCGGTTTGCCACCAGGTATCCACAATCGGGCACTGGCTGTTACCGATAACACGGTGGTACCACTCCCAGGCTTCCGGGTTTATCGGCTCACCCACAGAGCCTAGCAGTTCCAGGCTCTTGCGTGACGTACCCTCCATACAGGCTTCGCCTTCGGCCATCAACGCCCGAATAGCCGTCGGGGCTGTGTAAAGAATGTTGACCTGATGCTTATCAACAACCTGCCCCATTCGTGAACTGTCCGGATAGTTGGGAACGCCTTCAAACAGAAGCGAAGTGGCGCCATTACAAAGTGGGCCGTAAAGAATGTAACTGTGCCCCGTTACCCAGCCAAAATCTGCTGTACACCAGTAAACATCGCCATCTTTATAATCAAATACATACTGGTGGGTCATGGAAGCGTATACCAAGTAGCCTCCAGTCGTATGCAGGACGCCCTTGGGAGCGCCAGTAGATCCTGATGTGTATAGCATAAACAGAGGATCTTCCGCGTTCATAGGTTCTGGCGGGCAGTCAGCAGAGGCCGCTTGCACTAGATCCTCATAGCGCACGTCGCGCTCGTCGTTCCAGGGTACATCTTTGTTACCGGTGCGGCTGACAACCACAACTTTCTCGACTGCGACACCTTCCCTGTCTTTAAGCGCTGCATCCACGTTCTTTTTCAGTGGCACCTTACGACCACCGCGAAGACCCTCATCGGCGGTAACAACAAAACGTGACTTGCCATTTACTATGCGGGCACCCAAAGCTTCGGGCGAAAAGCCTCCAAACACAACCGAGTGGATAGCACCAATACGTGTGCACGCCAGCATAGCCACTGCGGTTTCCACGATCATTGGCATATAAATGGTGACGACATCACCCTTTTTTACACCCAGATTTTTTAACACGTTGGCGAACTTGCAGGTTTCTTCATGCAATTCACGGTAACTAACGTGACGGGACTCTGCCGGGTCATCGCCTTCAAAAATAATAGCCGTCTGGTCGCCACGGGTTTCAAGATGACGGTCAAGGCAATTTGCAGACGCATTAAGCTGCCCATCTTCAAACCATTTAATGGAAACGTTGTTGTAATCAAAAGACGTGTTCTTAACCTTGGAGTAGGGTTTGATCCACTCAAGACGCTTGCCGTGTTCTCCCCAGAAACCATCGGGATCCTCGACCGACCGACGATACATTTCGTCATACTGCTCCCGGTTTACTAACGCCCGTTTGGCTACTTCTGGACTTACCGGATAAAGGTGTTTATCAGTCATAGTGTTCCCCTTTGGTCAGAGTTTGTTGTCATTGTCGATTTTGCTGATTTAAAACGAGAGGGCACGCGAGCCCTGCGGACACATAGCCGTAGTTCAACATGTGAGCTACCACCTATTGAATTAGACTAACGTCCTAACACGCTTGAACTTTTAGCGCAAAACGTTCAGTAACCTGCAAGAATTCAAGGGTAAATTCCTGACAAAACAAGCCACAAATTAAAGAGTAGTTCGGTTTCCCTGAGAGGTAAACCAACCCCGCACAACGGGACCAGACGAAATCAAGCCGCTTTTTTACGCCCCCGAATGCCACGTGGAGCACGCGCTTTTTTCGCTTTAAGTGCGTACCGGTTGAGACCTGCCAAGTGAATTTTACGCAGATAGACAGCCCAATCGATTAGACCAGCATCTACTGGAAACAGGGCTTTATCTACCTCACCCATGCGTGCTGCCAGAGCTAGCAAGTCATCGTTATGGAAGATGTAGTCCGGCGCGGTATAGAAGCCGAAAATCGATGCAAGGGAACGCGTGGTATCGAGGTTTTGAAGTACCTTGAACTCACTACCCCGCCCCAGCGCGCCCATCAAGCGGCTCGTAAGACTGAGGGGAATGCGTGCACCTCCCACCAAGGCATCGAACAAGGTTCGGTTTACAGCAATAAAGGGCTTCACTGGCCGGCGATAAAACAGGTTTTCATAGGCCGCATAATTGGTTTTGGCTTCCGCCATAAGGTGATCAATAAACTCACCCACAGACACCGGGTTTGAGCTGCCACTACAACATTGGTAAATCCGGGAGCGCGGGGCTTCTCCCAAAGCCTCTGCAACCGCAAGAATAATAGTATTTGCGACCAAATCCACAGGGATTACATCAACAATGCCTGAGCGCTTACCGGGGAATAAAGTGACTTTTTCTCGTGCATAAGCAAGAATAATGGCGTCTGCCACTTTCACCCCTTCAATCCAGCCGGGTGCAGGCTCTTCGAGAGCGCTCTCGATTATAGATGGGCGCACAATAGTAAGGGCTCGACCGTTCAAAGCCTTCAAAAGCAGCTGCTCGCCCAACCACTTTGTGAAGGTATAGGTGTCACTCCAGCCATAGCGGTTGGCCTCACGAATCCCCAAATCCACGAGCTTTCGTTCTAGGTTTTTTCCAGTGTAGCGAGAACGGACATCTGCAATGCTGTCATTAAGTACCCGTATCAGTTCTTCAATTTCATAATAGCCAGCTTGGCTGCGGGGAATCTTGGCACCTGCGGGCTTAATCACCGATTCCGTTACCTGCCCAGAGTTTTTCCCGTTTACATAGCAGGTTGAAACTTGGACAACTGAGAGCGATGGATTCTGGCGCGCAAGTTCAGCAATGTTATTCAAGCACAGAGTGTTGATGGTTAGTGCTTTGTCTAACTCTTCGCGAAAGTTAACGCTGGCCGCCGAGTTAATAACGGCATCTACGCTGCACGCCAAGTTTCGGAACGCCTCTGGCGGCAAGCCAAAGTCAGGCTCAGTGACCTCTCCCGTAACGCAGTGCAGCCGCTCTTCCAAGAAAGCTTCAAACACTTCGTTATTCTCTTGCCGTAATCTATCAAATACCGAGGAGGTGGCAATTTCATCGAGAAAGCGGCCACGGGCGTCAGGGTGTTGTTTGTTGCCTCGTATCAGCAGGTGTAAACCGCCAATGTCCGGCACCGCACGAATCAGTTTTTCCAGAATAACTTTACCCAAAAAACCCGTAGTGCCAGTAATCAGGACATGTTTACCACGTAGCTGTTCAAGTACTTTTGACGAAGACACTTCTGCCCCCTTTATTCGTTTTGCCATTGTGAAAACTCCTTTTCGTGGATGCCAGCAGCATCCGATCCTTGCACATTTTTCGGGACAATGCGGTGACAAACTGCAAGATTGCCACGAATAATCAACGGATGGTCGTTTAGGTGTTGTTATTCTCTTTGTCCGCCAGCGACCTTAGCAGTTGATTTAGCGAAATGCTCGAAGGCTGCTCTTTTAGGGCTTTAACCAAGCTCTCCTGATCACCAAAACGGATACGATCATAGACAGGTTCAGGTGGGATAGGCTGCGAAATCTCGAGACCAACCTGTTTACCATCATCGGAGGAGGCATCAACGGGCGAGATCTCACCAGCCAAATGCCTGAGGTGCATTGCCAGATGCTGGCGCTGTGCTGGGCTAAGCGCTTCCCAGTTAATCGCACCAAGTCCGGTCTGGATAATTTCAACCGTATCGTTGTCTAGTGAGCCCCCGAGCAGCGCAAACAAACGCATAAACACATCGTAGCGCAGCATGGCGTTCACATCCGTGCGCCCGAGTATCGTTTCCAATTCACCAACAGCCTGAAAGCAGCGTTCATCCGGTGACATCGAAGACCGGCTTGCTTTTTCCGTCTGAGCCGGCTGGCGCTTAGAGACTGTGTACCAATAGGCCGCTATACCGGCTTTGCGAACGGGCATTTGCGCCAAGCGCACATCAAGCATATCAGCCAAGGTACTGAACTGCCGACAAGACGGGTCCGCCTGAGGTAAGAGGGCGACAGGCTTTTGATTCAGCACTGACTGGCGCAAAGTCTCATCGCGCCAAATCCCACCCATGTAATGGAGAGAGCATTGCAGATGGCGCCGCGCCGCTGAATCCAAGCGCTGAAACACCGAGCGAGCCTGACTGGCCCCTTGGGCCATATTAATCAACACACTGGGCGTTTTACGGTACCCACGGCGCCTCAAGACCTTGATCAAAGAGAAAGCATCTGTAACCGAAGCAGGATCTGGAGTCACAACCACACACGCCAGCTCTGCTGCCGCAATCATGTGCAAACCTGTCGACTGAAGGCCGGCAGCCGTATCCGTTATCACGTAGTCGTAATGTTTTTCGAGTAGGGATAAAGCTCTTAGTATTCGGAAACTATGCTTCGGAGCCATGTCCACACACTCTTGCATACCAGAGGCACCGGGCAGGATGTGTAGGCCGTATTCAACAACCAATAGAATGTCTTCTAACCGACATTCATTGGCAACAACATTCGCAAGTGTTCGTTCGGGATACAGCCCCAACATAATGCTGACATTGGCAAGATCCGTATCACCATCGAGTAGCAAGACTCGTTTTTTTTGGCGGGCAAGCGTAAGTGCCAAATTTAGAGCAACAGATGTTTTTCCGACACCGCCCTTTCCGCCAGTCACAGCGATAGTTCTGGGGGTGCTGGGTTTGTGCATGACAGATTCCCGAGCTCTCATGGCAGGCGGCCTATATCCTTGAGATAACAACAAGCAACGCTTTAGTATGTAAAAATTGTACACACATCACCAGCCCGTGAATACGCTGGTCAAAAAAAGCACAGTTGTTGTTTTATATTCCCGGTTTTTTAGCTAAGCTCCAAGACTAAAAAATGAACGCCGTTTCATAAACCGGTTATAGCGCGCGACAGGCAAGCCTATGAGCACACTTCCCGACCTTCAGCTCCCGAGCCTTCCGGAAGTCACTCTACGCGCGCTTGAAGCTTGCAACCGAGATGACAACTACCGTGCAATCAGCGAAATCGTAGCGTCTGACACGGCCTTGGTGGTTCGGGTTTTGACACTGGCAAACTCCGCTCTTTACGGGCCACCGTCAGGAATAAACTCAGTAGATCAGGCGCTAATGCGTCTTGGAACTCGTCGGTTCAAAACGTTGGTGCTGACCGCAGCTATGCGCCAGATACTTTTCGATTTGGGCGGTGGCGCCTGGCAACAATTACGAGACTTCTGGCGACATGCCCTTACGACTGCGTTGACCGCTCGGGCACTGGCAACCCTGACTCGATACCCGGAAGCCGATGAAGCGTTTATGCTTGGCCTGCTCCATAACATCGGCGAGCTGATAGCCATTAAAACGCCAGATATGGAAACCAGACAAGAGTATATGAACCGACAGTCAGAGATAGCGGCTGAAGTGGTGACCTCTTGGGGGCTGGGGCCCATGGCGGCGGACGCCATGCGTTATCAGCAGGCACTTCCATCAGATTTGCGAGATGCGGGGCACTTGGTCAAGGTCATCAGTCTTGCGGCGCGTTTAGCCTTGTCTGACTCAGCGGGCATTGCCGCTGCCGGTACCATGTTCGGGCTCAGTGAAGAGCTAGTTAGGGAAATCAACCGGCGGATCGCGCAAGACGTATCTACAATGGCGGAATCTCTGGGAGTCCCGCTGATTAACAGCTACAACGCTGAACCCGCAACACTAAAGCTACGACACACCGTATTACAGCAGGCTATTACCCAGCAAGCCATTGGGCTTGCTGATCTCGAGACCACGAATGCCACCATTCTAGCGGAATCTGTAAGCAGCCTAACGCTGATTACCGGCCTTCCAGCCTTATGCTTTGGACACGTAGATGACAACCTTGTTCTTCTTTCAGGCACCGCCGGCCAACATCCACATTTGGCAGTGAGCGCAGTAGCAGGCGGCAGCGCTTTGACAGAAGCCTTTGCCACCCAAACGCTCACCAACCTCAGCGGCCGCACACCTAACGTGCTCGACCATCAACTTTTATCACTGTTAAGAACGCCGTCATTGACCGCTGTCCCAATCCTTACGGGTAACCTCTGCCCCGGTGTATTTGTGCTGGGCACGGATGGCAGTGCAGCGGACTCAACCGCAGAGTTGGTTACTCTATTTAGCCGCCAACTTTCAACTGTTCTTCAGACAAAGAGTGCATCCGTTGAGTACAGAACAGGCGGGGGAGATCAGGATCGCCAGATCGCTCTTGAAAAACTGCACAGGCAACTACATGAAATCAGCAACCCCCTGACCATTATCCGCCAGTACATTCATCAGCTCAGAGGCCGTCTGAACGACCCTGAGATGCAAAACGAATTAGAGGTAGTTCGAGAGGAATTGGACCGGGCGAGCAACCTGTTACTCCAGATTAACCGTGACACTGCCAAGAGCTCAAACGAGCACACCGCCGACCTTAATTCAGAAATACGCAGTCTGGCTCAGGTATTGGACGACAGCCTATTCAGCGACAACAATCTCCAATTGAACCTACAACTGTGCAGCAGTCCAACGTCTGTGAATTCCGGCCCCGCCGTTCTGCGCCAAATACTGATCAACTTGATCAAAAACGCTGCCGAAAGCGTGTCGGAAGCTGGCGGCTCAGTCAGTATTAAGACGGCAGCCCCAGTATGGCAAGGGCAACGCGACTGGGTTGAACTAAACGTGACCGACACAGGCACCGGCCTTACTGATAGTATACGCAACACCTTGTTTACACCGGGAAACACCACAAAAGGAGCTGGCCATTGCGGCTTAGGCCTGAGCATTGTGAAGCAGCTAGTTGATGACATGGATGGTGTTATTGCTTGTCATACGGGGCCAGAAGGCACTAACTTCCGGCTTTTGATACCCGCAACCGGCTAAACAAATACCGAAACTGACTGATAGGAAACGGACTCAAACCGATGGCATCAGAGCTAACCAAGAGGACCTCCCCGTCCGAGGCAGCGCGCATTTTGGTGGTTGATGACGAGCCACGACTGGTGAGCGCGCTAGCCTCGCTGCTAAGCGGTTGTGGTTATGATGTCACCGAGGCCTATGGCGGAAAACAAGCCTGTGAATTAGCAGACACTTCGCACTATGACCTCGCGCTGATCGACTTACGCATGCCTGAGGTAGATGGTTTTGCCGTTATGGCGCACCTTGAGAACCGGCAACCGGAATGCGGAGTTATCGTAATCAGCGGCGAAAGCTCGTTTACAGCAGTCAGCCGCGCCCTAAGGCGTGGTGCTCTGGATTACATCCGCAAGCCCTATGATCCTGAAGAACTCCTTGCCATAGTAAAAGGCGTAGTTGGAAAACAAACCCTCCTTAAAGCCCATGAAGACGTACAGGGGCGCCTTGAAAAATCTGAAGCTCTGCACCGTTACATCGTAAACAGCTCGCCCGACATCGTTTTCATGCTTGATGCCCATGGCCGTTTCTGCTTTATCAACAGCAAAATTGAAAGTCTGCTGGGGTACAAGCCGGCTGAGCTTTGCGGTAAACACTTTCGGCACATACTCGACGATCGGGACGTTGCCAAAGGCACCTACGCTCTCAATGCACCAGATATAAGCGCGGACAACCCACGCACGCTAGAAATACGTCTTAAAACTCGCGGTAGCAGGCGCGCAAACCGGTATTTCGAAGTGACAGCCTTCCCAATTGCGCCCCAATCTTGGACCTACAATAGCGATACTCAAGGCGGTGGTAGTGGGCAGAAGGCCTGCTATTACGGAACGGCTAGAGACGTTACTGAACGCAAAGAAGCTGAAGCTTTTATCAACTTTCAGGCCTATCACGACTTGCTCACACGCTTACCGAATCGAGCCCTATTCAAAGATCGTCTGGAGTTAGCCATTACCCATGCGCGCCGCGCAAAGCAAAAGCTCGCCGTGATGTTTCTTGATCTTGATCGTTTCAAGGTTATTAACGACACCCTTGGCCATGCGATGGGCGATCGATTGCTGCAAGCCGTAACCCAACGTTTGGAAGGATGTTTGCGCAAAGGCGACACTTTGTCGCGCTTCGGGGGGGACGAGTTCACGCTACTACTGCCCTCAATCCATGGCAAAGACGATGTCAGCCAGATCGCGAGAAAGCTAATCAAAACGCTCAAGGCACCCTTCCAACTTGGCGAACATCAGGTGTTCATCGGGGTCAGTATCGGGATCGCTGTATATCCAGAAGCGGGAAATAACATGGATCAACTGATCCAAAATGCCGATATCGCCATGTATCACGTTAAGGCTCGGGGCAAAGACAGTTATCGCTTTTTCTCAGAAAGCATGAGCATCGACAGCACTCATCGCCTGAATTTGGAACGAGACCTGCGCATGGCGCTTGAAAGGGGGGAGTTGCGAGTATTTTATCAACCACAGGTTTGCGCTAGCACAAACCGTATTGTGGGGCTTGAAGCTCTGGTGCGTTGGCAGCACCCTGAACGGGGCCTACTCTACCCTCGGGACTTTTTAGGGCTTGCGGAAGAAACCAAGCTGATTGGCCAATTGAGCGAGCAGGTTCTAAATCAAGCCTGCCAAGATGTTGGCCCCTGGATCCGCTCTGGCCACAGTGACCTGCGTTTGGCTGTTAACCTCTCTCCCATTGAAGTGGAGCACCCTCGGTTTGTGGAAACCCTTATGGAGCGAATTAATGCCAACCATTTCCCCCCCGGCAATCTGGAAATCGAGATTACCGAAAATGTGATCATGAATGATCTGGAGCAGATCAGCCAAAAGCTCCGCGAGCTGGCAGCTATGCATGTCCGTATCGCTATTGATGATTTTGGCACGGGTTACTCATCGCTCAACTACATACACCGGTTGCCCATCCACACTCTGAAAGTCGACCAATCCTTCGTTAAAGCCATTCGCAATGGAGCCGACGATGCATGCATTGTAAACGCCATTGTGGCCATGGCTCATGGTCTAAAATTGGAAATCATCGCCGAAGGCGTGGAAACGAATAAACAGCTTGAGTACTTACGGGCTCTCGGTTGCCACCAAGTTCAGGGCTTTTTCTACGGCTCGGCACAGTCCGCCGCGGATATCGATAAATTACTCATACAAACACGGCTTCAAAATGCCGTATCTGGCTGATTTTTCGGTACGACCATCCTTTATTGTCTGACACTCCTAACCCAAACCTTGATGTTGTTTGCAAAGTATTGCGTTGCGTTAAGTTGTGTATCCCGAAATGCGCATTGCGGCACATATTTCTCCTACCCTGTTCATTAAACTCAAAAATCCCAAGGTCTTAGCCACCGAAGCGCTCTGAACCTATGGGCAGAGCAAAAATGACAATAACGGTGGCAGCATCAAAGCAATCAAGAGCAGGCAGCAGTTCTATGCGCGACAAGTACCGCTACATCGGCCCCGTATACGATTTCCTCAGCAACCTATACAGCGGCAAGAACATCCACCGTTGCAAAACCGCCATGCTAGAGGTGGAAACAGTGAAGCCCGGCGACCGCATTCTTTTTGCTGGCGTTGGCCATGGCCGGGATGCGATACGTGCGGCTGAACTTGGCGCAGATGTTACGGTTGTTGATTTGTCAGAAACCATGTTACGGAAGTTCGGCGAAGCCCAAGAGAGCGAGGCACCCCACCTAACCATTCGCCGCATTCACAGCGATATCATGAAGGTAGACGAAGTCGGCCAGTACGACATGGTTGTTGCCAATTTCTTCCTCAATGTTTTTGAAGAAGGAATGATGGTGAAAGTTCTGGAACACCTAATCCAACTGGGTAAAGCAGATGCCAGCATTGTTGTGGGCGACTTCTGCTACCCCACCGGCAACCTGTTCTCGCGCACATTCAAAAAGCTGTATTGGTATATGGCCGTGTTCACCTTCTGGCTATTTGCTAACAATGCCTTCCACAAAATCTACAACTACCCGGAACACATGCGGCGTCTGGGTCTTGAGGTTACAGAGAAAAAGCACTTCAAATTGATGAACATGGACTGTTACTGGTCCATTCTCGGCCGCAAGCAGGCATAGCTCAGCACCTGCAAAACAATAACAACCGGGGAGAATCACTATGTCAGATCAAATTCTTACACTCGACCAAAGCTCAGAATTTGAAAACACTGAATTTACCTTCAGTGAAAGAGTGACTTACCTGAAAAGGTTTGGTGGCCACTCTCAATCCTTCTCTACCCTACAGCCAGACATGCAGTATTTCGACGTGCCCGATGTGGGTTATATGGCCTACATGCGTAAGTGGGGTGCGACCATTGTCCTTTCCGACCCGGTTTGCGCACCCGAAAATTTCGGACCAATTCTTGAACTTTTTCAGAAGCGTTTTCCAAATGCTTCCTATGTTCAGGTCTCCAAACCGGTTGTGGACTTTTTGCACCAGCGTTTTGGCCTTTACGGAACACAGTTTGGAAGCGAGTCACGGATCGATCTAGGCAAATGGTCCCTCAGTGGCAAGAAAAAGCAGATTCTGCGCACGGCACTAAATCAGGCCGAGAAAAGCGGAATTACCGTTCAGGAACGCTTCAGTGACGACCACACCCGAGAAATTTCAGAAGCCTGGATTCGCACCCGGAAATGCAAGAGTAACGAGATACGCTTTCTCATTCGCCCTATGGAAATGGATTATCGGGAGAATGAACGCCATTTCTACGCGTATCAAGATGGCAAGGCGGTTGGCTTTATTTACTTTGACCCCATTTACCGCAACAACGAAATCATCAGTTACGTGCCTAACATCTCCCGCGCAAACGCTGACTTTAAACAAGGTATTTTTTATACCCTTATGGCCCACGCGATGGATGCTTTCAAAGCCGAAGGCGTTCCTTATCTGGATCTGGGTCTTATCCCTCTGTCTCTTGATGCCACCACAGAACATCAGGAAAGTAAGCTTTTGAAGCGAATCTTCCACGGCCTCTACAACAGAGGAAACTTTATTTATAACTTCAAAGGATTGGAATTTACCAAATCACGGTTCCGGGGCGACAATTTCAAAACCTACTGCTGCCACAAACGGAGCATACCGGCCTTGGAGTTCCTTGCCATGTTCAAACTCACTCAAGTGCTATGAGCTACCCGGCCAATTCCCGATAACCCTCTTTGGCTGCAGACTCAGCTCAGCCATAAAGCGGGCAATACCCTCCGGGGGTTTGCCGGAGAAGAGCGCCACAGGCACAGGCAGCGTCCTGTGGTCGCTAATTGCATCGACAGGCTTGTTCGCTTGCGCTAAAAGCGACGCAACACGGCGGGCAATAGCCTCCCCGGAATCCACCCAGAATTTCACCTGAGGCAAACTCAGCTTAAGGCTGTCCAGTAAAAGCGGATAGTGGGTACACCCAAGAACCACGGTATCTACATCAGCGTCACGCAGGCCCGCCAGCACACTATTGAGCTCGGCTTGTGGCACTGCCAACCCTCGAACCAAGTCTTCCGCCCACTGCACAAGGTCAGGGTGACCCAAGCGCTCAACCCTGCAATGGGATGCAAACTCCTGAATCAGCTCATCTAGATAGGGTCGGCGCACTGTTGCTGGCGTGGCAAGAATGCCTATGCGCCGATTCTGCGTGCAGGCTGCGGCAGGCTTAACCGCTGGCACCACTCCAACAACTGGCACATGTGTTAGCGCCCTTAAGTGCGGCAAAGCGACCGTGCTGGCTGTGTTGCATGCAACGACAATAGCGTCGCAAGGGTACTGCTCAAGCGCCTTCACAATGAGCCTGCAAGAGCGCTCAATCACTACAGATTCAGGCTGACTACCGTAGGGGAAGGCGGCGTTATCGGCGAGGTACACAATGGAAGCATGCGGTAGCTTTTTGTGCACACAAGCCGCAACACTCAGCCCGCCAACACCGGAATCGAAAATCAAAACTCTGGGCGCCTCATACTCACTCAAGGCTTAATCTCTTTACCGAGAATCATCTTTTCCATTTCCCGAATCAAACGCCCGGAAATCGTTGTATTCGGAGGCACAGGAGGCCTACTCCCGGGTAGAAACCAGCCAGCATCCGCCAGCTCATCTTCCTGTAGAACCAAATCGCCACCTGCATAATCGGCGAAAAAACCGGCCATCAACTGGTGTGGAAATGGCCAAGGCTCAGAGGCCTGATATTGAATATTGGTAACGTCGAGGCCGGTTTCTTCTTTTACCTCACGGGCAACCGCCGCTTCTAAGCTCTCGCCGGGCTCTACGAAACCTGCGATTAAACTATAAAAATCCCGTTTAACACGTGACGATTTTGCCAGAAGATAGCGATCTTGATTTCTTATAACCACGATCACACACGGAGCCAGTCGCGGGTACCAAGGGATATTGCAGTGACTGCACCACTTTGCCCGCTCCCGCCGATGAAAACCTGTTCCACTGCCGCAGCGACCACAGAATTGGTGGTCCTGAAACCATTGCCACACTTGAAACCCGGTACTCAACATCGCCGCTGGCACATCACTGGCCGTTAACAGAGCATCCCGCAAAGAAACAACATCATAACCAGCGCATTCAGACTCCGGCACTTGCGTCACGAAAACCGGACGGCCATCGGCGCTTCCCAAAGACACAAAACCCGTATTCTCAGCATGCCCGGGCATGCGCTCCAACGGCTGCAACCAGCCGTCATCCGGCTTGAACACACCAGACCCGGACAGCATCAGCACAAGATCACCCGGCTCGGGCGCCTTGGTAGTCCAACCGGGACTCCACTGAACGGTTGTTGTCGCCATGGTCTTTCGCACCTTTATGGATGGGCAGGCCTTAGTGATAAACAGGCCAAACAGGAATGTATCATAGTGTCGCGAGCTTCAAGAATGACACAGTGGCTTTCCGGCCTTCACTCAACCAAGTAAACTTGGCGCCTGATTTTCATCGGAGCGACATTTTATGCGTCTTTACCAGGGTATTCGAAGCCTGATTCTGACTTTTTTCCGGAAAATACTGTTTTTGTGGGTCCGGACAGATGTCAGCGGAAACAGCGTTGATGCTCTCGGATTGTCCTCCGAAATACCGGTTTGTTATGTGCTTCAATACAGTTCGTTGTCGAGCCGACTGGTGCTCGAGCAAGAGGTAGTCCGGGCACAGTTACCGGGAGCCACCACATCGCTACCGGTTAAAAATGGCCCCTCCCACTCATTCTTTTTTCTCTACCGCCGCATTGGCCGATCGTTCCGTAAGCGCCAAACACCGGTTCCCACCTCGGAGTTTCAGGCGCTCGTGCGTTACGGCCTCGAGAACCCTGAGCAAGATGTCCAGATTGTTCCCGTCTCTCTCTTCTGGGGGCGATCTCCAGACAAAGAGAAGTCGCTAGTCAAACTGTTGCTTTCAGATACCTGGTCGGTCGCCGGCAGGTTGCAGAAATTTCTGATTATTCTGGTGCACGGTCGTAATACGTACGTGCAGTTCAACAAGCCTTTTTCTCTGAAACAGGTAATCGAAGAACATCGCCATAGTGAGGAGCGCGCTAACCGTAAACTTGCACGCATTTTGCGAACCCACTTCCGTAAGGTGCGACAAGCCGTTTTGGGCCCGGACCTATCACATCGCAGAACGCTTGTATCTGGCCTGCTACGAACTCAGGCAGTAAAAGAAGCCATAAGAGAAACTGCGGCCAATGAAGGCGTAGCTCCGGAAAAGGTCCGTGCCCGCGCATACAAATACGCCGATGAAATAGCGGCCAATATGTCAGTTGTTACCATTCGCGTATTTGAAAAGCTGCTCTCGTGGTTATGGAACCGAATATACAACGGTGTCTCCGTCAACAATATTCGTGTCGTAACGGAGTCCGCGCAAAACAGCGCCGTGGTTTATGTGCCCTGCCACCGCTCTCACATCGATTACTTGCTGTTGTCTTACGTGCTCTATAAAAACGGCCTGATGCCGCCGCACATTGCTGCAGGCATCAACCTGAACATGCCCATTGTGGGCCCCATTCTCCGCAGGGGCGGTGCTTTCTTTATGCGCCGCAGTTTTCGCGACAACCCCTTGTACGCCACAGTATTTAACGAATACATGCACGTTATGTTTTCCCGTGGATACTCTGTGGAATATTTTGTGGAAGGCGGGCGCAGTCGCACCGGGCGTATGCTGCAGCCACGCCCCGGCATGC
The DNA here is from genome assembly GCF_016597725.1 of Marinobacter sp. 1-4A. Classification (GTDB taxonomy): domain Bacteria; phylum Pseudomonadota; class Gammaproteobacteria; order Pseudomonadales; family Oleiphilaceae; genus Marinobacter. The sequence goes on from NZ_VCGY01000001.1 coordinate 769,229, forward strand.
TCGCCATGACCGTGCGCAGTTTTCTCCGTGATCACCGCAAGCCGATTGTGTTTGTGCCTGTATACGTAGGCTACGAAAAGGTGATGGAGGGGCGCTCCTATCTTGGCGAGCTTAGAGGCAAGAAGAAACAGAAAGAAAGCGTATTTGGGCTGGCCAAAACAGCGCGCAAACTCACCAACTCCTTCGGTCGGGTTTCCGTGAATTTTGGTGAAGCCATTCACCTATCCGACGTTCTGGATGATGTCCGTAGCAGTTGGCGGGACGAGGCCTATGATTCCCAATACCGACCCGAGTGGTTGAGCGATGCCGTGTCCGAACTGTCAGTGCGGGTTGCCTCCAACATCAACGCTTCTGTTGCCGTTAACCCCATCGGTATGATCGCAACCGTATTGCTCGGCGCAGAAAGACTGGCCATGGATGAAGGCCAACTTGAACGTTTGGCGGATCAATATGCCACCCTTCTGAAAGCGTTTCCTTACGCCGAAACCGTTACCCTACCGGAAGGCTGCGGCAAAGACTGGGTTGCCTACTGTGAGTCCATGGGGCTGGTTTCGCGCCAACCGCAGAAGCTCGGCGACATCATAGGGCTGGAAGGCAGCAATGCCATTCTGATGACTTACTACCGAAATAATATCCAGCATCTGTTTGCCCTTCCCGCCTTGGTGGCCAGCCTGTTCGAGAACAAGAGCTCTCTGGCGCGGGAAAGAATCGTTTATCTTGCCAGCGTAGCCTACCCCTATGTCCAGTCTGAACTGTTCCTGAAGTATGACGACGACGAGGTAGAAGCAGTGATCAATCAGTGGATTGATGTGCTGGTCGATCAAGGCTTGCTTGTGGCTCTGGATAACGAACGCATTGCACGCCCGGATGAAGGCACCGAAGCCATGCTGCGCCTGAGAGTGCTTTCCCGGTTCATTATCCAGATGGTGGAGCGTTATCACATTGCGCTGGGCATACTCCGTAAATACGGCACGGGCAAGATCACTGCAGCCGAACTGGAAGAGCAAAGCACCTTGCTAGCAGAGCGAATGTCTATACTGTTTGGGCTGAATGCACCCGAGTTTTTCGATAAAAGCTTGTTCCGAAACTTTATCGCAAACATGCAGAAAAACGGCGTTCTCACTACCGACGATAACGGGCTACTCTGCTACGGAGAGGGGCTTGATGAGGTGGCGGACGATGCCAGACTGGTGTTGAGCGTGGAGAAACGCCAAGCTATTCAGCAAGTCACTATGTTGGGTGTATGAGTTAGGCGTCTAAGTTAGGCGCCTGACAGTCAAGGCGCTAGCGTGTAGGCAAGGCGCAGATTGGGTAGATATCGTAGCGGCTGCTCTTACCCTCTACCCGGGCACCGGGCTCTGGACCAGATATAGCCGGAGCTTTGCGCGGACGCTTCACCACTACGCGGTATTTGGCGACAGCTAAGGCTGCCTCCAACAACACTGGCGAATCATCATCGTCGCCCACCAGGGTTCGAAACACCTGCATTTCCTTCTTCACCAGCGCCGATTTATCCCTGTGAGGAAACATAGGGTCGAGGTAGATCACATCGGCTGCATGGGATACCTCTGCTTCCTCTTCCCGTGCATTAGCCAGCCAGCCGATACTGCTACCCACATGAAGCGTCATCCGGGCGACGATCGGGGCGCAATCGACATTCAACGCTGCGCGAGCCAGCCCGTCCGCCAGCAACGCGTGAATCACAGGATTGCGCTCAAACATAGTGACCCGACAGCCAAGCCCAGCTAGCACAAACGCATCTTGCCCCAAGCCTGCGGTGGCATCCAGCACATGCAAGTCCGCCTTTGTTTTCTGCAAGCCCACGGCGCGCGCCACCAACTGGCCAGCGCCGCCACCGTGCTCACGCCGGTATCCCATTTTGCCGGTTACAAATTCCGCCCTCACCGGGCCCGGAGCACCTTTACCGGCCACCTGAAGACACAAACCGTTTTCATCCAAAAACAGCAGAGCATCTGCATGTCGCACATCTTTAGGATGCACTACGCCAAGGTAGGGTAAGGAAAGTTCGGCACCAAGAGCCATGGCCTGACGCTCATCACCAAGTTGGCTTCTGGCTATTGCCAGTGGGATGCTTTTACCTTTGGAGGACGCTCCTGCGCCGTTGGAGCGAGACATTAAATCAGGATATCGATTCCGGCGAGCGCCGAGCCATCAGAGTCCTGCCCGGCAGCAGCTACACTGGCAAAGGTCGACAATGCGCGGGCTGCGGGTAGAGGAACCTCATCCGCGCGAAAGCGCTCCAGACGCACATCTTCAGCCGCACGACGGGCCTCTACACGGCGCGCTGGGTTGTCATTGACACTCCGCTCCGACGCAGTCTGGCTAGGGCTATCTGCTAAATCACGGCGGGCCGCTTCGGCGGTTTTCTCGGGGGCAGACGCAGGGGAACGGGCAACATCACCACGCTCACGCACGGGGCTGTTAGTCCCCGACTGATAGGAAAGCGTATTGCCTGAGTTGATACCACCAATCATCGTCAAAGCACCATGGGCTTCAGAGAAATAAACGCGGTTAGCTGGAGTATGGAAGAAGTCCGCGCGGATTAAAAGCCTTACTCACGCCCCGGCAGCTTCTTCCAAGTAACTTCGTCACGAATATAGACCGGTTGGGCTTGCTCCGCTGGCACAGCTAAGCCCTGATCGAACTTAGCAACGGCCAAACGCGCTACCCAGCTAGCCCGGGGAATCATGGCTTCATCCACCGAGTTGATTCGGCCCGAAACGTCGGTCGGCATGGTTTCGCGGAACGCCCAACCATGACCTGCGCCAACCCACTTTTTGACATCAGTCTCTAACGCAACCCGCGATGGCGCACAGACCCGCTCTTCACCGATTAGCTCCGGCAGGCCCGAGCTATTTTGGAAGCACCCCCAATACAGCTCACTCATGCGGGCATCGAATGCGACAGCTATACCTTCGCCTTCTTTTACCTGCAAGGTTTCAATGGCACCCAGAGCCACAGTTTCCAGAGAGGAAACAGGAACAACGGGAAGGTCGAGCCCCCATGCCAAGCCTTGAACCACACCGGTAGCGATGCGAACGCCGGTAAACGACCCTGGGCCACGGGCAAACGCCAGCGCGTCAAGGTCGGTAGGCTTGAGTGCTTGCTCCGTCAATAACTCGCGCAACATCGGCATCAAGAGACGGGTGTGGCCTCTAGGCGCAATTTCAAACTTCTCAAAAACCTCTCCATCAACAAAAAGGGCTGCAGAGCAGCCCTCTGAGGAGGTGTCCAGTGCCAAAAGTTTCACAGGCGTGAATGGCCTCGATAAAAGGTCAGTGGATTATTTGAGGCTGGCTCGAATCTGATCACGAATGCTGTCCAGACTCCCCACACCTTCTACGCGCACGTATTCAGGCGCTACGTCCGGCTGGTTTTCGGCCAGATTCTGGTAATAGCCGATCAAAGGCGCGGTCTGGTCGTGATAGATTTTCAGGCGCTTACGAACAGTCTCTTCTTTGTCGTCAGCACGCTGCATCAGCGGCTCGCCGGTTTCATCGTCTTTCCCTTCCACCTTGGGCGGATCGTACTTAACGTGGTAGATGCGGCCACTGCCTTCGTGTACACGACGACCAGAGAGACGACTTACAATCTCTTCATCATCTACAGCAATCTCGACAACATAGTCGATAACAATGCCTTGATCTTTGAGTGCTTCAGCTTGAGGAATTGTGCGAGGGAAGCCATCAAGCAGGTAACCGTTTTTACAATCCGGCTGTTTAATGCGCTCTTCAATCAGCGCAATAATGATGTCATCGGACACCAAACCGCCCGTTGCCATTACTTCTTTCACCTGTTTGCCAAGCTCGGATTCGGCTTTAACGGCTGCCCGCAGCATATCGCCAGTAGAAATCTGGGGTATCCCAAAACGCTCGGTGATGAATTGGGCCTGAGTCCCTTTTCCCGCGCCTGGTGCGCCTAACATGATGATTCGCATAACGCTGTGCTCCCGTTTTCGTCATTATCGTTTGAAAAGTTGTGGCAAAAACTTATGCCTTTGCGACAACCTCTCCTGCCGGAACAGGTGTTAGCCAGATTTGGCGATGGCGCATTATACGAAGTCAGGCACTCCAGAGAAAGTCGACCTCCGTATCATCTTTATAAAACGGGACACAACCAATCTTCAGAGACCGCCGTTAGGTGATAAGTGACGATGCCAGTGCGTCCAGCTCCGGCGCAACCTTATCAATCTCGTCAATCATTTCATTCACGATTGCAGGCTCCAATTGCAGCCCACGCAGTAGCGCCGGAATATCATCGGCATTAAACTCGTCGCCAATGTTCCGTTCCTTCAAAAGCGCATTCGCTAGCTGAACCATCATCACGTAGTTTTCATGCTCACCTTGATAACCCAGCTGCTGATGCACACCCGCGGCTTTGACCACAGGATCCGGCAACTCCCATAAACGGTGCAAGATTCCACCAATAGCGCCGTGACCTACGGCGATAATCTCCTGTTCGCTCCCCTGCCCGAATACCTGCTGCTCCAACGATTGCATGCTGGTCTCAAGGTTGGCCTCTCTAAGCCTGTTGAGTTCTTTGAACTCTGCCGGGAACAAATGGCCCACCAACAGCAACCCAAAGTTGTGCAATAAGCCACAGAGATAGGCCAAACCCTTGTCTGCACCGCAGCGGGGCGCCAAGCGCTGGCACAGGAAGGCGCAGTAAAGCGAGTGGCGCCAAAAGTTATCCATGCCCAGAAGGCCTGATCTTGGCACGTCAAACGCACGAACCGAGGCTATACCCATTGCGATGTGAGCAACGCGATCAAAACCCAAAACACGGGTTACCGCTTCCTGAACAGAGGTGATTTGACCAGGATAGTTGAATAGGGCCGAGCGCGCATAGCGCATCACTTGTGCAGTTAGGCTGGGGTCGAACTCGATAAGCTCTGCCAATTCCCGCGCAGTCGCCTCAGTGTTGGAAGTTAGGCGTAAAATGCGTAACGCCAGTGCTGGCATGGGCGGCAGCCGGTACAGCTTTTTCAGTTTGCTAGCGACTTCTGCCAGCGTCAGTGCTTCCCGGGCGTCATCACTGTCCGGACCGCGAATCGCCAAATGCCCTTCCCGGGAACCAACCATCGCAAGGCGCAGTGACCGCCCTTCCAGCTCCACCATCGAGTGGTCTGTACCACTGGAAAACAGAACCCGCTCTGATCTGGTAATACCTTCATCGACAAGCACCGGCAAGTCATAAGCATTGCCGATTGGCGGGGTAAACCCGGGATCACAATCACTGAATAACCGGAAGGCCTGCTGCTCGGTAAGGGGTTGCAGATGGCGCCCCGTCATTTGCCAGAGCGCTTCTGTATCAAGCGCACTGTCAAACCTGTGAACAACCATCACAATGCCACCGATGTCGATCAGCAGAGTTGCTTTGATGACGTCCTGACGGGATTGGCCAAGCGTAGCCACCGCCTCGTCAAGGTTGGCGGCCCTATCGATTGGCAGCTCCTGATAAGCTATACCCTGTTTATTGAAAAACCGCTCCAGTCGCGCTGCGAGAGCCAAAAGAATACTCCTGTTATCCATGGCCGGGGCATTCTGCGCCCCGTTGTCCGTTCCCGGTGGTGTTAACCGGTGTTACGCATACCGGCGGAAATTCCCGCCATTGTAACCTTAAGCGCACGTTCTACCAGCTCAGGCACTTCGCCTTTGCCCTCGCTTTCCCGATCGCGCTTCAATAATTCCGCCTGAAGGTAGTGCAAGGGGTCTGTATATGGGTTGCGCACGCGCATGGAGTGGGCAAAGGCCGGCTCGCCCTCCAGCAACTCATGCTGTTCTTTGAGCTCCAGCAGGCGCTGAACGCAGCCTTCAAGGCGTTCACCTAAGCTGGTACCCAAGGCACGGAGCTTGTCATCGTCCAACAGTGTTTTTTCATAATAACCGGCGATGCGCAAATCAGCCTTGGCCAAGACCATTTCGAGCATGTCGACATAAGTGCGGAAGAAAGGCCACCCCTGCATCATTTCACGCAATTCGGGCAGACGCCCCTCTCTGGCGGCATCTTCCAAGGCCACATCACTGCCTAACCAGCTGGGCAGCATTAAGCGCATCTGGGTCCAAGCGAAAATCCACGGAATGGCTCGCAAGCTTTCCACACCACCACTGGCTTTGCGACGCGCAGGCCGACTACCCAGCGCCAGTTTGCCCAGCGCCTGCTCCGGGGTGACTTGGCGAAAATAGGGTACAAAATCGGGATTTTCCCGAACCACTTCGCGATAAGCTTTGAGCGAACGCTCCGTCAGCCAGTCCATAGTATCGCGCCAAGCTTTTTCGGGCTCGGGTGGCGGCGCCAGAGTCGCCTCGATCACCGCAGTGCTATATAGCGTTAAGCTCTGCACCGCAAGCTGAGGCAAACCAAACTTAAATCGGATCATTTCCCCCTGCTCGGTAATGCGGAAGCTACCGTTTACGGAACCCGGTGGCTGAGACAAAATTGCTCGGTTGGCCGGGCCACCGCCACGGCCGACGGTTCCGCCGCGGCCATGAAACAGCGTTAGATGCACCCCGAATCGGTTTGCAACTTGGGTGAGCTTTTCCTGCGCCTGATACTGGGCCCAAGCAGCCATAAGCTGACCCGCATCCTTAGATGAGTCTGAATAGCCAATCATGACTTCCTGCCGCCCCTGACAGTAATCCCGATACCAGTCCACCTCATACAGGGCAGACATACTGTCGGGAGCGCCGCGAAGGTCATCCAGCGTTTCAAATAAAGGCACGATCCGCATGGGGAATTTCATACCGGATTCGCGAAGCAGTAGGATCACGCTCAACACATCCGACGGCTTGCTGGCCATGGATATAACATAGGAACCCAGAGCTTCCGGGGTTTGTTGCGCAACCACTTCGCAGGTGTCTAGAACTTCCCGTACCGGTTCAGAAGGTTCCCAGTTGCGGGGAACCAGTGGGCGGCGGCCCTGAAGTTCTTGTATTAAAAATACTTGGCGCTCTTTTTCAGACCAAGAAAGGTAATCACCAAGCCCCAAATACTCCACCATCTCGGCAACCGCTTCCGCGTGGCGGGTCGCTTCCTGACGAATATCGAGACGGCTTAGGGGCAAGCCAAATGTATGGGCGCGACGAATGGTGTCTAACAAAGCGCCATTGGCGATTTTTTCAAGCCCGCACTCCACTAGCGATCGGTAACAGAGTTCTAGCGGTGCCGTCAGATCTTCATTCTCAAAGAGTATGCCCGAGGTATCAGCTGGCTCGCCATTAACGCGAGCCTCCGCCCAATCCCGCGTTTTGATAAGCCGATCCCGCAATTCTGCCAATACATAGCGGTACGGCTCCCGGGAATCGCCAGATAGGTCACGCAGCTCATCGCTTGCCTGCCACATGGAAAGCTCCGCTCTCAGTGACTTGATATCACGTAGAAACAAGTCCGCAGCCATCCACCGCCCGAGCAAAAACACTTTCTGGGTTACCTGATGAGTAACATTGGGATTACCGTCCCGGTCGCCGCCCATCCAGGATGCGATACGCACGGGCGATGCCTGTAACGGAAGGCCCTCGCCTGTCGCCTCCTGAAGTGACCGATCCAGATCACCAAGGAATCGCGGCAAAGCCTGCCATAGACTGTTTTCGATAACCGCAAAACCCCATTTGGCTTCATCAACGGCCGTGGGGCGCTCATGGCGAATCTCATCGGTATGCCAAGCTTCGGCTACTAACCGTGACAGGCGTTCTGTAATCGCCTCTCGCTCGGATGGAAGCAAGTCTGCGTGGTCCAGACTCGCCAAACAATCCGACATTTCATCGTATTTCATGATCAGTGTACGGCGCGCAACTTCTGTAGGGTGCGCTGTCAATACGAACTCCACACGCATATCTGCAACACATTGGTGCAAGGCTTCCGCACTTACGCCACCGTCTTTAAGGCGATCAAAAACACCAGCTAATGGTTCAACCATCAGATCAGACTGATGATCACGCTTGCGGCGAATGCCGTGGTATTGCTCAGCTAGGTTCGCGAGATTAAGAAACTGGTTAAATGCTCTGGTGACTGGCAGCAGCTCGTCATCGCTTAGCTTGCCAAGAAGGTTGACCAGCCGTTGGCCGGAGCCACTTTCCTGCCGTCGGTCGGATTTGGCGGCAGCTCGAATTTCTTCGATTCGTTCGAAGCATTCCCGCCCGGGATAGCGCTGGATGCTTTGCCCCAGCAATTCGCCCAACATGCGGACATTTTCACGGAGATCAGGGTGTAGCTCGGTCACATTGGCGTCCTTATGAATTGACGGAGACAAACTAAACTTACGATACTAAGGAACCACCGGAAAAGTCTATTAGCGTTTGGGGCTGCAACTGCGCCCGCACCAGCGCCAGAGAACCCACTCTTGAGAGGACCCACCATGAAAGTCACAGATCTGCCCAAGCACTGGGAACAAAAGAAAAAGCCAGTAGAGCTAACCCATGATTACAATTTGAGGCTTCCCTTGGAAGACGCCGCCAGAGTTGCTGCTCTGGCCGAGCTTTACCCCGACCGCAGCGAAAGCGACATTCTAAACGATATGATCGCCGCCGCGCTGGACGACTTAGCCAGTCAAGACCCACTAAAAGACAAGCTAGAGGGTCACAACGGCTAGCAGAGCTTGCTGGAGGACTCGTTATTAGGCTACTGACTCAAGCTGGCGAGCCTTCAGGCGTTCGATGTGCTTTTGGCTGAGGCGAACGAATTCCGGAGTCAGCCCTTTGTCTTCGTATATTTCGAAGCCGTCTTCATCGTAGGCGACAACCTGATCACCTTGAACGTAGGGAAACTCGGTTTCGATCTCATCGAGCGCAGCGGAGATCAGGTCGCGAATAAGGTCCTGAGATGATTTTAGAGGGTACAGGGCCGATAGCTTTTCAAGCTGCCGATGATGCTGGTCAGATAACGCCATAAAACAAGCATCGCGGGTAAGCCTGCCTTTAGCGTGCTTATCCCAGTAACCAACCAGATCTTTGATTTTCATCGAGCCAGACTCCCAATTCTTGTTGATAATTCCTGAACTTTTTAGGCGCGCAAGTTTATCGCGCAAGCTCCTTACACAAAGCCGCCAAACACCCTATTCAATAAGTGTAGACGAAGCTCAGGAGTGAAAACTTAAGGAATTGGTAACGGATTGTACCTATTCTGGCTACCCGCTTTTCTTTTCCACACCCTTGACCGATTGCCAGATCTGATCAAGAGCTTCCAATGTCTCTTCATCAAAGGAGCGGCCTTCACGCTCAAGAACCTGTTCAATGGCCCGGAATCGCGCCTCAAACTTGTGATTGGTGCGTCCAACAGCCTGCTCCGGATTAACTTTCATGAACCGTGCAAGATTCACACACACGAACAGCAGATCGCCCAATTCATCTTCGACAGCATTGTGGTCACCCTGCCCGGATTCTGCCGCCTGCCAAGCCTCCTTGAGCTCATCGATTTCTTCATGGAGTTTGTCGAATACCGGCTCTATATTCGGCCAATCAAACCCGTGCCTTGCCGCCCGCTTCTGCAACTTTTCCGCGCGTACCATCGCGGGCAGCGCCCGTGCGATACCATCCAACCGGCTTGGCAATCGGCTTGGCAATCCGCTTGGCGACGTTGCATCCGCAGAAGTGTCTGATTGTTTCTGAGCCCGCTCTTCTGCCTTGATACGCTCCCAGCTCTCCTTGATCCAGGCTTCGTCTGGCCGGTTGTCCGGATCAATACGGCTTTCCAGTGTCCCCTGCGGGAACACATGGGGATGGCGTCGCACAAGCTTGCGCACGAGATTGTCGACCACAGCATCAAAGCTGAAACGATTTTCTTCCGCCCCAATCTGTGAGTAAAAGATCACCTGAAACAGCAGGTCACCCAATTCATCTTTCAGGTTTCCGTAGTCCTTCCGCTCAATGGCATCTGCTACTTCGTAGGCCTCTTCCAGCGTATGCGGCACAATACTCCTGAACGTTTGCTTGGTATCCCAGGGGCATCCGGTTTCAGGGTCACGCAGCCGTGCCATCAACAGTTTCAGATCGTCAATCGAGTAGGTCATGAGCGTTTACGCTTTACGTCAATAACATTGGGCAGATTGCGGATTTGGGCGAGTAGGCGCGCCAACTGCTCAAGGCTGGAAATTTCAACCGTCACAACCATAGTTGCCGTGTTGTCATCACGATTGGTCACGGTATGCAATGCTAGAACATCGCTCTTAGACACTGACAAGACCTGAGTGATGTCCCGCAACAAACCAGATCTGTCGTAGGCTTCAATTTCTATATCCACGGGATAAACAGAGGCTTGCTGGCCACCCCAGCTCACTTCAATAATTCGGTTAGGTTCAAACTCCCGTAGATTCAAAAACGTTGGACAGTCCTGCCGATGAACCGTTACCCCCCGTCCGACGGTGATATAGCCACCTATGGCATCCCCCGGCAGAGGCTTGCAGCACTTCGCCACCTGGGTTTTCAGCTTGCCCACGCCCAGTATGTGGATATCCGACTCGGTATCGTAAGGCTTGTCGCGCTGGGCCATCAGTTTCAGGTCGAGCTGCTCGGATTTGGGCTCGATCATCTGCTGGGCAACATTGGCAACATGTGCAGGGCGGAGATCACCGGCACCCACAGCGGCAAACATGTCCTCGGCGCTGTGATAATTCACTTTTACCGCCAGCTGGCTGAGGTCCACATCGTGCAACGACAAGCGGCGGAACTCATCCTCAATAATGGCACGACCATCCGCCACGTTACGATCGCGATTTTGCTCTTTAAACCAATGGGTTACCTTGGCTCTGGCGCGGGAGGTCTGAATGTATCCAAGGCTGGGATTTAGCCAATCCCGGCTGGGCGCCGGATTGTTCTTTGAGGTAAGAACAAATACCTGCTCACCGGTCTTCAGTGGGTAGGTCAGTGGTACTATGCGGCTGTTTACCCGCGCACCCCGACAGGCATGGCCAATCTCAGTGTGAACTCGGTAAGCAAAATCTACGGGTGTCGCCCCCTGAGGCAAATCAACAACGTGCCCCTCAGGCGTAAACACATAAATTCTATCCGACACAATATCGGATTTAAGGTGGTCTGCAAGGCCGGAGAGGTCTCCCAATTCCTCCTGCCACTCAAGCACCTGTCGTAGCCAGTTAATCTTGGCGTCGTATCCAGACGACTTGTTACTTTTGTCTGTACCCTTGTATAGCCAGTGAGCACAGACGCCGAGCTCTGCATCTTCATGCATGCTATGAGTGCGAATCTGCACCTCCATGACCTTGCCATCCGGCCCGATCACGGCCGTATGCAGAGACTGGTAGCCATTCTCCTTGGGGTTGGCTATGTAGTCATCAAACTCATTCGGGATGTGGCGCCAAAGCGTGTGCACAATTCCGAGGGCGGCATAACAATCCTTCACCTCAGGCACGAGAATACGCACGGCCCTGATATCGTATATCTGGGAAAAGTCGAGGCCCTTGATGCGCATCTTCCGCCAGATGCTGTAGATGTGTTTGGCACGGCCCGAAAGGTCGGCTTCGATACCGGAAGCTTTCAGCTCTGACTGCAACTTGGCAATTACGCGACGGATGTAGCCTTCCCGGTCCAGACGTTTCTCGTCCAGCAGTTTGGCAATTTTTTTGTACGCTGTTTCGTGCAGATAACGAAATGAAAGGTCTTCCAGCTCCCACTTGATGTGCCCGATGCCCAAACGGTGAGCAAGGGGCGCATAGATATCAAACACTTCGCGGGCGACTCGCATACGCTTTTCTTCCGGCGCATCTTTAACACCACGGATAGCGCAGGTGCGCTCGGCGAGTTTGATCAGCGCAACCCGCACATCATCAATCATGGTTACCAGCATTTTGCGAACGTTATCCAGCTGGCCTTCACTCTGCCCGAGCACGTTGCCTTTGAGCGGGTGGTGTATGGAAGAAATGGCCGCCATCTGCTGTACGCCATTAATAAGCATGGCCACTTCATCGCCAAACTCTTTGCGGATAACCTCAAGAGCTACCCGCTCCTCCCGAACCGCGCGGTAAAGAATGGCAGCAACCAGACTGGCCTGATCCAAGCGCAGCTCCGCCAGCACCTGAGCCATCTCGATGCCAATACGAAAGCTGCTGGATCCAGACGCCCATAGGCGATCCTCCCGGAAGGCCTGCAAATCGATTTCAGCGGCTTTTTCACAAGCCCTGCGAAACTGGTCCACATCGTCCAGATGGGTCTGGGAAGCAATTTGCTGTACCCAGCCCTCGATATCGATCTGGCCATCGCCATCCACTGCGTAATCTTCGCGAACTTTTACCATATCTGTTTTGTTATTCCTGGTGATTCACACAACTGTCCTTTGCTGTGCACAGCAAAATTCAGCGAGAGCCACGCTCAAACAGCGCAATCGACTCCACATGCGTGGTGTGAGGAAACATATCCATCACACCGGCGCGCACCAACCGGTAACCGTTGCTGGCCATCACACCCGCATCCCGCGCCAGAGTGGCAGGGTTGCAGGACACGTACACAATACGCTTGGCACCGAACGCGGTTAGGTACTTGCATATTTCCTCTGCCCCGGAGCGTGGCGGATCAATAAGGATTTTATCAAAACCCTCTTGCGCCCAGCGTTGGCCGGTAAAATCTCCGTGCAAATCAGCGCCGTGAAATTCAACATTTGTAAGCCCGTTCAGCTCCGCGTTTTCGCGACCCCGGACAACCATGGCATCATCACCTTCCACGCCAATAACCTGCCCGCCTTTACGCGCAAGTGGCAGGGTAAAATTGCCCAGCCCGCAGAACAGATCCAAGACCCGCTCACCCGGCTGCACGTCCAGCCACTCAACAGCCCTACTTACCATGGCTTTATTGATGCCCGCATTGACTTGGGTAAAGTCCATGGGGTGAAACTTCATGGTGAGGTCAAATGCATCAAGCTGGTAACTTAGGCGCTCATCGCTTCGACCCGCAGATTCAGGCCAGATGCGGTGAACAGTATCTGGCCCTTTGGGCTGCAGATAGATGTGCAAATCGTGGGCCTGGCCAAAAGCAATCAGCTTTTCGCGGTCGCCGCTGCTCAAGTCATCCATATTGCGGAAAACCATCGCTGCGGTGTCGTCACCACACGCAATTTCAACCTGAGGCACGCGGGCGTATGCATCCATGGTGTGCAACAGCTCGCGCAACGGAACAATGCGCTCGCCAATACGCGGGTCCAGCACTACACAGCGGTCAATATCCGTAAGAAAGCTATTGCGCTTCTCCCGGAACCCTACCAGAACCGACTCCCGCGCTTTGACGTAGCGCACGCCCATGCGCGCCTTGCGCCGATACCCAAGGTTACTGTCTGGGCGCAGCGGCTCTATCCACTCCTCCGGCTCGATACCGCCAAAGTGTTCAAACTGCTCGCGCAGAGTCTCTTCCTTAAAGCGAATCTGGGCATCACTGCTCATGTGCTGAAGGCTGCAGCCACCGCATAAATCGGCAAAATCACAGGGGGGATTTTGACGGTCAGGCGCCGCTTCGAGCACCTCAAGGGTGCGCAACTCATCAAATTTACTGCGGGTGGAAACCACCTTGGCCATTACGGTTTCACCCGGCAACGCGCCATCCACAAACAGGATTTTGCCATCCTGACGAGCTATGCCACGGCCATCATGACTAAGCTTTTCCACTTCACAGCGTACGGGTTCCGTAGGAAGTACCTTCCTGCGTCGTCTGCTCATAATCTATTCTCTTGGTGTCGTCAGGTTCAGGCGCCGGGGAATACGCCAGTCGATAAGTAGCGGTCGCCGCGATCACAAATAATGGCCACAATAATGGCGTTTTCAACCTGCGAAGAGAGCTTAAGTGCGGCAGCGATAGAGCCACCGGATGATACACCACAGAATATCCCTTCGCGCTCTGCCAAAGCGCGCATGGTTTCCTCCGCCTCTTGTTGGCCAATGTCCAATACCTGATCCACGCGAGTGGAATCGTAGATGCTGGGTAGGTAAGCTTCCGGCCAACGACGGATACCCGGTATAGATGCGCCCTCTTTTGGTTGCAAGCCGACAATATTGATATCCGGGTTACGCTCTTTGAGGTAACGGGAAACGCCCATTATGGTGCCGGTGGTGCCCATAGAACTGACAAAATGGGTTACACGCCCTTCAGTTTGCTCCCAAATCTCCGGGCCCGTGGTGCGATAGTGCGATAAAGGGTTGTCCTGATTGCTGAACTGATCCAGCACCCTGCCCTTACCTTCCGAAGCCATTTTCAAGGCCATATCTCTGGCCACCTCCATGCCCTCTTCCTGACTCACGGTAATGATCTCTGCGCCGTAAGCTCTCATGGATGCTCGACGTTCTTCACTCATGTTTGCGGGCATGATGAGTACCATTCGGTATCCCTTAATAGCCGCAGCCATGGCCAGAGCAATACCGGTGTTACCACTGGTTGCCTCAATCAGCGTATCGCCAGGTTTGATTTCACCACGGCGTTCGGCCTCTTGAATCATTCCTATAGCAGGTCGGTCTTTTACAGAACCGGCCGGGTTATTGCCTTCCAGCTTTGCCAGAATCACGTTACTGGTATCCCCGGGGAGACGCTGCAACCGAACCAGAGGCGTGTGCCCGACATAATCTTCAATTGTGGGAAAATGCATAGTAAGAACCCTGTGGTACACTTTTGCGTTGGCATGATACGCCTTATAGCCCCAGTCGCCCAATACAGCTTCTCGCTAAAACCATGACTGAAGGCTATATAAGTGGTGTATTTTTCGGCTCGCCCGGCACTGACTCGAATATAATTTCAGCCCGGACGAACTACTAATACAAGGACGTAACCCGCCCCAACAGGCGGAGTTAAGTTATTTGCAGGACATTGGTATGCGACGTTGGGGCATTCGCAAAAAAGTGCTGGTGGTAACCTTGGTTCCCACCCTGATCACTACCTTGATGCTGGGGCTGTTTTTTACCTACAGCTGGGTCAACAACATTGAGAACCTGCTAAAAGATCGTGGCGAGTCGTTGTCTCGCCAGCTTGCGGCTGGCTCGGAGTATGGCTTGTTTACGGCGAATCGCAGCCTGTTGAGCAGTCTTTCCAATGCCCTATTGGAAGAACAGGATGTGCGCTCAATTACATTCTTCGATAGCGAGCGCCGTCGCTTGCTGCACACCGGCCCGGGCAGTTCCGACAATCTCGACAGCAAAGAGCTTGCGAAGGAACAGGCAAGCCGGATTGCCAGCAAAGACAGCACCCGCTTTGTGAACCCGGTATTTCTGCAAGACTTGATGATTCAGTCTATGCATGATCCAGACGCCCGGCAGTCTGCCTTTAAACAGCGGGAGCCGCTTGGCTGGGTAGCCGTCGAGATGTCGCACATCCGCACGGAAAAAGAGACCTACAAGGCTTTGTTAATATCACTGCTGCTGGTTCTCGGTGGTGTTGTTTTCAGCCTTCTCATCGCCCTGCGGCTCAGCCGCGCTTTCACCGGCCCGGTGCTTGAACTTAACGAAGCCGTTGCAAAACTGAAGGAAGGCAAACTCGACACCCGCATTCATACCAACGCTGGCCCCGAATTCGAGCAGCTTGAATCCGGCCTGAACGCCATGGCGGAAGAACTGAGCAAAGCGCAGGCGGAAATGCAGCAGAACATTGATCAGGCCACGGAAGACCTAAGGGAGACTCTGGAAACCATTGAAATCCAGAACATTGAACTGGATTTCGCTCGCAAAGAAGCGCTGGAAGCCAGCCGCATTAAATCCGAGTTTCTGGCCAATATGTCCCACGAAATCCGGACACCACTCAACGGCATCATCGGTTTTACAGAGTTGCTGCTCAAAAGCCCACTACCGCGCCAACAACGGGATCACTTAAGCACCATACGGAAATCTTCCGAAATCTTGCTCACCATCATCAATGACATTCTGGATTTCTCCAAGATTGAAGCAGGCAAGCTGATTTTGGACCGTGTGCCCTTCCAGCTTCGGGATATTGTGGAAGAGGTAATGGTGATGCTGGCACCTGCTGCCCACGGCAAAAATCTGGACCTTGTACCTCTTGTTTACAACGACGTGCCAGACAACATCACTGGTGACCCTTTAAGGGTAAAGCAAGTAATTACAAATCTGGTCAACAACGCCATCAAGTTTACCCAAACCGGAGAGGTGGTTTTGCGTGCCAGTCTGGAGGACGAAGATAAAGAAAATAACCGGGTTACTCTGCGCCTGAGTATTAGTGATTCGGGCGTTGGCTTATCCAGAGCCCAGCAGCAGTCTCTGTTCAATGCCTTCAGTCAAGCGGATGCCTCTACGGCCAGACAGTATGGCGGCACCGGCCTTGGACTGGCGATTTCCAAACGCCTTGTGGAGGAAATGGGGGGCGAGATTGGCTTGGAAAGCGAGCTCGGCAAAGGCTCCACTTTCTGGTTTACCCTAACTCCCGAACTGTCCTCGGGTGGTGAGGCGGTTGCCCCTAGGGACGCTTTGAAGGGCGAGCGAGCCATATATCTGGAACACCAGAAAACCTGTGGCCTTGCGGTTGAGCATCTATTGCGGGATTGGGGCATGACGGTTGATCGTGTTGCATGCCCCGGCGCTATGCAGGAGAAGATTGAAGAGGCCCAGAAGAGCCAACAGGGGTATGCGGTGGCCATTATCGGCATTACCCGGCATTTGCTCAACTCAAGCCAATATTGTGGGCTGGTGCGAACGATTGAAATCGAGCGGGATTGCCGCACACTGCTACTCACGCCAACTTTGGAAATTCACGACACCCCGCTTTCCGGACTTGCCAGCGGCCATCTTACCAAGCCAATATGTCGCGATGCTCTCTATGACGAGCTGCTGCTTCTGGTACACGGCATTAATACGTCCGGGCAAGGCATTGCCCATCAGGACCATACTGCTCGCCTACCCGCACCCGTTAATATGCCGCGGGTTCTGGCTGTAGATGATAATGAAGCCAACCTAAAGCTGGTTATGACCCTACTGCAGGATTATCAGATAGACGCCGAAGGAGCTTCAAGTGGTTTTGAAGCCCTGAGCAAGTCCCGACAAAAACCGTTTGATCTGGTTTTTATGGATCTGCAAATGCCGGGTATGGACGGCGTAGAAACAACCGCGCGGATTCGTGAAATGGATAAAAACAATAATCATAGAACAGCCATCATCGCACTCACGGCGCACGCGCTGGCTGATGAGCAAGAGCGGCTGGCCCGACAGGGGTTTGACGGCTACATGCCTAAACCCATTAGCAGTGTGCAATTGGCCGACACCATACACGAGTGGACTGGCTATCAGTGCCGGAGTAGCAGCACAGGCCGCATTCAGGTTCCCGAGGTGCGGGATACAAGGCGCACCTTGAGGCCCTCTACGCGACAAATGCAGCGGGATTGCGTAAGCGTGGATGAGAGTATCCAACTGGCTGCGGGTAAAACGGATTTGGCGGAAGAGCTATTCAGCATGCTGGTGGAGCAATTGCCCACAGATCTAGACACTATTGAACGACTCTGGGCGAGCAACGACTTGGAGAACCTTCTGGAATGCGTGCACAAACTGCATGGCGCCACACGTTACTGCGGCGTTCCCGAGCTACGCTCCGCGGCAAATCACTTGGAAACGGCGCTCAAATGCTCAGCGCCGGACATGGAGTTGCAGAAAAACCAGCTAACCTCTGCTATCGAGCGCCTGCAAATCTGGAGTGAACAGACCGACTGGCAGCAGATGTTCCGGGAGCATTATCAGCAGGCTGACGCTTGATCAAGAATTGTCTTCATATCCCGAACCGCTTCTTTCAGTCCACTAAACACGGCTCTAGCGATAATCGCATGGCCAATATTCAGCTCATTAATCCCCGGAATCGCGGCAACCCGCTCGGTATTGTGATAATGCAATCCATGACCCGCATTCACAATCAGTCCTTTTTTGCGGGCGTAAGCCACCGCGTCGGTTAGGGCTTTGAAGGCTGCGTCCTGAGCTTCGGCACCAACAGCCTCAGCGTATTCGCCGGTATGAAGTTCAATCACGGGCGCGCCGCAGCGTACAGCGGCATCAATCTGCACCGGATCTGGATCTATAAACAGAGAAACTTCCGCGCCCAACTTGGCAAGGCGCTCACAAGCTCTCGCTACACGTTCTTCTTGGCCATCAACATCAAGGCCGCCTTCGGTTGTAAGCTCTTCGCGCTTTTCGGGCACCAAACACACACACTCAGGCTTCACTTTTTCGGCGAATTCCAGCATGGCATCTGTAACCGCCATTTCCAGATTCATTTTAGTCTGCAGCACTTCTTTAAGTAACAACACATCACGATCTTGAATGTGTCGGCGGTCTTCCCTTGGATGGATGGTAATGCCGTCGGCGCCGGCTTCTTCAGCAATCAGTGCAGCCTGAACCGGATCGGGGTAACGCGTTCCCCGGGCCTCGCGTAACGTGGCAACATGATCGATATTGACACCAAGCAATACTCTAGGATTCATGTGGTTCTCCCTTAAGATGAGCGAACAGAGTGATGAGTAAAAAGGCTGCGACTATTCAACGGGCGGCCCTGCAGCAGGTAGTCCGTTAGCACGCGCATAACCCGCTTCGATAACCGGCGGCTAGCGCTGCTTTGATAATCCCCGCTGGCAAGGGCCAGCAACGTTTCCCCGTGCAGGTTTTGCAAACGCACGCCACTGGAAGCGTTAGCAACAATACCTTGTTCGGGGTTATAGCAATAGGTTTGCCCGGAGTGGACGGGCTCGCCAGTATCCATCGCCAGATCCCATAAAAAATCGTACCCCAGAGCTGCTGCAAATGCCTGTTCAAACTTCCGTAAAACCGGCTCCACATCCGACGCCTGCGCAAGTTGCTCAAGCGCCCCGATGTATGCGGCAAAGAGAGTTGGATGGGGGTCTGCCTGGGGCAAAATTCTTTGCATCAGTTCATTGAGGTACAGGCCACTGTAAAGCGAGGCGGTGCGATGCAGTAAGGGGCCTTCACGAACATCTACTTCGGTGAGCGTTTTCAGGTCGCCGCGTCCTACCCAGCCCAGAAGCAGTGGCTGAAAAGGCTGTAACTGAGCCTTTAACGGGCTCTTATTACCAATAGCACCACGGGCTATGACGCTCAGGCGGCCGTGATTCAGGGTAAAAAGATCAACCATGAGGCTGGTTTCCCGCCAGGGTCGGCGGTGAATCACATACGCGGGTTCCTGCTGCTGCGCTTCTCTACTCATAGTGCCTCAAGGGGGCAGAGCGGCCTCAACGTTTAGAGATCGTTCATACCCAGACTCTTTAGCGCCCGGTCACTATCAGCCCAGCCACGCTTTACCTTCACCCACAACTTCAGCATAACCTTACTGTCGAACATACGTTCCATGTCGGCGCGGGCTTCCTGCCCAATACTGCGTAGCCTGTCGCCTTTATCGCCAATCATGATTTTCTTCTGGCCTTCACGCTCCACAAGAATCAACGCCGATATGTGCAGCGTTTTTCCATCATGTTTGAACTCTTCGATTTCTACTGCCACAGAGTAAGGTAGCTCAGCGCCAAGTTGCCGTGTGATCTTTTCCCGCACCATTTCCGACGCCATAAAGCGCTCACTGCGATCAGTAATCTGATCGTCGGGATAGAAGTGGACGCTCTCCGGCAGAAAACGGCCCACCGCTTCTTCCAGCGGCTCCAGATTGGTTTCCTTCAAGGCGGAGATGGGTATAATTTCCGCAAACTCGTGCTTTCTGGACAGCATGTCTAGGTGCGGCAGCAGATTCTCCCGCTTTTCAATCCGGTCCACTTTGTTAACCGCCAGAATAACCGGGCATTCTAGTTTACTCAGTTTTTCCAATACCATCTCGTCGGCGGTGGTCCAAGCCAATTGGTCCACCACAAATACCACTACATCCACACCGGAAAGCGCCGACGTAGCCGCTTTGTTCATATAGCGGTTCAGAGCTCTTGGCTCTTCCACGTGCATCCCGGGTGTATCTACATAGATCGCTTGATCCAAGCCCTCGGTTTTAATTCCCAGCACCTTGTGACGCGTCGTTTGAGGCTTGCGGGAGGTAATGCTCAGCTTCTGCCCCAAAATATGGTTCAACAAGGTTGATTTACCGACGTTGGGGCGGCCAACTATCGCGACGAAACCACAGCGACTGTCAGGATTTTCCGGGCGGGTAATATCGTTCATCAGGGTGTCTCCACGCCGAGTTGTTTCAGCGCACTACGGGCTGCTTCCTGTTCCGCAATACGGCGACTGCTGCCAACGCCGCTGGTTTTGCGCTCTAGCGAAGGCAACACACAGGATACGTGAAATGTCTGTTTATGAGCTTCTCCGTCCACAGAAACCACATCGTATCTGGGCAACGGGAACTGGCGGGACTGTAGGTACTCCTGCAATCGGGTCTTTGGATCTTTTTGAGTATCCTGAAGGTCGAGCTGTTTAAGGCGTAGCTCGAACCAGCGCAGAACCTGCTCCCGGCAGGTGTGGAAATCGCTATCGAGGTAAATAGCACCAATGACGGATTCCACGGCATCTGCAAGAATGGACTCGCGACGAAAGCCGCCGCTTTTCAGCTCGCCGGACCCCAACCTCAAATAGCTTCCCAAGTCGAACTCCCGACCAATCTCGGCCAGAGTTACACCTTTCACCATACGAGCGCGCAAGCGGCTCAGGTGGCCTTCCCGGGCTTTATCAAAATTCAGGAACAAGTACTCTGCAATCACCATGTTAACGATGGAGTCGCCAAGAAACTCCAATCGCTCATTGTTCTGATTGCCATAACTTCGGTGCGTAAGCGCCAGCAAAAGACGCTCGGGCGACTTGAACTGATAACCAATGCGCCGTTGTAACTGATCCAGATCTGGTTGCGAACTCACTTACCCTTCAACTCGTATTTGTGCTGGAAGTGAACAATGACATCCATATTGCGGACAAGGTTGTTACGTACTTCATAATCCACGTTGACCAAAACAAGCTCGCCGTCTTTTTCAACCACAATATCTTTGGCATCAAGGCTGCGGATATTGTTCACACTTAGGCTCTTGTTGATCAAAGTACGAATTTGGGCTGGCCCCATCCGCGACAAGCCTTCCGTGCCATCCAGATTTTCAAGCGCTTCCTGAATAGTCAGGTCGTCCATGTACGCTGGGCCAACCTTAATTGCCAAGGAAAGAACGCTACCGAAAAACAGAACCATAATCAGGATAACAAGCGCCGAAGCACCGCCTTGACGCCCCATGGCGGAGAGATTATTTTTCTTCATTACAACTGAACTCCAAAATGGTCAGAATTACTCAATACCGCCCACACGCTTAAAGGATGGCAAACTGGTGAAAGATTTCCAGTGCATCCAGATCGCAAAGGCTTTGCCCACAATCAATTCATCGGGAACCGTGCCCCAATACCGGCTGTCGTTACTGTTATCGCGATTATCGCCCATCACGAAGTATTCACCTTCCGGTATTCGCCATTCCCCTTCACCCGGTGCGCCTGAGCGCCCCATTGTGTGAAAAATATCGTGCTCTACTGTGCCCAAATCTTCCCGGCGCACTTCTACCGGCGGCAGGCGCACGACAAACTCGCTCTCGATTTTTTCACCGTTGATAAACAACTGCTTATCGCGATAGCGCACAGTATCACCGGGCAAGCCAATCACACGCTTGATGTAGTTGGTTTTGCCGTCTTCGGGATAGCGGAACACCATAACATCACCCCGTTCCGGGTCCCCTATGCTCACAACTTTGGTTCCAGCAACGGGCAGGCGTAGGCCATAGGCGTACTTGTTAACCAGAATAAAATCACCAACCTCCAGAGTTGGCAGCATAGAACCTGAAGGAATCTGGAAAGGCTCCACCAGAAATGACCTGAGTATAAGCACAATCGCCAGTACCGGGAAAAACGAGCGGCTGAGATCAACCAAATACGGCTCTTTGGGCAGGTCTTCCTCGGCAGTGCTTTCGGAAGACACGGCAAGGCGACGCTTACGCAAAAACAGTATGTCTGCCAGCCAGATTAGCCCCGATGCAAACGTCAGGACGACCAGTACCAGTGGAAAATCAATATCCATCAAAGTCCCTTCTAATTATCGACTTTCAGTACGGCAAGGAAGGCTTCCTGAGGCACCTCAACATTACCAACCTGTTTCATGCGCTTTTTGCCTTCTTTCTGCTTTTGGAGCAGCTTTTTCTTTCGGCTAACATCACCGCCGTAACATTTTGCCGTTACGTTTTTCCGCAATGCTTTAACACTGACTCTGGACACCACCTGATTACCGATAGCGGCCTGAATGGCAATATCGAACATCTGACGGGGAATCAGTTCTTTCATTTTCTCAATGAGCTGGCGCCCCTTATAGTGGGACTGGTCTTTATGAACAATCAGCGCCAATGCATCCACACGCTCACCGTTGATGAGTACATCAAGGCGCACCAGATTCGCCTGCTGAAAGCGGACAAAATGGTAGTCCAGCGAAGCGAAACCACGGCTGGCAGACTTAACCCGATCAAAGAAATCCAGCACAACTTCGGCCATGGGCAGCTCATAGGTCAGCTGCACCTGGTTGGTGGTAAAGTGCATGTTTTTCTGAACGCCACGCTTCTCTTCACAAAGGGCAATAACGTTACCCAAGTGCTCTTGAGGCACCAGAATATTCGCTTCAACAATGGGCTCGCGCATTTCCTCAATGGAGCCAATATCCGGCAACTTTGAGGGGCTGTCCACCGACAATGTCTCGCCCTGCTTCGTCAACACCTCGTAGATAACCGTAGGTGCCGTCGTAATCAGGTTAATATCGTATTCGCGCTCCAGACGCTCCTGAATAATTTCCATATGCAACATGCCAAGGAAACCACACCGGAAGCCGAAACCAAGGGCATCGGAGCTCTCAGGCTCGTAAAATAGGGAGGCGTCGTTCAGGGTTAGTTTTTCCAGCGCATCGCGGAAATCGTTGTAGTCGTCTGCGCTCACCGGGAACAGACCGGCATATACCTGCGGCTGAACCTTCTTGAAACCGGGCAGCATGGGAGTTTCTTCGGCAAACTTGTGGTGCACTATGGTATCGCCCACAGGCGCACCATGAATATCTTTGATGCCCGCAACCACAAAGCCAACATCGCCCGCTTCCAGAATGTTGGTATCGTAGGGCTTGGGCTTAAAAATCCCTACTTTATCAGCGTTCCATGCCTTGCCGGTCGACTTGAGAACAATCTTGTCGCCTTTTTTCATAACGCCCTGGGTCACCCGGACGAGAGAAACAACGCCCAAATAGTTATCGAACCAGGAGTCGATGATCAACGCTTGCAAGGGCGCCGAACGATCGCCCTGAGGTGGTGGGATCTTCTTGATCAGATCTTCCAGAACGTCTTCAACACCCATGCCACTCTTGGCAGAACAACGAACCGCATCTGAAGCATCGATACCGATGATATCTTCAATTTCAGCCGCAACCCGCTCCGGCTCAGCCTGTGGCAGGTCCATTTTGTTCAAAACAGGTACAACTTCCAGCCCCTGTTCAATGGCTGTATAGCAGTTGGCAACAGACTGCGCCTCTACACCCTGACCGGCGTCTACAACCAACAGCGCGCCCTCACAGGCGTAAAGGGAGCGTGACACTTCGTAAGAAAAATCAACGTGCCCCGGAGTGTCGATAAGGTTCAGCTTGTAAACTTCGCCATCCCGTGCCGTGTAGCTCAGTGTGACGCTTTGGGCCTTGATGGTAATGCCCCGCTCCCGCTCAAGATCCATGGAATCCAAAACCTGCTCGGCCATTTCCCTTTTGGTTAGGCCGCCGCATATCTGGATAAAGCGGTCAGCAAGGGTGGATTTGCCATGGTCAATGTGGGCAATAATGGAAAAGTTACGGATTCGGCTCAGTTCAGTCACAGACAATGAATACTCATAATAAAGACGAAGGATTGAGCCCGGAGAGGCCAATACCTGAATCCGGGACCGGCGTGATTTTACCGGTTACCGACCGCCATTGCCATGATCAGGAAATAAGCGGCCGTTCATATTGCCGAATCAGGAAACCAATCAGGGCATCTTCTTCCAGCGGATAACTGAACAAGTTACCCTGGCACTGGGTGCATCCGGCGGATTTCAGGAAACTCAACTGCTGCGGCGTCTCTACGCCTTCCGCCACAACAGTAAGATGGAGCTGTTGCGCGAGCGCAATCACTGCAGACGCCACATCGGTTGCACTAACATTGTACGGAATATCACGAATAAAACGGTGATCAATTTTTATGACATCTAGGGGTAACTGCTGCAAGGCAACCAAGGAGCACGAGCCAGCCCCGAAATCGTCCAGAATCAGGCAAACACCAAGATCGTTAAGTGACAAAAGCAGCTCACGCACCATTCTCGGGTCTTCGTTCAGCAGTTCAACCGGCATTTCCAGTTCAAGCTTTTCCGGGGAAACACCGGTCTCGGTAATTACCTGCCGAACCATATCAAGGAAGTGGGAATCGGTTACTTGCGTGACGGACAGGTTAACCGCCATTTTCAGGGATTCAAAACCGGCCCTTTCCAACGCCTGAACCTGAATACAAGCCTGGCGCAAGGCTACTTCACCCAAACGGACAATCAACCCGGTTTCTTCAGCCAAACCGATAAACTGCTGGGCCGACACTAGCCCTTTCTCCGGGTGGTGCCAGCGCAGGAAGGCTTCAACACCAATAACCCGCTCACTCGCCAGATCAATCTTTGGCTGGTAGTGCAAGACAAAGCGCTCTTCTTCCAGCGCACTGGCCAACTCTTCCTGTTGCAACAAACGGCGTGCGGCTTTGATATTCATGGCAGGCGTAAAGAACTGGTAGGTGTTCCGGCCCATTTCTTTAGCGCGGTACATGGCTAGGTCCGCAAACTTCATTAGGGTTCCCGGGTCTTCGCTGTCATGGGGAATCATGGTGATACCGATGCTGACCGTAATACCCACTTCGTGATCGTTCAAGCGTACCCGCTGGCACAATCGGCGCAATATGGTGTCTGCAACTTTACCCGCGGCTTCTGTGCCGCTGATTTGTGACAACAACACAACAAACTCATCACCGCCAAGGCGAGCTACCGAATCCTCTTCACGAACACACCCCTCAAGCCATTGCGCAACTTGCTGCAAAAGCTCGTCACCCGCATCGTGACCAAGGGTATCGTTAATGCGTTTAAAACCATCAAGGTCCAGGAACATCAAGGCAGCAGGTTCGCCACTCCTTCGGCTTCGGCGCACTACATTGTTCAAGCGGTCCCGGAACAGCTGGCGGTTGGCCAACCCGGTAAGTGGGTCGTAAAACGCCAATCTGTGCAGCTCAGACTGAGCCGCTTTGAGCTGGGTCAAATCACGCAAGCTAAGCACAACGCCCTCAACCCCGGGCACTGCAAGCATGTCGGTATAGGTGCCCTCCATGTTGCGCCAGTTGTCTTGTGCGTCGCAAATACGCGCCAGAATTACCGGCATTTGCTTACCCGGCGACTGCATCGCTTCGTCAAAGCCCTTCTTTAACTGAGGCCAATCGTCTTCGTGTACAAGTTTTTCCAGTGTGAGCGTATGCACTTCACTGGGATCAAAGCCGAGAATGTCGTAACTCGACGGGCTGGCATAAAGCGGCGCTCCCGCTTCGTCCATAACCAAAGTGACGTTGGCGGCCCCTTCCGTGATAGCGCGATAGCGCCCTTCACTGATTTGCGCCATGAGGCGAGAGCGGATTAGCACCAGAGCGATAACAAACAGCAGCAGGCTTATGACTGCGCCACTTCCAAGCACGATGAGCGGGCGCGGATCTGACGCCAAATAATCAAAAGCCGGGGTGGAGCGGGTTTGTAGCAGCCAGTCTCGCCCACCGTGGCTAACGGTTTGGCTCATTTCAAAGCTGAATTCATTATCGAGCGACCCCAAATTAGAGCCGTACATAAGGTTTTCGCGGGTGCTCACGCCGTTGTCGTAAATGCGAACATCAAGAAACGGTGAAATCAGGCCAATGATGCCATCAAGAAGGTTATTCATGCGGAAGGCACTGAACACAAAGCCTGCCAACATCATGCGGCGTTCAGCCCGGATTTCGGGAACGTCTCCCCCTTGATAAACCGGGTAATACATAAGGAAGCTGGCTTGGTCCTCCGCCAGCTCTTCTTGCACCAGAACCACCTTGGCCGTTACCGTTGGAATGGCATTATCCCGTGATTTTTCCATGGCCTTGCGGTGCACCGGATCGCTGAAAGCATCGTAGCCAAGTGCCCGCAGGTTTCTCTCGGTACCCGGCTCCAGATACACCATAGGATAGTAGAAGGGTCCGGTTCCGAGCGGCTTTACCAAATACTTGTGTACACCTTCTTCTCGCACCAATGCGATGTGCTCTGCCATGTCACGCACTTCAATGCGTTCAACAAAACCTATGCCCTGAATGCCCGGGTAATACCGGTCTATATCTACTTTTTGCACATACTCCCGCCACTGCTCGCGGGATACGTTTCCCGCAACTGCGAAGAGGCCAGCGCTGCCAGCCAGAACCTGCTCGTAATTGAGCAAACGCTCCTCGATGGCTGTTTTGAGTTGCAACGATTGGGTTCGGAATCTGGCTTCTGTGCGATCTTCCACCAAGCGTATGGAAAACTGCCAGGACGCAGCGGTTAGAGCGGCTGCCACGACAAGAAGCAGCCAGGCAAGCCAGGAACTGCGGAGTTTAAGAAGCTGCAGGAGAGGGAGATCCTTTCTATTCATAATACGTTAACCTGATCCGTTCCGTGGCAGCTCTATTTTTGGCGCGAGACAGTATAACAAAAGCCTCCAGACCTGTCGTTTTTAACATCAGGCCTGAAGGCTTTTTTACTATCGCCAGTGGGTTATCGGATAACGCTATTAGGGCTTCATTACCAGATAAATTGCCCGCCCCTGACGCACTACGCGAACGGAGACCGCCCGGCCTTCCGGCAAGGTTCTGACAACTTTGCGGAAGTCCTCGACTGAGGATACGGCCTTCCTGTTAATTTCGGTGATAACGTCCCTCGGACGAATTCCGGCATTGTAAGCTGGCCCCCTGCCAACGCCGGTCACGACAACACCGCCGGATACTCCAATGGAGTCTGCCAAATCCGGCGCCAATGGCTCAACAGTAAGTCCAAGAGGCGCTGTGGACGAACTGCCACTCGAAGGAGCCGCTTGTTGCGCGCCGCGCTCATCCGGCAGTTGGCCGATTTCCACATCCAGCGTAATCTCTTTTCCGCTGCGAAGAACGGTCAAGCGAGCGGACTCACCCACTGGCGTGCGACCAACCATAGGTGGAAGGTCTGACGACAAATGAATGTCTTCACCATCGTACTCAAGAACAATATCTCCAGACTGCAGTCCACCTGCCTGAGCTGGCGAGCCATCCATCACTTCTGCGATCAACGCACCCCTTGGGCGCTTGAGGCCAAACGACTCAGCCAAATCCCGATTCACTTCTTGAATCAGCACACCCAGCCAACCACGGGAAACTGAACCTTTATCACGAATCTGCCGGAATACGCTCATGGCATCGTCAATAGGAATGGCAAACGAAACACCCATGAAGCCGCCAGAGCGGGTGTAAATCTGCGAGTTAATACCAATAACTTCACCGTCCAGATTAAACAGCGGACCGCCGGAGTTCCCAGGGTTGATGGCTACGTCTGTTTGGATGAAGGGCACATAGTTTTCCGATGGAAGTGACCGCCCCAAGGCGCTGACGATGCCCGCTGTAACCGTGTAATCAAAACCAAACGGCGAACCGATGGCGAACACCCATTCACCCACTTTGAGATCTTTGGAGCGCCCTGTTTTAACGACAGGCAAGTCGTCGCCATTTTCCAGTTTGAGTACAGCCATATCTGAGCGAGGATCTGTGCCAACCAGCGTGGCAGGCAACTCACGCCGATCGTTGAGCCGAACAATGATCTCGTCGGCACCTTCAACCACATGGTTATTTGTCAGCACGTAACCATCAGCCGACACAATGAACCCCGACCCCATAGAACGACGAGGCTGAGAGCTACCCGGTGCTCCGCCAAAAGGCGATTGAGGCCCACGAAAGAATTCTTGAAAAAACTCTGGCAGCTGGTCGAGCTGTCGCTCATCAAAAGGCAAACCGTGGAAACGCGTATTCCCAGCTGATGCTGCACTGGTGGTGCTTATATTAACTACCGCATCTGCATTTTCTTCAACCAGTCCGGTGAAGTCTGGCAGGCCCCGCGCCAAACTTGTCTGACTCCAAGCCAAAAGCAAAATCGCAAGTAGCATCATCAGCACAGAAGCCGGCACCCTCTGAGTGAGTGATGCCGGGGAAAACCGGGTAATTGCTGGTGCTATTCTCAGCATATCAGGATCCCCTGTTAGTCATGTTAGCGAGTCTGAATGGGAAACCACTCCGGCCGGGATACGGTTAACCCGAAGCAGTCTGGGTTCATAGCTGCCGGCATTCCGGCGCTGTAATTTTCGGCTGATTAAAAAGCCTGATGCAAGTCCCGCAGCAGCGCCGGCCATAGCAAAAACATCGCTACCACCAGAAAGCTGGTGCCCGACCATGCTGGCCACCACCATGAGCAGCAACGGCAAAGCGTACACCAGCAGCGACGCACCGAGGAGTGCGCTTTCATCAATACCAAGAGTGACGTCTTCACCCACGCAGGCGTTTACGGAATTAACAACCCGAACCTGATTGGCGCGCCCGCCGGTCGCTGACGCCAGAACTTTCTGCCCGCATCCGTTACGTGCCGAGCAGCTCTGGCAAGCACTGGCACGGATGGTCTGGACCCAAGCATGCTCACCTGTAACGGCAACGACTTTTCCGGTTTCGGTAATCACGGCTTCCTGGCACCCAATACAAAAGCTTCGTCAATTCGCACAGACTCGGCCACCTGACGCGCTGAAGCAGGGGGCAACTCACCCACCACGGTTACCAGAAACACCCTGTCGCCGCTCTCCAGCTGTCGCATATAAATGGTTGTAGCCCCTATACGCGAAGCTCCCGTGGGCATGGTAACTTTACCGGCTGGCTCGACAAATACAGAAAACGCCGCCAGCCCATCCGAAAATGCAACCGCCTGTCCTTTTCCGGATCTTGGTGCGGCAGCCGGCTCAAACCCTTCCGGCCGCCAACCAAGGTGCCACCCGTGCATACGCGGCATTTTCGAATACTCTTCCCCTGTGCCTTTACCACCCAAAGTACGGGAAATTTCGCGGCCCTCGGTGCGAATCTGTAACTCACTATCTGGAATATCGTCTGTAATCTCCAAACTGGTGAACTGGAAGTGCTCCAGCACCTCACCACCTGCTGTACGCACATGGCTTTTTACCAAAAGCCCGGTAGATTTTTCCAGCCAAAGGTTGTGACTGTATCTATGCCGGTCTTTGGCGGTTAGCCCGATGGTAACCACTTCATACCCTGCAATTCGGTCTTCACCCTTTAATTCCGCACTGTACCAGCGGCTAACCGGAACCAGCTTGCTGGTGAAAGCTTCCGCAAATGGCCCAGATGGAATAATCTGCTCAAGCTGTACCTTGCCCTGCTCAGGGAGTACGCAGACTACATTCATATCCCGGCGCACAATCTCACCACTGCCGCCATCCTGCAGTACCAACCGCTCCTCAACAATGCCATTGTGATAGCGATGCGCAATCTGCATAGAGTGAACGCTGGCCCCGCGGGCATAGACGAATACACCTCGGTAAGAGGTCATATTAAGGGCTGGCCCCAACTGTTCAAGCCAGTCAGCTGCTGTTTTCTCAGCAGCAGATACCTGTGCTGGCATTAACATCGCCAACAAAAGCGCCAAAAACCCGCGCAATGTCAATCCGGTAGGGCTCAGGCCAAAATAACGAGCTTTGCTCATGGACACCTTCATTGCTTACAGTCAGTAGCCGCCGCTTGCGCTAACAAGGCGGGCATAGCCCACCGAGCCCTGCCCGGCACCCACACTATTATGCTGGGCATGCTCCAGCAGGTAGCGGCTCATGTGTTCCCACTGTTTCTCATCAAGCCCGTGCAAAGCAACTTCCTGAACCGGGGCAACCTTGTCTAGCTTTTCATTCACAGGCTTTGCCGTTACAGAGTTTGAGGCCATAGCATCTGCAGGCGATGCAGCACCGGAATCCCAGCCTGTACCAGCGCCGAAGCCAACTAGCAGCGCGGTTGCTACCATTGCAACCGCCGCGGGCCATTGCCACGGCCGTCGCAACTCGCGATACCCGGAAACCTCAGGCGCTTGCGATCTTGCCCGGCCATCCAGCTCTTCACGCACAGCGGCACTTACATCGATAACCTCAGCCGGAGAGTGGCCTCTGTGCATCAAGTCATGCACACCTTGCCACCGCTGCCACTGGGCACACACATCCGCTTGATTTTCATGGGATAACAAACGCCGAACCGACAGTTCGTCGGCCTCATCATCCATCATGGCAGACAATGTTTCTCTGAGACGATCATCCATAGGATGCACCTTCAATTACGTCACCGAATGATTGAGCAAAGGCCCTAGATGCTTGTCAACAGCATCTCTGGCCCGAAAAATACGCGAACGCACGGTGCCAATGGGGCACTCCAGAATCCGCGCTATGTCCTCATAACTGAGGCCGTCGTACTCCCGCAGAAGGAAGGCGGATCGCAGCTCTTCCGGCAAGTTGGCAATGGCATTGCTGAGCTCTTTCTGCAACTGGTCCCGTTGCAGCAAACGCTCTGGCGAGGCGACATCGCGTAAGCGACGCCCGCCGTCAAAGTTCTCTGCTTCGGCAGAATCAGCGCTGCCTTGAGGCCTTCGGCTACGGGACTCAAGATGGTTTTTCGCAGTGTTCACCGCAATCCGGTACAGCCAGGTATAAAAAGCACTATCACCACGAAAGCGGTCAATGGCACGATATGCCTTGATGAACGCCTCTTGAGTAAGGTCCATGACTTCCTGACTGTCGTAGACATAACGGCTGATAATTGAAGCCACCCTTGACTGGTATTTCACAACCAAGAGATCAAACGCTGCGCGATCTCCATTCCGAACTTTGCGAACGAGTTGAAGATCGGTTTGACTGTCTGGCTGATCAGCCTGTTTTTTTTCGTTATCGGGTGCCATGGACGATATGCCGGTAAGCTCCGGTTTGGTGGCCAGTTTACCGGCCGATACGAGTTTCTGATGGTTCATACTCACTGTCCGGCGCCCGTGGTTAGGAAACGACGACCCAGCCATTAAAGGCCAGTCATCCATCAGGCCAAATAGACAGCAAGCGTAAAGTTTAGTTCAATACACACCCACATTATGGCCTGCGATAACGACCCGATGCCACAGTCCTATGAATACGACGTGCTTATTATTGGTAGCGGAGCTGCCGGCTTAACCGTTGCACTGAATCTGCCAGAGCACTTAAACATATGCGTTGTCAGCAAAGCCGACATTAGCAGCGGCGCAACACTCTGGGCCCAGGGTGGCATAGCCGCCGTTCTGGACGATCAGGATTCCACCGAAAACCATGTGCAAGACACGCTTGCGGCAGGCGGCGGACTTTGCAATGAAGAGGCCGTGCGCTTTACGGTAGAGAACAGCAAAGAAAGCATTGAATGGCTGATCGGTACGGGCGTTGACTTTACCCGGGACACAGACGCCCAATTCCACCTTACCCGTGAAGGCGGCCACAGCCATCGACGCATTATCCACGCGGCTGATGCCACCGGCCACGCCGTATCCACAACACTCACAGCTCAAGCGCAAGCCAGATCAAACATTGAACTCAGATCGGGGCGCGTTGCGGTCGATTTGATTACCAACCGAAAACTGGCCTTACCGGGCAACCGCTGCGTTGGCGCCTACATACTGAACCTTGAAGACAACCATGTGGAGCTTTTTAGAGCGCGCTTCACTGTTATCGCAACCGGCGGCGCATCCAAAGCGTACCGGTACACCACCAATCCAGACGGCGCCTCCGGTGACGGTATCGCTATGGCCTGGCGTGCAGGCTGTCGCGTGGCCAACATGGAATTCAACCAGTTCCACCCAACCTGTCTGTACCACCCTCACGCAAAGTCGTTCCTGATTACTGAAGCCGTTCGAGGCGAAGGTGGCCTGTTGAAACTGCCCGATGGCTCCCGCTTCATGGATCGTTTTGATAAGCGAGGAGAACTGGCACCTCGGGATATAGTGGCCAGAGCCATTGACCATGAAATGAAACGGCTGGGCGCCGACCATCTGTATCTTGATATAAGCCATAAACCGGCTGACTTCATCCGGCACCACTTCCCAACTATTTACGAGAAATGTCTGGAATTTGGCATCGACATTACCCGCGAACCTATTCCCGTGGTGCCAGCCGCGCACTATACCTGTGGCGGCATTGTCAGCGACGAGCGCGCGCGAACCGACATCAACCAGCTCTACGTGGTCGGGGAAGCTGGATTTACCGGGCTCCATGGCGCCAACCGAATGGCCAGCAATTCGTTACTGGAATGTCTGGTATATGGCCGAGCCGCTGCCGCCGATATAACACGCCGGGAAGCAGACATCCCGCCTCCGCCAGACGCTCCGGCATGGGACGAAAGTCAGGTTCGGGATTCCGACGAAGACGTTGTGATCTCACACAACTGGGACGAACTGCGTCATTTTATGTGGGATTACGTGGGCATTGTGCGTACCACCAAGCGCCTTCAACGAGCGAAGCACCGGGTTGATCTACTGTCCGCCGAAATCAGCGAATTTTATAGCAACTACCGAGTAACCAACGACCTGCTGGAGCTGAGAAACTTGGTCACAGTGTCTGACTTAATTATTTGTTCCGCATTGCAGCGTAAAGAAAGCCGCGGCCTGCACTACACACTGGATTATCCGGGACTACTACACGAAGCCCGTGATACCGTACTGATACCAACGACCTACAGAACCCCTTCGCCGTAAAGGGATGACCAAGAGAGCAACTATGCAAGACACCCTCCGTTCTTCAGAAAACCCAGAGTTCAAACGCCTCTGGTGGCACAGCCGTCGCGGCATGCTGGAATTGGATGTCCTACTGATTCCCTTTCTGGAGGAAGCCTATCTGGATCTGGATGCGGCGGATCAGGAACGCTACAAAAAACTCCTAGCCTGCGAAGACGCCGACATGTTCGAATGGTTCATGCAGCGTGCCCGTCCAGACGATGCCGACCTGCAGCGCATCGTTGATATTATTCTTAGTCGTGTCCAGCCAGATTGATCTGAAGCTATCGCGCTGTGGTGCTGTTGGATGTCTGGCTGCCGCACCATGGCTGGCTGCCAGCGCTTTCTTACTGATTGCAGGTGTTGCTGGCAAAAACTGGATGTACGGGCTGGTGCCGCTAACTCTAGCGGGCGCTCTAGTCCAATACCGGCTAAATGGGCTGTTGGCTGGGCCATCGGCGGTTGTGGGCTTGAGCCAGAATCAAAATACCCTCTACGCACACCTCGGCAATGGGCAAATTCTCGCGGTGAACGCCTGCCCTTCGAGCCGCATGAGCTCCAAGATTGCACTCTTGAAACTCAAGCCTGTCGCCTCCAAATATGCTGCATACTCGGTAGTGTTACTCTCCGCCACACGGATTGCTGGTAACCTACCCGAAGATCAGTTTCGTCGCCTGAGAATGTGGCTCCGACTTGGCCGCGCTCAGCAACCCTCTGAATAACATTTTGCCCGGAGTTCTCCAATGACTGGCACAGAAGCACCTGTTTCAGCCTCGGCTGTATACACATCCGCGGAGTTTCCACCCCCCGCTTACGGTCGCGCCTTGCTAACCAATCGTGTTCTGGTGCGCATCTCCGGACCGGGAACAGATAAATTTCTACAAGGCCAGCTGAGCCAAAGTCTTGACGATGTCAAAACCGGCAAATCACCTCGCGCCGCAGGTGCCACACCTAAAGGCCGCGCCTACTGCCTAACGCGTTTAGTCCGCGATGGCGAGGACATTCTAATGGATCTGCCCTCCGAACTCGCAGAATCCATCATGACCCACCTGCGCAAATACTTGATGCTTTTTCGTGGCACCTCCATGGAGCTGCAAACAGAGGCCCAGATCATTGGACTGCTAGGCAATGAGGCCGCATCTAGTCTTGCTGGAGATAATTTGAATACCCTGACGTCCTCTGGAGATACTCTAGAGTTGGATTCAGGGTTTTTAATTCGGACAGAAAGTACCGCTGAGGGGCTGCCGCGTTTTGAACTCTGGCAACCCGGTGCAAACGATCTTGCTCTGGAGAGCATCCCCCAGAAAACGCTAGCCGACTGGCAAGCTTCGGAAATTGCCGCAGGCGTTCCAATGTTGAGCACGGCCACCAGCGAATCCTATGTGCCGCAAATGCTCAATTGGCAGCATCTTGGCGGCATGCATTTTAAGAAAGGCTGTTACACCGGCCAAGAAGTCATCGCTCGAATGCACTTTCTCGGGCAGCTCAAAAAAAGCCTATTTCGATTTCGCGCCGCTGCAACCAACTGCATTCCTGCACCGGGCACCTCCATTATGGCGGGCGAACGCTCAGTGGGCGAGGTGGTTAACGCGGTCGGCTTCAGTGATGGTTCTTGCGAACTACTTGCGGTTATTAGACACGATGCTGCCAACGACGCGCTGACTGCGGATGGTCTGCCAGAGACTTTGCTGGAGCAACAACCGCTGCCCTACACCGTAAGCGAACGTGAGAACACCGAACCAAAGGATACATAAGTTGACAGGAAAACCCGCGAGAGTTTGCTATAAATAGGGTTTATAATTCTGATCTTCGAGGAGCCCGGTGTGCAACATAACGGGCCTTTCGAACTGACAAGCGGATCCTTACAGAACCATGTCGAATATTGCCGAAACCATCAAAGCAGACCTTACAGCCGCAATCGAAAACGACAAGCTGCTACTCCCCACCCTACCGGAAGCCGCGCTTCAAGTGCGCGAGATAGCAGAGTCTGAAGACTCTGCCATTGGCGATCTGGTTAAGGTGATTAGCAACGATACGGCGCTTTCTGCTCGTATTATCCGCGTGTGCAACAGCCCTTTGTTTCGGGGTAACCGTGCCATAGAGAACTTGAATATGGCGGTTAGCCGGTTGGGCATGGCCTACACCAGCAACTTGGCCATGGGGTTGGCCATGCAGCAGATGTTTCAGGCAACCTCCGAAATGATCGACAAGCGTCTGCGCGCAACTTGGCAAACCAGTACCGAGGTTGCGGGCGTATGCCACGTTTTAGCCCAGCACTATACAAAGCTGAAGCCAGATCAAGCTACTTTGGCCGGCTTGGTTCATCTCATTGGTGTTCTGCCCATTTTGCGCTACGTGGAAGACGAAGATTTGCAGATCAGCAGCATTATGCTGGATAACATCATTGAGGAGTTGCACCCGAAAATTGGTGCGACCATCCTTAAAAAGTGGGATTTTCCAAAAGATTTGCAGACTGTTCCTCTGGAGTTCGCGAACTTTCAAAGGGAAGTGCCAGCAGCAGACTATGCTGACTTGGTTATGGTGGCAAACCTGCAACTGGTTGCTGGCACTGAGCACCCTTGGGCGCAAATGGACTGGTCTGCCATTTCAGCTTTTAGCCGTCTTGGTATTGATCCAAATATTGACATGAACGAAGAGGAAGACCTGAACGCCCAGATGGAAGCGGCTATGGCTTTGCTTCAGTAGCCACTGCCCCCCTTCAAATTACTGCCTGAGCAGTTACGCGGGGGGGGGGAGCCTCCCGCGCAACTGCTATCGCATCACCGGAGTTTCATTCACGAACAACCTAGGTCAGCTCTGGAAGGCAAATCCCAATTTATCGGCCTACTTCCCTGCTCTACAAGCCATTCATTAGCTCGGGAGAAGTGCTTACAACCAAAGAATCCGCGATAGGCGCTGAGTGGTGACGGATGTGGTCCTTCGAGGACCAGATGGCGATTACGGTCGATCTGCTGCCCCTTCTTTTTGGCATAGCTGCCCCAGAGCAGAAAAACGACACCATCACGTTCGCGGTTTACCGTCTCAATCACTCGGTCGGTAAACGTCTCCCAACCTTTTCCCTGATGCGCGCCAGCCTGCCCCTGAACAACGGTGAGCACACTGTTGAGCAGTAAAACACCCTGCTCCGCCCAAGGCTGTAAGCAGCCATGATCAGGCGGCAATATTCCAAGATCGCTTTGGATTTCTTTAAATATGTTAACGAGGGACGGCGGCGTAGGAACGTTCGGCCTTACTGAGAAGCATAGGCCGTGGGCCTGACCGGGGCCGTGGTAGGGGTCTTGACCGAGTATGACAACACGAACCTGATCCAGAGGCGTGCTGTTGAGGGCATTAAAGCAATGTTCACTGTCGGGGAAGAGAATCTTTCCTGCGTTTTCTTCCGCAGCGAGAAACTCCGCCAGTGCCTGCATATAGGGCTGGCGGAATTCGTCTGCGAGGTGTTCTTTCCAGCCCCGGCCGGGCCTGAGATGGTTTGCCAGTGCCTGAACCGGGTGCATGGTACTTACTCCTTGTCTTCGGTACTCTCGCTTTTCGAGCTTTCGGCTTTGTGCTCAGGGCGCATCGCCGGGAACAGAATGACGTCGCGGATCGATGGTGAGTCGGTCAACAGCATGGCCAGGCGGTCAATGCCTATACCCTCTCCTGCAGTCGGCGGCAAACCGTACTCCAGCGCCATCACGTAATCTTCGTCGTAGAACATGGCCTCGTCGTCACCGGCATCTTTCTCCGCAACCTGCGCCTGAAAACGTTCAGCCTGGTCTTCGGCATCGTTAAGCTCGGAAAAGCCGTTGGCAATTTCACGACCACCCACGAAGAACTCGAAGCGCTCCGTCACAAACGGGTTGCTGTCTTTACAACGGGCAAGAGGCGATACCTCTTTCGGGTATTCGGTTATGAACGTTGGTTGCATCAGGCGATGCTCGGCCGTCGCTTCAAAGATTTCGATTTGAATCTTACCCAAGCCCCACCCTTTTTTGACGTGAATGCCCAAGTCTTTGGCTACCTGACGGGCAGAAGCCTCGTCCGCAAGCTGCTCAGCAGTCACATCGGGGCAGTAGCGCAGGATGGCGTCTACCACGGTCAAGCGCTCGAAGGGTTTGCCAAAGTCGTATTCGATCGACTCTTCCGTACCATCGGCCAAAATACGGGTATTCACAACCGTGGTAGACCCCAACACTTGTTCCGCAATCGTGCGCAGCATGTCTTCTGTCAAATCCATCAGGTCGTTGTAATCAGCGTAAGCCTGATAGAACTCCACCATGGTAAATTCTGGATTATGACGGGTAGAGAGCCCTTCGTTCCGGAAGTTACGGTTAATCTCAAACACCCGCTCAAAACCGCCCACAACCAAGCGCTTCAGGTACAACTCAGGGGCAATGCGCAGGTACATATCAATACCCAGAGCGTTGTGGTGAGTCATAAACGGCCGCGCTGTTGCTCCGCCAGGAATCACTTGAAGCATGGGCGTTTCCACTTCCATGAAGTCGCGATCAGCAAAAAACTGGCGCATGGCGGTAATGATCTTAGAGCGCGCAAGAAATACCCGGCGGCTGTCTTCGTTAACCATCAAGTCAACATAGCGATGGCGATAGCGCGATTCCGTATCCGTCAGGCCTTTGTGCTTCTCCGGCAGCGGGCGCAGCGATTTAGTGAGCAGTACGTACTCATCCATGGTCACATACAGGTCGCCCTTTCCGGATTTTGTCAGCATGCCGCGCACGCCCACAATGTCACCCAGATCCCAGTGTTTGGTGTCTTTCTGCACATCTTTGGTGGCATAAATTTGCATGCGACCAGTCATGTCCTGAATCACTTTAAATGCTTTACGATCAAGCATCATGCGACCGGCCACGGCAACTTTTATGCCCATGGACTCCAGCTCTTCCTTGCTCTTATCACCGTATTTCGCCTGCAGTTCGGCGGCGGTGGCATCACGTCGGAAGTCGTTGGGGAAGGCGTTACCGCTCTCGCGCAGCTCTGCCAGCTTGGCACGGCGCTCAGCAATCAGCCTGTTGTCCTCTTGCGGTGCATTCTTGGTGTGTTCAGTCATGTTGGCTCACAAAAAATCAAAGGTGCTCGGGTTGGCTTGGCGATGGCGCTGGTTACAGCGCCATTTTCAGGCTGGCTTCAATAAACTTGTCGATCTCACCATCCAACACCGCTTGGGTGTTGCTGGTTTCAACCTTGGTACGCAAATCCTTGATGCGGCCATCATCCAGCACGTAAGACCGAATCTGGCTGCCCCATCCGATATCAGACTTTGCGTCTTCAGCTTTCTGCTTCTCGGCGTTACGCTCTTGCATCTCACGCTCATAGAGCTTGGCTTTAAGCTGCTTCATGGCCTGATCTTTGTTCTGATGCTGGCTTCGACCGGCCTGACAGGCAACAACAATACCTGTGGGGTTGTGGGTCAAACGCACTGCGGATTCTGTCCGGTTAACGTGCTGACCACCGGCACCGGAGGCACGATAAACATCCACCCGCAGATCTGCCGGGTTGATTTCGATTTCGAAGCTGTCATCCACTTCCGGTGATACAAACACCGAAGAGAAAGATGTATGGCGGCGGTTGCCGGAGTCGAAAGGCGACTTACGCACCAACCGGTGGACGCCGGTTTCCGTGCGCGACCAGCCGAACGCATACTCACCTTGAATGTGAATAGTGGCACTTTTCACGCCTGCTACATCACCTTCCTGAAGTTCTACAATCTCGGTCTTAAAGCCTCGGCTCTCTGCCCAGCGCAGGTACATACGCAGAAGCATATTCGCCCAATCCTGCGCCTCGGTGCCGCCCGACCCAGCCTGAATTTCAAGATAGGCGTTATTGGGGTCCATCTCGCCGGAAAACATGCGGCGGAATTCGAGCTTTTCGAGTTCGGCATCAAGTGTGGAAAGATCCGATTCGATTTCGGTTACTGTATCTGCGTCGTCTTCCTCTACAGCCATTTCGAGCAGGCTTTCTGCATCGGATAGTCCGGTTGTGAGGTTGTCGATGGTGCGGACAATCAGGTCAAGGTCAGAGCGTTCTTTGCCCAATGCCTGCGCACGCTCGGGATCATCCCACACTGTGGGCATTTCCATTTCTCGTTCTACTTCGACCAGCCGTTCACTGCGCTGATCGTAGTCAAAGATACCCCCTGAGCGTCTCAGTGCGCTCACGAAGCTCTTTAATCTTCGTCACAATGGGATTAACTTCCATAAGACCATTACTCAATGTTGGAAAATAATGGCGGGATTCTACCGGAATTCTGGCGGTAAATCAGCCGCTGCATTTGTGCCAGCACTGGTCAGGAACGGCTTTCCGGGAGACGCTGTGAATACGTCCTTGTAAGCTTGACGAAAACATCCCTGTTTTCGACACTCCCGGAAAGCCGTTCCTGACCAGCGCCCGATATGTGAAACGAGCCTGCGATACTGTGGACTGTGCCAAGTGCAGACCTGCCCCGTGACCACCCACCAAACAGCAAGGCCCGCAATAAAACTAACTCAGCTAGTGTCCCGTCAGCGAATTAGCCAGACGGGACACTAGGAAAGCGGCTCCAGATAATCCACCAATAGCTGTAGATTAGTCCGCCCCCGAAATGTGTTGGCATCAGGCTTATAAACCACACGAGCCCCAGTGCGCGTATAATCAGGAACTTCCGGCCCGGTATTGAATGCAATGCCATCAATAATGCCGCTGCCATCCACAGGCTGCAAAACCAGCTTCAAGTGGTTTTCGCCCACAATACGCTGGCTGACCACCCGAAACTCGCCATCGAACAAAGGCTCCGGGAAGTGCTGCCCCCAAGGACCCGCACGCTTGAGCAGCGCTGCCGTTTCCAGCGACAGTTCATCCGAACTTAGCGGGCCATCGGTGGTGATCGCTGCCTCAAGGTCTGCGGCGGTGAGAGTATCCCGCACAGCCTGATCGAAAGCATCGGAGAATGTATCGAGGTCGCGCCGGGCTAAGGTCATACCAGCCGCCATCGCGTGGCCACCGTATTTATGCATCACACCGGGATACCGTGAGTCCACAACCGCCAGCACATCGCGGATATGGAGGCCCGGAATGGATCGGGCTGAGCCTTTTATATCCACACCGTTTTCATCCGGCGCAAACGCGATGGTGGGTCTATGGGTCTGTTCGCGGATTCTGGCCGCAAGAATACCAATGACCCCTTGGTGCCACTCCTGATCAAACAGCGCCAGCCCCCAAGGTAGCCCTTCCAGATCCAAAGACATGGAAGCGAGTAGGTCCTGCGCCTGGGTTTTCATGTCTTTTTCGATGGTGCGCCTTTCCCGGTTGAAGGTATCCAGTTCACGGGCAAGTCGGCGGGCTTCGTCCGGGTTGTCTGCCAACAGGCAGGCTATGCCAACACTCATATCGTCGAGTCGGCCGGCTGCGTTGAGCCTTGGGCCAATTACAAATCCGAGATCGGTTGAGCTTATGTTCCCATGCTCTCGGCCAGCCACTTCAAGCAGTGCAAGGATGCCCGGGCGGGCTTCGCCTTGGCGGATTCGGCGCAAGCCCTGTTCGACAAAAATGCGATTATTGTGATCCAGCGGAACTACGTCAGCGACTGTACCCAGCGCAACCAGATCCAACAGACTACCCAAGTTGGGCTCCGGTTGTGGCAAGAGGCCAGCTTCCCTTAGTTTTTTGCGCAGGGCAGTGAGCACGTAGAACATAACACCCACGCCCGCAGCATGTTTACTCAGGAAGGCACAACCCGGTTGATTGGGATTTACAATGGCATCGGCATCCGGGAGCGTTTCACCAGCAAGGTGGTGATCCGTAACCACCACTTTGATGCCCAGTTCCTTCGCTGCACGTACACCCTCGATGGCTGAGATTCCGTTATCCACCGTCACCAGGAGATCTGGCAGTTCACCGTCTTCGAGGAGTCGCTCAATAATCCCCGGAGTCAGTCCATAACCATCCGAAAAGCGGCTGGGTACACGAAAATCAATGCGCTGCAATCCGAGCATGGAGAGCCCAAGCATGGCGACTGCTGTGCTGGTAGCGCCATCAGCATCAAAATCACCGAGTACAAGTACCCGCTGGTTTTGGACAATGGCATCTGTCAGGAGTTCAACCGCGCGGTCGATGCCCCGCAACTCGAAAGGCGAAGCCAGGTGTTTGAGGGTGTAACTCAATTGGCTATCGGAGGTAACACCGCGAGCGGCATAGAGGCGGCGGAGCAAAGGGGGTAGATCTTGCCCCCAACCCGGATAGCTCTCCGGGCGGGGACGACGCAGGATCTTTTTGGGTGTCATACAGGATTATGCATTCTTCCAGTGCTTTGCGATAAATGCCTGAACCCCTGCTCTATCGTTGTCGAGCACGGTGTATCGCTCCTCCCGCTCGAACAGATCTGCCATGTGAGCCGGAAGTGCCGGTTTAACCGTCAGTCCGGATTCAACGATGGCATCAGGGAACTTGGCAGGATGAGCGGTGCCAAGGGTGATCATCGGAATTTGATCATCACGGCGACAAGCCCGAGCAGCGTGCACGCCAATGGCGGTGTGGGGGTCTAGCAGGTATTCGTTCTGCTGATAGACTTCACGGATGGTGTCACACGTCGCCTTATCATCAACGGCAGCGCTGTCAAACAGCTTACGCGCCTTCTTCCAGCGGTAATCTTCAATACTAACAGGGCCTTTGGCCGCGTTTTCGAGCAGTTCTTTAACTGCAAGCCCATCACGGCCGTGAAGATCGAACAGCAAACGCTCAAAGTTGCTGGACACCATAATGTCCATACTCGGCGAAAGGGTGTGCTCAAGTTTATGTTGCTCGTATTTGTTGCCACTCATGAAGCGATGGAGAATATCGTTTTTGTTGGTGGCGATGACCAACTGCGATATGGGAAGCCCCATCTTCTTTGCCAGATAGCCGGCAAAGATATCTCCAAAATTACCGGTAGGCACAGAAAATGCCATGCTGCGATCCGGGCCACCGAGAGCGAGTGAAGCATGGAAGTAGTAAACAATCTGAGCCATGATCCGGGCCCAGTTAATGGAGTTCACTGCTGCCAGTTTGGCTTTACCACCCAGAAACGACTGGTCGCCAAAGCTCTCTTTAACCATGCGCTGGCAGTCATCAAAATTGCCTTTAATGGCAATATTGTGGATGTTGTCACCTTGCACCGTGGTCATCTGGCGACGCTGTACTTCAGATACACGCTCGTAAGGGTGCAGGATGAAGATATCCACGTGCTCACAGCGGCGACAGCCCTCAATAGCCGCAGACCCGGTATCCCCGGAAGTCGCGCCCATAATTACTGCGTGCTCCTGACGCTTTTCAAGCACATGATCCAGCAAG
Source organism: Marinobacter sp. 1-4A (assembly GCF_016597725.1). GTDB lineage: Bacteria > Pseudomonadota > Gammaproteobacteria > Pseudomonadales > Oleiphilaceae > Marinobacter. Next base: position 811,353 of record NZ_VCGY01000001.1, read on the forward strand.
CGGCCGAGCAACTGAAGGGCAAAATCCTTGAATGCCAATGTTGGCCCGCGGAATAGCTCCATCACCCATTCGTTAGCATCAAGCTGCACCAACGGAGCAACCGCTTTATGGGCAAAGACACTGTAGGTGTCATCAAGCATCTGCCGGAAATCAGCCTCTGGAATGGCCTCCTCCACAAACGGATACATAATATTGAACGCAAGCTCCGTGTATGGAAGCCCACGCCAGCTGCGGATCTCTTCCAAACTGAAGTGCGGGAGTGATTCCGGCACATAAAGGCCGCCGTCGGGGGCTAACCCTGTGAGCAAAACGTCTTCAAAGCCCAGTGCGGGTGCTTCTCCCCGCGTACTGATGTATCTCACGTGAGTACCTGCTGGTTATGGTTTTCTCAGTTAAAGTTTTCGGCGCGAATACGTACAACCGGGCCGTCTGTATCAGAGAGGGACTCCAGCTCTTCAATAGCGCGGTTGATCTGCCGCTCCTGCACAGTGTGAGTGAGGATAATGACCGGAATACGACCATCTTTCATTTCCGACTCTTTCTGCATGATCGACTCGATATTGATGCCGTGCTCACTCAGAATGGATGCTATCTTAGCCAGCACACCAGGGCGGTCCAAAGCGGTTATGCGCAGATAGTAGGCAGACTGGATATCTTCCATGGAAAGTACATCCAGATTTTCCAGAGCATCCGGGGTAAATCCGAGGTAAGGCACTCTCAACGTGCTTCCACTGGCCACGATGCGCGCAACATCGACAACATCTGCAATGACTGCAGAAGCCGTTGCTTCATCACCCGCACCAGGGCCGTAATACATGGTCTGGCCGACCGCGTCACCATCTACAAGAACAGCGTTCAGAACGCCATCAACCTGAGCAATCAGGTGGCTTTGAGGAACCAGAGTGGGATGCACACGCAGCTCGATACCGTCATCCCGACGGCGCGCAATACCCAGATGCTTGATGCGATAGCCAAGTTGCTCCGCGTGGGCAATGTCGTAAGGTGTGATTGACGAAATCCCTTCGGTAAAGGCTTTTTCAAACTGCAGAGGAACGCCAAAACCTGCCGAAGCGAGAATGGTCAGCTTATGGGCTGCATCGATACCCTCAACGTCAAAAGTCGGGTCTGCTTCCGCGTAACCGAGATCCTGAGCTTCTTTAAGCACCTCAGCAAACGCACGGCCGGCCCGCATTTCGGTAAGAATATAGTTACCCGTGCCGTTGATAATGCCAGCAATCCAATCAATACGATTACCCGCCAAGCCTTCACGAATAGCCTTCATTACAGGAATGCCGCCTGCAACACCCGCTTCATAGGCAACCACAACGCCAGCCTTTTCTGCAGCGGCAAATATCTCGTTACCATGAACGGCAATCAACGCCTTGTTGGCAGTGACCACGTGTTTACCATTGCCGATGGCTGCTAGCACTAGCTCACGTGCGGTTTCATAACCACCGATCAGCTCTACCACAACGTCGACCGCGGGGTCGTTCACCACATCGAAGATCTCGGTGCTGAAGGCCACATCGCCAAGATCTAAATCGTCACGGTTACGCCGGCTAGCTACCCGGGTAATTCGGATATTACAGCCCGAACGGCCCGCAATAAGTGCGGCATTACGAGTCAATACATTGAATGTACCGCCGCCAACGGTTCCCAGTCCGCAGATTCCGACATTGACGTCTTTCAAGCTCTCACCTCTGATCCCGAAGGGGTCCTGATGTATTGTAATAGCGCAGCAAAGTGCAATTGCGGCGCTGAAAGGCCGCATAGTATACCGATTCAGGGCTTGATGAATAAGCCCCGAACCAAAAGCAAGTCACAGAAGTTCGTAACCGTTTTAAAGCAGGCCAAGCCCGTCGGCAAGACTCTTGGCTGGTACATAGCCCCGCACAATGTTGCCGTCCTCCAGCACAATTGCAGGCGTGCCCGTAACACCAACCCGCTGGCCAAGCTTAAACTGCTCCAACACAGGGTTTTCGCACTCGGCCGCAGGCACTGCTTTACCGGCTTTTGCTGCGCTCATCGCAGCTTGCTGGTCCTCCGCGCACCAAACGGATTCGTATTTCACAAACGATGGTTGGCCAGGGCCGGAGCGCGGATAGGCATAGTAATTCACTGTGATACCGTACTCATTGAGTTGCGGCACCTCATCATGGAGTTTGCGGCAATAGGGGCAGTCAATATCGGTAAATACATCGATCACGGCTTTTTCATTGCTTGCCTTGAATGTGATAAGCCCATCCTTGCCATAACTTTCCATGGTCTTCTGGCGCTGTCCGGCTCTGGCCTCTTCTGTCACGTTGGCGATGCCCTTGTCAGTAATCTTGAGCAAATCGCCGGTAAGCAGATACTGCCCGTCAGACGTGGTATAGATGGTTTCACCGTTAGCGCTTTGAACTTCATAAAGCCCTTTAGCTTCGGACTCTTGCACCGACAGAATTTTCAACCCCGGCACGGCACTGGAGAGCCTGTCGCTGATGCCATCTTCAACATCACCTGCAATACCGTAGGGCGAGCCCAGAACTCCAACTGTCATCACAACCGTCACAAAAAACCGTTTTACATTCATTCTGGCAAACACACCTATTCCGTCGAATATTAAAAGGACTTGCGGGAACACCCACGCCAGCCACGAAACCTAGAACTCTGCGACACCTGCGTGGAACAAAAGTTCAAAACCCTACCTTACCGAAAAATCACAAGCTCAACCACGGGGATGGTGAGCCTGATGCAGCGACTGCAAGCGCTGGCGTGCAACGTGGGTGTATATCTGGGTGGTAGAAAGATCAGAGTGACCTAGCAACATTTGAACCACACGCAGGTCAGCGCCATGGTTTAGCAAATGGGTTGCAAAAGCATGCCTGAGCGTATGGGGTGATAAATGCTTGCGAATACCAGTGCGCACGGCGTATTGGCGAACACGATGCCAAAAGGTTTGCCGCGTCATGGCTGCCGCCCGGTTACCGGGAAACAGCGCATCGCAGGCACGGCCCTTGAGTAGCTCCGGGCGCCCCTCTTTCATATATCGCAAAAGCCAGTCTACCGCCTCTTCCCCCAAAGGGACCAACCGCTCTTTGTCGCCCTTGCCCGTCACACGTATAACCCCTTGGCGCAGGTTAACCTGATCAACACGCAGCTCGGTGAGTTCAGACACACGAAGACCGCACCCATAGAGTATTTCCAACATAGCTTTGTCGCGCTGCTCAATGGGCAATCCGGGATCCGGCTCAGCCAGCAGCGCGTCCACTTCCTGCTCAGTCAGTGAGTCGGGTAGTCGGCGTGGTAAGCGGGGGCTGTCGATACGCAATGTGGGATCTTCAGCTATCAGGCGTTCGCGAAGAAGAAACCGATAGAAGCGCCGAATACCCGAAAGCCGACGGGCTGCAGTAGATGTTTTAAGGCCTTGGGCAAGACCGCTGGCCATCCAGTCCAGTAGATCCGTTCGTCGCACCTGCGCCAACAAGGGCTTACCGGGGCGACCCTCCAACCAGGCCGACAACCGCTGCAGATCACTGCGATACGCCTGACGGGTCTTTTCACCCAGACCATCCTCAAGCCAAACCGCATCGACGAACCGGACTACTACTGCTTCATCTTCGGGCCTCATAGACTCGCTCTCTGACAACCTCATTCACAATACTGCATTCTGGCTCGCCAGAATCGAAAAAGGCAGCCCTAAGGCTGCCTTTTTCACTGCAAGGTTGCTCAGCGGAAGCTGATCAGCCCAGCTTTTCCTTGATACGTGCCGCCTTACCAGACAGCTCGCGCAAGTAGTAAAGCTTGGCTTGACGCACATCACCACGACGCTTCACTGAAATGCTGTCGATCAGCTTGGAGAAGGTCTGGAAAGTACGCTCAACGCCTACGCCGTAGGAAATCTTCCGTACGGTGAATGACGAGTTCATGCCACGGTTACGCTTACCGATAACAACACCTTCGAACGCCTGCAGACGCTCACGGTTGCCTTCCGTTACACGAACCTGAATAACCACGGTATCACCCGGCGCAAACGGGGGGATTTCCTTGGTCATCTGCTCTGTTTCAATTTGATTGATGATGTTGTTCTTGCCGCTCATCGTAATGCTCCTGATACCCAATCTTTTAATGCCCTGATGATTCAGAGGCACACGGTTCGTTTAAAATCTCACCCAGCAACTCACGCTCTTCATCCGTAAGCACCCGCTTTTCGAGCAGGTCGGGGCGTCGTTCCCGGGTTCGCCTCAGCGACTGCTTGAGTCGCCAACGCCGGATCTGATCATGGTGACCGCCCAACAAAATATCCGGCACCGCCTGACCTTCGTAAACTTCGGGCCGGGTGTAGTGCGGACAATCCAGCAAACCGTCAGCAAATGAATCTTGTTCTGCCGACTGCGCATGACCCAGCGCTCCGGGGATGAGGCGTGTAACCGCATCAATAACAGTCATCGCTGCTAACTCGCCACCAGAAAGCACAAAGTCTCCCAAAGATATTTCCCGGTCGACTTCTGTTGCTATCAGGCGCTCATCAACACCTTCATAACGGCCTGCAACCAGAATTAGACGCTCTTCTGCAGCCAGTGACTCAACTACAGCTTGATTCAGCGTTTCACCCTGAGGTGATAGATAAACCACACAGGCTTTTCCTGGCGCTGCTTTCCGTGCTGCGTGGATGGCATCTCTGAGCGGCTGAATTTTCATCAGCATACCCGGGCCACCCCCGTAAGGACGGTCGTCAACGGTGCGGTGACGGTCTTCGGTAAACTCTCGAGGGTTCCAGCTATTGAAGGTCAAAAGACCATCACGCACTGCCCTACTCGTTATCCCGTAATCCGTTACCGCCTGAAACATTTCGGGGAACAGGCTGACTGCGCCAATCCACACCCGTCAGAACTCCGGATCCCAGTCTGCAACCAACTTGCGCGCTTCCAGATCAATTTCCCGAACCACTTGGTCAGGAAGATATGGAATCAGGCGCTCCCGCTGATCTATTGAGTCAGCCGTTGCGTGCACAACCAGTACGTCATTGGAACCGGTTTCTATTAGGTGGTCCACTCTTCCGAGGCACTCACCCTCAACCGTAAACACATTAAGGCCCTGCAACTGACGCCAGTAAAACTCGCCTTCAGGGAGCTCTGGCAACTCAGCAGTCGGAACCTTGATCTCAGCGCCACAATAAGTGCGCGCCAGCTCACGATCACCAATACCTTTAAGCCTGACAACGATCGCCTTACCTTGGCGGCGACCCTCCTCAAGCTTTACAGGAATACGCTTACCTTCCAGATCAAGAACCCAGTTGGTATAGCCAAGTATTCCTTCTATGGGGTCGGTAAAGGAATAGACTTTGAGCCATCCTTTAACCCCAAACACCGAGGTAATTCGACCGATCACAGTTTCCTGCGAATTCTGCGTCATGCTACAACCTCGGCTGTCAGTAAAAGCTTACTCAGCAGTTTTTAGCAGCTGCGCAACGCGATCGCTGGTCTGTGCGCCCTGACCTACCCAGTAATTCACTCGGTCGCGATCAACGCGCAGACGCTCTTCCTGACCGCGGGCGATCGGGTTGAAGAAGCCAACGCGTTCAATGAAGGCACCGTCACGTGAGTTACGGCTGTCAGTTACTGTTAGGTGATAGAACGGGCGCTTCTTGGAACCGCCACGAGCCAAACGGATTGTTACCATTTAACCAATATCCTGTTCTGTTATACGAACTTTGTACGTTTCACGCTTGCCACAACCGTGGCTGACGCGGAGACCCATACTCGAAAGGGGCGCTATTCTATGCTAAAAATACGCCAAAGAAAACAGGCAAACAGACTGAATGCAGGTTTTCCTTGTAAGGCTTTTTACATACGGCCAAACGGAGGCATTCCACCGCCACCACCGCCCGGCGGCATCATACCACCAAGACCGCGCATCATATTCGCCATTCCGCCCTTTTTGCTAAACTTTTTCATCATCTTTTGCATTTGCTTGTGCTGCTTGAGCAGGCGATTAACGTCCTGTATCTGCGTTCCGGAGCCTGCGGCTATACGGCGCTTACGGGAATTATTGATAACATCCGGGTGACGGCGTTCTTTTGCGGTCATGGAACAGATGATCGCTTCCAGCTGACCCATAGACTTATCGTTGACTTGCTGCTGGGCTACCTGTGCCATTTGCCCCATGCCCGGAAGCTTATCCATCAAGCCACCGATGCCGCCCATATTCTTCATCTGCTGGAGCTGATCCCGGAAGTCCTCCAGATCAAAGCTTTTGCCTTTCTTGATTTTCTTGGTGAGCTTTTGGGCCTTTTTCTGGTCCAGCTTGCGCTCCGCCTCTTCAATAAGAGAGAGCACGTCACCCATACCCAGAATCCGGGACGCAACCCGATCTGGATGAAATGGCTCCAAAGCATCGGACTTTTCACCGACACCCATAAATTTAATGGGCTTACCGGTAATATGCCGGACCGATAGCGCAGCACCGCCACGGGCATCACCGTCGGCTTTAGTCAGCACCACACCAGTCAATGGCAGGGCATCATTGAACGCTTTCGCCGTATTAGCGGCGTCCTGCCCTGTCATGGCATCGACTACAAAGAGAGTTTCCACCGGCTTGACCGCATTATGCAGCCGACCGATCTCGCCCATCATCTGCTCGTCAACGTGCAGGCGACCGGCGGTATCCAGAATGACAACATCAATGTGTTTCTTGCGGGCTGCCGCAACAGCACCTTCGGCAATAACAACCGGATCCTGATCCGCGGTACTGGGAAAAAATTCAACGCCTACCTCGCCCGCCAGCGTTTCCAACTGCTTAATTGCTGCAGGTCGATAAACGTCAGCACTCACCACCAAGACAGATTTCTTTTGGCGCTCTTTTAGAAAACGCGCCAGCTTGGCAACTGTAGTAGTTTTACCCGCGCCTTGAAGGCCCGCCATCATGATCACAGCGGGGGGCTGAACAGCTAGGTTAAGGGTTTCATTCCCCTCGCCCATCACTCGTTCCAGCTCCTGCTGAACCACTTTCACAAATACTTGGCCGGGAGTGAGGCTGCGCTGAACTTCTTGCCCGATTGCCCTTTGGCGGACACCTTCAACAAAGTCCTTTACCACCGGCAAGGCGACATCGGCCTCCAGCAGCGCCATGCGCACTTCCCGAAGAGTGTCCTTTATATTGTCATCGGTGAGCCGCGCCTGACCGGAAATCTTGCGCAGGCTACCGGAAAGTCGGTCTTGGAGGTTTTCAAACATGTTGCTCTTCCGTACCCCGGGTAAATTGAGTGCACAAACCTCAGAGCCAGCTTTGGCTCCTTGATTCCTGTTGCATAATCGCGACATTATAACCAGACTATCGTCCTGAAACGACCAACCCGGTCAAATCGGCAGCCAAGCTTGCCGATCTCCAGCCAGCACAGTGGTGAATAAGGAAGTTATGGGAACGCTGATTCTCGCGGTCACCTCTCTTTTTCTGTATAGCGTCGGCACCGCTTTGCAGGCGCTTCACTTTCGTGGGCGTGTACAAAGCAACATCGCCATCACCACTCTTATTGGTATGCTGGCACTCACCTCCCACGGACTTCTGATTACCCAAACTATCCACCATGATGGTGGTGTTGATCTGGGTTTTTTCAAAAGCTCGGTGCTGATCTCTTGGCTGATTGTATTTTTGCTGCTGGGGCTAAACCTAAGAAAGCCGGTACAAAGCCTCTTTTTGGGCGTTTACCCACTGGCCGCCTTCACCATCATCATGGCCTTGATTACGCACACACCGTCGCGACTGGTTTCCGATGAGAGCTATGGAGTGCTTTCCCATATCGCACTATCAGTGACAGCCTACAGCCTGTTTTCTCTGGCGGCTATACAGGCAACCTTGCTGTACTTCCAGAACCAGCAACTGAAACAGAACTACAATAGCCCTCTGCTGCGCAATTTGCCGCCATTGCAAACTATGGAGTCTCTGCTTTTCGAAATGGTCTGGGCCGGAGTGGTTATGCTGATTCTTGCCATTGTGACGGGCGCAGTTTTTATAGAAAACCTGTTTGCCCAGAACTTGGCTCATAAGACTGTGTTCTCCATACTCTCGCTACTGGTTTTCGTAGCCCTACTAGTAGGGCGGTACACCAAGGGCTGGCGAGGCATGACCGCAAGCCGTTGGACACTGGCTGGTTGCGCACTCTTGATGCTCGCGTTTTATGGCAGCAAGTTTGCACTTGAGCTTGTCTTTCAGAATGGCGGCTAACTCTCGCCCCATTACCTCTTGACACCGGGCGCAATCAGAACCAAATTTCGCTAAATACCAGCAACATAAGGACACCTTTAGTTTGGACGGTACATCGCTTACTGCGCTGTCGATAATTCTTGTCGGGCTGATCATGCTGTCGGCATTTTTTTCCAGCTCCGAAACCGGAATGATGTCGCTGAACCGGTATCGCCTGAAACACATGGCGAAGACCGGCCACAAAGGCGCAAAGCGCGCCCAAGGCCTGCTGCAGCGGACCGATCAGTTAATCGGCATCATTCTTATAGGCAATAATTTCGTTAACATTCTGGCCTCGTCCATAGCGACGGTCATAGCCATACGCATATGGGGCGATGCCGGCATAGCCATAGCGACACTTCTGCTGACCATAGTGATTCTGATTTTTGCGGAAGTCACACCAAAAACCCTTGCCGCCCTATTTCCCGAAAAAATTGCATTTCCTGCAAGCTACATCCTCGGGCCTCTACTCAAGATTCTTTACCCGGTCGTATGGGCGGTCAACCTATTTACAGGCGCTATTCTGAGGATTTTGAGAATTTCACCGAACGACGCTGCCAGCGACCACCTGAGCCGAGAAGAACTCAGAACGCTTGTGAACGAAGCTGGCGCGCTTATCCCGGCCAAGCACAAAGACATGCTGGTTAGCATTTTGGATCTCGAAAAGGTAACCGTGAACGACATCATGGTTCCCCGGAACGACGTCTCCGGCATCGATTTGGACGACGACACTGACACCATTTTGCGCCAACTGAGAAACAGTCAGCACACCCGCCTGCCCGTCTTCAAAGGCGACATCAATGAGATACAGGGCATTCTGCACCTACGCAGCGCTACCAAGCTGTTGCAGCAGGAAGAAATCAGCAAAACCATGATCCTGCAGCTTTGCCAAGAGCCTTACTTTGTGCCCGAGAGCACACCCCTTAATACCCAGCTAATCAACTTCCAAAAGGGTAAGCGCCGGTTCGGCATTGTGGTGGATGAGTACGGCGATGTACTGGGGCTTGCCACTCTGGAAGACATTCTTGAAGAAATCGTTGGTGAGTTCACTACCGATTACGCAGCAACCAGCCCCGACATCATTCCGCAAGAAGACGGCACATTCATTGTGGACGGCACAACTGCTGTGCGCACGATCAATAAAACTCTGGGCTGGAAACTTCCCATCGATGGCCCGAAAACCCTCAATGGCCTAATCACCGAGACCCTTGAGAACATCCCCGACACTAACGTTTGCCTCAAAGTAGACGGCCACCGGGTAGAAGTGCTTCAAATCAAAGACAATGTTGTGAAAGCGGCCATTGTTCATCCGAAAAAACGTAAAAAACGGACTCTCTCCATCGCCTAATAGATGCCAGCACCTGCTCTTCGCTATAGACGTTCCAGTTATAGCGAAGCCTGTTCTAGAAAGATCAAAATGTAACCAGCTCCTTGACGCATATCAATCTGGCACCAACACTTAAGGCGTATGCGAAACAACAATAATCGCAAGGAGTTTTTCCATGAGTCTGACACACACCTTTGGCCTGCTGACCAACCCTGACAACCAATGGAAAGCCATTCGAAAAGATTCGGAATCTGTTACACGCCTTTATATGGGGCACGTATTACTACTTGCACTTATACCTGCCGTCGCAGGCTTCGTTGGAACCACTCAGGTGGGCTGGCAAATCGGTAACGGTCAGGTCACCCGCCTGTCTATAAACAGTGCACTAAGTCTGTCCGTACTATTTTACGCGGCTATGCTGGCGGGCATATTCATTCTCGGAAAGTTTATCGATTTCTTTGCGGCGACCTACGATGCGAGCGACCAGACACCGCGAGGCGTTGCCATGGCTGCCTACACCGCAACACCCATGTTCCTGATTGGCGTTATCGCAGTTTACCCTAATATCTGGGTGAATATGCTGGCCGGGCTTGTTGCCATTGCCTACGCGGTATACCTGCTTTATGAAGGACTACCTATTCTCATGAAGATCCCTGAAGACCGGGGGTTCATGTTTGCCACAGCTGTACTCACTGTTGGGCTGGTTATGTTTGTCGGCCTACTTGCCATTAGCGTGGTCATTTGGAGCGTAGGAATTGGCCCGATATACGTTAACTGATATCGGAAACTCGACAGCCAAAATAAGCTAACTTTCATTAGGGTGTTCTTCCGGAACACCCTTTGTTTTTTGAATGAGTACGCAACTTTGTTTTTAATTATGTTAACCAAGCTGAAAATGGGGTAGATTTAGTCTATAACTCAAAACAAGCAGTCTGGCTTGGCTATAAATACGGTTGAGCCATCAACAGGAGTCGGCTATGAACAAGCAGTCCGGCATACATTACCTCCGCGACCACAAAGGGACCGCTAGCAACGAAGCCGTGCCTACGGAGGTAGCCCGTATCCGCGACACAGTTGTCGCCGGACTGGGTGATTTGCTGCAGGGCGCGTTTGATGCCGTTGACGATTCGCTGTTCGAGCTGGCCAACAATGCCCGCAGCAATAATGAGCAGAACCGCTACTTTGAAGCCATGCGGGAAATTCGCATCAAACGTAAGGGTGTAGAGCGGCACTTCCAAAATACCGTTGCGCAATTTTTTGCCAACCCTCCCCATACAGACCAATTACACGAAGACTCACTTGGGCAACAGGCAAACGCAGACAATCTAGCGCTCGTCGGCAATGATGATCTTGAAGAGCAAGTAGCTCTGAACGCCATGATCACCAAAGCCAAAGCCCATTTTCAGGGGCCTCTAATCCAGCTGCAAGCCCGCTTCAGCCACGTCTACGAGGGTGCATCGGATCAATCACCGGTCAACCCTATGGCCCCGGAGCACCTTTGCAGTGCCTTTACCGAGGCTATTCAGGCTTTGGAGATACAAATCCGTGAACGATTGATTCTGCTAAAGCAGTTTGATCGCTACGTGGTCTCCAATTTGGGCATGCTGCTAGACGAAGCCAATAGAATTCTCGTTCAGGCAGGCGTCATCCCCAATTTTCGCTTTCACGGAAAAACAAGCCAACAGCACAGCGCTTCAGGGAATCGCGAAAGCCAAGAACACGCTTCTGAACAGAGCCAAAACCGGCCTAACGGCGATGCTTCAAGCAACAGCGCGGTTTTCGATCAGATCCACCAATTGTTGGCACGCCAGAGAGCTAACTCTGGCATGTCGCCACAGTCGCACGACCCAGACATTCGGATTATCGGCGGCAGCGAACTCTTTAGCCTGCTTGCTTCGCTGCCTTTGAGCACCCAGACGGGCAATGAGCGCAATCTCAGCGAAGGCGAACCTCTAACGATAGACCTTCGCAGCGCGGTTCAGCAAATTCTGGCCCAGACCAATACCAGCGACGGCAAGAGACCCGCTTTGAAGGAAGTAGACGAGGACTTAATCAACCTTGTCTCTATGTTGTTCGAGTTTATTCTTGATGACTACAGTTTGTCCGCTCCGGTACAAGTTCTCATCAGCCGATTGCAGATTCCCATCTTGAAAGTTGTCCTCAAGGATAAGAGCTTTTTCAGCAAGACGACGCACCCTGCGCGCAAGCTACTCAATGCTCTCGCCCGGGCTGGAATCGGTTGGAGCAACAGCGACGAAAAAGCTAGAGACAAGCTTTACGAGAAAATTCACAGCATTGTGCAGAAAATTCTTTGTGAGTTTGATGGCGACGTCACACTCTTTGAGAGCCTGAATCAAGAGTTTGAAGAGTTCCTTGCAAGAGAAAACCGAAAGTCGTCTCTTGTAGAACAACGCACCCGTGAATCGGAGCGCGGCCGCATCAAGTCCCAGAAAGCACAGGAGTTGGTCGACCGGGTGATAAAAGAGCGAGTTGCACGCTACCGCCTCCCGGAGCCGGTGCACAACATCCTCATTAATGGCTGGAGCCGGTTTATGTTTCTGGCCTACCTTCGAGATGATGTGGAGCATCGCTGGCAAGAAAGCGTAAAAGTCGTTGATGATTTGATCTGGTGCTTGCTCCCACATGAAGACGACTCCGAGCGGGATCAGTGGGTTCGCGTTGTTCCGGGCTTACTGAAGTCGCTGCGCGCAGGGCTGGAAGAAGTTTCTTACAATGCAACAAAGCTTGACGACACCATGGGGCTGCTCAAGCATGAGTTGGCTGAAGCTTTCCGTGCAAGCCCAAATATTGAAATAGCGGAAGAACTGCCAACTCAAGAAGACTCCTTTACCGAGACCCATAATGCTGCATACCTCCAGCCCGAAGACTCTGCCATGGCAGAGCATATGGCTCAGGTTGACAGCATTGAGGTTGGTAACTGGGTAGAGTTCCGGCTGGTAAATGGCGCAAACTTCCGCTGCAAGCTCTCAGCGATTATTGATGAAGCAGACTGCTTTGTTTTTGTGAACCGCATGGGCCTGAAGGTCATCGAAAAGACCCGCATTGAACTTGCCCAAGAAATGCGACGCGGTAGAATGACTCGGCTCGAGCAAGGAGCACTCATTGACCGGGCTCTGGATGCCGTGGTTGGTTCACTGCGCAGCAAAACCGCCTGATTAGGCTTTGGGCCGCAACCACACGCGGGCCTAAGCCCAATGCAGCGTTCATTCCGTAATATTGGAGAAATCTAGGTTAAATGCTGGAGTATGGCAGCAACAACAGCCTTCCGGCGAAATATCGGATCGCCCTCGCCTTATCAACCGCCTTCCTGATTCATACGGTGTTATTGTCCGGGGTTCCTTCTATTGTGCAGGACTCACCTGTAAAACACCGAGAGCAGCTGAATCTGGAGTTGGTAGCGGCAGATAGCCCTCAAAGTGCAGCGGCATCTGCTAGCGAGCAGAGCCCTTCCGAAAAAAGCTACTTCCATAATCCGCCCTTCGAGGCGGAGCCAGTGAGCACCAACCCGAAGCCTATCGAACCGTCGCTTTTAACAAATCAGTCACCGCAAAAAGCCCCGGTTAGCGCAAGCTCACAAGCTGCGCCGACCAAACAAAAAGTGGATTCTCCCCAACCATCTCCCGTTACAACCCCCACTAGCACACCGTCTAACCCGGGGACCCGCAATCAGGTTGCGGAAAAGCCAAACGCTGAGGAAGTCACAAAGGTTACGCAATCACCTACTGAGCAAGACCCCTACCTGATCAAGCTCGCCATGCACTTGGCCACTAAGCTTGAATCATCGCGAATTCCGGCAATCAGGGAGCTAACGGAGACGAGTACAATGGCGTTGGAGTTGCAACTATTAGGAAATGGTGCACTAACTAGAGCGCGGGTGCTCAAGTCGACAGGCATTGAGCCGCTCGACAGAGCCGCGTATCAGGCTGCACTATCAGCTAGCCCATACCCCGCGCCACCGCCGGATCAACACAGTAAAAGCCGCTTCGAAGTAAAACTGGTGTTTGCTCCGTCGCGGCTCTAATCGGCAAAAAACTTAGGCTTCGGCTTGCTTTGCGGCTTCTTTCACTAGAGTAGCCAGCTCACCGTTTTCCGACATTTCCATAATGATGTCACAGCCGCCAACTAACTCACCGTTGACATACAACTGGGGGTAAGTCGGCCAGCTTGAATAAACTTTCAAGCCTTCGCGCAGCTCTTGGTTATCAAGAATGTTCACAAATGCAAAACGCTCTCCACACGCCATTAACGCCTGAGAGGTCTTTGCAGAGAAGCCACACTGCGGAGCTTGGGGCGACCCTTTCATGTATAGAATAATCGGGTTTTCTGCGAGTTGATTTTTAATGGTTTCGTTAATATCCATGAACATTCACCTCTGGTTAAAACGGAGCGGCCTGTGCGCTTGTTTGCGCTGTTGATCCCGCCCTGACTGGCGTCCATTGTACACGCTGGCTAGGCTCCTCAACAAACACGGCAATTTGATACAGGACAAGCCTGTGTGCCGCGGCGTTGTCATCACTGGCGCGAAGGGCTAGACTTGTTGCCCCCGTTTTTTCACCAGTATTTATACTCACCCAGGGCTTCATCAAGGTAAGGGCCATCCCATGGCAGCAAGGCATTTTCTGACACTGAATGACATGTCTACAACCGAATTGGAGAATTTGGTAGATCATGGCACCAAGCTCCGGAACGAATGGCGCCAAGGCAAAGTCCGGGACTCTCTGAAAAATCGAGTATTGGCGATGATTTTTGAAAAGTCCTCAACTCGCACCCGGGTTTCTTTTGAGGCTGGCATGGCCCAATTGGGCGGCTCCGCGATGTTTCTTTCCCCAAGAGATACGCAACTTGGGCGCGGCGAGCCTATTGAAGATTCTGCCATCGTGATCTCCAGCATGGTCGATGCGGTAATGATTCGCACCTTCGCCCACGACACTGTTGAAACGTTTGCGCGGGCTTCCACAGCGCCAGTCATCAATGCGCTCACAGATGACTTTCACCCCTGCCAGCTATTGGCTGACATGCAAACGTATCGAGAGCACCGTGGAAGCATTCGCGGCGCCACCGTCGCCTGGATAGGCGATGGCAATAACATGTGCCACTCTTATATAAATGCCGCAACGCAGTTCGATTTTCATCTGAACATTGCAACACCCGAGGGTTACGAACCGTCTCCAGAGCTGATGAAAGCCCACAGGGACCGTATTACACTCATGCGCGAGCCAGAGGAAGCGGCGCGCAATGCAAACCTTCTTGTGACTGATGTTTGGGCGTCCATGGGCCAAGAAGACGAACAAAAGGCCCGCGAAAAAGCCTTCAGTAACTATCAGATCAATCAGGCGCTGATGGACATAGCCGATAAAGACGCCCTGTTAATGCATTGCTTGCCAGCCCATCGCGGCGAGGAGATTTCTGCCGAGATGATCGAGCATCCGAACTCAGTGATATGGCACGAGGCCGAAAATCGGCTTCACGCCCAAAAAGCACTGCTGGAGTTCCTGATTCTGAACCGTCTGGATTAAAACCTATGAGTTCGCCCGATACTACCGCCCACAACTGGTTGCTTGAAGTAAACAACCTAACCTGCGGCTATGGCGGCGACGCCGTTGTAAAAGATGTTAGCTTTGCGCTCAGCCACGGGGATATTGGTTGCCTGCTGGGGCCTAGTGGATGCGGTAAAAGTACCATTTTGCGAGCTTTGGCAGGCTTTCTTCCGCTGACTGGCGGCGAGATACGCTTACAATCTCAACCCATCAGCTTGCCCGGTCGCACACTGGCACCGGAAAAGCGCCGCATCGGCATGGTTTTTCAGGACTACGCGCTGTTTCCGCACCTGAGCATTGCCGACAATGTAGGCTTCGGTTTGCGCGGGCTCGACAAGGCCGATAAGCGCCACAAGGTTATGGAGTTACTGCACGTTGTTCACCTACAGGATCTGGCAGACAACTACCCCCATGAGCTTTCAGGAGGCCAGCAGCAGAGGGTTGCATTAGCTCGTGCGCTGGCCCCGGAACCAACACTCATTTTGCTTGATGAGCCCTTTTCCAATCTGGACACTGATCTGCGTCGCAGGCTCAGCCTCGACGTTCGCGAGATTCTGAAAACCTTAGGCATCAGTGCCATTCTGGTGACTCACGACCAGCAAGAAGCTTTTGCCATGTGTGATCAGGTCGCAGTGCTTCAGAGTGGAAAAATCCAGCAATGGGATGTGCCTTACAACCTATACCACGAACCCGTAAACCGCTTTGTGGCGAGCTTTGTAGGGCAAGGCGGGTTTATACCGGGCAAAGCCGTTGGGCCGGACATCATAGAATCCGAGCTTGGCATCATCCACGGCAACCGGGCTTACAAGTGGCCAGACGGCACTCTGGTGGATGTACTTATCCGCCCCGATGACATTGTTTATGACGAGGCCTCCGACTTGCGCCCGAAAGTTGTCGAGAAAACCTTCGCGGGCACTTCAACGCTTTATCGCTTCCGCTGTTCTGAGGATACAGAATTTGAGGCGCTGTTCAGAAGCCATTTAGACTTCCATCTGGGCGAGACAGTTCCCGTGCGGGTAGAAGCCGACCACCTTATAGCGTTCGAGCGCAATGGCTGATCAGTAGACAACACAGAAATGAGTGCAAGGATGCTAAAAAAGAAGTAAAAAAAAGGGCCGGAAAACCGACCCTCAAATGACGAATGAAACAAGGAAAGTTCGTAAGAACCACAACCTCAAAAGTCATCCCTTACGCTTTTGAGTATCGTGGTTGCCAGCCAAACGTTCAGTAGCACTTATGTAGTCACTCTGTTACATCTGGTTAATGCCCGAGACCTGCTTCACAAACTGTTTATAGCTCTGGCTCCATGGGTTTTTTTCGGGGCCAGACCAAACTGAAGCGTGCACCACCAAGGCTATCGCTTCGGCTCACAAACGCCTGCCCGTTATGCCAGTATAGAATTCTTCGCACGATGGATAGACCAAGCCCGTATCCACCGGAGGTACGGGTTCGACTGTCATCAAGTCGAGCGAAGGCAGTGAAAACCTTCTCCCACTCATCTTCAGGGATGCCCGGGCCATCGTCCTCGACATCAACCCGACAATGATCTTCGTCGATACTGCAACGAACAAGCACCTTGCCCGAAGCATAGCGCCCTGCATTACCCACAAGGTTCTGTATTGCACGGTGAATATAACGCGGCTCAACATCGGCCATGGCTAATTGCTCGGAAGCCCCATCAATTTCGCCTACGATGCTAAGAGCCGGGCGCACAAGCTGCTGTTCGGTTACGACCTGCCTAACGATGTCGGTTACAGACGCTTCTTCGAGGGAAAACACAGGGCCGCCCTGTTCGAGGCGCGCATAGGTCAGGATTTCATCAATGAGCTCATCCAACTCCTGAATATCGCCATCAATGCCATCAAGCTGTTTCTGCAAAGCCTCCTGACCCTGACAATCCTCTATCATCTGTACGCCAAAGCGGATTCGCGCAACCGGAGTTCGCAATTCGTGGGACACCGCATGGATCATTTCGCGTTGGACGTCCACAAGGCGCTGTATATGCTCCGCCATGCCATTAAAGGCGGCAGCCAATCGGGAGACAATACTGCCCTCACCAGATTCCACACGAGCACTCATCTCCCCCCGAGCAATACGCACCGCTACAGACTCTACTTTACGCAGATTGCTGTCCAAACCCCGTAGCACAAAAAACAAAGCCAACGCCAAAACGCTTCCAGAGACCACCACCAGCAACAAAATAACCGGCCATGCCCAGGGGTTGAACGGTGCTGGCAAAGAAACCAGAACAAGCTCGCCATCTGCCAACTGCAAAAGCACCCGTGCCACTTGGTTGTCGTAGTAAAAAGCGGAGCCTTTGCGGTACACGCGTTCGAGAACCTCATCATCAGGTAAGGCTGTCGGGCTCTGCACCCTCCGAACACGCGCCTTCAAACTTTCTGAAAGCCGCTCAATAGCTTGTTCACGCTCATCCAAACCGACAGCATCAAGATGAACTCGAATTGCTTTTGCAGACACGATGGCTATATCGCGATAGGGCTGGGAAGCTCTAAGTTGCAGAGTCTCGCCATGAAATCCGCTTACCAAAAACCGGTAACCCAAACTGCCTTCAACCGCAACAACCTGACCATACCCCAAGCGTTCTCGAATCACTGGTGAGAGGGATGGGTCCCCTGCGTCTACAACCTGAAACCCATACTCGGGGGCTAGCCAGTGATATTGTTGCTCCGGTGCCGGCGAAGACGCGAGCCAGCGCATCAACGGCTCGGCAAAGCGTTCATGCCAGAACTGTGAACGCACGGAGTTTATGCCGACAAACAAGACAATACAGAGAAGTATTACCAGTGCAGTAAGGCCAGCAAGGCGGGCATATAATTTGAGGAAAAAGTTCAGGGGCATGTCGGAGAACCCTGGCAAGGAAGCATCGGCCGAGACAACCGTACCGATGCAAAAGACTGAATCGTCAGACTTCCTTCACAAACAGGTAGCCTTTGCTTCGAACGGTCTTAATCCTGCGAGGGTGAACAGGGTCATCGCCAATTTTTGGGCGAATCCGGGATACTCGAACGTCAATCGATCTATCCTGACCATCGTATTCAATACCCCGCAAGGCAGTGAAAATCTCTTCCCGGCTCAACACTCGCCCAGCATTACTGGACAGCAGCCAAAGCAGATCGAACTCGGCACTGGTCAAATCTATGCTGTCTTCACCAAGCCAAGCCTCGCGCATAGCGCGATCCACAATCAGATCGTTGAACTGAAGACGTGAAGGCTCTTCGCCGCTCACTTCTTCTGCACTATTTTTTTGCGCATTTTCCGTAACACGCCGCAACATGGCGCGTATTCTCGCCAGTAACACGCGGGGCTTAACGGGCTTGCTGATGTAATCATCCGCTCCCATCTCAAGGCCAAGCACCTGATCCAGATCGTCAGTACGTGCAGTGAGCATGATGATAGGGCCAGAATAAAACGGCCTAACACGACGACAAATGGAAAGACCGTCTTCACCGGGCAACATCAAATCAAGTACGACAAGATCTGGTTGCTCGTTGCGGATTCGCTCCACAGCAGGGCTTCCATGGGTTTCGAGTGACACGGTCAGGCCGTTGCTTTCAAGGTATTCACGGGTCAGCTCGGCCAACCGCTCGTCATCTTCGACAATAAGAATTCGCCAACTTTCGTTTGTCTGTTCCACGGGATCCATCTCTGATTTTATTTTTCCGGGTTCAGTTTTTTGCCTGTAACCGACGGCACAGGCAACCTGATGTAACCGTAATTATACATGCTATTCAGAAATATACATGGAACTACACTGCGGTTACACCCAATTACAAACGTTAGACTCTAGACGCTGCCCCCTAAAAACGCCAACTCACTCGAAAAGTGGTCGGCCCTGAGCAATTTCATCGTCAGTTGCTGCGCGGCGCTCAATGATTTCCAAATCGAAATACAGAGTGAAGCCTGCAAGCGGGTGATTGGCGTCAATTCTAATAAGATTGCCGTCGATTCCCATAACCTGAACAATTTGGGCATTATCGCCTGTGTTGGTCTGAAACTTCATACCGACGCGCAGGTTCTCTACCCCCTCAAACATCGAGCGCGGCACCTTGCGGACCAAATCCTCTCTGTGCTCACCATAGGCCATGGACGGAGGCACAGTAACCTCCAAACAGTCCCCCGCGTTGCGATCTTTAACGGCCTCCTGGATACCTTTGATGACATCGGGGCTGCCGTACAAAAAATGTAAAGGTTCACCTCCCTCGGATGTATCGACCAACTCGCCGAGCTTATTTTTTAAAACGTAGTGAACCGTAAAAACGTCAGGTTTTTCTTGAGAAGCTTGCATCAGGCTTTTGAACTTCCTGTGTCTGATGGATTTTCAGTAAGTTGCAAACCATGGATCACGAGAAGTTGATCCAGTTTTTCACGCAGGCCCGAGGGTTGATGCAACCCCATTCGCTGCAGTAATTCAGCATAACGCCCTTGCTCATCTTTGGCTTGAACAGCTTGCAATAGAGTCGATATTTTACCACGGCTGGTCGCCGTTTCCGCCTTTAACCTTTTTAGCGCTTTGCCCAACTTCAGCTCTTGATCGGTAAAATCCCGGCCAAAAGGAAACGCGGGAAACCAGTCTTTATCGCCAGCGCCAGCAAACGCCTTAGCAATAGCGTCCGGCGTATTGTTTAGCCAACTGGCCGGTAACTGGAAGTTCTTGTCCACCTTACCGGCTTTCTGCGCCTTTTCGAGTAGATCCGGCTGGAAGCGTGAATCAGCGATGCGTATCAGGCGCAGGTAGACCTGCTCATCCGACTGGCCGCGCAGATCAGCAATACCGTATTCGGTGATGACTACATCCCGCAGGTGGCGGGGAATCGTGCAGTGGCCGTAATTGAACACGATATTAGACACCGCCTTGCCCCCGGTATTCCGGCAACTGCGCAGTGCAATAATTGAGCGGGCGCCCGGCAATTCGTGGGCCATGGAGACAAAATTATACTGGCCGCCGACACCGCTGAGTACCCGGCCATCTTCAAGCCCGTCAGACACAGCAGCGCCGCTGAGTGTGTACATTATGGCCGTATTAATAAACCGGCTGTGTATCCGCTGGGCCGCTTTAAGCCTTTGATTACCCAACGGGTGGTCATAGAGGTGATTGATATAGTTAACGCTGGTCATGCAAATGCGGCTACGTTCCTCATCGGAAAGTTCCCGCAAGGACTGGTAGAATTTCTGCGGGCCCACGTAAAAACCGCCATGCATGGCAACGCCACCAACGAGCCGCTCGCCAAGAGCCAGAGTTTCTATCGCCCCTCTCGCCTCTGCATCATCAAGATCAGTATTTAAAGAGTGGTCGCTTATTTTTAATCTACCACCCTTGAACTCGACTGTTTCACGGAGAATGCCATATCGCCGCAGCCAAGCTACATCGCGCGACCGCATGGGTGAGTCAATCAACCCTTCCCTGCGCAGAACATCAAGGGTAGCCAAGGAAATCTGCTCATCAATCTCACCGTTGTTGATAAGAATTTGCAGGTCGGCATGGTCATAGACCTCACGCCGGATAACACCCGCTTCCATCAGATAAAGAAAGCCGTCGACCATCATCTCGCTACAGCCATAAAGGCCTTTGTCGAACGGCCCTGTACCACCTTCTTTTTTCGCCAGAGGGAAGTTCTCAGCAACGTTTAAATAGTCGAAAACCGCCCGCCAAGCATCGTTGTTTTTGTGCCGCAGAATGGCACTGTGCACAAGAGCTGCCCCAAGTGAACCTATACCTACTTGCAGGGTGCCGCCGTCCTTCAACAAGGTGCTGGCATAAAAGCCGATCAGATGGTCTGCCGGACTGATGGCCATCTGAGGTGCGGAAAACAGCGGGTACTCAGAGGCTTGGTGCTCAAACACCATATCAAACTCGTCTTCCGCAACCGCGGCATCGCGTCCAAACCAAGGTAACTGGCGATTTACTTCTCCCACCACAGCCACTGGGTTTCCTGCCGCTTCCCGCGCCCTCAGCATTGGCAGCAAATCTATACTCAGATCGGGGTTGCAGCTCAGGCTTACCATACCCGGTGCATCATGCAGCTCGCCCGGCGCTACCATTTGCGCCACCACGTTAACTCCCAAATCCATAAGATCACGTGCAGCATGAGTATAGTTAGTGGACACATAGTGGCGTTGCTGGCTGCGATTATTGAGATAACTGCCAGCCTTGAAGAAAAATTCCGATACCTGCACGTTGTGGGGCAAGCAGTTATTGCTCACATCTCGGGCATATTGCAGTTCCGGAATCCCGCCATAAAGGCGCTCCGCAAAAGGGCCCATAAAGCGCTTTTCTAAAGAAGAACTTCCGGCAGGCGCCAATAACGAGAGGGCAGTAAAAATGTGCAGTTTTATTTCAGGGTCGTCCTTTGCCCGCTGATAAATCGCATTCACGAGGCGGACGGGCTTTCCCAACCCCAAAGGCAAGCCTAAGTTTATGTTCTTACCTACCCGGCGGATGACTTCATCCACGCAACGCTCTGTGCTGTTCACGCGCTGTCTGCTGTTTACCGCCATACAAAGATCCTCATTGATCATTCGACATGTGACTACCTGTTCAGGAATCATCACATGACAGATGCACTCAAACAATGCACCAGATCATGAATCCTGCGTTAAACCGAGGTATCGCCAGAAATAGACTTTACAGAGCGTACAGAAAGCAATTGAGAGCAAAAAGTGGGAACAAATATTAAGAAAAGAAGAGCTAGGGTGGTGCAGACTAGAGAATCAGAAATTCCACTTCAGGTTGAGACAAGCGCCCTCATTCAATAGTGCTATGCCGTGATCAGCCTGAGCCGGCTGGGAGGCATAATGCTTGCCAGCGCCGCTTGAACGCACCAGAGACAGGCTCAACAAACGAGAGCCGATTTCGGCAACGGCAATAGCATCTGAATCGTCTTCATCAATATCGCCGGACACCCGCTGTTGAAGCTCGTAGACATCTTCAACGGTCATGGTTTCGTTTGTCGCCTTAAACGCGCGCTCAGACGCATCGGCGCGAACAACAAACGCGGCGACGTTGAGAACAAGCAATGCGACAAAAATGCGGATAATCATGATACTTACGGCGGCCTCTTAAACGGATTAGAAGTTTACTCATCCCCTAGGCTAAAGTCTAACCCTTGAGCTGCAAAATAATGTGAAACGACGCGCAATGGCACCGCTTTTTTGTCACGAGATCACAGGCTTTTTGTCAAAATATGATCAGCTGAGTTTCTAAATGTAACTCAACATCCACCAAAAGCGGCCAATTCCCTTTGACCTCAACACCTTAGCATTTTTTAATAACCCCCCCGTTTAATCACGGGCAAGGATAGGTGAACTCTTGGTGAATTGCCTCAATGGCTTCCAGAGTTTCTTGGCTGAGACTCACGTTGCTTGAGTCTAGATTTTCGCGAAGTTGTTCCATATTGGTGGCGCCAATGATGTTACTGGTCAAAAAACTACGGCTATTTACATAAGCCAGCGCCATCTGGGCCGGAGACAACCCTTTCTGCCAAGCGAGTTCTGCGTAGGCGCGAGTGGCATCAGCTCCGCGCTCGCTGGTATAGCGGCTGAAGCGTTCATACAGCGTGAGGCGAGCCTTTTCTGGCCACTTTCCGCCCATATATTTGCCAGACAGCATACCGAAGGCCAGCGGAGAATAAGCCAACAATCCTGCTTGCTCTCTACTGGCTATTTCAGCCATACCCACTTCAAACGACCGGTTTAGGAGGCTGTAAGGGTTCTGAATACTGGCAATGCGCGGCCAACCTTTGTTGTCAGCCAAGCGTAAATACTCCATGGCGCCCCAAGGTGTTTCATTGGAGATCCCTATGTGCCTAACCTTCCCGGCTTGTACAAGTTCATTGAGCGCCTCCAGAGTTTCCTCAATCGGCGTAAACTTCTCTTTCGGGTCGTGATGGTAGCCAAGCTTACCGAAGAAGTTCGCGTTACGATCCGGCCAGTGCACTTGGTACAAATCAATGTAGTCAGTTTTCAAGCGCTTTAGGCTGGCGTCACAGGCTTCGATGATGTGATCACGGGTGAGGCGCGGACCACTCCGCAAATAGCCGAATCCATCCCCCGGCCCAGTAACCTTCGAGGCGATCACCAAGTCGTCGCGGCGACCTCGTTGTGCCAGCCAGTTACCCAAAAATGTCTCGGTCAGGCCCTGAGTTTCAGCCCTTGGTGGTACGGGGTACATTTCTGCCGTGTCTATAAAATTCACACCTTCAGACGTGGCGTAATCCAGCTGTTCAAAGGCTTCCTGCTCGGTATTCTGCTCGCCCCAGGTCATGGTACCAAGGCATATCAGGCTCACATCAATGTCTGTGCGGCCTAGTTTTCGGGTTTGCATAGCGCCTCCGCTTCAGGTTTTTGAATGCGTAAAGAGAATGTCATAAGAGTGTCGCGCGCCTGTCACCGGCCGCTCCCATAGTAGAAATATGTTAATAAAAAGCCATGGGGAACGTCGTGATAAAAACTAGACTGGTCTACCCGCGAAAACAACACATTACCATCGTTTCCGAGACGTTTCCGCCAGAAATCAACGGGGTTGCCAACACACTAAGACACCTTTGTCTTGGACTCGTTCAACACGGGCACGAAGTTACCATTGTACGGCCTAGACAGCGCCACGAAAGAAAAGGTTTGATACCGAGCGCCGGCAATGCACTGTTTGCGAACGAGCATGTTGTAGCCAGCCTACCCCTCCCCGGGTACGCCGACTTGCGTGTTGGCATCGCCAGCAGCCGCCAGCTTCAACGACTGTGGCAAACAAACCGCCCCGATGCAGTCTACGTAGCCACCCAAGGACCTTTAGGTATAGCAGCTGTTTCAGCAGCGCGAACAATGGGACTGCCTGTCGGCTCCGGCTTCCACACCAACTTTCATCAGTACAGCCGATATTACGGCTTCGGGGCCTTGGAAAGGCTACTGTGCGCTTATGGCCGTTGGTTCCACAACCGCACAGACATCACACTTGTTCCAACAACCAAAATGCAGCACGTCACCTCAAGCATGGGCATCACGCCAACTGGCCTTTGGAGTCGAGGAGTGGATTGCCTACGCTTCACTCCGGATAAAAGAGACGAATCTCTGCGCGCGAGCTGGGGGCTTGAGGGAAATGACCGAGCAGTGCTCTATGTCGGACGACTAGCAGCCGAGAAAAACATTCGAACAGCCGTGGCGTGCTATGAACGGATACGCAAGCTATATCCACGAGCCAAGTTCGTGCTCGTGGGCAACGGACCCATGCGCAAACAGTTGTCTGAGAAGCATCCAGACTACATTTTCTGCGGAGCCCAGTCTGGCAATGATCTGGCTCGCCACTATGCATCCGGCGATTTGTTTTTATTCCCAAGTAAAACCGACACCTTCGGAAATGTTGTACTTGAAGCGATGGCCAGCGGCCTCGCCGTGGTGGCCTACAACGATGCAGCCGCCCATGAACACATCCGCCATGAAGAAAACGGTATCAAGGCCCCTCTAGATCAGGATGAGCTGTTTATTAGCGGAGCACTTAGGTTGGCAAACCAGCCAAGCCTGCTCAAACGCATTCGCACCCAAGCACGGATTGAGGCTCTCAAGCTGAACTGGGAGTCGCGGATCGAACAATTCGAAAAACTTGTGTTGAACCAAAACCCAAAGGCCCGATTCCATGCCCGAAACAAGCAAAGCATTTCGATTCTTTGAACTGGCAGATCGGCGTGAGTACGCATTCTGCCAGTCCATCAATCAAGTCGTTAAGTTCCGACCGGTCATGCGTTACTTCCAAGTGGTAAGCCGGTTGGGAGACGGTTGGTTCTGGTACGCTTTGATTTTGGCTATCCCTTTCCTAGAGCCTGAGATGGGAGCTGGCCTAGCATTGTTAATGACCCTAACCGGGCTGACCTGCACCCTAACCTACAAACTTCTTAAACGCTGGCTAATCCGCGAAAGACCTTTTATATCGTTCCCTTCCATTAACTGCGGAACGCCGCCTTTAGACCGCTACAGTTTTCCTTCAGGCCACACGCTCCACGCTGCCTGCTTTCAAACCATACTGTTCATGACAATGCCAACACTGGCGCTGGCAACGGCTCCGTTTACTTTGAGCGTAGCTGCATCGCGTGTAGTACTGGGCTTGCACTACCCGTCAGACGTTGTAGCTGGCGCCCTTATTGGCGGTCTGATGGGGTACTTTTCAGCCGCTTACTTTTTCAGCACATCTCTAAGCTTCTTTCCGGGATGAGCTTAATCGAAGAGCCTTAACTGGGTAACGGGGGCATCATCATTCCTAAATCGCACGCCCAAGCCTAACAAGCGAACCGGACGCTCGCGATTGGTTACCAGCTCATTGAGAAGCGGTAAAAAATCGTCAAACGCAGGCTCCTTTATATTGTCTCGCACTCGCTCCAGAGTGTGTGTTGAAAAGTCGCTGTAACGTATTTTTATAAACAGTTTATGAATGGGTTTATCTTTGGCCTTTCGGGCGAGCCGTAAATTCAGATCGGCCGCCAGCGACGCCAGTACGGTTTCACAAGCGGCCAAATCTGGTAAGTCTTGAGAGAAAGTGCGCTCTACGCTCACAGATTTGGCAATTCGGGAAACCACCACCGACCGCTCGTCCCGGCCGTGCGCCATTTCATGAAGCCGATAACCTTGTTTGCCAAAACGCTCGATCAATACATCCACGCCCAACGCCTGCAAATCTCCGCAGGTTTTAACGCCAAGCGCATGAAGCTTGGCGGCCGTTACCTGCCCCACGCCAAACAGTTTTTCAACGTTGAGCTCGCGAACGAAATCCTCCACCTCATCGGGCTTCACCACAAACAGCCCGTTGGGTTTTTGCCAGTCGCTGGCAATCTTGGCAAGAAATTTATTGGGGGCAACCCCGGCGGAAATGGTTATCCCGACTTCTTTTTCTACCCGCTCTCGTAAATAGCGCGCCATCAGCGTGGCACTGCCCTTGTGGTCGGTTACATCGGATACATCCAAAAACGCTTCGTCCAGCGACAGTGGCTCAACCAGATCAGTCAGTTCCCGCAGGATGCTCATGACCTTCTGTGATGCCGCGCGATAACGGGCCATATCTGGCGGCACAGTAACTAGGCCGGGGCAGAGCCGACGGGCCTCTCCGCCAGGCATGGCCGAGCGCACACCGAAAGCCCGGGCTTTATAGTTACAGGTTGTCACCACGCCTCGACCACCCTCACCCCCTACCGCCAGCGGAACATCGCGCAATGTTGGATCATCTCGCATCTCAACGGCTGCATAAAAGCAGTCGCAATCCACATGGATGATCTTGCGTTGAGGCATAATCACTGGGCTCACGTCGGGTTTCTGTACATTCATACAGTCTTGTATCTTAAAGTAAGATGCTGAGAATGTCAGGAATCTCCAAAACAACCATCGGATAGCATAACGAGGCCCCATGTCGAACCCTATTCCAGACTCTGAGCGCACTGAAATTGAAGCAGCAGCTTTTCGCCGCCTGGTTAAGCACCTAGGAGACAACCCTAGCGTTCAGAACATTGATCTGATGAATTTGGCCGGATTTTGCCGCAACTGCCTTTCTAAATGGTATCGCGCAGAAGCCAGTGAACGCGGCTTCGAGATGTCCGACCCGGCTGCGCGGGAAGAGATTTACGGCATGCCCTACGAGCAGTGGAAAGCCCTGCACCAAACGGGTCCGAAACAGGATCACAAATAATGAAGTTAAACGAAGCGTTACGCATCCACTTGGCTTCGATAGATGGCGGCCATGCAGACTTTGATGACACTCTGGCCTTAATCGAGCGCTACTTCGACTACAAGCCCACAAGCTTTCAGAACGGCCCTTTAGTAAATGCTGAAGGAGAAAACGCAGGTTCATGCAAAGTATTTGCACTCGGTCTTCATGGCTCGCTCAACGAGTCAGACACCCTGAAACTGTTCGCGCAACACTACCAGCAGGTACTACACGACCCTGCCGGTGACAGTCATAGCAATATTCGTCAGTTCATGGGCTCTGGCTGGTCAGGTATACGCTTTGAAGATTCTCCACTACGCCCACGCAGCCCATCAGAGCCAACCTTCAAGGAAGAGACCCACTCATGAGTGACACCGCTACCACAAGGGCTCAGCAGGTATTTCAACTAAAAAGCGCCAGTGTTTCCATGACCGCTCTGGAGCTCTATTACTTTGACAACGACGAGTTTGAAGACACGCTGAGAAACAAAATCAGTCAGGCTCCCGGATTTTTTCGTGATATCCCCCTGATTATAAGTCTGGAAAAGTACGAAGGCCTCGACAGTGAGCTGGACTTCTTTAAGATTATCGGTGCATGCCGGCGCAACAATATCCACGTTATAGGTGTTCGTGGCGGCAATGATGATCAACGCCGCCTTGCTCGTGGTGCCTCCCTCGCACTCATGCCCGGGAGCGGCCAACGGGACCGGGGCCATGAAGCAGAAGCCGAAACAATACCGGCACCTGCAGCGCCGGAACCTCAGGCAGTAAAGGAAGCACCCGCAACCAAGGTCATCAGCCACCCCGTGCGCTCAGGCCAGCAAATTCATGCGCCCGAGGGCGATCTGGTTATACTGGCGCCGGTTCAGGCGGGCGCTGAAGTACTCGCTGCCGGCAACATTCATGTTTACGGCCCGCTACGCGGCCGGGCATTGGCGGGCATTCATGGCGCCGAGTCCGCACGAATTTTCTGTCAATCCCTTGAAGCAGAGCTTGTGTCCATCGCCGGACACTATAAAATCTCCGAAGATCTTCAGAATAGCGGCTGGAAAAGCGCTGTGCAGATTCAGCTCAGGGATGACCTGTTAGTGGTGGCACCACTGGACAAGGCCTGATACTGGAATCGAACAGAATAATGTGACCGGGCCAAAAGCCGGCAGACACGACGAATCCATCGAGACACAGGAACTAAACCTTGGCTAGAATTATTGTCGTTACCTCAGGAAAAGGCGGCGTTGGTAAAACCACCACCAGCGCCTCTATCAGTACAGGCCTTGCCAAGCGCGGCCACAAAACCGTCGTGGTTGACTTCGACGTGGGCCTGCGCAACCTAGACCTGATCATGAACTGTGAGCGCCGTGTAGTGTATGACTTCGTAAACGTCATACAGGGTGAGGCTTCGTTAAATCAGGCCCTGATCCGTGATAAGCGGGTTGATACCCTTTACATACTGCCAACTTCCCAAACTCGGGAAAAAGAGGCCCTTACGAAAGAAGGCGTTGAGAAAGTTATCAACGAGCTCTCTGAAACCTTCGACTACATCATCTGCGATTCACCCGCCGGTATCGAGCATGGGGCTCTTATGGCGCTGTATTATGCGGACGAAGCCATTGTAGTAACCAACCCCGAGGTCTCTTCAGTTCGGGACTCTGACCGTATTCTGGGCATTTTGCAAAGCAAGTCCCGCCGCGCCGAAATGGGTCAGGAGCCGGTTAAGGAGCATTTGCTGCTAACGCGCTACAACCCGGACCGGGTTGAGCGGGGCGAGATGCTTTCTGTAGCGGATGTTGAGGAAATACTCGCCATTCCATTACTGGGCGTTATTCCAGAAAGTCAGGTTGTTCTGAACTCCTCGAATCAGGGGATGCCGGTTATTCTAGAAACCGAGAGCGATGCTGGTCAGGCTTATGATGACGCGGTTGCGCGCCTTCTGGGTGAGGAACGTGAACACCGATTCATGACCAACCAGAAAAAAGGTTTCTTTTCGCGGATGTTCAAGGGGGGCTAACGGATGAGTTTCCTCGATTATTTCAGAGGCAAGAAATCAAGCTCCGCCAATGTGGCAAAAGAGCGTTTGCAAATTATTGTGGCCCACGAGCGCGGACAACGCGATCAGCCCGACTATTTGCCGCAAATGCAGCAGGAAATATTGGCGGTCATTCGCAAATACGTGCAAATCAGTGACGATATGGTCCAGGTGGAAGTGGACCGAAATGGCAGTTGTTCTGTGCTCGAACTGAACGTAACCCTGCCCGAACGCTGAGCTCAATTAAGCTAGTTAAGCGCCTGCATACTTCTTGGATGCAGGCGCTATGCATTACCACCGCGCGAAATGGTCCTCGACCAATCCCTTCATATTCTGAACGACAACCTTGTTGCCACTCTCATCGGTAATGGTTCCGTTAAACGTTCCCACGTACTGTCGGAAATTGGATGCCAATATCCCCGCATTAAGCTTTTCTTTACGCGCTGCGGCAGGCTCAAAGTGTAGGTCAACGCGACTATCATCCGTTGTTACGTGCCAGTTGCCTCCCGACTGGTAACGATCGAAGCGAAACTGGGCTGCACCGAGCTTATGGCATTTCCCTTCTAGCCAAAGGGCGTTTTCTGTCATACCGGTTTCGTTTACGCCCGCAGCCAGATTGAGGCCCAGCGACCGACCGTCCTGCAGCTGCCCTGCCAAGCTGGCCCAATTCCAAGCCGTTTCCCGGCGCATAAAGCCGCAACTCCAATCAATGGCACCACGGGTCGTCTCATCACATCGCCAAATACGATGGTCCCAGCGAATTTCACCTTCAACCGGCACACCTGCCGACTTGCGAGTGAATACCCAGCCGTTGTAACCCGCTGGGCAAACCAGTCGCAAAGGATCGTTATCTTCTTTCAGCGTTAACTCCACGCGGATACCAACAGGCGCGGACACCGATAGGGATCTACCCCCAGCGAAAGGCAGAATGCGCATTGAAACACCCCCTTTGCTGAACGACGCCGTGCCATGTTCAGGGTAAGGCTCTATGCGGGTACCCAATGAAAATGGGCTCATAAAACTGTGCTCAAGCATTTGCCCGGATGCGAAATCATAGAGGTAGAAAAACCCGTTCCCCACCAGCTTCAGGTCTACCAGCGCCATGCCAAAGACCCAATCTGGCCCAGTGGCACTTACAAACTGGAACTGGTTAAACCGCCAGCGCCGGGCCAACATCGAGCGCGGTCGATCCATCACCGTACGCAAGTCGTAGTCCATGTAGTTTATTTCATCTACAGCTTGGCTCAGCACTCCGGGCGAGAATTGTCCTTTTGCATCAATCAGTTTTTTTATCGTCATGTTCTTCGTCAGATCGGGCCAATTTAAAGAATTGCTACATCGGGTGGTTACCTGGTTCACAATCCCCTGTTTCGGCGGCTAAAGCACCCCACTCCGCATGTTAGACTCCGCCCACAATATTCTAGGAAGTGTAGCTTATGAGAAACACCCATGCCCAAAGCTTTAAAGGCTGGGCCTCAGTTGTCAGTGGTGTGCTTTGCGCCCTATTGGTTTCAGCCATGGCAACCACCACCGCACACGCAGCTTTACCAGAAGAAGACAGCGAGGCCTGGACCTTGCGCAAAGAAGCTGGCGATATCCGAATCTATACCATGGATCAAGGCAGCTCCAGTTTTCAGGCATTCAAGGCCGTGGCTCTTCTCGATGCCCCCGTTGAAACCATAATGGCGGTAATGGTAGATCCAGCATCCTGCATTGAGTGGGTACTCAATTGCAGCGAGTCCTACGGTATCGGTAAAGGCAACTTTCACGACCGTTATGCCTACTCGGTAAACAACATGCCCTGGCCGGTAACAGATCGAGACTATGTTCTTCGCATCCGCACAGAGGGGAACGAAGCGTCTGGCGAGATCATTATGGAAATGAGCGCGACTCCTGGCATGCGAGTAGAAAACAGTAGCCGCGTAAGAGTTGAACACTCCGAAACGTTTTACCGCTTTATTCCGGAAGGCAATAAAACCCGGATGATCTGGCTGCAACACACAGACCCCACGGGCGCTCTGCCGGGCTGGCTGGTCAACTCTCTTTTGGTTGATATACCGGTGCAATCCATGGAAGAGCTGGAGCGGCTAGCAAGCCACGAACGCTATCAGGGTTTTGAGCTGATCTATGACGAGAGCGGCAATCTGGTTGATGTAAGGCAAACCGGCAACAACTGAGGGGTGACGGGCAGGGTATGAAAGGCTAAGCTCTGGATAAAGGACTTTACAAGGCAGATAACACCTAATGACCGTGCTCGCATACGAGATTATGACACCCAGCATCAAGGCGGTGCCCCAATCCTGGACAATGGATCGTCTGGCTCGGTTTCTTACCGACAACGAAATCACCGGCAGCCCTGTTACGGATGAATCCGGCGAAATTGTTGGCATTGCCACCCTCAAAGACATCACAGAATTTCGCTGGAACGCCACCCGCTCTGATGCTGACAAAGAGCTTACAGCAGAGGAACATCAGGAAGCCCGACGCCTACGCATGGTGCTTTTTGAAGAGATGGGGAAAGTGCCGGTAGAAGTGCGCGATATTATGACGCCCATCGTATTATCGGTTGACGAGACAACACCGGTGCGCGACATTGCCAATATTATGATGAATGAACACCTGCACCGCATTTTTGTCACACGGGATTCAAAGATAACCGGTATTGTCACCACCTACGATATGCTAAAAATCGTGTCGGATGAGGAGCTTACAAAACGCTGCGCCCGTAACGACTGAACCATCACAGAGGTAGCGCCCCTTATGCCCAGAACACCGAAAAGTGCACCGCAAGCTCGAAGAACCATGTATGTCCTCGATACCAACGTCCTGATCCACGACCCGAACGCCCTCCTCAATTTTGAAGAACACGATGTGATCATTCCGATGACCGTTCTGGAAGAGCTCGACGGCCTGAAAAGCGGAAAGCAGAGCGTGGCGGCGGACTGTCGTCAGGCCATTCGCACCATCGACAGACTACTTGGCGACGCCAGCCCAAAAGATATCGAAAAAGGCGTTCCCATCGTGCGTGCGGCAATGGCAGAGCCCCTAGGCACCCTGTCCATTTTGATGAGCACCGAACACACCGGCAACCACTCACTGCCGGAGCACCTGAACGACAACAAGATTATCAACACACTTGCAGCGCTTCAGGAGCGGCACAAATCCCGGGACATCATACTCGTCAGTAAAGACATCAACATGCGCCTGAAAGCCCGAGGCTTCGGTGTAGAAGCTCAGGACTATCAAAATGACCAGTTGGTTGATGACATTGACCTGCTACCGAAAGGCTACATTGAGTTCCCCAATTCGTTTTGGGACACCATCGCCAAAGTGGAAACCGTACAACGGGAGGGGATAACCGAGCACATTCTCAAACGCGAAGGCGAACTGGCAAAACTCAACATCAACGAGTTTGTGCTTGATGAACAGGGTTTTATCGGTAGAGCTGTTGAGATTACAGACACTCAGGTGGTTATCCGGGATCTACACCAACACGACTTGATGAACGAAGAAGTCTGGGGTTTAGTCCCTCGAGATATCTATCAAGCCATGGCACTGAACCTGCTGCTGGACCCCGATATCCACTTGGTCAACCTCACGGGTTCCGCAGGCTCCGGTAAAACCATTCTGGCGTTGGCAGCCTGCATTGAGATGACCGTGGCCAGCAAACTCTACAAGCGGATTATTGCCACGCGCTCAACTCAGGGCCTGGATGAAGACATCGGCTTTTTGCCCGGCACAGAGGCAGAAAAAATGGAACCCTGGCTGGGTGCCATCGTGGACAATTTGGAAGCTCTCCACGAAGACGATGAGAATATGACCGCTAGCGTGGACTACATTCTCAGCAAGGTGCCTTTGCACTTCAAATCCATGAACTACATTCGTGGTCGCAGCTTCCAACACAGCCTGATCATTATTGATGAGTCCCAGAACCTGACTCCGCACCAGATCAAAACGATCATTACCCGCGCAGGCAATGGCTCCAAGGTAATCTGTCTAGGCAACTTGGCACAGATCGACACGCCGTATCTGAGCGCCTTGAGCTCCGGCCTCACCTATATGACCGAACGCTTCAAAACCTTCAGTCATGGTGGGCACATTCACCTGCAAGGTGTGCCTCGCTCCCTGTTGGCAGAGTTTGCGGAAGCCAACCTGTAACGCTTGCCGGATAAGGCTCAGTCCTTAAACTGAGCCTTATCCAAGCCGTGTTTTTTCATTTTGTCGTAAAGCGTTTTTCGGGCAACGCCCAGTTGCACCATGGTGTCTTTGATACTGCCGTGGCACGCATTGAGGGCGCTGGTCAGCACCGAATGCTCAAAGCTATCCATCATTTCTGCAAGCGTTCTTCGCCCACTCACATCCGCCTTTGCCACCGGCTCACTGTCATCCAAAGCCGACGGCCCCAGCAACACGTAGCGCTCTGCCAAGTTACGCAACTCACGAACATTTCCCGGCCAGCTATGGTGCATCAAGCGCGCAGCCTGGCTGGCATCTAGTGGAATGCTCTCCCGGTCATACCGGGCTGCAGCAATCAGCACAAAATGATGAAACAACATAGGAATATCTTCTTTACGCTCCCGTAGGGGAGGAATATCCACTTTCACCACATTCAGCCGGTAATACAGATCCGCACGAAAGCTCCCCTCATCACTGAGTGCCTTCAAATCAGCTTTGGTGGCCGCGATAATGCGCACATCCACATCCTGCACCTGGTTGCTGCCCAAGCGCTCTACCTTTTGCTCTTCTAGCACCCGCAATAGCTTGATCTGCAGCGGTATGGGCATGCTTTCCACTTCATCCAAAAACAAGGTGCCCAAATGTGCATGTTCAATCTTACCTATGCGGCGTTTATCCGCACCGGTAAAGGCCCCTGCTTCATGGCCAAACAGCTCACTTTCGATAAGGTTTTCGGGTACCGCGCCACAGTTAATCGCCACGAAATTGTGCGCCCCCCTTGGGCTGTTTTCGTGAATATAACGGGCCAGCGCATCCTTGCCGGAGCCTGTCTCACCAAACAGCAAAGTGTTGGCGGAAATATCCAGAATCGGCGTGATGGTATCCATCACTTTTTGCATGCTGGGCGTATCACCAAGAATTCGCGGACCAGGGCGGGCCAAGTGCCGTAACTGCGCCTTGAGCCTACGGTTCTCCAACGCCAAATGGCGCTTTTCCAGAGCATGGCGCAGCAGTTCGATCAACGCATCGTGATCAAAAGGCTTCTCGATAAAATCGTAAGCGCCCTGCTGCATGGCAGACACGGCCGTACTGATGTCGCCTTGGCCGGTAAGAATAATAACGGGAATGGTCTTGTCCACTGCTTGAATCGCGTTCAGCATCTCAAGCCCATCCATGCCCGGCATGTTGTAATCGCACAGCACAACGCCGTTGTATTCCGGCGTAATAACCTCAAGGCCCGATTCGGCACTCTCAAAGCAACTCACAGTTAAGTCTTCTAATGTGAGCGTTTGGGTCATGGCTTTGCGAATGTGTGGGTCATCATCTACAAAAATAATCGAGGGTTCCGTCATTCCGTGGCCTCCCGTTTTTTCAGGGTAAATTCAAATTCTGCCCCCGGCGCATCGCTACGGTTGCGCCCCGTTAGCCGGCCACCCAAGGCATCCGCAATCTGCCTTGAAATAGACAACCCCAGCCCAAGCCCCTGCTTCACTGATTTGGTCGTAAAGAAGGGTTCGAAAATTTGCTCTGTATCTGCTGGTAACCCTGAACCGTTATCCCGAACAAAACAACGCCAGCTCTCTTCCTGCTCTTCAACATTTACAGTAATGACCGGCTGCTTCTGGTTCTCAACGGCCTGCACCGCATTGGCCAGTAGGTTAACCATAACCTGTTCAATTCGAATCAGATCGCCATGACATAGCACCGGCTGTTCCGGGCGCTCCCACCGGATATCAATGCCTGCGCTGCTCTTCTGCGCCGCGATAATTTTCAGGGAGGCATCCACAGACAGGCGCAAGTCAACAATGGTTGGCGGCCCTTCCGATTTGCGAGCAAACACTTTGAATTGGCGGGTAAGCTCCGCCATTTTGTCACACAGAAGAACGATTTCACCGAGGTTCTCATCCACCATATCGGCGGCGCCTTTTACTAAAAACCGCCGACTGTTTCTGGCGTAGGTTTGGATTGCAGTAAGCGGCTGACTCATTTCGTGATTAAGGCCAGCCGACATTTGCCCCAACACCGCCAGTTTGGCTGCTTGAATCAACTCCTGCTGGGTTTCTCGCAACTCACTCTGGGCGCGCTCGCGTTCGCGAATTTCATCCAGCAGTTTGCGGTTGGAACGCTCCAGATCGGCCGTTCGTTCAGCAACACTGAGTTCAAGTTGCTCCCCTCTTAGGGCCAACTCTGCCTCACGACGATAACGCTCACGCAGATACAGCCACGCCAGTAGAACTCCAAAATAAACCGCGATCCCGCCCACGACAAACCCGAGCCGCATCCAGAAAACAGAGCGTGTACTCACCATCACCTGCAGTGTCCAATCCAGTCTGGGCAGCGGTGTTTGAACACTCAGATATTCGCGGCCTCCGCCATTTTCCCGGATACGCAGGGTTTCAGATGTGCCGGATAAGCCCGAAGGCTTACCAAGAGAGATTAAGGAGACAGGCTTAAGATCCCGATCTGGATAACGTTGGCGCGATGCCTCACCCGGTGCGTTTCTAGCACTTCCAGTAAAGTCCCGATACAGCCACTCAGGTTTGCTGGCCAGAAAGCTAACGCCAGCCTCATCTAGCACCACCATCTCAGCTTCACGCACAGAAGCGGGCCTGTGCCACTGGGATTCCAGTTCATGCACCAGTACCTTCACGACCACTACACCCAACACCTGCCCCTGCTCACCGCGAACTGGATGAGAAAAGTAAAGCCCGCGGACCCGTGAGGTAGAGCCCAACGCGAAATAGATGGCGGATCTGCCAGCTTCCATAGCTTCGTAAAAATAAGGCCGAAAACTGAAATTGCGCCCCACAAAGCTACCAGCTTGCTGGTAATTATTGGCCGCAATGGTTAAGCCAGAAGTATCCATCAGGTACACATCCGAACTACCAACGATGGTCGCCATACGCTGCATTTCTTCGTTGGCCTGATGAACAATGGAGGGGTTATCAGGAGCACTCAGAGCAGATGCAAGCAAGGGGTGCTCAGCCATCAACTCGGGAATAGGCAGGTACCGGTTAAGCTCGTTACCCACAAGTTGGCGGTAGCGGAAGGACTCCTCAAGGCTGTCTTGTTCAACCTGCCGATAGCCAACCCAGCCACCCAGCACCCAAGACACCGAAAGGGTGATCACGAACACTACAAAAGCGCCTATCCGGTAGGACATAGCCCGGTTCCCGCAACACCGTTAAAGGACGCCAGAGTATCGCCCACCCCCTTGAAGGACAAGGGCGCGGGCGACGATAGCAAAACTCAGGCAGCAGCCAAGCGGCTCTTACGTTGGCGTTGCATCAAAAACGCCAAGGCGGCAAGCCCAATGCCAGCAAGATCAGACACCATTCCGCCTTCAATCATCAGCAGTGCAGCGCCTATCAACAGCAAGCGGGCTATCCAAGAAGCCGTGACATTGCCGAACCAACCCAACACACCACCAGAGAGCAGATACACACCAAAGAGCGCGGTCACCAGTGCCCGTGCAATGTCGAACCACCCGGCTTCCATTAACAAGGCACCGTTATAGAAGAACATAAAGGGTACGATGAACGCAGCAATACCAATGCGGAATGAAGCCACCGAGGTTTCCATAGCATTAGCTCCGGATATGCCCGCCGCTGCATAAGACGCCAGCGCAACCGGAGGCGTAATCGCAGAAACCACCGCAAAGTAGAACACAAAGAAGTGCGCCGTGAGCGGCTCAATACCCAACTGAACGAGACCCGGTGCAACCACAGAAGCAGCAACCGCATAAGCCGCGGTTGTGGGCATGCCCATGCCCAAAAGAATCGAGATGAACATAGCGAAGATCAGCGCCAACAACTGGCTTGCCTCTGCTACATCAAGCAGCAGAACAGAGAAACGGGCACCGACACCGGTCAGGGAAATAACACCCACAATAACGCCCGCCGCCGCACACACCACAATGATCTGTATGGCCATGTAGGAGGCAATTTCCAGCGCTTTCAGAATCTGCAGAATTCCCATCTTGTTGGGCGAGAACCAACTGACAACCGCTGCAGAAACCATGGCTAGCGTACCGGCCCGGATCACCGAATAGCCCATAAACAAAGCCACCACCAAAATAATAATTGGCAGGAACAGATAGCACTGCTTCACCATAGTGCGCATCTTTGGCAGCTCATCTTCACGCATGCCGCGCATGCCAGTTTTCGCCGCTTCAAAATCCACCATGAAGTACACAGAGGCGAAGTACAAAATTGCAGGGATAATAGCCGCAATGGCAATTTCGGTATAAGGAATACCGGTAATCTCAGCCATGATGAAAGCGCCGGCCCCCATAATGGGCGGCATAATCTGACCACCGGTTGAAGCCGCTGCTTCAACAGCGCCCGCCGATTTTTTGCTGTAGCCCACTTTTTTCATCAGCGGGATCGTTAGTGAACCCGTAGACACCACGTTACCCGCGCTGGTGCCGTTGATCATGCCCATAAGGCCAGATGCAAAAATAGATACCTTCGCAGGGCCACCCCGTGAGCGCCCGGCTGCTGCAAACGCGAAGTTTACAAAGTAATCCCCCACTTTGGACGACTGCAAAAATGCGGCAAAAATAATGAAAAGAATAATGTAGGTAGACGACACCGCCGTGGTGGGCCCAAGAATACCGGCATCGGTATACACCTGACTGAAAAAGCGCTGTACCGAGAGCCCAGGGTAACCCAGAAAACCCGGCAGATACGGCCCGGCAAACACATACACCAGAAATACCAGCCCGATAATCACCAGAGCCAAACCGGCCACCCGGCGAGTCAGCTCCATGATCAACGCAGTGCCCGCTACAGCGGCAAAGGATATGCCCACCGGGGCAAAGGAGGTGCCTGTCGACATACGCATGGAGGTGTTATACGCCACAAGAAAGTAAACAGCGACGGCGATTGAACAAACAATCAACACCAGATCCGGAACGCTGAAACGCGAGCGTTCACGCTGGTGGAACCAGCTCATAACAATACCCACGCCCGTTGCCGCTAACAGAGGCCAGCCAAAATGCCAGGTTTCCAGGTCTACCGGAATTCGCATGGCGCCGTTCTGAACCATCTGCCAGAACGAGTAAGTTTGATACAGCACATAAAAAGCAGGCAATAGCGTCACAGCGCCAACCCAGGTTGTCCAGCGGTGGCGGGCCGATCCTTCTTCCGCCGACACAAAACGTGCACCCGCAAACAAAACAAAGCCCAGAACCAGAGCCCCGGCAATGTGCACTATCCGGAACGACCAGGTTTCTAAAGGGGCTATATTCAGGGAGTAGAGGTGAAAGGAGGAATAAACAATGGCCAGCAAAGCTACAAACTTCAGCATGCCGCCTTCAAACAGCCTGCGGTTTGCCTCTACAGGTTCCTGATCTACATCGTGGGCAAGTACGTGGTCTTCGCCCACCTCCACATCAGAAAAATCTTTGGGGTGTCGTTCGAGTGTCATTGGGGGTTCCTGCCTACAGGCAAATCGGAGCCAGCACAGCGCCAGCTATTATTCAGGGGCCTTGCGGCCCCCTTCTCTCAGCTATTCAGATCAAAAACCTTATTTGATCTTGCTCTTTTCGATGGTGTAGCCGTTCTCGTTGAACCAACGCGCTGCACCCGGATGCCAAGGCAGTACATTGTTCTTTTTGTAATTCTCAGGAATCGAATTAGTCGCCCCTGCAAAAATGCCACTTTCAGAGAGCCAACAACTCACTGGTCTTAGTTGATTCATTCGGCAGCGCCAGAGTTGAACATAAAATAGCCAATATCAGGCGTAAATGCCGCCCATTT
>NZ_VCGY01000020.1 GCF_016597725.1 Marinobacter sp. 1-4A
TGGAATCATGGCGTTTTCTTCCGGTTTTTGGGCGAAACGGGGAGATTTATGGTGGATATTATACTCGAAATTCAAGCCAACTCATTGCTTTGTTTCAGTTTTTTGGTTTTGCAGGGACGACGAATTACGGGCTGCTTTGTGGATGGAAACCATCCGGTCGTTCTGCTCCATAGTCAGCTTGGTGATTTCATACACAAAGCTCTCAGGCACATCGCAATTCACCATGGCAAAGTTCCACATGGATACAACACGCGAAGGCTCATCCAGTGATTGGTAAGTGCTCGCCGGAATGATGAACTCAGACACCGGGAACGCATCTGTTACCTTCTT
This sequence comes from Marinobacter sp. 1-4A, assembly GCF_016597725.1. Lineage (GTDB taxonomy): Bacteria > Pseudomonadota > Gammaproteobacteria > Pseudomonadales > Oleiphilaceae > Marinobacter. The sequence goes on from NZ_VCGY01000020.1 coordinate 331, forward strand.
TGCTTCGGCGTCTGTCATACCGATGATGTTCACATCAGTTTGAACCTCAAGCTGGCTAACCGCCGGAATTGGAATGCCTGCGGCGAAGGCAACAACATCAATCAGGCCATCCTGAAGCTGCCCGCCAAGATCAGACCAACTGCCATTGCGGCGCTTAAAGTCGACACCCAGCGTTTCCATCATGCGTGGGAAGTAAGTATCGGAGGTTGAACCCGCCGGACCAAAACCGATGGTGGCGCCATCAGGGATGTCAGAAATGGAGGTGATTCCCGAGCTGCTAAGTGCAGTTACAGAGAAAGGCGTTTCGTACATGGGGAACATGGCACAGACGTTATCCATCTTCATGCCTGGCGCCAACGGGCTGTTGCCATCCATGGATTCACGGGCCGGGCCCATGGTGGTTAGGCCAAACTTGAGATCGCCAGTGTGAACCAACGCCATATTCTGCATAGGCCCGCCGGTAATTTCAGCACCGCCGGAAACCCCCAGGCTTTCTGCAACAAAGTTGGCCCAGCCAGAACCATAGGCAAAATAGGTACCGCCCTGACTGGCCGTTCCCACCGTAAAGTTATCCGGCCAACCGGTGCGGTCCTGAGCAATAGCAGGACTAGCAACAACAAGAGTAGAGGCGAATGCCGCCGCCATAATGGCTTGGGTCTTCATAGAGAATGCTCCCTGATTCATTTTGTTAGTTAATTGGGTGCTAAGACGGAGCCCGGAGGGGCTGCGGTAAAAAAGAAATTGCAAATAGCGGGCCAGATTAAAAAGCACTTATAAAACAATCACTTTTTGAAAGACCACCAAGTAGGCACTATAAAATGGGTACGCTATCACCCATTATTAAAGCCCCGTGGGTTGAATTCCGCCACACCAAAGAACCAAAAGGTGCAAAGACCAACCATGTCATTTCCGTTTTATACCGTCGGCCACTCCACCCGTAGCATCGAGGAATTTACCGAGCTGCTACAAACAGCCGGTGTAACCCTAGTGGTCGACATACGGCACATCCCCAAATCCCGCACCAACCCGCAATACAATGAAGACCAACTGCCAGACAACCTTTCCCCCTATAACATTGGCTACCAACTTATAGAGGACCTGGGCGGATTGCGCAGCAAAAGCAAATCCATTGCGCCTACCGTTAACGGATTCTGGGAGAACAAAAGCTTCCACAACTACGCCGACTACGCTCTTACCGACTCATTCCAAGCTGGCCTCGACCAGTTAATACAATTGGGCGAAGAACATCGCTGTGCGTTGATGTGCTCAGAAGCGGTCTGGTGGCGTTGTCACCGGCGAATAGTTGCAGACCATCTATTGGCCCGTGGCAAAGACGTGTTTCATCTAATGGGAAAAGATAAAATACAGCCCGCTACGCTTACGAAAGGTGCGCGAGTGGAGAAGGATGTGGTGGTTTATCCGGAGGGGGAGAATGAGTGAACCGTAGGCTGACAGGACATGATATTGAACATATGCGGCTGCTTCCATGCGGAGAGTTATAAGACGGAGAGCGCAGGATCACAAAAAATATTACGAAGTTTCACAATGTAGGTCTTGCACCTAAATGAGTTTATTGTAACTCTCAGAGAAATCTTTACTTTCAGAATGCTGCAACGCTCCGTGAAGTTGGCAACATTGACGCATTTTCTACTTTAAACACGCCTGAATTATAAATTTATAACCAGCATGAGGAAATATGATATCCGTCGAAGCCGTTTAAAGAATCGAAAAATACTAAACAATCAGGACACTTTAGAACCAATGAATAAAATACTATTAACGTCACTACTTTTATCTTTTACCTTTCTTAGCGCCTGTGGCGGAAGCGAAAGCAGCAACAGCACTACATCAACACCAGAAACAGAAATTAACTTAGTCAAAGTTTCCAGTACAGGCACAACCTCTGACATAAATGAAACAGGCAAGTACAACTTAAAAATAAGCGGAACAGGAAACCTATTAACTGTAAAAGAAGACAATGAAATTAACGCTCTTAAAATATCAGGCACTGGAAACACACTAATCATTGAAGACAACACTACAGTCAATTCATTCACGATTAGCGGAACAGGAAATACCGTATTTATCCCTATTGATTCTGGAATATCATTTTCTGGCTCAGGCACTGGTAACTTGCTAAAAACAACTACTAAAAATTCAATAATCGGAATTTGGTCATACACCTACCCATCGACACAGTGCATTGAATCCTATGAATTTGAAGAAAGCGGTAAAATAACCGTAACCTCTCTAGACGAAGTTGCAACAGGATATTATTCGTTTGATGAGAAAGTCATATCTGGAAATCGGCACGCATTGTCGTTCAACTTAACAACAGACAACGGGCTTCCTGACTGCAGTGGCGTATCGGAAGATAACACAGGCCTCTCTTTAAACCTTTATATTAGCTTCGACAGGTCAGCTGCGATTACCATGTATGACCAGCCCGCAGGTGGCGTTCCGATTATCATGCTAACCAAGCAGTAATAGAGTAGACCTGAGTTTGGCAAGCATTGGTCAATGCTGCCAGACTCAGAGCCCCGCAGGGTACTGTGGTCGACAAATGAAAGCTAGAAAAACTAAAGCGCAGGAAACTCAAGATAAGACTCCAGGCTATCAGTTGCTCCCCCACGGAATGTGGCATATGGTTGCTGCCGTCAGCCTTATGGTGTTTACCATTGGCATTGCCCTGATCACCTTCACAGAGATCCTCGGCTTCTGGGTGGAACAGCCCACGCTACAGTACATAGAGCTAGCGTTAGGAGTTGTGATGATATTCATCTTAAGCACCCCATCCTTCCTTCTACTTCGTGGCCGCACTTCGTTCTATCGCTTTTTGGTGGGGCACAATCTACTTTATATAGCCTTCTTATCAGGGGCGGCCCTTTCACTTTTTCTCTCTGGACATCAGGGGATGGCTATAACATCGGCTTTCGGCTTGGGCTTGTGCGTCATTTCCCGCGTTCTTTATACCTCCAAGGGCTTTCATACCGGTATGGAATACTATCGTGCGATCTGGACTTACCATCGTGCAAACAGAGATTAGTTCGACTGTTTCCAGTTCGGAACTAAACCTCTTTGCGGCCGTGTTTTATAACTTAACGTGCAGTTTTCAGGCTTCGCTCGGGAGGAGAACATGAATTTTGGAGTGCTAGTTTTTGGCGGGGTCGAAGAGCTCGATTTTATAGGGCCGTGGGAAGTTCTAAAAATCTGGTCAAAAATCGCTGGTGGGCCGGAAAATTGCTTCATTGTTGCAGAGTCAAAATCTCCTATCATCTGCGCCAGAGACCTATCGATTAATCCACATGTCTCCTTCAACGATTGCCCAAAACTAGATTATCTTCTGGTGCCGGGGGGACATGGGACTCGCAAAGAGGTCAACAACCCAGCTCTGACCGAGTTCGTAGCAAAGCAGGCACAACACTGCCAAACAGTGTTGTCCGTGTGTACGGGTTCTTTCATTCTCCATGCTGCAGGACTGTTGTCAGGCAAAAAAGCAACAACCCATTGGGCCTCACTTGATCGCCTGAGAGCCTTGGGAGATGTCGAGGTAATAGAAGAGCGGTTTGTAAATGATGGTAACATTTGGACGTCGGCAGGAATCTCGGCGGGCATCGACTTAGTCGTCCCTGCAAAACCAAAAAACTGAAACAAAGCAATGAGTTGGCTTGAATTTCGAGTATAATATCCACCATAAATCTCCCCGTTTCGCCCAAAAACCGGAAGAAAACGCCATGATT
>NZ_VCGY01000021.1 GCF_016597725.1 Marinobacter sp. 1-4A
GAAGTTCTTCTTTCTGATCACTGGGTCAGATTTGCTCTTTAACAAATTGGATGAGATAGAACACGAAGACATTTTCTCATTATCTCCGAGAAAATGTGTTCAATGTGATAGCGATTTTTTCAAGCGTTATCCGGTGTTGTCGTTGAAGTGGTTGTATATGGCTTCAAGTGACTAGTCTCTGAGTACAAACACATTGTCTGTTGGTGTTTCCTTCGGGGAGCGTTGAGAGAGAGGCGTGTTGTGCCAGTGATCAGTTGTCTTGGGGTTATATAGTCAAGCAACTAAGCGCATACGGTGGATGCCTTGGCAGTCAGAGGCGATGAAAGACGTGGAAGCCTGCGATAAGGTTCGGGGAGCTGGCAAACAAGCTGTGATCCGGACATTTCTGAATGGGGAAACCCACCCGATTTCGGTCGGGTATCTTGCACTGAATACATAGGTGTAAGAGGCGAACCGGGGGAACTGAAACATCTAAGTACCCCGAGGAAAAGAAATCAACCGAGATTCCCTAAGTAGCGGCGAGCGAACGGGGACTAGCCCTTAAGCTAGACAACTGGTAGGAGAAGGCTCTGGAAAGTGCCGCCATAGTGGGTGATAGCCCCGTATCCGAAACCTGAGTCTAGTGAAATCGAGTAGGACGGGACACGTGGTATCCTGTCTGAATATGGGGGGACCATCCTCCAAGGCTAAATACTCCTGACTGACCGATAGTGAACCAGTACCGTGAGGGAAAGGCGAAAAGAACCCCTGTGAGGGGAGTGAAATAGATCCTGAAACCGTATGCGTACAAGCAGTCGGAGCAGACTTGTTCTGTGACGGCGTACCTTTTGTATAATGGGTCAGCGACTTATGTTCAGTGGCGAGGTTAACCGTTTAGGGGAGCCGTAGGGAAACCGAGTCTGAATAGGGCGATTTAGTCGCTGGGCATAGACCCGAAACCGGGCGATCTATCCATGAGCAGGTTGAAGGTTGAGTAACATCAACTGGAGGACCGAACCCACTGTCGTTGAAAAGCCAGGGGATGACTTGTGGATCGGAGTGAAAGGCTAATCAAGCCCGGAGATAGCTGGTTCTCCCCGAAAGCTATTTAGGTAGCGCCTCGGACGAATACCACAGGGGGTAGAGCACTGTTTCGGCTAGGGGGTCATCCCGACTTACCAACCCGATGCAAACTCCGAATACCTGTGAGTACTATCCGGGAGACACACGGTGGGTGCTAACGTCCATCGTGAAGAGGGAAACAACCCAGACCGCCAGCTAAGGTCCCAAAGTACCAGTTAAGTGGGAAACGATGTGGGAAGGCTCAGACAGCTAGGAGGTTGGCTTAGAAGCAGCCATCCTTTAAAGAAAGCGTAATAGCTCACTAGTCGAGTCGGCCTGCGCGGAAGATGTAACGGGGCTCAAACTGGTCACCGAAGCTGCGGCTGCATACTTTGTATGCGGGGTAGGGGAGCGTTCTGTAAGCCTGCGAAGGTGTGTTGAGAAGCATGCTGGAGGTATCAGAAGTGCGAATGCTGACATGAGTAACGACAATGCGGGTGAAAAACCCGCACGCCGGAAGACCAAGGGTTCCTGCGCAACGCTAATCGGCGCAGGGTGAGTCGGCCCCTAAGGCGAGACCGAAAGGTGTAGTCGATGGGAAACGGATTAATATTTCCGTACCTTGGATAGCTGCGATGGAGAGACGGAGAAGGCTAGGTGAGCCGGGCGACGGTTGTCCCGGTTTAAGCGTGTAGGGAGTGGGTTTAGGCAAATCCGGATCCACAATCCTGAGACGTGACGACGAGCACCCTTTTACGGGAGCGAAGTCATTGATGCCCTGCTTCCAGGAAAATCTTCTAAGCTTCAGGCTATTCGAGACCGTACCCCAAACCGACACAGGTGGTCAGGTAGAGAATACCAAGGCGCTTGAGAGAACTCGGGTAAAGGAACTAGGCAAAATGGTGCCGTAACTTCGGGAGAAGGCACGCTGGTGGTATGTGACGCCCTTCGCGGGTTGAGCAGAAGCCAGTCGAAGATACCAGGCCCCTGCGACTGTTTATTAAAAACACAGCACTGTGCAAACACGAAAGTGGACGTATACGGTGTGACGCCTGCCCGGTGCCGGAAGGTTAATTGATGGGGTTAGCATTCGTGCGAAGCTCTTGATCGAAGCCCCGGTAAACGGCGGCCGTAACTATAACGGTCCTAAGGTAGCGAAATTCCTTGTCGGGTAAGTTCCGACCTGCACGAATGGCGTAACGATGGGGGCGCTGTCTCTACCCGAGACTCAGTGAAATTGAAATCGCCGTGAAGATGCGGTGTATCCGCGGCTAGACGGAAAGACCCCGTGAACCTTTACTATAGCTTCACAGTGAACTTTGAACATGTTTGTGTAGGATAGCTGGGAGGCTTTGAAGCGTGAACGCCAGTTTGCGTGGAGCCAACCTTGAAATACCAGCCTGGCATGTTTGAGGTTCTAACTCTGGTCCCTTATCGGGATCGAGGACACTGTGTGGTGGGTAGTTTGACTGGGGCGGTCTCCTCCTAAAGCGTAACGGAGGAGCACAAAGGTGGGCTAAGTACGGTCGGACATCGTACGGTTAGTGTAATGGCACAAGCCCGCTTAACTGCGAGACTGACACGTCGAGCAGGTACGAAAGTAGGTCATAGTGATCCGGTGGTTCTGTATGGAAGGGCCATCGCTCAACGGATAAAAGGTACTCCGGGGATAACAGGCTGATACCGCCCAAGAGTTCACATCGACGGCGGTGTTTGGCACCTCGATGTCGGCTCATCACATCCTGGGGCTGAAGCCGGTCCCAAGGGTATGGCTGTTCGCCATTTAAAGTGGTACGCGAGCTGGGTTTAGAACGTCGTGAGACAGTTCGGTCCCTATCTGCCGTGGACGTTGGAGATTTGAGGAAAGCTGCTCCTAGTACGAGAGGACCGGAGTGGACGAACCGCTGGTGTTCCAGTTGTCTCGCCAGAGGCACTGCTGGGTAGCTATGTTCGGACAGGATAACCGCTGAAAGCATCTAAGCGGGAAGCCCCTTCCAAGATGAGATCTCCCCGGGCCCTCGAGGCCCCTAAAGAGCCGTTCAAGACCAGGACGTTGATAGGTCGGGTGTGTAAGCGCTGCGAGGCGTTGAGCTAACCGATACTAATTGCTCGTGCGGCTTGACTATATAACACCCAAGACAATTGCTTGGATAACGCTAGACAAAAGAAAAAATCAAAACACATTGAACAACCTCTATCTCGTCCCCCAGTGATCAACCGTTTTGTCTGACGACCATAGCGGCTTGGAACCACCTGATCCCATCTCGAACTCAGAAGTGAAACAAGCCAGCGCCGATGGTAGTGTGGCACTTGCCCATGTGAGAGTAGGTCATCGTCAGACTCTTAATAC
>NZ_VCGY01000022.1 GCF_016597725.1 Marinobacter sp. 1-4A
TATGATTTAAACTGAAGAGTTTGATCATGGCTCAGATTGAACGCTGGCGGCAGGCTTAACACATGCAAGTCGAGCGGAAACGAAGATAGCTTGCTATCAGGCGTCGAGCGGCGGACGGGTGAGTAATGCTTAGGAATCTGCCCAGTAGTGGGGGATAGCCCGGGGAAACTCGGATTAATACCGCATACGCCCTTTTGGGGAAAGCAGGGGATCTTCGGACCTTGCGCTATTGGATGAGCCTAAGTCGGATTAGCTAGTTGGTGGGGTAAAGGCTCACCAAGGCGACGATCCGTAGCTGGTCTGAGAGGATGATCAGCCACATCGGGACTGAGACACGGCCCGAACTCCTACGGGAGGCAGCAGTGGGGAATATTGGACAATGGGCGCAAGCCTGATCCAGCCATGCCGCGTGTGTGAAGAAGGCTTTCGGGTTGTAAAGCACTTTCAGTGAGGAGGAAGGCCTCAAAGTTAATACCTTTGAGGATTGACGTCACTCACAGAAGAAGCACCGGCTAACTCCGTGCCAGCAGCCGCGGTAATACGGAGGGTGCAAGCGTTAATCGGAATTACTGGGCGTAAAGCGCGCGTAGGTGGTTGAGTAAGCGAGATGTGAAAGCCCCGGGCTTAACCTGGGAACGGCATTTCGAACTGCTTGGCTAGAGTGTGGTAGAGGGTAGTGGAATTTCCTGTGTAGCGGTGAAATGCGTAGATATAGGAAGGAACACCAGTGGCGAAGGCGGCTACCTGGACCAACACTGACACTGAGGTGCGAAAGCGTGGGGAGCAAACAGGATTAGATACCCTGGTAGTCCACGCCGTAAACGATGTCAACTAGCCGTTGGGGATCTTGAATCCTTAGTGGCGCAGCTAACGCACTAAGTTGACCGCCTGGGGAGTACGGCCGCAAGGTTAAAACTCAAATGAATTGACGGGGGCCCGCACAAGCGGTGGAGCATGTGGTTTAATTCGACGCAACGCGAAGAACCTTACCTGGCCTTGACATGCAGAGAACTTTCCAGAGATGGATTGGTGCCTTCGGGAACTCTGACACAGGTGCTGCATGGCCGTCGTCAGCTCGTGTCGTGAGATGTTGGGTTAAGTCCCGTAACGAGCGCAACCCCTATCCCTAGTTGCTAGCAGGTTATGCTGAGAACTCTAGGGAGACTGCCGGTGACAAACCGGAGGAAGGTGGGGATGACGTCAGGTCATCATGGCCCTTACGGCCAGGGCTACACACGTGCTACAATGGTACGTACAGAGGGTTGCAAACCCGCGAGGGGGAGCTAATCTCACAAAACGTATCGTAGTCCGGATCGGAGTCTGCAACTCGACTCCGTGAAGTCGGAATCGCTAGTAATCGTGAATCAGAATGTCACGGTGAATACGTTCCCGGGCCTTGTACACACCGCCCGTCACACCATGGGAGTAGATTGCACCAGAAGTAGTTAGTCTAACCTTCGGGAGGACGATTACCACGGTGTGGTTTATGACTGGGGTGAAGTCGTAACAAGGTAGCCCTAGGGGAACCTGGGGCTGGATCACCTCCTTAAACGAAGTTGAAGCTTCGGTCAGAGTCCACACGAATTACTTGGTTGATTGATAAAGAGAGCAAGGGTCT
>NZ_VCGY01000023.1 GCF_016597725.1 Marinobacter sp. 1-4A
TGTTTGATTCAGCAAATGCCCACGGCCAATATGCGCCCTATGCGATGGCGATGTTGCCAGTGGCGCTGACGTCTTTCGGCTATCATCATTCGGTGGCATCAATGCGCGCCTATTATGGTGAGGAAAGTAAGGCGCAGAAAGCCATTCTGGGCGGTACACTGGTGGCTTTGATGTTCTACCTAGTGTGGCTGATCAGCATATTCGGCAATCTGCCGAGAGCGGATTTCGGCCCCGTGGTCGCTCAGGGCGGTGACGTGGATGTTCTGCTCGCCGCCCTTGGTTTTGCCATCAATTCCGAGCGGGTGGCGACCACCATCAGTGCTTTCTCAACGGCTGCCATTCTGTCTTCTTTTGTCGGCGTTGGCTTGGGCACCTTTGATTACATGGCCGACCTGCTGGGCTTCGATAATGATCGCAAAGGGCGCTCCAAAACCTGGGCAATTACGTTTATTCCGCCATTACTGCTGTCGTTGTTTTTTCCGTTTGGCTTCGTTCTTGCCATTGGCTATGCCGGTGCGGCTGCGGCGGTCTGGGCTTGTATTGTTCCGGCGCTGCTGGCCCGAAAGTCCCGAACACTGAAGGGTGGGCGTCTTGGCTTTATGGCCCCGGGCGGCCAGCTGGGCATTGCGCTGGTTCTGATTTTTGGCGGGCTGACCATCTTTTTCCATTTCATGGGGCTGGCGGGTTGGTTGCCGGAACCAGTGTTGTTCTGAGACCGAACATTAGGCCATGCTCGTTACTCTTTTAATACCAACTGGAGGGACTGGATTTGAGTCATCGCTGCGAATGTACCCTCCTGCTGTTCTTCTTTATTAGTGTTTTGCCAACCAGTCTGAAGGCAGAAGTCGTGAACCTGTCCTGGGATAACGACCTGCTTACTGGAACCGACCGCGGATATACAAACGGGGTACGCGTGTCGTATCTGACGGGCACCGCTGACGAGAACGATGGAAAGTCGGCAAGATTTGCCCGAACTCTGCGTGATGGGCTGCGCTTTCTGCCCGGTATAGGTGCTTCCGATTCAGAGCATGCGGCCACACTGAGTTTGCGGCAATTCATGGTTACGCCTGAAGATATCACGGTTGAAAATCCGCAATTCGACGACATTCCCTATGCCGGCCACCTGTCGCTCAGTGGCACGCTCTGGAGCTGGGACGCCGATACAATTACCGGTTTTGGCGCTCATATCGGTGTTATTGGGCCCGAAAGCGGTGCCGAGTCAGTTCAGAAATGGGTGCATAAAGCCACTGGAAGCGACAAGCCGCAAGGATGGGGCAATCAACTTGGAACCGATGTGGTGGGTGGCATTCAGGGTGCGCATGGCCGAAAGCTGCTGCAACTAGCGCAAGGCGGCAACATTGAACAGCGTGTGTCGGTGATTGGAACTGCGCTATTGTCCAGTTTTCGAACTTCTGCAAAGACCGGGTTGGTCTGGCAGCTTGGTAGGCACCTTCCAATAAATTTTGTGCCGGATTACGCAGGCACCTCTTCAACCATCGCCCTGCCGGGCTCTTTCAAAGATTCAGGCAGTAGCTGGTCTGTGTATGTGGGGCTGGGCGTGGAGTATGTAGGCTATTCCTATATTGACGACAATGCCGG
>NZ_VCGY01000024.1 GCF_016597725.1 Marinobacter sp. 1-4A
GTCGTCCCTGCAAAACCAAAAAACTGAAACAAAGCAATGAGTTGGCTTGAATTTCGAGTATAATATCCACCATAAATCTCCCCGTTTCGCCCAAAAACCGGAAGAAAACGCCATGATTCCACGGGATAAGCGCCAGGCACCACAACGAGATCTGCTGAAAACCTACCTTGAAGACATCCTCAATACCCGGCATGAACTGGTGCAGATGGGAAAACGCATCGACTGGTCCGCCTGTGAACAGCACTTCGGTCAGTTATACGCGGTGGAGTCCGGTCGTCCGGGGTTGCCTATTCGCTTGCATGTGGGCTTGCAACTGCTCAAGCATATGTTTGCACTCTCGGATCGTGATGTTCTGGATCGCTGGGTGGAGAATCCCTATTGGCAACACTTCTGCGGTGAAGTGATCTTTCAGCACCGGTTGCCCATGGATGAGACCACCATGATGCGGTTCCGGCATCGCATCGGTGACGATGGGGCTCGTGAGTTGCTGAAGATGAGCATTGCTCTGGGTCATGACACAGGGGTCATTGCGTCAGAAAGCCTCAAGGTGGCGGTCATTGATACCACGGTCATGCCCAAGGCAATTGCCTACCCGAGCGATGCTCGCTTGGCAGGGCGCTGCCACCGGCAGTTGGTCGAGTTGGCCAAAGATGAAGGCATCAAGTTCCGTCAGACCTTCTGCAAGAAACTGCCCGACATGGTCTGGCAGGTAGGTCGATACGCCCATGCCCGGCAGTTCAAGCGGATGCATAGAGTGCTTCGCCAGATGCACCGGAATCTGGCCAAGGTCTGTGAGGCCATCATTGACCAGCGCACCCTGGAGGAGCGTTCCGAGCGCTTGAACCACAAGCTCCATCAAGCCTTGCGGTTGTTACAGCAATATGGCGATCGCAGCGTTAAACCCCGACTTTACAGCCTGCACGAGCCGGAAGTGGTGTGTATCGCCAAGGGTAAGGCTCGCACCCGCTATGAGTTCGGCTCCAAAGTCAGCGTAGTGACCACAGCCAAAGAAGGCTTTGTTCTGGACTGTCAGGCTCTGGCTGGCAATCCCTACGATGGCCACACCGTCGACACGGCGCTCAAACGAGTTCTCCTGCACACCAGCAAGATGCCGGAACATCTGCTGGCCGACCGTGGTTACCGGGGTAGCGAGAGCACCTACCTCTCAAACGTTCATATTACCGGCAAGCGACGAGGGCGTGGCAAGGCACACCCTGATCTACAACACCGACGAAACAGTATTGAGCCCATCATCGGCCACCTGAAAAGCGACGGCTTGATGTATCGAAACTTCCTCAAAGGGTTTGCCGGCGACAAGATACACGCGGTTCTGTGCGGCGTGGGCTTGAACTTCAGGAAGGTTCTAAGGAAGCTCGCGGAGCTTCGTTGGCCTTATGAAAATGGGCGGCATTTACGCCTGATATTGGCTATTTTATGTTCAACTCTGGCGCTGCCGAATGAATCAACTAAGACCAGTGAGTTGTTGGCTCTCTGAAAGTGGCATTTTTGCAGGGGCGAC
>NZ_VCGY01000025.1 GCF_016597725.1 Marinobacter sp. 1-4A
TGGACTTCCCCCAATAAAATGGACACGCCCCATCAGTTAATTCCCTCGAACTCTATCGGAGTCCGGTAACCAAGGCCACTGTGCAGCCGTTGGCTGTTATAAAAGCACTCTATATAGTCTTTTATATGTTTCCGTAACTGCCGCATCGTCACAAAGCTGGTCGCATGCAGCAATTCTCCCTTCAAGGTTTTGAAGAAGGATTCGACCTCAGCGTTGTCTGTGCATTGTCCCGGTCGATTCATGCTGTGGCGCACGCTGTTTTGGTTCAGAAATGCCTGTGTTTTCTGAGCCCGATATTCCGTGCCACGATCGGTGTGGAACAACAAACCCGCTTTCGGCTGCCTTGCTGCAAAGGCCTCTCTCAAGGCACCTTTGGCCAGTGCCGCATTCAGGCTCTCATCCAATCGCCAACTGATAATCCGGCGCGAGAACAGGTCCAGAACAACCGCCAGGAACACGTATTTTCGACCCAGCTTGATGTAGGTAACGTCACTGCTCCATTGCTGATTCACCGCAACAGGCTTTTCAACGCTCAAGCGGTGATTGGGAAGGGCTTTGAGTTCGTCACGGCGCTTGCTCATTCGGCGATACACTCGCATCACTCGCGCTTTCATGCCCCATTCCTGCATCAGGCGCGCCACACGATTCTCGCCAACCTGTTCGCCTTCCCGGCGCAGGGCCTGATAGACCCTGGGACTGCCATAGCGCCCCTTGCTACCGTCGTAAACACGACGGATCTTCAACAGCAGCGCGGCGTTCTCAGTGGCTCTCTGACCAGGCTTCCGGTTTGCCCAGGCGTAGTAACCGGATCGCGACACCTTCAAGTGCCGACACAGCGCTTTTACGCTGTATTCCCGTCGGTGTTTCCAGACGAACCGGAACGCTTCCGTCGTTCCTCGGCCTGAAAACGTTGAAACTTTTTTAGGATATCGTTTTCCTCCTGAAGCTCCGATACTCGGCGTTTCAGGCGGGCAATCTCATCCTGTTCCTGTATTTTCTTTTTGGCGTCTGCTGGCGCCTTCTTGACCCGTTTCATGGCGAACTTTCCTTCACGGTATTCCTTTCGCCAGCGTGACAGCATGAAGGGGTGAATATCCAGCGCTTCGGCAACGCTTTTGACGCTGCGGTGGGCCTGGTGACTCCACTCCACCGCTTTGACTTTGAACTCAGTGCTGTACTGCTGGGTTTTCTTCCCCGTGATCATTTCCGGCATCGTTTTGCTCCTCCTGCGGAGTTATCGATGCGTGTCCACTACATCGGGGGAAGTCCAG
>NZ_VCGY01000002.1 GCF_016597725.1 Marinobacter sp. 1-4A
TGAGCCAAAGTTACAATTTCAATGGCTACGATTGAGCTACCTTCGCATGATTTTGTATCTTTGCCCCAAACCTCTTCAACTTCCATCATATAGACACCGTGATTTCCCTATATTGCATAACAGTGGTTAGGTGGATGTAACTTTCACAGCACAAACGTGACCTCCACATTTCACTCAGCCTTTCCTAACCCAAACAAAAAAATATTACTTATAACAATAACCTATAAACCTTCAAGCTTTCCAGATATGTAATCGCGTGACATCTTCATTATTGCATCACCACCGCCCCCTCCTTCGATGACGCAGCCGCATTGAACAGGCTCTAAGCAGCAACCATCACGCACGGCAAAGCGAGGCCCAACAGCGTAGAGGAGCAAATGCCAGTAGTTGCGAAGAGGGGGCAGGATTAGTGCTGAAGAGATCATAGGCCGTTGTCCTTAACCATCGGTGCGTCCATAACATGTAGTTAACTACATTAGCCCATCGTTAATCGACTTTCCTTTGCCTTGTGCAAAACTTTGTCATTTTGAGTGGGTGGCAGAGAGCTGACACCCGTTTTGGTTGCGATCAGTGAGTCATTGCTGGGTAGCAAGGAGGGGATACGAAGGGGTGAATGCACAGCCCCGGGAAAGCACCCGGGGCTGTTTAACTAAAAACTCACTTAACTTTCGGGTCTAGCTCACCAGAAGCATAACGCTCAAACATACGATCCAAGCTAATCGGTTTGATCTTGCTTGCATTGCCAGCACATCCAAACGCTTCGTAACGAGCTACGCAGATGTCTGTCATGGCTACCATGGTGGCCTGCAGGAATTTGCGCGGGTCGAATTCGGCCGGGTTTTGGGCTAGGAAGCGGCGCACTGCGCCGGTGCTGGCGAGGCGTAAGTCGGTGTCGATGTTTACTTTGCGCACACCGTGTTTGATGCCTTCTACAATTTCCTCAACCGGTACGCCGTAGGTTTCGGGAATTTCGCCGCCGTATTCGTTGATAACCTTCAGCCACTCTTGGGGTACAGAGCTGGAGCCGTGCATAACCAGGTGGGTGTCTGGAATGCGTTTGTGGATGGCTTTGATCTGTTCGATGGCTAGGATGTCGCCCGTAGGTGGGCGGGTGAACTTGTAGGCACCGTGACTGGTGCCTATGGCGATGGCCAGTGCGTCTACGTGGGTCTTTTTCACGAAGTCGGCGGCTTCTTCTGGGTCGGTGAGCATTTGGCTCATGTCCAGAGTGCCTTCGGCGCCAATGCCGTCTTCTTCACCGGCTTGGCCGGTTTCCAGAGAGCCTAGGCAACCCAGCTCGCCTTCTACGGATACGCCACAGGCGTGGGCCATTTCTACGGTGCGGCGGGTTACGTCTACGTTGTAGTCGTAATCCATGGGCGTTTTGCCGTCTTCACCCAGTGACCCGTCCATCATTACCGAGCTGAAGCCCAGCTGGATGGAGCGCTGGCACACTGCGGGGCTGGTGCCGTGGTCCTGGTGCATGACCACCGGGATGTGTGGCCATTCTTCAATGGCCGCGAGGATCAGGTGGCGCAGGAAGGGGGCTCCGGCGTATTTACGAGCACCGGCAGAGGCTTGAACAATAACCGGGGAGTCGGTTTTGTCGGCGGCTTCCATGATGGCGCGCATCTGTTCCAGATTGTTTACGTTAAAGGCTGGCACACCGTAACCGTGCTCGGCGGCGTGATCCAGCATTTGCCGCAGCGAAATCAGGGCCATTTGGTTGTCTCCTTGTTTAAATAACAGTTTGGGCAATCGTGATTAATTTTTTGGCGCAGGCTTCTGAAAATTGGAGCCTGCTGCGGCAGGTGTGGTGGCGCTTTTCGGGACACGCTGTAAATACTTCCTTGTACGCTTGACGGCAGCGTCCTTGCTGCCGACAGTCCCGGAAAGCGCCACCAAACCAGCCTTGCGAATCCAGATCTGGGTTGGCGCCTTTACGCGCCGCGCTCTTCCAGTACGGCTACCGCTGGCAGCACTTTGCCTTCCACAAACTCCAGAAAGGCGCCACCACCGGTGGAAATATACGAGATCTTGTCAGCTATGCCGTATTTGTCAACGGCAGCCACTGTGTCTCCGCCGCCAGCCAGTGAGAAGGCATCGCTTTCGGCGATGGCTTCAGCCAAAGTTTTGGTGCCGTTGCCAAACTGATCAAACTCGAATACGCCTACCGGGCCGTTCCATAGAATGGTTTTTGCGTTCTTGAGCAGCTCGGCGAATTGGCCTGCGGTTTCCGGGCCTACGTCTAGGATCATGTCGTCTGCTGTAACGTCGGATATGTTCCGTATGGTGGCTGTTGCGCTTTCAGCGAATTCGCCGGCAACCACTACGTCTACCGGCAGCGGGATGTTCACGCGGGAGGCGATGTCTCTGGCGGTTTCCAGCAACTCGTGCTCGCACAGGGATTTGCCCACGGGGTGGCCTGCTGCGGCCAAAAAGGTGTTGGCGATGCCGCCACCTACAATGATTTGGTCACACACTTTTTCAAGGGCGTTGAGTACGTCAAGTTTGGTAGAGACTTTGGCGCCGCCAACAATGGCTACAACCGGCTTGGCGGGGTTATCCAGCGCTTTGCCTAGTGCATCCAGTTCCGCCGCCAGCAAGGGACCAGCGCAAGCTTCTGGTGCAAAGCGGGCAACGCCGTGGGTAGAAGCTTGGGCGCGGTGGGCTGTTCCGAAGGCGTCCATCACGTAAACGTCGCACAGGGCCGCGTATTGCTTGGCCAGAGTTTCGTCGTCTTTCTTTTCGCCCTTGTTGAAGCGAACGTTTTCAAACAGCACTACTTCGCCGTCAGCTACTTCAACGCCACCGAGGTAGTCTTTAATCAGGCGTACTTCCTGCCCCAAGGCTTGGGTGAGGTTGTCGGCTACGGGTTTGAGGGAGGCGGCTTCGTCATACACGCCTTCTTCCGGGCGGCCCAGATGGGACATCAGCATGACTTTAGCACCCGCATCTCTTGCTGCCTTGATGGTGGGCAGGGAGGCGCGGATGCGAGCATCGCTGGAAACCGCGCCGTTTTTGACGGGTACGTTAAGGTCTTCGCGGATCAGAACCCGCTTGCCAGCGAGGTTCAGGTCGGTCATTTTTTTGATGGCCATGATCTGGGTTCCGTTAATTCAATTAATTGGCAAAGAGTTTAGGTACGCGACAGCCAACTTTGGCTTACATCCAGCATGCGGCTGGCAAATCCCCATTCGTTATCAAACCAGCACAGTACTTTCACCATGGTACCCCGGGTGACTCGGGTTTGGCCGCCGTCTACTACGCCGGAGTGGGAGTCGTGGTTGAAGTCTGAGCTGGCCAGCAGTTCGTCGGTGTAGCCGAGTATGCCTTTTAACTGGCCGCTTGCAGCTTCTTTCAATACGCGGTTTACCGAGGGCACGTCGGTGGCCTCTCGAACGTTAAACACCATGTCGATGGCGGATACGTTCATGGTGGGTACGCGTAGGGCTACCGAGCTGAAGCGCCCTTCCATGTGCGGGAGCAGCCGTTCAACGCCCCGCGCCAAACCTGTATCCACAGGCACTATGTTGTGGAGCGCGCTACGCGTGAGGCGCAGATCTTGATGGTGGTAGGCGTCGATCACCGGCTGGTCGTTCATGGCGGCGTGAATGGTGGTGGTGCTGCCCTGCTCCACACCAAACGCCTTATCCAATACAGTAATCACCGGTACTAGGCAATTAGTGGTACAGGAACCTGCCGCCACTATACGATCAGTTTCCGAAATGTCTGCATCGTTGATGCCAAAGACAACGGTGCGATCTACATCGGATTCGGCGGGCTGGGAAAACAGTAAGCGTTTCGCGCCCGCTTGCAGGTGCAACTCGGCCGTAGCTCGGTCTGAATAAGCGCCCGAACATTCCAGCACCAGATCAATATCCAGCTCACTCCACGGCAACTCTGCCGGGTCGGAATGCCGGAGCACGCGAATGGCATCGCCATTAATGATCAGGTCCTGCCCTTGCACCGCAATACTTCCGGAGAACCGGCCATGGGTGGAATCGTACCGGGTTAGGTGCGCAATGGTGTCGATATCAGAAAGCTCGTTAATCGCGACCACCTGCAGGTGATCGCGAAAACCGTTTTCGTATAGGGCACGCAACACGCACTGGCCAATACGGCCATACCCGTTGATCGCAATACGAAAGGGCACGGAGTCTGTCATTAGGCGTCCAGCAGTTCCGAGGCCACTTCCAGAATGTTTTCCACGGTAAAGCCGAACTCTTTGAACAACTCGCCAGCAGGTGCAGACTCACCAAAAGTAGTCATGCCCACAACGCGACCGTTCAGGCCCACATACTTGTACCAGTAGTCAGCAATGGCCGCTTCAATGGCAATGCGGTTGGTGACTTCGATTGGCAATACCTGTTGCTTGTATTCAGCGCTCTGGGCATCGAATACGTCGGTGGAGGGCATGGAAACAACGCGCACTTTCTTGCCCTGCTCTCGCAGTTTGGCAGCGGTGTCTTGCGCTAAACCAACTTCCGAACCGGTGGCAATCAGAATGAGATCTGGCTCACCTTCGCTGTCTGTCAGCACGTAGCCGCCTTTCGCCACATCTGCCAATTGCTGTGCATCACGCGCCTGCCCGGGCAAGCCCTGACGGGAGAAGATCAAAGCCGTTGGGCCATCTGTGCGCTCGATAGCAGATTTCCAAGCCACGGCGGATTCTACCGCGTCGGCCGGGCGCCAGGTGCTCATGTTTGGCGTAGTACGCAGGCTTGCAAGCTGCTCGATGGGCTGGTGAGTTGGGCCGTCTTCGCCCAAGCCAATAGAATCGTGGGTGAATACGTAGATGGAACGCTGCTTCATCAGTGCAGCCATGCGCACGGCGTTGCGGCAGTATTCCATAAAGATTAGGAAGGTCGCGCCATAGGGTACGAAACCACCGTGCAAGGCGACGCCGTTCATGATGGCGGCCATACCGAACTCGCGCACTCCGTAATAGATGTAGTTGCCGCTGGCGTCTTCTTTAGTGACACCTTTTGAGCCGCTCCAAATAGTTAGGTTAGAGCCAGCCAAATCTGCAGAACCGCCCAGCAATTCTGGCAGCAATGGGCCGTAAGCGTTCAGGGTGTTCTGGGAAGCCTTGCGGCTCGCAACGGTCTCGCTCTTATCCTGGCATTCCTGAATGTAAGCCTGAGCTTTTTCAGAGAAGTCGGCTGGCAGTTCGCCCGCCATACGGCGCTTCAGTTCAGCCGCCAGCTCTGGCTCAGCTTTTTCATAGGCTGCGAAGGTTTCATTCCAATCGCTTTCTGCCTTGGCGCCTTTTTCTTTGGCGTCCCAAGCGGCGTAAATGTCGGCTGGAACTTCAAACGGGCCATGCGCCCAACCCAGCGCTTCGCGGGTCAGTGCAATTTCGTCGTCACCCAGAGGCGCGCCGTGGGAAGATTCGCTGCCCTGCTTGTTGGGAGAACCGAAACCGATAACTGTTTTGCAGCAGATGAGTGTGGGCTGATCGGTGTTGGCACGCGCCTGCTCAACCGCATCACGCACTGCATCGCCATCGTGACCATCTACATCCGGGATGACCTGCCAGCCGTAGGACTCAAAACGCTGCGGCGTGTTATCGGTAAACCAGCCTTCAATCTTTCCATCGATGGAAATGCCGTTGTCGTCGTAGAACATAATCAGCTTACCAAGGCCCAGAGTGCCGGCAAGTGACGATACCTCGTGGGAGATGCCTTCCATCAGGCAGCCATCGCCGAGGAAGGCATAGGTGTAGTGATCAACAACATTATGGCCCGGGCGATTAAACTGCGCCGCCAGTGTTTTCTCTGCAAGCGCAAAGCCCACTGCGTTGGCAATACCCTGCCCCAGCGGGCCTGTGGTGGTTTCAACACCCGGGGTGTAGCCGTATTCAGGGTGGCCCGGAGTTTTTGAATGCAGTTGCCGGAAGTTCTTGATGTCGTCAATAGAAACGTCGTAACCGCTCAGGTGCAGCAAGGAATACTGCAGCATGGAGCCATGGCCGTTGGAAAGCACAAAACGGTCGCGATTGGCCCACTGCGGGTTCGCTGGGTTGTGGCTTAGGTAATCGTTCCACAGCACCTCGGCGATATCCGCCATGCCCATGGGCGCACCCGGGTGGCCGGATTTGGCTTTCTGAACCGCATCCATGCTCAGCGCGCGAATGGCGTTGGCGAGATCTTTACGAGAGGGCATTGACGTTTCTCCACTGTTTTTTCAAGGAAATAGGGTGCAATCCAGAGCTTTTTACAGGGCGATAAAAAGCTGCTCAAAAATAAGGCGCGTATTTTCGCCGATTAGGGTGTGCCTGGGCAAATCGACGTGCCGCTTCTGTGTAAATATTCACGATGAGATTGCCGAAAGAGACTGATTTCAAAGAATGATAAATCTATATCAAAAAACTTTGATATGCCTATTGATTGAGCACTCCAACCCACATACACTCCGCAACCATGACAACTTTAAATGCACACGTTAACCAAATTTCCTCCGTGGACGTACTTGCCCCCATCTACAAGGCAAGCGGCGACCCATTGCGGCTGGAAGTGTTGCGTGTGCTGCGTCGCGATACCTTTGGCGTGCTGGAATTGAGCCAGTTATTCGATATGCGCCAGTCTGGCATGAGCCACCATCTAAAAGTGATGCATAAGGCAGGTCTGGTGGAGCCACAGCGTGAAGGTAACGCCATTTTTTACCGTCGCCCGCTACATTTGGACAACGAAAAGCCAACAGATCTGACCATTCGCCAGATTTTTGAAGCAGTAGACAGCGCGCCCCTACCAGCGCACTTACAAGACAAGATTGAAGCCATCCGCAATCAACGGGCCGACCAGTCACAGGCGTTTTTCTCCCGGCACTCAGAGCAGTTCCGGGAACAGCAAGAGTTGATTGCTGCCTTTGACCTGTACGCCGCACCTGTAGCGGACATGATTCGCAAGCGTACGCGAAAAACCTTGTGGCAAACGGCACTGGAAATCGGCCCTGGTGAAGGCGGTTTTCTACCGGTATTGTCCGAACTCTGCGAACACGTTGTCGCGCTGGACAACAGCCGCGACATGCTCGCCAAGGCAACGCGCACCTGCATTGACGAGCGCCTAAACAACATCGATTTGATCGAAGGTGTAACCGACACCCTGCTGGCCCGGGGCGATGCATTTGATCTGGTGGTCGCCAACATGGTGCTGCACCACGTACCCAGCCCGGCCGACATCTTTCTCGATGCCGCCGCGCTGATGAACAACGGTGGCTGCCTGATGGTCAGCGACCTGTGCAGGCACGATCAAAACTGGGCGAAAGAGAATTGCGGCGATTTATGGCTTGGCTTCGAGCCGGAAGAACTCACCGCTTGGGCCGCAGCGGCAGGCTTAAAAGCTGGCGAACAGCTGTTTATCGGATTGCGGAATGGTTTCCAGATTCAGGTGAGAGAGTTCTGGAAAACCCAACTGCCGCTGAGATAGCCAATCTCTCATTTTATTTTCATTAAACCCAGATATTCCGGGCCTTCACAAGGAATATCAAAAAACTTTGATATTGACGTAGGTATAAATACCTACACACACTAAAACTGAAACAGATAATTACGTCGGCACTGCAGCATCACTCAGCCACCGGCAAGATTTCGAAACGCTCAAAGAGGAGCAAACCTATGTCTGACTACAGCATCTTCACCTCCGAATCGGTCTCCGAAGGCCACCCGGACAAACTCGCCGACCAAATCTCCGATGCGGTTCTGGATTCTATCCTTATAGAAGATCCCCATGCCCGCGTAGCTTGCGAGACCATGGTAAAAACCGGCGTTGCCATCGTAGGCGGTGAAATCACCACCAGCGCCTGGGTAGACTTGGAAGATCTGGTTCGCGGCGTAATCAAAGACATTGGCTACACCTCCTCAGACGTAGGCTTCGACGCAGACACCTGCGGCATCATCAACATCATCGGCAAACAGTCCGTCGACATCGCCCAAGGCGTCGACCGCCAAAAGCCGGAAGATCAGGGCGCGGGCGACCAAGGCCTAATGTTCGGCTACGCCAGCAACGAAACCGAAGTACTGATGCCTGCTCCGATCACCTTCGCCCACCGCTTGGTAGAGCGCCAGGCCGAAGCCCGCAAAAACGGCGTACTGCCTTGGCTGCGCCCGGATGCAAAGAGCCAGGTAACTTGCCGCTACGAAAACGGCAAAGTTGTGGGAATCGACGCTGTTGTACTCTCAACCCAGCACGACCCCGACGTTACCCAAGAAGACCTGAAAGAAGCCGTCATGGAACTGGTTGTGAAAAACGTACTGCCACCTGAATTGCTACACAAAGGCACCCAGTACCACATCAACCCCACCGGCAAATTCGTTATCGGCGGCCCAGTTGGCGACTGCGGCCTGACTGGCCGTAAAATCATCGTAGACACCTACGGCGGCATGGCCCGCCACGGCGGCGGCGCCTTCTCCGGCAAAGACCCCTCAAAAGTCGACCGTTCTGCCGCCTACGCTGGCCGCTACGTTGCCAAAAACATCGTTGCTGCCGGATTGGCTGACAAGTGCGAGATTCAGGTGTCCTACGCCATCGGCGTGGCCCAACCAACCTCCATCTCCGTAAACACCTTCGGCACCGGCAAAATCGGCGACGACAAAATCATCGAACTGGTACGCCAGAACTTCGACCTGCGCCCTTACGCCATCACCAACATGCTCGACTTGCTCCACCCCATGTACCGGGCCACAGCAGCCTACGGCCACTTCGGCCGCGAGCCGGAAGAAGTGACCGTTGCTGGCAAAACGTTCACCACCTTCCCCTGGGAAAAAACCGACCGCGCAGCTGCTCTTAAAGACGCTGCTGGTATCTAACGGATTTGTTGGCGTATTCAAGATCGCATACGCCAAAGCATGATCAAGGGGATGAAGCCAAGCCTCCGTGGAATGTCGTAGGCCAAGAACGGCCGGAGACAAGCGCACAGGGAAGTGCTCGTAGCGGTTCCACGGAGGCTTGGCTTCATCCCCGGAATTCTCGATTTGAACGGCCAACTTTACAGGCCAAACTGACTATACCGGAGCACACCAATGAGCAACTTCAACGACTACAAAGTCCGCGATATCAACCTGGCCGATTGGGGCCGCAAAGAAATCAAAATCGCCGAAGGCGAAATGCCAGCCCTGATGGCTCTGCGCGAAAAGTACAAAGCCGAGCAGCCGCTGAAAGGCGCCAACATCATGGGCTGCATCCACATGACCATCCAGACAGCCGTGCTGATCGAAACCCTAATCGAACTGGGCGCTGGCGTTCGCTGGTCATCGTGCAACATCTTCTCCACTCAGGATCAGGCGGCTGCCGCCATCGCAGCCCAGAACATTCCTGTGTTTGCCTGGAAAGGCGAAACCGACGAAGAATACGAATGGTGCCTTGAACGCACAATCGGCGCAGACGTAGACGGCTGGGAACCCAACATGATCCTGGACGACGGCGGCGACCTAACTGCCCTGCTCCATGAAAAATATCCGGAAATCCTGGCCAACTGCCACGGCGTTACCGAAGAAACCACCACTGGCGTACACCGCCTGCAGGAAATGCTGCGCGACGGCACCTTGAAAGTTCCGGCTATTAACGTGAACGATGCCGTTACCAAGTCCAAGAACGACAACAAGTATGGCTGCCGCCACAGCCTGAACGATGCCATCAAGCGCGGCACCGACCACCTGCTGGCCGGTAAAAAGGCGCTGGTAATCGGTTACGGCGACGTGGGCAAAGGCTCTGCTGCTTCACTGCGTCAGGAAGGCATGATCGTTAAGGTAACTGAAGCTGATCCCATCTGCGCCATGCAGGCTTGTATGGATGGCTACGAGGTTGTTTCCCCGTACATCAACGGCATCAACACCGGCACTGAAGCAGGTGTCGACAAAGCTCTGCTACAGAACACCGACATTCTGGTAACCACCACCGGCAACATGAACGTGTGCGACGCGCACATGCTCAAGGCTCTGAAGTCCGGCGCGGTTGTGTGCAACATCGGTCACTTCGATAACGAAATCGATACTGCGTTCATGCGCAAGAACTGGGAATGGGACGAAGTTAAGCCTCAGGTTCACGTGATCTACCGCGACAAGGCTGTAAACGACCACCTGATTCTGCTCTCCGAAGGCCGCCTGGTAAACCTGGGTAACGCAACGGGCCACCCTTCACGCATCATGGACGGCTCTTTTGCCAACCAGGTTCTGGCGCAGATGTACCTGTTCGAGCGCAAGTTCGCAGACCTGCCAGAAGACGCCCGCGCTAAAGGCATCTATGTTCAAGTTCTGCCCAAGAAGCTGGACGAAGAAGTGGCCCTTGCCATGGTTGAAGGCTTTGGTGGCGTCATCACCAAGATGACTCCGGAGCAGGCGCAGTACATTGGTGTACCGGTCGAAGGCCCGTACAAACCAGAAAGCTACAAGTACTAATCGGGTAACAAGATGCAATCCCAGAAGCAATTCAAACGCCGCTTCAGCTTTGAATTTTTCCCGCCCAAGACCGATCAGGGCAAGGAAAAACTTCAGGTTGTGCGTAACCAGCTTGCCGAAGTGAACCCGGATTTTTTCTCGGTCACCTTCGGTGCGGGCGGTTCCACCCGCGACCGCACCATTGAAACCGTGCTCAACCTGCACAAACAGGGCATTTCCACAGCACCCCACCTCTCCTGCGTCGGTGGTACGCGGGCAGAGATTGCAGAGCTGCTGGATGTGTATAAAGAGAATGGCATCAACCGCATTGTCGCCCTTCGAGGTGACATGCCTTCCGGCATGGGCGCATCCGGCGAGATGCGCTATGCCAACGAGCTGGTAGCGTTCATCCGCGAACACAGCGGCGATCACTTCAATCTGGAGGTCGCGGCCTACCCGGAGTTCCACCCGCAAGCACGTAATGCTGAAGAGGATCTGAAGAACTTCGCCCGCAAGGTGGAGGCTGGCGCCAACAGCGCCATTACGCAGTACTTCTTTAATCCGGAGAGCTATTTCTACTTCATCGATCGGCTGGAAAAGCTTGGGGTCACCATTCCTGTGGTGCCGGGCATCATGCCCATCGTGAACTTCTCCAGCTTAGTGCGCTTCTCCGACATGTGCGGTGCAGAAATACCGCGCTGGATTCGCAAGCAGCTGGAAGCTTACGGTGACGACACGGCAAGCATCCGCAAGTTCGGTGAAGAAGTGATTACTGAGATGTGTGAAAAGCTGTTGAAAGCCGGGGCACCGGGGTTGCACTTTTATACATTGAATCAGGCTGAGCCGAGTATCAGTATTTGGAAAAATCTTGGAATTAGTGAGCGGGAGAAGATTGCTTTTTGAGGCATTCCCCTCTCCCCAGCCCCTCTCCCGCGAGGGGAGAGGGGCTAAAAGGCAACTCCCAGCCCGGCTTACTGACTCCCTGTGCCCTAAGCATCGGTCTCCTATCGAGGGAGAGGGAGCCTGCCATGCAACGGGGGAAGGGAGTACATAGAGCCCCTCTCCCCTCGCGGGAGAGGGGTTGGGGAGAGGGGGGCGTTTTACCCTCCAAGCATTTGATTTTCGGCGCTCACCTGAGTCATAGTCTAAAGTGTATGTGATGCAGTTCCACTAATGCTCCCCGAGGGTCACGGTCACCAACAGTGTCTCCCGGTTTGCCTTATCGGGCAAGCGGAGCCTCAATAAGAAAGAAAAGGAGAAAGCATGAGCACGAAATGGCTGAAAACACTGGGTACTGGCTTGGCACTTACCGTAGCAGCTAGCGCCGTTAGCGCTGAAACCCTGCGTGTGGCTACCGACCCCAGTTTTGTTCCATTCGAGATGTTGGATCAAGAAACCGGTGAGATGATTGGGTTTGACATGGAAATCATCGCCGAAGTCGCTCAGCGCGCAGGCTTTGATTACAAAATCAATACCATGGACTTCAACGGTATTATCCCAGCCCTACAAACCGGTAACGTGGATATCGCGATTGCTGGCATCACAATCACTGAAGCTCGTGAAAAAATCGTTGACTTCTCCGACCCATACTACGATTCCGGTCTGCGGATTCTGGTTCGTCAGGACAACAACGACGTAACCGAAATCTCTGACCTTGAAGGTCTAAAGGTTGGCTCCAAAATCGGCAGCACCAGTTACGACTTCCTGAAGAAAAATCTGGACAAAAACGACGGTGTAACCCCGTATCCGGGCAGTTCGGACATGTACATGGCTCTGATGTCACGCTCCGTAGACGCCGTGTTCTACGACGCTCCGAACGTCGGCTACTTTGCCCGCACCAAGGGTGAAGGCAAAGTCAAAACCGTTGGCAAGTTGTACGAAGGCCAGCAGTACGGCATCGCACTGAAGAACGGCAGTGAGTGGGTTGACGAGGTTAATGAAGCCCTCGCCGAAATGAAAGAAGACGGAACCTACAAAAACATCTACGAAAAGTGGTTCGGCCCAATGCCTGAAGGCAAGTAAAGGCTGAAGGGCCGCTAGGCCCGTTCCTTGTATAGCGCCGGGGCAAGTTAGCCCCGGCGACTTCTGACTCCAACCCTGCGGAGACGCACACTGTGGATTCCCAGTTCCAATTTGACTGGCAGGCAGCCATCAATTCCATCCCTTTTTTGATTAAAGGGATACCCTATACCCTGTTGATTTCTTTTGGCGGCCTGATGATCGGCTTTGCCTTGGGCATCATCTTTGGCTTGCTGAGCATAAACAAAAAATGGTTTTTGAGATGGCCCGCAACGGCCTATATCGAAATCTTTCGTGGTACCCCCATTCTCGTTCAGGTTTTGTTTATCTTCTACGGCTTGCCGGATTTAATCGGTGGCCCTATTGACCCCCTAACCGCGGGTATTGCAGCAATTGCACTTAACTCGGGCGCCTACATTTCCGAAGTGGTGCGCGGTGGCGTTCAGTCCATCGACAAAGGCCAATCGGAAGCAGGGCTTTCTTTGGGTTTGTCTCGCACTCAAACATTCTGGTCTATCATCTGGCCGCAAGCCTTCCGGCGTATGATTCCGCCACTTGGCAACCAAGCCATCGTCAGTATCAAGGACACCTCGCTGTTCTCCGTTATTGGTGTGGGCGAACTTGTTCGTCAGGGTCAGGTTTATATTGCCAGTACCTTCACCGCCTTTGAGGTGTATTTTGTGGTCGCGATTATGTATCTGGCCATCACCCTCTCACTGTCCCTGATTCTCCGCCTGGTTGAACGGCGCGGACTGGCCTCTGTCTGAAGGAACCTGATACATGACTCATATCGTACAAATGAAGGGCATGAACAAGTACTTCGGCAAACTGCATGTCCTTAAAGATATCGATTTATCCGTAGAACAGGGCGAAGTAGTGGTCATTATCGGCGCCAGTGGCTCCGGCAAATCCACCTTGATTCGCTGTGTGAACGGCTTGGAAGAATTCGAATCCGGCCACTTGGAAGTTGAAGGGCAAAAACTTGCGCCAAAGGGTGGAAACCAAGAAGCCCTTTCGAACATTCGCAAAGAAGTAGGCATGGTATTCCAGCAGTTCAATTTGTTCCCTCACCTTACGGTTAAGAAGAACATCATGCTGGCGCCCCAGAAGGTCAAAAACACGCCACAAACAGTGGCGAACGCGACAGCAGAGCGCCTATTGGAACGGGTGGGCATTGGCAGCCAAGCCGACAAATACCCCACTCACCTCTCCGGTGGCCAGCAACAACGGGTTGCCATTGCTCGCGCCCTAGCCATGGAACCGCGCTTAATGCTGTTCGATGAGCCCACCTCTGCACTGGACCCTGAAATGATCGGCGAAGTGCTCGATGTCATGCGGGAATTGGCAAGAGAAGGTATGACCATGATGGTGGTCACCCACGAAATGGGCTTCGCCCGGGAAGTGGCAGACCGCGTAATCTACATTCACGAAGGCCAGATTGTGGAGCAAGGCAAGCCGGACGACGTGTTCGACAACCCTCAGAATGAGCGCACTCAGGCGTTTCTATCCAGAGTGTTGGCACACTGATTTTTATACGGAATTTTGCAAAGCTCAAACCAACTAAGCCCTCGATAATGAGGGCTTAGTTGTGAATATCCAGATGAAAACGAACGAGCTACATGTGAGCCAGAGCCTTCAATAGTCGAATCATAGCAACCGAAGAATAGTCTCGTACTCACGCTCAATTTTAGCGTGGGAGTCCTCAGCTAGAAACGCCGCAATCTTTTTGCCCATTAGCGGCACATCGCATCGCACATTCAAAGTCACATGATTGGTGCAGGCTTCTTCGGTGCCTTCCAGTTTCATCATACCTTTGATCTTGGCCGGCACGCCTTCAATGTGCACACGAAACTCGCAGTGCCATTCGCCGTCGCTCTTGCGAAACCAGTGCTCTTCCTGCCGAACCTTATTCCATTCACGGTGAAAGTGCGAGAGCATGCCAGGCACTTCTGCGGACGTTGTCATCTGCCGTTCAACCACCAGTTTTGCAGAGGTATCGTCCTTTTCCAGCTCCGCCACGCGCACATTTCGAGAACCCAAAAGCTCATTTTTCTCAAGGATGTGGTCCTTGTCGAAGAAGGCTCCAAGTACTCGCCCAATGCCTGCCTGATACGGGTGGGTCAGTTGAAGTTCCATAGTTAACAAGCCTCTATTTATTGATGCTGGAATTGTCGATGCAGAGCCAGTTGCGCGCATTGGCCTGCCTGTCGATATCCATTGGCACAGTAGTCAGTCAGCGCTGTTAACTGTATTATCGCCGAAGGTTAACAGCCATCACTTAATTACGTCAGCACCATCGCTTTATCGGAGAATTTTCTATGCGCAACGCCGACCTCGTCGCCCGCGGCCTCAAGTCCGTATGGCACCCCTGTACCCAGATGAAAGATCACGAAACTCTGCCACTGGTGCCCATCAAACGAGGTGAAGGCGTCTGGCTGGAAGATTTTGAAAACAACCGCTTTATCGACGCGGTCAGCTCCTGGTGGGTGAACCTATTCGGACACGCAAACCCGAGAATCAACGCAGCGATTCAGAAGCAAATTGGCGAGTTAGAGCACGTTATTCTGGCCGGATTTACCCACGAGCCCGTGGTCAATCTATCCGAGCGGCTCATTGAGGTGACTCCCGAAGGCCTGAACAAATGCTTCTACGCCGACAATGGTTCGTCGGCCATTGAAGCGGCCCTCAAGATGAGCTTTCACTACTGGAAAAACCTTGGAAAGCCCGGCAAAAAGAATTTTGTAAACCTGAGCAACAGCTACCACGGTGAAACTCTGGGCGCTCTGGCCCTTGGCGATGTAGCTCTGTACAAGGACACCTATCAGCCATTACTGATGGAAGTGCTGACCGCCCCCTCCCCTGACGCCTACAACAAGGAAGAAGGCGAAACCGACGAAGCCTATGCGCTGCGCCAGTTTGAGGCCATGGAAAAGCTATTGGCAGAAAAGCATGAGGAGATCTGCGCGGTTGTGGTGGAGCCTCTCATCCAGTGCGCAGGTGGCATGCGCATGCACCATCCGATTTACCATACAAAGTTGCGCGAAGCTTGTGACCGCTATGGCGTGCATCTGATTGCCGATGAAATTGCGGTTGGTTTTGGCCGCACCGGCACCCTGTTTGCCTGCGAGCAATCCGGTATCACGCCAGACTTCATGTGCCTTTCAAAAGGACTGACCGCGGGCTATTTGCCGCTCTCGGTCGTTCTGACTACAGATACCGTTTACAACGCATTTTATGACGACTACGAAACCCTAAAAGCCTTTTTGCACAGCCACAGTTACACCGGAAACCCTATTGGCTGCGCCGTGGCACTCGCCACGCTCGACATATTTCGGGATGATAATGTTATCGAAAACAACCGACGGCTCTCAGCCTGCATGGCCGATTCTGTGGCACATCTGGCCGACCACCCCAACGTTGGTGATATCCGCCAGCACGGCATGACCCTCGCGGTGGAAATGGTAAAAGACAAAGCCTCAAAAACACCGTTTCCCTGGCAGGAGCGGCGGGGTGTTCGCGTTTATCAGCACTCGCTAACACGCGAGGCCTTGCTTCGCCCCCTAGGTAATGTGGTTTACTTCATGCCGCCCTACGTCATTACCGAAGATCAGATCCGCCATCTGGCACAGGTCGCGACCGAAGGCATCAACATAGCCGTTAGGGACTGATCAAGGTACATACGCATGCGCATCCCCAGAATTTACACAGACTCGCCCCTGAGCGAAGGACATCACGCAGATCTGGATGAAAACGCCGCCCAGCATGTTGGCCGCGTATTGCGCATGCAATCAGGGCAGGAACTGAAACTGTTCAATGGCGATGGCCAAGATTACTCCGCTACTATCACGGAAGCGGGCAAAAAACGTGTACAAGTTCTGGTGGGCCCACCGCAAGCCAACCCAACCGAATCGCCTTTGCAAATCACCCTTGGCCAAACCTTATCCAAGGGTGATCGCATGGATTACGCCGTGCAGAAAGCCGTGGAAATGGGCGTTAGCCGCATTGTGCCGCTCACCACGGAACGCTGCGAGGTAAAACTAAAAGGCGACCGCGAAGACAAGCGCCTGCGTCATTGGCAGTCGGTTGCGATAAGTGCAGCAGAACAATGCGGCCGCGCCACAGTTCCCGAAATCCTCCCGGTTATGACGGTAGAGCAATGGCTGGAGTACAGCCGCACCTGCGACCTGCGTTTGGTTTTGCACCACCGCACCGAAAAATCGCTGAAATCCATGAACCGACCCGGCACCATTGCCCTAATGATCGGCCCGGAAGGCGGCCTTACAGCAGACGAAATCGCACTGGCGGAGAAAGAAGGGTTCCTACCAATGGCCATGGGACCACGGGTTCTAAGGACAGAAACAGCGCCCGTGGCGGCCATTGCACTGTGCCAATGGTTATGGGGCGATATGAGCAGCTAAGATCGAACTGCCGTCACGTGGGGGTTAAAGGGCCATTGACAGGCAGGTGCCTTCGAAACATGCTTCACCCCGCTGACATAAACAAAAAAGCGAGTGCACCTCCGAATGACAAGCCTGCTTAACAACCCAGAATTCTGGCAATACCTCAGTATTCCCGTTATCGCAGCCCTCATTGGCTGGTTCACCAACTGGCTTGCCATCAAAATGACCTTCCTTCCACTGGAGTTTGTTGGCAAACCTCCACTGCTAGGATGGCAGGGCATTATTCCCTCCAAAGCCCATAAAATGGCCGCCATTGCCGTAGACGCCACCATTTCAAAAATCGGAACCGTACGGGAAATATTCGAACAGATTGATCCCAAAGTGCTCGCCGCGCACATTGTCCACTCGGTAGAGCCGCGCATCGAAGAATACGTGGATGAAATGATGCTCCGGGAATACCCCACATTTTGGGAGAACCTTCCTGCCTCTGCCCGAAAGATGGTCTATGACAGAGTTCGTAAATCCACGCCGCATCTGGTGGACAACCTAGTCGACGATATCGCCAACAACATCGAAGATCTGCTTGATATCAAAACCATGACCATTGAGAAACTGTCGGCCGACAAGCAGCTGCTGAATCGTATCTTTCTGGAGTGCGGCGATGCAGAGTTCCGCTTTATCGTGAACTCCGGTCTTTACTTCGGTTTTCTGTTCGGTGTTATCCAGATGACCGTTTGGTACTTTTATCAAAGCTGGTGGGTATTACCCTTCTTCGGCTTGCTGGTGGGCTGGGCCACTAACTGGATTGCCTTGAACGTTATCTTCCGCCCCTTGCACCCCAAAAAAGTCGGCCCTTTTCGTATTCAGGGACTGTTCCTCAAGCGACAGCCGGAAGTGGCACAGTCTTTTTGCCACATAATTACCCACGAGATCCTCACGGTTGGCAATATCATCAGTGCCATACTGGAAGGCCCAAAAGGTGATCGTGCCCGCAACATGGTGAAAAAGCACATCAAGCCACTGGTGGACGAAACCGCCGGTATGGGCAAAGCTCTCACCCAAATGGCCTTCGGCCCCACTGGCTTTGCCACGCTAAAAAATCAGGTGGGTGAAAAAGCCATCGAGATATCGAAAACATCCTTTAACAACCCTGTGTTTGAGACAGACCGTGCCCGCGCCGTTGAGTCCATTATGGTGGAGCGTATGATTGCCCTCTCTTCGGAGGAGTTTCAGGATTTACTTCGCCCTTGCTTCCAAGAAGATGAGATTAAACTGATTCTTGTGGGTGCTTTTCTCGGCTTTTCGGCCGGTGTTGGCCAACTCGTTTTTGTATTTGGTGAGGTGTTAGTCTGAAAAATTTTATAGCCGCACAGGGGTTAGACTGTGCAAGGCGGTAGTGGGCCTCTATACTGCAATACACAAGAACGTACACTTTCGCGACTGGTTTACCTGGGGGCAACGGATGCCAGGCTTCTTTTCCTGGATTGCA
Organism: Marinobacter sp. 1-4A; assembly: GCF_016597725.1. Taxonomy (GTDB): domain Bacteria; phylum Pseudomonadota; class Gammaproteobacteria; order Pseudomonadales; family Oleiphilaceae; genus Marinobacter. The sequence goes on from NZ_VCGY01000002.1 coordinate 18,284, forward strand.
GGCTTTTTTGTCACGGAAAAGCCGACACCTCCTGCGGTTTCTGAGGCAAGGCTATTTAATCCTTCAAAATCTACAAAACCCGCCATAGCAGCGGAAGATGCTCAAAGCTTGTCCCTGCAGCTTGAGGAAAATCTTTTTTGCTGGCTTCTGGACACCGGCCCCGCTCAACTTCGCTCCGAGCAAGCCCCGTCACACCAAGCACTTCAAGAGCTCGATCACCGCCTCGCGAACCGGAAAATGGAAGAGCTGCCAAGGCGGCCCATGACACTTCCCATGCTGATGAAGGCGCTTTCTGATGAATCCGGCGACCGGCAAAAGCTGAGCCAGATTATTCTGGGAGACCCCTCTTTAACCGATCAGATATTGCAGGTGGCCAATAGCCCCTATTTCCGTACTGGCGACGCCACCATCGAGTCTGTGGATCAGGCTGTTTTCATTCTAGGTATCGATGGTATTCGGAATGTGATTTCGGCAACGGTTATGCGGCCAATGATGGCGGCCCGCAATAGCCGCGAAGCCCTATTTGCCCAACGGGCATGGCGCTGGGGCCTTACCTGCGCCCGCGCGGCGGAGTTTATCGCAAAGCTACAAGGGGAGGACGCAAGCGCCCACTTCACCGTGGGGCTTTTACCGGCACTCTCCTATATCACTATTCGCAGGGAGCTCCAGCAGATATGCCGGGCACAGCGTGGTGGCGGGGAGCCGGATGTTGTGTTGATTCGTACCGCATTAGCGCGCTACCAGTGGGTTGCTTCGCAATTGATCGCCAGTGAGTGGGGCCTGCCACCTAAGTACCACGCGTATCTAATGTCGGCAGAGCGACCTGTGCCTGATCAGGAGCAAGCAGCGCTGGTAGATGGCATGGTAATAGGTAGTCGTGAAGTGTTGCGACATGCGCACCAACGCAACCTCCCCGAAGAAGATTTGGAGCACATCGTTCATCTTACGCCGGAACAAACCGGCCGAGTGCGAACTGCCATCAAAGCCCTGCTCAGCCAGCAGAGCTAGTGTCAGCCCCGTTTTTCAACAAAGCGGCAAATGTTTTGGATTCGTTCTCCCGCTCGCCGTTAAGCAAGTCAGCAGGGAACACTGGCGGCAGCCTGTCAACAACACGATCTTCATCGCGGCGGACAACCTTAAGCACATCCCCTACGGTAATAAGGTCCAGTGCTCGCCCAGGTACCAGCTGATCGCCCTGTGGCCCCGCAAGGCTTAATAAGCCTGCGCGAATCAGCTTGTCGCTAACGGCTCGGGTTACTTCGCCCGGCACACGCAAATCATGTTCCAAAGCCTCCTGCTGCGGCGCTTTTTTGCCCTCGCTAAAGGGCCGCGCTACAAGCCACATCATGGCCAAGGCAATTTTTTCCTGCAACTCTGGCGCAAGCTGTACATGGCTGCGTTTAGCAACGGAACCTGGGTTTTGCAGGTAATACGAAAGGCTTGCCCCCAGAAGCAGAATCATCCAGTTCAGATAAATCCAGATCAGCATAATAATGCCGATCGCAAAACTGGAATAAATCGCTGCGTATTTAGCCGAGCCCGCTACAAAAGAGGCAAACAGCATACCCCCAGCCTGCCAGGAAACACCGGCAACCAAACCGCCAATGGCCGCATACCGAACTTTTACGCGAGTATTGGGCATAAATACGTAAACGAAGGTGAAGGCGCCCACCACAAGGAAAAACGGCGTGAAGCGGCTGGCGGCAAGAATCACCGAGCCAAAGGGCTCAATGGCAATCAGAGTTTGAACGAAAGATGACGAGAAGATGGTAGCGCTCACACCGATGGCAGAAACCATCAACAACGGCCCGACCATAATAACGCTCAGGTAGTTGCTGAACCTCTGGGCCACGGAGCGCATCTCCGGCACATGCCAGATCATATTGAACGAACGCTCGATTTTCTGAACCAGCGACACCACCGTGTATACCAACAGGCCTAAACCGACGGAGCCCAACACCCCCACCTTCATGTTGTCCACGAAGCCCAGTATACGCTCTGCCATTTCAACGCCTTCAGGCCCCATGGGCTGAAAGAACTGGAACAGGAAGGGTTCCATACGTTGATGCACACCCAGTGCTTTCAAAACCGAAAAACTCAAGGCAAGCAAAGGCACAATACTTAAGAGCGTGGTGTACACCAGACTCATAGCGTGCAGAGTTAGCTGCCCGCTAATCACATCACGTATCAAGGCATAAGCAGAGCGGCCAACCTTGTACAGCCAAGTCCAAGGCCAGCTTTGCGGCGGATTCGGATTTGCGAGAATCCAGTTTTCTGCAGCCTGCAGACGTTCTTTTAATTGGAAAGAAGCCACTTAACGTCCTGTTTTCTATATATCAAGAAGGTAACCTGAAACGGATACGAAACAAAATGAGTATGGCCTACTTTCAGAGGCATAGGAAAGCAGGCCTGTCGGATTCCATGCACCAGTGCAACTTTACCGCGCCATTGCGGCGCATCAGCCCTACCAAGTAACGGACTTGTTAGGGCCCCGCTTGATGATGGGAGTTTCACCTTCCCAAATGGCCAGACCGGATGCCAACTCCGTTAGAGACAGTTGGATGTAATATTCCACCTGCTGCTCTTTCCCGACCTTATGGTTACGCTGAAGAATCTTTCCGGAGAGGCTTAAATCCGGCGCCTGAAGCGTACCCTTACTTTGTACGGTAGACTGGTCGAACTCCTCAGATTCCCTCAGCTCACGCGCTTTCTGGGTCATTTCGTCTTCAGCGCCATTAAGGCCAACCGCCGTGGTGGTTACAACCTTGCCTGAGCGTAAAAGCGCCACCCGGATTTTCTTGGTTAATTGGTCTGTGTCGATCCGTTGCATGGTGTCGTTGGTAATACGGCTGACCACCATTATGTAACGGCCACCATTTGGATTATTTACGGCTCCGCTTGCAAGCATGTCTTCAACGGCATCGGTCGCCGCTTTTTCAAAATCCCGGTAATCCATGGTCATGGCAACCGGGCCATCGTCAGCAGCCGGATCGATGTAGCGGGTAGGTGCGGCACAGCCAGCCAGAACCGCAAGTCCTGCAGTTATAACAACAGCGCGTATCAACATTAGGTTTTCCTTTTATTTGGGCTCACGAAGATGCAATTGGTAACTGGTAGCCCTTGAGTGGGGTGCCGTCGCCTTAAAATAGCGGGTTTGCCCTGTTAGCAAGCTCGCTTTTCGGTAGCCTTCACCAACGCCGGGCACAGTCATACCCTTGGCATCAAACCAGGTCACCTTCCACGCCAACTCTGCGTCTGATCTCGCCTCAACCGCGAACTGTATCTGCAGAAGGCTCTCCCCATCGGGCTGGGGCACGCGCTCCTCAAAGAGCTCTGTTACGGCGGTGATGTAAATAACTTCCGGGTCTACCTTCAGCTCTTGCCTATCGGCCAATAAGTTACTTACTTCGGGTTGCGAAGCACAGCCTGCCAAACCAAGAACCAGCAAGCTGGCGAACAATACTGATTTCATAAGGTGCGTCCTGTTTTGTGTTAATCAGCTTATCTATATTGCTGTGAAAGCTCATGCTACTACTCATACCACTTGGGTAAACGCGCAAAAGCCGCCTCAGCTCCACCTTGCAAATCCATAATAATCACCGTTGCCGGTGCCTGTAACGTCGGGCGTTTCACATACACCAGAGTAAATGGCTGTTGCGGAATTTCCAGCGCGCCCAGCGTCTCCCCCCTATGATCCAGCAGTGACAGGGTTCCGTTTTCCGGGCGATCAGTGCGGGCAGTCTGCCAGTGGTTCGGCAGCGCCTGCCAGCTGCGCAAGTCAGCCTGAGTGGTTGCTATGGTCAGCACCGCGGCGAAAAGTTGCCCCACAGGGCCAAATTGCTCAGCTGCTTCTCTCTGAAGAACCGCTTTGCTGATAGCAGAGGTAACCGCTCTGGTGAGTATGCCTGAAAAACGCTCCTTCATTTCGGTACGGACAACTTTGCCCATATCCGAAATGCGCTCGGTTCGTATTACCTCGCCGGAGGAATCTGCTGCGCCGATGCTCCCGGGTACCGCAGAGCGGTCAGTGTATACAGGTAAGGCAATGCTAAAATACGAGGGCACTTGTTGGTTACCGTAGGTCAAAAACAACGGCACATCCAAACGCGATTCCCTAAGCACCGGACCCAGTCCGTTCTCATACACAATCCACACCTGCGGCGGCAGGGTTTGCAAGCTCTGCGCGCCCGAGGCAAGGCTCTCAGCTAGGTCCGCATCTGCTTGCAGCATCCTATTCCCGGGGCTCATTTCTGCCACTCGGGCAAGTGAGGTCACAGCACGTTCGTAGTCTGAACCGCCTTCGGCATTCGCGAGAAAATAAAGGCCGTGCAGGTAGGTGCTGAAAGGCACGATGAACTCCGGGAAAACAGACCATTTCGAAGGCGCACCATAGCGGTTGTCGACCGCTGATTGAAAACTGCCGCTCTGAAGGCTGTTGCGAACCATAGAGGCTTTTTGGCTTCCCCCCTCCGCTTCATGCTTCAAGGCGGCCTGTTGTGCAGCAATCTCCTTACGAAAATACTCAACAGCGCGTCTGGTACGATCATTGGCCCGGTTAAATTCCACTCGGGCATAATCATTATTGCCCGATGCAAGAAACGCCAGCCCTTTGTAGGTGTTCACCAGAACAGCTTCTGACAGCAAAGCCTTGTAGTCTCGCTCTGAGTCATTAACCATCACCGCCATCAAGCCTTCCGCAGTGCTTGCCAGCAGCCCCATGGTATCTTGGCCTTTCATTCCCTCTTCAGCGAGGTCGTAGGCTTTTGTGGATTCACTGTTTCGATCGGTCAGGCGGTACATTTCCCCCTGATGCAGCAGTTCTAGCAAATGCTCTTGAGTGTCGACAGCTTTGTTTTCAGGCGCAGGGAAGCTCACTGCTTTCAGCGCAGCGTCGTAATCACCGGTCACATAAGCGGCGTTAAACAAAGCCAACTGGTCGCGGTGCTGGAATGACGAGCACCCCGACACAAGCACCGTCGAAAAAGCGGCCACAATCATATACCGCAGTGCTGTCAAGCCATTACCTCTCGCACACCCTCTCTCCCTGCACAACATTGCCTGTTGATAGATCAAGAAACCGAAGCAAGGTTGTGCGCTGTGATATCCACAATGCGTTGTCGTGCTTCGCGGCTGGCCCATGCCGAGTGCGGTGTAATGATGAGATTCGGAATATCTTCAGCAAGCAGGGCATTGCCATTGCGCGGCGGCTCCTCGGTCAGAACATCAAAACCGGCACCCCTAATAATGCCTTCACGTAAGGCGTTCGCAAGAGCGCCTTCATCCACAAGGCCGCCACGGCTGGTGTTAATTAAAAGAGCGTCCGGCTTCATCATCTGCAACTCACGTGCGCCAATCAGGTTGCGGGTTTCATCGGTAAGAAGACAGTGCAGCGAGAGCACATCAACTTGAGGCAAAAGCTCATCCAGCGGAATCCGTGAGTAGCCATCAACCTTGCCTGTTGCCTGCCCCGGCCGCGCGCCGAGCAATATCTTCATACCAAAGGCTTTGGCTCGCTCGGCCACACCTTGGCCTAAGTCACCGTAGCCCACAATACCTAAAGTTCGGCCTTCCAGCTCCATGATGGGGTGGTTCATTAGGCAAAACATGTCGCTCTGCGCCCAGCGCCCTGCCCGCACATCCCGATCGTAATCCAGCAAGCGCGTTGCTAAAGCCAAAATCAGCGCCATGGTGTGCTGGGCTACCGTGGAGCGCCCGTAGTTCGTCACGTTCAGCACCTGTATGCCGTGGTCTTTGGCGGCATTTAGATCTATGTTGTTCAACCCAGTGGCCACAACCGCTATGGTTTTTAGCTCGGGGCTGTGTTCAAAGTGCTCGCGCCCGAGTACCACCTTGTTGACCAACACCGTATCAAAACCCCGAATTCGTTCAGCCACCTGTTCTGGCGCTGTAGCCCCATGTTTCACAAGGCCGCCAGTCACGCGCTCAATAGGCGCAAAATCCACATCATTGCCAAGCGTAGTGGCATCCAAAAACACGGCTTTCATACTTTTCTCCTTCATCAATAAACACTGAGATTAAGGTAGACTGAATCAAACATCCAAATAAGAGAATCGAAACTATGGAACACGAATTCTGGCACGAGCGCTGGAGCAAAAAGGAAATCGGCTTTCACGAAGGCTCCGTCAACAAGTTTTTATACGATCACTGGCCCGAGCTTTCTGGCGGCGGCACTGAGGGTGTTTTTGTACCCTTGTGCGGCAAAGCCCACGATATGTGGTGGCTGCACGATCGCGGGCACCCGGTTATTGGTGTAGAGCTGAGTGAAATCGCCTGTAAAGACTTTTTTGAGGAGGCGGGCGAGAAAGCCATGGTGCACCCAAGCGAGCCCTTCACCAAATTCAAGCATGAAAGCCTGCAGCTCTGGTGCGGCGATTTCTTTCAATTGGTGCCAGATGACTTAAAGCACAGTCGCTTGGTATACGACCGTGCTGCGCTCATTGCCCTGCCACCTTCAATGCGCAAAGCCTATGTGGAACATCTTACGGCCGTCATCCCCGATGGCACACGCATTTTGCTTATCACCCTCGACTACGGCACAAAAATCAGTCCGCCACCGTTTAACGTGAGCGATGAAGAGGTTCGCGAACTCTATTCACCGGATTACGAGATTGAGCACATTCTTACCAACACGCTGCCCAACGACCACCCGTTCACCAAGCGCAAAGGCCTTATTGGTGCAACAGAGAGCGTATTCAGACTGACTAAACGCTGAGGCCAGCAGCCCAGCGGTAACATAATTTAATGAACCTTAACCATTAACAGCCTGTCCAACCTCGTGACCGTGAACTAAGCTCAGATTGAATAGGTCAAAACCCGACACAGATCGTGACAGGCCAAAACCGATACTTCCATTCACCTATAACCAAAGCGAATCGCCGTCGTGGCGACCGTAACTTAACGGGGATACTGCGTGCACTGAAAGCTGAAGAACAGCGAGCGAGGGGCTACCAATGAGCATACTGCAGCAATTCAAAAACCGGTATGAGAGCACCCAAGAAGAAGAGTACAGTCTTGAAGAATACCTAGAGATCTGCAAAAACGACCCAGCGGCCTACGCCACGGCTGCAGAACGGTTACTGATTGCCATCGGCGAACCCGAATTTGTCGATACTTCCCGCGATGCACGTCTGTCGCGCATCTTTTCCAACAAAATCATCAAACGCTATCCGGAGTTTTCCGAGTTCTACGGCATGGAAGAAGCTGTGGAGAACATAGTATCGTTCTTCAGGCACGCAGCTCAGGGTCTGGAAGAAAAGAAACAGATTCTGTATCTGCTTGGGCCGGTTGGTGGTGGTAAGTCATCGCTGGCAGAGAAGCTGAAGTACCTGATGCAAAAGGTGCCCTTCTACGCAATCAAGGGCTCCCCCGTTAACGAGTCGCCTCTGGGGCTTTTCGATCCGGCAGAAGATGCCGCCATTCTGGAAGAAGAATATGGCATTCCTTCCCGCTACTTGAAAAACATCATGTCGCCTTGGGCAGTTAAGCGGCTGCACGAATTTGGCGGCGACATTAGCCAATTCCGCGTGGTGAAGAAATACCCTTCCGTTCTAGACCAGGTTGCCGTCTCTAAAACCGAGCCAGGGGACGACAACAATCAGGATATCTCTGCCCTTGTGGGCAAGGTGAACATCCGCATGCTGGAGGATTATTCACAGGATGATCCCGACGCCTACAGTTTCAGCGGCGGCCTGTGCAAAGCCAATCAGGGGCTGATGGAATTTGTGGAGATGTTCAAAGCCCCCATCAAAGTGCTGCACCCGTTGTTAACCGCGACTCAAGAGGGTAACTACAACACCACCGAAGGCATGGGTTCGGTGCCCTTTGATGGCGTTATTCTGGCCCACTCCAACGAGTCGGAATGGCAAACCTTCCGCAACAACAAGCACAACGAGGCCTTTCTTGACCGGGTGTATATCGTCAAGGTGCCTTACTGCGTGCGGGTTACGGAAGAGATCGAGATATACAAAAAGCTTCTGCAAAACAGCTCTCTGGCTGGGTCGCCCTGCGCCCCGGACACACTGGACATGCTGGCCCAGTTTTCAGTTCTCTCGCGTATTAAGGAGCCTGAAAATTCCAGCATTTTCTCCAAAATGCGGGTCTATGACGGCCAGAACATTAAAGATACAGACCCCAAAGCCAAATCCATTCAAGAATATCGGGATGCAGCGGGCGTAAACGAGGGTATGGACGGCCTCTCGACCCGGTTCGCCTTCAAGATTCTCTCCAAGGTGTTTAACTTCGACACCACTGAAGTGGCCGCCAACCCGGTGCACCTGCTGTATGTGATTGAAAAGCAGATTGAACAGGAGCAGTTCGCGCCAGACGTTCAAGAGCGCTATCTGCGCTTCATCAAGGAATTCCTGGCACCCCATTACGTTCAGTTTATCGGTAAAGAAATCCAGACGGCCTATCTGGAAAGCTACAGCGAGTACGGGCAAAACCTGTTTGACCGCTACGTAACCTATGCCGACCTGTGGATTCAGGATCAGGAATTCCGGGATCCGGAAACTGGCGAAATCCTCGACCGTTCTTCCATCAACGAGGAACTGGAGAAAATCGAAAAGCCGGCGGGCATCAGCAACCCCAAGGATTTCCGCAACGAGGTGGTCAACTTTGTACTGCGGGCGCGAGCCAACAATCAGGGCGAAAACCCATCCTGGCTCAGCTATGAAAAGCTGCGCAGCGTGATCGAGAAGAAAATGTTCTCCAACACCGAAGACTTGCTGCCGGTTATTTCGTTCAACCCTAAAGCCAGCCAGGAGGATCAGAACAAGCACAAACAGTTCGTCGAACGCATGGTCGATCGTGGCTATACGGAGAAGCAGGTGCGCCTGCTGGCAGAGTGGTACCTGCGGGTTCGCAAGTCTCACTAGCAGGATGGCAGGCTCTATAAACGAGCCTGCCATCCTAGGCCGGAACCTGTAAGTGGAGTGTGAATTATGGGTATGACCCACATAGTCGACCGACGACTGAACGGCAAAAACAAAAGCGCGGTGAACCGGGAGCGGTTTTTGCGCCGCTACCGGCATCACATAAAAAAGGCGGTTTCGGACGCGGTGCACCGGCGTTCTATCACTGACATAGAACGGGGGGAGAGCATTAGCATTCCCTCGCGGGATATTGATGAGCCTGTGTTTCACCACGGCCAAGGCGGTCACCGGGAGATGGTTCACCCGGGAAATCAGGAGTTTGTAACCGGAGATCGGCTACCCAAACCAGAAGGTGGTGAGGGCCAAGGTCAGGGGCAAGGCCAAGCCAGCCCCGATGGCGAGGGCATGGATGAATTTGCTTTCCAGATAACGCAGGAAGAGTTCTTGAACTTCCTGTTTGACGATTTGGAGCTTCCTAACCTTGTTCGCAAAAAGCTCAAAGACACCGAAGCATTCAATTACGTGCGTTCCGGATTCAGCACTCAGGGTGTGCCCGCCAAGCTCGACGTTGTAAGGTCACTGCGTGGCGCCCACGCGCGCCGCCTCGGCCTTGGCGGTGCCCGCAAGAAAAAGATTCGCGAGCTTGAGGCTCAGCTTGCGGAGCTAAAAAGCGCGACCGCTGATCTGGACGCTGCGTTCAGCCATGAGGATCAGGTTAAAGCACTCGAAGACGAAATCGCACGGCTGAAAGCCAATGTGAAACGGATTCCGTTTATTGATGAAATCGACCTGCGTTACCGCCAGCATTTAAAGCAACCCAAGCCTGCAACCAGCGCTGTGATGTTCTGCCTGATGGACGTTTCCGGCTCTATGACGCAGATGCATAAAGACACCGCCAAGCGGTTTTTCATCCTGCTGTACCTATTCTTGAAGAAGAACTATAAAAAAATCGACGTGGTGTTCATTCGCCACCACACCAGCGCCAAGGAAGTGGACGAAGAAGAGTTTTTCTATTCCCGTGAAACCGGCGGCACAATTGTTTCCAGCGCTCTGAAGCTGATGCACAAGATCATCGAATCCCGCTACTCCCCGGCCGAGTGGAACATCTACGCAGCTCAGGCATCCGATGGCGACAACTGGAACGACGACTCGCCGGTGTGTGGCAAGCTTCTGACCGACAGCATTCTTCCATTGGTGCAGTATTACGCTTATGTAGAGATTACGCCCCAAGATCACCAGATGCTCTGGTACGAATATGAGCGGGTGCAGGAGCAGTTCCCCGGAAGTTTTGCGCAACAACAGATTGCGGAGCCCAGCGAGATCTACCCGGTCTTTCGCAGGCTTTTTGAGAGGAAAGCGGCATGAGTGACGCCATAGATCGCCCCAATGCTCCGGGCAGCGACAGCCCGGCAACTCGCAAACCGGTTTCCACCGGATCGGAATGGACCTTCGAGCTGATCCGGCAATACGATGAGGAAATTGCCAAGTGCGCCGCCGAGTTCGGCCTAGACACCTACCCCAATCAAGTTGAGGTGATCAGCGCCGAGCAGATGATGGACGCCTACAGCTCCGTTGGCATGCCGGTTGGCTACAATCACTGGTCTTTCGGCAAGCAGTTTCTTAGTACCTCCAAAGGCTACCAGCGGGGGCAGATGGGGCTGGCCTATGAGATTGTGATTAACTCTAACCCCTGCATTGCCTACCTGATGGAAGAAAACACCCTGCCTATGCAGGCACTGGTGATTGCCCACGCCTGTTATGGCCACAACTCGTTTTTTAAAGGCAACTACCTGTTCCGCACATGGACAGATGCCAGCGCCATTATTGATTATCTGGTGTTTGCCCGACATTATGTTTCTGAATGCGAAGAGCGCCACGGCGTGGATGCGGTGGAGCAAATACTGGATTCCTGCCATGCATTGATGAACCATGGCGTTGATCGCTATAAGCGGCCCGCCCCGATTTCGGCTGCTAAAGAAGTCCTGCGCCAAGCAGAACGGGAGGAATATCTGCAACGCCGCGTGAACGATCTGTGGCGCACCATTCCGAAAATGGATGAGGACGAAGACCCGATAACGCGCAAAAAACGCTACCCGGAGGAGCCTCAGGAAAACCTGTTGTACTTCATCGAGAAAAACGCGCCCCTACTGGAAACCTGGCAGAGGGAAATCATCCGGATTGTGCGCAAACTGGCGCAATATTTTTATCCGCAGCGCCAAACGCAGGTAATGAACGAAGGCTGGGCCACCTTCTGGCATTACACCCTGCTGAACAGAATGTACGAAAAAGGTTTGGTCACTGACGGTTTCATGCTGGAGTTCCTGCAAAGCCATACCGCTGTGGTGTATCAGCCGCCGTTCAATAGCCCCTGGTATTCCGGCATCAATCCTTACACCCTCGGGTTTTCTATCTTTACGGATCTACGGCGAATCTGCGAAGCACCTACAGATGAAGATCGCGAATGGTTTCCCGATATTGCTGGTACTGACTGGGTAAAAACCCTGCACTTTGCCATGGCCAACTTCAAAGACGAGAGCTTTATTCAACAGTTTCTGTCACCCAAAGTGATGCGGGATTTAAAGCTTTTTGCCGTTGAAGATGATGATCAGGAAGACAGCTACAAGGTAACCGCCATTCACGATGAGCCTGGCTACCGGGAACTGCGGGAGAAGCTGGCCCGCCAATACAACCTCAGCCACCGGGAGCCCAATATTCAGGTCTGGAATGTGGACGTTCGTGGTGATCGTTCTTTGATGCTCAGGCACGTACCTGTAAACAGAGTGCCTTTGGGCAAGGATACAGAAGAAGTGCTGCGGCATGCGCACAGGCTGTGGGGGTTTGATGTGCATCTGGAAAGCGTGGATGAAGGTACGGTAGTTGATGAATACCACTGCCCGCACCCGCCGCCGTTAACGTCCTGAGCGTAAGTGAGTCAGTGGCAAGACCACTTCCGCGTGCAAGCCGCCCAAAGTGCTTTCGCCCAGCCTGAGGTCGCCACCGTGTAACGCCGCCAGCTCAGTAACAATCGACAGCCCCAGCCCGGAGCCGGATCTTGTTTCATCCAACTTGCCGCCCCGGCTCAGGGCCTGCTCACGTGTTTCTGGTGACATACCGGGGCCGTCATCGGAAACGCTGAGCACCAGCCAGCCACCCTCTACAGTGCCCGTCAAGCTGATGCAACCCTTGGCCCAGTTGATGGCATTTTCCAGCAGGTTCCCGACAATTTCCTGCAAGTCCTGTGCGTCAATCCGTACCTGAAGCCCTTCCTGTAAATCACTCTGAAACACCAATCCGCGTCTTCCAGCCAAACGCTGGACGCCTTCAATTACCGGCGCAAGTACGGTGGTTACCTCCTGTTCCGCGCCCAGAGTCACCGGCCCCGCTGCCGACGCGCGGGCGAGATGATGCCGTATGGCTTCATCCAAACGCTTGAGCTCTGCCTGCATGGCCGCTTTCTGTTCACGCGGTAAGCGTTCTGCCAGAGTGCCCAACACGGCAACCGGGGTTTTCAAGGCATGGGCCAGATTTCCCGCAGCGGTTCTGCCCCGTTCCATCAGGCGTTGGTCTCTTTCCAATACCGTATTAATGGCATCTGCCAGGCGCGCCAGCTCTCGTGGCAGATCGGTCTCAACTGACGGTTGCCGACCCTGCTCTACCGCCTTCAAGCTTTGCTCAATTCGGCGCAGGGGCGCTAATCCCCAGCGGATCTGCAAGCCGATTAGCACAATCAGTAGCCCGCCCAGTGTTGCCAGAGAGAGCCATAATAAAGTCTGGAATCGCGCAACCTGGGCATCTACCTCATCCAGACTCGCAGCCACCTGAACATGCAGAACATCGTTGAGGTTGGGCAAACGAATGTCCCGTTCCAGCAAGCGAAGTTGTTTCCCTCTGGGGCCAGCGATGGTTCGAAACGCCATGTCGGGCTCTTGAGACACCGCCAGCCTTTGATCCCACAACGAGCGGGAAGTAAGTACCCGCTGGCCATCGTCACGAACCTGCCAATACCATCCGGAGAATACACGATCAAAGCGGGAGTCTCCCAACTGCCTATTGGTTACCAGAGCATCCTGATGGATATCGTAGCTAACCCCGGCGATCACTACGTTAAGCAGCGACTCCAACCGTTCATTGAAGGCTGTGTTCACCGCCTCGCGAAAGTTCCACGACAGCAAGGAACCGGCAGCGGGTAGAACCAGTACAACCAAAACCAGCGCAGATACCAGCATCCGTGTAGCTATGGGAAGGCGACGCAGTCGGTCTGCCAACATCATGATTCCTCGCTGGTATCCGTAACCATTCGATAGCCCTGACCCCGCAGGGTTTCAATACTCTGGCTACCCAGTTTTCGCCGAAGGCGGCTGACCTGCACATCAATCACATTGGAATCCGGCTCTGTATCACCGTCATACACGTGCTCGGTTAATTCCGCTCGGCTGACCACGCGAGGCGCAGCGTGTACAAGGTGGGAAAGCAATCTCAACTCCTGAGCGGTCAGGGATACCGGCATGCCAGCGCGGGTTACTTGGGCGCTGTGGGTATCAAGGCAAATATCCCCTACCCGAATAACCGGATGGGCATGTCCATGAGCCCGGCGAACCAAAGCTCTCAAACGGAACAAGATTTCTGCCGTTTCGAACGGCTTGGTGACGTAATCGTCAGCTCCGGCAGAAAAGCCAGCAGCTTTATCAGACCAGCGTTCTCTGGCCGTCAAAATCAGAATCGGTAGTTCAATACCCTGCTCGCGCCACCCCGACAACCATTGCGCTCCGTTGCCGTCGGGCAGGCCCAAATCGAGAATAACCGCATCATAACGCTCGGTACTGATCATAAAATCCGCAGTGCGACCATCGCCTGCAATTTCCACCAATAGGCCAGCATCCTGTAACGACGATGCAAGCCCAAGGGCCAGAGGTTCATCGTCTTCTACCAGTAAAATTTTCATTGGCGTTTCATTCCGTTGATGTTGTTACCTTCAATGCCGATAAGCTCACCCGTGACCGCATTCACTTCAAACTCGACGACCTGCCCCTCGGAGCCCAGCAATTCAATTTCATAAAGCCGCATGCCATTGTCTTCTTCAAACTCCACGTCAATGACCTGACCTTCCCAGTCCCGGAGCAGGCTGTCCAAAATCTCACCTAACGGCTTTATTCGGCCTGCTTGCACCTCTTCATGGAGCTTGCGCCAGTCTTCATCTGCAGAGGCTGGCACAGCGGCTGTTAGGCAAAAGGCTATGGCTAAGGCTGCGGCAATGAATGCGGCTGTGGGGATGATCAGTTTCAGAAGATAGCAGGGTAAATTTTTCATAGGGTCATTTTGTCAGAGCCAACATGAATGAACCATGAACGAAACACTCACTCTCCTGCAAGCAGCCCTTACCTAAGATGCACTCAACGTTCAGGAAGTCTTCCCACAGGAGCACGTCCAAGAACGCTTTTAAAAGACGATTGAAACACACTCCACCATCATTGAATCAGGAGCAATACCATGAAAACACTCATAGCAACCGCACTGACCGCAAGCCTTGTTACCGCGCCACTGGCTTTCGCATCCGGCACTGTTGACGACGCCAAGCGGGCGATCCAGATTGGATCCGACTATGGCATTTCGCACTTCCACAGCATTGAACTGGAAGATGATCGCGACGACGATGGCCGCATGGAGATTGAAGGCTGGGTAGATGGGCAATGGTATGTAGAGCTAGACATCGATAGCGATGGCACCATTCAAAAAGAAGAGCGCCGCAAGCGAAATGACGGCCCTTGGGGCCTGACTGCCGCGGATGTTGAAAAGTACATTGATGCCAGTGCAAAACAAGGCATTAACCGCATTGAAGACATCAAAATCAACGCCAAGGGCGAGATTGAAGTGGAGGGAGACAACGCCGAGGGGCAAGAACTGGAAATCGACTACCACGCGGGCAGCATGGAACCCACACGGGTGGATAAAGACGGCTGGATGTAAGCCAAAAACCCCTGCCGGCGCACAAGCGCCGGCAAACGCTATTTCTCCTTACTTCGAAAGCTCGGCGCTGGCTTTGGGAATGAGGCGCCGACCGTACATAGCAAGCAAAAAGCCGATGGGGAACATGAGTACGCCATAAACGGCGGCCGGTATCGACATGGCGCTGGACTCCAGTAACGTGAGGGTCACCATCAGAGCAATCGTGCCATTTTTCACCCCCAACTCTACAGCAACGGCCAGAGATTCTCGTTGGGTCAGCCCCGCCATACGGCCCGCAAGCAAGCCGATAAAAATACCCGCTGCATTCAGCAAAATGGTTGCTGGCCCTGCCTGCTTGAGCAATTCCCAAATCTGGTCCCGCGCCCCATACATAAGCGCAACGATCAACAAGGCAAGTACAACGCCGCCGAACACACTCACAATACTTTCAGCCTTGCGCGCCACCTCTGGCTTACGTGAGCGCACCTGCATACCGATTGCCACCGGGAACAGCACGATTCCAACCAGCATACCGATGGTTTTCCACACCGGCAGAACAATATCTTCCTCCGTGCCCATGTAGAACTGCAACGCCACATTGGTAAACAGCGGAAGTGTGAGAATGGTGATCAAACTCGCACTAACGGTCAGCACAATCGACAGCGCTATGTTGCCTCTGGCAAGCAACACAAAGAGGTTGGAGGTAGTGCCTCCGGGGCACGCGGCAATAATCACCAAGCCCACCGCAATGGCGGGCGGCACTGCTAATAGAGACGCCAATGCAAACGCCACCAAAGGCATCAACAAAATCTGCGTTAGGGTTCCGACAATTAGGCCTTTGGGATAAACCGCCACTTGGCGAAAATCGCGAATGGTCAGGGTCATGCCTATACCAATCATGATAATGAACAATGCAATCGGCAGTCCTGCTGAGATCAGTGGGCTGGATTCCACAATGCCTCCGGATGTTGTTATTTGTTATTCGTTTAACGTTGTGAAACTAACACAAGCGCTACACTTTCGGGAGCCTGATAGTCGCAACCTTGTATAAAACCTCTGAAATGGTTTGAAGATATTTTTTTACATCAATGATCGTCTGAGTAAGCGGTAACCCGTATACTTGCAGACAACAAATAAAAGACACTCTTTGACGCCCCGAACCGGGCAGAGGTGCTTAAGGAATGAAACGCCTGGGAACACTTGATGCCTCATGGTTAGCCGTAGAGTCTGAAGACACGCCAATGCATGTCGGCAACATGTTGATCTTTTCATTGCCGGAAGACGCGCCCGACACCTTCCTTCGCGATATGGTTACCAGCATGAAGGAGACTGGCGAGATTGCACACCCCTGGTGCGCCAAGCTTGCATGGTCCGGCACACTGGGGCGGCTAATAGCTCCCGCTTGGAAGGTCGACAAGAACCTCGACCTTGACTACCACGTGCGCCACTCAGCTCTTCCCAAGCCCGGCGGTGAACGGGAGCTTGGCGTTCTAGTATCACGCTTACACTCCAATCCTTTGGATTTCGCTCGCCCGCTTTGGGAGTGTCACGTGATAGAGGGGTTAGAAAACAACCGGTTTGCCCTCTACACGAAAATGCATCACTCGATGATTGATGGCATCAGTGGCGTGCGTTTGCTGCAGCGGGTTTTGAGTAAGGATCCTAATGAAAAGGGTATGTTGCCGCCCTGGGCCATGCGTCCAGAAAGGCTCAAGCCGCGCAAAGGCGAATCGAGGCAAAGCGTCCCCTCTGTATTTTCTCAGGCACTGGATGCCGTTAAGCTGCAAGCAGATATGGCGCCCACTCTATGGCGCGCCGGGAACCGCCTCGTGCAATCTGCTCGCCATCCGGAGGCTGGCCCTACCGCACCCTTTGTCGGGCCAGTCTCGAAGATTAACCATCGGGTGACCGGCCAGCGCCGGTTCGCCACCCAGCACTACAAGCTTGACCGCCTGAAAGAACTGGCTCATGCATCCAAATCTTCTCTGAACGACATAGTTCTGTACCTGTGTGGCACAGCACTTCGGCGTTTTTTGCTGGAGCAGAATGATCTGCCGGAGACCCCACTTACAGCAGGTATTCCGGTCAACATCCGGCCAGCAGATGATCAAGGCACAGGCACGGCGATAAGCTTCATGATCGCCACCCTCGCAACCAACGAGGCCGACCCACTTACCCGCTTACAGAGCATCATTGCCTCCACAAACCGGGCAAAAGAGCACTTACAAAAGCTGCCCAAGAGCGCCCTCACCCAGTACACCATGCTGCTGATGTCGCCCTATATCCTGCAGCTTTTGTCTGGCCTTGGCGGGCGCATGCGCCCCGTGTTCAACGTGACCATATCCAACGTACCCGGCCCGCAAGAATCCTTGTATTACGAGGGCGCCAAGCTGGAGGCCATGTATCCGGTTTCATTGATAGCTCACGGCGGTGCTCTGAATATTACTTGCCTAAGCTATGCGGGAGCACTGAATTTCGGATTTACCGGTTGCCGGGACACCTTGCCCAGCATGCAAAAACTGGCGGTGTATACCGGAGAAGCGTTGGATGAACTAGAAGCGCTAATTCTGCCGCCCAAGCGGAGGCCTAAAAAAGCGCGGGCAAGTAAAAACGGCAAGGCCTGAGCTTAGGCCTGTTTGTTATCCCAGTGCGCAGCACCAACGAAGATGAGCTGAAGGAAGCGGCATGTCCGCTTCCGTATTTGCTCTACCTGATACTCGTCTTCAGCCGAAACGCCCATTAGGTCGGTAAGGCTGAAGGCGACACTGCGAACCACCAGATCGCAGGTCATTTCAAGATCTCCGTCAGTAAGGTGGTCTGCCAGTTTCAGTCGCCGCAAGTCGTTCGCCAACTCCGTGGAAAAATATCGCATTTCACTGCGAATGCCGTCTTGAATAGCCCGGCTTTCCCCCGCCAACCCTTGGGCCATAAACAAAAAGAAACTGCGGTTAGCCTGTGCATGGCTGACAAAAATCCCTACCGACTCTTCAATAAGCTTATCCGCCTGAAAGACGTTTTCACGCGCCTCCCGCATCATTCGCCGCAGCACCAGCCCAAGCTCATCGACCAGTTGCAACCCCAAATCATCCATGTTGCGAAAGTGCCGGTAAAAAGAAGTAGGTACCACACCCGCCTGACGCGTTACTTCACGAATACCTAGGCTGGCGAAATGTCGCCCCTTGCCTACTAGCGTTAGCACGGCACTCATCAGCTTTTCACGGGTCTCCCCGGGTTTGCGCTTTTTTCTTTCCGACATGACTTGCCCATACCGCATTTATCGTTGGGTTAGGGTAACAAGTGTACACATACATAAAAAATAAAGTATCAAATGCTTGTCATTTCGTGCCAACGAAAAGCTTCCCATTGTTTGCTCACACACCCATGTGTACAGTCGTACACAATATGTGCACAAGCGTACACATTAGGTTAGGCCGCATAAGGAGAAAGCATCATGCTGGCAAGAAACACTCAAACAAACGCACTGCACTGGCTTGGAAAGCAGCTTTTTAATCGGAATGATCCGGCTGCCTTCTTTGACCCACTGCTGGAGACGCTAGACCCCATGTTGGTGCAAAGCCAAACACCTGCAAGGGTCGAGCAGGTTATTGAAGAAACCGCTGACACACGCACATTTGTACTGAAACCGGCAGCACGCTGGGCTGGCTTTCAAGCGGGCCAACACGTCAACATCTGCGTTGAGATTAACGGCGTTAAACACACGCGCACGTTCAGCCTATCCAGTTCCCCCGAGCTATGGTCTACACAGGGACTGGTTACCCTAACCATCAAGCGACTGCCCGGCGGTCTGGTAACCAACTGGCTGCATGACCACCTCGGTCAGGGGCAGGTGTTAGGTTTGGGAGAGGCCTTTGGAGACTTCCTGTTACCAAAAACGCCTCAGCCGGTGCTCTTTATCGCTGGCGGCAGCGGTATTACACCGATTCTTAGCCAACTGGAAACCATGGCCACGCGCGACTTCCGGGCACCGGTCACCCTGCTTTATTTCGTGCGCACCCAGCGGGATGTCATTGCGGAAGAGCGCTTGAAGGCTATTGCAAGCCGCTACAGCGCTCTAACCTTGAACATTATCGCTACCAATGAAAACGACAAGCCCCGTTACTTGAAAAGCCAAGACCTAAAAGCTGTGCCAGGCCTCAAAGCAAGGCGCGTATTTCTGTGCGGCCCAAAAGGTCTGATGGATCTGGCCAATGAGTTATTGCATCAGCAGGGTGTGCGCGAAAAGGACATCCACAGCACTTTCTTTTCTTCGGCAACTCCAGCTTTGAACGCCGATCTGGCAGATCAGGTTCTTGGCGGCAAAGTGCAGTTCGGCAAGAGCAATCTGGAAGCCAGCTCTGAGGGCGATGCCAGCCTACTCGAAATCGCCGAGGCGTCAGGCCTTAAACCACGCCACGGCTGCCGCATGGGTATTTGCCACCAATGCAGTTGCCGCAAAACCAGCGGCACAGTCATCAATCGACTCACCGGTAAAGCCTCCGGCTCTGGGGAGGAAAGCGTTCAGCTTTGTATATCCATTCCCCATGGCCCTGTAACTATCGACGTTTAAGGAGCAAGACTATGAAACAGATGACAGAGGTACAGCTCCAAGAACTGGAGCAAGACCTGAACACCATTCGTGATGAGGTTCTCGCAGACTTGGGAGAGCGGGATGCGCGCTACATACGCCGAGTCATCCGCTTGCACCGTGCCCTTGAAGTGGGAGGTAGGGTAATGATGCCGTTCGGCTTCATCCCACCCGTTTTTGTGGCGGCAACGGTTTCTCTCGGTCTTTCTAAAATCATAGAAAACATGGAAATTGGCCACAATGTAATGCATGGCCAGTATGACTGGATGAACGACCCATCTCTACACTCGCAAACCTACGAGTGGGACACCGCGTGTTCATCAGACTCCTGGCGACGAACCCACAATTTCGAGCACCACACCTACACCAACATCATCGGTAAAGACCGTGACTACGGCTACGCCCTGCTGCGTCTGAGTGATGATGAAAAATGGCACCCGGCCCACAGCCTGCAGTTTCTAAACTACATTCTGTTGAGCGTGTTTTTCCAATGGGGTGTTAGCTTGCACGAACTGGAGTTCGAGCGGATACGACGCGGCGAGATCCGCTTGAGAGACAAACTTCCGTTTCTCAAGGATTTCCTGCGTAAAGGCGGCAGGCAGGCGTTCAAAGACTATGTATTCTTCCCGCTTATTACGCTACCCGTAGCACCCATCGTACTGGCGGGTAACCTTGGGGCCAATCTGATGCGCAACTTGTGGTCGTCCACCGTGATCTTCTGCGGGCACTTCACTCAGGATGCTGAAACCTTTAACGCAAAAGACTGCGAAAATGAGAGCAAGGGACACTGGTATTTACGCCAGCTTACCGGCTCCTCAAACTTTACCGGCAGCAAATGGGTACATCTGCTCAGCGGACACTTGAGCTATCAGATCGAACACCATGTTTTCCCGGATCTGCCGGCACACCGTTACCCGGAGATTTCCGACAAAGTTCAGGCGGTATGCCGCAAACACGGCATAGGTTACAACACAGGTAGTTTTGGGCACCAGTACGGCACCGTAGTGAAAAGAATACTGACCTACTCTCTGCCTGACCGACTGCGCACTAAGCTAATAGGCCAGCCAACCTAAGCAGGCCGTCAGGCGATCTGGAGCAATCTTAGCAACTGCGGCTTGTGCTGATCTTGCATAATGTCTTGCAGAGTGTATTTATCAAGCACTGAAAGGAATGCCTGCAGAGCTTCTCCGAACATGGGTTTGAGCCCACAAACCGGAGCGATTTTGCAGGCATTTTTAGAGGAGTAACATTCAACAATACTCAGATCATGCTCGGTTTCGCGTACCAGCACGCCCACGTTGATATCTTCTGGCGCCATGTGCAGCCTCATGCCACCTTTTTTGCCTCGCACCGTTTCTATATAGCCCTTTTTGTTGAGCTGGTGCACCACCTTCATCAAGTGGTTTTTGGAGATATCGTAGCTGTCGGCAATTTCCTGAATCGTTGCCAGGCGATCACCCTGCACCGCCAAATAAATCAGCACTCTAAGTGAGTAGTCGGTGTATCGGGTAATATGCATTCAATACTCCAGATATTCAGTGAAAGCCGTTAAGTTAATACGAAGGCCGAGTTAACAAGTACATCG
Organism: Marinobacter sp. 1-4A; assembly: GCF_016597725.1. Classification (GTDB taxonomy): domain Bacteria; phylum Pseudomonadota; class Gammaproteobacteria; order Pseudomonadales; family Oleiphilaceae; genus Marinobacter. The sequence continues at coordinate 39,288 of NZ_VCGY01000002.1, forward strand.
CCATGCACGCCATAAAAGTGCCTGATATAGCCAATACGATTGCCGCCATACCCATAAAAAACAATAAGCTCCAGCTCAGTAACATCATGCTGCAAGCCAACACTTTGGCCTTTATGGGTATAACCCGGTTTCGGCGCCAATCTAGTATGGCTGGACCAAACGTCGGATGCTCCTCCAGCCAACTGGCGAACGCCGGAGAGCCTTTGCTGGCAAAGAAAGCTGCCAACAAAACAAAGGGAGTGGTGGGCAGCAAAGGCAAAACCACGCCGATGGCAGCCAAAGCTATTGATATGTACGCGAGAACCCTGAAACCGGTTTTGCCGGATCGAGCGGCCATAGCGGGAACCTCACCCCTGTTCAATCTTTCACCTATTCTAACGCTAATCAGTGGACAGGTCTCCCGAGGCGACTTAAAAATACCAGCCGGGCGACATAAGAAATCTTGATACCAACCGCAAACAGCAAAGTGCCCACATGGGCAAGCACTTGAATCATCATAGGAAATCGCCCGGCAAAGGGGTAAGCCATCAAAATGGTGGCAATCAGGCCGAACAAAGACCAGACCATAGCGCTATTGGCACGAAACAGCAGTTTTTCCATTCTATCCTCCAAAGGGACCTTCATCGGGCATCAGGATGAGCGCCCAACTAATAACAAGTATTTTATAAACACCTTTTGAGCAAAGATCAACCAAAACCTAGAAATCAATCAGGCCCGTTCAACAAAGCAAACACCGCCAAAGGCATTAGGCTGGCTTACCTAACGAGGGGTATCGGCTTCCCTGTTTGATTCTGCGATACTCGACCTATCAGTAATCCGTAAACGCGCATTCAGCAGTTACAGGAAAGATACCGATGTCCAAGAGCAAGCTGACAGACCGTTTTGGCAGAACCGTCAATTACGTGCGCCTGTCCGTTACCGACCGCTGCGATTTTCGCTGCGTTTATTGCATGGCAGAAGAGATGACCTTTCTGCCCCGGCAACAGGTTTTAACGCTTGAGGAAATTGCCCGAGTAGCGAAAACATTCGTGTCTCTGGGCACAGAAAAAATCCGCCTCACCGGTGGGGAACCTCTGGTTCGCAAAGACATTCTCGAACTGGTTCGGGAAATAGGTACCTACGGCCTGCGTGACTTCGCCATGACCACTAATGGCAGCCAGTTGCCAACCATGGCAGAGCCACTGCAACGAGCTGGCCTGAAGCGACTGAATATTAGTCTGGACTCTTTAGACCCGGATAAGTTCGCCAGCATTACCCGCACGGGCAAGCTGTCGCAGGTTCTAGAAGGTATAGACGCAGCCAGAGCGGCCGGGTTTAAAGGCATTAAACTCAATACCGTTGTAATGAAAGGCGGGAATGATCACGAAGTTCCGGATTTAATCGAGTTTGCGCGAAAGAAAAACGTGGACATTACTTTTATTGAAGAAATGCCACTGGGTGAAATTTCCGAACACGACCGTGGTCAGGCTTTATGTACCAGTGACGAGGTGCGCGACATAGTCCGCCAGCACCACGATTTGAGGCCAACGCCGGAAGACTCCGGCGGCCCCGCACGCTATTACCGAATGTCTGACAGCCCCATTAAAGTTGGTTTTATCTCGCCCCACTCCCACAATTTTTGCTCAACTTGCAACCGCGTGCGGGTAACCGTTGAGGGCAGGTTGCTGCTTTGTTTGGGCAACGAGCACTCTGTTGATCTTCGCCGGGTACTTCGTGGCCATCCGGTAACCAATGACAAACTCCGACAAACCATCATGGACTCCATGGACCTAAAGCCGGAGCGCCACCACTTCTCCACCAATGGCGATGTGCAGATTCTGCGCTTCATGAACATGACCGGGGGTTAATCCCCGGCAAACCTCCGACTGCAATTTCAACGGCCTTCTCGCCAGTCAAAGCCCTACTTAAAACACAACAATAATTCTCAGGGCATATCCATGAAAAAAAACGGGCGCGACTCTTGTTCGCCACGCTTTGGAGCAACTAGGCATACGCCGCACCTTTGGCATTCCGGGTGTACACACCACTGAAATTTATGACGAGCTCAACCGTTCTGAGAGCATTGAGCCGACACTTGTAACCCATGAGTGCGGCGGTGCGTTTATGGCAGATGCGGTCAGCCGCACCGGTGCAGATCAACACGGTTTACAGCGGGGGTGGTTAAGACCAACTTGTCTCGGATGGCAACCCGGGACAAGTTGAAGATTGTGGGGCGCGCCCTATGGAGAAGGGTCCGGCTTTAATGCCCGCAACTTAGCTACATCGAAAGAATCCCGTGAGGCAGGGGGTTCATAAACACGCTGTGAATACGTCCATGTACGCTTGGCTCCGCCATCCATGGCTTCGCACAGTTTCTGAACCCCCTGCCTCACGGGATCCCCACTGCGAAAGGGAGCTGCCCCTTAATGCCCCATATCGCCATGCATTTCACCAGCGGGCATCTCTGTGTTGAGGTGCTCCAAGGTGATTGCATCAAAAGCCAATAACTCACCACCGTGTTCCATCATGAAGTCATGGGCAGCTGATTCGGTGGCGAAGCTCGCCAATGTCTGGCCCATAGCGCCTTTGCGCTCTGAGCCGACCACGTAGACAGCGTCTCGGGCGTCGATCAGGGCGGTATCGTCGGGGCTTTCCCATTCGGTTTGGCTCATGTCGTGAACATACAGCGTATGCTTGCGCATGGTGTTCTCTGGCTGCAGTGCCCATGCGAACATGTCTCGGGTGGAGCAGAATTTGTGGACGGTTTGCTCTTTCTCGGTAATCACTTCGCCTTTAGGGCCGGGGAAGCGGGTTATGGCCATGCCGCATACGTGGCACTCGTCACCGTCTTCGATGTGTACCGCGGCAGGTTTTTCGACGACTTTTTCAGTTTCTCCGGAGCAGCCGACCAGAAATACTGCGAACATCAGCAATGCTGGCAGTAATTTTAAACGAGCAGGTTTCATGGAACTCTCCATAATTAAGGGGCTAAGGTTAAATGCGGCGGCTACGGAACAACGCCCATGCGCCAGTTAAGGGAATAACAAACCACAGAACCAATGCCAGCCAAAGCCCGCTCGGACCAATGGGCAGGTCTGCCCCAAGGCTTAGAACGCCACTGAGCTGCGCGCTATCGCTAAACGTCACTATGTTTAACAAGCGGTAGATATCTGTTGGATTGAGTAGCAGAAGCCAGGGCAGTAGTTCTGGGTTGAATTCGCCTTGGCTTGCGACCAGTGTGCCCAGCAGCATCAAATCGAATATCAACACAAAGAAAAACCAGATCGCTAAAGCCAATCCAGCAGCGACGGGTTTCTCGCTTACGCGCACGCTAACAACATACGCCAGTGCAATAAAACTCCAGCCCAGCAATGTGGTCGAAACGATAAAACGGAGCATGGCGACAGCCAATGCACCCACTGCGACATCTTCTACCAACAATGCAATGGCAACGCCTGCCACACCAAACCCAATCAAAGTAGCCAGTGCCAACGTCAGTCCGTGGCCCAGAAACTTGCCGAATAGCAACTGCCCGCGGCTTAAGGGGTAGGTCATTAACAGCAACAAGGTGCCGCCCTCTTCCTCACCTACAATCGCGTCATAGGCCAAGAGCAGGGCAATAAGCGGAATGAGGAAGATACCCAAACTGGCAAGGCTGGCAATTGTGGCGGGGGTAGATGCATAACCCACCTGCCCAGATGCTGCGGCGCCAAACCAGGCGATGCCCACGGCGAGAGTTGCAAACACTATAGCAATGGCAATCAGCCAGCGGTTGCGCAGGCTGTCGCTAAGCTCCTTGCGAGCGATGGTCCAGATGCTGTTCATTGCGCACCTCCGCGGTGGGCAAGACCACCAGACCCTATAAAGTGCACGTACACGTCCTCCAGTGTTGGCTGGTAAATGCCTAAGTCACGCACCTCGCCGGAGGCCATCAGAGCTTTCACTAACGCCATTTTTTCCGCTGGGCGAACATCCACATGCAGCCGCCCATTATCGTGGCGCATCATGAGCCCTGCCGAGGCCTTGGCGTTATTTACAACTGACTCCAGTGCCGCCACGGTGCTTTCCGGTTCAATAGAAAGCGTGGTGGGCATATTAGCTTGCCTGCGCAACGAGGCCAGATCGCCCACTGCTTTCAAACTGCCCTCGGTAAGAATTGCCGCCCGATCAATGTATGGCTCTACGCCGGGAAGCACATGGGAGCAAAGAACAATCCCCGTGCCCTCATCCCGCAACTTGCGCAAGAGGCGGTAAAGATCAGCCGTGGCCACGGGGTCCAGCCCTACTGTAGGCTCATCCAGCATCAACAACCGAGGTTTACCGAGTAACGCTTGCGCGAGCCCAAGGCGCTGACGCATGCCTTTGGAGTAGGTTTTAACCCGGCTATCCATCGCATCATCCAACCCCACCTGCCCCAACAGTTCAGGCACTTGGCGCAGGCTCGCGCCTTTTAGCCGGGCAAAATGCGCAAGAATCTCGTGGCCGGTGAGCTGTGGATAAAACATCACGTTTTCTGGCAGGTAGCCGATGTACTGGCTGATTTTGGGGTCGCCAGCTTCGCCATCCAAAACCGACACCTTACCTTGGGATGGTGTCATCAACCCCAGAATCAACTTGATACTGGTCGTTTTGCCGGCGCCGTTGTGGCCAAACAACCCAAGAATCTCCCCGGGCTCAAGCCGCAAATCAACGCCATTCAACACCAGCGCCTTGTCGTACTTGTAGCTCACATTCTCAAGACGAAAACAACTCATCGGGACTCCGGTTGCAACATTTTGGGCGGACTCATCAACGGGTGTGAATCGGTCACCCCCGCAGCCTTAACTACTGGAAACGCTTCCTGAACCCAGCGCAGCGTATCCACCGCCGGGCTGAACATCAGAATTTTGGCTTCCGGATAAGTCCAAAGCAGACGATCAACGTTGTCATTGGGCTCATAGGGCACATCACCAACACCATCCTGATTGCGATCCCAACCGAGATAATCGCTCCAGAAATTACCCTCACCGTCCTTAGACCACTCCTGAGTGCGCAGGGCGACATACTTTACTTGACGTTGATTGTTGATAAACGCATTACGGAAAACCTCGTTATCCTCCGAACCTGCGGTTAAATGGATACCCACACCGCTGTCCCGAAACAGATTGTTTTCAAATGTATTGTACAAAGAGTTATAGATAAAAACGGCCTTACCTTCAGCGCCAGAGACAGAAACACCAGCCGTCTGACCCTGCGACACGCCGGAAACCACATTCCCCCGCAGTACTGACTGGGTAATGAAGTTCATCAGAATGCCGTAATTCTCATCATTCTCGGACCGGTTATTGAGCACCGTAAGGCGCTTGCTCTGCATCAGCGCATAACCAGTGCGGGTGCCCCGGGTCACATTGCCTTCCAACAGATTATCCATGGAATACATATAGTGAATCCCGTAGCGCAGATCCGACATGGTGTTATTGCGAATCTTATTTCCGTTCGCCGTCTCAATATAAATCGCATCCCGGGTTTGGCGGATATCATTCCCTTCAATCAAAGCCTCGGTGGTATTGAACAAATGAATACCATTCCCACGATCGTTCGGACGAACCGTCGCATCACCACGAATGATATTGCCCCTAACCGTCACATCCGGCGCGGCGTCTAACCAAATACCAAACGCAGTACCCTGTAGATCGTTGTTCTCAACCGTCGTATTACTGGCCTCCCGGCTAATAAAAACCCCGGCATTAAGCTCATTCAGATCCGTACCCCAGTTCCGGATACGACACCCGGCGAGCGTTACCCCCTCGGCCTCAATCTTCACCGCATTGCCCGTGCCCCCGCCATCAATAAGCGTTTCCGGACTGCAGGCGACAGTCACCCCCGACACCCGGATAGCCAAAGACGAAAGGTTTTCAGGTGGAAGCTCAAAAGAAGCGCCCGGCTCCAGATCATCCAGCTTCTGCTGAATATCGGCCTGAGCGGTCAGCGATAGCAAAGCGACTGTCAGGGCCGCAACTACGCGCAAAATGTGGTGCATTAAATCGGTTCTCACACTGGAAGCTATTGCCAAAGTTGGGCAATACACAGGAAGAGCCACTTCCAAAACTGTGCGAAGCCAAGCGTACATGGACGTATTTACAGCGTGTTTTGGAAGTGGCTCTTCCTGTGTATTGTTGCTCAAAGCCAGAAGAACCGGAGCCCATAAAGAGCTCCGGTCAAAGCACCTAAATTAGGCTTTCTCTACCAACATCCGCCCCGTCATCTCCATGTGCAGAGCGTGACAGAACCAGTTGCAGTAATACCAGTTAACCCCCGGCTTATCCGCAATGAACGTAACCGAAGACGTCTGCTGCGGGCTGATCTCCATGCTCACACCATGGTTAACCATAGAGAAACCATGAGTCACATCCTCAATGGTATCCTGGTTGGTAACATACACCGTCACCTCATCGCCCTGCTTCACCTTGAACTCCGTCAAGCCGAACATAGGCGCAACCGACGTCATGTAAACGCGAACCTTATTACCATCGCGAATCACCTTGTTATCGGATTCCAGAGTAATGCCATCCTTCTCAGCCTGAGCGCGGGCGCTAGCAAAGTAAGGATCGTCGCGAGTATAAACCTTCTTGGTCTTGATCTGATCACGGCGAACCATAATGCAGTCATGTGGCTCGGCGAACGCAGGGCCATCGTGAACCAGCTTCATCTCTTCACCGGAAATATCGATCAACTGATCGTTCTCCGCATGCAGTGGGCCTACCGGCAGGAAGCGGTCTTTCGAGAACTTTGACAAAACAACCAGCCACTTGCCATCCGCATCACGTGATTCCGTCAATGAAGCATGGTTATGCCCCGGCTGGTAATGCACATCCAGCTTCTGGCGCAGATAGTTAACCTTCTCACCGTTGTAGTGCTTGATAGCGTCAGCAATGTTCCACTTGGCCACCTGACTATCGATAAACAGCGTAGTGTATGCGTTGCCGCGGCCATCATAGGTAGTGTGCAGAGGCCCAAGACCCAATTCTGGCTCGGCAACAACAACATCGCGAAGTCCGATTTTGTCATCAAACACATCGTCCAACTTATCGATCGCAATAACCGTACAAGTAGGCGACAGCTTACCGGCTGCGATGAAGTACTTACCGTCCGGAGAAGTGTTCACACCGTGCGGGTTTTTAGGCACAGGAATGTAACGGGTAAGTCTGGATTTGCCACGGCCATCGACAACGGGAACTTTGGAGTCACCTAGCGTCTTGAAGTCGCCATTTTTTACAGCTTCCTCGATACGCTCAATGTTGAATACCACAACCCAGTCACGGTCGTTGCGCATGGTGCCTGCCAGATCGGTCGCTTTCTCCGAGTTGTAGCAGGTAGAGGCGGCGTACTTGCCAGTATAGTCGGCGTCTGTGTTATCCAGATTGCCGTCTACAATCACTTGCCAGGCCACTTCCATGGTTTCCGCATCCAGCGCATTAAACATGGTGTAGCTGTTCTCCATGGAGAAATCGCTGCCATCGTTAGGGTGCGGGATCATATATTCTGCGTTGCAGAAAACGTACTTGGTGTGCGGCACTTTCTGCAGGCGCAGACCGTGAATGGCCTGCACGTTCGGAATGTGGGTAATCTTGTCGCACTTCATAATATCCAGACGGATACGTGCAACTCGGGTATTGGCCTTATCGTTGATGAACAGATACTTGCCATCGTAACGCCCGTCAGTCATAGAAACGTGAGGGTGATGGCAGTCGCCGTTCAGGAACTTGTTGTCGTGACCAAGAACGTCCTTACTTTCGTTAGTGATACCCCAACCCGTGGCAGAGTCGACGTTGAAGACAGGGATGCGCATCAACTCGCGCATGGAAGGTATGCCTAGAACGCGCACTTCGCCTTGGTGGCCACCACTCCAGAATCCGTAATACTCGTCCAGCTCGCCCGGCCCTACGTGAATCTTGTTTTGTGCTTCTTTTGCCGCAGCGGCAAAAGACTCGCGGGTCATTACAGCACCACCTAGGCCCGCAGCACCAACCGCACCGGCCAGCGCAGTAGCGCCCAGAAAACGGCGACGGCTCAAGCCGCTTTCGCCGTTTTCAGCCACATCCTTCTTAAACTCATCTGTCTTTTTCATAACATCCAACTCCGTTATTAGTAATGGCGGTTCTATTTCTCTTTTTTTTGGTTTTGCTCTGCTACGTCACCTGCACCACCGGAATCTCTTCCGGGTGGCCCGGCGCGTTGTGACCACGACGTTTGCCTCTTCGCTTAACAATCAGCGGCGGACACTTGTGGTCATCGAAATAAGTCATCTGGCAATCCAGACAATAATGGCATTCCTGATAATTGATGGTGCCGTCCGGATGAATAGCCTGAACCTCACATTCCTTGGCACAGAGCTGGCAAGGATTGCCGCACTCTTTGCGGCGTTTGAGCCAGTCGAACACACGCAGTTTGGTAGGCAACGCCAAAGCGGCGCCCAGCGGGCACATGTAGCGGCAGAATACTTTGCGAGTGAATATGTTCACTACAAGCAACAGAACGGCGTAGGTGACAAACGGCCAACTACGATCAAAATGCAGGGTAATCGCGGTTTTGAAGGGCTCGATTTCTGCCATCTTCTCAGCGGTGGCCAGTGAGTCTAGCGATACCCCGAACAACACCAGCAACACAATATACTTAACAGCCCACAATCGTTCGTGAATAGCCCAGGGTACGTCGTACTGGGGCACTTTGAAGAAGCGGGCAATTTCGTTGATCAGTTCCTGCAGGGCACCAAACGGGCATAGCCAGCCGCAATAAACCGCTCGTCCCCACAGCAGCACAATGCCCGCCACAGACGCCCAGAGCACAAAGATAATCGGGTCGATGAGGAAAGTTTCCCAAGTGAAGCCACTGACCAGACTGTGCACAAACGCCAGTACGTTAACGATCGATAACTGACCCAAGGCATACCAACCAATGAAAAACAGCGTATAGGTGAGGAATGCGTGGCGAATCCAGCGAGTTATCTTGGGCTTCTTCACCAGCCAGTCCTGGAAGAACAAAATCAGCAGAAGGACACCAATACCAATACCCAGAACGATCACCTGAAACTGGCGCTGGTACCAAACTTGTACCCACAGAGGCTGGCCTTCGAGCCACTCTTCTTCGGTGAGCACCGGTTCTGCACGGGTGTAATACTGATCCGGCAGCTGGTACTCCAGTGGGAATACTTGAAACTCACTGTCCAGAGGGCCAGTCTGCCGCTTTACGGTCAACTCCAAAGTCCAAGGCGCGCCAGGGTCAAAGTTATGCTGTTGCCGGATAATAAAAATAGCCATTTCCTTGAAATCGGGCATACCCCCAGCATAAACATCGTTGAGTCGGTAAAAATCGAGATCACGGAAATTGAAGGTATCGCCGTATTGGCGAATCTGCACACGATCGAAAATACCGCCGCGCACATAGCCAGAACCTTTAAAGGAGTATTCACCGTTAGCCATAACGGCAATGGCCTGCTCGCCCTCTTTCAATTCGAACATCAGCCAGTCGTACTGGCTCTCGCCCAGCAGGTTCCGGCCAATGGTCGGTGTATCCAAATAGGCTGTGTACAGATCTATCAGAGGTTCGTCACGCTCCTCCGGTGCGGCCGTTTCGATACCTTCTGCATCGGTGCCTTTGAAGGAGTCATCTACCTGGCCTTTGGTTAGCAGCAAACGACGAATTGAACCGTCACCAGTCAGCTGTTCCCAGGTGCGGGGCTGAAAACCATCCATAATGACTTCAGCTGTGGGAGGGCGCTTGGTACCACTACCCTCTACCAAACCCAGCTCAACGCCTACCCGGTGAGCGGTTCGCATAATCACTTCGTTAATTACCATTACGGTTACGGTAGCACCTGAGAGGCCGTCTACAGCGACCTTGCGCTCGGTAGAGGTACCGCCCACGGTCACGCGCTGGTCTGCTTTCAGCCCGGCGTACTGGTCGGTGAAATCATGCATCTTGCTTTCGGGAATGCCCACCAAAAGTATGGGTTCGTCGTGGTGAATCACTTTGGCAAAGCGGATGGTGCCTTCGTTATCCAGCACCACCATGGCGTTTAGCGGCTTACCGGAATAGGCAGGGGTTTGCACGAAATCAAGGGATTGGTAGGCATAGCCTTTGAGCTCGTCGCCAGCGTACAGCTCTTGTATGGCGCGGTTGCCTTCTCGGGGTTCCAGTCGGGTTACTTCAGGAAAGGCTTTCTCGATAACTTGGCGCCCGGCCACCGGCTCGTACTGACTAAGGGGCGCAGCCTCTACCAGAGGCAAGGTTGCCAGCAGCAGGGTGAAAACACAAAAAACGGCACGAAAATTAACGTTCAAAGCAAGCCCCCAACAAAAACAGCGAATCATCCAAGCCTGAATTAGCCAGCCTAGGTGATTGAGGAATAAATCAAATACCTCTATGTGGTTAGATCTTCCGTGAAAAACCAGATAGACAACTCGGCTCAACCAAGGCTGACGGCGTTTCCACTCTTATCTAAGGGCAGGTAATTGCTAACATTTCCCAAGCGAATGGACTCCACCATCATGGTCATTGGCTGCTGGGCTTCGTCTGAAGATGGAGGCGTTCCGCCTCTACCGGACATGGCTGCAACAAACACCACATCCCACGACTGGCCGGTATTTCTAGACTCTTCCGCCAGTACAGAAAACTCTGAAACCTCCTGAGGGGTTTTATCAACACAGATAACCGGAGTAAGCGCACCGCCCTCGCCTCTTTCGAATGCGGCTTTTTCTTCGGCGGAGGCATCATCCGGTAATTCTGCCCGGCAAAAAACGAACAACAGACGCTGGGGTTCGCGCTCGCTTTTCGTTGCTTTGATCAAATCACTGTAACTGCTAATCATGAGGGCTATATCCTTTCTAAGGTCTACTGGCTGATTTCGATCAATCTTTTAGGATCGGAGATAAACAGTTTGCTCCGGTTTACCCTAACCAACCCGTTAGACTTGAGATCCGCCAAAATTCGAGAGAAGGTTTCCGGCTGCATTGCGAGCCTTGATGCAACCAAGCACTTTGGCAAAGGCAACTCTACTTCCCCTCCTTCTGCAACGCCGTTTGGTAGCAAGTCAATCAAGTAACGGATCAGTCGATCGCGAGCATTCTGAACCGTCATGATTTCGAGGTCATGGAACCGGGAAACTGCGCGCATGGCGTAATGCCTAAGCGCGGCGCTGGCATACTCGGGTTTGCTATCAAGTAGCTCCTGATAAGCTTTTACCGGGATCATCAGAACTTCACTGGATTTCAGTGCTTCGGCGTAGCATGCGTATCGCGCAGGATCGGCGTAAATCATAACTTCGGCAAAGCAGTCGCCGGGGGCAATGCTATCAAGAGTACGATCAATGCCAGATGAATCCAGCCTATACAGCCGCAAGCGACCGGATATAACAAAGAAGAAGTGGTGGGCGGGCATGTCCTGACGGTAGAGCAGTTGATGATGCCCAAGGCGAAGGCGGCGGGATTGCAGAATCAGATTCTCCAAATCCGAATTGCTGAGGGTACTGAAAAGGGCGTGACTGCGCAGTGGCTGCAACCCTCCTTCATCGTCTACTAGCGTATTGGTAGCCACCATAACCGGTTTGGCGTAGCGGGATTCTGCAGATTGCATCGCCACCATTATCATATCCTCGCTCATATCATGCATTCAAAATCATGTTTTATGATAATAGGAGGATACTCTCGAAAAATCGCTCCCTCCATGGAGGTAGTAACACGGTTATTCAGGGGAAATTGACTTAACTCAAAACTTCGCATTACTACCTGCTTCGCAAATTCGCTTCTTGTTTGCGGCTTGTCGTCACTGCATTAAAGGTGAATCCGGTAATTCAAGATCCACACCTTGAACGCCCGCCTCAAATGCCAACACTTGCAGATATTGGCGGCATGCCCTCCGGGTAACGCTTTCACTCAAATACTGGCGAATTTTCGGCTTCACGTGTTCGTAGGGGAGCTGCTCGCCATCAATGCGCTGATCTACACGAACAATGTGCCAGCCGTACCGGCTTTCGATCAATTCCGGATTAAGTCCCTCTTTCAGCGTGAGCACAGGCCTTTCAAACTCTTCGACGGTTTGCCCTTTACTGATTTGGCCAAGACTGCCGCCTTGATGACGGGATTCGCAAGCAGAGTATTGTTTGGCTAAAGGCACAAACTGGGCACGGCCTTCTAATAGAGACGACAACAACTGCTGCCCTACTTCTTCTTGGCGCATGCGCTCTTCCACATCATCTGGCGCAGCGGCCAGCAGGATGTGGCTGACCGCCATGAGCGTTGGGCTGCGGAACCGATCGGGGTTCGACGCATGAAAGCGCTCGCAATCCTCGTCACTGGGTTCCGGCACATCGAGTTCTTGCTCTAGCACGCGAGCGATAGCGGCTTCTTCATCCAGCTCTTCGGGTAACTTTAAAGCTTTCGCCTGTTGCAACAAAAGCTCGCGGATAACAAGGCTTTTAGCCGCTTCATGCCAAGCTTCAGCAACCTCTTCCGCCGGGTGGTGCTGCATTTCCCGGGCTATATCCTCTTCGGTAATCAGGGTTTCACCCACATACACTGGTGGGAACTGGTTTCTGGGCTTTTCCGGTTCACCGGTTGGGATCAATTGCATGGTAGGTCTCCGTCAATTTGTTGAGTGAGGGCTCTCCCCCTCTCCCCAACCCCTCTCCCTCCGGGGGAGAGGGGCTTTACTGCACTGCTCTCGGACCTGGGTGTAATCCCGCAGGCTGGGACCGCTCCCGCAGGCCGGGATGTGTAACTCCCCTCTCCCCTCGCGGGAGAGGGGCTGGGGGAGAGGGGGAAGCTTTCCCTTACGCGCGCTTACGCACCACCTGATACTTCCGCCCGAAGTACTCCAGCGGCACACTCAGCATGTGCACCAAGCGAGTGAACGGGAAGAGAACAAAGATCGTCAAACCCAAAAATATATGGAGTTTGTAAATCCAGCCCACGCCCACCATGTATTCAGCTGCACCACCTTGGAAGGTAAAGATGCTTTGTGCCCAGCCCGCCAGCAGCAACATGGTGCTGCCATCAAGGTGGCCAAGAGTTGGCACTATCGTCGCCAACCCAAGCAGCACCTGAACCACCAGAATGATGATGATCATATTATCGGCAAAGGTGCTGCTGGCACTGACCCGAGGGTCCGTCAGCCGACGGTGGGCCAACATAACACCACCCACCAAACACATCACACCGGCAATGCCACCCACCACAATCGCCAGCACCTGTTTAGTGCCTGCCGTCATAAACGGTTCGTAAACAAAGTGCGGGGTCAGCAGGCCAACCAAATGACCAAAGAAGATCACCAGAATGCCTACGTGGAACAGCACGCTGGCCAGCACCATGTTTTTCTTACGCAGCATCTGGCTGGAATGAGCCTTCCAGGTGAACTGCCCGTGATCGTATCTTGCCCAAGTGCCAACAATCATCACCACCAGAGCAATGTACGGGTAAATCCCGAAAATCAATGTATTCAGATAAGACATCATCTTGGTCTCCTCCTGCGCCGTCAGGCGTCTCTCGCGGCGGCACGCGCCTGAGCGGGCGTTACATCCGTCATCAGATGATCACTGAGGTGAATGGTTTGGGTCTGTTCCATTTCGCGGCGGCGCTGGCCAACAACGCCACCTGTATTACAGGAACTGCCCTGATCATCCACAAACTTCACCATTTCTTCTTCCCAGACCTTGTCCAGAGCCTCTGCCGTATCGTCGCGCTCCTCAGAAGCCACAAGCTGTGCCAGCTCCTGACGGTTCGTTGTGCGACCAGACAGTTCCAGCAAAGAATCCATGGCTACGTGATAGATGCTTTCACGCTGGTACAGGCGCTCGCCCAGCAGGCCAAGAATGTGGTGGATATCTTCCAACCAGTTTTTAATCTCGTCCCAAGGCCGGGTCGACAAATACTCCAGGAACAGCGGCAGGTAATCCGGCAATTCCTTGGCGTCGATTTCCAGCCCGTTAGCGCGATATTGCTCCATCAGATCGACCATGGCCTGACCGCGGTCACGTGACTCCCCATGAACGTGCTCAAACAACAGCAGCGAGGTGGCGCGGCCTTTGTCGAATGTGCCTGTGTAGGCTTCTTCGAGATCCAGCAGGTCGCCATCGCATAAACGGTCAATACACTGGAGCAGTTGCTCTTTGTTTTTCCTTGGCAACCGGCTGTCCTCCAGGACAGCGGCAACCATGGCGTCTTTGGAGGCCTGAAGCTCCGCCGTGGGATACTCCAGAATCCGTGCCAGTACTTTTAATAGTTTCATGCGGCCTCCTTACTCCTGCAGCTGTTTCGGATCGACTTGCTTCACAGTGGTCAGCTTTTGCACCATGGTGGAGGTGTTTTTACGACCGCCAAACATGCTGAATTCGCTGTCGCCACCGCTGCAACCGTCGCCGAAGCTGAAGCCGCAACCACCGCGCTCACCGTGTGCATCCGGGAAGGCTTCCTTCGCCAATTCACGATGGCTGGTCGGAATCACGAAACGATCCTCGTAATCGGCAATGGCCAGATAACGGTACATTTCGTCGGCTTGAGCCTTGGTTAGGCCAACTTCCTCCAATGCACGCAGATCCTCAACGCCGTCTACTGTTTCTGCGCGCTTGTACAAACGCATGGCCATGATGCGCTTGAGCGCACGCACAATCGGCTTCTCGTCACCCGCGGTAAGCAGGTTGGCCAGATACTTCACCGGTATCCGCAGGCTTTCGATCTTCGGCAATACGCCGTCGAACTCAACCTTGCCCGCTTCTGCTGCAGACTGGATCGGGCTCAGAGGCGGCACGTACCAGACCATGGGCAGAGTGCGGTATTCCGGGTGCAGAGGCAGGGCCAGTTTCCAGTCCACCGCCATCTTGTAAACCGGGCTGCGCTGAGCCGCCTGGATCACGTTCATTGGCACGCCGTCTTTTTTCGCTTGCTCAATCACTTTCGGATCGTTCGGATCCAGGAAGATTTCCAACTGCTTTTCGTACAGCTCGTGCTCGCCCGGAGTGCTTGCTACTTCTTCAATGCGGTCGGCATCGTAAAGCAACACACCCAGATAGCGGATACGGCCTACACAGGTCTCGGAGCATACGGTCGGCATACCGGCTTCAATACGCGGGTAGCAGAAGATGCACTTTTCAGACTTGCCGGTTTTCCAGTTGAAGTAGATCTTCTTGTACGGGCAGCCGGATACACACATCCGCCAGCCACGGCACTTGTCCTGATCGATCAGTACAATGCCGTCTTCTTCCCGCTTGTAGATAGCGCCACTCGGGCAACTGGCCACACAGGTCGGGTTCAGACAGTGCTCGCACAGGCGCGGCAGGTACATCATGAACGTGCTTTCAAACTGACCGTATATGTCTGCCTGAATCTGGTCGAAGTTTTTATCCTTGCGACGCTTGGCAAACTCGGTACCGAGAATTTCTTCCCAGTTCGGGCCCCACTCGATTTTCTGCATACGCTTGCCGGAGATCAGCGAGCGAGGCCGTGCAACCGGCTGGTGCTTGCTGTCGCCTGCGGTGTGCAGATGCTGATAATCGAAATCAAACGGCTCGTAGTAGTCGTCAATTTCCGGCAGGTCCGGGTTGGCGAAAATGTTCGCCAGTACCCGGAACTTGCCGCCAATTCGCGGGCGGATCTTGCCGCTGGCATCACGCATCCAGCCGCCTTTCCACTTATCCTGGTTTTCCCACTCTTTCGGGTAACCAATACCTGGCTTGGTTTCTACGTTGTTGAACCAGGCGTATTCCATGCCTTCACGGCTGGTCCACACGTTTTTGCAAGTCACTGAACAGGTATGGCAACCGATGCATTTGTCCAGGTTCAGCACCATGCCTACTTGGGAACGGATCTTCATTTTACAGCCTCCTGAACAGTGTCGTTGCCTTCGCCATCAAGCCAGTCAACGTTCTTCATTTTGCGCACCACCACGAACTCATCGCGGTTGGAACCCACGGTTCCATAGTAGTTAAAGCCGTAGGAGAACTGCGCGTAGCCACCAATCATGTGCGTGGGCTTCGGGCAAGCCCGAGTAACCGAGTTGTGAATACCACCGCGGCTTCCGGTCACTTCCGAGCCGGGAATGTTCACAATCCGTTCCTGAGCGTGGTACATCATCATCATGCCCGGCATAACCCGCTGGCTGACAACGGCCCGCGCTGCGAGCGCTCCGTTGGCGTTGAATACTTCTACCCAGTCGTTGTCTTCAACACCCACGTCGCGGGCATCATCCTCACTCAGCCACACAATGGGGCCACCGCGAGACAGGGTCAGCATCAACAGGTTGTCGCTGTAGGTACTGTGGATACCCCACTTCTGGTGCGGTGTCAGGAAGTTCAACGCTTTTTCCGGGTTGCCATTGGGTTTTGCGTTCAGCAATGGCGCTGCGGCTTTAGTGTTAATAGGCGGACGGTAGACCAACAAGCTTTCGCCGAAGGCACGCATCCACTCGTGATCCAGATAGAACTGCTGGCGGCCTGTCAATGTGCGCCAGGGAATCAGCTCGTGCACGTTGGTGTAGCCCGCGTTGTAAGACACATGGTCGTCTTCCAGGCCAGACCAGGTCGGGCTGGAGATGATCTTGCGGGGCTGCGCCACGATATCGCGGAAGCGAATCGCTTCGTGCTCTTTGCCCACCGCAAGGTGGCTGTGATCCAGCCCGGTGAATTCCGACAGCGCAGCCCAGGCTTTAACAGCCACGTGGCCGTTGGTTTCCGGCGCCAGCGTCAGAATTACTTCAGCTGCATCAATGGCACTTTCAATTTTCGGACGACCTGCGTTCGCTCCGTCGATGTGCTTGTAGTTCAGCTCACCCAAGAAGCTCACTTCTTTTTCGGTATTCCAGTTAATACCCTTACCACCGTTACCCAACTTGTCCATCAACGGCCCAAGTGAGGTGAAGCGCGCGTAGGTATTGGGGTAATCCCGCTCTACCGTAATGAAGTTAGGAGCAGTTTTGCCGGGAATTAGCTCACACTCGCCTTTCTTCCAGTCTTTAACATCGAATGGCTGGCCCAGTTCTGCAGCAGCGTCGTGCATCAGCGGCAGGGTAACCACGTCTTTTTCGACACCCAGATGGCCTTCCGCCGCCTTGGAGAAGGACTTGGCGATGCCTTTGTAGATTTCCCAGTCACTGCGGGATTCCCACGCGGGGTCTGTCGCAGCCGTCAGCGGGTGAATGAACGGGTGCATGTCAGACGTATTCAGGTCGTTCTTTTCATACCAGGTAGCGGTAGGCAGAACTATGTCTGAGTACAAGCAGGTTGTAGACATGCGGAAGTCGAGAGTAACCAGCAAGTCGAGCTTGCCTTCCGGTGCCTCATCGCGCCACTTCACTTCCTCAGGCTTGATGCCGCCGTTATGGCCCAGATCTTTACCCTGCACGCCGCTGGTGGTCCCCAACAGGTACTTAAGCATGTACTCATGCCCCTTACCGGAAGAACCCAGCAGGTTGGAGCGCCAGATAAACATGTTGCGCGGATGGTTCTGGGGTGCTTCCGGATCTTCCGACGCAAAGGCCAGTGAACCGTCCTTCATGGACTGGGTCACGTAGGCAGGTACATCCATACCGGCTTTTTCAGCTTCTGCTGCGATGGTCAGCGGGTTGCGATTAAGCTGTGGAGCAGATGGCAACCACCCCATGCGCTCGGCACGCACGTTGTAGTCGATCAGGCTGCCACCGAACTTGGACTTGTCGGCCAGAGGCGAAAGAATCTCGCTCACATCCAGCTTCTCATAGCGCCACTGCCCGGAATGGGCGTAGAAGAACGAGGTACCGTTCATCTGACGTGGTGGACGCTGCCAATCCAGACCAAATGCCAGCGGCTGCCAGCCAGTCTGCGGGCGCAGCTTTTCCTGGCCTACGTAGTGAGCCCAGCCACCACCGCTCTGACCGATACAGCCACACATAACCAACATGTTGATCAGCGCGCGGTAGTTCATGTCCATGTGATACCAGTGGTTCATACCGGCACCAACAATGATCATGGAACGGCCCTTGGTTTTATGGGCGTTCTCACCAAATTCACGGGCAATACGAATCACTTTTTCAGCGGGTACGCCGGTGATCTTCTCCTGCCAGGCCGGAGTGTACGGCTTGATTTCATCGTAGGAGGTTGCGCCGTCGTCATCGCCCAGACCGCGGCTGATGCCGTAGTTGGCCATCATCAGGTCGTACACGGTAACTACGAGAGCTTCGCCACCGTCAGCCAGCTCGATTTTACGGCTGCCCAGCTTGTGGGTCAGGGTGTCGCTGATTTCAACAGACTTGAAGTGATCGTGCTTAACACCTCCGAAATACGGGAAGGCCACATCAACCACTTCGTCATGCTTTTCAACCAGAGACAACTGAAGGCTGACGTCGTCCGTCTTGGCTGTTTGCTTCAGGTTCCACTTGCCCTTCTCACCCCAGCGATAGCCGATAGAGCCGTTAGGCGCTGTCAGCTGGTTGCTGGCTTCATCAATGGCAATGGTTTTCCATTCCGGGTTGTTCTCTTCACCCAGTCCGCCCACCAGATCACTGGCACGCAGGAATCGGCCAGGTACGTAACGGCCATCTTCCATTTTGTCGAGCTTCACCAGATAAGGCATGTCGGTGTAACGACGCACGTAGTCGGTGAAATACTCACTGGGGTTGTCGAGATGGAATTCTTTGAGGATGACATGCCCCATAGCTATACCCAGAGCGGCATCTGTACCCTGCTTGGGGTTCAGCCACTCATCTGACAGCTTGGAGACTTCTGCGTAGTCCGGGGTAATGGCAACTGTCTTGGTGCCTTTGTAGCGCACTTCGGTAAAGAAGTGAGCGTCCGGAGTACGGGTTTGAGGCACGTTGGAACCCCAGGCAATGATATAGCCTGAGTTGTACCAGTCAGCAGATTCAGGAACGTCGGTCTGCTCACCCCAGACTTGCGGAGAAGCCGGTGGCAAATCGCAGTACCAGTCGTAGAAGCTCAGGCACACGCCACCAATCATGGAAAGGTAGCGGCTACCGGAAGCGTAAGACACCATAGACATGGCCGGAATTGGCGAGAAGCCGATGATGCGATCCGGGCCGACTTTCTTGGCGGTGTATACGTTTGCCGCACCAATCAGTTCGTTAACTTCGTCCCAGGTAGAACGCACAAAGCCGCCCATACCACGGCGGGGCTTGTACTCGGCCGTTTTCTTCGGGTCTTCCACAATGGAGGCCCAAGCTTCAACAGGGTCGTTGAACTGAATACGTGCGGCACGCCAAAGCTTCATCAGGTGCTTGCGCATTAACGGGTATTTCAGACGGTTGGCGCTATACATGTACCAGGAGTAACTGGCACCGCGAGGGCAGCCACGAGGCTCATGGTTGGGTAGATCCGGGCGGGTACGGGGATAGTCGGTTTGCTGGGTTTCCCAAGTAACCAGGCCGTTCTTAACGTAGATTTTCCAACTACAGGAGCCGGTGCAGTTTACGCCGTGAGTGGAGCGCACAATCTTGTCGTGCTGCCAGCGTTGGCGGTAGCTGTCTTCCCAGTCGCGATTCACATCGTGGGTTTCGCCGTGGCCGTTCGCGAAGGATTCGCGCTTTTTGCTGAAGTAGCTCAGCTTATCGATCAAATGACTCATGGTCTCTCTCTCCGTCTGCCGGATCGTTTTTCCGATTTAAGATCATTGTGTGGGAGAACAACCCTGAAATCTGCGTGGTTACTACCACATAACCCGCACCTACCACTGAGGTGGTAGGCGACTTATATCCCCGGTTGGAGAAGGGTCTGACGTTCGTGTTGGCGATTGAAGCGGGCAAACATGAATTGGCAAATGCAAAGCAGCAGAAACAGGATCATAAATACAGCACTGCGAACACCCAGCCAGTGATTCACCGCGCCAAAAATAACCGGTAGGAGGAAAGCTACGGAACAGGCACTAACAAGTAATAAACCGGCAACAAACGCAGCGTTCTGGCGACTTTCGATAATCACCATTCTCTGTAGGCTGCCCGTAGCGCAACCAAGGGCCATTCCGAGAACCACTACAAAGACACTTTCAAACGTCATGGGCAAAGCAAACTCAACCTTGATGGTTGTTTCCACGCCGCGAATAAACAGCGTCATAGGCGGATAAGACAGCACCACCAAAGCTACGAGGCCCACCAGAAGCGACCGACTAATGACCCGGGGGCTGCCGAAACGATCAGACAAACCGCCCCCAAGAATCTGCGCCAGAGCACCCGGAATGATGAACCACTGCGCAAGCTTGGCGCCGGATTGCACCTGCAAATCGAACTGGGAAGAAAGGTAGTCTGGAAGCCACAAAGCCAGCGCAAAAAAACTGCCTGCCACCACGCCAAAGTAGGCGCCAAGCTGCCATATGCCCTGCCGCCTGTAGCGACAGAACAGCACGAAAATAGAGACGTCAGCTTGCAGGTCTGCGACGGCGTCTTCCGGGTCTGTGAGTAACAATAAAAGTGCAAGCACCAACAAAAGGACAATCAAGTAAGCCAGCGGAACGCCATGCCAAGAGAAGGCCTCATGGAACAGTGGAACGAGGTAGTAAGTAAACCCGGCGCCGGTAACACCAGCGCCAAACACTCCAAGTACAAGTCCCAACCGTTGTGGCTTGCAACTACTGGTTACAAACTGCAGCCCAGCGCTGTAAAACCCACCGGCCAGCCCTAGCCCGCCAGCTGCGAGCAGATATCCGGGAAAGGTATCGGTAGTGAGCAAGACCACCATGCAAACTGCAAGCCCGGCAAGGCAAATGAGCATAATGCGACGGGCGCCAAACTTACGTGCAGCAAGGCCTGCGGGTACAGCCAAAAACGCGCTTACAGCCATGGGCATGGCCAACAAAAGGCCAAACTGAAGATTACTCAGGCTGAGCTCGGCCCTAAGATGAATGCCAGCAACTGCAAATAGCGTCCAGCAGCCTGCTGCAATCACGAAGCCTGTTAGTGCCAGCGGCAGGATCACAGCAAGTGATGCCAGCCGCTCATCCTCCTGATCCGCCTCTGACTTCATTCGCGAATGCCCTTGTAAACTGTTTTTAATGCCGCCTTTCAGTCTCATCTTTTGCTCTGGCGCAGGTCAAAGACTATGATGGGATACCAACCATTGGGGTAATTGACTAACCTCAAGGAGGTATTCAAGCCCGGCGACTGCAAAGACGAGACGTGATGAAATCCAGAAGCCCCCTTGTTAACCGGATTGCCATCGTGGTTTGTGCCGTTGTTCTGACATCCCTTGTCAGCATGGCAACGACGCTTGCGGTTTCAAAAAGTATTGAAGGTAACGCCACGGCAATTAATCTAGCGGGCGCACTGCGCATGGGCGCATTTCGATTGCTGTCCCACGCCGCCAGCCCC
The DNA here is from genome assembly GCF_016597725.1 of Marinobacter sp. 1-4A. Classification (GTDB taxonomy): domain Bacteria; phylum Pseudomonadota; class Gammaproteobacteria; order Pseudomonadales; family Oleiphilaceae; genus Marinobacter. The sequence continues at coordinate 60,582 of NZ_VCGY01000002.1, forward strand.
GAAGACGACAGAGTTGGAGAAGACAAGTTTCAAGAACTGGCCTCCCGTTACGAGCTAAGCCTCAAAGACACTCACATTACTCGTGCTATTCCTGAAACGGACGATCACCCGCTCACAAAACAGTATCGAGCCATAACAACCTATTGGGAAAAAACCCTACGCCCCGGCCTTGCAAACCATCCGAAGGGCGCGCCAATTAATCCCGAGATGCTTGCCGCAACCGAGTCCTATGTAGCCTCTGTAAACCAACTGGTCAGCATGCTGGAACGACGCACCGAAGCGCGCATCGGTTTGCTGCATCTTATTCAGATCATCAGCTTGGCCTTCTCCATACTTATCATTGTTGCCCTATTTGTTGATCTGCGAAACAGGGTGCTCAAGCCCCTACGCAAACTGGTGAGCATTGCGAGAGCCGTAGGTGAACAAGACTTTTCACAAAAAGCAAACATGAAAGGTAGCGACGAACTGGCGCAGTTAGGCAGCGCATTTGACCAAATGAGCAGCGAGCTGGCACTCACCTATTATGAACTGGAAGAGCGCGCGCGCAGCAAAACCGAAGAGCTTGAGAAAAGCCACGCTGCCCTGCAACTACTCCACTCTGCCAGCCGTAGTTTGTTTGCCAACCACGACCTGTGCAGCGGCGCAGTGCCTATGCTGCAGGAACTGGAGCTGCTGCTGGGTATAGGGCCGATTCGGCTTTACCTCCACGACAAGGAATCCTCAGAACCAGTGCAGGCTGTCACCACAACGACAACAGAGCGCCCCTTTTATTGCCGTGACCACCACTGCAATGCCTGCTTGGTAACACATGAGGTTTATGATGAACTGCCGATAGAAGAGAATGATGGTCGCAGACTGCTGTTGCCCATTCGAACACCCGGCACACTTCTTGGCACACTGGAGGTTTGGTACCCTGCCGACGAAGAACTTTCAGACACTGCCCGCCACCTACTGGAGACGCTTAGCGACCAGTTGGCAACGGCCATTTTTCTAGAACGCCAGATCACGGAAGAACAGCAGCTTACGTTGGCCGAGGAGCGCACAGTCATTGCACGGGAGCTTCACGACTCTTTGGCGCAATCCTTGTCCTATCTAAAAATGCAGGTCGCTCGCCTACGTCGCTTGAATATAGAAGGTGACCAAAAAAGCGCCCACGACGCCATTTTAGACGAGCTAAGCACTGGCCTGAACAGCGCCTATCGCCAGCTACGCGAACTGTTGGCCACTTTCCGGCTGAAACTGGACACTCCAGACCTCGCTACGGCTTTGCGCAAAACCATAGAAGAATTTTCAACGAGGTTGGGTAAGGCTGTCGGCCTGAATTACAATCTCCCGCCCCAGGCACTATCGCCTAACGAGGAGATTCACACACTGCAGATTGTGCGCGAGGGTTTGGCCAACGCCGTCAAACACGCCGACGCAACCGAGGTTGCTGTAGATGTGCTGTTCGAATCGCCACAGGTAAAAGTAAACATAAGGGATAACGGCAAGGGTTTGCCCGAAGGCGGGCAGCCGGTCAATCATTACGGACTGATCATCATGCAAGACCGCGCTCGTACGTTGGGCGGCAGGATTAGTGTGCAAAACCGCGATAACGGCGGCGTTGAAGTTATACTTACGTTCATTCCAAAAAGCCGGCACCTTATTCCAAGTGAAACATCAAGCAGTTGAACACAAAAAAGGTGGCAACTTGAAAACGCCGCTACCTAATCAAGAGAGAGGAAGCGAAGTACCATGTCTGAAGTAGCGTCTGATACACCCGCCAGCATTTTGCTGATCGACGATCATCCACTGTTGCGCCAAGGCATCAAGCAGCTCGTCGAAATGGAAGAAGACATGGTAGTGGCGGGTGAGGCCAGCAATGCCACCGACGGCATTCGGCTGGCAACCGAGCTAGAGCCTGATCTGATTCTGATGGACCTTAATATGCCAGAGGTCAGCGGCATTGATGCACTGAAAAAACTACGGGAACTGAATGTGAGCTCCCGAATCGTGATGTTTACGGTATCTGACCAGGAAGATGACGTAGTCGCCGCCCTGCGCGCTGGCGCCGACGGCTACTTGCTGAAGGACATGGAGCCGGAAGACATGATTGCCCAGCTGCGCCAAGCTGCGCTTGGGAAAATGGTTATCAGTGACCGCCTGACAACCCTTCTCGCTGAAGCTTTGCGTTCCAACAAACCACAGCAAGCTTCACGCCCTGATTTCGACAGCCTAACCCCGCGGGAAAAAGACATTCTTCGGCTTATTGCAGAGGGCCTATCCAACAAGATGATTGGTCGCAAGCTGGATATCAGCGATGGCACCGTAAAAGTGCATGTGAAGCACCTACTCAAAAAACTCAGCCTGCGCTCGCGAGTTGAGGTTGCTGTGTGGGCTGTGGAGGAAGGTCTGCACAAGGGCTGAGCTATATCAAATCAAACACAGCGCGTTTTGTTTACTCTGGGCAGTCTGAATTCACTGCCCGGAGTTGATTATGGCCCTGCCCTTGCCGATTCGTTTACCTTTATCCAGCAACCCTCTGATCAGCGACTCTCTGGCATTACTTTCTGAATACCTGCCATCGCCCTTTCCTTTGTTAGACGCCATTGATCGCTCAATTCCGATGCCGATAAAACAGCTGGTTGCAGAAGCGCCTCTCAATAGAGTATTTGCTGAAGCTATTGCTGATGGCGAGTTTGACGATTTTGAAGGGCGCAGCATCCGGCTGGAAGTGAACGGCGGACACCCAGGTATTACGTTCGGGTTTTGGTCTGGCAGGCTACGTGTGCTGAATGGCCCGGGCGAAGCCACCATTCGCGGCTCCTTCTCTGCGTTCAAAACCCTCGCCGAACGTCGGCAAGACCCTGACCAGCTGTTTTTTCAGCGACGACTGGTGATAGAAGGAGATACGGAATTGGGTCTAGCCCTGAAAAACCTTCTCGACAGCCTAGAGTGGGATCTCAAGCTCCAGAAATTGCGTTTATTTTGAAGCTTTCTGTTGTTAGGGCCATATGAAACCCACGCGACCCTGTGCGATGGTTTAGGAACATCAAGCGGGGAATCCGGCCCCGTTTTGCACAGTGAGCGAGCAAAATGAACGAAATTCACATGATGTCACTGGCTGAAAGGCTCTGCCTTACCGCCGCCTTTGTCTTTTTTATGACGGGGCTGCTAACAGGTATCTGGAAGTACTGGTGCATGGCCCAAAGCCCGAAAGCAGCAGCGCCACGGTACGTGGACATAGCCCACCGTAGCTCACTCATGTACAGCTTTGCCGCCGTGTTGCTGGGTTGGTTTGCCAGCTACAGTGTATTTCCGGTTTGGCTGAATACTCTGGGCGCCGTATCTGCCTTGGGCTTTTTTGCTTTAGCCATTGGCACTTACATCATTCACGGTTTTTTGCGGGATACCAGCAACCAGCTACGCAAGCCGCACACGTTGGGCACCATAGCACTGCCGTTTTGGATTGTTCATGGCTTTATGATTACCCTTATTGTGGCTGAGGTGGGAGGATCGCTGATTTTGGGAGCCGGTGCCATGATGGCAATCTGGTGAACCGGTTCCGGTTCGGGAAGCTTTGGAGTACTCAAATGGCAAACGGCGTTGTAATCAGGGAGCTCAGAGTTGGCAATCTAAACATGCTTGGCAATACTGAGACCCTTACGGGCATCTACAAGCAGCAGGTTGACTCCGCTTATCTAAATTCAAATGGCTTGAGCGACGACCAGCAAGGCGACAAAAACCACCATGGAGGGCCAGAAAAAGCCCTGCACCACTTTGCCTCAGAGCATTATCCGCGACTTCGTAAAGCGCTGCCCGAACCCGCCGCTGAGTATTGTCAGCCGGGAGCCTTTGGTGAAAACCTAGTGACTTCAGGATTTACCGAAGCCGACGTGTGTGTGGGCGATATTTTCGTGCTTGGGGAAGCCGTTGTTCAAATCTCCCAGCCTCGCCAGCCTTGCTGGCGCCTGAACTTGCGCTTTGGCATTCCCAATATGTCTCAACGTCTGCAAAACACGCTGAGAACAGGGTGGTATTACCGGGTGCTGCAGCCCGGACTGATTAGAAAGGACGACATATTGCAGCTCATGGAACGTCCCCATGAAGACTGGCCGCTTAGCCGAGTGCTGCACTTGTTATACGAAAACACTTTGGACCTGAACGCGCTTGGGCTGATGGCCAGTATCAATGAGCTCTCCCCCAACCTGAAACTGCTCGCAAAAAAACGTCTGGAATCGCAGCAAGTTGAGGATTGGGGGAGGCGGCTATTTGGCCAGCCCTAAGCCTGACCATCCACAAGATCCATGCCCGGTTTGCCATACCAGTAACCGTTACAGGGCGGTGCCTCCACCAACTGCAATGGGTCTGCTGCCGGAGCCTCCCCACGACGCACCTGATCATAGCGGCGAACCACTTCAGCCATGCCCTGATGCTCGGGGCTTAGGCGCACGGTTGCTACGCCCATTTTTTCCATATCCGGTATTTCGCGCATCAGGTCGTAGCGGGAGCCAGACAAGGTTGAAATACCATTCAACCGAAACAGCTCTTGCGATTCCCGTGAACGCAGCTCCATCCCATCTGGGTGTTGCAAACAGCGGAATTCACAGTTGTCTTTAGGCAGATTATAGTGCCGAGCTGTAAAACAACGGGACGACCAAGCCAAGGGCAGAAAGCCCCAAGCGAACACTTCCGCAGGCAAATCCAGACCTTCGTTTTTTAGCTCCACAATTAACTGCTGTAAGGTTTCTCGGCCCAGCTCTACGGGCAAGCTCCAACCTTTCAAACCCTGTTTTGCTAGCAGCTTCAATGTCGCGGTGTTGTAGAGATTCATCGAAGGGCCGGTCACGAATGGCAGTTTGTTCTGGGTTGCCAATCGCAGCGCACTTTGGTCGTTGGCTTCAACCAGATAGTCCTGCTGGCTGCAGATTCTACGTAACGCCCGCAGGTCAGCTTCAGACTCGATCAGCGTTTGCGTTGATAGCACGACCTGTTTGCCGGACTCCTTGAGTACGCTGGCGATCTCGAACCAATCTGCAAGCTTCAATTCACGGCGGCGGGAGCAGACGGTTTCCCCCAAGTACACCGTATCAACCGGCCATTCGGCGGCGTTGGCGTAGAAATCAAACACGGTTTGTTTAGACCAGAACCAAAGAATCGGGCCCAAAGAGAGCTTCATCATGGAGTTACTCCGCGTTATTTCCATTTGCGATGATAGGCGCCGATGGTGGTCAAGCCACCTTCCGACAAGCCCGCCAGCGTGCTGTTCCAAGCAGGGTCCACACAAAAATCCCCGGTGCCTGCATTTAGCCGGTCAAGAGCTTGGCGCCAAGTGCGCGCAACATCAGCGATATAAGACGGGCTGCGTTGGCGGCCTTCAATTTTTACAGCGCTGATGCCGAGCTCTTTCAATTCCGGTAACAAATCCAGAGTGTTCAGACTCACCGGCTCTTCAATGGCGTGGTACACACTGCCCTCAACTTCGAAACGGCCTTTGCACAAAGTGGGGTAGCCGGCAGATTCGCCTTTGCCATATCGGTCGATCAATACATCGTTAAGACGGGACTCCAAACCGTTCGGAGTTTCATGCCAACGTACAGCCTTGGCTGGCGAGCAGGCACCGCGGGTATTGGGTGACTCATCGGTGAGATAGGAAGACAAATAACAACGCCCCTCTGCCATGATACACAGGCTGCCAAAGGCAAATACCTCCAACTCGACCGGGCTGTGTTTTGCAACACCACGCACCTGATCTATAGATAACACCCTCGGCAACACGGCACGGCGGATATCAAAATTGTCCTTATAGAAGCGCAGGGCTTCGTAACTTGTGGCCGACCCCTGCACTGAAAGATGCCGATGGACTTGCGGGTGCTTGTTGGCTGCATAGTCCAACAGCCCCATATCCGCGAGGATAATTGCATCCACTCCCAGTGCCGCCGCCCGGTCAACGGCCCCTTTCCAAGTTTCCCAGCCATCCGGCTGTGGGTAGGTGTTGATGGCACAAAATACTCTGGCACCTTTACTGTGGGCGTACTCAATGCCCTCGCCTGCTCGCTTGTCATTAAAATTAAGGCCAGCGAACTGGCGGGCATTGGTGCTGTCTTTAAACCCCAAGTAGACGGCATCGGCGCCGTTATCTACCGCGGTTTTTAGTGCCGGCAAGCTACCGGCCGGGCAAACAAGTTCCATGGGCTTTCTCCCGGTCAACGTTGCACAGACCATACGCCGGGCCATCTACTGGGGCATTGACCTTTGTCAGCGGAACCACCAATACCCGCCATGCCCCACGCCAATACCCATTTAGGGTTACTCCACGCACCATTACGTATAGCCAGTTTTTTTCGTTAAAACCCATGGGTTTAACATTGCATAACAATAAGTTACCAGCGTATACCTACCACCAAACGTACCTCGTGCTGTGAATGGTTTTGGCAACGACACTTATCCACAATGGAGGCCATTCACGAACATGAGGGATCCCGATGAACAACATCATCAACAACCTCTCCATGCGAGGAAAGCTCATCACGCTTGTGATGCCCGCCTTGCTGGTGATCATCTACTTTGCCGTTGAGAGCATAGCCTTGAACGCAGGGCAACTGAACGACATGAAACAGCTACGCTTATTGGTTCAGTTGGCCAATATCGGCGATCCGCTGATCGAGACATTGCAGAAAGAACGTGGCCGCTCGGCAGTTGTGCTCTCAGGAGGGTCGAATCGGGAAGCGGCACAGCAAGCAAAGCAGGCACTAGCCAGCCAGCGCCTGCAAACCAATAATCGGTTGTCTGACTACCGATCAAACCTTACTGCCCTTCAACAGGAAGCCAGCTTCGGCCCTGAAGTAACCGCCAGTATTGACTCTGTCGATCAGAAGCTCGCCACTATTGACCAGCTCCGCAGCAGCGTCGACCGGGGCTCTCTGAGTGGGCTTGAAGCTGGAGGCCGCTATACGCAGCCCATCGCCGGATTACTTAACCGGATTCCTCTTATTATCTCGCGCTCAACTGATCCAGAGCTTACCCGCGACATTAATGCCTACTATGCTCTGGCAGAGGCGGCTGAAGCGGCGGGCAAAGAACGTGCAACGGGAGCCGCTCTCATTAGCAGCGGCGATTTTGACCTTCCGTCGATTCAAAAAATTGCAGCCTTTGAAGGCCACCAAGAAGCGTTCATTCGTGAAGCCAGCGCTATGTTGGTATCAGACCCCGCACAGCTTACAGCCTTGGAAAACCTTGCCACCACCGAAGAAAACCGCGACCTGCAAGCGAAACGTGACACTCTTTTCAGCAGCCCTTCAGGCATGTACGCACTGAATTCAGCTGAGTGGTTTGATATTACAACCAAGCAGTTAAGCAACCTTAACGACTTGCGCAGCATCTTGCTCGACCGCACATCAACCGCTGCCGCCGATGGTGTTGCCAGCGCCCGGCACGATCTGTTGGTGGCATCTGGAATTGCGGCTGCAGCCATCATTGCAGTTTTTGCTCTGATGCTGCTTATGGTTAATGCGATAAACAGGCAGATCAACAACCTGTTAGACGGCGTGCGGTTTGCTATGGATAACAAGGACCTGAGGCAGCAAATGCAGGTTTCCAGCAAAGACGAAATCGGCAACATCGGTCGGGCTATCAACGAGCTCTTTATCAAGTTTGGAAGTGCCCTCAAGCACATCGACAATGCCAGCATTCAACTAGTGTCCCGTCTGGCTAATTCCTTAATCTACTGCTTGCCTCTGAGGACTCTGACCAAGGCGTCAGTCTGCAGATGTGGTGGTTCCACATCAAGGACTGACAACACCGGCTCAGAGTCCTCAGAGGCAAGCCCTTCGGGAGCTTCTGAGAAGCCGAAAAGCGTCGTTCTGCTGTCTCGATTTGGAACCACCAAACCTTCACCAGCACGCCTAGCTCTTCGGCTTCTCAGAAGCTCAGTAGATTAAGGAATTAGCCAGACGGGACACTAGCGACAGCCACCGAAGAAACCAGCTCCACAGCCAGTCAAAACGCGGCTCAAACCAAAAACCAGCAAACCCAGATAGAACAAGTTGCTGCAGCTACCGAGGAAATGTCCGCTACGTCTGAGCAGATTTCCCAAAACACCCAGCAGGTGGCAGACGCCGCCAATATGGTTACAGAGAGAAGCCGAACCGGAGAAGACGTATTGCGCAACAGCATAAGCCGCATACGCTCTCTAGCCAGTTCGGTGGGAGACGTAAATGAAGTAATCGAAGAGTTGGAGAAGCGCAGCAGCAGCATTGTGGAAGTGGTGGATGTTATCCGCAAGGTAGCTGACCAGACCAACTTACTGGCCTTGAACGCCGCCATTGAGGCCGCTCGAGCTGGAGAGTACGGCCGCGGGTTTGCGGTCGTGGCTGACGAAGTTCGAACTTTGGCCCGCCAGACGCACGACTCCACCACGCAAATTGAAGACATTGTTAATAGCTTCAAGGTAATCACCGACAGCGCCAGCCGTTCTATTACAGCCAGCCACAAGCTTGCCAATGAAACCAGCGAGCAATCCGCGGAGCTGGAACAAACCTTTGCGGCCATTCTCGGAGACGTGAACAACATCTCTGGCATGGCGACCCAGATAGCGGCCGCATCCGAGCAACAGGTTGCGGTTACCCGAGAATTGGCCGGGAACATGGAATCAGTCAGTGAGGTAGCCATACTGACACTTACCGGCTCTCAGGAGATATCCCACGTTACAGGAGAGCAGGCGCGACTCGCCCGGCAACTGCAAGATCTGGCTAACGAATTCAAAGTTACAGCGGCCTAACCCAGAGTAACAAGCGAAAGCAGTCCGGGGCGCCTAGCGGCCCCGGACCAACTCAGATAATGCGCGAAAACCGCTGGCTAGCGCCCTCTTTACGGTAGAAATCGAAAATCTGGCATATCGCGCGAATCAGCAGTCGGCCGGCAGGCTCTACTTGCAGCACCTGACCATTATCGCCAATCAACTCATCTGCCATCATCGGCTTTAGACGCGCCAACTCGTCTGCAAAGTAGTTATCGAAATCCTCCTGCCACTGGGCAGAGAATTGTTGACGATCCAGACGGAACTGGCAAATAAGCTGACCAATAACCCAACGGCGAATTCGGTCGTCTCGAGTCAGGTTCACACCTTTGGTAATCGCTAATTGGCCAGCATCAATAGAGGCTTCCCACGCGGGCAGATCATGGTTGTTCTGGAAGTAAGCATCGTCAGTCTGGCCGATAGCCGAAACACCCAGAGAAACCAGATCACAATCCGAGTGGGTGGTATAGCCTTGGAAGTTCCGGTGCAAGCGCCCTGCACGTTGCGCAACCGCCAAGCTGTCATCCGGCTTGGCAAAGTGGTCCATGCCGATGTACTCATAACCCGCATCAAGCAAGCGTTTGATAGTGTTATGCAGAATGGTCAGTTTTTGTTGCGGCGATGGCAACGTATCATCCTTGATGCGGGTTTGCGGATAAAAACGTTCCGGCAGATGCGCGTAACTGAATACTGACAACCTATCCGGCGACATTTCCAGTACAGCTTCGAGAGTATCCGCAAAACTTTCCGGCGTCTGGTGGGGTAGGCCGTAGATCAGATCGAGGTTAATGGAACCAAACCCAAGGTTCCGGGCTTCCTTCAGAACCGCTTCGGTCATTTCTCTGGGCTGTATCCGGTTAACAGCCTTTTGAACCTCGGGATTTACATCCTGAACTCCCAGACTGATACGGTTAAAACCAAGCTCCCATAGAGTTGGCAGAGTGTCTTGATCCACTTCTCTGGGATCAATTTCTACGCTGTAATCATGCTCTCCATCACTTTGAAGATTGAACAACTCAGCGTACCCATCCATCAACTCCCGCATAACATCTTTCGGCAGGAAGGTTGGTGTACCGCCGCCCCAATGCAGCTGCTTTACCGGGCGATCCGAGCCAAACAACTTCGACTGCATAGCCGCTTCTTTCAGAACGCGCTCTACATAAGGCATCGCCTTGTCGCGCTTCTTGGTGATCACCTTATTGCAGGCGCAGTAGTAACAAAGGTGCGCGCAAAACGGCAGGTGGGTATATAGGGAAAGAGGCCGGTTGCTGGCTTTGCTGCGGGCGGCAGCTTCCACCATCTGCTCAACCGGATAGTTCTGGTTAAACTCCACGGCCGTGGGATAAGAAGTATAGCGTGGCCCACTGAGGTCGTAGCGTTTGATCAGCGCATCATCCCAGATGAACTCCGGGAGTGTAGATTCAGCAGCTTGTGGTGCGGTGTCGGAAGCCATAATAAAAAACTCTGAGCGTATGATGTATGGGGTCAGCGCGGGAGCAACGCATTATAGGCGAAGCCGGCTAAACGCATCTTGATGCGAGTCATCTTGACTAATATCTGGATTTTATCAGCCTCTCGCCTGAACTACCCTTGTGCCTAGTGCGTATTCTCGCTACCTACTATGGGTTAAGCGCCCAAGTGTTCCTCAGTGAAAAAAAACAAAAACCCGCCAGCAACCGGAGCGCACCCTCACATGGCCAACCTGATTCTGATTCTTGGTGATCAGCTGACAACCGACATCAGCGCCCTTGAAGGGGCCGACCCAAAACGCGACACAGTTGTAATGGCAGAAGTTCATGAGGAAGCCAGCTATACCAACCATCACAAGAAAAAGCTGGTGCTGCTGTTCAGCGCCATGCGCCACTTTGCTCAAAAGCTGAAACAGGACGGATGGCAAGTTCACTATCAGCAGTATCATCCGGACAACAAACATCAAAGCCTAGAAGGCGTTGTGTCTTCCCTGCTTGGTGATCTGCGTCCAAGCAACATCATCACAACCGAATGCGGTGAATGGCGATTACACAACCAGATCTGCCAATTGCAGAAACGCTTGGGTGTGCCGGTAGAAATCCGCACTGACACCCGCTTTATTGCCAGCAAGCGCGAGTTTGCTAATTGGGCCGAGGGCCGCAAGCAGTTGCGCATGGAGTTCTTTTACCGGGAAATGCGGCGTAAAACCGGGCTACTGATGACACCAGACGGCAAGCCAGAGGGCGGCAACTGGAACTTCGACGCCGATAATCGGCGCAAATGGAGCGGCAAACCGCCCGCTCCCGCGCCATTCCGAATAGAGCCGGATGCCATAACCCGCGAGGTAATCGATCTGGTAGAGCAGCACTTCACCGATCACTTCGGCGTTACCGACGATTTTCACTTTGCAGTCACCTCGGGGGATGCGCAAGAGGCCCTGAACTACTTCATCGAGTTTGCTCTGCCCTGCTTCGGCGACTATCAAGACGCCATGTCTGACAACGAAGACTGGCTGTTCCATTCCATTCTGTCACCCTATATTAACTGCGGCCTGCTCGACCCTCTCGCGGTATGCGAAGCTGCAGCGAGCGCTTGGTATGCCGGGCAGGCGCCTATTAATGCGGTTGAAGGTTTTATCCGCCAAATTATTGGTTGGCGCGAGTTCGTAAGAGGCATTTATTGGCTGCACATGCCGGGGTACGCAAAGGAAAACCGCCTTGGTAACACCCGCGCACTGCCCTGGTTCTACTGGACGGGCGAAACCAACATGCGCTGCCTGCACAAGGCCATCGACGCTACCCGGCGTAATGCCTACGCCCATCACATTCAGAGGCTGATGGTTACCGGCAACTTCGCACTATTGGCAGGCGTAGCACCGGAGGAAATTTGTGACTGGTACTTGGCCGTTTACGCCGATGCCTATGACTGGGTTGAGCTGCCCAATGTGCTAGGCATGGTGATGCACGCTGACGGCGGCTATCTGGGGTCAAAGCCTTACGCCGCCAGCGGCAAATACATTCAACGTATGTCTGACCACTGTTCCAACTGCCACTACAAGGTTAGCAAAAGCACCGAGCCCGACGCCTGCCCATTCAACTCCCTGTACTGGCACTTCATTGACCGCCACCGAGCTGATTTCGAACGCAACCCACGTATGGGGATGATGTACCGGAACTGGGACAAGCAGAAACCGGAAAAACGCGAAGCCCTGTTAAGAAGGGCGGAGAATCTGCTAACTAATCTTGAGGTCATATAAGGAAAAATCCCTTTGCAACTGCTAGTGTCCTATAAACTCCACTCTCCCCTGACAAATGGAATGTACGGTCATTATGGGATACCGGCCACTAGCACTTGGTGCCATCGCATTGCTAACATTTCAGGTTTGCTTCGCACAGCAGCCCTCTCTGAATCTTGTTACGTTTGAGGCGCCGCCCTATCAGATAAGCCGAGAGGGTACGGACATACGCGGCGAAACCGTAAACACTGTAACCTGCGCTGCAAAAGCAGCCGGCTGGACCACAAATATAACTATGGTGCCCCAAAAACGCGCCATTTATTCACTTAAGCGGAACATGGCAGATGGCTATTTTGCAGCAGATCCATCTGCGGAGCTGGATGCCATAGCCCGCCAGAGCTACCCGGTCGCGCTGGAGAAGTGGTACTTCTTTACTCTGGATGCGTTACCCAAACCGAGCAAAGACCGGATAGGCGTTGTTGATGGCAGTAACGAAGAAGCCTGGCTGAAAGCAAACGGTTACAACATTTATTTGAGCGTTACTTCACCCAAGCAGTTGCTAGCACTACTCGAACGAGGAAGAATCAATGCGGCACTCATGGATGAGCGGGTAATGCAGGACCTGAACACCGACTCCGGAACACCCGCCATAGACAGCCTACACTCCCACTTTCTTCGCTATGCGCCACTACACCTGTACCTTGGTAATGTATTTCAGGTGACCTATCCGAGCTTTCTATCTGCGTTCAATGAGGCACTTCCGACCTGCATGGGGAAAAACCTGCAGCTGTCCGAGCGAGAGTTAACGCATATTGAGGTGTTAACAAGGCGACTGCTAGCCGAACTGCGTGGGCTACTAAACCTACAGCAAGCTCTAAAATCGGGCCCGAAACCCAGTACTCTAGCGGAAGTGCTGTCAATCGATAGCAAATGGCAAGCGTTGGCCCCAAAGGCCGAACTGCCTCTGGCATCGCATATTCGGAACCTACCCGCTTCGCAAACACTCGAAAACTGGCAACGATCTTATCAAGGCCTGGTTACAGAGGTGATGCTAGTCAACAGCATGGGCACCATTGCTGCAATGAGCCAGCTCACTTCTGATTATTGGCAGGGAGACGAACCTAAGTTTCTGGAGGTCGCTGGCAGCGAATTAACGACAGAGCCGCGAGATCGAAATTTTCTCTTTGTTTCTCCCGTTCGATACGATCAATCTACAACCCGATTCCAGATTTCTGTCAGTGCCCCCCTCTTTTCTGGCGATGACAAAGCGCCTAACGGGGTCATCGTATTGGGTCTTGATATTGAAGAAGCTATGGGCATTTAAGGCGGCCCGATTTCGCACGCCAGCACCAGCGCCCAAAATTCTGAAAAATCATTGACCACCACATCGGGCTTGTCCGGATGCTTGTGGGTGCCGGGAAAGATTTGGTTCAGCCAAGGTAAATCCCACTGGGCGCCGTTGAAGAAAACGGAGGTCATGCCCGCACGTTTAGCTGCAATCACATCGGTGGTGCTGTCACCCACGTACCAAACACTGGGGTCGGGCGGATAGTCGAGCTTCTGCACTGCCAGCAAGAGTTGGTCTGGGTGCGGTTTGCGTAAGGGTGTGTCATCACCGCAAACATCTACATCAAAGAGCTCCACCCAACCGGTATCTTCAACCGCAGCCAGTTCGTGTTCGAAAAACTCACGGTCACGGTTGGTGATGACACCCACCTGAATGTTCAGGCGCCGCAGCCCCTCCAGCACTGCGCGAACCTTGGCTTCAAAGGCTTTTACCGTGCCGTAGTGATTTCGGTAATGGTGATTGAACGCTTTGTGGGCTATTTGTTTTGCGTCTTGATCATCGCCGAAAAGCACTTCAAAGATATCCGTACGTGAGATTTTCCGATCAGCCTTTACCTTTGGGTGAAGCTTGGCAAATTCACGAACATAGGCCACCAGTTTTGCGTCTTGCGGTGTTTTGCTATCTTCTGGCGCGACCATCCGCTGCATTAGCCCGAGCTTGTGAAAATCCGGGAACATGTCGTCCACCGCGTGATACATGGCGTCTAGGGTATCCACAAGCGTTGCGTGCCAATCGAACAATATGACCTCTGGCCGAATCAGCTTTACTACGGCGGGGTGCCAATCTGGCTCTATGCGAGGTTCCGGGCGAGCAGGCGGAGGAAAAGCAGCAGGACGAACATCTGCCGGGGAGTTCAGGAAGTTCTCGGGATCTGCACGCTCTATCAGCGCAAGTAAATCCATCAACTCTTCAAAACTATCCACCACAGCCAGTGGTTCATCACGCCGGGTAAACCAACTGCGTATCCGATCAGCTTCCCACTGAGCACCGTTATAGAAAATACCAGACACCCCGGCACGATTGGCAGTCAACATATCGACATAGCTATCGCCGATGTACCAAGCCCTCGCGTTGGGCGGGAGACTGAGTTCGTCCAGAACCCGGTGGATTACCTGAGGGTCCGGCTTGTATTCCGTCACATCATCAGCGCACACAGTTGCTTCGAACAAATGTTGCCAACGCCCCTCATCGACGGTTTCCAATTCCGTATCGAAAAACTCCCGATTTCTATTAGTGGCCACAGCCAAACGGATGCCCATGGCTTTTAACGCTGAAAGGTATTCATAGGCACCGGGCTGAAACGGCCGTACCTGCCCGAAATATCGACGGTACGCTTGGTTGTAGGCCTGATGAGCAGTCAATTTAGCGGCGGTATTCCCACCAAAAATCGCATTGAATATATCGGTTCTTGATACCCTCCGCTCCGCCAAAATGCGTGGGTGCAAGCGCCGGAAAATGCGGATGTAGCGAACCAGCCTCGCATCGTCTTCCGTGCGACATTCTTCTTCCGGAAGCAGTTGGTCGACCAATCCCAACTCTTCAAGTTGCGGCAGCATGTCCTCCATGGCGCTGAACATGGCATCGTGGGTATCCACCAAGGTTCCATGCCAGTCAAATATCATCACAGACGGCGCTGCCAGAGATTCACTCAAGCGATCCATAAACAATCCTTTGGCGTTTCAGGGGCGTATAGACAAACGTTATCCATCAGTTAAAGCCATCTTGGGCCAATGCACAAAAAACCGCACCTACCAGAGAAGATCTGCCCAATTTGCCAGCGCCCTTTCATCTGGCGCAAAAAGTGGGCGAAAGACTGGGAGAGTGTTCGCTACTGCAGCGAGCGCTGTCGGCGCCAACGGAGGGTTGCGCATTGAGCACTTTGGTCTGGTTCAAGCGCGGCCTTCGGGTTCGGTGACCCTGAGCCAGCCTAAGCCTCGCCTTCAGTCTCTTCCGGCGCTTTGACCAAGGAAGGCAAGATAAGCACTGCGCAGCAGGCGTTAACTGCCACATACTCAACCGTAGCCCGGCGCATTGGCCAGCGGCTACTGGCGCCCTTGGATACCAGCACAAGCAAGTCTGCCCCAATATTCGCGGCCAATGCCAACAGCTTTTCACCCGGTGTGCCTGCCACTACGTGCAGACTGGCACTGTGTTTCATGGGTAGGTACTTGCGAGCCAACAGGCTGAGGCTTTCCCTTACCTCGTTTTCTCGGTCTTCAGGGGCATCTGTAGTCACATGGGGAAAGAAGCCAGCCCCACCCGGATTAAACACAGTGGCCAAGTGCAGTTCGCTACCCTCACCCATCAACCTAACGCCTTCTTCCAGCGCCCGCTTGCCCTCGCCATCGTCTTCGTAATCTATGGCTAACAGTATTTTACGGTACATTCTGACCCTCCTCTTTCCGCACAGGGGTGCCTTCCACTTCCGGGAAAACACGCCCCTGCACAAGTTCGCTCACGGAATACCCACGATGGTCGGCCCTCAAAGCCCGGAACAGCGACGCCGCCATAAAAATAAGCAACACACAGAACGGCAGCCCCAAAGAGGTGATTACGTTCTGCAGCGCATCCAACCCGCCAGCCAGCAGCAGAGTTGCGGCAATGATTCCCTGAGCCGCTGCCCAAAAAATTCGTTGGCGCACCAACGATGGCTGATCTTCCCGGCGCGTGAGCATATCAATCACCAGAGATGCGGAATCTGATGAGGTTGTGAAGAAAATAACAATAATGATGATACTGAGTAACGAGGCAACTTCCGCCAACGGAAAGGCCTCGAGAAAGGCAAAAATGGCCACCGACGGGTCCTGCTGTACCAGCTCATACAAGGCCACCTGCCCATTCATTTCAACATTGATGGCGGAGAGCCCAAACACGCCAAACCACACCAGAGTGAACACCGTTGGCGCAAACAACACACCAGCAACAAACTCACGGATAGTGCGGCCCCTAGAGATCCGAGCAATAAAAATACCCACATAAGGCGCCCAGGTAATCGTCCAGGCCCAGTAAAACAAAGTCCACTGCCGCTGCCAGTCCGATTCAGCATAGGTTTG
Organism: Marinobacter sp. 1-4A; assembly: GCF_016597725.1. Classification (GTDB taxonomy): domain Bacteria; phylum Pseudomonadota; class Gammaproteobacteria; order Pseudomonadales; family Oleiphilaceae; genus Marinobacter. The sequence goes on from NZ_VCGY01000002.1 coordinate 76,964, forward strand.
AGTCCAGAACGCCAGCCAGGGCAAAGCGTCGAAATAGTCACCAATGCTCTGAACCATTCCCTCAGCTATGAACACCGTAGGCCCTACCACTAGCACAAATAGGATAAGCAGCAGCGCCAGCACAATGTTGATTTGGGATAAACGGCGCACACCCTTGTCCAATCCCAACGCCACCGAGGTAGCCGCAATACTGGTGATCACTGTTATCAGCAGCACCTGAACCCATCCCGTAGAAGGGATTCCAAACAGATAAGTAAGACCACTGTTCAGCTGCAAAGTACCCAATCCCAGAGAGGTCGCTACACCGAACAGGGTTCCCAGCACCGCAATGACATCCACCGTCCAGCCCAATGGCCCGTATATGCGATCACCAAGCAACGGATAAAACAGACTGCTGATGCGCATGGGCAGGTTGTGCCGGTAGGCGAAGTAAGCAATCGCCAAGCCGGGCATGGCGAATATGGTCCAGGTGTGTAGGCCAAAGTGATACAGGGCGATTGTCATGGCATCGCTGGCTGCGCGCTCGCTACCGGCAATAACGCCCTCAAACGGTGGATTGGCAAAATGGGAAACCGGCTCGGCGACGCCCCAGAACATCAAAATAGTGCCAATACCCGCCGCAAACAACATGGTGAACCAGGTGAGATTGGAGTAGTCCGGCCGGGAATCATCTGCACCTAAGCGGATGCTGCCATAGCGGCTAACGGCCAGCCCTAACAGAAACAGCAAGAGTGAGGTAACAGAGAGGATATAGAACCAGCCAAGATTTTGCGCAACCCAGCCGGTGAGTACTCCGAAAACAGTCGCAACCGCCTGATCAAAAGGTATAGCAAGCGCGACAAACAGCGCTGCCACCCCTGCGGATGTAAAAAACACTCCCGGTATTGTCTGCAGTCCAAGCAAGCGTTGCAGGCGCTCCAGCAAGGTAAGCCTCCCTGTGAAAGTTCACAACTGATAGGGTTATCCCCTACCATAACCAATACAGCCCAATCGCAACACCGGCAAGATCAATAATAAACAGGATGCGCAAATGCAATGAAAATCGGTGAGATCTCCAAGCATTCGTCCGTGGCCGTAGAAACCATCCGGTACTACGAAAAAATCGGCTTGCTGCCAAAACCAGATCGGGACGCCAGCGGCTACCGCGCTTATCGCAACGATCATCTGGAGCGCCTTTTGTTCATTAAGCGCTGCCGAAGCCTTGATATGGCTCAGGACGAGATACGCGAACTCATTCGGCTTTCCGAAAATCCCGAAGCAGACTGTCATCAAGTGAGTGCCCTTCTCGACAACCACCTGAACCATGTCCGGAACCGCTTAAATGAACTCTTAAACCTCGAAAAAACGCTACAACAACTGCAAAAAGCCTGCTCAGACGCGGGCACGGTTCAAGACTGCGGCATTATGGGGGGGCTTAGCTCCGAACTAAACACTCCGAATCCAGAACACAACGACCATGGGGACGATCACGAAAATCACGTGCCGGGAACCCACAGGCCGGGCAAGCGTTAAAACGGTCTAAAACCGAAAACAAAGGGTTGACCCTGTAGCTACTACAGGGCTTTTACTACACGCTTAACTATTATGGAGGTGTGTATGGCATGCAGTTGCTCTGGCCCAGAACCCCAATCCCCTGCTCCGGGCTTTCGTCGCGCGCTCTGGATTGCTCTGTGGGTGAATCTGGCTATGTTTTTCGTGGAAGGCGTTGCCAGCTTGCAGTCTGGCTCCGTCTCATTAATGGCAGACGCCATCGACTTCTTTGGTGACAGCGCCAACTACATTCTGTCGCTTTCCGTTCTCTCTATGGGCATGCTTTGGCGCGGCCGCGCGGCTTTGGTTAAAGGCATTACCATGACGGTTTTTGGCGCGATTGTGTGGGTACGTGCACTCTGGGTAATGCAACAAGGAACAACCCCCGAGCCCTTAACCATGGGAACCATTGGCCTGCTGGCGTTGGTTGCCAACGTATGCGTGGCGCTTATCCTTTTCCGGTATCGAGACGGGGATTCGGATATGCGCTCGGTGTGGCTGTGTAGCCGCAATGACGCGATCAGCAATCTGGCTGTTATGGCCGCTGCGTTGGGGGTGTTTGGTACCGCAAGCGCATGGCCGGATCTTGTGGTCGCTGCCATTATGGGTACTCTGGCAATAACCGCAGGGGTCAGCATAGTGCGTCATGCCCGAACGGATATCGCACAGGCGAACGAACGTGCTAAAACGCCAGCGAAATCATTACCGGGATAAACACCAGCGCAAACAGTGTCGATAACATCACGGTACCGGCCGTCTGCCGCGGAGACGTATCCAGCAAGGTTGCAATAACCACGGTATTGGCGGCAATGGGAGTGATGGAGATCAGGAATATGGCCTTGTGTACGGCTGGCTCATAAACGCCCAACACCTGTGAGTCCAGCCACCAGAATGCCGTTGCCAACAGCGGCCAGGCCACAAACTTCCCGAAAAACGCCAAGGCGGTAAACCGCATATTACCCGCCAAACCGCGAAAACTGCTGATGCTCATACCTATGATCATCATGCCCAAAATGCTGTAGGCGCCGCGCAGGTTATCAAACAGCGGCACAAACACCTCAGGAATACCGATACCTGAAAGGTTGAACGCTACGGCTGCCAAAAAGGCGTATACAGAGGGCAGCTTGGCAACGCGCAAAAGCGAGTCTTTAAGGTCGTGCCGCCCCCGTGCTGCAAGGTAGTAACCCACCGAACTTTCGTAGAGGGTGACACCCAACATGCACACGATATAAATCGCCAGCCCCTCCTCCCCAAACAACAGTAGAGCGACCGGCACACCGAAATAGCCCGTATTCCCCGACCCCACACACAGGGGAGTCATGCTGGCACTGCCATCGGTTAACACCCGTCGTGCCAGTTTGAGATGGGCAACTGCAAGCAGCGTGGCAAATCCAAACACTAAAAATGGAAGGAAGATAACCTCTGGTGAAAGTGGCGCGGCCATAACACCGGAGAACACCACCGAGGGTGTAACGATGTAAAGCATGATGCCGGCAATGTGCTTACCGCTGGCCTCCAGATAGCGACCAGCCACCCAGCCCAGAGCTACCGTGACATAAAGCGGTATCAGCTTGATAAACAACGCCAAGGCTGCGGCCATTATTACTCCAGGCATTCGGGTTCATAGAAAAGGCTGCAAAGTCTACCACCTACCCCTGCAGAGGTAACTCCCCGGCGCAATAGTGAGATTTCCAACTTTGCTTGATAATCGTCAACAGCATTGCGAATACATCTTTATATCCTAGTAGGGCAGTCAGGTATTTCACAACGACCAAGGAGAGAGACCAATGGCCGAACGCTTTACCAAAAGCATGGCCAGAAACATATATCTGGGAGGGAGTACATTCTTCATCCTGCTGTTTCTGGTCCTGACTTTTGATACTCAATCGCGGGCTATGCCCGAAAGAGATAACAGAGACCAACTTACCGAGGAGGTAGTCCGGGGCAAACACGTCTGGGAGAACAACAACTGCGTCGGCTGTCACTCCCTAATGGGTGAAGGTGCATACTTTGCACCAGAACTTGCCAACGTGTTTGACCGCCGTGGTGGTGGCGACAGCGAAGTCTTCAAGATGTATATGAACGCTTGGATGAACGCCATGCCTACCAACATGCCCGGTCGCCGGCAAATGCCGCAATTCAACCTGACCGACCAGGAAATCGACGATCTGTCCTCGTTCCTCGAGTGGACATCCAAGATCGACGATAACGGCTGGCCACCCAATATCGAAGGCTAAGGGAGAAACCATGAAATACGAGTCTCAACGGGTCGCCATGCCCTACTTCATCTTTGCCTTGGTGCTCTTCGCTGGCCAAATCGTGTTCGGCCTCGTGCTGGGCATGCAGTATGTGGTGGGTGATTTTCTATTCCCGGAAATTCCCTTCAACGTTGCGCGGATGGTTCACACCAACCTTCTGATTGTATGGCTGCTGTTCGGCTTTATGGGCGCAACCTACTATCTGGTACCTGAAGAAGCACAAACCGAGCTATACAGCCCGCTGCTTGCCTGGATTCTGTTCTGGGTCTTTGCCGTTGCTGGCACACTAACCATTCTTGGCTATTTGTTTGTGGATTACGCCACTTTGGCGGACGTCACCATGAATAAGCTCTTGCCCACCATGGGCCGGGAGTTTCTTGAGCAGCCCACGATTACCAAAATTGGCATAGCCTTAGTGGTGGTCGGCTTCCTGTTCAACATCATGATGACTGCCCTCAAGGGTCGCAAAACCGTCGTTAACATTGTGCTGATCACCGGCCTAATCGGCTTGGCGGTCCTCTGGCTGTTCTCGTTCTATAACCCGAGCAACCTCACCACAGACAAGTACTTCTGGTGGTTTGTGGTGCATCTGTGGGTTGAAGGTGTGTGGGAATTGATCATGGCGGCCATTCTGGCTTACGTGCTGATCAAACTCACCGGGGTAGACCGGGAAGTCATCGAGAAGTGGCTGTACGTGATCATTGCCATGGCGCTGATTACCGGCATCATCGGCACAGGTCACCACTTCTTCTGGATTGGGCCACCTGAATACTGGCTGTGGTTGGGCTCTGTGTTCTCCGCTCTGGAACCGCTGCCGTTCTTCATGATGGTGCTGTTTGCCTTCACCATGATTAACCGACGCAAGCGTAATCACCCAAATAAGGCTGCCATTCTCTGGGCCATGGGTACTGCGGTAATGGCGTTCCTCGGCGCAGGCGTGTGGGGCTTCCTGCACACACTGGCACCGATCAACTATTACACCCACGGCACCCAACTCACAGCGGCCCACGGCCACATGGCCTTCTACGGCGCCTATGTGATGATTGTGCTGACCATCATTTCCTACGCTGTGCCCATCATGCGTGGCCGACCTTATGGCAACAGCAATACTGCTCAGGTTGTGGAAATGTGGGGCTTCTGGCTGATGACCATCTCCATGGTGTTCATTACCCTGTTCCTGACTGGCGCAGGCATCCTGCAAATCTGGTTGCAGCGTATTCCGGACAGCGGCGAAGCACTATCGTTCATGGCTACTCAGGACAACATCGCGTTGTTTTACTGGGCGCGTATGATTGCTGGCTGCTTCTTCATGGCCGGTCTGGTGGTGTACTTCGGTAGTTTCTTTATCAAGGGACAAGCGTCTTTTGACGAAGAAGTTCGAGGCGCTGCTATTCAGGACGCGTAAATCAGCCTCCGTCTAACCCACAGGGCCGGAACTTGTTTCCGGCCCTGTCTACCCTGGAACTGACCTGTGACCGTGCAGCAAGCAAACCCCAAGGACACACTCCAGAACAAGCGCCTGATCACTCGCGCTGCGTTTTTTGGGCTGTTCCTGCTGGCACCGGTTCTGAACATTTTTCGCTATGACTTAACGGAAGCCCGATTTGTCCTGCTTGGCTTTCCGCTTTCGTTCAATCTGAATCTCGACTGGGTGGTGCAAAGTTCTCCTGCGGACGTCGCCAGCCAGGTTCTACTGTGGTTTATCCTCCCCATTCTTGTTCTGGTTCCCCTTGTGCTTTGGGTTGCCTGGAAATGGGGCCGAATCTACTGCGGTTGGTTGTGCCCGCATTTTTCTGTGGTGGAAACCATCAACGGCTTGATGACCCGCATGACCGGCCGCCCGACACTCTGGGAAGCACTGAAAAAAGGCCGTCGTGGCAAGGTTATACATTGGGCTGGCCTAACACTGGTGTGCGGCCTGATTGGCTTCTCCTGGGCTTTGGCAATGCTTTCTTACCTGCTGCCACCCATTCCGCTCTATACAGACTTGGTTACTGGCAACCTAAGCTTCTACCCGGCAATTTTCCTGACGATAGCAACCTTGGTGTTTACTCTGGATTTCCTATTTGCTCGCCATCTCTTCTGCAAATACGGTTGTGCTTTTGGTGTGGTGCAGAGCATTGCCTGGATGACCCACGGCCGCGGCCAGTTAGTAACGTTTGACACCACTCGGGCGGCAGCCTGCCGGGACTGTACCAAAGCCTGCGATGAGGCCTGCCCCATGCGGCTACCCACCCGCAGTCACAAACGCGCAAAATTCTCCTGCACTCAGTGCCTGCAATGCGTGAGCGCTTGCCGTGAGGTGCAAAAAAATAATCCGGAAGGCAGTCTGCTGCACTGGCAGCCAGGCGAGCCCAGCCGGCAAACAATTCTAATTCCTGTTCGCCAATTAACCACCGGCCCCCAGCGTGACAGCAAGCCTGTCAGCTCGCAGGCCTAAAAGGAACTCGAAATGGAAGAATGGGTCGGCTATAAATGGCATGAGTACATCACCCGCCAAGCTTTGGGCGAATTTCCAGAGCACGCCGTTTACCTAAAAGACGAAGCCCGCAGTTTGGGCATCGTGTTCCGCGCCTTCGGAGGCGACCCGGCGCTCAGCCTGGTGACCGCAGAACCTCGACATTTTCGCCTGCGCCGCAAATTTTTGCACAAGCTCGCGGGAACACACCGTAAATTTGAACTGGCATGGCGGGACGACCAAAACCTGCGCCTGCCTGAAAAAGTTGCCCGTTTCCCATCGAAGCAGTTAAACCGGGATCTCTACATCTGGCTAGCTGCACTTGCGGCCACCCCGGCCCCGGCGGACAGTGATTGGTTTACCGGAAACCAAGCTCTGGTGCAGGATGTTCTCTCACGCTGGCCGGGACTGGAAAATGTTTACCAGCGTCTGGTCAAGCACGTTTTATACTGGCGCCCTGACCCAGACAGCCTGACCGACCCGGAGGCAATCCGCGAACAGGCCATCTGCCAAGCTCTGATTCATCCCGGCAGCGTTCCTGCCCTGCCATCTGCCGACACAGACCCCTGGCCCGTCATCCTGTGGCTGTACCCGGCTCTGGAGCAAGGAAAAGCCAGCGGGCAGGTAACCGGCGATGAGGACACCCAGTCAAGCCCGGGCGGCCTTACCAAAAAGAACAAGCGCAAGCAGGCAGAACGAGTAGAAGCCTTTGACCGCGACCAGGGCCTGATGATTTTCCGGCTGGAAAGCCTGTTTTCCTGGACTGAGTTTATTCCTGTTGACCGGGCGGGCGACGATACCGACGAAGAAGATGCCGAAGCCGTTGCCAATGATATGGACATGATTTCCGTATCCAACGACCGTAAAGAAGCCTCATCGGCGATCAAGTTTGATCTGGATTTACCTTCGGAGGAACACGACGACCTGCACCTAGGCCCTGGCATTCATTTGCCGGAGTGGGACTGGCGAAGCCAAAGTTATCGTGAAGCCTTCTGTTGCCTCCAGCCCTTGTTAGCCAAGGACGCGGTACCGGCGGAGCTTCCCGAAGCTTTGCGTCGACCCGCAAAGCGTCTACAGCGCCAGTTCAGTGCCCTGAAGCCTCTCAAGCAATGGCAAAAGCGGCAAGTAGACGGTGATGAACTGGATCTGGACGCTTGTCTCGAACGGGAAGTACAACACCGGCGCGGTCAGGGCATTATCGATCAAAAGCTGTTCCGCCGCTGCCAACAAAGCCAGCGTGATCTTGCCTGTCTGGTACTGGCAGACATATCGCTATCGACTGAAACTTACATTAACAACCAGCAGCGCGTTATCGACGTTGCCCGTGACGGCCTGCAACTGCTCAGTGAAGCCTTACAGGCAAGTCGCGACCCCTTTGCGCTGTTCGCGTTTTCATCCCGGCGCCGCGACCACGTGCGATTCCATCATCTGAAAAGCTTCGACGAGCCCTATACCAGCACCATTCGGGGCCGGATACAGGCACTAGAACCGGGCTTCTACACCCGCATGGGCGCCGCCATTCGCCAAGCAACCAAACTGCTGGAGACGCGCCATGAGCATCAGAAAATTCTGTTGCTGCTGACCGATGGCAAGCCTAACGATCTGGACATCTACGAAGGGCGGTACGGCGTGGAAGATACACGCATGGCGGTGCAGGAAGCGCAAAAGGCAGGGCTAACCCCCTTCTGCGTCACCATTGATGACGAGGCTAGCGAATACCTGCCCTATGTATTCGGCAGCAGTAACTTCGTGGTTATTCGCGACCCGGCACAGTTGCCGTTGCAGCTTCCTAAACTCTATCTGAACCTGACGCACTGATAGCGATATGGATGATATGACGAACCAGAAACTTTCTTCGGACCCAGATACTCGCCAGCTTCCCGGCGACATCGCCGTGTGGATCTTCATTTTCGCCGAACTGGCGGTATTCGGCATCATGTTCATCGGTTTTGCGGTTGCACGTAGCATGGACCCGGCGACGTTTCACGCTGGCCGCGAAGTTCTGCATCCTCTAGTTGGGCTGCTGAATACCGCTGCGCTGATTACCGCCAGCTATTTCGTCGCAACCGCTGTTCATCAACTTCGCCACAGGCGATCTGGAACTCAATGGCGGCTTTGGCTTGCTGTTGCGGTTTCCTGCATTTACACCGTTGGCAAAATGTACGAGTACGTGAACCTTTACAGTCAGGGCTACAATCTGGGTACAGATACTTTCTTCATGTTTTACTTTTTTCTGACGTTTTTTCACTTCATGCACGTGATTCTTGGGCAGGTCATTTTGATCGTTCTGGCGGTAAAAGTTGGCAATGGTGACTACGACGGCTCGGATATGAATGGCATGGAATCCGGTGCTTCATACTGGCACATGGTGGATTTGGTGTGGCTGGTGTTGTTTCCGATGATTTACGTGCTGGCCTAGGGAGGGCTTGGAATGCTGACAGTCTATTTTGCACTGATGATTTGCACGGCCCTGCCGGTGATCGCTCTAAAGGCTGGGATAGGCCCGGAGTTTCTGGCGTGGCTGGTGTTCGGAATGGTCATCGTGAAGGCGTTGCTGTTGGTCGATCACTTCATGGAAATGAAACACGCACCGCGCGCCTGGAGGTTGGCGGCCCAGTTATGGGCCCCTGTGGTGATCGTTACTGTTGCAGGGTTTCATATAATCACATGACGAACAATAAGACAGCATCACAACTTTTAGCGATGCGCTTCAACTAATTATAAAGGCCGACCCTTGATCACATGGGCCGGCGATTAGACGTCATACTATAGTTATGTGTTAGTTGGCAGGAGCATTGTAAGACTTGGTTGAGTAATCTCCCAGAACCGGCTTACTGATGGCATTTTGCTCAACGACATAGTCCACGAAGGACTGGGCGTAATCCAGAAAAGTGTCGACCGAGCGACCTTCACCCGTGACCGTCCCGAATGTAACGTACCCATCCCGACCGGCTCCGGTGAAGCTGTTGGTGACCACGTTCAGGCTCTCAGCATCAGTCAATGCGCGCCATTGGGTCTCATCCCGACCCTTGACTTCAATATTGTACAACTGGTCGCCTTCACTGCGCGTCATGTCCACATCCCATCGAAGGCCTGCTGCGTAGGGATAGGCGCCGGTGGAGCCGTCCGGGGCATGGGCGAACATAACCGCTTCGTTCAGTACTTGGCGGATTTCCGCGCCTGTCATAGTCAGATCTACAAGTGTGTTGGCAAAGGGCAACAACGTGTAAGCATCACCAATGGTGACGTCTCCGGCCTCTATGTCTGTGCGCACTCCACCGGCGTTCTGGATCGATACGTCGGCATTCTTACTCAGGAACAGAAAGGCCTGAGCAACAATATTGGCGATGTCACCGCCGTGCTCTTCTGTGCTTCCGTCGCAGCTTGGAAGGCTGCTTCGACCCTGACCGGGGATACGTTCGAGGCAGAGATCCTCCGTTGCGGTACCTACAACGTTATTTCGGAAAGTATCCAGTTGCTGAGTATAGTTGGCCAAGGCATTGGCCACAGTGGCATCCTCAGTCACAATGCTCAATTGCGGAGCGTCGTCAACGGCATTCATGATCGCCTGAAGTTCTGCCCCAGTGGGAGTATATTCGGTGCCTTCACCATCCTCACGAAAGATTTCATCCCCTAGCAGAAGATGCGGAACACCCGAGCAGGATTCCACAATACCCTCAGCGTTCCACTGGATGTTAAGTTCACCAACGACTTGAGAATACTGCCATGCTTGCGCTACACACACTTTATCGCCGTCTGCATTAGTGCGTTCGGTTGGGAAAGGACCTGCAGATGTAAGGCCGAAACTGGAAAAATCACCCAAAAGGGTGTGAGAGTCACCTCCAATTATGACGTCCACACCAGACAAGGTCTCTGCCAGCGCCAGATCATTCTCGTATTGGTAGTGGGTCAGCAGAATGATCTTGTTAACGCCGTTCGCTTCCAGTTCATTAATTGCCGATTGGGCAGTTTCGGTTTCGTTCAGGAACTGGGTGGTCGCCAGAGGGCTGGAGCTGTTCCGGGTTTTGTTGCCTATATCGATGCCGATAATGCCCACTTTTTGACCAGCGACTTCCTTCACGACATAAGGCTTGATGTAATCATCAACGGCAGTCGGTGCCAGAGGGGTACCTACTTCCGGGATAACATTGGCGGCCAATACGGATGTCTGGCAACTTCCATCTGCAAGGAAATCAAGGAACTTTTTCAGTCCTTCATCGCCCCGGTCGAACTCGTGGTTGCCCAGAGCGAACGCGTCAAAACAGACCAAGTTCATCAACTCGGCATCCGCTTCACCCTCATAGGCGGTGAAGTAAAGGGTGCCTGTAATAGCGTCACCCGCGTGCAGCTTGAGCACGTTATCCAATGCCAACTCGCGTTCGGCAATTTTGGCGGCAACACGAGGAAAACCGCCAGCGGAAAATTCAGTGTCCTGCCCGCCAATAGTCAGCGACTGCGAGTCGCCCTCTAGATGAGAGTGGTGATCATTGATGTGAAGGACGTTCAGGCTCAAAGGCGCAGCCGAGATGTTGCTGTTATCGTCGCTATCGCTGTTGCAGCCGACCAAGGCGATGAGAGGAAGTGTTATCCAGACAGACTTACGAATCATTTACTGACTCCAGATTATTTATGAATAATCTGATACTCCCCTCATTTGAAGTCAGTAAGGTGATGCTTTTGTTGCAAGAAAATTAACACCTGCCGAACCCCACCTCGACATTCCGGTCCATTAAAAGCGGAAAAAGGTCCATTTTTTGGTCACAGCAGCAAGGAACCTAGGCTCGATAATACAAGCCCAGACGCAGCCCCCCCTCAAAACAGACTAAAGCCACTTAGCCGGAAACAAAGGTGGCTTATCAGACATAGCCTGAGCAAGTGAGATCATTCCCCACAACACAAACCCTGTGTGTAATGCGATTGCCCAAACCAGCGCGAACGTACCGAAGTGGCCAACATCGCCGAAAAACATCCAGCTAAGGAGAACACCTGAACTGATCAACACAAAGCCAAGCAATGACATGAACAGAGCCGCACGGGTATGCGCCCTGCGAAGTTCATTCGTTCCTGAGCTGTTAATAAACAGCCAGAGCAAAACCAGAAAACCGATAACCGGCGTTGCCAGCAAATTCAGCAAATACCAAACAACGGGAACAATCGCTCCGCTAGCGGGTTTCTTCCGGGCGCCCGAATACTGCATATACCACCTCCATTAATGAAATAACTGTTGCTTCGTCATCTGACAATGGCTCAATCATGCCCGCGCGGCAGGCTATCTCTGCAGGCAAGCCAGCGCGGATCAATAGAGCCGTGTGTATTAGCAGCCGGGTTGACGCGGCCTCTTCAAGGTCGTGATCTTTAAGATTGCGCAGCGCTGTCGCGAGGTTCACAAGCTGTTTGGCAAGATCGCGGTCGCATCCGGACTCTTCCGCTACGATGGTTTGCTCTGCCTCTTCGGCGGGGTAATCAAACCGCAAGGATACAAATCTCTGGCGCGTGCTGGGCTTCATGCCCTTGAGTAGGCTCTGATAACCCGGGTTGTAGGAAACCACCAACATAAAGCCGGGTGCTGCGGTGAGCAGTTCTCCTGTTCGCTCTATGGGCAATTCCCGGCGGTCGTCCGCCAGCGGGTGTAGCACTACCGTTGTGTCTTTACGGGCTTCAACCACTTCATCCAAGTAGCAAATACCGCCTTCACGAACCGCGCGGGTCAATGGGCCATCCTGCCAATAGGTGCCTTCCGGGCCGATGAGGTGCCGCCCAACAAGATCGGCGGCGGTCAGGTCGTCGTGGCAGGCTACGGTATAAACCGGCCGGTTCAGTTTCTCAGCCATGTAACGGACAAAGCGGGTTTTACCGCAGCCTGTCGGCCCTTTAATTAGAACCGGCAGGCCGTTATCGGCTGCGGCTTGGAACAGTTCTATTTCATTACCAACTGGCTGGTAAAACGTCATGTATCACAACCCTCTGTTACTGACTGTCGGTTCTGGCAAAGCCGTGAACCCATTCAGGAAAAACTGCAAACGCCTGTTTGTCATCCGTTCTGCTCAGGTGACTAAGAGCTTCTTCGCAGGCCAGCGCCTGTTCACTCCAACCGTCGCCTCGGTACCAGCCGATTGTTTTTACCGTCGGCCCAGTCCAGGTGATCACCAAATCACGGCTTGCAAGAAATTGCCCGGCAAACCCCGCCTCTGAAACCGCAGCATGGGTGTTGTTATGCAACAAGAGAGCCAGCGCCGAGCTGTAATCTCCAGATTCGTAGATTCTCCCAGCCGCAGGATGTATTCCGGAAGCCCCTAGCGCAGCGATAGGCAGTGCTGAAGCCAGAGGATCTTTACCCGCAACTGTGGCCAGATCTCGATCATTTAGCTCGGAGATAGAGCGGACGCCTGCGGTTCTACGGGTTACCCATACAGCGCTAGGCAAGTCACCATCACGGTTTATTGCACTGAGCACCGCAACTTTCTGCTCATTTGGCGCTGAAAAACGGAACATCAATGCCACCGCCCGTGGTTCGCTGGTAAAACCTATGTCCGCCAAACACCCTTGCCTTGCGAGCTGCTGGGTAAGGCGATAGCGCGCAACGTCTGTTATGTGGGTTACCGAATCAATGGCCAATACAACCGGGCTCAGTTCTTCGGCTGCTATCGCTACAGGCATCAAGAACAAGGCTGTTGAAAAAAGTGCGGCCGGAGTCTGCGGTATCCAGCTCTGCAATCGGCTCAAAGTACAAATAAGGTTCTTTCTCTCTTGGCTCTGCAGCGGGTATTAAGCATAGTGATGTCACCCTTTAAACGCATCTTTGATATTGGTTAAAAACACTCCTTTCCACAACAACTCTTTGGTTATACCCATGGGTGGGTACCCACTGGCAAAAAGACATATATCTGACTTTAATCAATGTTCATCAGGTCAAAGAAGAGAAACCTAACGATACTCTTAATTCAAAGGAGAAAGCCTGATGAGAGCAACCAACCCTTTTCTGAAACCACTGGCGCTTGCCGTGGCTGTCGCGTCGTTTGGCGTGATGGGCGCAAGCGCTGAATCAAAACACGCCGACCCGACGTCAGCCGCTTATGAAGGTACCGCCAGCCCCATTGACGCGAGCACTGCGAAGATCGTCCGTTCACCCGGCGCTCCGGATCTTTCCGACGCAGAGTTTGAACAAGCCAAGCAGATCTACTTCGAGCGCTGCGCAGGCTGTCACGGCGTTCTCCGTAAGGGCGCAACCGGCAAGCCGTTGACTCCAGACATTACTCAGGAGCGCGGCATCGATTACCTGAAAGCCTTTATCAGCTATGGCTCTCCTGCGGGTATGCCGAACTGGCTGACCTCAGGTGACTTCGACGAAGAAACCGTGGAACTGATGGCCAAGTACATCATGCACGAGCCACCACAGCCTCCCGAGTTCAGCCTGGCTGATATGAAGAACACATGGGAAGTGATCGTAGCTCCGGAAGATCGCCCCAAGAAGCAGATGAACGATCTGGACCTTGAAAACATCTTCAGTGTTACCTTGCGGGATGCGGGTAAAATTGCCCTGATCGACGGCGACTCCAAAGAGGTTGTGAAGATTATTGATACCGGCTACGCGGTGCACATCTCCCGGATGTCTGCCTCTGGCCGCTACGTGATGGTTATTGGTCGTGACGCGCTGATCAACATGATCGATTTGTGGATGGAAGAGCCACAAACTGTTGCAAAGATTAAAGTGGGTATGGAAGCGCGCTCGGTTGAAACATCTAAGTACAAGGGCTGGGAAGACAAGTACGCCATTGCTGGCACCTACTGGCCGCCCCAATTTGTGATCATGGATGGCGACACTCTAGAGCCCAAGAAGATTGTAAGCACTCGTGGCATGACCGTGAGCAATCAGGAATACCATCCTGAGCCACGTGTTGCGGCGATTGTTTCGTCCCACGAGCACCCTGAGTTCATCATCAACGTAAAAGAAACTGGCAAAATCCTGCTGGCTAACTACGAAGACCTAAGCAACATGAACATTACTTCCATCGATGCGGCCGAATTCCTGCACGATGGCGGCTGGGATGGCAGCATGCGCTACTTCATGTCTGCAGCCAACAACTCCAATAAGATTGCGGTTGTTGATGCCAAGGACCGTGACCTCGAGGCACTTATCGATGTGGGTAAGATCCCTCACCCGGGTCGTGGTGCAAACTTTGTAGACCCCGAGCATGGCCCTGTCTGGGCAACGTCTCACCTAGGCGACCCGACCATTCAGATGATTGGTACCGACCCCGAAGGCCACCCGGACAAAGCCTGGAAAGTGGTTCGCACAGTTAACGGCCAAGGCGGTGGTTCGCTGTTCGTGAAAACCCACCCCAAATCCACCAACCTGTGGGTAGATACTGCCTTGAACCCGGCTGAATCCGTAAGCCAAAGCATCGCGGTATTCGACATCAATAACTTTGATGCGGGCTATAAAGTGCTGCCAATTGCAGAGTGGGCTGAACTGGGTGAAGGCCCCAAGCGTGTGGTCCAGCCTGAATACAACAAGGCGGGCGACGAAGTTTGGTTCTCTGTTTGGAACGCTCAGGACAAGAACTCGGCGATTGTTGTAGTCGATGACAAAACACGCAAGCTGAAGAAGGTTATCAAGGGCGACTACATGGTCACCCCGACCGGTAAGTTTAACACTTACAACACCCAGCACGACGTGTACTAAAAAGCGTTAAGCAGGCGCAAACCTGCTAGTTGTCGTGGCGGCTCCAGAACAGCAAAGGAATCTGGCAGCCGCCCGCAACAACCATGCTCCGGCCGCAAGTGTCGATACTGTCGAGCGCGTTTTGAACCTGGCATCAGGAATAGCAAGTTGAGCTTTATGACCCCTTCTTTCGTCCCGAGTAAGTCTGTACAACCAGCAACCAAAAACCGTCTGAAATTCTTTTGCATCGCTGCGACTCTGTTGCCGGCCCCCGTTTTGTGGGCGCAAGAGTCCAGTAATCCTCTACCGGTAGATACCGTTAAACTAGATACCATTTCGGTTACGGCCACGCTGTCGCCCGTTGACACGCGGTTGGCGCCTGCTTCCGGCTCGGTTATTTCGCGTGAGGAACTGGAAACGCGCAATGCGGATTCGCTGCGATCCGCCGTTGCCGGTGAGCCCGGAGTTGCCTTTTCGCAGGGTGGTGGAATCGGGCGCAAAACCATTACTTTGCGCGGCATGGACAGCAAACACGTGCTTACACTTACAGATGGGCGCCGTATTCCGGCCAGTGACGATGTGTTCGGCCACGCTGATTACCAATACGGCTGGGTCCCCATGTCTGCGGTAGAGCGCATCGAGATCATCCGCGGCCCCATGTCTACGCTCTATGGCTCCGACGCTCTCGGCGGCGTCATCAATACGATTACGCGTAAGCCTGGCGAAGAATGGGAAACCAACCTTTTGCTACGCGGTTCAACGCTGGCAAACAGTGAAGGCAACAAAGACAGTGTAAACGGCGGACAGGCCTCAATATACACCTCAGGACTGGTTACAGAGCGTTTGGGACTGCGCTTTACAGGCGAAACGTCCCGTCAGGATAGAACGCAGAATCCGGCTGACAACCGTCAGAGTGAACTCGAAGGCAGCAGAGCCAATCGCGGCAGTGTTGCGGCTTTTCTGGAGCTTACGCCTGAGCAGTCACTGGAACTGCAATTTTCGAGAAGTAACGAAGAACGTGAGTTTGATGCAAAAACGACAAGAGGCTCGACTTATTACGAAAGCCGCTATGATTTGGATAGAACCGGGTTCGGTTTGACCTGGAATGGTGAGTTTACTCACTGGGTTAATCAGGTGCGGGCTTATCGCAGCAAAGTCGAGGTCAGCAATGAGCGTGGTGCTGGCTCTACAGCTACAGATCCACAAGCGCTTACCGACGAGATTATCGATGCCCATACTAGCCGGGCCTTTGATAACCACTGGCTGACTCTGGGTGGCGAAATACGGCGTGAAACGCTTGAAAATACCGGGCTTGAAGGTGGCGAACGCGACGCTGATCATGCTGCTGTCTTTGTGCAGGATGAGGTCGCGCTGACCGAGCAACTGCTGCTGACAGCAGGACTGCGTTACGACCATCAGGACGACTACGGGAGCGAGGCGAGCCCGAGAGTTTATCTGGTGTGGGAAGCGGCACCACAGCTTATCGTCAAAGGCGGTTATGGTCGCGGATTCCGGGCGCCAACGTTGAAACAAAGCTCACCCACGTATGTAGGGGTGCCTGTAGCCCCCTTCCAGTTTTACGGAAATGGCGATCTTGAGCCGGAAAAAATCGATTCGTACGAATTATCCGTCAATTGGCAAGGCACAGCGGTGGGCCTGAACGCCACGGTATTTCATAGCGAAGCGAGCGATCTGATTACCAATCGGCCGATAGACCCCGCTAACCAGTTTGTTCAGCAATTCGTCAACGTTGACGAAGCTCGTCTAACCGGCGTGGAAACCGGATTTTCCTGGAAACTCCACCCCTCCATTATCTGGCAGAACAACTTCGGATGGCTCAAAACCAAAGACCGGGGCACCGGAGATGAGTTGGAGTACCGGCCACGCAGAACCTTTAACTCGTTTCTGGACTGGCAGGCAACCGCCAGCCTATCGGCCCGTTTGAACGCAGAGTACACAGGCAGCCAACACCGTGCCGACACCGACGACCTGCCCGCCTACACACTATGGAACGCCAGTGTGGCTAAGGATTTTGGCGAAAGTGTCACCATGCGCGCCGGTATTGACAACATCGGGGATGAGCATCTGGCAGACAAGTCACCAAACTTTCGCCATGTTGAAAGGGGCCGGACGATTTACTTGAGTACCCAGCTAAACTTCTGATTACCGTAGTTTGAATTCAACTGGAATGGTCATGCGAACCTCCTGTCCCGGTAAATCCCTCGGGAACTGGGGCAGAGGTTCGGCCCGCTTCAGCATTTCCTCGACCGCGCGGTTCAATTCACGGTGCTCTGATAGCTCGATTATTTCAGACGCCTTGATACTGCCGTCACGGGCAACAACAAAGCTCAGAGTGATCACAGCTTCATGCCGCATGCGTCTGGCGCGCATGGGGTAGTGTTTATGGCGTACGAGGTGCGCTGTCACTTCTGAATACCATAATCTGCGCGCACTTGCCGCTGCGGCCCCAACCTCCACGGCATTACCACTTGCGCTGCCACCTCCAGAACTCGCACCCTCGCGGCCCGAGATCTCGCCCCCTTCAGTGCCGGGGTTTGCTGGGCTGGCCTCGGTATCTATCGGCTTCTCTGAAGGCTCGGTTGAGGTTTGCGCAGGCTTTGGCTTTGGCTCACGTATGGGTTTTGGCTCACGTATGGGTTTTGGCTCTGGCTTAACCTGTACTTCAGCTTTCTGTACCACGTCAGGCTCTGGTAAGGGTTCTGGTTCTGGTGCGGGGTCTGGCTCGACTTCGGAGACTTCCTCGGCCGGTGGTGTCACAACCGTTTGCGGTTCGCTAACTTCTCCACTGGCCCGAGTTCCACCACCCAACTCCCCCAATAGGCCAAGCTCTACCTCAACGCCGTACTGGCCAGACAACTCCGCACCTTGATCGAGCTCCTGCGCCAACATCGAAAACACCAATGCGTGCAACGCCACAGCGGTCACAGAGGCCGCTGCCCAATGTCGGCGACGAATCATGGCACCACACTTTCTTGGGTCAACAGCGATACCTTGAGCACTCCCGCACTGCGGACACGACTCAAAACTGCCTTTAACTCTTCAACCGGCAGAAGTGCATCCACCTTGATTTGAATCCGAAATCGGTTCGGATCATGAGCCCGCACCAGCCTCTCCTGCAGTAACGTGACGAGTGCATCATCACCAATCTGTTCCGAGTCCACATAAACATCCCCTACAACACTAACCAGTAGGACCAAATCAGCTTCTGTTTGGGGAGTTTGAGCTGAAGACCGCAGTGCTTCCACTGGCACCACATCACTCACGGCTATACGCCCTGCGATCATAAAAAATATGAGCAGAAGAAAGATAATATTGATCAGCGGCACCAGATTGTCATTAACACTGAAGCCACGCCGTTCTGTCGGCGGAGAAATTCTCATAACCTATTTCCGGTGTGCTCAGTTCAACGCACAATGCCCGCCAAGGATACCCGCTCGGCGCCAGCTTGCTTCAACCGATCAGCAAGCGTAATCATTGCTTGCGCGGTAAGGCCGTCACGAGCGTCGATAGCAAACACTGTGTTTGGATTTTCCGCCACCAACTGTTGCAGGTTCAAAGCGTCTGCTGCATAAAGCTGGTCTGCAACACGAATGTCGCCGAGGGAGCTGACAAGTTGAATTTCAAGTAAAGCCTGCTGCTCAACATCATTGGCTTGCCCTGACGCTGTCACATTCAATTCCCGCCATTGCGTAAACGTAGATGACAGCAAAAAGAACAACAACAGTATGAAAACCACATCGATCAGCGGCGTAAGATTTACCTGACCCGCCTTGCGGCGCTTACCAGCGTCAAGCTGCATTACGATCTCCGGCACCGGCCGCGGTTTTAGGCCAACTACCGCTTGCGGGCATCGGGCTGGTAAAAACTCGCGTCACCGAATCACTCATCAGGGCGGCAACCCGCTCTGTTTTGCGCTCCAACCAGGCATGCGCCGCAACCACAGGAATAGCAACCGCCATACCAACCGCAGTGGTCAGCAGCGCCTGCCAAATGCCGCCGGACAACACACTGGGGTCAACCTGACTGCCTGCCGCTTCCATTTGCTGGAACGCGACGATCATGCCCATTACCGTACCCAGAAGACCTAGCAGTGGGCTCAACGCGCCAATCAACTCCAGAGGACGGAAAAAGCTGCGCAGATCGTTCAGTCGCGCACTGGCTATGCGCTCTACTTCCTCGCGTAAAAGCAGATCATTCACTTTATCCATCCGCCCCACCATCGCGCACTTAACGACAGCGGCTACCGGATGGGCGTCGTCCAATTGGTCCACAGCGTCGCGGCCCTTGCCAGCGCGCCATTGTTCCAGCGCACCACTTACCACCTTGGACGACTCCGCACGAAGCATCACCAACTGCCATACTTTTACCAACACGATGGTCAAGGCGATCAGAGAAAAAACACAGAGAATCCAGACCACCGGACCACCCGTTATCAACAGACCCTGAATGTCGGCCATCACGCCAGCTTCCTCAGTAACGATGTCGGGATTCATTGTAAATTCTTCCCTAGCGGTTAAGTTTCAATAAATTATGATTGTTCAAATTACGTATAACAACTGCGGGCGCTTCAAGAGTGCTGATCGTAACCGCCTAATTAGAGCTCGCCATTCGTTACTTCTATATCGAGTGAATGAAAAAGCCTTAATGATTTAAGTCATTTCCTGTAGCCTCTCTCTGTTAGGATAATTGACACATATTCCAATGGCGACTACGCAATGACCCGCACCTTCAAAACCGACGTGGCTTCATCTCCGTGCATGCTCGGGGAGAAAAACCCAGACATCATCCCCCATGAGTCGGCACCACAATCGGTAGCCCTTCTCAACGGGCTCAGCCGCGTGTTCGGAATAAGACTCAGCGAAAAACAGGACACGCCTGACACCCGGTTTTTAAGCGACCTAACACGACTGTTTCACCAACGCCGGGTCGACGCAGAAGCGCAAATGGAAATGCATGACACGCCTTGGGCCAACGTATACCTTATTCAGTACGGTATTATGCGCCTGTTCCGGGAAGCGCCAAGCGGCAAGGTAGCTGTGCACCATTTCTTTACCGAAGGCGATATGGTGTGGCCGGTATTTGGTCGCAGCCGCACAGTTCGCAACACTCTCTGCCTTACAGCAGTAACCCCCGCCACAGTCTGGGTTGCAGACTTCGCCGCTTTCCGGGCCGCTATTCACGCTCATGGCGAAGGTCTCTGGCCTCAGTTTGCCATGGCCCTGACCGAAGAACTGGCAGAACTGACCAGCATGCGGGAGTTTCGTAAGCACACCATGTCGGCTAAAGAGCGCTATAAGTTGCTGCTCGAAGAATACCCGGAGCTAGTAAAGCGCGTGCCGGACAACCAGCTTGCATCATGGCTCGGCGTTGTGCCTGCAACATTCTCCAGGCTCAAAACAGGTGCGATAAAGGGATAACAACACCACAACTACTCTCCCGAATGCCCACGCAGACTTGGCTTGGGAGGGTACTTATAGCGCAACAGAAGGGCGGGTTTAGTTTTAACCTTGTTAACGGGCTAGTTAGTATGCGGCTGCTGTAAAGCAAATAGGCGCAGAGACTGACTATTGACAATCTCTGCGCTTTTGCAACTTCTAATTCAAACGGTGAGTCTCACTGTCCGTAGGTGTCCACATTAACCTTAGAGTACACCTCATCCCAATAAACCTGCGTTAGCTCTTCGCTGTTATCTACTCCTTTCACAAGTTCTACCCATTTAGTCAGCAACGTGCGAAATGACTCAACCAGTGGTGCTGACGATGTCAGGTTATGGGTCTCAGCATACTTGGCAGCGACAGCCTTGATATCCTGCTCGATGAAATCACGGGTTACTTTCACTAGACCAGCATCAGGCTCGTGGATTTTAATTCCTTGCTCTTCAGCTGTTTTCATGTTTGTGATTGCTGCCTGAGCATAACCCCAGCTCAGAGCACTGGCATGCGCCGCAGAAGCGTGGAGCATCGTGCTACGCTCGTTGGGTGTTAGGCTTTTCCATACGTCCAAATTGATATTATTGGCAAGCCCCGAGAAGACACCGCCAGGCATATTGGGAGTCATGTCAGAAGTAACTTCCATCAACTTCACGATGGTTAGTTCAGGCGCGGAGTGCACACTGCAATCCACAACACCCTGACTTAGAGCTTCGTATGTTTCGTGCTGAGGGATAGACACAGGAGTTGCCCCAACTACATTGGCCCAGCGTGCCCATTGGGCTCCGCCTATGCGCAGACGTTTACCTTTAATTTCTTCCAACGTTCTAACTGGCTTGTTGCAGATTAGGAAGTATGACGAGGTCCCACCCCCTCCCAGAAACAGTTGATTCTGTTGCTCGTATTCGTTTACACAGCTTGGGCAATTAAAGAAAACATATTCAGCCATGGCACCGGCAAAGGCCAAACCTACCTTTTCCGTGGGCGCGCCAGTCATTTCAATGAGCATTGTGAGTTCAGTGGCGAGATTCGTGCTTGGAAACTCAGACGGGAAGTAAGGCGTCAAGACCAGGCCACTGTCGGCCATACCGTCTCGAATTCCTGGCGGAATCTCGCTGAAGCTCAGTAGCGACTGCGCATACACTTTTGCAGTCAGATCACCGCCGGAGTGATCTTCAACATCATTCGCAAAAACCTCCGCGGCCTTAGCACCTATAGAGCCGGTGGAATAGCCAGTTGCATAGCTCAACTGCTTTGCTTCAACAGCGCCGCTCATAGCGATACCTGCCAGAATTGCAGGAAGCACTCCACGTCTAAGCATGTTAGGACAGTTCATTGTTATTCTCCTGTATACGTTCAGTTTTTTATAGTCAGGTGCATAAGTGCGCCCGCCTTAATCATCAAGAGTTCGCACCGGCCGTAACATGTTGAAAGCAAATCACACTCTTCGACATCGTCGGAAGCGACGAATCTTTCGCTAGCGCAACCCCACATCTCAACCAAGCCTCTTATTTAGCCAGCAAAAGTAGACTGTGTTTTTCGTCGGTTCAGACGATGTCTGTTGCACGGTCATAGAATCATTATGAATAGGGGTTCCAAGGAGCGAGCTGTGCGCAACTCCCCATCAACAACAAAATATGCTAGAGGTTCTAAAATGACAGCAGTCACTCCCAAACCGCTGTGGCAGCCAAGCCAGACACGCATCGAGCAGAGTCAAATCAAAGGTTTCATGGACTGGCTGGGCGAGAAAAAATCGCTGCACTTCAGTGATTACAATTCCCTTTGGGAATGGTCAGTAGAGTCACTCGAGGACTTTTGGGCAGCGTTCTGGGAATTTTATGATATTCAATCGACCACCCCCTACCGAAGCGTTCTGAGCAGTCACGAAATGCCGGGTGCTGCATGGTTTGAAGGCGCACGGCTAAATTTCGCGGAGCAGGTTTTTCGTTTTCACCATGACAATTCCGATCATGCAGCGATAGTCTCTCGTTCAGAAATACGCCCGACCGAAACCATCTCCTGGGCCGAAATGCGCAGCCAGATCGCATCCGTTGCCTTTACTTTAAGGCAAATGGGGGTTGAGCCAGGCGACCGGGTTGTTGCCTACCTCCCCAATATTGCTGAAGCCGTTATCGCGTTTTATGCTTGCGCAAGCATCGGTGCAATCTGGTCAAGCTGCTCCCCCGATATGGGGGTGCGCAGCGTAACAGATCGTTTTCGCCAGATTGACCCAAAAGTCTTGCTGGCCGTAGACGGCTACAAGTACGGTGGAAAGGAATTCAATAGGCTTGAGGTTCTGAAGAACCTTAAAATCGAACTGCCTACGTTGGAGAACGTAATTCTCCTGCCCTATCTCAATCCAGAAGCCCGCCTTGAGAACGCAACCTTATGGGACGACTTATTGGGGCATGATGTCCCAATGAACTTTGAGCACCTGCCCTTCGACCATCCACTATGGATAGTCTATTCATCAGGAACTACAGGGATGCCCAAGCCCATTGTTCATGGTCACGGGGGCGCCTTGCTTGAAGGCATGCTCGGCCACGGGCTCCACTTGGATTTGGGCAAACAGGATCGCTACATGTGGTTCTCAACCACTGGCTGGATTATGTGGAACTGTCAGATCAGCGGCCTTTTGGTTGGAGCGACTATCTGCCTGTTTGATGGTAATCCGGGATATCCCGATTTGGGGACTCTTTGGAGATACGCCGAAGAAGCCGAGGTTACCTTTTTTGGAGCTGGCGCAGCATATTATCTAAGCTGCCTGAAAGCCGGTGTTGAGCTCGGCGATATTGCGGACCTCAAGCAAATCCGCTCCATTGGCTCAACTGGCTCTCCATTACCCGAACAAGGATACAAATGGATTAACGAGCAGTTTGAAGACGTACTGATTGCTCCCATCAGCGGAGGCACAGACGTCGCTGCATTTTATGTAGGCTCCTGTCCGATCATGCCACTTTATGAAGGTGAAATGCAGTGTCGTACATTAGGCACAGCTGTTTACGCTATGGATGACAACGGAGAGATCATAGAAAATGAAGTTGGCGAGCTTGTTGTCACTAAACCGATGCCATCCATGCCCCTGTATTTTTGGGGAGATGTCGATGGGCATCGCTATCACGAAAGCTATTTTGACGTATTCCCGAAGGTGTGGAGACATGGAGACTGGATTCGGATAACTCCCCGTGGTGGGGCAGTCATTTACGGCAGGTCAGATACCACGATCAATCGTCAGGGTATTCGAATGGGCACCAGCGAAATATATCGCGTTGTAGAGGAAGCTCCGGAAGTTGTGGACAGTCTAGTGGTAGATTTGGAATATCTGGGACGCGATCCGTACATGCCGTTGTTCGTGGTGCTTCGAGAAGGCATGGAGTTAACGAGCGCGCTTGACCAGCGTATTCGTAACGCCATACGCACCAACCTTTCAGCTCGACATGTACCAAATGACATAATCGACGTGACTGAAATACCTCGGACTTTGACGGGTAAGAAAATGGAACTGCCGGTTAAAAAGGTATTGCAGGGAGCTCCAGTGGATAGCGTTGCTAACCCCGATGCCATGGCTAACCCGGATAGTCTTTATTATTTTGCCGAGTTTGCGAAACAGAAAAAGACTGCCATTGCATAGAGAGTCCGCCTCAGGGTGCCGCAGGTTCTTGATTTAGAGCCTGCGGCTCCCTGTAAGTGACACATGTTCAAATAAGTCCATAACGCCGTGCAATGGCAACGGCTTGAGTTCGACTGGAAGCATTCAGTTTGGAGTTTATGTTTCGCAGATGAGTACGCACGGTACTGTCTGACACAAACAGCTTTTCCGACATGGCGCTATTTGAGTACCCTTCCGACAATAGCTGTAGAACTCGGGTTTCTTTTCGCGTTAGAGCATTCAGGGTCGGCTCTTCTGCATCAGGCAATACGGCGGTCGACAATAACGCAGGCCCAAACGCCTCAATTAAACTCTCAAGATAGCTAACAAAAACCGGATCACTTTGACGTCCAGCCTCACGAAATGTTTGATGGTAAAGTTTGACCGCCATGCCTGCCGCTGCGCCTTCATCTACAAACAAACGTACATATCCCTCTGCGCAACAGGTTGGCATAATCTCGGCCATCACTTCAATCGAGTCTTCCAGCCGATTACAGCGATACTGTGCAATGGCTTTGAACAGTTTCAGTTTCAGGACCCGTCGGTATAATAAACAGTTTTGCGCTTCCGCTATTTCCATCTCGAGTGGTGCGAGCGCAGCTTGAGGGTCACCGGCAAGTACTTCCCAGCGCAGGCGGGCCATTTCCATATATTGTAAATCGTTTGCAGGCATCCTATGTTTGCGAACTCGCCGCCAAAGCTCCTCATTGCCCGCCCTGTCAAGCTCCTGCTTTGCCGCTTCCGGTCGTCCCTGCGCCAAAAATAGCCGCGATCGCTCAAGCCTAGCCGTTGCTACGACCCTTGGTAGTTTTCTGATCCTACCCATGTGCTCCAACTCAGTCAGCGCTTGAAATGCCCGATCAACATCCCCACAGTTGAACGCTAATCTCGAAAGCATAATATCGCTAATTAACATATGGTCGGGCAATCCGGCTTCCCGCACCAGTGGACCGTATACGTGCAATAAGCGGGCGGCCAGCTCTAGATCGTTTGCTTCATAGACAGTGTTTGCATGCAATACGCCAGCCCATGCATTCCCACTGGTATGGCTAAAGTCATAAGTCGAGCTTGTCGCACCGACAGCCAAGCGAAAACGTGCAGCCGCTTGTTTCTGCCGTCCTTCCTGAAGGTCTATCAACCCTTCCAAAGATTCTGAGTACATGGAGTTGAAGGAACTTGAGTGACTAAACTGGGCGTCTCTGGCTCCGTCAATGAGCTGGCGAGCCTGATCGTACTTACCCATGACAGAAAAAACATTCGCTCGAGAGTTAATCGAGACAATATCTGCAAACGGTGCAAAACCTGAGAGCTCGTTGCCGTCAGTGCGGCCTAGTTCACTGGCTTCCTCATAGCGGTCCATCATGCCCATCATGAGAGGCTTGAACGCAAGAATGTGTGATTTAACTACAGGATTCACTGAGGCTTCCAAGTTAGTATTCGAAAGCATATCAAGCGCCTCGTCCGGGCCACTAGTAAACCCGACAGCCCATATGTAAATCATTTCGAGAAGCTCATACTTGCTGAGCTGATCTGCTGGAAGTTCACCCAGCCAGCGCGCGAGAAGCTTCATCCGCCCCTGCGATAACAATCGCTCGGCATGCGCATCCAACAAGAACATTGCGCGATCAAACGCACGCCCCTCGATTGCATGATCAATTGCGGGAACAAAGCG
This sequence comes from Marinobacter sp. 1-4A, assembly GCF_016597725.1. Classification (GTDB taxonomy): domain Bacteria; phylum Pseudomonadota; class Gammaproteobacteria; order Pseudomonadales; family Oleiphilaceae; genus Marinobacter. Next base: position 102,643 of record NZ_VCGY01000002.1, read on the forward strand.
CCCTGAGTTCTCGTACCATTCTGATGCAGCCAAATGAAGACCCGACACTTCATTAGGATACTTTGCGTGCAGTACGGAGCGTAAAAACTCTGCAAACAAACTGTGGTAACGGTAAGTTAGCTGCTCGTGTTCAATAGGCGCAAGAAAAGCGCTGCGAGTATCCAGATGGCGTAGCATTGCTGCGCTATCACACTCAGGCACAAGAGCGTTACACAAGGACGGAGTCAGATGGCGAAGAATACTCGTGCGCAACAAAAACGACTTAATTTTATCAGGCTGCTGCTCAAGCACATCGTGTGCAAGATAGTCTGCAACAGCATCGTTTTCACCTGAAAAACGATGAATGAAAGACTGCGGGCTCGCATTACCTTCAAGCGCCAACGAAGCCAACCAAAGTGCTGTTGCCCAGCCTTCCGAGCGATTATGGATATGAATTAGGTCGTCTTGCGTCAATTCCAATTGACGCCTGTTCACCAAAAATTCGACGGTCTCATCAACTGAAAAACGCAGTTCAGAAACATCAATCTCCAGCAGTTGTCCTCGCGCTCTCAGGCGTCCAAGGCCCAGCTCCGGCACGTGCCTAGAGCCTATGATAATTTGCCCACTTGCAGGCAAGTGCTCGATTATTTCCCGAATAAGCCCGAGAACAGACTGCTCATGAATCTTCTCGAAATCATCTATGAATAGAGCAAACGCAGACCGCTTTTCGGACAGTCTAGCCACTATATTAAAAGCCGCCTCACTGGCAGTCCGGCGCTCAATGGACTCATCATTAAACGTGTAGCCTTCATTTTCTGTTAGCTGTGAGACTGTCGCGTTGAGACAAAACAAAAATCGTGAGACATCATTATCGGCGTCATCAATAGTAAGCCAAGCCGTAGCAATTCCGGCGCTGTTCATCCGAGACATGCTCTGAGTCATTGCAGTGGTTTTGCCAAATCCTGCAGAAGCACGAACGACGATCAGCTTAGCCGCAGAAGCAGACAATATTTTTTGGCACAGCTCAGCGCGCTCAACTTGAGCAGCTCTGGAGGCAGGTGGGTTGAGTTTGCTAACCATTAGAAAACGCTTGGGCGTTTGGGAAACAAGCATAGCGCTTAACAGCTCCGGCTTTAAATCAAATACCAACTACTCGCTCAGCGGGCCCGTAGGGCGCGGCTGTTCAGTTCTGAACGTTTGGACATAAACGCAAAAGCCTATCACAGAAAGCTGAACCCTCAGCAACATTCCCTGCCGCACAGCCTTAACTCTCGAATTCGTCGGTTACGACGATGTTGCGCTAGCCCACCACGCTTATTCTTGAATTCACCTATTGCTGGCAAGGCCATGAGCTCCTTGCCACAGTCGATGCTGATACACACAAACTCAATAAAAACAAGCCGACCCTCTGGGGCGTAGTGGGGACAAGCATGTACGGTATTGGTCGATTTTTATCTATGGTCACGAATTTGATGACCATACTCGGCGGGCTAGCAATCGCGTTAATGATGCTACACATCACTCTGGACGTTGCTAGTCGCTATCTTCTTAACTCGCCCATTCCGGGCACCATTTCCATTGTTTCCTATTACTACATGGTTATTGCGGTATTCATTCCTCTGGCATTCGCTGAACAGAAAAACGCTCACATTTCAGTCGAAGTGATTACAGCCCGATTCCCGATTTGGATACAGCGCAACCTGGAACGCCTGTCTTTTCTTCTGTCGACAATCGTCTTTTCACTGCTGTCTGTTCGCACATGGGAAGAAGCAGAGAAAAAAAGGAGTTTTGGTGCTTCGGTTGTGCAAGGCAGCGACGCCATTCCTATCTGGATCACCTATTACGTGCTGCCCCTTGGCTGCGGGCTCATGACGCTGGTGGTTTTTTACAAACTGGCAAATTCCTGCCTGAGGACAAAATCAGGACTGGATACGTTTACAGCGCAAGCCGACGACCTGAACGCTAATGACGGGGTGGAAGAATAACAATGTCTGACGTACAAATTGGACTATCCGGGCTCGGGATATTAGTTGCACTTCTTGCATTAAGAGTTCCGATTGGTGTCTCTTTAATCGGGGTTTCCTTCGGTGGACTCTGGTACATGATGGGGTGGAAAATTGCCTGGGGCTCCCTCGGCATTATTCCTTACCAGTTCGCCTCGAACTGGGTATTAAGCTCTGTACCGATGTTTTTATTGCTGGGGTTTGTTTGCTACCACACCCAGCTCACACAAGGGATGTTTCGCGCTGCTCGAATGTGGCTATCAGGTGTGCCCGGAGGGCTGGCAATCGCGGCAGTGTTCGGTTCTGCAGGCTTTGCAGCAGTTTCCGGGTCGTCCGTAGCTTGCTCAGCGGCTATGGGTAAGATCGCCGTTCCGGAAATGATTCGCCATCGCTACCATCCTGAACTGGCTACGGGCACGGTTGCAGTAGCAGGTACAATCGGGGCTTTGATACCACCCTCAATAATCATGATCCTTTACGGCATTATCGCGCAGCAGTCCATTACAGGGCTATTCCTTGGGGGCATCAGCGCAGGCATTCTAACCGCTATCGGCTATGTCGTTGTGATTTTGATACGAGTAAAGCTCAACCCCTCGCTCGCACCCGATACGAATGAAGTCATTCCCACCGTCGAGAAAATCCGCGCACTGAAGGACACTTGGCCTGTATTGCTAATTATGATTGGTATATTCAGTGGTTTGTTCGGTGGCATCTTCACTGCTACCGAGGCGGGTGCTGTTGGTGCTTTTCTTTCCCTCGTAGTAGCTGCACTTAAACGAAGCCTCAACTGGGCTCGTTTTCGCAACGCGATTCTTGAGACGCTGATGACAACCGGCGCTCTTATCATTATCGCGGTTGGCGCCAGCCTGCTCACTCGATTTCTGGCGTTATCCGGGGCGGGAGATTACTTATCCGAATTGATAATAAGCCTGAACTCGGGCCACTTCATGCTGCTTTTTGCAATCGTTCTGATCTACGTATTTCTAGGTATGTTCCTTGAGCCCATCGGAGCCATGTTGCTGACTCTTCCCATCATATTGCCAATCGTCGACAGTGCCGGCCTTAACCTACTCTGGTTCGGTGTAGTACTAACAAAGTTACTGGAGATAGGCATGATAACACCGCCAATCGGCATGAACGTGTTTGTGATTAAAAGCGTTGTAGGCAATCTGGCTTCTACCTCAGCGATCTTTCGGGGCATATTCTGGTTCTTGGTCATGGACTTCGTGATTCTGATATTTCTGGTCGCAGTTCCCGAGGTCGTTCTTTTCCTCCCTTCTCTGGAGTGAGTTCCGAGCTAATCAACCTGAACCGCTGCTCTGCTGGAGCCGACTCCGGTAGCAGCGGATCACGGAATAGTCTCTCTGATTAATTGCGTACACCTGTACGCTGAAGTACCGTGTTGCCATCGCAAATACGGACTCTTTACCAATGATCACATCGCAATCTCTATCAACCCCAACTCACCAGCGCATAGAAGAATGGCTGAATAGCGCCACCCATGGCATTGGCGCATTGCTCAGCGTAATCGGCACCATCATATTGATCGCTGGCGCCACCCAGCTGCACGATACTTGGAAAATCATCAGTTTCAGCATATTCGGCGCCTCCCTGATTTTGCTATACATGGCCTCTGCCCTGTATCACGGCGCTCGCCGCCCCGAGCTGAAAAAATCCTTTAAAACTCTGGACCACTGCGCGATTTTTCTCCTAATTGCAGGCACCTATACGCCATTTCTTCTGGTAAACATGCGTGGAGCTGTAGGCTGGACACTGTTCGCCATAATCTGGTCGTTAGCCATTACCGGGGTAGTGCTGAAAATCACCTTCGCCAACCGATTCAAGCTTGCACGTGTAGGCATCTATGTAGCCATGGGCTGGCTCATTACGTTTGCATCCTCAGATCTGGTGGCAAGCCTGAACGAAACTGCGCTAAACCTCACGATTGCTGGCGGCATCGTTTACACCGCTGGCGTTGCCTTCTATTTGGCCGACCGTATTCCCTATATGCATGCGGTTTGGCACCTATTCGTAATCGGCGGCAGTGCCTGTCATTTCAGTGCCATTTATTTTGGTGTACTTCCGTACGCGACATGATGGCAGCAATTAATAAGCGTGCTACTCTTCTGATACATTGAATCCAGTTTCATTTGTAGGAAGATACTAACGTGGACACCCCTGCCGTTCGCATTGAAGAACAAGGTCATATTTGCACCATCATTCTAGACCGCCCTGACAAGAAAAATGCCGTAGACGGCCCTACGGCAGCCGCTCTTTTAGCGGCTTTCGAGCACTTCGAGGCCGCTCCAAACTTACGTGTCGCCGTTCTTTGGGGTGCGAATGGGACCTTCTGTTCCGGCGCTGACCTAACAGCAATGCACGACCCCAAAACCCGCAACAACATTGATTCCGAAGGTAAGGACGACGGCCCAATGGGCCCGACCCGCATGGCATTAAGCAAACCTGTAATCGCGGCTGTATCAGGTTACGCGGTGGCAGGCGGCCTTGAATTGTCGCTGCTGTGTGATTTGCGGGTAGTCGAAGAGTCCGCCGTGTTCGGCGTGTTTTGCCGGCGTTGGGGGGTGCCATTGATTGATGGCGGAACAGTACGCCTGCCCCGCGTAGTCGGTCAGTCCCGTGCTCTGGATATGATCCTAACGGGCCGTCCGGTGAAAGCAGATGAAGCCTTTCAGATGGGGCTTGCGAATCGCGTTGTTTCCCATGGAGAAAGCCGCGATGCAGCTGAGGCGCTGGCTCGGCAAATCGCAGAATTCCCTCAACAATGCATGCTGGCAGATCGTGCATCCGCCTACCGCCAATGGGAATTACCTTTGGCAGACGCCCTGCGCAATGAAGGCAAGAAGGGCTATCCCATCGTGTTCGAAGAGGCCATTGCAGGCGCCCAACGGTTTGCCAAGGGTGCAGGCCGCCACGGCGAATTCAATAACTAAAATAGAAAATAAAAGAGGGTAATACTATGACAACAACTTACCTCGACCTGATTAACCGCGGTGCAAAAGCTTACCCAAACCGCACAGCTATTATCTACCGGGATCAGTCCTTTACGTTCCGTGAAGTGGATGAACTAAGCAGCCGTCTGGCAAACGCCATGAGCGCATCAGGGATAAAACAGGGACACTGCATCGCCTTGCTGCTCAACAACGGCCCTTACAGCGTTCCGGTGGATTTTGCCTGTGTGAAAAAAGGCATTAACCGCGTTCCTTTGAATAGCCGTCTCTCTGTTCGCGAACATGCAAAAATGTTGCAGGAAACCGGAGCCCAAATGCTGATATTCGGAGCGGATCTGGCCGATCATGCCGCTGCTCTGAAAGCCGAGCTGCCGGAGCTGGAGTGCCTGGGGCTGGACAGCAAGCTGGAAGGTGGCGTTGACCTTGCCGAGGCAGCCAGCGCCCAATCGGCCATAGCGCCAGAGATTACCGTGCAAGGCGACGATGTAGTGGCCACCCTGTTTACTTCGGGTACCACCGGCACGCTCAAAGCGGCGCAGCACACTCAGGCCTCCTATGCTGCAATCTGCAAAAACGTTTTGATGAACGTAATCAGCCCGGAGCACGATGATGCCATGCTGCATGCCGCATCGTTGATCCATGCCAGCGGTGTGTTCGTGCTGCCTTTCTGGTTGCGCGGTGCCAGAACAGTGATTATGGATTCTTTTGATCCCACTCTTTATCTGGAACTGATCGCCAAAGAAAAAATTACGGCCATCAATCTGGTTCCTACCATGCTGCAAATGCTGCTGGGTCACCCACAGGTGGAATCAACCGACGCATCCAGCCTCAAGCACATCATCTATGGTGCCTCCCCCATGCCGCGCCCAGTCATCGAAAAGGCCATGGAAATCTGGGGGCAGGAGCGTTTCTGGCAATACTACGGTCAAACCGAATGCCCGCTGGGCATGACTGTGTTGCGCCCTGAAGATCATCATGGCGACTTGCTCGGCTCATGCGGTCGCCCCTGCGTCGATGTGGAACTCCGGCTGGTAGATGAAGCCGGAAACGACGTACCTGAAGGCCAGCCCGGCGAAATTCTGGTGCGCACACCCATCACCATGAAAGGCTATTACACCGCCCCCGAACTGAACGCCGAAACCTTTACGGAAGACGGTTGGCTGAGAACCCGTGACGTCGCCGTTTTTGATGAGCGAGGCTTTCTGCACATGAAAGACCGCACATCCGACATGATTATCACCGGTGGATACAACGTCTACCCACGGGAAGTTGAAGACGTTCTCATGGGACACCCTGCAGTTGCTGAGTGCTCTGTGGTAGGCACCAAAGACGAAAAATGGGTTGAAGCAGTCACCGCAGCCATCGCGGTAAAGCCTGATGCCCAAGTAACTGAGGCGGAGCTGCTTGAATTCATCGGGGACCAGCTCGCATCCTACAAAAAGCCGCGAAAGTTCATCTTTATCGACACCATACCGAAAACGGCCGTAGGTAAACTGAACCGCAAAGCCTTGCGGGATATGCTAGCAAAATAATTCTGAATCGCTGATTCTACAAGTAAAACCGGCAGTTAAAACAGGTAGTTAAAACAAAAAGGTACGTGAGTGAAATTCAATAAGCTACTGATCGCCAACCGCGGCGAAATCGCCATTCGAATCGCCAGAGCCGCTGGAGACATGGGCCTGGAATCTGTTGCGGTCTACTCTGAAGACGATAGCGAATCCCTGCATATCCAGCACGCGAATCAGGCCATCAAGCTGCCCGGAAAAGGTGCCCGAGCCTATCTGGATATAGATGCGATCATCGCGGCCGCGATTGAGGCAGGAGCCGATGCCCTGCACCCTGGGTATGGATTTTTGAGCGAGAATCCGGAACTGGCCCGCCGCTGCGTGCAACAAGGCATTACGTTTATCGGCCCGGATGCCAACACCCTCGAACAGCTTGGGGATAAGGCTGCAGCACGGAAACTTGCGCTAAAGTGCGGCGTGCCCATAACACCCGGCACCCAGGGCCGCACCTCCCTCGACGAAGTCAAAGCGTTCATTGCCAACCAGAATGGCAATGCCTCAGCTGTGATCAAAGCCATATCCGGCGGCGGTGGCCGGGGCATGCGCATTGTTCATCCGGGCGATGATATTGAAGCCAACTTCCACGCCTGTGCCCGTGAAGCCAAAGCCGCTTTCGGCGACGACGATCTATATGTTGAACAGCTTATTGAGCAAGCCCGCCATATCGAAGTTCAGGTATTGGGCGATGGCTTTGGAAACGCCGTACACCTATGGGAGCGTGAGTGCAGCCTGCAGCGGCGCAACCAGAAGCTGATTGAAATTGCTCCCAGCCCCACGCTTTCCGAAGCCACCCGGAACCGACTGCTCGACGCAGCTCTGCGCCTGGCGCACGAAGTAAACTACGCAGGCCTAGGTACCTTTGAGTTTCTGGTGGACGCAAACGGCTCTGACTTCTACTTCATGGAGGCCAACCCCAGGCTTCAGGTAGAGCACACCATCACCGAAGAAATCACCGGAATTGATCTGGTTCAGGCGCAGATTGCTGTGCTTGGCGGAGCCAGCCTCCAGAGTCTTCAGCTACAACAAGCCGATATCCCTGCACCAAACGGATTTGCCATTCAGTGTCGTATCAACATGGAGTCCCTGGACGCCAGCGGAGTTACCCGCCCAAGCGGCGGCACGCTGAGCGTATTCGAACCACCCGGCGGCCCGGGTGTGCGGGTCGACACCTACGGCTACAACGGGTACACCACCAACCCTAATTTCGACTCCCTGTTGGCCAAAGTTATTGTGCACAGCCGCTCACAGGATTACGCCCAATCGGTAAGAAAAGCCTACCGGGCACTGTGCCAGTTCCGGGTTGAAGGGGTTAAAACGAACATCAGCTTCCTGCAGGCTTTGTTATCGCAACCAGATGTTGCGGATAACCGCGTGTATACCCGTTATGTGGACGACCAGATGGCGGCGCTGGTTGCCAAGTGCGAGCAGGAGCATCCTCGCCTGTTTTCCACCACAGGACCTGCACAAAAAACCGAGAGCACCACGCCCGGAACAGAGGCGCCGGAAGGTACAGAGGCTGCCTCAGCTCCCATGCAAGGGCAGTTAATCAAATCTCTGGTGGCGGTAGGGGAAAACGTACACAAAGGCCAAACCCTCGCCATTATTGAAGCCATGAAAATGGAGCATGAGATACAAGCGTCTGTTTCAGGCAGTGTTCATAGCCTTCCACTTGAACATGGCGACTACGTGAGCGAAGGCCAGGCAATTGCCTATATCGAACCTGGCGAGGGAACCCAAAACACAGAAACGACCGAGAAAGCGGTCGACCTGAACCACATACGCCCGGATCTGGCAGAGTCCTTTGAGCGTCACCGGTTGACTCAGGATGAAGCCCGCCCGGAGGTAATAGCCAAGCGCCACAAGCGGGGCATGCTGTCGGCACGGGAAAACGTCGCCAATATCTGCGACCCGGGCAGTTTCATGGAATACGGTGCCCTCACCTTCGCCGCCCAGCGCAAGCGTCGGTCAGCCGAAGAGTTGATGCAATCGACACCGGCCGACGGTTTGGTAACGGGCGTGGGCGCGGTGAACGGTGACAGCTTTGGCGAAGAACAGGCTCGCTGTGCGGTGCTGGCTTACGATTACACCGTACTTGCCGGCACCCAGGGCACCATGAACCACCGCAAAACCGACCGGATTCTGCATGTAGCGGAAGAGCAACATCTGCCGGTTATTTTCTTCACCGAAGGTGGTGGCGGACGACCCGGTGATACCGATGATGCAACCCTGATCGCTGGCCTGCACACCCCCAGCTTTCTGCAATACGCAAGGTTAAGCGCTTTGGCGCCACGCATAGCCATAGTGTCTGGCCGCTGCTTTGCCGGGAACGCGGTGTTCGCCGGTTCCAGTGACTTGCTTATCGCCACCCGCAACGCGAGCCTGGGCATGGCAGGCCCGGCAATGATTGAAGGTGGCGGCTTGGGTGTATTCGCGCCAGAAGATGTTGGCCCCATGTCTGTGCAGGTGGCCAACGGTGTAGTGGATTGTCTGGTAGAGAACGAGCAAGAGGCCGCTCAAGTCGCCCGTACACTCATGTCGTATTTCCAGGGAGCCACCGCTGATTGGCAATGCGACGACCAACGTCTGCTACGCTCAAGCATTCCGGAAAACCGTCTACGCTCCTACGACATTCGCGCGTTAATTCGCACCCTGGCAGACAGCGACAGCTACCTTGAGCTAAGGCCAGATTTCGCCTCGGGCATGGTCACCGCCTTTGCCCGCATTGAAGGCCGCCCCGTAGGCATCATTGCCAACGACCCAAGACACCTTGGCGGTGCCATCGATGCCAATGGCTCAGACAAGGCTGCCCGATTCATGCAGCTGTGCGATGCCTTCGATGTGCCACTGGTGAGCTTGTGCGACACCCCGGGCTTCATGGTCGGGCCAGAGGCCGAGAAATCCGGACTGGTTCGCCACACCAGCCGCCTGTTCGTGACGGCCGCCAGCCTGCAGATTCCCGTGTTCACTATTGTGCTGCGCAAAGGCTATGGGCTTGGCGCTATGGGTATGGCCGCAGGCTCCTTCCACAACCCTTTCTTCACCGTGGCTTGGCCCACCGGGGAGTTTGGAGGCATGGGGCTGGAAGGTGCAGTACGCCTGGGGTACAAGAATGAACTTGCGAAGGCTGGCGACGAGGCCGCGCAAAAAGCTCTATTTGATAAGCTGGTCGCCAAGCACTATGAGCAGGGTAAAGCCCTGAGCATGGCGGTATCGCTGGAAATTGACGCGGTAATTGACCCATTCGAAACCCGAAGCTGGATTATTCGGGGGCTCAAGTCCGTTAAAAAAGCAGGGCCAAGGCAAGCCCGCCGCCGACCAATGGTCGATACTTGGTAGACAGATTCTTTTGAAGGACAAGGAACGCAGACATGACACAGACACCTGAAGTGCAAAAACAAGAGCCGACTGCTGCCAAGCCATTTCGGTATTTTATGAAGGTTCGGTACAGCGAATGCGCAGCACAACGCGTGGTTTTTAACCCCCGCTGCGGGGCTATATACATCCCCTCAAGCCCACTGAGCGGGAGCGTCTGGATCAATACGCCCAAACCAACGCCATTAACACACCCCAAGCCAGCAGTGAGGCCGCCATCACTGTGTAGGTAACAGACATAGTAAGCACATCGTCTGGGCTGCGGTGGCAAAGCGATCTCAAGCCTTGGTACACGAGGGTGCAGGAAAGCGCCATCGCCGCGAAAACCGCCAACACGTTGAGAGCCAATACCGGCACAAGCAATGTCAACGACGATAACCAAAGCGGAATGGGCGCTATTGCCGCAAGTAAATAGGCATCGTTGTAGCTGACCTTCAACTTATGGCTATCTACAACAGCGTGTATTAGCCAGCCCATTACAAAGAAGGTTAACAATTCTGCGAGAAAGAGAATGGTCGTTATAAAACGCCACTCTTTTCCACCGAAGCCGGTAATAAAGTCATCACCATAATGGGTGCCCGCGTAATAGAGCATCACAGGTGGCAAGAGCGACAGGGGCACTACAACAAACCACGCAAGCATAGGAATGGAGAACTGCCTACGCTGGAGTTCGGCCCAGCCCCCATTGCTGGAAAACGGAAGTTTAAGCATGCTTGAAACGTTCATTGTGAACCTCCTTGCTCTCGGGTAAGTGCATTTGCCTCACGGGACAGCTTTTGCAATATTATGATGGCTTCTACTTATTCTTTTTAGGCGCCTTTCGCCAAACCGTCAATCAACCGGAATGACCTTGAACAACTCAAGCAACAAGCGTAAGCAAAAACCCCAAGCCTTTTGGCTGTTTTTTCCTGCCGCAAGCCTGCTGGCTGCGCTGGCTGTACCACTCTCTGTTTGGGCGGTCTGGTCGGGCACAGGATGGCCGGCAGGGCTGCTTGGCGCCGGGCATGGCCATGAACTGATTTTCGGGTTTGCGCTGGCCCTGATTGCTGGCTATACGCTTGGCCCACAAACTCATGCTGTGCTCTACCCTCTTTTTGGCCTCTGGCTAGCAGCGCGGCTAAGCTGGATTCTGTTCCCGCACAGTCTTTTAGCCCAGCTTCTAGGCCCCTCTTTTGCGTTGCTGTTGGCTTGGCATGTCGTGCCTCGCTTCAATGCCGCAAAGAAGTGGCGCAATAAAATGGTAGGGCCGCTCATTCTCTTGATTTGTCTACTCGCGGTCGTTTTCTGGCTTTCAACAACGCTGGCGGTACCGCACACATTTTGGCTGCCCGGCCCTTTCGCCCTGATGCATTCCGCCATCGTTGGGTTGTTGCTATTAATGACCTTCATGGGCGGGCGGCTGATTGCCCCGGCAGTGGCGGGCACTCTGGAGAAAAAAGGCATTCCTCTGGAAGCCCGGGTTCAGCCTCGAATCGAGGGCCTTTTGATCCTTGCGCTCGGAAGTTCCATTTTTTTCACGGTTTTTCCAGCAGCGAATACTCTAACCGGCACTTTGTTGATTTGTGCTTCAGGGCTAATCGCCTTGCGCACATTGCGCTGGAAACTATGGCTCTGCCCGGAGCGTCCTGATCTGCTGATCTTGGCGCTCGGGTATATTTGGCTTGCCATTGGTGCCTTTGCTACAGGCTTGGCGCTGCTGCACGGCCAATCGCTCGCTCCCGCCCTGCATTTGATTACCATCGGAGCGCTGGGAACCTTGTCGTCCAGCGTAATGCTTCGCCTGGCTTGGCAAAGAAGCCATCGCAAACCACCGCCCGCAGGAGAAGTTTTACCCATTGCAGCCCTTATAGCCATCGCTGCAATTAGCCGGTTTATCACGGGCCCCTCGCCCTTCAGCTCGCCCATACTGTTATGGCTTTCTGCAAGCACTTGGGCGCTGGCTTACCTATGGGTAACTATTAGGCTACTCGTTCTCGCCAAGCATGCAAAAAGCCGCCGGAAATGAGTGGCTACCTCTCCTGAGCCAACCGCTTGAATGATTACCCACTTGGTGATATCACCATGGCATCTTATTGAATTATATGTAGTTATAGCCCCGCATTACGGCATGAACACAAGCCACTTAAAGCGCCCTCTTTTTTACTAAACTTTCCTTGATAAATGTCATGAATAGACAGGCGCTTAGCTTTGCACAATGGTAGCAAGAAGCCCGAAAACCGCGCCCGATGCGGCACAGGGTAGGTTAACCAAGGGAGTATTGTTATGGCTAAAACCAACGCCGACATCGAGCACTGGGATGTCGAAAACGAAGATTTTTGGGAGAAGGAAGGCAAGCGAATTGCTTCCCGAAACCTGTGGATTTCCATTCCTAGCCTGCTCTTGGGGTTTGCGGTATGGCTGATGTGGGGAATGATCACCACCCAGATGAAAAACTTGGGTTTTGATTTCAGCATCGAGCAGCTTTTCACTCTCTCTGCGATTGCCGGCTTGTCTGGCGCTACCCTGCGAATCCCCGCATCGTTCATGATCAAGATTGCCGGTGGCCGTAACACCATCTTCCTCACTACCGCCCTATTGATGATCCCCGCTGCCGGCACTGGCATTGCACTGATGAATCCAGATACACCGTTCATCGTTTTCCAAGCACTGGCACTGCTCTCGGGTATTGGTGGCGGCAACTTTGCTTGCTCCATGAGCAACATCAGCTCTTTCTATCCCAAGAGCAAGCAAGGCTACGGTCTTGGCATGAACGCTGGCTTAGGTAATTTTGGCGTTACCACTATGCAGATACTGATTCCGCTGGTGATGACCGTTGGCGTTTTTGGTTTTCTTGCGGGCGAGCCTATGCAACTTCAGAGCCCCAGCGGTACTCTGATTGGTCGCATTGAGGCTGGAACAGATACCTGGATTCAAAACGCAGGATTTATCTGGCTAGTATTTCTAATCCCTCTAGCCTTTGCCGGCTGGTTCGGCATGAACAACCTGAAAGTCGTCACCCCGAACCCCGGAAACCCTGCATCGGCTTTCGGAAAAATTCTCGGGCTTTATGGCGTGGGCATTCTGACCTCAATTGCAGGTGTCTGGGCGCTCAGCGTTATGAATATGTGGCTAGCTCTGCCACTAACCATTGTTCTAACTGTAGTTCTGCTGCGCCTGATTCCCGGCGACATCAAGCCCAACATCAAAAACCAGTTTGCCATTTTCAGTAATAAACACACTTGGTCTATGACAGTACTGTACATCCTGACCTTCGGCTCGTTCATCGGTTTCTCGGCTGCATTGCCGCTGTCTATCGGCGTTATCTTTGGCAACATGATGGAAGTAGCGGCAGACGGCACCGTTACCCGCGTGGTTAACCCGGATGCACCCAGCGCACTGACCTGGGCCTGGATGGGGCCATTCGTAGGTGCGTTGATTCGCCCAGTAGGCGGCTGGATTTCCGATAAGATGGGCGGCTCTATCGTTACCCAGATCATTTCTGTGGTGATGGTTGTAGCCTCTGTGGCAACCGGCTACGTGATGATGCTGGCCTACAACTCCACTGACCCCAACAGCTACTTTGCTCTGTTCCTGATCCTGTTCATTGTAATGTTCGCTGCCAGCGGCATCGGCAACGGATCCACCTTCCGCAGCATCGGCTATATCTTTAACCAGCAGCAGAAGGGCCCGGTACTTGGCTGGACCAGCGCCATCGCGGCCTATGGTGCCTTCATTGCACCCAAGCTGCTCGGCCAACAGATCCAAGCCGGCACTCCGGAAGTGGCCATGTACGGTTTTGCGGTGTTCTACGCCCTTTGCCTCGTGGTGAACTGGTGGTTCTACCTGCGCAAAGGGGCTTACATCAAAAACCCTTAAGCCCTAATGTAGAACATACAAGTAAATAGAAAGCCCGCCGGAGGATAAAACTCCGGCGGGCTTTTTGCTGGGGCCTGAAAAATTTTCCGCAAACACTGATTCACATCAAACTATTCATTTGTCGCAAACCATCACTGCACCGCCAATGTCTTACACTGAAGAATATACCTTTAGTCTTGCCCAAGAGAGGATGCAGCCATGTTGAAACACGTTTCCGCTCCGGATCATGGTACACCGCCAAACGCATCAATCCGCTTCATACAAACTAACAAAGATAACGTGCTCGCCTTTGAAATAGACGGTGTGATGTCCTCAGAGGAAATGCCTGGCGTGATCAAAAAAATGGAAGACTTTCTTGCAGGCCAAAACAAGGTACGACTGCTCAATCGGATAAAACATTTCGGCGGCTTCGACCCCTCCATCCTTATGCAAAGCGGCCTCTTCTCAATGAAGCTCTCCGCCATGGAAAAGGTGGAGCGCTACGCCATAGTTGGCGCACCCAGCTGGATGCGAAAAATCGTCGACACTATGAATCCACTATTTCCTGATATCGACATGCGCACTTTCACTGTGGCCATGGAAGAGGATGCATGGGCATGGCTTGAAGCCGAACCGGCCGAGTAGCACACGTTAATCAACAACAAAGCCCCGCCGGGATTGCTCCGGGCGGGGCTTTGTTACTAGCTTTATTACGTCAACACATCAAGCTTTGCCAAGTGCCGCCTGACGCTGGCGCTCCTCTTCCTCAATCTGCAGGTCGACAGAAGACACTTCATACTCCTCCGCAAAGCCAGACTCAGGCTCTTTCAGCCACATCAGGCAAAGCACCCAGCTTATGAAGGCTCCGCCAGCAATGATGAAGAAGAACTGGCTAGGGGTAACGAAGGTGAAGATAGTCAGGTAGACCACCGCCCCTACGTTGCCATAAGCACCCGCCATGCCTGATATTTGCCCGGTCAGGCGGCGCTTGATCGACGGGATAATACCGAAGGTTGCACCTTCTGCACCCTGCACAAAGAAAGACGTGAAAACAGTAATGCCCACGGCGATGATCAGCGGCCAACTGGAGTTAAGCAAACCCATCAGCGCAAAGCCCACACAAATACCGAACATGTAGCTGAGCATAACAAAGCGGCGGTTACCCATGCGGTCGGAAACCATGCCACCCATGGGGCGGGCCACTAGGTTAACGAAAGCAAAGGAAGCTGCAACCATACCAGCGGCTGCCGCACTCAAGCTCCAGGTTTCCTCGAAGAACATCGGCAACATGGATACCACCGCCAGCTCAGCACCAAAGTTGGCAAAGTAGGTGCTGTTTAGAGCAGCAACGCTGTTGAACGGGTACTTGTCGTCCTCTGGTACACCTTTTTTCAGGATTGGCAGGTTCACTCGCAAAATCTGTACAACCTGATAGAGCACAATGGCCACAATCACCCCGTATGCGATGATGGCGCCAGTAACACTCAGGTAGCCCATGTTCTGGATGCGCCAAACGAGGATTGCCAGAACACCAATCAAAGGTATGGTCCAAAGAATCAGTTTGACCATATCACCCCAGGTGCTGACTTCCAGAGCACTGGCTTTACGAGGCTTACGGTGCACGGTTCCCACAGGGCCGTCGGTAACCGCAAACCAGTAGTACACACCGTAAAGCGCCATCACGATAGCACTCTGGGCAATAGCCCAGCGCCAGCCGTCGTCGCCGCCGTACATTTGCAGTGCAATAGTAGGCAGGGTCAACGCTGCAGCGGCAGAACCAAAATTGCCCCAACCTGCGTAGAAGCCCTCGGCAAAGCCGATGTCCCGGGGCTTGAACCACATGGCTGTCATGTGGATACCCACCACAAAGCTTGCACCAATAGAGCTGAGTACCAAACGGCTAACCAACAACTGGGTCATGGTGTCGCCGAAGGCGAAGGTGAGTGCCGGAATCGACATTAGAATCATCAGAATCGAGAACACCCGGCGCGGGCCGAAGCGGTCAAGAGCCATACCCACAATAATGCGCGCAGGAATTGTCAGCGCCACGTTACATATGGCGAACAAACGCAGGTCGTCCGGGGTTAACCAGTCAACACTTTTCAGCATGCTGGACGCCAGTGGCGCCATGTTGAACCACACGTAGAAAGTGATAAAAAATGCTATCCAAGTCAGGTGCAGCGCCTTGATCTCTGGATTTTTGAAGCGGAATACGTCTGCAACTCTCATTTCAGCCTCCGGGGGCTTACAGTTCAGTGCCAGTGGCTATTAGCGGCTGGGCAGGATTAATAGCGGGCATTCCACCCGGCGGGCCAGAAACGAGCTGACCTTTCCGAATGTCATGTAATCCAGTTCGTCCACAAAGTAAGTCAGTGAGCGGGCAATCAAACCGCCATCAACTTCTTCACTGTGGCGAGCGATAACGAGCATGTCGGGCTTAACTTTGCTATCCGCTGCATAAAGCAGCATTTTGCGAGCGTCCCCTTCCAACAGCAGCGTTTCAGAGGCCACCTCCTCGTTCATGCATACTTCTTGTGCTTCAACCAGTTGCGTCTTGAGGCGAGTCAACTCTTCCTGAAATAAGTCTTCGTTACTGGCCGTAATGTCTCTGGGATTTTCAGCAACAGCCACCAAAGTGAGCTGCGGTTTCAGATCGCGAAACATCGTAATCGTCTGAACCAGCGCCAGCTTCGCATTCCTGGAGCCGTCATAGGCAATCATGATTTTCATAGCAGTCTCCGAAGGCGGTAATGCCACGCACGAGCACCCCGCCAATTGATATTGCTCAGTATTAGCCCACACTCCATAGCAGGCCATAATTGATATAGATCAAAAGCACCACCAGCTACCCCACCAGAGCAATCAGATCACTACCTCCTTCCGGGTAAACCCGCCATAGGACTACCACCAGCCCGCCCTGCAGGAGGTACCCCCAATGCCCCGACACCGAAAACACAGTTTTTGATACCTTTGCAGAAGTAATAAACCAAGGCCTAAAAACGCAGAGAAGGATGGCCAACGTAATGAACATGCCAACCCGTACCCAACAACATCGAGCACTCGGCCTTTCTACGCTGGCCTTCACGCTTTGCTTTGCGGTGTGGACCATTTTTTCCATTATCGGCATCCGTATTGCGGAAGACCTGGGGCTATCTGACACCCAGCTTGGCCTACTGATGGCCACCCCTATTTTGACAGGCTCCATTAGCCGGTTATTTCTTGGCATCTGGACGGATCGCTACGGCGGGCGCTGGGTGCTTGGAATACTCATGCTAACCACAGCTGCCTGTGTTTACCTGCTTACCTATGCCACGACTTACCTCCTACTACTGATTGGCGCTCTTGGAGTAGGCCTTGCCGGTGGCGCGTTCATTGTGGGCGTGGCCTACACAGCCGCCTGGTTTGAACCTGCTCGGCAAGGTACTGCACTAGGTATTTTTGGGGCAGGCAACGTCGGCTCTGCAGTCACCAACTTCGGCGCGCCTTTTTTGTTGGTGGCTTTTGGTTGGGAAACGACCGCCCAGATATACGCTTCTGTGCTCGCCGTTATGGGTATCGTCTTCATGCTTCTTGCAAAGGAAGATCCCGTTTCAGCCGATCGGAAAAAAGGCGAACAACAGCGTTCGTTTATGGAGCAGATGGAGCCACTGCGGGATCTACGCGTATGGCGCTTTGCGCTTTACTACTTCTTCGTATTCGGTGCCTTTGTGGCACTGGCACTTTGGCTACCGCATTACTTGATTGGTGTTTACGGCCTCGACATAACCACAGCAGGCATGATTGCAGCTCTGTACACGATTCCAGCATCTCTGTTCCGCATTCTGGGTGGCTGGATGTCTGACCGCTTCGGCGCACGGCGTGTAATGTACTGGACGTTTATCGCATCGGTTATCTGCACCTTCCTACTGAGCTACCCACCCACGGATTACGTTGTACACGGCATTGACAGCGACATTCGCTTCACCCTTGAGATGAACCTGCCCGTATTTATTGTTCTCATTTTTACGCTGGGTTTTTTCATGTCGCTCGGCAAAGCAGCCGTTTATAAGCACATACCTGTCTATTACCCGCTGCATGTAGGCGCTGTTGGCGGCGTGGTAGGCATGATTGGCGGGCTAGGAGGGTTTATTCTACCGCTGACCTTCGGTGTTCTGAATGATGTTACGGGTATTTGGCAGAGCTGCTTTATGCTGATGTTTATTATCGCCGCTGCCGCACTGATTTGGATGCACTACGCCATCCGCTCAGCCGAGCGCGTGGAGTGGGCTGCGAACAAGGAACAAACCGACTTGCCGGAACTGGCGTCTCCGCAACTGTTCTATCCACTGAATCGTCAAAGCGATCCGTTAAAAGACACAAAATCGCCCTGACGCTAAGGCGAAAAATGGGCGTTTTTTGAATTCTCTGTAAGAAGACTGTTCCAGCACTGAACGGGCGATTAGAATCCGCACACCCGATGTCATCTGGAGCAGTAAAACCCATGTCCCCGGAAATGTCCCCTGTCGCTGGCTTTAACCAGTTACGCCGAATCGAGTCCAGCACGCTCTTTCAGGGCGTGGTTATTGCCATCATCATCCTTTCGGCTCTTACCATAGGCGCAAAAACCTACGACCTGCCGCCCTTGGTAGAGCAATCCCTAAGTGTGATGGATACGGCTATTACGCTGTTTTTCCTGATCGAGATACTCTTCCGCTTTGCCGCCAGCCCGGTAAAACGACGCTTCTTTATGGACGGCTGGAACGTGTTTGACACGCTAGTGGTGATTGGCAGCCTCATTCCTCTGGATAACTCGGAGGCAGTCTTGCTTGGCAGATTGTTGCGGGTCTTCCGGGTATTGCGTCTGGTTTCTGTAGTGCCCGAGTTGCGTTTTTTGATCAACTCCCTACTCAAAGCCATTCCCCGCATGGGTTACATCGCGCTGCTAATGTTTATCATTTTCTACATCTACGCGGCCATGGGCTCAATGTTCTTTGCCAAGGTGGATGAAGAACTCTGGGGTGATGTAGCGATTTCCATGCTCACCCTGTTTCGCGTGGCCACGTTCGAAGATTGGACCGACGTGATGTACGCCACCATGGAGCAGTACCCACTTAGCTGGATCTTCTACCTAACCTTCATTTTCCTCACGGCCTTCGTATTCCTGAACATGATGATCGGCGCAATTCTGGAAGTGATGAGCGAGGAACAGAACGCAAAAGAGAATCAACGGGCACATGACGAGCGGGATGAAATTGCAAAGCAGCTCCGCATAGTGCAGAGCAAGCTAGACAAGCTGGCAGAAAAGCTAGAGCCCTAATACGGGCACGTACGTGCCCGGCTTATACTTTTCTAGCCACAAACTGTCAGGAAGCCAACCCATGGGCTTACCGACTTTAATGGGTCAAAAAATAATGGGTTTGGCCATCGCAAGGTGGAAAATAGCGGATACTTGAACTAAAGCCAATACAGCTGCAACAACACGCACCGGGCGTGATACGGTGACTTTCAACGCGAAAAGTCCGGCAGCGATATAGCCTAACAACAAGGCAATTTTGGCCAGAATCCAAGTTTGCTCCAGTGGGTTCCAACCACCCACAAACAGCAAGCTGATGGCCGCCACAAGCAACACTGTGTCGTTAGCGTGGGGAATCCAGCGCAGTGGTGTCTGGCGCCAACCTGGCCGCCCCACAGCGTCCATCAGAAGTCTCAACGTGAACAAGACCACTGTCAGGTAGGCTGTGGTCATGTGGAGGTGTTTCAGGATCATGTACATACGTGTATCCATTCCATTGTGAATCAAAACGATAGCGGCATTGTACGCAAAGATACCACCAACCGGGTATGTTATTTCAGGTCGTAGACGTTTAACATATAACTCACATATATGTATTAGCAGGAACCAACATGCAGGCTATTCCTACTTCCGCCGAAGCTGGCTCCGCCAGCGTCAGCCAGCTATTCGGCTACCCCTTCCGGATTTTCTTCCTGTCGATGACAGTACTGGCGCTTTTGGTAATACCCCTCTGGGTGTTGCAGGTAACCGGCGTTATCAATATGCCTCTGGCCATGCCAGGGCTGTTCTGGCACCAGCATGAGATGCTGTTTGGCTTCTTGACTGCCGCCATCGCAGGTTTTTTGCTAACGGCTGTTTGTGTATGGACACAAACCGAGCGCACCCATGGCTTTCTACTGGTTTTGCTATGGGGTGTATGGCTGGCTGGCCGCTTGCTTTTGGCGTTCGGAGCGGGTTTGCCAGACTGGCTGGTGCAGGGCGTTAATCTGGCCTTCCTGCCATTGGTAATGCTGGATGCCGGGTGGCGTGTCTGGAAGGCGAAACAAAAGCGGCAGCTGATGCTTCTAGTGGTTTTAGGCTTGCTGTGGCTGATGCAAATAGGATTTGTGACACGACTGGATATGACCTACAGCCACGGGGCGCTGATTGCAGCCATGGCACTTATAAGCATTGTAGGTGGCCGTATAACCCCGGCATTCACAACCGGTTGGCTGCGCCAGCGCGGGTTGAATGCTGACGCGGTAAAAAACATCCCCGCGCTGGATATGGCATCGCTGTTCTCGATGATTCTGCTTCTGGCATCGCTGGTAACAGGCTGGCAAGCCATCACAGGCGGTTTGGCACTAATCGCAGGCACCCTCGTACTCGTGCGGCTGGCGAACTGGAAAGGCTGGCTCGCTCGCAAGGAGCCTCTCCTGTGGGTTCTTCATTTGTCCATTCTCTGGGTACCAGTCTCTCTGTACCTTCTTGTAGGCACGATTTTCGCGAACTGGCCATCCAACGCCTGGAGCCATGCGGCAGGCACCGGCGCAATCAGTTGCTTGATTCTGGGAGTCATTGCCCGGGTAACGCTGGGGCATACGGGGCGCGCTCTGGTACTGCCCAAAGGCATGGTTGTAGCATTTATTGCTATTCAACTTGCAGCAGTCATTCGCGTACTTACGGCATTCGACATAATTCCCTGGCACCCGGGCATTGGAGGCAGCAGTGTGCTCTGGATGTTTGCTTTCGGTATGTATCTCGTGCGCTATACAAGAATCCTCGCAAGCCCAAGGCCCGATGGTCGGCCCGGCTGAGCCGCAGCGCAGGAACTATTGGCATCCCAAAACAAAGAGCAGGTTCTCAGGAGCCTGCTTTTTTCTTTGTAATTTTATACCCCCTTTCTCTCTAGCTCTGGAACCCGCAAACAGAGCCCGTGTCAGTTGAAACTGGATTCCTTAAGCGCCAATCATCCACTAATGGTCAATAGCGACTCGCGAAATAACAGCTAAAGTAACAATAAATCATTCTGTAACAGAGACGATGGCACTATGAACCCTGATCATTTTGATAAAGAAGACCTGATCAAGTGCGGTCATGGCAAACTTTTCCCGGGCGCCACACGGCTACCCATTGATGAGATGCTGATGGTTGACCGCGTTACCCACGTTGGCGCGGACGACGGCCTGTACGGCAAGGGAAGCTTGGTGGCAGAGCTGGATATCAATCCGGATCTCTGGTTTTTTAAAGTGCATTTCGTGGATGATCCGGTCATGCCGGGTTGTTTGGGCCTTGATGCCATGTGGCAGCTGGTAGGCTTTTATCTGGCTTGGGGCGGCAGTGAAGGCAAGGGCCGTGCACTTGGCGCCGGAGAAGTAAAGTTTACCGGTCAGGTTCTGCCTACCGCCAAAAAAGTAACCTACTACCTCGACCTCAAACGTGTAATCCGTCGCAAGCTTACGATGGCCATTGCCGACGGACGTATGGAAGTGGATGGCAAAGAAATATACACCGCCAAAGACCTGCGGGTTGGCGTGTTCTCTTCCACGGATGATTTTTAGGAGTTAACAAGATGCGGCGCGTTGTTATCACCGGTATGGGGATTGTCTCCAGCCTTGGCACCAATCAAAAAGAAGTCACGCACTCCCTGAAGGAATCCATTCCCGGGATCGCCCTCAGTGAAGAAGCCCGTGACAACGGTTTACGCAGCCACATTTGTGGCCAGATAAACCTGAATCTGCCCGAGCTGATTGATCGCAAGTTATTGCGCTTCATGTGTCCGGCTGCAGCTTACACCTATCTCGCCGCCTGCGAAGCCATCGAACAGGCTGGGCTAACCAATGAACACCTCACAGCCAACAGCACCGGCGCTGTGTTTGGTACTGGCGGTGCATCAACAGTTGAACTGCTTGACGCAATCGACACCCACCGCGCCAAAGGTATTCGCCGCGTTGGGCCTTATCGCGTGCCCCGCACTATGGGCAGTTCAATCAACGCGACAATCGCAACGGCATTCGGCATTACCGGCATCAACTACGGCATTACCTCAGCCTGTGCCACCAGCGCACACGCCATCGGCCACGCGGCAGACCAAATTGCCCTTGGGCGTCAGGATGTCATGCTTGCTGGCGGCGGTGAAGATATCCACTGGACCCTAAGCCTGATGTTCGATGCCATGGGTGCGCTGTCAACCAAGTACAACGATACGCCTGAAAAAGCATCTCGCACCTACGATAAAGACCGGGATGGCTTTGTTATTTCCGGCGGCGGCGGCACGCTGGTGCTCGAAGCACTGGAGCACGCAGAAGCCCGTGGTGCGACCATTCTTGCGGAACTGGTCGGCTTTGGAGCCACATCCGACGGCGCAGACATGGTTGCGCCCAGCGGTGAGGGCGCTATTCGCTGCATGCAGCAAGCGATGAAAACCGTAGATGGCGAAATCAGCTACATCAACACCCACGGCACAAGCACACCCGCCGGCGACGTAACAGAGCTGACAGCCCTCAAAGCAACGTTTGGCGATAAGATTCCGCCGCTGAGCTCTACCAAGCCCCTGTGCGGTCACGCCTTGGGCGCAGCCGGTGTGCATGAGGCTATTTACAGCATCATCATGCAGCGCGAAGGCTTTATCGCACCCTCAGCCAACATCGAAAATCTGGATGAAGGTGCGCAAGGCTACCCGATTGTGCGCGAGCGGCTAGATAACCAGAATCTGGATCTCGTTATGAGCAACAGCTTTGGCTTTGGTGGCACCAACGCCACGCTAGTCTTCAAGAAGGCCTGACTACATTAAGAAAGCCTAATAGAGCGGTATTCAGCCGGGGATGTACCCATCCAGCGCTTAAACGCCCGGCTGAATGCGCTCAGTTCTGAAAACCCAAGCTGCTCGGCAATTTCAACCAAAGGCT
This sequence comes from Marinobacter sp. 1-4A, assembly GCF_016597725.1. GTDB lineage: Bacteria > Pseudomonadota > Gammaproteobacteria > Pseudomonadales > Oleiphilaceae > Marinobacter. Next base: position 125,524 of record NZ_VCGY01000002.1, read on the forward strand.
TGGTTTTATCCTGCATGTAAGTTAGCGCCTGCTTACGGCGTACATCTTCTAGCAAACGGGCAAAGGTTAAACCTTCCCGCTTCAACTTCTTGTGAAGCGTGTACCGGCTCATGTGCAACTGCGACGCCACCACCTCAACACCCACCTTGCCACGGGCAAGCTGAATACTGATCAGCGAACTCACTTTGTTACTCAACGAAACCCGCACCACCTCTGGGCTCAGAGGCTCTAATGCCATTCTTTGATCCTCCTGATTCATAAATACCGATTTTCTCATTCCGGATTGCAGCGTACACATGTTAGCTGAAAATAATCAATAGTACGTTTGAGCAGGGTCAAGGGAATGCACAACAGGCTGCGGCAAAATAGCCCACCACTGATTTACTCGGAGCCCCCATGAACATTCCGGAACTGTTGGCACCTGCTGGCACCCCTGAACATCTGGAGACCGCCTTCGCCTATGGCGCAGATGCCGTCTATGCTGGCCAACCGCGTTACTCTCTGCGGGTACGCAACAACAGCTTCAAAGACACTGCAGCGCTCGGCTCTGGCATTCAGCGCGCCCATGAGCTGGGAAAGCAGTTCTACTTGGTCTCGAACATAGCGCCCCACAACGACAAAGTGCGCTCCTACCTGCGGGATCTAGAACCCGTACTGGAATACAAGCCGGACGCTTTGATTATGTCGGATCCCGGCCTGATCATGCTGGTGCAGGAAAAGTGGCCGGACCAGCCTATACACCTATCGGTGCAGGCCAATGCCGTGAACTGGGCTACCGTAGAGTTCTGGCGCCGCCAAGGGATTAGCCGGGTCATTCTGTCGCGGGAGCTTGCTCTGGGTGAGATCCGCGATATTCGCGAACGGGTTCCGCAAATGGAACTGGAAGTCTTCGTTCACGGCGCCCTATGTATGGCCTACTCCGGGCGCTGCCTGCTCTCCGGTTACATGAACCACAGAGACGCCAATCAAGGCGCTTGCACCAATGCCTGCCGCTGGAACTACAAAGAAGTTGCACACACTCAAGACCAAACCGGCGACCTGATTGCCACATCTGCGGCAAGTGATGTACAAAGTTTCGAGCCGAAAGAGATTCTTCTGGAAGAGCCCAATCGCCCCGGCAGCTTTATTCCTGCCTACGAGGATGAGCACGGCACTTACATTATGAACTCTCGGGATCTGCGTGCCGTGCAACACGTGGCAGAGCTGGCGGCCATGGGCGTACATTCCCTGAAAATCGAGGGCCGCACCAAAAGTACCTACTACGTTGCCAGAACGACTCAGGTGTACCGCAACGCCATTGACCAAGCGGTACAGGGCAAGCCTTTTGATATGAACCTGATGAATGAGCTGGAAGCGCTCTCCAATCGTGGCTACACCGAAGGCTTCCTGCGCCGACACATGCCACAGGAATACCAAACCTACGAGCGAGGCTCATCTTATCTGGGCACCCAGCAAGTCGTAGGCACAATCACCGATGATGACGGCCAGTGGCTGACCGTAGATGTGAAAAACAAGTTTGCGCCGGGCGATCAACTGGAATTGATCACACCGTCTGGCAACCTGCAGTTTTCAATACCAGTCATGGAAAACCGCAATGGTGTTGCTATGGATTGTGCGCCGGGTAGTGGTCACATCGTTCGTATCCCTCGCCCACCCCAAACACCCCAAGCTCTGAACTACAGCTATCTCACCAAGATATTAGCAACATCTTAGCCCCCCCTCGCCAAAAACATGTAAACAAAAATGATATTGACTATCATTTTTGTTTACTGGAATATCTGCACCGAATACTCGGCATCATATTATTGCCGCACCGAAAGCTCCCATAAGGATATGATCGGAGCTCTATCTATAAGTAAAACCAAGCACCCACTCGGTTATCAGACAGCAAGCTATGGATGGACCCATCATGCAACAAGTCTCCCCTCTATTCAGACCAGAGGCAGTCCAAGCAAAGCAGTCCAGCTACTTAGGTCAGGTATTGATTCAACAGCCTGGAAGATATGCACTCATTGGTCTATGCGCACTATCAATAGCTCTTCTGGCATTAGCTTTTCTGCTCCTTGGCTCCCATACACGCAAAGCCACCGCTTCCGGGTTGCTCGTTCCAAGTCAGGGCGTACTCAGAATACTAGCTCCTGCACAGGGGCAGGTTCTGAAAGTGGAAGTGAAAGAAGGCAAAACAGTAAAGGCTGACGACACGCTATTTATTTTGTCAGACGAACGCATTTCCAGCTTTGGTAAATTACAAACATTAAAAGGCGAGCAACTACTCCATCGCCAGTCCCTGATAAACAAAAACAAAGAACAAGCTACCCGCCAACTCGCCCGGCAAATGGAATTGCTGGATATGCGATTACGCGCGCTGGATGCAGAAGAATCTACACTGCGGGCAGAAATTACCCTGATGGAACAACGAGAGTATCTGGCGCAAGCTAATCTCGACCGGTTACGAGAACTGCTGGAACGTGGACATATAGCCATCACAGAACTGCAGCGGGCAGAAACAGAACTATTAACACTGGCGAGTCAGAAGCAGGCCATTAAACGAGACCACGCAAGCCTGAAACATTCTCGTCTCGCACTAATGGAAAAGCGGCGTGATCAGGAGAATCAATATCGACGAGATATCTCTGATGCAGAACATAGCCTTGCCCTTCTGCAACAGGAGACTGCTGAGAATAACTTAAGGTCACAACAAATTCTGCAAGCCCCCTTTGACGGGCAAGTCACCGGGTTGAATGTTCGCCCCGGCCAGCAAGTGACAATCAACACCCTCATGGCCAGTCTGGTGCCCCTGAATAGCAAGTTACATGCTCACCTCTACATAACCCCCCGTCAGGCCGGTTTCATTGAGCCCGGGCAGAACGTCTCCCTTCGCTATGCAGCTTACCCTTATCAAAAGTTTGGCATGGCTCAGGGACGAGTGCTGAATATTGCCAGTAGCCCCTATTCGATTCACGAACTTCAACCCCATATCACCAGTATCCTGCAAAACAGCAGCACACCAAACGCGGGGGAAAACTATTACCGAGTGACTGTTGAACTGGCGTCCCAGCATATTCAACTCTACGGAAAACAACAGCCGCTACTTACTGGAATGCAAATAGAGGCCGACATTCTGCAGGAAAAGCGGAAGATCTATGAATGGATTCTCGAACCAGTTTTCTCAATGACAGGGAAAATGTAGGGCGATCAAGCAAAGGAAAAACAGCATGAAAATGACCATTAGAGAACAAGATGTCTTTAAGCTTCTTACACAAGGAAAAACAAACAAGCAGATCGCAGCACAACTAAACATCAGCGACTTTACTGTCAGAGATCACGTATCCGCCCTATTGCGCAAAAAAAACGTCTCTTCTCGTATGGAACTGATCGCCGCTTATCATGCCGGACCCGGGAATCAGGATGAAAAGCCCCTACACCTGTAGGGTTGCGACAAAAAAAAACCAACTTAAAATACACCCCTAATGTCACCTAACGCTTAAGACCTTAGACAAATCAAGAAAAGCCAAAAATTATAAATTAAAACTAAAAAACCTATTGAAATAAAATAGGAAAAAATCATGAGTTATATAAAATTCACAACCCCTTTCTATTTTATTTTCCTCGGGACACTACTATCCATAACAAACAACACACCATTACCACTTATAGAGAAAATAGTGTTCACTGGAGCATTTTTCATTTTTGGGTCTCCACTAATAACTTTATTTTTCTATAAAAACAAAGCCAACATAGAGGCTTACTCAAAAAAACCTGACTCCAATATAATTTTAGAGATTATATTTGGTAAATCTAAAAAAGGAAAAGAAACTGATGCGTAATTTATCAATTGTAGAGATGGATCTGGTTTCAGGCGCTGGCGATGTTTCAGATGCTGCCACAGTGGGTGGTGCATTTGGTGGCGCTGCCGGCGTTTCCTATGGATTAACCATCAGAGCTACTGGAAACGCCGTGCTCGGTCTGGCAGGCATAGGGGCAGCAGCGGGTGCTGGGATTGCCGCTGCGGGCATGGCCGGGTATGCAGCTGGCCAATGGCTAAACGAAAACACTCCGATACAGGATTGGCTTTCAAATGCTCTTCCTGACCCTTCCGGTACAAGTTACAACGAAGCAGGAACAAACTACAACTAACAACCAAGCCCGGCTCTAGTGCCGGGCTTTCGAGCTAATTCATCGTGCTTATTCAATTCGACCTTTCTCGTGAAACATTTTTAGTAGAGTACCAGGAGAAGAAACCCCTGCTACTCAAGCAAGCTCTGGCTGTAGAAAGCTTTTCCTGGAGTGATGCTAACAAAATTTTCGAGCGCGCCGATGTCGCTTCTAGTGACTTCAAATTATCTTGTGACGGCATTCGTCCCAAGCAAGAATATGTCGAGCGCTATATGGATGTCGGCACTCCACGCCATCGACTGATCAAACCAGTGGTCTATGACTACCTGCAAAAAGGTGCGACTCTGATTGCCAACAAAATTCGCCATGAGCCAAAGGTTAATTCACTGGTCCGACAAATTGCCGAGTTAACAGGACGGCAAACGGTAACCAGTGCCTATGCTGCCTTCGGTGAAAAAGATTCTTTTCGTTGCCACTGGGATACGCGCGATGTATTTGCGATCCAATTGATAGGACGAAAGCGCTGGGTCGTCTACGAACCAACTATGGATTCTCCTCTCTACATGCAACAGAGCAAGGACTTCGAACAACAGCATCCTTGCCCAGAAGTGCCTTATATGGATTTCATCATGGAGGCTGGCGACGTTTTCTACCTGCCTCGCGGCTGGTGGCACAACCCTTTGCCGCTTGGGGAAGAAACATTCCATCTGGCGGTTGGCACCTTCCCACCTTATGCCATCGACTATGCACAATGGGCCTTTCAGCATCTATCAGATTTCGTCGAAGCTCGGCGCTCTCTGCTTGGCTGGGAGCAGGATCGCGACAATCTGCTAAATCTTAGCCAACAACTGAGCACCTTTATCAGCAACCCGGACAACTACCACCGTTTCATGGATGAGTTTATCGGTTCGACTCGTATTGACTCGCCATTGGCTATCGATCTGTTCGGCCAGTTGAACGGCGGACAAATGGCAGGCGACACCCCTCTTCGCTTGAGTGCAAACCACGCTCATGGCCTTTCAAGTGGCTACGTTATTGCCAATGGTACTCGCCTCAATCTGGATGATACGGGACGCCGACTTGTCGGCTGCATTGCGAAGCGCCCGGGCATCTGTCTGGATGAGGCCCTCAATGAACTGAATGACCTCGACAATAGCAAGCTACGCACCTTGATATGGCAACTATGCCAACAGGATGTTTTGGAGCTGGCGCGCCACTGAGCAAATCACCTAGCTAACAGGAATCCCATGCGAGTTACACTTCAGGCAGAAAGCCACGAATGCGGACTGGCCTGCCTTGCCATGGTTTCAAGCGCCTATGGCCTGCATCTGGACCTATCCACCCTGCGAAGGCGATTTTCCATTTCGGTCAAAGGCACAAGCCTTCCCCAGATCGTTCACTATGCCCAGGCGCTGGACTTTTCTTGCCGGCCATTGCGTCTGGAGCTGAATGAACTGAAACAGTTACGCCTACCCTGCATTCTCCATTGGAACCTCAACCACTTCGTGGTGTTGGAGAAAGTGAGCGCAAGACATGTCGTCCTTCTAGATCCGGCAGTCGGCCGCAGAACCCTTAAAATGGACGAAGTGTCCCGCTGTTTTACCGGTGTGGCTGTTGAACTATCGCCCAACTCGACGTTTCAGCCAGCTCAGCAAAAACCACGATTACGGCTACGCGACTTGACTGGCCGTATTCTTGGTCTGAAGCGTGCCCTGGCCAACATATTGCTGCTTGCTTTGGCTCTGGAAGTGGTTGCCCTGCTTTCACCGCAGGTAACTCAGTGGATCGTCGATCACGCACTAGTCTCAGCCGATTTCGATCTGCTTTTACTGGCTGTGCTTGGAGGATGCCTGCTACTCATCATTGACTTTGCCTTGCGCATGGCACGGGGCTGGATGGGGCTGCGGCTAAACCAGCAACTGACATTGCAGTGGACCAGTAATTTTTTTAGTCATTTGCTGCGCCTGCCTTGGCCTTTTTTTGAGAAACGTCATTTGGGTGACATCACCGCCAGATTTCAGTCCTTGGGGGCAATTCGCAATATTCTCGCTAACGGCGCAATTACTATTCTGCTGGACGCTTTGGTAGCCCTGATCACTTTGGGCTTGATGCTAATGTACAGCAAGACTCTGACCGCCATCGTTCTAATAGCTGTTGCGTTGTATAGCCTATTACGCTGGGCATTTTATCACCCTCTTCGTAATGCCACCGAAGAACGCATTGTGCTGGCTACCCGGGAAAACGCCTATTTTCTGGAGACCATTCGAGCCGTCCAGCCACTCAAGTTGTTTAACGCAGCCCCATTGCGCCTGTCCATCTGGCAGAATCTACTGACAGATGTTCAGAACCGGGACCTTAAAACACAAAAGATGCTGCTGATTTTTAGCGGTTGCAACACACTGATTTTTGGCCTCGAAGGGATGCTCCTTTTGTATGTTGGGGGGTTGGCCGTATTGGGCAATACCCTGACACTGGGAATGTTATTGGCATTTCTTGCCTACAAAAGCCAGTTTACTTCTCGCGCCAGCAAACTGATTGACCTGAGCGTTGAGATAAAGATGCTGTCGTTGCACGCTGAACGCCTGGCGGACATCGCGCTTGAAGCACCAGAACCAGACTCAGCGATGGAGACAGATCTTGCCAGAATTGCACCTCACATCGAATTCAGGAATGTATCTTTTCGCTATGCAGAAGGTGAGCGCCGGGTCATAAAAGACCTGTCATTAACCATTGAGGCCGGAGATGCCGTTGCGCTTGTGGGGCGCTCAGGCTGCGGCAAGTCCACCCTGTTCAAACTGATGCTGGGGTTGCTCGAACCTACTGAAGGAGATATTCGCATCGGAGGCATCTCAATTCGACAGCTAGGGCCCACATCTTTAAGAAAAATGGTGGGAGTGGTTATGCAGGATGACCAGCTAATGGCAGGCTCACTGGCTGAAAACATTGCATGTTTTGATCCCACTGCTGATCAGGAAGACATCGAAACCGCAGCCAAACGAGCCAATATCCATAACGCTATCATCAATATGCCAATGGGCTACCAAACTCTGGTAGCCGAAATGGGCTCGGGTTTATCCGGGGGACAGAAACAAAGGCTCTTGCTGGCCAGAGCCCTCTACAAGCAACCCAAAATTCTGGCTCTGGATGAAGCAACCAGCCATCTGGACCTGCATGGCGAAGAGCATGTTGTGCGGAACCTGCAGTCCCTTCCCATGACCCGTGTTGTAGTCGCCCACCGCAGAGAGACCGTCGCTATGGCTCACCGAATCATCCATCTGGATAAAGGTTCAGTCATCGAAGATGTTCGACTGGATACCTGTGAAATTGCATAACAATAGTAAGGACACTTTGATGATTCGTTATATCACGTTGATGTTATTCCTCTCGCTTTCTGCCTTCTATGTGCATGGAACAGAACCAAAACTCCCTGAACCAATAAAAACTCGGGAAGGCATATCTGAATACCGCCTGAACAACGGTTTAACCATCCTTCTCGCACCGAAAGCTTCAGCGGGGACGGTTCATATTGATCTGGTTTACCGGACAGGTAGTCTGGCCGATCCTACAGACAAGAGCGGTACAGCCCATTTTCTTGAACACATGATGTTCAAGGGAACAAAACAGAGAGCCGGCGAACAGCTTGTATCTGGCCTGCGCAAGCGAGGCATTCACTTCAATGCCAACACGAGCTTTGATCGCACCCGTTACTCGGCCGCTTTCGAATCGGACATGAACAGCCTGAATTACCTGCTGGCACTGGAAGCGGAGCGTATGACCAGCCTGCAATTTTCTCCCGAAGATATGAGCAACGAGCTTGAGGTGATCCATCAGGAAATAACACGAGCAAAAGACCAACCTCTGGGCGCACTGGGAGAAAGTATGCTCGCCAGAGCATGGGGAGAGAAAGCCTATGGCCGCCCCGTTCTCGGAACCCTCGACGAACTCAGTACCATCACTCCTGAAGTCCTGCACCGGTTTTATGAACACTATTATCACCCGGATAACGCTACTCTTGTACTGACGGGCGGCTTCGATCCGCAACAAGCGTTAGAGGCTATTTCTTTATATTTCTCCGATATCACCCCCTCTCGACGCGTAAAGCCTGAACCGTCACCAACGCTGCCAAAGCGCGGGAATGGGACTACCAAGGTACATCAGGGCAACGTCAACGTTCTTGCACTGGGCTACGGAATACCCGCGGCTGATGACGATAACAACACGGCACTAGCTGTATTGGCGGATATATTTGCAGGGGAGCCCCACGGTCGACTCTATCAAACGTTAGTGGTTCCGGGGAAAGCTCAGGCCGTGTTTGCCCTGCAACAAACTTTCCAACAAAGAGGTCAGTACCTGTTCGGTGCCATCCTGACAGAAAGCAACTCTCATCAAGAAGTGCAACAGGCACTTACAGAACAGTTCAAAGCATTACGCTCAGATCCGGTATCGGCCGATGAACTGGAAAGAGCGAAGACAACAATGCGCTTTCTGAAACCAAGAATCATGGACGACCCCGCCGCCTTATCCAATTTACTGTCCGAGTCTGTAGCCACGGGAGACTGGCAACTGCAATTACGTCGTTTTGATGACATAGAATCGCTGGACCTGCAGCAAGTGCGCAAACACATTGAAGCTCTTTTTTCCAGCGAGAAGCCCGTCATAGGGTACTTGATTGCCGGAAGCGATGATGCACAGCAGCCTACTCGCCAGCGAACCCGAGAGCAGGCAAATGTGTCACCTGACGCCACCAGGCAAGCTTCGCCCGCAGCGCCTGAAAAAATGCCCGACGTAGCCAGGTTCAACGCCCGAATAATGGAGATCGAAAACAGTATTAAACGAAGTACTCTTAAAAACGGCATGAAAGTCGCCCTGCGCCCCTTGCCCGGAACATCTGGTGTCGTACAGGGCCGCCTGAACCTGCGTTTTGGCGATCTGGAGAGTCTTCATAATAAACGCGCTGTCTCTGACATGGCGGGAACACTGCTTATACGCGGCACCCACACACTAAGCTATCAAGAGGTAGTGGATCGTGCGAACCAACTCGGGGCGGGCTTTTCCATGGTTCCGCACGGTAACATGCTGACAGTCAAGTTCGAGAGCCCTCCAGATAGCCTGCCGGAACTACTTGCGTTGATTGCCGACGTGCTGCAACACCCAGCGCTTCCTCAACAGGAGTTTGACTTACTCAAACGCCAACGCCTGCAAGCTCTCCAGGTTCCACCGGACACGCCAGCCAGCATTGCTTCTCTTGAAATGCATCGACAGGTCAACACCTACCCTGCGGGTGACATCCGACGCTATACAGAACCTCAGGAAATGCGAGCGATGATTGAGACTGTCACGCGGAAAGACATCTTAGACTTTCATCAGTCGTTTTATAGCGCCCAGCATGGAGAACTTGCCATCAGCGGAGATTTTGATCTGGAAAAGACCCAGACAACGCTGGATTCACTTTTCGGTAGCTGGGTAAGCAAAACGCCTTATCAGCGGGCCATCGCCTTACATCAGGAACGGAAACCCGTGCTCCGTGCGGTGAGCACCAATACAACCGGGGGCTACTACATCGGACGACTGTATTTTCCCGCCAATGGTGATTCAGAAGATGCAGCTGCCCTCTTTGTTGCAGAACACATTCTGGGACGACACCCCATAGCCTCGCGGTTGGGCAAACGACTACGCGAACACGAAAATCTGACATACAACCTTCGTTCCTCCCTGCGGCTCCCAACAACTGGAAACGCTGCAAGAATCAGTATTGAAGGTGATTTTCCAGCAGGGAAAGGCAAGTTGTTCGTAGACATCATAAAAGAAGAAATCGCCCGGCTGGCAGAGTCGGGAATCTCCCAAGACGAGCTGGACATGGCCAAAAGAACAATCCTTAACCAACGAAGCCAATACCTGAAAGTGAATAAAAACATCCAGAACATACTGACTGGACAGCTACGGGAAGATATTACGCTGGCTTTCTGGATCGAACGCAACAATGCTTTTACCTCACTGACTGTTGACGATGTCAATTCCGTCGCGCGTCGCTACTTGATCGCAGAAAATATGATTGAGGTTATCGTAGGCCCGAACGAAACGAAATAACTCAGCAGTGATCATCCTCGAACGCCTGTACTTAGCCCCCTCCCCTACAAAGCAAATATAGAGCTACTACACCCGCCAGACTTAGCCTCTGGCGGGCGTATTACGCTATAATTTGTGTTCCCGCAATTTAATACCTGACTAATTTAGTATGGTATTGTACAATTACGAACCAGAAGCAGACAGATCAGGCCCCGCAACCCACTTCGGTTGCCGGCAAACCAAAGGGTCTTAGAGCCCGCGAGAGAGAATACGGAGCGACGATCATGACGACCGCCAACAAAGAGGTGAACGAACTGATCAAACGGGAATACGAACACGGTTTCGTAACAGACATCGAAGTCGATACCTTCGAGCCCGGTTTGAATGAAGACGTTATCACCCGCCTTTCTGAGATCAAGAAAGAGCCGCAGTTCATGCTGGAATGGCGCCTCAAGGCCTATCGTCGCTGGCTTGAAATGGAAGAACCCGATTGGGCTCATCTGGGCTACGACAGAATCGACTACAACTCGGTTTCCTACTACTCGGCCCCGAAGCGCAAGGAAGACATGCCCCAGAGCCTTGACGAGGTAGATCCCGAACTGCTGAAAACCTATGAAAGACTGGGCATCCCCCTGCACGAGCATGCAAAGCTCGCTGGCGTAGCCGTAGATGCCGTTTTCGACTCAGTATCGGTTGCCACCACGTTCAAAGAGCCGCTGGCAAAAGCAGGGGTTATCTTCTGCTCTATCTCGGAAGCGGTGCGCGACTATCCTGAACTGGTACAAAAATATCTCGGCACTGTTGTCCCCCATACAGACAACTTTTTTGCTGGCCTTAACGCTGCGGTCTTCTCGGACGGAACCTTTGTATACGTTCCCAAGGGCGTTCGCTGCCCCATGGAGCTGTCCACCTACTTCCGCATCAACGCGGCAAACACCGGCCAGTTCGAGCGTACACTGATTATTGCCGATGAAGGCAGTTACGTAAGCTATCTGGAAGGCTGTACCGCCCCCATGCGCGATGAAAACCAATTACACGCAGCGGTGGTTGAGTTGGTTGCTCTGGACAATGCCGAGATCAAATATTCCACGGTACAGAACTGGTACCCGGGCGACGAAAACGGCAAAGGCGGTATCTACAACTTTGTAACCAAGCGCGCCGCCTGTATCGGCAAGAACTCCAAGGTTTCCTGGACTCAGGTAGAAACCGGCTCAGCCATCACTTGGAAGTACCCCAGCTGTATCCTGCGCGGTGAAGGCAGCGTTGGCGAGTTCTATTCCGTAGCACTGACTCACAACCACCAGCAGGCTGACACCGGCACCAAGATGATTCATCTGGGTAAGAACACCACCAGCACTATCATCTCCAAGGGTATTTCAGCCGGTAAAAGCTCCAACGTGTATCGCGGCTTGGTCAAATTTGGCCCTCGAGCAGAAGGCGCGCGCAACTTTACCGAATGTGATTCGCTGTTGATCGGCGACCAGTGCGGTGCGCACACCTTCCCGTACATCGAGAGTCTGAACAAATCCGCCATCGTTGAGCACGAGGCCACCACGTCGAAAGTGAGCGACGAGCAGATGTTCCTATGCCGCCAGCGCGGGATTGATATGGAGCGGGCCGTTTCCATGATTGTGAACGGTTTCTGCAAGGACGTTTTCAAGGAACTTCCCATGGAGTTTGCGGTTGAAGCCGGCAAGCTTCTTGAAGTCAGCCTTGAAGGTTCGGTTGGTTAAATAACATGCCCGCTGGCTTTTGCGTAAGTCAGCGGGCGGGTAGAGCTCTCCGGGATACGCGGTGAATACGTCCCTGTACGCTCGACAAAAACATCCATGTTTTTGACGATCCCGGAAAGCTCTACCCGCCCACTGCCCCATGACTTTCAGGGGCACCAGAGTATTTTCAAGATACATACACAGATTTTCAGAACATAGAGAGAAGCCTACAAATGCTGAGCATCAAAAACCTGCACGCATCCGTTGAGGGCAAAGAAATCCTCAAAGGCATTAACCTGGAGATCAAGGCCGGGGAAGTACACGCCATTATGGGCCCGAACGGGTCGGGTAAAAGTACGCTTGCTCAGGTACTTGCAGGAAACGACGCATTTGAAGTTACTTCAGGCAGCGTCACCATGAACGGTGAAGACCTGCTTGAAAAAGAGACTGAAGAGCGGGCTCGGGATGGTGTGTTTTTGGCATTTCAGTACCCGGTAGAAATTCCGGGCGTAAGCAACCTGCAGTTCATGCGCACTTCGGTAAACGCCATGCGTCACCACAGGGGCGAGTCTGAAATGAACGCCGCTGAGTTTATGAAACTGGCCCGGGAAATCTCCAAGCAGGTAGATCTCGACCCTGCGTTTCTCAAGCGCGGTGTAAACGAAGGTTTCTCCGGTGGTGAGAAAAAGCGTAACGAAATCATGCAAGCGCTCATGCTGCAGCCGAAGCTGGCCATTCTGGACGAAACCGACTCAGGTCTCGACATAGACGCACTCAAGGTTGTATCTGACGGCGTCAACGCCCTGCGTGCCGAAGACCGGGCCATTCTGATGGTGACTCACTATCAGCGCCTGCTCGATCACATTGTTCCAGACTTCGTTCACGTTCTGGCCGACGGTAAGATTGTGAAATCTGGCGGCCGTGAACTGGCTCTGGAACTGGAAGAGCGCGGTTACGCTTGGCTTGGCATCAAGGAAGACGAAACTGCAGCCAGCTCAGCTCTCTCCAATTCAGCCAATTAAGGAGACCGCGGAATGAAACCAGCACCAAGCCTTCTTTCCAGCGCCTTCCTGCAACCGGCTGGCCAGGCATTGCCAGAGCCACTTCTGGCCCTGCGTAAGCAGCGTAGTACCGCTCTGGTAGATATGCCCCTACCAACGCGCAAAACAGAGAACTGGAAATACTCCAGTAAGTATCTGAAGCTGACCGACGAGATGGCCACTTCGTTGCCAACTACTGGTAAAACGGGGAGCGCTCTGGCGGTACCCGGTTATAAGGTGGTGTTCATCAACGGCGTTGTAATGCCAGAAGCCAGTGAGTACCCGGATCTCGAAAACATACTTATTCAGCGTTTTGGCGATCTTTCAGATGCGGAAGCCAGTGAGCTGGTTGAGCGCTTAGATAGCACACTTGACGCAAAAGCCGTGCAATTCGCTGGGCTCAACACGGCACGTTTTGAAGATGGGCTGGTGATTCGCCTAAAGCCGGACGCCGTGCTCGACCAACCATTATTCATCATCCATGAAGTGACAGCAGACGCCAGTGGCTCAGCCTTCCCTCGCATTTTTGTGGATGCCGGCCGCAACAGCCAACTCACTCTGGTTGAAGAGTATATTTCCAGCGGTCAGGAAGCGGTTTTCGTAAACTCGGTCACTGAATTCACCCTTGCAGAAGGTGCGAATGTAACCAACATCCGCCTGAGCATGGGCGGTGAAAACGTACAACACATCGGTGCTACGGGTGTAACCCAGCAACGCAGTTCCCGTTTCGAAAGCCACTGTGTAGGCTTTGGCGGCCCACTGCGACGCCACGACCTACGGGTGCGACTGGAAGGCAAAGGCGCGGAGTGCAAGCTCAACGGCGTTGTTGTTACCCAGAGCACGCAGCACTACGACAACCACACGACTATCGAGCACGTAGCACCCAATTGCGACAGCGAAGAAACCTATCGCAACATCGCAGCGGAAAAATCCCACGCCGTATTCAACGGTCGGATTCATATTCACCCGGACGCCCAGAAGTCCAACGCGAACATGAGCAACAAGAATCTTTTGCTCTCCACTGGCGCTGAAATTGATACCAAGCCCGAACTGGAAATCTACGCCGATGACGTAAAGTGTGCACACGGCGCAACCATCGGGCAGCTTGATGAAGAGTCGTTGTTTTATCTCGTTTCCCGGGGCATCGGTCGCAGGGAAGCCAACGTACTGCTAACCATGGCATTCATCAACGAACTGGTTGCTCAAATTCCGGTGGAGGCTGTGAGGGACACGGTGCAAGCTCGCCTGAACCAGTTCTTCGACCAAACGTTCCAAGAGGCCTAAGTGGTATGAACGACCTGTCCATGGCTAACACAGCTACCCAAAAGGCGTTTGACGTACAAGCCATCCGCCGGGACTTCCCTATCCTGTCGCAACAGGTCAATGGAAAGCCGCTGGTGTATCTTGATAACGGTGCGTCGGCGCAGAAGCCGCTTGCTGTTCTGGATGCCATGGACCGCTACTACCGGGAAATGCACTCCAATGTACATCGGGGTGCACACACCCTAGGTGACCGTGCAACAGCCGCCTTTGAAGGCGCCCGTGAAACCGTTCGCGCGTTCTTGAATGCAGGTAGCACACAGGAAATCATCTGGACAAAGGGCACCACTGAGGCCATTAATCTTATAGCCAATGGTTTGGCCCCGAAGCTCAAAACCGGCGACGAAATTCTGGTGAGCCATATGGAACACCACGCCAACATTGTACCTTGGCAGATGGTCGCCGAGCGCACCGGCGCAAAGGTGCTGCCAATTCAAGTCTCGCCAGAAGGCGAACTGGATATGGATGCGTTCAACAGCCTGCTGAACGATCGCACGCGCATTCTGGCCATCACCCACGTTTCCAACGTTTTGGGCACGATCAACCCGGTAAAGGAACTGGTGAGCCAAGCCAAAGCTCGCGGTGTTATCACCCTGCTCGATGGCGCTCAGGCAGTCCCCCATTTCCAGCCGGATGTGCAGGCACTGGATTGTGACTTTTACGTGTTTTCATCTCACAAGCTGTTCGGCCCAACCGGCATTGGTGTGCTTTATGGCAAAGCCTCGCTGCTGGAAGACATGCCTCCCTATCAGGGCGGCGGCGAGATGATTGAGCGGGTATCTTTTGAGCGCACCACATGGAACGTTCTGCCCTACAAGTTTGAGGCAGGTACGCCTGCCATCGCTGAGGCTGTAGGTTTGGGGGCTGCAATAGACTACCTTAACGGGCTCGACCGGCCAGCCATGGAAGCGGCAGAAAATGCATTGATGGCGCGAGCCAACCAGCTGGTTGAAACTGTTTCAGGCATGAGCATTATCGGAACTGCCAAGCAAAAAGTTCCCGTAATGTCCTTTAAAATCGACGGTTTGCACCCCAGTGATATAGGTACCCTGCTGGATCAGCAAGGCATCGCGATTCGCACTGGCCACCACTGCGCCATGCCACTGATGGATTTCTACGGAGTTCCCGGTACAGCGCGGGCCTCCTTTGCGTTCTACAATACACTGGACGAGGTGGAACAACTGTTTGCCGCCTTACAGAAAGTCCAGCGCCTGTTTGCCTGATGGAGGAGACACCATGACAGCTGAAGTCTTCACGCCGACCGTAGGCGTCACAATGACGCCAAGTGCCGTCAAGCACGTGCGCAAGCAACTCGATAAAGCTTCGAGCGCCAAAGGTATTCGATTGGCAATCAGAAAAAGCGGATGTTCCGGCTTTAAATATGAAACCCAGTGGGTGGACGAAGCTGCCGCTGACGACAAAGTATTCCACATTGATGGCGTTGATGTGTTTGTGAAAGAGGAACACCTTGCCATGGTGAACGGCATCGAGATCGACTTTGTTACCGAAGGCGTAAACTCCATGTTCCAGTTCCGCAATCCCAATGCCACCGCGGAATGCGGGTGTGGTGAGAGTTTTACTGTAAGTTGATATTGCATCGCCCCCTCTCCCCAACCCCTCTCCCGCGGGGGGAGAGGGGCTATAAGGCAACTCACAGTTTGGCTTAGTGACTCCCTCTCCCCTTGCGGGAGGGGGCCGGGGAGAGGGGAAGCTTAACGGCTACTCCCAGCTCGACTTACCAACTCCCTCTCCCCTTGCGGGAGGGGGCCGGGGAGAGGGGAAGCTTAACGGCTACTCCCAGCCCGGCTTACCGACTCCCTCTCCCCTTGCGGGAGAGGGCCGGGGAGAGGGGGCTTAAAAGCACAAAACGAGGTCTACACATACATGCAAGAAAGAGAAGTCGTCCTGACCAAACGCGAGGTGGAAGCCCGCCTTGTTCCTGTTGGAACTGAAATCATGATTCCGGCAGACACCTTTGTGACCATCACCCAGTCACTGGGCGGTACCTTTACCGTTGCGGTCAACGGCAACCTTGCCCGCATTGAAGGCCACAACGCTGATGCTTTGGGTAAAAAGCCATTGGAAAGCAGCTTTGATACCCCGGACGATGGCACGGTTAACGAGAACCAAGTGTGGGAAGCCATCCGCAACTGCTACGACCCGGAAATTCCGGTGAATGTGGTAGATCTGGGCCTTATTTACGAGTGCCGGATTGAAAATGGTACGCCAGAAGGCAATCACATTTACATTTTGATGACCCTCACCGCCGCCGGTTGTGGCATGGGGCCGGTTATTACCGACGATGTAAAAACCAAAGTAGAGCACGTTCCCAACGTAGATAAGGTAACCGTAGAGCTGACCTTTGATCCGCCCTGGAACAACGACATGCTCACCGATGAAGCCAAGCTAGAACTGGGAATGCTGTAAATGCCAGCTACGGAAAAAGAATTTCTCGACAACCCGCTAGGATCCAACCCTACCCTGGAAGACGTTCTCGACGGCTTTGAGTTTCTTGATGACTGGGAAGAACGCTATGCGTTCATCATTGACCTAGGCAAACAGCTACCCGCCTTTCCGGACGACGCGCGGATTGAAGAGAACTACGTGCACGGCTGCCAAAGCCAGGTTTGGTTGATTGCCCACTACCACGAAGCCGACGGCAAGCTCTACTTGTTGATTGATTCTGACGCAATGATAGTGCGGGGCCTCGCAGCCATGATTCTGGTCGCGTTGAACGGCAAAACCCCCAGGGACTTGCTGGCCACCGACATAGATGAGATTTTCGAACAGCTGGACTTGTTCCGCCACATCTCTCCAACCCGAGGCAACGGCTTGCGCTCCATGATTGGAAAGATTCGCGATATTGCAGCGGCTGAAGTGTCTGAGTGATATCTGCACGCAGTCGTTAGTGCACGCTACCAGATAATGGCAATGTCGTCTCGCTGAATGTTTACCTGCCCACCCGTTACCGGCATTTTGCCATTACTGAAGTCTGGATGAACATTGTTCAGAGTGACCGTCATCTGACTGTCACTCAGCTCCGGAGTCCCCCCCAAAGAATCAAAGTACCGGGCGCTGCGGTATAGGTGCAACTCATCTCCGGGCCGCAAACCAGCGGTCGCGCCTGAAGCCAAGGTCACAAGTTGACCCTCTACCCGGGTAATGCGAGCCATAAACGGCTGGCACGCGAGGGCTTCAGCTACCGCCTGCGTCATTTCTCCAATAGCACCCGCCACAGCCTCTCCATACTGGGTTTTACGGAACCCTTCCGAGCCAAAACCGACAGAACTGCCAGGGCCGGCATTCCAGTCGGCGGCAGTCTCAAAGCGCTGCTGGTAAACAGGTGAGCCGCTGAATCCGTCAAAAACCATCAAATCCACCGCGAAACGCCGACGCATATCAGCGCCACCAAAACGCCTTTGCATTTTATCCAATACCGAGGAGCCCCAAGCCGCGGGATCCGCAACGCCAATGTCTCGAATGACACCGGCTACAACAAACTGAACGCCCATCTCCCGGGCTACTTGAACCACATTGGTAAGCCGGTTGTCACCCTGCTGCAAAGTGGGCGCATTAAGTAGGTCGGGGAAAAGACGGGAGGTCGTCGCGGAAAACACCTGCAAGTTTCCAGCCTCTCGTAAGCCCTGCTGCAGCTGTTGCGGCAGAATTTCTCCAGCATCATCAATACGCCCTACCCTAGCCTGCCCCGGATACAGCAATGGAAAGCCGGTAATCGCAACCCGTTTTTTTAACCGAGCGGCGTCTCCGCCATCGCAGCTAGCCCTGCTGGCAGAAATATCTCCGCGTACAGTTACACGCAAAAGATTGCCGCTACGATGCTCATCAATCACTTTAACATTCCGCGCTCGGGCACTAGAGGCAAGGCGCACTCGGGATTCAGTTAAAACGCCGTTTTCCATAGTATCTCTAGTGCTCACCTGCGCTTCGTACTGCAAGGCGAGATCACGCATGGCCGCACTGCGAGCTTCCGCACGGGCAGACGCTAGATCCTCGTTGTAGATACTCGCGTGGCCCACGCCCTCAAGAACAACCGCTTGCGCGCTCGCACCCAGCATCAACGGTATCAATGCACAGTAAAACGACAACCGTATAAACTGCTTCACAAACCCCCGCATAGCTTTCTACCCGTTTTATCGTTCAATTAGCACGTTTGAAATCTGCCGAACGAAGATCAATCCAAATAGTACAAGGAATCAACATTCTTGCTCTGCACATCGCCAACACTCTCGTTGTAGGTTGGTACCGATATCGGGCAGAGATCTTTCACCTGTTCCGCTGCGACTCTGGAGACGCAGGCCCGAAAGCGTGACTCGAGTTTTAGCTCCATCACGGTCTCAACAACTCCATCGCTGTGCTCATTAACAGCCACCATTTTTGCACCGCGAATGTAGCTATCTACGTAGGTTCGGTACATATCGTTTCGAAGAACAAACTCGTTCACGGTAGAGCTTCCGAAGATGACTGTGCCATACACTCGTTCCGCTAGGTTTCTGTATGCATCTACTTGGGAAGCTCTGCGCGCCATCAGCCTTTTACGGGTATTGAGACGGTCCTTACCTGCATCCTCGTAGGTGCCAAAGCCGCTGACCCTAACTGTAATAGGCTCAAACTGCGCATTGTTTTGCGCATTCTCGTTATTGGTGTCCGTATCGCCGCCCCATAATGCTGCGCAGGCCGTCAGCGTGAAAGCCAGAAAAGAAATCGTTATCCAGCGAATGACCATGCTTTATGTCTCCAGAATTCGTTTTGCTCAACCCATGAAAAATTCACGCCAGCTTTTCTAACACACTGATTTAAAATACCTTATCCTGAACACCAAAAAAGTAGAGAGAGAAACCGGCAAAAACCTGCCTCATACAGTGTTTTCAGGGGTGGGCGCGGCCATTAGAGCAAGCTTGTTTGCTTGCCCAGCCCCAGCAACGGATAATTCCCGAACATTTAAGAGAAATCATAAAAAGGAACCTGTGTCTTCATGCAAACCTATCTGGTTGGCGGTGCTGTTCGCGATGAATTATTAGGGCTGAGGGTCAAAGATCGGGACTGGGTAGTCGTTGGCGCAACCCCGGAGCAGATGCTTGCTCTGGGCTTTACACAGGTGGGATCGGACTTCCCGGTGTTTTTACACCCGAAAACCAGAGAGGAATACGCCCTCGCCCGCACCGAGCGCAAGCAAGGGCACGGCTATCACGGTTTTTCTGTGTATAGCGCGCCAGATGTCACTCTGGAAGAGGACCTGCTGCGCCGGGACCTCACCATCAACGCCATGGCGCGCTCGGAAGACGGTGAACTCACAGACCCTTTTAATGGCAAGAGAGATCTGGAGGCGCGACAACTCCGGCACGTTTCTGAAGCCTTTAAAGAAGACCCTCTTCGCATCCTGAGAACCGCACGCTTCGCAGCTCGTTTCCAGCCTCTGGGCTTTAGCGTGTGCCGCGAAACTATGACCTTGATGCGCGATATGGTTGCCGCTGGCGAAGTGGAGCACCTTGTACCAGAGCGCGTGTGGCAAGAGATTCAACGGGCTCTGCACGAACAATCCCCAACTACGTTTTTCCAAGTGTTACGAGACTGCGGGGCACTTGATGTACTGGTGCCGGAACTCTCTCCAGAGCCGTGCTTTCGCGCCGCTCTTGCCAGCCTGCAGCGAGTCCACATACAAAAGGCCACAACGGCAGAGCGTTTTGCAGCACTGTTCAGCGCATTGGATGAGCCGTGTGGTACCAAAAGGGCCAAGGCACTTAAAGCACCGAACGATTGCCAGCACCTCGCTCGGCTGACGATGGCGTTTAAGCCCGTCATCCAACAACTCGACCCGACGCAGCCAGATGCCAACACCTTGCTCGAATTACTGGAAAAAGCGGATTTGTGGCGGCGGCCCGAACGTTTTTCGCAACTGATTAACGTGCTTGAGAACGCACTTGTAGCTACAGACCAGCAACGGCTAAAACCTCTCGAAATAGCGGCAAATGCGGCATCAGGCATTGACCCCCAAGCGCTTATGAAGCGAGGATTTTCAGGCAAAGAACTCGGCGAAGCAATCCGAGCCGAGCGACTGGCGCGTATAAAGCAGGCACTCTGCCGTTCATCTTCCTGAGGAACTACTATGCCTGAGAATACACCTGTCGCTCTGGTTACTGGCTCAGCCCAACGCCTTGGGGCGCACACTGCGCAACTACTGCACGAGCGTGGATGGAATGTGGTTATTCACTTTCGCAGCCGCAGGAAGCCGGCCCAAGACTTATCGGAAGCCATGAACCATCAGCGCCCGAACTCCGCAGTTGCGCTGCAAGCCGACCTGAGCAAGATGGCCGACATAAAACGCTTGGGTACCAAGGCAATGGAACATTGGGGGCGGCTAGATGCACTGGTTAACAACGCATCCGTTTTTTATCCAAATCCGACACCGGAAGCGACCGAAGATGATTGGGATAGCATCATGCACACCAATCTGAAGGCGCCTTTTTTTCTCCTACAGTCCTGCTTACCGGCGTTGCGAGAAAGCACCGGAAGTGTTGTGAACCTTATTGATATTTATAGCGAAAAACCGCTACCAGAGCACCCGCTCTACTGCGCCAGCAAGGCTGGCCTAGCCGCTCTAACCCGCTCCTGGGCGAAAGATCTGGCACCAGCGGTGCGGGTGAATGGCGTGTCCCCCGGGGCGATTCTTTGGCCTGAAGGCGATGCGGCGGTAGACACAAGCTACCAGCGCAAAATTCTCGCGCAAACACCTCTGAACCGCACCGGCACACCCGGCGACATCGCCAGCACCATTGTATTTCTCTTAACAGAGGCCCCATTTATCACCGGGCAAATTATTTCCGTAGACGGCGGGCGCAGCCTGAATATGTAGACCGCGCTTTTGCCGGTTCGGGCTTTCCGGCTACAATGCGCGCAGCTTTTTTTATTCTGAGCATTCTGCGAGGGCAAGGCTAGGGCTGCCGCCCTGAAACAGAACATTCATTAATAACCGGAGTAACCTCATGCGTGATGTCGTAATTGTTGCCGCACGGCGTACAGCCATTGGTGCATTTGGTGGAGGCCTTTCCAGCCTTCGTGCGGACCAGCTAGGTAGCGTCGTTATCAAAGCGCTATTGGAAGACACAGGTGTTACCGGCGACCAAATCAACGAGGTGTTGCTGGGCCAAGTGCTAACGGCAGGCAACGGTCAGAATCCGGCCCGCCAGTCGGCCATTAATGCGGGTATTCCAGCGTCTGTACCTGCAATGACCATCAATAAAGTATGTGGCTCCGGCCTCAAAGCCGTTCATATGGCGGTTCAGGCAATCCGCTGCGGCGACGCAGATATGATCATCGCAGGTGGGCAGGAGAGCATGAGCCTTGCTCCTCACGTTTTACCTAACAGCCGCAACGGCCAGCGCATGGGTAATTGGACCATGGTCGACACCATGGTTAAGGATGGTCTCTGGGATGCCTTCAACGACTACCACATGGGCATCACGGCCGAGAATATTGTTGAAAAATACGGCATCAGCCGCGAAGAACAGGACGAGTTCGCCGCGGCATCACAACAAAAGGCCATCGCCGCACGCGAGGCTGGTCACTTCGAAAATGAAATTGCGCCGGTCTCCATCCCCCAGCGCAAAGGCGACCCAATTGTTGTCAGCAAAGACGAAGGTCCGCGCGACGGCGTAACCGGCGAAGGCCTTGGCAAACTACGCCCAGCTTTCAAAAAAGACGGTACAGTCACCGCAGGGAACGCTTCAACGCTGAATGATGGCGCAGCAGCGGTTTTGGTATGCAGTGCCGAGAAAGCCAAAGAGTTAGGGCTGACCCCACTGGCGACAATCAAAGCCCACGCCAATGCTGGCGTTGACCCAACCATCATGGGCACCGGCCCGATTCCTGCCAGCCAGCGCTGCCTGAAACTGGCAGGCTGGAGCGTCGACGACCTAGACCTGATTGAAGCCAACGAGGCGTTTGCTGCGCAGGCGATCTCTGTAAACCGTGACATGGGCTGGGATACCAACAAGGTCAATGTAAACGGCGGCGCTATTGCTTTGGGCCACCCCATTGGAGCATCAGGTTGCCGTATTTTGGTTTCACTGCTGCACGAAATGGTGCGTCGCGATGCCCATAAAGGTCTTGCGACCCTCTGCATCGGTGGCGGCATGGGCGTTGCTCTGGCTGTTGAGCGCTAAGGCCCCGTGCTCAACGTGGTGCTGTACGAGCCGGAGATACCGCCCAACACGGGCAATATCATCCGGCTGTGCGCCAATACGGGCTGTAACCTGCATTTGATTGAGCCTCTGGGTTTTAATCTGGAGGACAAGCAAATGCGGCGGGCCGGTTTGGATTACAGTGAATATGCCACGGTAAAAGTACACAAAAACTATCAGGCCTTCCTCGAGAGCGAGCAACCTGAACGGCTATTTGGCTTAACCACGAAGGGCCATTGTTATTACCACCAGGTTGCCTATCAGGATGGTGATTACCTAATGTTTGGACCGGAAACCCGCGGCCTGCCTGTCGACGTACGCGAAGCCCTACCCCCAGAGCATTGTTTGAAAGTCCCCATGTGCCCACAAAGCCGTAGCCTAAATCTTTCCAACACCGCAGCCTTAGTGGTTTATGAAGCCTGGCGACAGCTTGGATTTACCGGTGCCGTATTAGAGGGCGAGAGAGAGGCGTAAGCTGGCACCGGCCCATTATCTCGGGGAACCACCAGCGGATACCCCTCCTCCAATTTGATAATTCTTGCAGACAACCCGTAAACCGCAGCCAATACAGTTTCGCTTAGAACCTCAAACGGTTTGCCTGAGATGTAGCACTGCCCGTGGTGGAGCAAGAGCAAACGGTCTGCAAATCTGGCCGCCAAGTTCAAATCGTGAGCAACCGCGAGTACGGCAAAGCCCCGTTGCTTTGCTAAGCCCCTAAGCAACGAAAACACCTGCTGCTGATGCGCAGGATCGAGCGCTGATGTGCATTCGTCCAGTAACAGCAATACCGGGCCCTGCGCATCCCAAACTTGCGCCAGCACCCTCGCTAGCTGAACCCTTTGCTGTTCACCACCCGATAACCCGGGCGCAAGCCGATACCGCAGGTGGGCAATATCCAGCAGATCCATTAGCTCCAAAAGCACAGGCATGCTTTGCGATAGCGGCTCAGCCGGTCGCCCAAGGCGCACGATTTCTTCTACGGTTAGAGGGAAGTTGACCTCAACCCGTTGGGGCATTACCGCCCTGCGCTTCGCTATTTCCCGCTTCGGCCAGTGTTGTAGAGTGCACCCCGCAAAACTAATCTGCCCGCTGGCAATTCTATGCTCACCGGCCAGCCCTTTGAGGAGGGTAGATTTACCCGCACCATTGGGGCCCAGCACCACCAGCAGCTCGCCCGCATCCAACTGGAAACCAAGGTCACGAACAATTGGCTTCCCAGCCAGATGAATACCCAAACCGTCGACGTGCAAAAGCATCAGGCTATCCTTGTTCGTAACAGCAATAATAGAAAAAACGGCCCGCCGATCAGCGCCATCATCAGCCCAATGGGCAGCTCCGCCGGGGCCACCACAATCCGCGCCAAACAATCAGCCCCAACTAACAATGTGCCTCCCGCAAGCGCACTGGCAGGTATGACGACCCGGTGCCCTGCACCCAAGGTATGACGCACCAGATGGGGAACAACCAGTCCCACAAAACCAATCAAACCACTAACTGCTACAGCCGCACCTACGCCAAGCCCGGCGATCAGTATGGCCGCGCGTTTGGTCCAGTCGGTGTTGTAACCCAAGTGCCCAACCACCTGCTCTCCCAACAAAAACGCATCCAACGGTCGCGCCAAGAAAGGAGCGGCACACAGCGACAACAAAAGCCAGGGCGCGGCCATAGCCACATCGTCCCAAGCCGCATGGCCCAAGCTGCCCATGGTCCAGAAAGTCAGTGAGCGCAGCTCTTCATCTGAGGAATAGAAGGTTAAAAGCCCTGTGCCCGCACCAGCGATGGCGTTAATGGCGATGCCCGCAAGCAGCAAGGTGGCCACCGACGTGTGGCCTGCTCTGCTGGCAATACGCCAAGCTAAGAAAACCGTTCCGCTGCCGCCTACAAAAGCCGCAATAGGCAAAGCCCAAGCACCGGCAAGATCCAGCCAACCGCCCAGCCAGGTACCGCCAAGCACAATCACCGCAATAGCAGCCAACGATGCCCCCGCCGAGACTCCAATAAGCCCGGGGTCCGCCAGCGGATTGCGGAACAAGCCTTGCAAAATAGCCCCGCATACCGCCAGTACCGCGCCTACCAAAAACCCCAGAATCAAGCGCGGTAAGCGCACATCGAAAAGAACCATTTTGGCGACCTCATCGTTCAGGTCCCCGATCAGCACGCCAAGAATGTCCGCAGCGGTTAGCGGGTAAGCACCGTTAGTGACGGAAACCACAGAGACCACCAAAGCAGCCCCCAGAATCAGCAACAGCGCAGGCCCTTTTGCAAGCCGGCCAGCACCGTCAATGATCATTGCTGGCCACCTGCCCCACTTGCGCCAGCATACTCGCGACCTCTTCCATAGCCTGCGGGAGCCTTGGACCAAACCCAAGCAGTAACATGCTGTCGCCTACGTAGTGCCTGCCCTGCCTCCAAGCATCCAACGCCGCCAACTGAGGCCATTGGGCAATGTCGAATTGCCCGGGGCGGGATTCCGCGACAACAATCGCATCTGGCCGCGACGCAAGCAGCGCTTCGCGGTTCGCGGGCTTGTATCCTGCGACCTCCGCCATGGCATTGCTTGCGCCAAGGGCTTTAAGCAGCGCATCGGCAGCCGTGTCTTCCCCGGCAATCATAACGCCATGATTACCGGCAGCCATGAGAAACAACACGCGTACGGAGTTACCTTCAGAAGCTAGGGATATGCGCTCAACCCGTGTGCGGATGTCATCGATTATGGCGCTTGCCTGCGCTTGCTTGCCGAGAATCCGGCCAACTTCACGGATACGGGCCATAGTGTCTGCCGGCGACCGGGCCACCGGTAACTTTATAACGTCCACACCCGCCTGAGACAGCCGTTCCAGAGTTTTATTCGGGGCTGCTTCTACCGTCGTAAGCAACACATCCGGGCGCAATGAAAGCACACCCTCGAAAGGAAGGGCGCGCAAGTAACCCACCTTGGGCAACGACTGCACCTGCGCAGGGTAGTTGCTGGTTGTATCAACGCCCACTAGGCTACCTTGAGCCTCCAAAGCGTAAACAGTTTCGGTGATACTGCCATCGGCGCTAACAATGCGTGGCTGCGCAGCCTCGGCCAAGGTCGCAAATGACAGCAAAGCTGCGCTCAGAGCCATCAAAACCATCACGCGCATAAGCTGCTCTCCAACACCTCAACCTCACGCTGCCAATCGGCAGATTCGGGGTTGCCCGGCTTACGGTTGCCAAACAGCGTAATCACAATCTCGCCATCTGCGTTGTAGCCCTCTAACGACGTGATGGTGCCATCGGTCGATGGCCTGCGAACCACAAACCAGTCTGTGATGCCGTCGGTATTCGCGTGTAGGTTGAAGCCTTTATCCAACACATTCATCCAAGGCCCCGTGCGCATCAGTTTGTTTACCTTTCCGGCAAAAATCTGAACAATGCCCGGGTTACCCACAAACACCATAATCTCGCACTGGTTAGCCTTGGCCTGCTCCAGAATCTTATCAAGGGGTGAAAACACCTCTGGTGCAGTTGGTTTTAGGCGGGTAACCCACTCTGAGCCAATCAGCTCTACTGCGGTTAGGCGGTCTACTTTGTTGCGCTTGAGCATCGCGTGAAAATGGTGCACATCTTTCAGCTTGGACCAGTCATTACGCAACGCGTCGACATCAACAGTGTTGGCATCAACGCGAGACGCTTTCGCTGGCACTGGCGCCAGCTGTGGTGCGGCCAATGAGTTATCGAGATAGTTACCTAGCAATGCATCCCAAGCAGCGGAGTCTGTTGCCTCTGTTTTATATATCTTGTGCAGCGCCAAGCCGTAAGCACTGAAAAACTGCAGGCTTTCCCGGCTAATCTCGCCGGTGTTTTCAGTGACTAGGTAGCCGTGGGCCCACTGGTTGAGGAATACACGAACATCGATATCTCCAACGGCTAACCCCATCGCACCTTTACCAGCCACTTTGAACTGGTTGAAGGTGGCCGTTACTTCATGAACAACCTGATCGTTTCGGGTCAGGATCATCACGTCGCCCACATCATCCATATCGCTCAACAGGGCACCAAACTCATGTTTTAAAGGGCGGACACCCTCATTGCGAGTGAGCAAAAGCTCCAGCTCGCTCACGCCGAGCTGTTGTGCGGCATTGCGAATGCGCAGCTTGGGCTGTTCTTGCAGAAGAGCTTTCCAGCGCTGCGCCAGACTGGTTTCCGGCTTGGTTGCTAAAGCTTCCATATCAATTTGCCTCGCTTTCAAGAGTTACTTCTTTCCAACGGATTTCGGGCTGACCACTCGCACCGTCGGCTCCGTAATAGTTGATAACCTGCATTGCGTAGACAGGTGCAGAAGGGTCACTGGAGTTGCTATCTATCAGGTAAACGCGGAAGTTCGGCCAGAGTTTATGAGCGCCCTGCAGGTTGTATTCGTACCAGATGTTTTCGCTAAAGAGCCCACCGGTTGCATCCGCCGAATAGGCACGAGCAAGGGATTGGCCGTTGCTGTCAATGGTGGCGCTGGGATAGGCCGAGAGTTCTGACCATGGAATAGGCCCAAGTGCACCACCATTGCCCGAGCCTGAAGGCCCGCTGTTGGTTTTCACATACCATTCGCGCCCCGAATACCCTATTTGGACATCCCAGGCATCGGAGGTGGCGCAATCAACAATGGAGTTGCTGTCAAAATCGAAGCAACTGTTACCCCCGTCATAGTTTTCGGGCCTGCTTCGGCTGAAGGTAAGCGTGCTATCGGAGAGCTGAGTGGTGCCTGCAGCCTGCACCTGAAACTCGATGGTGAAACCCTTTATGCCCTCGGGCTGATTATTCTCATCTACCTCGCGCGTAGGGAAATTGAAGTCCAGGATACGCATACGGGCGTAACTATCACCCGTGTTTGAGCGCACCAGATAGCCAACACCCGGGGCTTCTGATATTACACCTCCCGCGCCATACTCGGACCAGTCATCACCCAGAGCATAAACAACACCGTCTGGCGCCCAGGTTTCTGGGGCCATAAATGTGTCCTTTAGGTGGTCTAGCTCGCCATCCGCAGTGGCATTTAGAAATTGATTGGCGTCGGGTTCGCCGGAGTCCGTATAAAACGATGCCTGTGAGTCCCCCAATGCACCTACCACATTGCCGTCTCCGGAAGCGCCGGAATTCAGCTGGATACTGGTTCGGTTGAGCGCTAGATGCCAGTCTCCGTCACTGGCTACCATCTCGCCTGTACCAAGATTCAGATAGCTGGTTCCCGCTTTGGCATCAATAACTTTCTGGTTGAATTCACGGTCGGTTTGCCCACCATCTTCACCGCCTCCAGCAATGCTGTTATCACTACCACCGCCACAGGCGGTCACCATCAGACCGAGGGCCGGTACCAGAACTTTCAGGTATTGCTTCTGCATAGCTTCATTCCTTTTTGCAGTTGGTAAGGTGATCACGGACCACCGAGAGTCAAAGAAAAACCGGTGTAGAGAAAACGCCCGGCCACGGGCCGAAAATCATCGGGGTCGGAAAAGTCACGCTGGCTATCGGCGAGGTTATCGGCACCGGCAAACAGCTGTAATTCGGGGACTATTTGATAATTGAGCTTCAGGTCGAGAGCTGTATATCCGGGGGACTTGCTGCCTGTGACAGCATCAACGTATTCGGAGCTCTGGTTTCGGGCTCGCAGAGACCAGGACAAACCTTCAATACCGGTCAACCCATCAATAGATGCCTGCAACTGATGCTGCGGGCGACGGTTAAGTTCATTTCCGCTTGCCACATCTTCCGTTTCGGTCCAGGTGTATCCGGCAGAGAGGCGCCAACCATCGGTTATTTGCCAGCCAGCAGTGGATTCAACACCCCAGGTGCGAGCCTGCTCGATGTTGTTGTAACGATAGATAACAACATTGTCGGTGCGGGCATCGGTGGCGGTCTGGTCAATTTCTGTTTGGACAAGGTCGTCGATATCATTGAAGAAGCCATTTACCTCGAACCACAGTGCTTTTTCGAAGTGGCCACCGAAGCCGAGCTGGTAACTGATGGAAGATTCTGGCTCGAGTTGCGGGTTACCATTCACGATATAACCCAGTTGGCTGTGATCGAAACGGTAATGACGCTCTTTGAGGTTGGCCACTCGATATCCGGTTCCCACACCGGCACGAATAAAGCTGTCAAACCCTTTCCGATCCTCAAAGCCCAAACGAGCATTGATCTTTGGCGCTAGATGGTAATCAAAGTCTGAGTCTTTTTGGCCACGCAGGCCTGTTACGACCTCCAGATTGTCCAACGCGAACCAAGTGTCCTGAACCCAGAGTTCATAGCCTTCCCGGGAGAATCTCTCATCGCTGGCAAGCTCTGACGTGCCATCTTTGAATTGCTCAAGAGTTTCACGCCTTATGTCAACGCCAAGCTGTAAGCTGTGAGCCTCACCCACCGCCGACTCAATGTGCCCGGATGCTTGCGACATGGAGATGTCCGCCTGACGGTTATCGAATCGACCAGTGGCAGAATACTTTGAAGTGTCATCATCAAGCTGCTCGTGCAATAGTGCCCAATGCCCGCGCATACCTTCGCCATTCCCATGGTCGCCAGCCAGTGTCGCACGCAGCCTGCGCACGTCTTCTTCTTTGCCCTGGTTGATGGTGCCACCCGGAAGGGTGCTAAAGCGGGAACTCGAACTCTCATCAAACACCGAGCCGGTCCAAGACAAGGCGTTATTTGCAGATGGCCGCCAATCCACCCGCATCGTTGCGTCGTTGCGGTCGTATTCATCACCCGGCCGAGCCCAGATGTCCGGCTCCGGGTCAATGCCATCTGAATGCTGTGTTGAGCCAGAAGCTCGCACGCCCCATTGCTCATTGCCGGCGGAAACCTCTGCGCGGCCACTGTAGCGAGCGGCGTCCCATTTCTCGCCGGAGGGGTTCTGGTCGGCATAACTACCGAGATCTGCCGAGAAGTTGCCTTTCATTCCGGCTGCCACTTTTCGGGTAATCACGTTAACAACGCCGCCCATGGCGGCACTGCCGTATTGTGCCGATACCGCACCCTTCACAACTTCAATGCGCTCAATATCAAGCACCGAGAGTTGGCTCACATCAACAGAAGAGCCTGTGGTGGCAGTGACGGGCAATCCATCCACAAGCACCAGCACACGGTCTGCATCAATACCCTGCAACCAGACTTCGTACCCCGGCTTGCCGTGTATTTCCCGCAACTGCAGGCCCGGCACATTAATCAGCGCTTCTTTGAGGTTGCGAGCATGGGTTCTCTCAATTTCCCGGGCGGTGACTACTTCGGTTCTCACCGGAGTATCCAACACCGTTCTTTCACTACGGGTGCCCGTAATAACCAACTCGTCAAGATAGCCGGCTGCATGTAGCGGAGCAGAAGTTGCCAAACACACAACAAGCGCGAGTGAAGACTGGAGCACATTCGACAAAACGGAAACAGAAGAATTCAAAGCAGACCCCGTAAGCAATAATACGAATACGAGGGATTCTCATTAACCAATAGATTTAAATCAAGACTTTTTGTTAATGAGACTCAATTTTATTTGGGCCACACTTGAAAGGCGAAGCTATGGATGAAGTGAGGGGCTTAAAACTAAGGAAGGCCGTACGGAATTCGTGATCGCAGAGACGGAGCGCGACTTCCCGTTAAACTACAAACAGCCCGGCACAGGTCCGGGCTGTTTTTTTACCAACAACTCATATCAATGAGTCTGCTGCTCTGCACCGGCTTCACCGGCTGCCTCTTCCTGCTTGCGCTGAAGGGCTTGCGCGTAGATAGCATCGAAGTTAACCGGTGCCAACATCAGCGCCGGGAAGCTGCCTTTATTGACGACCCCATCGATTGCTTCACGTGCATAGGGGAACAAGATCGTGGGGCAATAGGCGCCCAGCATCTGGCCAAGCTGAGGGCCTTCAATGCCCGCCACAAGAAACACACCTGCTTGTTGAATCTCAACAATATAAGCGACCTTCTCATCAATTTTGGCGGTAACGGTAAGGGATAGAACAACCTCGTATTGGTTATCACTCACCTTTGAGTGCGAGGTGTTCAAATCCAGATTCACCTGCGGCTTCCACTGCTCTTGGAATACAACTGGCGAGTTGGGGGATTCGAAAGACAGGTCCTTCACGTAAATACGCTGAAGGGCAAACTGGGCTTGGTTCTGGTTTTCACTGCCTGCTGCGGCTTGTGGATTCTCAGCCATGTTCAATCCTTTTGCTTTTGTAAGGAGTCGTTAGAGTGGGCGTGGGGCCCGTTGTTATGGTTACATCTGCCGCCACAGTCTACTGCCAGACGGCGATCAGTTATGTGAAACAGTGCGGCAGATCAGAGCTCAGATCAAGCTCTGCTATCGCTTTTACTTCTTTACCAGCGGTAGGTTGCTGGCTTTCCAGTCGCTAATGCCACCATTTAGCCGAACCACATTGGCAAAACCTTCTGCGTTCAACTGTTTGACGGCCATGGCCGAGTGCTGGCCCATTTTATCAGCCACGATGATCTGTTTGTTTTTGTGTTTATTCAGCTCGGCAGCCCGACTTTTGAGACTGCTCAGCGGAATATTCACAGAACCCGTAATACGGCCTTCGCCAAACTCTTTGCGATCACGGATATCAACCACAATTGCCTCATCCCGGTTTATCAGGCTCACGGCGCCTTGGGCGGAAATTTTAGCGCCACCCCGCCTGGACTCCAGCACCAGAATAGCAACCAAAAAGGCCACAAACAGCGAGGCAAGAACGTAGTGGTTAACGACAAATTCAAACAACCGATCCATGAGGTTACCCTGACAATAAGTTTGGGCGGATTATACACAGCCTGCTCGCCGGACAGAAGGCGACCATACAGGTGACGACTGTGGCCTCAAAGCCCAAAAATGGATAAGCTTAATATCTACTTCTGTAAACTTACCGCTATTCTACTTCCGGACTGAATGATGACAGCATTGCGCAAGCCGACAGCACTAATAATTCTGGACGGCTGGGGCCATCGTGATCCCGCCGAAGACAACGCCATTAGCAACGCCAACACACCCTTTTGGGACAAGCTCTGGGAATCCCATCCCCGAACACTCATCAACACCTCGGGCATGTTCGTAGGGCTGCCGAAGGGCCAGATGGGTAATTCCGAAGTCGGGCACATGAACCTTGGCGCAGGTCGTGTGGTTTATCAGAGCCTAACGCGTATTGATAAGGATGTAGAAGAAGGCACCTTCAACGACAACAAGGCACTTTGCAGCGCAATCGACAAAGCCATCAAAAATGACGGCGCAGTTCACCTAATGGGGCTGCTTTCACCCGGCGGTGTTCACTGCCATGAAGACCACATACTCGCAGCCGCCGAGCTTGCAGCAGCGCGGGGTGCAAAAGAAGTTTACGTTCACGCATTCCTTGATGGCCGCGACATGCCGCCCCGCAGCGCAAAGCCGTCTTTAGAGAAAGCTGCCGCAAAGTTGAATAGCCTAGGCGTGGGCCGGATTGCCTCTATTGTTGGCCGCTATTTTGCCATGGATAGAGACAACCGCTGGGACAGAGTAGAGCCTGCCTACAACCTGATGACTCAGGGAGAAGCGGAGTTCACGGCTGCTGACCCGGTTACAGCTCTGGAGCAAGCCTACGAGCGCGGTGAAAACGATGAGTTCGTGAAACCAACCCGCATCCAAAACGCTGGCGAGTCTGCTGGCACTATTAATGATGGCGATGCGGTTTTGTTTATGAACTTTCGGGCTGATCGGGCCCGGGAAATGACCCGCACGTTTGTTGACGAGGGCTTTGACGGATTCGAACGCCGCAAACACCCTAAATTGGCAGACTTTGTAATGCTCACCGAGTACGCGGCGGATATAAAAACCTCTTGTGCCTACCCCCCCGAAAAACTGGTGAATGGTTTGGGCGAATACCTAGCAGGGCTTGGCAAAACCCAGCTACGCATTTCTGAAACCGAAAAGTACGCCCACGTCACCTTCTTTTTTAACGGCGGGCAAGAAACACCTTTTACAGGTGAAGACAGAATTCTGGTGCCCTCTCCCAAAGTGGCCACCTACGACCTACAGCCCGAGATGAGCGCTCCGGAAGTCACAGACAAACTGGTTGAAGCCATCAAGAGCGGCAAATACGATCTAGTGGTGTGCAACTACGCCAACGGAGACATGGTTGGCCACACCGGCAAACTGGACGCAGCCATAAAGGCAGTGGAGTGTTTGGATAAGTGCGTACAACGGGTGGTTGAAGCACTCGAAGAAGTCGATGGGCAGGCACTTATAACCGCTGATCACGGCAACTGCGAACAAATGACCGACCCAGACTCAGGGCAGGTTCACACTGCACACACCATCGGCCCTGTGCCTCTGGTATACGCAGGCAATCACGCGGTATCTCTGAGTGACGGTGGCAGCCTGAGCGATGTAGCCCCCACCCTTCTCGATTTAATGGGGTTGAAACTGCCGAAGGAAATGACCGGGCACAGCCTGGTGAAACTCGGTTGATCCGCAAACAGGCCCTAGCATTGCGACTGACTGCGGTATTGGCGATGGCACTCAGCTTCACGCTGGGTGCAGCGTCAGTCGCGTTCGGTAAAGAAGTCACACCAGCCCAGATCGAAGCCCTTAAGGAGCGCATTGAGGATATTGACGACTGGCTGGCTGACGCCGAAGAAGATCGCTCCGCACTGGAGCGACAGTTAGCTGCGGCTGAACGCACCATCAGCCGACTGACCCGCGAACGCAGATCGCTCGCCGAGCAGGTAAAAAAACAGCAGCAACGACTGGCCAAATTGCAGAAAGAAGAGCAAGAACTGGCGCGCACCTTGGAGCGCCAGAGAGAAAGCCTGAAGAAACAGATACGTACTGCTTGGATGGAAGGCGACGCCCCTGCTGTAAAAGTGCTGCTTAACGAAGTGAACCCGGACAACATTGCCCGGACCATGACCTATTACGAATACCTCAGCCGCGATACGGTTAAACGCCTAGAAGCTTTCCATAAAAACCTTGAGGAACTCAAGGTTACCCAAGCAGCGGTTCAGAATACCCGCGCGGAGTTGGCTAGTGCAGAGGAAGGCGTCGTTAAGCGCCAACAGGCATTGAAAGCGTCCAGACTGGAGCGGGAAAAGACTCTGGCCGCGCTTGATCAGGATATTCGCAGCCGCCGGAGCGAAAAAAGCGAGCTCGAGTCTGATCGCAAACGGTTGGAAAAACTGCTCTCCGAGGTACAACAAGCCATAGCAAACATTCCCTCCCCCAATGAGTCCCAGCCGTTTCCGTCGCTGCGCAACAAGCTGCCATGGCCAGCACAGGGCAAGGTAACCAGCCGGTTTGGTGATCAGTATGCCGAAGGTAAACTGCGCAGAAACGGGCTGATCATTCAAACCGGCGAGGAAGCCGACGTAAAGGCCATTCATTACGGCCGCGTTGTGTTTGCCAACTGGCTAAGGGGCTTTGGGTTGATAACAATTATTGATCACGGCGATGGCTACATGACACTCTATGGCCACAGCAGCAGCTTGTTCACCAGCCCTGGTGACTGGGTTGCTGCCGGAGAGCCTATTGCACAGACGGGCCGCACCGGCGGAACCGACGCCCCAGCGCTGTATTTCGAGATTCGCCATAATGGCAAACCGGATAACCCGGGGCGCTGGCTGGCCAACTGAACACCGGCGGCGGGGCTGACAAATGCGCCCGCTGACGCCATACTGTCGGGAATGTAAAGCTCAGCCCAACTCTCTGCTCAACTATCGGAATAACCACGGGATATGTGAATGAAACGGGTCCGAAGTACACTCCAAGCCTTACCTTTGCGCTCAGCCATCCTCGTAGCCTGTTTCATGTCCCTTCCCGGGCTGGCGCTCGCGCAGGAAGGCCCTTCCGACAATACCCAGCTGTTGGAAGGCATTCAAAATGGTGAGCGGGTTGAAATAACCCTACCCGACCCGGAAAAACAACTGCCCCTGGACGATCTGCGCAAGTTCACCGAGGTTTTTAGCCGCATCAAGGCAGCCTACGTTGAAGAGGTAGACGATCGCCAGCTATTGGAAAGCGCCATCAAAGGCATGCTCTCCGATCTTGACCCCCACTCCACTTACCTCGCCCCGAAAGATTACGAAGAGCTGGAAGAAAGCACTTCAGGCGAATTTGGCGGCTTAGGCATTGAAGTCGGCATGGAGAACGGTTTCATAAAGGTTATCGCCCCTATTGATGACACGCCTGCGCAGAAAGCTGGCGTTCAGTCCGGCGACCTGATCATTAAGCTTGATGAGAAACCGGTAAAAGGCATGAGCCTTGAAGAGTCTGTGCAGCTTATGCGCGGCAAACCCGGCACAGTTCTTACGCTGACAATCATGCGCGAGGGTGAAAATGCCCCGGTAGAGATCGACGTAGAGCGGGCTGTTATCAAGGTTACCAGCGTGAAGACCCGCATGATTGAAGACGGTTACGGCTATGTGCGCCTGACCCAGTTCCAAGCGGAAACAGGCGGGCAATTTACAAAAGCCCTCAAAAAGCTAAAGGAAGACCATGGCGGTGATCTAGACGGACTGGTAATAGACCTGCGCAACAACCCGGGCGGCGTTCTACAAGCAGCCGTTGCCACGGCAGACGCACTGCTCGACGAAGGGCTGATTGTATACACTGAAGGCCGAATCCAGAGCTCGCGCCTACGCTTCAGCGCCAAAGATGGCGATGTGATGGCTGGCACACCCATTGTTGTGCTGATTAACGGTGGTTCTGCCTCCGCATCGGAAATTCTGGCTGGTGCGCTTCAGGATCATAAGCGGGCTGTCATTATGGGCACCCAGTCTTTTGGCAAGGGCAGCGTTCAAACCGTTATTCCACTGGACGAAACCCACGCCATCAAGATGACAACCGCTCGTTATTACACTCCCGACGGTCGCTCTATACAGGCCACAGGCATTAAACCAGACATCGAAGTAAAGCCAGCTGAGCTGAAGGAGTTGGATAGCCGCCCATTCTTTACCGAAGCAGATCTCAGCGGCCACTTGATTGGCCAAGATGAGAAAACCGAAGGCAAAGACAAGCAATCCAAGACTGACAGTCAAAATGCCTCTATGGCAGAAAGGGACTACCAGCTGCGCTCGGCACTGAACCTGCTTAAAGGGCTGCACATCCTAAATCGCAAGGGAGCAGACGCAACACAGTGAAGGCTCTTTTGGCTTATACACAGGCCAGCTCAGCCCTGATTAAGCTGGCGCTGGCGGCACTGGCAAGCTTGGCGGCTGGCTTTGTAGCGGCAGAGCCTTCTACCGGGGGCATTCCGCCGACAATTGCCATCATCATTGATGACATGGGGCATAACCTGCACGAGGGTGAGCGCCTAGCCAATCTGGACCAGCCACTGACCCTGGCGTTTTTACCCTACCGCAGGCACACAGACTCTCTTGCGCGTCTGGCGCACAATCGCAATAAAGAGATAATGCTGCACGCCCCCATGGCAAACACTCGCAATTTCAGCCTCGGACCGGGCGGGCTAACGTCAGACATGGACGAACAGAGCTTTACAACGACTCTGCGCCGAGCCCTGCAGTCTATCCCTTATGTACAGGGGGTGAATAATCACATGGGTAGCCTACTAACCCAGCAACTGAAGCCCATGGACTGGGTGATGAAAGAGCTGAACCGCTACCCGGTTTATTTTGTCGATAGCCGAACCATTGCTTCGTCTGTTGCAGGTGACGTTGCCGCCGCCTATCAAATCCCCACAATGACACGGGATGTGTTCTTGGATCATGAGCAAACAGAAGAGTTTGTAGATCAACAGTTCAGAGAACTGGTCCGGCGGGCAAAGTTAAACGGAAGCGCGATCGGCATAGGCCACCCACACACGGTGACAGTCGACTATTTGGAAAAACATCTTCCGTTATTGGATGAGCAAGGCATTGCCATAGCTACGGTGAGCGGGCTTTGGGCAATACGCAACAATAACCAAAGAATGTTCGCGGAAGGGGAAAAGCAGACCATTCGGCCTGCTTTTGCTAAAAAACACTAGTATCTGGCTAGTCTCTGACTTCAATACCTTGCGCCTTCATAAAGGCCTTGGCTTCAGGAATTGTGTGCTCACCAAAGTGGAATATAGATGCTGCCAGCACCGCATCGGCGCCGCCCTTGGTAACGCCATCAGCCAAGTGCTGAAGCTCACCCACGCCACCTGAAGCAATCACTGGAACCGTCACCGCATCGCTAACAGCTCGGGTCAGGCCAAGATCAAAACCAATCTTGGTGCCATCTCTGTCCATGCTTGTTAGCAAGAGCTCTCCAGCTCCCATGTCCACCATCTTACGTGCCCAGTCTACAGCATCTAGCCCGGTTGGCTTACGGCCGCCGTGGGTAAAGATTTCCCAACGAAGCTCCTCACCTTCCGCACTCACTTGCTTGGCATCAATAGCCACAACAATGCACTGGCTACCGAAGCGGTCTGCAGCTTCGCGCACAAACTCCGGGTTGAATACCGCAGCCGTATTAATGGCGACCTTATCTGCACCGGCGTTCAGCAGCTTACGAATATCTTCCACCGCACGAACACCGCCACCCACGGTCAAAGGGATGAAAACCTCTGCAGCCATACGCTCTACGGTCTCGTAGGTTGTATCTCGGCTTTCATGGCTTGCCGTAATATCCAAAAAAGTGATCTCGTCGGCGCCCTGCTCGTTATAACGACGGGCTACTTCAACAGGGTCGCCAGCATCCCGGATATCCACAAAGTTCACGCCTTTCACAACACGCCCTTTGTCCACATCCAGACAGGGGATAATGCGCTTTGCCAGTGCCATAAAATTTACCTTGTTCAGCCCTTCAAGGAATCACAGAACGCCTGAGCTTCCGCAACGTCCAGCGTGCCTTCATAAATCGCGCGGCCGGTGATAGCGCCAACAATGCCCTTGTGGGCGACTGGCGCCAGACGCTTGAGATCATCCATGTTGGTTACGCCACCGGAAGCGATAACAGGAATACCGCCCTCTTGTGCCAGAGCAGCCGTGGCTTCCACGTTTACGCCCTGCATCATGCCGTCGCGGTTGATATCGGTATAAACAATCGCTTCAACGCCATCGCTGGCAAAACGCTTTGCTAGATCGACCGCCATCACTTCAGAAACTTCAGCCCAGCCATCGGTAGCTACGCGGCCATCTTTGGCATCAAGCCCAACAATGATGTGGCCCGGAAAGCGCTTGCACATTTCAGTCACAAATTCGGGTTCTTTAACAGCTTTGGTGCCGATAATGACCCATTGAACGCCCGCTTTGAGATAGGCTTCAATGGTTTCCGCTGAACGAATACCGCCGCCAATCTGTATTGGCAAATCCGGATATTTGCGTGCAATGGCTTTAACGATTTCTCCGTTAACCGGCTCGCCTGCAAAAGCACCGTTCAAGTCCACAAGGTGCAAGCGACGGGCACCGGCTTCTACCCAGCGGGTGGCCATATCAACCGGGTCGCCACCAAAAACGGTGGAGTCTTCCATACGGCCCTGGCGCAACCGCACACATCGGCCGTCTTTCAGATCAATGGCGGGAATAATCAGCATGTTCCATTCCAATCAGTAAAGTTCTTGAGAAGTTGCAGGCCAGCCCCGGCACTTTTCTCCGGGTGAAACTGCACAGCAAAAATATTATTTCTGGCCACAGCGGCGGCTAAATCAACGCCGTAATGACTGCGCCCGGCAATGTCTGCATTGCCCTCCGCTTCAGCGTAATAACTATGCACAAAATAGAAGCGGTCACCATCAGGAATGCCCTGCCACAGCGGGTGCTCCGTAGCATGGTAAACCTGATTCCACCCCATGTGGGGCACCTTCAAACGCTCGCCATTTTCTATCAGGTTTTCGCCAAAGAAGCGCACCTCGGAAGGAAACAGGTTAATACCTTCAACTCCGCCATTTTCTTCGCTACGGGACATTAGTGCTTGCATGCCGACACAGATTCCGAGGAAAGGACGGTCACGGGACACTTCCCGAACCAAGTTGTCCACGCCCAGCCGGCGGATCTCCGCCATGCAATCACGAATGGCGCCAACGCCGGGTAAAATCACCCGGTCGGCTTCACGAATGTGGTCTGCGTTATCGGTTACTAGAACTCTGGTATCCGGGGCTACATGCTCTACCGCTTTGCGGGCAGAGTGAAGGTTACCCATGCCGTAGTCGATGATGGCAACGGTTTTCATGGCTTGTGCGATGTCCTTGCGTGGCGAATTAAAGAGAGCCTTTGGTAGACGGGGTAACGCCCGCCATGCGCTCATCCAGCTCAACCGCCATACGCAGGGCACGGCCGAATGCCTTGAACACGGTTTCAATCTGGTGGTGGGTGTTCTTGCCGCGCAGGTTGTCAATGTGCGCAGTCACCATCGCATGATTGATAAAACCACGGAAGAACTCTTCAAACAGATCCACATCAAAGCCACCCACAACAGCGCGGGTGAAAGGCACTTCCATAATCAGGCCAGGGCGGCCAGACAGGTCGATCGCAACACGCGAGAGGGCTTCATCCATAGGCACATAAGCATGGCCATAACGGCAAATGCCTTTTTTATCTCCCACCGCTTGCTTGAACGCCTGGCCAAGAGTAATGCCAACGTCTTCCACGGTGTGGTGGTCATCTATGTGCAAATCACCTTTGGAAAC
Source organism: Marinobacter sp. 1-4A (assembly GCF_016597725.1). Lineage (GTDB taxonomy): Bacteria > Pseudomonadota > Gammaproteobacteria > Pseudomonadales > Oleiphilaceae > Marinobacter. The sequence continues at coordinate 164,547 of NZ_VCGY01000002.1, forward strand.
GATATCCAGATCCATCATCCCATGACGGGCGATCTGCTCCATCATGTGCTCCAAAAACGGCACGCCTGTATCGAAGCTGGATTTACCGGTACCGTCGAGGTTAATTTCAACAGTGATCTGGGTTTCAAGGGTATTTCGTTCTACCCGAGCCTTACGTTCGGCCATGGAGACTCCGTAGCAAATTAAGTGGCACAACGCCGTAAAATTCAATTCCCGGATTATACCTTTTATGCTCTCTGGAGTCCCACAACCTGTTTAATCGTTACGATAGCCTGCCTTATTGGAGGAATAATCAGAAGGCTTTCTTCAGGTTGTTCATATAGGTATCCACCAAACCGTTAAACTCGTGCTTAATAACGGGGCTGATGGCCAGCTTCAACAGGCCGGGCAGTGGCAGCGTTAACTCAGCGCTGGTCTGGAACTTTGCTGTCGTCGCATTATCGCCTTTCGCTTTCAGTACCCAAGAACCGCGTACCAAGCCATTCCCCTCGCCTTTCACTGGCTCCCAAGTGATTTTCCCGGCGTCTTTATCCGAAAAATACTTGCTGGCGTACACAGACTGAATGGCGTGTTTGTCGACACCAACTTTTTCCATTTCCCAGCGGTAGGTGTTGTCGCCAAGATCCGTCAGCTTATTTACCTTCGGAAAGTGAGCAGCAGAACGGGGCACATCCGCCAGCAAATCAAAAACCTCATCATAACTGCCCGGAATCTCAAGCTCTCGGTTCAATTCAATCGAAACAGTGATAGCCACAGCGAACTCCTTTTTATGTTTATTCAACACTAATCAAGTCAAAGACAATAGGTGCATTTTGGCCTAACACTACGGCATTGTCATACTCCTACCCTGTTAATTTGTTAACCCTGCGTTATCCTTTAGCTAATTCGCACCCGGATTCGCCCCGAATCCTGAAAGCTCCCGGAAAAAAAAGGAAGCCGGAACTATGAAAGCCATACGTTATGTGCTGATCGCCATCGTTGCATTGGTTGTTCTCGCTGTCGCCGCGATTGCTATTGCCATGGCCGTTATCGACCCCAATGCCTATAAGCCAAAGATTGAAAGTATTGTTGAGGATAAAACCAACCTTGATCTCGATCTTGCAGGCGATATCGGCTGGTCTTTTATCCCCCTCGGGCTTGAGCTAAATGATGTGGAAGCCAGCCTGGATGGCGAGCGCTTTGTTGCATTAAAGCGACTGGTTGCACAAGTGGACTTCTGGTCCCTGATTGCTCTGGAGCCGCAAGTGAGCACCTTCGTACTCGACGGCCTAGATGCAAATTTAAGCATTAATGAGCAGGGAGAGGGCAATTGGACCCGAATAATGCCCGAACCCGCAAACGGTGATGCGAGCCAAGACAAGCAAGAAGTAGCCAGCGAATCCGAGCCAACACCGGATGCCGAAGCTAGCGGCGAAGCCCTGAACTTCAACGTCGATAATGTCCAGATCAGCAATGCGCAAGTGCATTACAGCGATTTGCGCACAGGCCAGAAAGTGACGTTTGAAGACTTCACAGTAAATGCCAGCGACATCACTTTGGGCTCCGAATTTCCACTGGAAATTGGCTTTCGTATAGAAACAGCCCAACCACAATTTGCCGTGGACGGAAGCATAGAAGCCCGCCTTGCAGCCAACCAAGCGCTGAACGACTTTTCGGTTTCTGGCCTGCAAGCTGAGTTTAAAATGAATGGCGAGCCATTTGGCGATAAATCAGTAACAGCCAAGATGAGCGGCTCGGCCAAAGCCAATCTGGAAAACGAAACCGCAACGCTGAGTGACTTCACTGCCAGCCTTGCAAACCTGACATTGAATACAAATCTTGATGTTAAGGGCTTCGGCGATAAGCCAACCCTGAAGGGCAAGTTAGCCATCACCGAGTTTTCCCTCAAAGAACTGCTGGAAAACATGGGCCAACCCGCCATCCAGACCGCCGATGAAGCGGTTCTTCAGGCCATTTCCTTCTCTACTGATATCGCTGGCCCCGCAGGCAAGCCTGCGCTGTCTGATTTGGTGATCAAGCTTGATGACACCACCTTCAACGGTTCTGGTAGTTATAACCTCGAAAACGGCGGTATCGTTTTTGATCTTCAGGGCGACAAGCTCGATGCAGACCGTTACTTGCCACCAAAAGTTGAAGGTGCTGAGACCGCAGACGAGGCCCCAGCACAAACGGCCGATAGTGGGCCGGAAGGCGACCTGCTTCCATTAGAAACCCTGCGTGGTCTGCTTCTTGATATCGACTTCGGGCTAGGTGAGCTGGTTGTCAGCAACTTAACCATCAACGAAATCAAAGCCAGTACAACTGCCAGCAAAGGCCTGCTCAAAGTAGATGAATTCAGCGGCAAGCTTTATGAAGGTAGTTTTGGCGCAAATGCCACCATTGATACCCGCTCCGACACTCCAAAGTGGTCCATCAACTCTGATGTAAGCAATGTACAAACTCTACCGCTGCTTGCGGATGTGGCTGAAATAACCATGCTTTCTGGCGGGGCCAACCTGAAAGTAAATGCTACCACCTCGGGCAACCGCATTTCGGTTCTAAGAGACAAAGCAGACGGCCAGATCAGCTTCAACCTTGCCGAGGGCGAATTCCGGAACATGAACCTTACCCGCATGGCCTGTCAGGGTATTGCGCTGGCAAATCAAGACGAGCTCACAACCGATGACTGGGGTGACACCACACCCTTCAACGACATGCATGGCACTCTGGAGATCAACGGCAACACCTTCAACAACACAGACCTTGTTGCCGCACTTGCAGGCATGAGACTGGAAGGCCAAGGCTCGGTTGATATGAAGAAGACTCTCGTCGATTACGAGTTGGGCCTGCGGATTGTTGGCGAGATTCACCGCGACAATGCCTGCCGCGTGACTGAATACGTTGAAGACGTTGTTATACCGGTGGAGTGCCGGGGTGACTTTTCAGCGGGCGCCGCAAGCCTCTGCTCATTTGACGGCTCACGCTTCCGCGACACTCTGAAGACCATTGCGAAGAACGCCGCGAAAATAAAAGCCAAAGAAGAAGTAGACCGGGCCAAAGAGAAAGTTGAGGAAAAAGTAGACAAAGAGAAAGCCAGAGTTGAAGAAAAGGCCCGCGAAAAACTGGAAGAAAAGCTCGGCGAAGGTGCTGGTGAAAAAGTAAAAGACAAGCTCAAAGGCTTGTTCAAGTGACCGCAGATTGCTTCGCTCAAAACCTTCTAAAATGGTACGACAACCACGGCAGGCATGACCTGCCGTGGCACCACAACCGAACTGCCTACCGGGTTTGGGTTTCTGAAATCATGCTTCAGCAGACCCAAGTCGCTACAGTTATCCCCTACTACCTTGCGTTCATGGAACGCTTCCCAGATGTTCAATCTCTGGCGGAAGCACCGGTTGACGATGTACTTAGCCACTGGTCTGGGCTTGGCTATTACGCACGGGCGCGTAACCTCCAAAACGCCGCTCAAGCCGTTATGGACAATTTCGGAGGCACATTTCCCGACACGCAGGAAGCGCTTGAAAGCCTTAAAGGTATAGGCCGCTCTACCGCGGCAGCAATTATTGCTCAAGCCTTCGGCAAGCGCGCAGCCATTCTTGACGGCAACGTAAAACGTGTACTGGCTCGTTATCACGCAGTTCCCGGCTGGCCGGGGCAAACCTCCGTACTGAAACAACTCTGGGAGCATGCTGAAGCACACACACCGAGCGAGCGCATTCGAGACTATACCCAGGGCATCATGGACCTTGGGGCGATGGTGTGCACCCGCAGCCGACCCAAGTGTAACGACTGCCCTCTGCAAAAAGGCTGCGCAGCCTACGCCAGAAAAGAGACCAACCTCTACCCCGGCTCCAAGCCTAAAAAAGCAAAACCAGAGAAAACCACGTGGATGGTTATTCTGGAAGACCAAAACGGCCGAATCCTGCTGGAGCGCCGCCCGCCCAACGGCATCTGGGGCGGTTTGTGGAGCCTGCCGGAACTGGACCCAGCCTATGGCGCCGATGAGCTACAGGAAGCTTGCGAACGCAACCTTGGGCTTGACTGCGGAGAACCCGAACTGATCAGTGGGTTTCGCCATACCTTCTCCCATTACCACCTGCACATTCAGCCTGCCCGTCTGGGCGTTACCGGGCAGCAAGGCGTTAGAGATAATGGCCAGCACAAATGGCTGCATAGGAACGAAGCACTGGCGCTGGGTTTGCCTGCGCCTATCCGCACGCTACTCACAAACCCGGAACAGGCCACCCTGCTCTGATAACTTGACCCCAAGAAGAGAGCGACCACACGCTCAGCCTGCACTATCTGATATCATTCCAGCCACTTACCCATGACAACAGGAGCGATCATGAGCCGCACCGTTTTCTGCCGCAAACACCAGAAAGAACTCCAAGGCCTAGACTTCGCGCCCATGCCTGGCGCAAAAGGCCAAGATATCTACGAGAATATTTCCAAGCAGGCTTGGGAAGAGTGGCAGCACGAACAAACCATGCTGATCAACGAAAAACACCTAAGCCTGATGGACCCTAACACCCGAAAATACCTGCAAGCCCAGATGGAACACTTCTTCAACAACGAACCTTTCGACAAGGCTGAAGGTTACGTACCGCCGGAGAAATGATCCGATTTTGGTCAAAGCCTAACCAGCACTGAAAAGATTCAGATATTTTTCCGGACCGGCCTTGACTCACCACACCGAAACCGGTTTAATAGCGCCCCGTTGCACAGCAGTATAGCAACTTGCCCGGATAGCTCAGTTGGTAGAGCAGAGGATTGAAAATCCTCGTGTCGGTGGTTCGATTCCGCCTCCGGGCACCATTATGAATTCAGATAAAACCCGCCTTGTGCGGGTTTTATCGTTTCTGCCACCCGCGATTACCAAAAACTCTCAGGCCGCACAGCACACCCGGTTTCGCCCTCCGGTTTTGGCTTCATACAGCGCTTTGTCAGCTCGATTGGCGGCGGCTTCGAGGGACTCTGTGGCACTATGAATTTGTGCAACACCCAGGCTTACCGTGACCCGAATACTCACATCATCGCCAACCTGAACGGAATGTTTTTCAATACCCTGCCTAATACGCTCAGCACAGCCTTTGGCTTCTGCATAATCAGCACAGGGTAAGAGGAGCATAAACTCCTCGCCACCAAAACGAGCCACCAGATCCCTGTCTCGACTGAATTTCTGGAGTTTAACTGCCACGTCTTTCAACACTAGATCACCTGCGTGGTGCCCGTAGGTGTCGTTCACTTTTTTGAAGTAATCAATGTCCAAGGTGATAACGGACACTGGCTCCCCTAAGGCCCTCGCCTTCTCAATCAGGCACTCTCCTTCTGCCATAAAATACCGGCGATTATAAAGCTGGGTAAGCGGGTCAGTGGCCGCCTGCCGCTTGAGCTCTCCTTGTTGGGCACGGATATCTTCCAACACTTTAATTCGGTATGAAATAATGAACGCCAGCGTGATCGCTTCCAGCACTATGCCAATTCCGACGCCGTGGCTGTTGAGGTAATTGGGCTCAATTGCTCCCTTGTAAAACAACACTGCGAACCCGTTGAACACAACAAAGAAGCTATGCCCTACGAGAAAAAATTTCGCCAAAGGATTGCCCTTCCGCCACATGGAGAGGCTTACTGAGAAAGTAACCAGCATCATCAGTGCCGCAAGGCTACTCGCAGGTATTAGAGCGGCTTCAATATCGAACAGCCCATAACAGAAGCCACCGACAAGCAAAACCAGTAATACGCTCAGAATTCTATGTTCGGTAACGTAAAACTCGCGGGTTTCGAAAATCGACATCATGAACAGCACAAGAAAGATCGGCATGGTAAAGACCGATAGGTTCAGTATGAAAACGGCGTCTCCGTATATATTGAACGCTTCGGCAATCAAGCCGTAAGACAGGGCTATCCAGATAACACCGGATATCAGGTAGAGGGAGTAAAGTAAGTTCTCTTTCTTGCTGGTGGCGAAGTAAAGTAGGCCATTATAAAACACCAATGCCATCATCATTCCCACCAGTAGTGCGATGTCTAAATGCCCACCCACCAGCGCCTTTCGCGAATGCTGATCGTCATAGATTTCCGCAGCAAACCACTGATGCGAGTAGAGATGGCTGCGCACAAACAAAACCGTGGTTTCCCCCGCAGGTACTGAGAATGGGTAGACTATGGTTCCTCGGTACATCAAAGGGTTATTGCTAGCACTGTTAAGATCCACTCTTGCCTGACCCACCAAACTCTGGGAGCGCTCCTCGTATATCTCTAATGCTCGCACCTGAAAAGCCGCCGGCAAGTGTAGAAACAGCGCCTTTGCCTCTGGCCCAGAGTTATCAAGCGTAATCCGGTGCCAAGTGACCGATGCGCCAGTGCCGAGCGTCGCCGTGCTGTTTGTGGTTTCGAACGTCTTATTCCGAGCAGCTCGGTAATTTAACGACTCTGAGCCATCTATAAAGTAGCCGACAGGAAAATCTGCCAACCGAACATCATTACCGCCCACATCCTGAGCTGGCACTGCGTGCGCTGCGACACTCACAAACCACAGCAGAAAAATGCACATGATCAGTCTGCATGGCGTGGCGCTGGAGGGGGCTATCAGGAGATACATGGAAGCTGTCCTTGTGCATACACATACTGGATATTGACCACTCCGGTTTTTAACTGCAATTTTTTAGTCATTAGCATGACAGCTTCAACGGTTTTTGGAGGCGACTGAACGATAACCACGAACAACCACCAGAGGGCTAGACGTGCAGCATCTAAAGCTAGGTATCGCGCACAACTACGTGGGCAGTCGAGCCAACGCTTAAAAGCAAAATAATGTCGCATTAACGCAAGCTATTGGCCCGCTGCCGATGTAATGTCGAAGTACAAATAAAAATAATGAGGGCAACAATGGCCGATCATTACGTGGCATTTTCCATTCCATTTTTTCTGTTGTTTATCGCCTTGGAATCGCTCTATTTCTGGAGGAAAAACCGCACATCGTTGCGGCTGAACGATAGCCTTACCAACATGAGCTGCGGCATTGTTACGCTGATTTTTGAGCTCTTTACCAAGGGCGGGCTTTTTCTGATTTTTGCTTTTCTGTCAAACAGGTTTGGTCTGTTTGAGTGGAATATGGGCTCTGCATTCACCTGGATTCTGTTCTTCTTCGTTTATGACTTTTTCTACTACTGGGGGCATCGCCTGTCTCATACCGTGAACTTCATGTGGAGCGGCCATCTGCCCCACCATCAAAGCGAGGAATATAATTTCACGGTCGCACTGCGGCAGGGTGCCTTTCAAGACACATTGATGTTTCCCGTGTTTATTCCAATGGCGCTTATGGGCTGCCCGATCGAAGTATTTGCAACTGTTCTGCTATTGAACAAGTTTTTCCAGTTCTGGATACATACACGCGCCATTGGTCGCGTACCGGTTATCGAAGGCATTTTGAACACGCCCTCGGCCCACAGAGTTCATCACGCGGTGAATACCCGATACGTAGACAAGAACTACGGCGGGGTGATCATGTTTTGGGACAAGATTTTTGGCACCTGGTCTGAAGAAAACGCCGAGGAGCCTTGTGTTTTTGGTGTGCGTAAGCCCTATCGAAGCTGGGACCCGATATCTGCACATGTTGATTGGTGGTCAAGGCTTTGGAAAGACGCGGTGAACACACAAATCTGGACAGACAAGATCAAACTTTGGTTTATGCCCACGGGCTGGCGCCCGGCCGATGTCACCAAAAACGATCCTTGGCAGCCCTATGATATCGAGAACTACGAAAAGTACGATCCCGAAGTCAATCTCTGGCAAAAGGCCGCTTCAGTCGTATTGTTTACAGCGACACTTCCCATAATCAGCCACCTGCTATTCGAGCAGTTTAATCTACCACTGTGGAAAAAAATGGGCCTAGCCGCAGTAATACTATTTTGCCTCTATGCCTGTGCGTACCTGCTTAAAGGTAGAAAGCGCCAGACGCTTGAAGCAACGCACGAAGCGAGCGAGAGCGAGGGAATTTCGTAAAGCCAGAAAAACCGAGTACGGGCTTATACTTAGCGTTAACAAATCTCAACAGAAGAGGCCGCGCGCAACCACTATCCTTAGCGCCCTATTTACCCCCCCGCCTCTTCAAAGGGATACCCAACGCTTATGAAAGACACTGATCTGGTTTTCCAAAGTTACGGAAGATGCTGCAACAGTGACCAGTTTTTCGTGGATTTTTACGACCACTTTATGTCGAGCTCGGATGCCATCAAAAAGCGCTTTGCGAACACAGATATGCCTGCACAACGCCACCTGCTTCGAAATGGCGTTATGCAGCTTATTCTCACCGCACGGGGCATGCCAGACCGTAAACTAAGAGCACTTGGCGAGAGCCACAACCGAAACCATTACAACATCAACCCGGAATGGTATTCACTCTGGCTGGATGCCCTGATGAAGACCGTGCGCCTTCATGATCCTGAGTACACCCCTGCGCTTGATAGAGCCTGGCGAGGCGTACTGACACCGGGAATTGATCTTATCCGAGGAGCCTACTAGAAGCCTAACGGATACTTCTTGATTCGGTCTGTTGATTTCCACACACTTGAAGCCCAGCCCCCAAGCGATAAACTGCGTTTATGCTCTACAAATTACTGCCTGGTTTGCTCTGGTTGCAGGGATATACCACCCACACGTTAAAGCGAGACGTGGTATCTGGCTTAGCTATTGGCGTTATGCTGATTCCACAAAGCATGGGCTACGCAGTTCTAGCTGGCCTACCACCAGAGTTCGGGCTGTATGCTTCAATCTTCCCACCGCTGCTGTACGCGTTACTGGGAACCTCCAACAAGATATCGATTGGCCCGGTGGCATTGGATGCCATTCTTATTCTTTCCGGTCTCAGCGTGCTCGCGGAGCCAGGTTCAGACCAGTATCTTCAGCTTGCGATTGAGCTCACGCTACTGGTTGGCTTGATTCAGTTTTTATTCGGGCTGCTGAGGTTTGGCTTTATCGTCAACTTCCTCTCCTACCCCGTTGTGGTTGGTTATACCTCCGCTGCTGCCGTTATCATCATCGGCAGCCAACTCCAGAACCTAACAGGCGTTCACGTAGATAGCGCCAATGTACTGGACCTCTGCTATCAGCTTTTACTCAACATCAGCAGCTGGCACGGCATTACGGTAGGAATCTCAGTAGCAAGCCTTTTGTTTATCTTTACTTGTAAACGCCGTATGCCAAAGGTGCCCAACGCTCTGATTTTGCTGGTTGGCACCATGATGCTTTCAGGGCTGTTCCATGCCGGGCAGGCAGGTGTAGAAGTGATCAATTCCGTGCCCAGTGGCTTCCCCGCTTTTCAGTTCCCTAATCTGGACTTTGACAAATTTGGCGAGCTGCTGCCGGTGGCGTTTACCGTAGCCTTGATGGGCTTTGTGGGCACCATGTCGATCTGTAAATCTCAGGAGTCCCCCAAAGACAAACGCAGTGTTCAGCCGAATCAGGAGTTGATTGCCCTCGGTTTAGCGAATGCTCTGGGTGCCATGTTCCGCAGCTTTCCGGTCTCCGCCAGCTTTTCTCGCAGTGCCGCGCTGCGAGAAGCGGGCGCACTCACCCAAGTGGCAGCGATCATTTCCTCCGGCCTAATTGCCGTTACCGTGCTATTTCTTACACCTTTGTTCACTGACTACCCCTTACCGAAGGCCGTTCTGGCAGCGATTATCGTTATGTCTGTATTAGGGTTGTTTAAATATAAGGAAATGAAGGTTCTTTTTAAGCAAGACAGAAAGGAATTTCTGATACTGCTGGTCACCTTTGTGATCACGCTGTTACTAGGCGTTCAGCAGGGGTTACTGGTGGGCGTTGCAGTATCGCTGATGCTGGTAATTTACAACAGCACAACGCCACACATGACCGAGCTAGGAAAGCTCGACGGCGAAGACCTATACCGAAACATTCATCGATTCGAAAGCATTAGTGTGCGCAAAGACTTGCTGATTTTCCGCTTTGACGCGCCACTGTATTTTGCCAATAAGGACTATTTTAAAACACGCCTATACAGCCTTATCAAGCAGCGGCCCGAGGGTGCGCTGAAGGCGGTGATACTGGACGCCCAATCCGTAAACAGTATCGACAGCACCTCCCTGATTATGTTGGAAAGCGTGATCGAAAACCTGCGGGAACAAGGCATTCAGTTCTATATGGTTAGCCTGATAGGCCCTGTGCGCGACACTCTCACGCATTCTGCGGCGCTGCGTGAGTATGTGCTGGACGAGCACATGTTCCCCCAGATAACCGACGCAGTGCTTTACATCGATCAGGGCATTAGCTCGCGCGCGTCCATCGCAAAACAGAGCAATGCAGCAAAAACTCGCCGCTCTAAGGGCTAGGAGTTAGTAGTTAGGAGAAGAGTTAAGCTTGCCCCGAACTAAGCCGTGTCTGCCGTTCAATCGCAGCTGGCCCGCCAGCCGCAAGGATGGCTGCGCCGAACACACAGAAAGCCATAACCAACACGATAGGTAACAAGGTGCCGCCTGCAAGAGTCGCAGAAAGCGCGCTTATACCCCCCGCAATTGTGAATTGTGCGGCCCCCAGCATTGCCGCAGCCGTTCCCCCAAGGTGGGGAAAGAACTCCAACGCATTGGCCATGTTGTTGGGAATAATAGCCCCCATAAACCCAACCGCGACAATGATGCAGGCAGCTATAACCCAGTATGGCGCACCAGCCCAAGCGCAGATTACCAGCGCGCTAACGGCAATGGCCTGCAAAAATACGCACACCCGTAAAATCCGCACCGATTGATACTTATTAAGCAGGCGCCGGTTAAGCAAGTTCAGGCTTGCCATAGCCACAATGTTGGCAGCGAACAACGCCGAGAACATCGAGTTTGAAAGCCCAAACCACTCTTGGTAAATGAACGATGCGTGCGTGATAAACACAAGCATGGAACTGAAGCATAAGGCTTGTAAGCCAACAAACCGCATGGTAACCGTATGGCGAAGCACCAGCCCATAGTTGGTAAGTAATGTGGAAACAGGTGTGTGCTCCATTTGTCGAGGAGGCAGACGCCGAAACAGAACAAAATGCAGAACAATCGCCAACAGCGCGGCATAACCTGCAAGCATTAGGAAGATCACATGCCATTCGCTCAAATACAGCAGTGCAGAACCGATAGACGGTGCTGCGGCAGGCGCAACAAACATAACCAAGCCTATTAAGCCAAACAGGCGAGCAGCATCCTGCCCGCTGGTTTGGTCGCGGACAATGGCCGGAACAGACACCGCACAAAAAGCACCACCAATACCCTGCACAATCCTCCAGCCCAGCATGTTCGGTAGCGTTTCTGACTGAGCCACCATAAACGCCGCAAAGGCAAAAATCGTAAGCCCAGAAAACAAAATTTGCTGCCGTCCATAGCGGTCGGAAAGCGGACCACCCAGCAATTGCGCAAGGCCCAGAGCACCCACATAGGCACTCAGTGTTAACCCGACTCCGCCATGCCCAATACCAAGCTCATCAGCGATTTCCGGAAAAGCGGGCAGGTAGGCATCGAGCGCCAATGGCCCTAATGCAACGGTCATCCCCAACAAAATCGCTAGTTGAAGATGAGATAAGGGTGTCGTCTTCAAATCTGCCCCCCAAACGTCATAGCCAAACGGTACATAGAAAACCTTGTATTGTTAGCGTGCTTACTAAGGGGCAGTCTACAGCATCAACGCAAGATACACTCCCAACTAAGCGATCGATTCAAACTACGACGCTTGCGGCGCAGGCTGTTACCTTTATTGATACCATAGCCTGCCCGAAGCTGCGATTGCACCTTCGCCAGCTTGCGCCGGTAGCTGGCACAAGCTTTCTCCTGCTTGGCAATCGCTTTGGCGCTCGACTTGGCGCGCCCTGAGCTCCCTTTGCGATCAGACGAGAGCATTCCTCGCACTTGCTTACGAATACCCGAGATACGTCGATGCTGCCCAAGGTTTTCCGACATGGGCACGGTGACTGGTTCAGTCACATCAACGGATTGGTGTTTTTTGTTTGATGGCGGAGTGTCGGTGAAATGAACAGCACCACTGGCGTCTGTCCATCTATAGATTTCGGCAACTGTTGGTGGCGAAAAAATAACGATCAAAATCGCGAAAGCCAATATCCTTGGCATAATAGTCCACTCCCTGTGGTGTCATCCAATGTCTTCGCAGTATAACGCTTACCGCTGATAGTGTATGGCGGGCCCTGATTTAAATGCTTGCATTAAACACTCATTGCGCCACAATAAGTCGCAAAAAAAACGTCGCTAAAAATCGTAAAGCTGTGTGTGGAAGGTATTGATTTCCACTGCAACAGTCCGTAAAACAAACGCCTTTGAATGACAGCCTCAGGAGCCATCCATGGCGGACCAAGCGCCTTTGATCTGCAAGGACATACACAAGACTTTTGCCGAGCTCGAAGTGCTCAAAGGTATTTCACTTGAGACCCGAAAAGGTGATGTGGTGTCCCTGATCGGCAGTTCCGGTTCCGGCAAAAGCACCTTCTTGCGCTGCATCAACCTTTTGGAAACCCCAACCTCCGGCGATATTATTGTTCACGGCGACCCTATACGGTTTACCACAAACCGCAAGGGGGAGCGGATTCCGGCAGACAACAAACAGGTGGAGCTGATTCGAGCCAAGCTCTCCATGGTATTTCAAGGCTTCAACCTCTGGTCACATATGACTGTGCTGGAGAATATTATTGAAGCGCCAATCAATGTACTCAAGGTTCCTAAAAAAGAAGCCATCGAGCGCGCAGAAGCCTATCTCAACAAGGTCGGCATATACGAGCGCAAAGACTATTATCCGGCTCAAATGTCCGGTGGCCAGCAGCAACGCGCTGCCATTGCCCGGGCCTTGGCTATGGAGCCGGAGGTAATGCTTTTTGACGAGCCAACCTCAGCGTTAGACCCCGAGTTGGTCGGAGAAGTATTGAAGGTTATGCAAAGTCTGGCCGAGGAAGGCCGAACCATGATCGTAGTAACTCACGAAATGGCATTTGCAAAGGATGTGTCGACTCAGGTGCTGTTTCTACATCAGGGCGTTATCGAGGAACAGGGTACACCCCAAAAGGTGTTTGATAACCCAGACTCGGAACGCATGAAACAGTTTCTGGCTCCCAAGTTCTAACATGCGGTGCTATCTTTATCGCTGTTGGAAAGTTAAATTCCAAAAAAATAACGCCCACAAGGCGACATACTGGAGAAGTGACACATGAAAAAACTGATGATTGCAGCGAGTTGCGCACTGGCAATGCTTACCAGCGGTGCCCATGCAGACGAGCGTAACCTGCGCATTGCTTTCGACGTACCTTACGAGCCGTTCGAATACAAAGATGAAAATGGTGACTTGACCGGTTTTGAAGTAGATCTGGCTGCCGCCATGTGTGAAGAAATGAAGGCAGACTGCGAATTCGTTATTCAAGCCTGGGACGGTATGATCCCTGGCCTGCTGGCCCGCAAATTCGACCTGATTATGTCATCTATGTCGATCACTCCAGAGCGTGCAGAACGTGTTCTGTTCTCCGAGCCATACTACAACACCCCAGGCGGATGGTTTGGCCCGGATAGCTTTAACGCTGACGTGACTGATATGAGCGCCATGAAGGGTAAAACCGTTGGTGTTCAGCGCGGCACTACTATGGACACCTTTGTTACTGAAGAAATGAGTGGCGTAGTAACCATTAAGCGTTACACCACTGCCGATGACATGGTTCTTGATCTTGAAGGCCAGCGTTTGGATGTCGTGTTTGTCGATTACCCGGTTGGCGAGCAAACCGTTCTATCCAAAGACGGCTTCAAGGAAGTCGGCGAAGCCGTAAAGCTGGGTGAAGGTGTAGGCGTTGCTATGCGTAAGCGTGACAAAGACGTTGCTGAAGAAGTGAACAAAGCTTTGCGCAAGCTGAAGGAAGATGGCACCTACGACGCCATCATGAAGAAGTACTTCGCCTATGACGTGAAGGTCTAAAAAACCAGCTTCAGGGGTAGCCATTTCGGCTGCCCCTGCCTACCGGACATTCCCATGTTTGATTTGAAAGGCTATGGTCCGGCCCTTTTGAACGGGGCAGTTGTTACCGTAGAACTCGCTTTCCTTTCCCTTGCTCTCGCATTGGTTCTCGGGCTCATTGGCGCGGCTGCAAAGCTGTCAAATAGCCGTGTAGCAGTTGGTATTGCCACAACCTATACCACCTTGATTCGCGGCGTTCCCGATCTGGTTATGATGCTGCTGTTTTACTATGGCGGACAGGTGTGTGTGAACATGCTCTCCGACTACATTTGGGACACCTACGAAGTCGACTTTTTCTTCCAGTTCAATCCATTCATTTCTGGCGTCATTACCATCGGGCTCATTTTTGGTGCCTATATGACTGAGACCTTTCGCGGTGCCTTTCTGGCGGTTGAAACCGGGCAGATTGAAGCCGCCCGCGCCTACGGATTCAGTACCTGGCACACGTTTCGCCGGGTGATGGTTCCGCAAATGCTGCGTCATGCACTTCCCGGTATTGGCAACAACTGGCAGGTATTGCTGAAAACCACGGCGCTGGTTTCTATTATCGGCCTCACAGATATGGTGCGTGTGGCAGAGGAAGCAGCAAAAGCAGAGCGTATGCCGTTCCACTTTTTTATTCCTGTGGCGTTTGTGTACCTCGCCCTCACGGCAGGCTCGGAGCTTTTCATCAAGTGGCTCGATAAACGAGCTAACGCCGGCGTGATTCAGGAGAGCTGATAATGCCACCCGATTTTATCGCTGCCTGGCTTAACAGGAACGAGATTTTTACAGCCATGACCATCATGGAATACTGGGACGGAATGGTTACGACCGTTCAACTGGTGTTTCTGTGTCTGATTATAGGGCTTGCGTTTGCGGTTCCGCTGGCGATTCTTCGCACGGTTAAAAATCCGTTTGTGTCTGGCCCTGTTTGGCTTTACACCTATATTTTCCGCGGCACCCCGCTGCTGATTCAGCTTTATATTATTTACTATGGCGTTGCTCAGATTCCCGGAATTCAGGAAACATTCTGGTGGGAGATTTTCAGGGAGCCGTTTTACCCTGCCCTGCTGGCGTTTACGTTGAACACCTGTGCCTATACCACTGAGATTATTCGTGGTGCGATTATTTCGACTCCCCATGGTGAGATCGAGGCGGCGAAGGCTTACGGCATGAATTGGTTTATGCGGATGCGGCGTATTGTGTTACCCAGCGCGGCGCGGCGGGCTGTTCAGGCGTATTCCAATGAGGTTATTTTCATGCTGCACTCGAGTGCGATTGCGAGTGTGGTAACGATTGTGGATCTTACGGGGGCGGCGCGGAATATTTACTCGCGGTTTTATGCGCCGTTTGATGCGTTTATCTTTGTGGCGCTTTGCTACATGGTGTTAACGTTTATTTTGGTGTTCGTATTCCGCAAGATTGAGAATCGTTTATTGCGGCATCAGCGGCCTGTGGGTTCGTGATCAATGATTAAAAGCACTGCCTGAAACAATGTGCTTGGGGAGCCCTCATGACAGCAACTGCACAAATACACTTATTTGATGCCAACCCTGATTGGCTAGTCCACACACTTGCCAACGCCACAGCTGATCTTCCCGAAATCAAAACCACCCTCTCAGATGGCACCCGCGTAACTCGTAAAGCCGTTGGTGTTTTGCAGATCACGCCGCCCCCCGATCGTGCCAATCCGAATCAGGAGGCAATGATTATCTCAGCCGGTATTCACGGCAACGAAACCGCTCCTATTGAGGTTCTAAACGCGCTAGTCAGCGAACTGTTGAATGGCGAGTGGCTGTTGGCTTGTCCGCTGTTATTGATTTTGGGGAACCCGCCGGCCATGTTGGCTGGGGAGCGGTTTCTGGATGCGAATCTTAATCGGTTGTTCAACGGTGCCCATAGCAAGCCTGAGTATAAAGGTCTGCCAGAAGCAGCGCGGGCGCAGTTTCTTGAGGAGATGTGCCGTCAGTTTGCGATGGCGCACCCACAAGCGCTTTCCCACTACGATTTACACACCGCTATAAGGCCATCCCAGCGGGAGAAGTTTGCGCTTTATCCGTTTGTTGAGGGTCGGCAGGTGCCAGAGAGTCAGTGTGATTTTCTGCTTGAGGCAGAGGTAGAAACTTTGTTGTTGCAGCATAAGGTGGGCTCTACGTTTTCGTCGTTCTCTTCATCCGTGCTGAACGCTGAGAGCTTTACGGTGGAGCTGGGTAAGGTTCATCCGTTCGGAATGAATGACCTGCCCCGTTTTGAAGGGATCAAGAAGGCGCTTCGGCGGCGTTTTTGTGGCAACCCTGCCCCAGCCAAACAGTCACCTTTTGACCATCTCACGGTTTTCGAAGTGGTACACGAGATTCTGAATACCGGGAAGAACTTCCGGTTCCATGTTCCTGACGATGTGGCCAACTTTACCGAGTACGCATCAGGCACCGTGATCTGGGAGGATGACGATACTTGCTACAGAGTTGGAGCTACACCAGAGGCAATTGTTTTTCCAAATCGGAATGTGCCCGTGGGTCAGCGGGTGGGGCTTCTTATCAAGCCTCGGTAGGCTACTACTAGCATCGACGTAAGCTACAACTTGCTTATCTCTTCGCATAGCTGCTCAGAAAAGAGTTGATCTGGGCTGGTACTAACACCTAGCGAAGCCAGAGACGCTGCCTGAGTGTCGAAGAAATAGTATTGGTACAGCCGTTTGCCTTCCGCTGAAGTGAACGCAAACTGTATAGGAACAGCTAACCTGCTTTCACCAGAGCACGTAAACTGTTGCTTTTTCAATAGCGTAACCTCTGCCCCACCGTCAGCGTCTATACTGATCTTTATATTCTTAAAATTTGGAAAATAAAGTAAATATTCTCGCCCACCTATATGAAGGAGGTCCGCCAAATACAAATCATTTGATGTATCTATTTCTGCTATAGTGGAGTTATATTTAGAGTAAGGAGTAAAAAAATCACATAACTTCTCAGCAACTTTTCCATTCTCATTCAAAATGCTGTACCTATTTAAATCACTCTGATCAAACTTCAAATGCCTCACATAACTTTCATCGTTTTTCGAAAGCACTATAAAATGATCGAACCTAATATAGTTACCGTCTGATTCTTTGAAGCCCTGCAACTGAAATACGCTATGTGAAGTTGCCTTGCAATCAACTATTGATGGCTCCTCCGAAAACAGAAACACCTTATCCTCTAACGGGAGAGTGTACGAAATTATCCGATAACTAGGCAGCCGTAGAATAGTGAGTTGAGGCTCTCCTTCCACTACCAAAAAAACAGCTCGCATAGTATTACTTTTCGCTGGCAGACTAACAACGAGACAGCAAAACAAAACAAGCAATGCCTTTTTAAATTTAGAAGACACCTTTAAACACCCCTGTCAGCAAGATGCGCTCCAATTGATGATGTCTTTGGGCATAAGTCGTAGTATGTTTATTAACAACCGCGGTGATCGAATCTGTTGCTAGTCGCGACCTGCCTTTATCTGCAAGCAGGTATAGCTTATGTTCAACCCAGAAAGCTAGCGACGCTCTTACAGCATACTTTGGCTGGAGAAGTAAGTCAGGATTTGAAACAAAGTCTACAGGTGTAGACCAAAGCTTATTGTGAATTGTCTGCGCTTGCAGATAGTTCGAACGCCCAGTTAATTGGATGATACCTCTTCCTCGATAACGCCAGCCATCACCCGATGCTACACCCCCATTCCCTATACGATTAGCATACACTCTATTGGATATGGCTTTTTCATCTGCTTTTTTACCTTTTGATTTATCGTACCCATGCAAATCAGCTTCATTTGGATTATTTCTATAATATCTAAAAAGCTGCTTTAGAGCGTTTGAATGATAGTAAAGGTCTTCCTCCAACCGAAAGTTAGCTCCAACTTCTTGCCTAACTTGGGCAAAAAAATGAGCTGCGCGTAACTCTGTATCAATGGAGCACGAAGACAAAGCCGACGTGCATTCAAGTGCGACGTGTTTGAGTATTGCATCGTTAACTTTCGATGATGGCCAAATCTTTCTTAGATGCGATAAAGCAATGATCCCACTTCCTTGGGTATTCATAGTCAACTCCATTTGATTTTTTGGGACAATACACTATCTCGACCGCACCTTCCATTACTTAAAGATCGGTGCGGGTTTCAGTCGAGTTTATTACCTGTGTTCGCCATCAGCATAGATAAAACATCAGAGCAACTTTGTAAGTAGGCCTGAGCAGCTAGTGTCCCATCTGCCTAAGCCGGAGCATTTTCCGGTTCAGCAACTTTCACTTTGATCAACTGCGTACACACTGCGGGTATCACCAGCAGTGTCAGCACCGTCGAAGCCAGTAGTCCGGAGATAATGGCCCATGCCATCGGGGGCCAGAGTGTGGAGCTAGAGAAGGCCAGCGGAAGTAGACCAGCTACTGTGGTTGCCGTGGTCAGCAGGATGGGGCGGGTTCTTTGTACGACCGCTTTGCGCATGGCTTCGTGGATGTTCTCGCCGTTTTCCAGCTCTCTGTCCATCACATCAAGCAGTACTATGGCGTTGTTCACCACAATGCCCACCAGTGCGATAACACCCAACAGCGACTGGAACCCGAAGGGTGAGCCGGAGAGTACGAGGCCAGGGAATATGCCCACGGTGGCCAAGGGCACGGTCAGCAAGATGATGCCAACCCGACGGAATGAGTTGAACTGCAGCAGCAAGAAGAACAGCAGTAAGAGTACGCCGATTGGCGCCGCGGTTAACAGCGCGCCGTTGGCATCGCCGGAGCCTTCCGCATCGCCGCCCATTTCCAAGCGGGTACCTTTAGGCAACGGATTATCCTCCAGCGCAAGCTCCAGACCACTCAGCGCCTGACTAAAACTGTAACCGGTGAGTAGGTTAGCCGTTACTGTATTTAGCCGGGTTCCGTTACGCGAATAGCGTGCAGCGGGCTCCCAAGTGGTTTCAACACTGGCAATGGCCGACAGGGGAACTGCTTCACCGCGGCTATTGTAGATGTTTACAGACAGAAGCCTTGCCAATGGCAGTGAGGTACCTTCCTGCGACCGCAGCACCAGCGGTATCGGGTCTTTTTCCTGACGGTAACGCTCGGCAACAACTCCAAAGCTCTGGCCATAGAGGCTTTGAGCAACGTCGGCGCGAGTGAGCCCGTATCTGGCTGCGGTGGCGTCGTCTACGTTGATGGCAATGCTGGGCACGCCAATATCCAAGTCATGGCGAACATCTACGGTTCCCTCCACCTGACGTAGCGCACTAAACAGCTGCTCAACCGCGTGGGTGCGCTCCCTGTCATCGGCGTGATATACGCGCACTTCTACCGGGGCAATACTTGGAGGGCCTTGGCCGAGCACACCAACGCTTACGTCTAACTCGGGCATTTGTTCATCCACATGGGCACGAATCCAACGAATCATTTCTGTCGTGTCTTCCAGTGCTGGGGTCGCTACTACGAGTCGCCCTCTGTTTGGTGCCTGAGGTGCACGCTGAAGGTTGTAATAGAAGGCCGGGCCAGTAAAGCCAACAAATCGATGGATTTGTAGCGCTTTAGGTTGTGTTCGTATGGCATGTTCTAGATTAGCAGCGGCTTCAGCTGTGCGTTGCTGATCTGTGCCTTCTGGCATAAACAACTCAACAATCACCTGAGGCCGGTCGGCATTGGGAAAGAACTGCTGGGCCATAAATGTGGTCATAGTCAGGCTGATCACAACCAACAAAGCACCAGCGGCAATCAGCCGTTTTGGGTGCCGATAAACCAGACCGCCAAGAAAACGCGCCAAACCAATCAAGCGATCAGCCTCGGCATTACGGCGGGGCTTGAGGAATCTTGCCGCCAGCAACGGGACCACAGAAATCGCCAGCAAATAACTAACAGAGAGTGTAAGCATGATCATCACCGGCACACCTCGGGTGAAGTCTGCCGCTCCGCCTTTGGCAAGCAGTAGAGGCGCAAAGGCCGCAAGCGTAGTGCCCGTGGAAGCTCCGAGCGGGCCAGCAAGCTCGCTGACGGCTTTGCGAAGAGCGTCCAAACGACGCATACCTTCGTCCAGATGCCCTTGAATGTTTTCGACAATCACTATGGCGTTGTCGATCAGAATGCCTAAGGAGATCACCATGCCGATCACCGCGATTTGGTGCAGAACACCCCCGCCGAGATCGTAGAGTCCAACACTGATCAGCGCCACCATCGGTAGAATAGACGCTACCAACAGCCCCATGCGAATGCCCATGCCGGTAAACACCACCGCCACGATAATCAACACCGAAAGCACCAGGCTCCATGCAAGATTATCCAAGCGCTCCGAAACTTTGTCTGGCTGGAAAAACATCTCGCGGATTTCATAAGGTTCAAATTCGGACCTTACCTCGGCTAGCCGCTCTCGCACTCTTTCACCAAACCGAATCGCATCGGTGGTGCCCTCCTCCATAATCAACGACAACAATACAACGCGCTCACCATCAAACCAGGTTTCAGGCTGGCGCGGTTCCGCGGGGCCACGCCATACATCAGCAGCGGCGGCCAATGGCACCTGCGAACCGTCGGGAAGCTCAATTGGCGTTGCACGAATGGCATCAATGTCGGCAAATTCAGTGTTGGGCAGCACGGATAAGCGACGACCGTCTACAACGACAAAACCACCAGGGGTTGTTTGATTACGTTGAGCTAGGGTTTCTAGAATTCGGGCGGGCGAAATACCCAGCCGATAAAGCGCGGCATCGTCCAGTGCCAGCGTAATCTGTTCATCGGCGTCCCCCTCCAGCTCTATGCGAGAAACGCCGCTGAGATCGGATAGGTTCTGTTTAAGCCGTTCGGCGACATCTGAGAGTTCACTCACCGAAGGCGCACCACCAATGGCAAGCACGATGGCAGGGTTGTCGATCAACCGGTCGTCCAGAGCCATCTGGCCAACGTCGTCTGGGAAATCTTGCTTTGCACGCTCCATCGCTTGGCGGACACGATCCCACGCCGGGTCTGTGTCATAAATATCATCATTAAGGCGCAGCCGTACAAGCGCTACGCCGGTACGGGCGGTACCTTGGGAAACATCCACCTCTTCCACTTGCCGGAGCTCATCAGTGAGCGGCCTTAAAACCAACCGCTCAACTGCATCGGCGCTAGCACCGGGGTAGCTCACTGACACCAGACCCGCACGGTAGGGAAAAGAAGGATCTTCCTGGCGCGGCATGGTGCTGTATGCCGCAATGCCCAGAAGGCAAAGCATGGTAACCACCATGCCCAACAGGCGTTGAAAATTAAGTAGTCGGCGCGTCATTCGCGCACCTCCACGGCATCACCGTCGGCGAGGCGGGTCATACCTGCGTATACCACTTGATCTCCGGGCTCCAACTCTCCGGTGCGCACCACAACGCGCTCACCGACTACACGCTCAACCTGAATAGGCACACGCCGGGCCACGCCATCGCGCACGCGGAACACCGTCATACCATCCGCACTACGAACGACTGATAATAGCGGAACCGTGATCGCAGACTCCCGAAGCGGTGTAATGCCCACCTCAACCGGCTCACCGGTATCCAGCGTGTTAATCGGCAGGCTGACCAAAACCGGATGCAGCTCACCACGGATGGCTCCGGCTTGGGCAATTTCAACAACAGACCCGGTCACCGGCGCTGCACTGCGATTCTGCACAGACCAAACAGGCAACTCCTGATCGAGTGACACATGGGCCAACAGATAGGCAGGCACCCGCACTTCTACTTCCGCCCCCTCGGGTGAGGACAAGCGCATAACCGGCTGACCCGCTGCCACAAACTCATCCCGCTGTACCAACAGCGCTTCAACACGCCCCGCAAACGGTGCTCGCAAGGTGCTTTCCTGCAACAGTTGCGTGGCTTCAGCCAGTGCTGCCTGAGCAGTGGCTACGCTGGCTTTTAGGGAGTCCCGGCGGGCAGCAATTTGTTCAAGGTTCTGCTCGGAAACCACACCGCGTTCATGCAAACGGCTGGAGCGCTCCCATTCACGCTTGGCCTGATCGTAACGGGTGTTCAACTCATCCAATTTCGCTTGCGCCGAATCGCGCGCTGGCTCCAGCGCAGGGTTGTAAGCCCGGGCCAGCACATCACCCGCCGCAACCGTTTGGCCCAATTCCACTGCACGCTCTTTCAGGGTACCGCTAACCTGAAACGTCAGTGTTGCTCGCTGGGTTGAGCGTACAATGCCTGAAAAACGCAGGGTTATTTCCTGAGCCTCGCCCCCGGTAACCTCTGAAACACGCACCGATACAACATGCTTACCAGATGACTCAGACGGCATATCATCAGCTTTGCAACCGGAGAGAAGTAATAAGCCACAGGCTGCGAGAAAAATAAGGACAACAGGGGTGCGAAATAGGGTCATAAGGTATCCTTTCGTCCGTGCTCAAGTTGGTGTCGATACCGCTTCCTGCGGAAATCCGGTTTCTGGTTGCGACATAATGTCATTCTTTGACATTATGTCAATAATCAGCTTTCATCCGTTAAACGCATTGCCATTTCAACTGGGCCATTTGGCCTGTAGAAGACTCCAACGAGAGAACCGAATGACTGAACAGCTTAAGACACGCCGGGAACGGGAGAAGCAAGCCCGTTATGACACTATTCTGGATGCCGCAGAGCGGGTCTTTTCGGAGAAGGGGTATGAGCGCACATCTATGGACGATATTGCGCGCACGGCAAGCCTAAGCCGGGCATTGTTGTATGTGTACTTCAAGGACAAGGCCGCCATTCAGCGCGGGATTATGTTGCGGGCGGGGCACAGCCTGTCTGACCGTTTCCGAAAAGCTAGGCAAACGGCTGATACGGGGCTGGAACAGATCCGAGCTATGGGAGAGTCTTACTACCGCTTTTATTTGGAAGAGCCGGATTACTTCTCAGCGCTTACCAAAGCCTCAACCGCCATGGCTGAGGCCGACGAAGCTCAGGCAGAGGAAATGCTTTGCTCTAAATCTGAACTGATGGGATTGATGACAGAGGCCATCGAACTGGGCCTGAAAGACGGAACCATGAACCGCCAGCGCATTCATAGCCCTGAACAAACCGCTCTCTATCTAAGGGGCGCTTTGCACGGTGCTATTTTGCTGTGCCAGTCGGAGGCCAACGAGAGCAACGGCAACTTTCCTGCCGAGAGCCTTATCCGGCACACCATGGACATGCTGACCTCTTCCATAGCCGCCTCCTCGTGAGACCTTGAAGCGCGGCTACATCTGGAAGTCGTAGATAGACCCCAACCCCAGAATTCCGGTTAATTCATCCAGTGCTTTGCGCACCTCATCCAGCAACATAGGGTCGGCCAGATCTCCACGGGTAAGCTCGCTGCGGTAGTGAGTTTCGACCCAAGTAGTCAAGCGCTCGTACAGCGCATCGGTCAGAAGCACCCCACGATGCATCGCTTGAAGTTCGTCATCATTCAGAACCACACGCAAACGCAGGCAGGCGGGGCCGCCGCCATTGCGCATGGACTGTTTCACATCAAACACTTCCACCGCCGTTATAGGGCCGCCAGCATCCAGCAATTTATCCAAATACTTGCTAACAGATGCAACTTCCCGACACTCGCCCGGCACAGCCAATAGCATGCCATCTGGTGTATTCAGCAATTGACTGTTGAACAGGTATGAGGCCACCGCATCCTCAAGGGGTACGTCCGCATTACTAACACGAACAGCCTCAAGTTCAGCGCCTGTAAGTCGAGCACGGATATCTGCCAGCACCTGCTCTTCATTAAGAAAAGCCATGCTGTGATAAAACAGAGTGTTGCCATTGCCCACCGCGATAACATCGTTGTGGAATACACCGGCATCTATGGCCGCCGGGTTCTGCTGGGCAAACACCAAATTGCTATCTTTCAAACCGTGCAGCCGGGCAATGGCCTGCGAGGCTTCGAGGGTTTGTCGAGCCGGGTATTTTTGCGGCGCAGGCGCCTGCTCGTTGAAAGCCACCTGACCATACACGAATAACTCTACTCCCGGCTCACCGTAGTGGCCACAAAGCCGAGTATGGTTGGCTGCGCCTTCATCGCCAAAATGGCTGACCGAAGGCAGCGCGGGGTGATGGGCGAAATACCCTTCATCCGCAAAGATAGACTTCAGAGTGCGTCCGGTCACGGTATGTTCGATGGAGCGATGAAACTTGGCGCTCAGGTTCGCTGGCGTGAAATGCACTCGGTGGTCACCGGTATCAGCACTCGGCGACACAGTGGCAGCATTCGCCGTCCACATGGAAGAAGCTGAAGACACCGCGGCCAGAATCGACGGACTAGTAGTTGCGACTTGCTCCAGAACCTGTGCATCTGTACCGCTAAAACCAAGTGCTTTGAGGGACGGAATATGAGGCCGCTCATGGGGTGGAAGAATACCCTGAACATAACCACGGTCCGCCAAACGCTTCATTTTTGCTAGCCCTTGGAGAGCAGCCTCGCGAGGGTTGGATACCGCATTTACATTCGTTTTTGATGCCACATTGCCCCAGGACAGACCTGCGTAATTGTGGGTTGGGCCAACCAGACCATCAAAATTTGCTTCTACCGCATGCTTAACCATGGTTTAGAGTTCCGTCCATCCGGATGCAGAAAATAAGGCTCAAAACTGATTTTTAGGAATCAAAATTAAGGCCGGGTGCCAGACTGTCTGGTACTTCGCTTTTGCCAGCCTCAAGAGAGGCCATAGGCCAAGCGCAGTAGTCCGCTGCGTAGTAGGCGCTGGCGCGATGGTTTCCACTGGCTCCCACGCCACCAAACGGCGCAGCGCTGCTGGCGCCCGTTAAAGGTCGGTTCCAATTGACAATGCCTGCACGCGCCTCTTCCAGCAATCGCTCGTATAGCTTTCTGTCATCAGAAAGCAAGCCTGCGGAAAGCCCGTAGCGGGTGTTGTTAGCCAACTCCAAAGCATCGTCAAAACTCTTGTACCGATAGACTGTTAGCAGAGGCCCGAAGAACTCTTCATCAGGCAGCTCCAACCCCGTTACGTCGACGATACCGGGAGAAAGAAGGCCAGTGTTTGGTTTGATCTGCTTCATTTCCAATAAAGACGTTGCGCCCTGCTCCAGCATGCTCGCCTGTGCGGTCAACAGCTTTTCTGCTGCTTGCGCAGAAATAAGCGATCCCATAAACGGCTGCGGCTTATTATCAAACTCTCCCACCTGAATACGCGCAGACACAGCAACTAAACGATCCAGAAATTCATCGCCTTTTTTGCCCTTGGGAACCAGCAATCTGCGGGCGCATGTACAACGCTGTCCCGCCGACAAAAATGCAGATTGCAGCGCGTGGTGTACCGCACCATCGATATCTGCAACATCCTGAACAATCAGAGGGTTGTTGCCGCCCATCTCCAAGGCAAGAATTTTGTCAGGCTGGCCGCCAAGCTGTTCGTGCAACTTATGGCCTACCGTTGAACTGCCTGTGAAGAAAAGGCCGTCAATCATCGGGTGGCCTGCAAGCGACTTTCCGGTATCCGCTGCTCCCTGAACCAGATTGATAACGCCATCGGGCAAGCCCGCTTTCTCCCAAAGCTTAACCGTGAGTTCTGCCACACCGGGAGTAAGCTCACTGGGCTTAAACACAACTGTGTTGCCCGCAAGCAGCGCAGGCACAATGTGGCCATTCGGGAGGTGGCCGGGGAAATTATAGGGACCAAACACGGCAACAACGCCGTGGGGCCGATGACGAAGTACGGCATGGCCAGCCGCCACATCGGATTCAGTATGGCCGGTACGTTCGTTATAGGCTTTCACCGAAATACCTATCTTACCAACCATGGCTGCCACTTCCGTACGCGACTCCCAAAGGGGTTTGCCGGTTTCCAAACCAATCTGATGCGCAAGCTCTTCTTTGCTGGACTCCAACAGCTCACCAAAAGCCTCAATAACCGCCAAACGTTCGGCGAAGCTCTTGCGGCGCCACTTCAGAAAAGCATCCCGGGCACTGCGCACGGCTGCATCCACATCTGCAAGGCTGGCACCCGAACCTTCCCAAACGTTCTCGCCGGTAACGGGCTGAATCGACTCAAACGCGGGTCCGTGGCCTTGAAGCCAAAGCCCACCGATAAACAGCTCGCCTGTCAGATTTGACATATCACTCATTCTCCCGTTGCTGGATGTGTAGGGCATTCAGCCCAATGCGTGTACTGCTGCCTTTGTTTTTTCTTTCAGAGGCGCCAAGCGAACCGGATCGCCCGACTCAATCTGCAACGCTTCCGCGACAGCGGGGGGTAAGCTGACGGCGTCGGTACTGATGCAGCTGGCTGGCACCGTGGTTACCCGGAAATTACGGAACGAACGATTGGAAACCATTACTCGCTCTGAGGCCGGAACGTCAAGGTTGATGGGCTTTTTGGCGATCATGGCATGGCGATTAATACTGTCGCGCACCGTGCGAATGGTGTTAACAAACGCCTCGACCACCGGTCCCCCGTCAAAAATATCCACCATGCCATTAAAGTTGAACCCCTCGGCCTGCAACATCTTGAGCGCCGGGGCCGTGTTGCCGTGAACGCGGCCAATCACCGCACGCGCCGAATCCGGCAGCATGGGCAAATAGATGGGATACTTAGGCATCAACTCTGCAATAAAGGATTTATTACCAAGGCCTGACAGCATATCCGCTTGGGTAAATTCCATATCAAAAAACTTGCTGCCCAGCGCATCCCATAGCGGGCTCAGGCCCTGCTCATCAGACACGCCACGCATTTCTGCGAATACTTTTTCAGAGAAGTGTTTACGAAACTCGTCCAGATACATAAAGCGGCAACGTGATAGCAACAGCCCGTTACCACCACCATGATAGTCATCAGAAAGCAGCAACGAGCATATCTCGCTGGTATCTGTCATATCGTTTGAGAGGTGGAGCGTTGGTGTGCGCACATGAACGCCCAGTTCTTTGGAGGCATTTACGGTAACGCTGAGCCTGTAGTTATAAAACACCTCATCCAAACCTACCCGTGCCTGAATGCCGCTGATACCAACAGCCTTGCCTGCTTCGGTGTCTTCCAGCGCAAACAAATACAAGCCCGCCTCTGGCGCACAACGTTGATTGAACGTTTGCTGAGCGTGAGCGATCTTGCGCTGCAAAAGGCCCCGATCTGCGGGCAGTGTCGTCAATCCCTTACCGGCCTTTTGGGCCATAGCGTAGAGATCTTCAAGGTCGGTTTCCTGTAACGGGCGAATGACTAGCATGGCGCTACCCTCACCTGATCGCCGGCGTTTTTTCCCAGCACCTCCCATACTTTCACAGGTACCTTGAGTGTTCCCTCAAGCGTGCCAGCCGCTTTGGCCAGAGTACAGCGGAATCCTGCGCCCTCTCCCGCAGCAATCAGGCATAAATCACCACCGTCGCCACCGGCGGCCTCAACCTCACTCGCAACGGCACCGTGAAGCGCTTTAGACTGACTGATCACCAGTGTGTGCAATGCATCCGTGCGCGCCTCCAGAACCGGCCCACCATCAAAAATATCCAGATAGCAGCCCGCCTGAAATCCTTCGCGCTGAAGCAGTTCAAGGTTCGGTACAGTCAGTTCATGAGGCTGCCCAAGGGCCGCTTGAGCCGGTTCAGAAAGCAGGGTGACATACACAGGGTTGGGCGGCATTAACTCGGCAATAAAGGTTTTGCTAAGCAGGCCGGAATGCTGATCAGCCGTATCAAAGTCCATGTTAAAAAAATGACGCCCCAAGCTGTCCCAGAAGGGTACGCTACCGTCGGCTAACTGAACGCCCTGAATCTCCACCGCAACCCTATGGGTAAACCAGTCTCGGTGACCCGCCATGAACAGTATTCGCGCTCTGGATAAGAGCTCAAAGGCGTCTGTATTGCGTAACTCGGGCGTGATGGAAAACGAGCAAAGCAGAGTATGGTCGGTTAACCCATGGCTGGGGTAAAGAACGTCTACCCGGCTGGAGATGCCAAGTTCATGGGAGGCATGGATAAGCGCATCGCGGCGGTAATTGTAAAACGGCTGGCCATTCCCCGCGCGCGCATCAATGCCGGCCGTACCATGAATTCTCCCCGTGGCTGTATCTTCCAGTACAAAAAGCATTCTTGGCGGTTGGCTGTCGCCAGAGGCCGTTCCGGCAAGAGACACCTGTGAGTGCTGTATTTTTTCCGCAAGAGCTTCCCGCTGTCTTGGCAGCGTGGAAGAAAGGCGGGCAGTCTCGGAATCGACCGTACCCGCAATCTCAAGTACCTGATTCACATCACTCGGCAAGGCCGGACGTACCAGCCACATAAAAGCTCCTAAGCAGTCAGTTTTTTAACGGCAGCTTCAAAGCGCTCCAGCGCCTCATCGATATCCGTATCCGGAATGATCAGCGAAGGTGCCAACCGAATCACATCGGCACCTGCAATCAACACCATCACACCTTCATCCAAGCCAGCGTTCAGGAACTCCTTCGCTTTACCTTTCCATTTTTCGGTCAGTACGCACCCCAATAAAAGCCCTTCACCGCGAACTTCACTAAAGATCTCATAACGCTTGCCAATATCCATCATGCCTTTACGCAGGTGATCAGAACGGGCTTTCACACCTTTAAGAATTTCTGGCTGGCTCACGGTATCGATAACCTTCTGAGCAACGGCACAGGCCAGCGCGTTGCCACCATAGGTGCTGCCGTGGGTACCAATACCGAGACTCGCGGCAACCTTTGCCGTGGTCAACATGGCTGCTACCGGAAAGCCGCCACCCAAACCTTTCGCACTGGTAAGAATGTCGGGCACTACGCCGTACATCTGGTAGGCATAGAGATGGCCTGTGCGGCCTACGCCCGATTGAACCTCATCAAAAATCAACAAAGCGTCGTTGTCATCACAGAGCTTACGCAGACCCTCAAGAAATTCCGGGGTTCCGGGTACAACGCCGCTCTCACCTTGAATGGGCTCAACAACCACAGCACAGGTCTTGGCTTTGGATATCAACTTCTTAACCGATTCCAAGTCGTTGAAGTCTGCATGGTGGATGCCACCCGGGGCTGGCTCAAAGCCTTCAAGGTATTTTGCTTGGCCACCAACGCTTACGGTGAATAGCGTGCGCCCATGGAAGGCGTTTTTGAAAGAGATGATCTCATGCTTCTCTGGCCCGGTGTGCTCCCAGCCATAACGCCGCGCGAGCTTGAAAGCGGCTTCGTTAGCTTCACCTCCGGAGTTGGCAAAAAACACCCGCTCAGCGAACGTAAGGTCGCAAAGGGTTTTGGCCAAGCGCAGAGCTGGCTCGTTGGTCATGACATTGGAGAGGTGCCAGATTTTTTCTGCCTGCTCTTGCAAGGCCCCTACCAAACCAGGATGCGAATGCCCCAGACAATTCACCGCAATGCCACCCTGAAGATCTATAAACTCGCGGTCGTCTTGATCCCATATACGGGAACCCTCGCCTCGCACCGGAATAATGGCACCGGGAGAATAGTTGGGCACCATGACTTCATCAAACAGTTCGCGACTCACAGGTTCTTTGTGCATAGATCTCTCTCAGGAAAGCAGTTAAGCCTACAAAAATAGTAGAGTTGCCGCCGTAGGCAAGTACGTATGTGTGCGGACTAATAACCCATACTACGCCACTCAGGGCATAAGCACATCCGGCTCACCCACTGCGGGCAGCTCTAACACGGAATGCTCCTGATGGCTCCCGCCTCTATGCGAAGCCATCAGCGCCTTTATCAACAGCTTGTAGGAGTCTAGATCGAAGGTGACAGACTGGCCACGCAGAGACAAATCCTGAAGCTCCTGCTCATCGTGCAAGGTGGCGACGTGCATCCAATTGTAGATCACCAGAATATCCGGCCGCACCCAGTCTGCACGCCGTTCCACAATTGCAACCGGCCCCTTCCACGGCCAAGTTCGCAAGCGCAGTTCGTGGAATGCAATCTGCACTCGAAGATTGTAACGGGCAACATCTTCAGTACCCTCACAAGCACCTTTGCAGCGCCCCAGAGCACGCTGAAAACAAGGACCGCCGTGCGCTGGCTCAAGACCTAGCAGTTGGTTGCAAAGCTCGTTCTTAGCCGCAATACCACTCAGCGCTCGCTCTGCATCACGCTTGCTACGAAACAACCCGTAATAGCTGGCAAGCCGGTGCGGCTCTATCTCCCTCACGAGTCGTGCCTGCAAATAGCCAGACTCGTTTGGGGCAAGCTCAATACTCACTAAATTTTTGGCCGCTCGGGAGCGACGATTAAAAAGAGGGTTCAGAGTTTTGATCTGACGAAGCTCCAGCAACAAAGCCCCAAGTTCGCCAGCGGTTTCTGTGCACTCCACGCGGCGCAGGCTTTCAGAAATACGCACCCCTTTGCTGGTGTTATGGTCTCCCGAAAAATGCGACGCTACGCGCTGGGCAATATTGGTGCTTTTCCCCACATACAACAGCGCATCGTTCTCGCCATAAAACCGGTACACTCCGGGCCCTCTCGGCAAATCCTTCAAGGTATCCAGCGGCAGGTGAGATGGAATGCTCGGCCGCTGTAAAAGTGCACCGACCGCTCCTTCTAACGCTTCATTACCTTTGTCTGCCAAAGCATGAGTAAAAAACTCAAGCATGGCGGATACATCTCCCATAGCCCGGTGACGCTGCACCTGTTTCAACCCATGGCGTTCAATCAGTGCATCCATATTATGCCTGCGAAACTCAGGGTACAGCCGCCGAGAGAGCTTCACAGTGCACAATACCCGCGCAGAAAATAGTCGACCAAGCCTGCGGTATTCCGATTTGATAAATCCGTAATCAAAGCGCGCGTTATGGGCCACGAATACCGTATCTCGTAGCTTTTCTTCAAGTTCATCGGCTATGGCTTCAAACGGTGGCGCATCCGACACCATTTCATTCGAAATGCCCGTTAACTGCTCTATGAACGGCGAGATACGAGTGCCCGGGTTAAGAAGAGTTTGCCACTCCCCGACCACCTCGCCCGAACGCCAGAAACGAATTCCGATTTCGGTAATGCGATCGTGCGATGAGTTACCGCCCGTGGTCTCAATATCGAGAAAGGCAAATGTAGTGTGTTTTAAGTAGGTGTTTTCGGCCGTCATGCTCTTGATTCGATCCAACTACGCACCCCGGAGCGTCTGCTCTAGGAAATTCTAAGGAGTTCTATACGCTCAAAAGCTCGTCGCACCACTGCAACACTTCGTCTTCTGAAAAGGGTAGGTCGACTGCATCCTCACCACCAAACTCGTGCCATTGCGCAAGGAACTTACGCTTCACCACCGTTAAAACCGGAATACCTGCATCCAGTAACTGAACAAATTCCGTGCGGAATCCTTTACCGGCAATTTCCTGCTGTCCAAATCGGTTCACAACCGCCAGCTTAGGTGGCCGCTCTACCAAAGCGCGCAGCACGTTGGTGGCATCTGCCAGCCCGCGAGGATCGAGGCAACAGGATTGCGACTCCTTCCCTAGATTCTGCGCTATGGAATACTCCTTGCCAGTTTCCAGATCCTGAAGCGCCATAGGCTCTCGCCGCAAGCCCTGCTCATTCAATGCCATCGTCAGCCCGGCTGCTCTCTCACCGCGCTGATTCAGTGTTGCCGCTACCTTGTGCAGCAATTTGTCCACGGGCTGCTCATCGTTGTCATAAATAATAGCTGCGAGATTCAGTTCTTTACTCATCCGTTCGATACCTGAAAACCTGAGGTTGAAACGCAGTAAAACACAGCGAAAACGGAGGGGCCAGAACGCGAGAGGCGGGCAAGACGATTCAGGACTGTATAGGGCCAAAGATGGCCCGAAACAAGCGCACATGGGTGAGGCAAGCGTTTATGAAGCGAAGCTTCATGCGCAGCCGAACGCCTGCAATCTGCGATTGCTGGCCGGGCCCCACAGGGGGCTCGTAGCGTGTCCTGAATCGTCTTGCCCGCCTCTCGCCACCTCCCAAACATCAAAGACTGGGAGCGCGTTTAACGGCCATCATAATAAAAGGGTACGAATATCCCCCAGCAGTTGACTAAGCAAAGAGGTAAACCTCGCCGCATCAGCACCGTTCACCGCCCGGTGATCGTAGGATAAAGACAAAGGCAGCATCAGCCTAGGCTGAAACTCACCCCCATCCCACACCGGCTTCATGGCCGCCCTGGAAACTCCGAGAATCGCCACCTCCGGTGTATTCACAATCGGCGTAAATGCCGTACCCCCAATACCACCGAGACTGGTAATAGTAAAACAGGCACCCTGCATTTCTGCCGGCTTCAGCTCCCTGTCCCGCGCTTTCTGGGCAAGCTCGGCACTTTCTGCCGCCAAATCCCACAGCCCCTTCTGATCCACATCGCGAATCACCGGAACCATCAGCCCGTTCGGCGTATCCACGGCAATACCAATATGAATGTACTTCTTGCGAACCACCTCTTTGCGCTCCAGATCCAGAGACACATTGAACTGCGGAAGCTCAGCCAGCGCAGTTGCACAAGCCTTCAGGATGAATGGCAGAGGCGTCATCTTCACGCCTTTTTTCTCACCTGCCGTTTTCTGGGATTTGCGGAACGCCTCCATGTCGGTGATATCCGCATCCTCAAACTGGGTAACGTGAGGCACATTCAGCCAGCTGCGCTGCATATTGGTGGCTGTAACCGCCATCATCCGCGACATTGGCTCTTTTTCAATGTCTCCGAACTTGCTGAAGTCCGGCAGCTTAACCGCCGGTATTCCGGAGCCAGAAGCCGTTCCCATGCTGCCTTGCTGAGTCTGTTGCAATTGATGTTTTACATAATTGTTCACATCGTCTTTCAGAATCCGGCTTTTAGGGCCCGACCCTTTAATGCGAGTCATGTCTGCACCCAGCTCACGGGCCAGCTTGCGCACGGCAGGGCCAGCGTGAACTTTGGCGCCCGGTGAAGGCGGCTCATAAGTCGAACTTTGAGACTGTGCTTCTGGCTCTTTCTGCGACTGTTTTTCTGCCTTGGGCTCAGGCTTTGAATCTTCGCCAGAGTCAGCAGCAGGCGCTTCACTTTCTACCTCACCGTCCTCGTCTTCCTCATTGCCATCGTCCGCAACGGTTAATTCCAAAAGCTTGTCGCCTTCAGACAACTTGTCGCCCTCAGCTACCAGAATCTTGACCACCTTGCCAGCGTAGGGCGACGGAATTTCCATAGACGCTTTATCGGATTCAACAGTCACCAGGGGCCCATCAACCTCAATAGTGTCGCCCTCGGCCACGTTGATCTCGATAACCGGTACGTCTTCCATTCCATCCAGAGGCGGCACCAGAACAGTCTCCTTACGCGAGCCGCCGGTTTTTTTCTTCGGTGCAGGTTTGCTCTCTTCAGGTTCAGGCTGTGCTTCAGAGCTGGCCTCGCTCTCCGCTTTATCTTCCGGCTCATCGCCGGTGTCATCATCCGAGGCTCCGCCAGCGTCCATCATCGCCACCACATCACCTTCTTTAACTTTATCCCCCACCTTCACACTGAGTTTGGTGATTTTGCCAGCACCGGGGGAAGGCAAGTCTACGGAGGCTTTGTCGGTTTCAACCGTCAGGATCGAATCCTCCGCTTCAACCGAGTCGCCAACACTTACCAGAACATCAATTATCTCAACTTCATCTGCCCCGCCAAGATCGGGAACCTTGATTTCCTGTTCACTCATGACGGTCTCCTTAGCAGTGCGCCGGGTTCGTTTTATTGCGATCGATACCGTACTTGCGCATGGCTTCAAGAACCTGCTCTTCCTTAACTTCACCATCTTTGGCCAAGGCCGACAGGGCGGCTACCGTTACGTAATAGCGGTCTATCTCGAAGAAACTCCGCAGTTTCTCCCGGGTATCACTGCGGCCAAAGCCATCGGTTCCCAGAGTCAAGAACGTTTTCGGGATAAACGCCCGCAACTGCTCGGAGTGCAGTTTGATGTAATCCGTAGAAGAAACCACCGGCCCCGTTTGTTTTTCCAAGCACTGAGTGACGAAGGCTTTGCGGGGCTTGTCATCTGGATGCAGCAGGTTCCAGCGCTCAACGTGCTGGCCATCGCGGGCAAGTTCGTTAAAGCTGGTTACACTCCACACATCCGAGGCAACGCCCCAGTCATCTTTCAGCATCTGAGCTGCGGCTCGCACTTCATTAAGAATTGCACCAGCGCCCAGCAACTGAACGCGCAGCTTTTTCTTGCCACCTTTTACTTCCACAGACTCGAACTTGTACATGCCCTTGATAATGGAATCTTCACTGCCCTTGGGCATGGCTGGCTGTTCATAGTTCTCGTTTTCCATGGTGATGTAATAGAAAACGTTTTTATTCGCTTCAAACATCTCCTTCATACCATGGTGGATTATCACGGCCATCTCATAGCCGTAGGCCGGATCGTAAGCCTTACAGTTGGGAATGGTGTTCGCCAGAACATGGCTGTGCCCATCCTGATGCTGCAAGCCTTCACCATTCAGCGTAGTACGCCCTGCCGTACCACCAATCAGGAAACCGCGAGCTTGCATGTCGCCTGAAGCCCAGGCCAAGTCTCCTACCCGCTGGAAACCAAACATAGAGTAGAAGGCGTAGAAGGGGATCAGCGGGAAGTTGTTGTTGCTATAGGAGGTAGCGGCAGCCATCCACGCGGCCATGGCACCCCCTTCGTTGATGCCTTCCTGAAGAATCTGGCCTTTTTTGTCCTCACGGTAATACATGATCTGCTCACGATCCTGAGGCACATATTTCTGGCCCTCGGAGGTGTAGATACCCAACTGGCGGAACATACCTTCCATACCGAAGGTGCGAGCTTCGTCTGGCACTATTGGCACTATGCGCTTGCCAATACGCTTGTCTTTGACCAGTGCACCCAACACCCTCACAAAGGCCATGGTTGTGGAAATTTCCCGACCATTTGAACCTTCCAGAACCTGCTTGAAAATATCCAACTCGGGTATCTTGAGTGGCTGACAATCCTTGCGGCGCCGGGGATAGAAGCCGCCGAGTTCCTGTCGGCGCTTGTTCATATACACCAACTCGGGGCTGTCTGGCGCAGGGCGGTAATAAGGAACGTCTTCGAGCTCTTCGTCTTTCAGTGGGATCGCAAAGCGGTCACGGAACGCCTTGAGGGTTTCAATATCCAGCTTCTTCAATGAGTGGGCCGTGTTCTGGGACTCGCCCGCCGCGCCAAAACCATAGCCTTTAATGGTATGGGCAAGAATCACCGTTGGCTTTCCGTTCGACTCCGTCATCGCCTTTTTATAAGCGGCGTACACTTTGTACGGGTCGTGACCACCCCGGTTGAGCTTGTTGATATCCTCGTCAGTCCAGTCTTCTACCAACTTGGCCAACTGGGGGTACTTCCCGAAAAAATGCTTGCGAGTGTACGCTGGACCGTTGTGCGTGAAGTTTTGCAAGTCACCATCACAGATCTCGTCCATGGTGCGCTGCATAACGCCGTTTTCGTCCTGATCAAACAGGGTGTCCCATACGCGCCCCCAAACGACCTTGATAACATTCCAGCCAGAACCACGGAACGAGCCTTCCAACTCCTGAATAATCTTGCCATTACCCCGAACCGGTCCATCCAAACGCTGCAGATTGCAGTTAACCACGAACACCAAATTATCCAGATTTTCCCGGCCGGCTTTTGATATACAGCCAAGAGTTTCGGGCTCGTCGGTCTCGCCGTCACCGACAAAACACCAAACCTTACGGTCACCCATTTCAACAAGTTCGCGGCTGTCGAGGTACTTCATTACGTGGGCCTGATAAATGGCCTGAATCGGCCCAAGCCCCATAGATACGGTAGGGAACTGCCAGTAGTCTGGCATCAACCAGGGATGCGGATAGGAGGAAAGGCCATCGCCATCCACTTCCTCACGGTATTTATCAAGCTGTTCTTCGGTAAACCGGCCTTCAAGAAAAGATCGAGCATAATTACCCGGCGAAGCATGGCCCTGAAAATAAACCAGATCTGATTCGCGCTTTTCATCACCACCATGAAAAAAGTAGTTGAAGCCTACATCATAGAGTGTGGCGGCAGACGAAAAGGTGGAAATGTGACCGCCCAGATCGCCCGGGCGCTTGTTAGCGCGCACAACCATGGCCATGGCGTTCCAACGAATCAGCGAACGAATCCGGCGCTCCATAAAGAGGTCACCCGGCATCCGAGCTTCCTGAGTAGCCGGAATGGTGTTTCGGAACGGTGTAGTAATGGAGTAAGGCAACTCGGTTCCATCCCGGCTAGCGCGCTCAGACAGGCGCTCCAGAATGTACTTAACCCGATCTATACCCTCGTTCTCTATGAGTGACTCAAGTGCATCAAGCCATTCGCTCGTTTCAATGGGATCATCATCCTGGTACATCAAACCTCCCCCTTCGCATCCAAAAATGCAGCAGGTACCGATCTTGGCATCTGCGCATGCGGTAAACATAAAGCTGCGACAACGACAGCTTCTTTAATGTGGGCAGCCTTACCTACAGCCGGCTAGCCAAAGACACCTTCACTTGTTCACAACGCTGTATTAACCAAACCTTATTCACCAAGCATAGAACAGCTTTTGCACTTTTACTGCCTGCCGCCATGGTGCAGCCAGCTTGCCGCCTCAGCTCCGTCAAACCTCTTATGCTCAGAACAAAAACTCGTAGGATTTTTACTACATATCGACGAGAAAAACGGATCAAAATGTGAAGCAACCTAGTAAAACACAAAAATATTTACGATTAGTTACGCAATAGTGCCTTTTTTCAGAACACCAAACAACTAGACTCCGACCAACGTCTTAGTCACAAAAAAATCGCTTTTTGTTACCGCGCTAAACGATCCCTCTTCAAAACACCACAGGACAAAAAACCAAATTGATTCAACTTTTCAATCACTTACCAAAATTACAGAATATCTCCTTCGCTTTCTGTCGCTCTTTTTTAATTAGACCTGAAACTAAACAATTATTTATGTATACTCGCCTGCCCATTTTTTGACCATCGGAGCGGCGTTAATAACACCCTCCTGCCATTTCAGTCTTTCAACTACAGAGGGCGAACCATGAACTCTATCGTCACCTTTCCCAACCGGATTCCCACCACCGAATTCGAGGAACGACGCTTCAAGGTTTATACAGACCGCCAGCTAGACAAAATCGAGATCATTCAGAACCTCCCCGAAGAGACTCTGTTTGAAATGAAGGTAGTGGCCAGCGTGCTGCCCTTTCGAGTGAACGAGTATGTGATCAACGAACTGATCAACTGGGACAAAGTGCCCAACGACCCCATCTATCAGTTGGTTTTTCCGCAAAAAGGCATGCTCAAGGACGAACACTTTGAGCGCATGGCCCAAATGCATCGGGACGGTGCCGAGAAAAAGGAGATTCAAGCCGTCGCCAAAGAAATCCGCGATGAACTGAATCCCCATCCGGCTGGCCAGATGGAAATGAACATGCCGAAGCTTGAAGGTGAAGTGCTGGATGGCGTGCAGCATAAATACCGCGAGACGGTATTGTTCTTCCCGGCACAAGGGCAAACCTGTCACTCTTATTGCACTTTTTGCTTCCGCTGGGCGCAGTTTGTCGGCGACAAAGACTTAAAAATGTCGAGCACCGAAGCAGACAAACTACATGGCTACCTGCAGGAACACACCGAAGTAACCGACTTACTGGTGACCGGTGGCGACCCCATGGTAATGAAAACCAAGAGCTTGGCTCAGTATCTCGAACCCTTATTGCAGCCAGAGTTCGACCACATTCAAACCATCCGCATAGGCACCAAGGCCCTCACCTTCTGGCCATACCGCTTTGTAACCGACAAAGATGCCGATGAACTGATTGATCTGTTCGCCAAGCTTGTGGATGCAGGCAAACACATTGCGATCATGGCCCACTACAACCACTGGCAAGAAATCACTACCGATATTGCCGAAGAAGCCATCCGACGCATCCGGTCAACCGGCGCCGAAATCCGCGCACAAGGCCCACTGATCAAACACGTGAACGACGATGCCGACGCCTGGGCCAAACTATGGAAGAAGGAAGTTCAGCTCGGCATCATCCCCTACTACATGTTTGTAGAGC
Source organism: Marinobacter sp. 1-4A (assembly GCF_016597725.1). GTDB lineage: Bacteria > Pseudomonadota > Gammaproteobacteria > Pseudomonadales > Oleiphilaceae > Marinobacter. The sequence continues at coordinate 202,411 of NZ_VCGY01000002.1, forward strand.
GGGACACCGGCGCCAAGAACTACTTTGAAGTACCCTTGGCAGAAGCCTTTACCATTTACCGCGAAGCCATGAAAAAAGTCAGCGGCCTGGCCCGCACCGCTCGCGGCCCCAGCATGAGCGCCGGCCCCGGCAAGGTAGAAGTTCAGGGCATTACGGAAGTGAATGGCGAAAAGGTTTTCGTGCTGCGCTTTTTGCAAGGCCGAAACCCAGACTGGGTACAACGCCCGTTCTTCGCCAAATACAGCGAAACAGCCACTTGGCTGCATGAACTAGAGCCCGCCTTCGGAGAGGAGAAATTCTTCTTTGAGGATGAGTTTGAAGAAATGAAAAAGGGCAATGGCTGACCCTGATCATGTCAGCAGCCCCAAGGATTCCGCTACAACCGAATAGATGAAACCAGACCTTGCGCCACCTCCTAGACAAGTTGGGATTAAAAAGACGACATTTTTTCTGGGAAAGAACAGTTTTGGTGGCGCAGGGTTGACAGGTAAAGCTGGTTTAGCGACGATTATCGACGGAAACAAGGATGAAAAGATTTTAAATTAAACAAGGAGTGTTTGATGAGTAATATTGTTGCTGCAGAAAGATATGTTACCGCCGATTTCAGAAGTGCGCCCCTGGTCGCTTTGGCGGATCTTATGGGCTTGGGAGCATTTCAGTCTCAGATAGCCAAAAATCCTGAAGTGTACGCCCCCATCCTCAACGGCATAGCACTCTACCGCCACCTTCCTTCAACGGAACGCCGACAGGTGAACAGTGCAATCATTAACAACGTTCCGTACGGCAGCCTCACAACGAAACTTATGGGGTTGATAGGCGAACTCAGCGTGCAGAACCGCTGGTACATGTGGTCACTGTCAGATGAAGAGCTAATTGAGTTTTTCAGATTCTCTCGCAATAAAGAAAAAACAACTAATCAATTTAACCCTCTAGCTCTTCCTGACTTTACGGTTGGATCCGTTGCTACTGGAATATTTTTGATGTCGCAAAAGGGGCCAAGAGCATATGTGAGCGCCCAACTACAAGCCCTTAAAGAGAGTGAACTTATTAAAGTCGTTGCCAGAAAACTCGGTGTAGGTAGTCAACTTTCGGGAACTCTAGGAGCTCTCAGCGTTCCAGCAATTATTGTTATTTCTGGCCTCAACATTATGGCCAAAAATGAATCTGCCACGGCAAAGAAAGAGCTTGCCGCTCGAGGGCTGCTAGCTTATAGCGAGCTCTAGCATGTTGATTATTATGATTGCGACAGGGCTTTCTGGCGTCTTTGTGTACTACAGCCTTTTGCTTGGACTGGCCACCAGAGAGCTTCCGAAAACTCGATTTTACTGGGCGCGTTGCGTTGGGGCTAATGCCTTTTTGTTATCTATCAGTGCCACGATGATTGCTCAATATTTTCACGCTGAGCTAAGCTATTTGTTAACACTTTGCTTGTGGCTTATATTCACACCCGCTCTTCATGCGGGTTATCTGGTAGCGCTTCGAGTGGCCAAACGGCCAGATGTTACAGCACCGGAAACTCATAATGAGATATAGAAACCACCGCTTAAAACCATCATCGCTTGTCTTGGCCAGTGTAGCTGCGCTAACTCCCCCATGCTCATTTGGAAATGAGCACCTTGAATTTGATCGGCGAATACTTCCAGTAGCAAGAACCTTCATCGGCTTATCACTTTGCTCAAATTTTGCGGCCTCGCATGGCGCCAGCGACAAAGCCGAAACATATCAAACAATCTCTGGGAGACTTCTAGAAACCATCAAATCGTCCAACTGGAGCAACGAAGCCATGCCATCAGCAATGGTCGTAGTGTTCGATGAGCTATCAGAGCACCCAGAGCGTCAATACTCTGGCGCGTTATGCAGCACATTCAGGTCTAACGCCGAAACGTTTATTTCTCAGGGCATGCACAAACAGAGTCTGGCAACTCACCAGAAGGGCTTGGAATAGAAACCTAAAGCATCCAACAAGCCCTCTTCTTCATGAGCGCCCCGTAAGAGGGCGGAACACTCACAAGAATCCGCCCCAATCAATGCATCAGCGTATAAAGCTTGCGCCGATAGGTACGCACATCCGGGTTGTTATTACCCAGCTTCTCAAACAACTCTACAAAAGTGGTTTTCGCGACTTCGTCTTTGTATTTGCTATCGACTTGCATAAGTCGAATCAGCAACGCCATCGCTTCCGCGTTTTTTTCCTGCAAAACGTTGTGAAGCGCCAATAGGTGCAAAGCGTTAGGGTCCTTCGGGTCCTGCTCCAGAGCCATTTCTAAATCCTTCACGGGAGGGAGCTCTGCGGACTGTTTCAGGAACTTGATTCTGGCGGCCAGCTGTTTCGCCTGATGTTGCAGCTTTTCCTCCGGCGGCAGGCTCTCGAGCACCTGCTCCGCGGTTTCGATATCGCCATTTTCAGCCTTCAACTGGGCAAGATCAATCAGCACTTTCAGGTTCTCGGGGTCTTTCTGGTTCATGTCCGAAAGAATTTCCAGCGCACCGTCGATATCACCCTCATCCCAAATGCGGTGTGCTTTTTCGTATGGGTCTTCCTCCGGTAGCTGCACATGCTTCTCCAGCACTTTGCGGATTTCGCTCTCAGGCAAGGCGCCGTTAAAGCCATCTACCGCTTGGCCATCCTTCACCAAAATAACGGTTGGCAAGCTACGCACGCCTAGACTGGCAGTAAGCTGCTCCTGCTCATCCGCATTGACTTTCGCAAGGCGAAACGCACCCTGATACTCGTTCGCCAGTTTTTCCAGTAAAGGCATAAGCTGTTTGCAGGGCGCGCACCATTCTGCCCACACGTCGACAAGCACGGGCGCGGACGACGAGGCATCCATCACCTCCTGCTGGAAGTTTTCCATGGTGGCTTCGAAAATATGGGGAGAGCTGCTCATGTTGGGCACCTGAAATGTTCGTAATGGGTTGAAGCGTAGATGGGGTCCCAGCTCTGAAATTCAAGAGTGGCTCTTCAGGGCTTTAATGCTCCTCACGCTTGAAAATACAACTTTAGACTCTAGGTAGGGATGAGACACACCTCCTATCAGGAAACAGATACGGCATGAATCACGACAACGGCAAAGACTCGCTGGAAGAGTTCGAGGAAGACATCACCGAGTACATTGGCAAAAACGAACACAGCAAAGAGCTGGCTCTACCGGAGCAGGCTCGACCCAAGCAAATGTACGTGTTGCCCGTTTCAAACCGGCCATTCTTCCCGGCACAGGTGCAGCCTGTTGTGGTCAACCAGAACCCATGGCAGGAAACGCTCAAGCGCGTTGGTGAGACTGGCCACAAGATGCTCGGCATCTGTTTTGTCGATGGCCATGAGCCCGGCCAGAGCATACCCGAGAGCGATGAGCTGGCAACTGTAGGCTGTGCCGTGCGGGTGCACCATGCCCAGAATAAAGACGGCAATGTCCAGTTTATAGCCCAAGGCCTGCAACGTTTCCGCATTGTGCAATGGCTACGCCGGAGGCCACCCTATTTGGTCGAGGTGGAGTACCCGCAGGAGCCCGAAGAAGACGCGGATGAAACCAAGGCGTACACACTCGCTATCATCAGCGCCATAAAAGAGCTGTTGCGCACCAACCCTCTATATGGCGAGGAGGTAAAGCAGTACCTTTCACGTTTCGGCCCCGAAGATAGCTCCCCGCTGACGGATTTCGGCGCGTCCATGACCAGCGCCCCCGGCCAGGAGCTGCAAGGTGTTCTGGACACGGTGCCCCTGCTCCGCCGTATGGAAAAGGTGCTGCTGTTGATGCGCAAAGAACTCGAGGTTGCGCGACTGCAATCCGAGATCAGCGAAGAAGTGAATGAGAAGGTACAGAAGCATCAGCGTGACTTCTTCCTGAAAGAACAACTGAAAGTTATCCAGCGCGAGCTGGGTATGTCGAAAGACGATAAAACGGCGGATGCCGAGCGTTTTGAAGCGCGCATGGCGGAGCTCAGCCCGCCCGAGGCCGTGCAGGAACGCTTTGAAGACGAGCTACAGAAATTACAGATTCTGGAGCAGGGTTCACCTGAATACGGCGTCACTCGCAATTATTTGGATTGGCTAACACAGGTGCCCTGGGGTCAGCATTCAGAGGACCAGTTTGATCTGGCAAAAGCCCGCAACATTCTGAACCGTGACCACGATGGCCTTGATGATGTTAAAGACCGCATTATTGAGTTTCTCGCCGAAGGTACTTTTAAAGGCGAAGTCAGCGGCTCGATCTTACTGCTGGTAGGCCCGCCGGGCGTGGGTAAAACGTCTATTGGCCACTCAGTTGCGGACGCACTAGGGCGGAAGTTCTATCGCTTTAGCGTTGGCGGCATGCGCGATGAGGCAGAAATAAAAGGCCACAGGCGCACTTATATTGGCGCCATGCCGGGCAAGTTCGTGCAAGCCCTTAAAGATACCAAGGTGGCAAACCCAGTGATCATGCTGGATGAAATCGACAAGATCGGCGCCTCCTATCAGGGCGATCCAGCCTCAGCACTTCTCGAAACTCTAGACCCGGAGCAGAACAAAGAGTTTCTGGATCACTACCTTGACGTGCGCATGGATTTGTCCAAGGTGTTGTTCATTTGCACGGCCAACCAACTCGACACCATTCCCCGCCCCCTACTTGATCGGATGGACGTCATCCGCCTATCGGGTTATATCGGCGAGGAAAAGCTGGCCATTGCAAAGCACCATCTATTGCCACGCCTATTGAAACGAGCCGGGCTACTTAAAAAGCAGTTCAATATTACCGATGCCGCTATTCGCCAGATTATCGAAGGCTATGCTCGGGAAGCGGGCGTGCGAAATCTGGAAAAGATGCTTCACAAGGTCATGCGCAAAGGCATTGTAAAACTGCTGGAATCCCCAGACGAGCCAGTAAAAGTGGGCGTATCTGACTTGCAGGAATATCTGGGCCAACCAGCATTCCGCAAAGAGAAGTCTCTCAAAGGCGTGGGGGTAGTAACCGGACTTGCATGGACCTCCATGGGCGGCGCAACCCTGAGTATAGAGGCCTCACGCATCCATTCAAGCCAGCGCGGCTTCAAGTTAACCGGCCAGCTTGGCGATGTGATGAAAGAGTCGGCAGAGATTGCGCACAGCTACGTTTCCTCAAACCTGAAACGGTTCAAGGGCGACCCCGGATTTTTCGACAAGTCGTTTGTGCACCTCCATGTGCCAGAAGGCGCCACTCCAAAAGACGGCCCTAGCGCTGGCGTTACCATGGCAACGGCACTGCTCTCAATTGCTCGTCGAGAGGCGCCTCAGCAGAATACCGCGATGACCGGAGAGCTAACCCTTACAGGGCAGGTGCTACCAGTGGGAGGCATACGGGAAAAGGTCATAGCAGCCCGTCGGCAAAAAATCAGCAACCTAATTCTTCCGGAAGCAAACCGCGGGGACTATGAAGAGCTGCCAGATTATCTCAAAGAGGGCCTTACAGTTAACTTCGCCCGGCACTATAACGATGTGTTTCAGGTGTGCTTCGGCAACAAACCCAAAACTGGATCGTCTGTGCACTAAAACGGAGGAAAGAAAAGGCTCAGGCCTTTTCTTTCCAGCCGTCGTCCTTCAAAACCGGCCCTACATCCAAAACGGGTGAGGCATCAATATCGTCAGCGTCCATCATATTGGCGACACGCTGAAGCGAGGCCAGAATCATGTTCTGCTCCCATTCATGAAGGCTTTGGAACTTCTTGATAAAGTCTTCTTGTAGGGGGTTCGGCGCACGGGAAAGAATGTCTGCACCGCTCTCGGTTAAGTGCGCATGAACCTTGCGCTTGTCTTGCGTGCTGCGAACACGATAAACCAGCTGCCGGTGCTCAAGACGATCGAGAATAGTGGTCACAGTGGCCTGACTTAAACTTACTTTGTCAGCGATGGTGCCGATAGTAACTTCGCCCAACTCCCGAATTGTTCGCATAATCAAAAGCTGCGGACCGGTAAGTCCGGCATTTTTGCTAAGACGCTTGGAATGAAGATCTGTTGCCCGGATAACGCGACGAAGTGCTACCAGAACATGCTCATAATTGTTCACTGTACGACTACTCCAATGGGGTCACCGCCCCGTATTTACACCTCTAACTATTAGAGGTCTTCGCACCCGCGAATGCAAGCAGATGCGAATAGCGGTATTCCCTAGTAGCGAATCACTCAGGTTACATTTTTTCGTTCAGGCTCTTGAACAGTTGCACGCCAACAAAAGCTTCCGCACACTAACCCCCATAGATCATCCCGACATCTGCGACGATTGTGTCGACAATGTTAAATGATCAAAGAAACCTCGGGCTAGCTTGACAAGGCTGGATGTGTAGTGTTTGTTTAGCTTTCTGAGAACATAAGAATAACCCTGAACCTAACAGGACAGACTCAATGACAACTTCACTGAAAAAAATCGTAACCGCCATCAGCACCTCTGTCGCCCTTATGGGTGTCGGCCACGCCGCAGCGGATATCCAGATCGGTATTGCAGGCCCAATGACTGGCCCCGTTGCCCAATATGGTGACATGCAGTTCTCCGGTGCGCGCATGGCTATCCAGCAGATCAACGCCAATGGCGGCGTGATGGGCGAGAAGCTCGTCGCAGTCGAATACGACGACGTGTGCGATCCCAAGCAAGCGGTTACTGTGGCAAACCGACTGGTAAACGATGGCGTTCAGTATGTTATAGGCCATCTTTGCTCAAGCTCTACCCAGCCCGCGTCCGATATTTATGAGGACGAAGGCATTCTGATGGTTACGCCTGCATCGACCAGCCCTGAAATCACAGAGCGCGGTTATGAGCTGGTCTTCCGCACCATTGGCCTAGATAGCATGCAAGGGCCCGTGGCTGGTAACTACATTGCGAGCCAAAACCCTAAACGAGTTGCAGTTGTCCACGACAAACAACAGTACGGCGAAGGTATCGCCACCGCAGTGCGCGACACGCTAAAAGACAAAGGCGTTGAAATTGCTATGTTTGAAGGTGTTACTGCTGGCGACAAGGATTTTTCCTCGCTAGTCACCAAGCTCAAGCAAGCTGATGTGGATTACGTGTATTTTGGCGGCTATCACCCAGAGCTAGGGCTAATTCTTCGCCAAGCACGTCAAGCAGACCTTGATGCGAAGTTCATGGGCCCAGAAGGTGTTGGCAACAAAGATATCAACACCATTGCTGGTGAAGCATCAGAAGGCCTTTTGGTAACCTTGCCACCAAGCTTTGACCAAAAAGCCGAAAATAAGAGCCTGGTTAAAGCCTTCGAAGACAAAGGCGAAGACCCTTCCGGCCCGTTCGTACTGACCTCCTACGCTGCAGTCCAGCTGATTGCCCAAGGTATTGAGGCCGCGGATTCCAAAGACCCGTTCGACGTTGCTGCAGCCCTTCGCAGCGGCAGCTTTGAAACGCCTATCGGCAATGTGCAATATGACAAGGCTGGCGACATGAAGTCATTTGAGTTTGTTGTGTACGAATGGCATTCAGATGGCAGCAAAACTCCGATAAACTAAGCCAATCGTTAATAAACGGTAATCATGAGAGCACCTTCTCACCGCGATCCGGGAGAAGGTGTTTTTCTAGGCCCCTGCTGAGTCTGTCACTCGTTCTTCACAGTTATCCTGTGTTTGGCGTTTGCAGAGGAGGGGGCAGGCCTCCGGAGTCAAACAATAATGCAAGACCTCCTATACTTCTCTCAACAGCTCATTAATGGGCTTACGATCGGGAGCGCTTATGCCCTGATCGCCATCGGTTATACGATGGTATACGGCATCATCGGCATGATTAACTTTGCCCATGGTGAGATCTATATGATTGGCGCATACACTGCGCTTATCGCTATTACCGGCCTTACCGCCCTTGGGCTTGCCTGGTTACCCTTGATTCTGATTGTTGCGCTGTTGTGCGCCATGATCGTATCCAGCTCTATGGGCTGGGCCGTGGAACGTGTTGCCTATCGCCCCGTGCGTGGCAGGCACCGCCTGATTCCGCTAATTTCCGCAATCGGCATGTCTATCTTCTTACAGAACTATGTTCATTTGGCACAGGGCTCCCGCAACATTGGTTTTCCTGCGTTAATTGAAGGTGGTTTCAACTTTAGTGCTGATGGCGCGTTCGAAATGTCGCTGTCATACATGCAGATCACGATTTTCGTGACCACATTGGTTTGTATGACTGCGCTTTCGCTATTCATCTCGCGATCCCGCACGGGCCGCGCCTGCCGGGCAGTGTCGCAAGATCTCGGCATGGCAAGCCTGTTGGGCATTGATACCAATCGCATTATCTCTGCAACCTTTATCATCGGGGCCTCATTGGCGGCGGTTGCAGGCCTGCTTCTTGGTATGTATTACGGCTCAATCGATCCGTTGTTCGGCTTTATCGCAGGGCTCAAAGCCTTCACGGCAGCCGTGCTCGGTGGCATCGGCAGCATCCCTGGCGCCATGCTCGGCGGCTTGATTCTAGGCGTCTCCGAAAGCATGACGTCGGGTTATCTCAGCGGTGAGTATAAAGACGTCGTGTCCTTCGGCTTACTGATCCTCATTCTGCTGTTCAAACCCACGGGCCTGCTTGGCAAACCGGAGGTTGAGAAGATCTGATGGCTGCTAACAACTACAGACATGCGCTTTTTTGCGCCATTGTCACGCTGATTATTTCGTTCCCTATCCTTGGCTTCAATTTGGAAGCCAAGGGCGTCAATATCGAGCTCACCGGAGCCAAAACCTCAACGATCGTTGCCGTTATTCTGGCGGCTGTGGCGGTCTTTGTATTTCAGGCTTACCGTGACTCGTTCATGGGCCTACTGGGCAAACTGCCAAAGCTCAATCCTTTGGCCGGTAGAGAGCCCATGGAGCAGTCCAAGCGAGTTAAGCTCGAATCCTGGGTACTCACCGGTATTGTGGTTCTGGCCCTGTTCTGGCCCTTTGTTGTGTCGCGGGGCTCAGTGGATCTGGCTACTTTGGTTCTGATTTACATCATGCTCGCGCTCGGCCTCAACGTCGTTGTCGGCCTCGCCGGCTTGCTCGATCTGGGCTATGTCGCCTTCTATGCAGTGGGTGCTTACACCTTCGCCCTGTTGTCACAATACACCGGCATTTCGTTCTGGATGGCATTACCGATAGGTGCGTTACTGGCAGGGCTAACCGGCATGATTCTGGGCTTCCCGGTTTTGCGCCTCAGGGGGGATTATCTAGCGATTGTTACGCTGGGCTTCGGCGAGATTATCCGCATCCTGCTCAACAACTGGACAACCCTCACCGGTGGCCCTAACGGCATCGGTGGCATTCCGGAGCCGACGTTGTTTGGCATGGAGTTTGGCCGGCGCATTAAGGAAGAAGGCAACACCTCCTTCCACGAAACCTTTGGCATTGCCTACAGCGGTGAACATAAAGTTATCTTTTTGTACCTGATTGCTTTGGTGCTCGCCGTTATCACTGCATTGATTATCCGGCGCTTTATGCGCATGCCCGTAGGCCGTGCCTGGGAAGCCCTGCGCGAAGATGAAATCGCAGCTCGCTCTCTCGGCCTCAGCCGCACGGCCGTCAAGCTCTCTGCATTCACCATCGGTGCGTTCTTTGCTGGCTTTGCTGGCACTGTGTTTGCCTCCAAGCAAGGCTTTATTAGCCCCGAATCCTTTGTGTTCCTAGAATCCGCCATCATTCTGGCGATTGTCGTTCTAGGGGGCATGGGGTCGCAGCTTGGCGTCATATTGGCAGCTATTGCGGTCACCATCTTGCCAGAGTTGGCGCGGGAGTTTTCCGAATACCGCATGCTGATCTTCGGCGCTGCCATGGTTCTGATGATGGTTTGGCGACCACAGGGTCTGCTACCCATGCGTCGTATCCACATCACACTGAATAAGCAGGGGTGACAGACAATGCTTGAAGTAAAAAATCTGTCCATGCGCTTTGGTGGTCTGTTGGCGGTAGACGGCGTTTCTCTGGACGTTCAAGAACGGGAAATCGTTTCCATTATCGGCCCCAACGGCGCAGGGAAAACCACTGTATTCAACTGCATGAGTGGTTTTTACAAGCCTTCTGGCGGCAAAATCATTTTTGAAGGCAAGGAAGTTCAGGGTATACCAGACTACAAGATTTCCCGGCTGGGTATGGTGAGAACCTTCCAGCACGTTCGCCTGTTCACTCAGATGACCGTTGTGGAAAACCTGCTTGTTGCCCAGCACCGCCACCTCAATACCAATATGCTTGCGGGGCTTTTAGGAACCCCCAACTACAAAGAGCGCGAGCAAAGTGCCTTGGATCGCGCCGCTTACTGGCTTGAGCGCGTCGGTCTTCTTGATCTTGCTAACCGGGATGCAGGCAACTTGGCCTACGGCCAGCAACGGCGGCTAGAAATAGCACGCTGCATGGTCACCGAGCCTAAGCTGCTAATGCTCGACGAGCCCGCAGCAGGCCTCAACCCAGCGGAAACCAAAGAGCTCAATCAGCTGATAGTTAGCTTGAAAGAGGACTACAACGTTTCCGTGGTGCTCATTGAGCACGACATGAGTCTAGTAATGGACATTTCCGACCGGATAAACGTGATCAATCAGGGCCGCCCTCTGGCCAGTGGCACTCCGGAAGAAATTCGCCATAACGACGATGTGATCAAAGCCTATCTGGGCGAGGCCTAACCATGAGCATGCTTGTACTAGAAGACGTCCACACCCATTACGGCAAGATTGAGGCCCTGCATGGAGTCTCTGTTGAGGTAAACAAAGGCGAAATAGTCTCGCTGATCGGGGCTAACGGCGCTGGCAAAACTACCCTGCTAATGACTGTATGCGGAATGCCTCAGGCCAGCTCGGGCCGTATCTTTCTGGAGGGTCGGGACATCACCAATGAGCCCACAGCGCAGATCATGCGCTCAGGGTTGGCGATAGTGCCTGAAGGTCGGCGCATATTCTCTGGCCTAACGGTAGAAGAAAACCTGCACATGGGGGGGTTCTTCAACAACAAAACCGAGATCCGCAAAAGCCAAGCCCACGTTTACGAGCTGTTCCCTCGCCTGAAAGAGCGTGAGCACCAACGTGCGGGCACCATGTCTGGTGGCGAACAACAGATGCTGGCGATAGGCCGGGCACTGATGAGCCGCCCCAACATGATCATCTTAGATGAGCCATCGCTTGGGCTGGCACCACTGATCATCCAGCAAATCTTCGAGATTATCGGACACCTGCGGGACGAGGGCATTACCGTGTTTCTGGTGGAGCAGAACGCTCATCAGGCACTACACCTTGCAGATCGCGGCTACGTGTTGGAAACCGGCAAAATACGTTTGCACGACACCGGGAAAAACTTGCTCGCCAATCCTGATGTACAAAATGCGTATTTGGGAGGCTAACCCCGCGTTCGTTTAACCTGAAAACCGGAGCATGCTCCGGTTTTTTGTACCACAGCCTTACATGAATACCATCGAAAAAAGAAATAGTCTGGCGAAATCAAATAGTCACAGAAGTATAGACTTGCCGTAATCAAATCTGCACTATACTCAAGGCAACGGTCTTTATGCTTGTCTCCACAGGAGCCCGTCAGGGCCGTTCCCCACAATCAGCATCAGGGCTGGTTATGTGGATTTTGCGACGACTGTAAATATACAAAGGAGTGGATAATGAAAAAACTGATCGCAGGTGCAATTCTTCTGGGTGCTTCTTCCATGGCTTTTGCTCAGCCGGGCTGCGGTGTTGGCTCGATGATTTGGAAAGGACAATCAGGTATTGCCCCCCACGTATTGGCAGCAACCACTAACGGTACGCTAGGCAACCAAACATTCGGTATGACCACCGGCACACTTGGCTGCCAGACTAATGAGTCTGTTCAGTCGATGGCCATGTACATGGACAGCAACATCGATAAAGTAGCTCGCGATATGTCTCGCGGCACTGGCGAAAACCTGGAAACCCTAGCGGTTCTTCTGGGCGTTGAAGCGGCAGACCGCGGCGATTTCCGCCAGCTTCTGCAGGACAACTTCGCTGCAATCTTCCCAAGCTCCGACACCTCCTCTGGTGAAGCAGTTGACGCAATTGTCGCTCTGCTGGAAAAGAATGAGTCGCTGAGCAAATACGTAGCGGCCTAATAGCTGTACAGCAGGGATGCACCGAGCGCCAAGGATGGCGCGCTTTCCCCGTTTAATCATTCCCGACCGGAACTCGCATTTACCCATGGGCAACACGCTTCGCATTGGGCCAATGATGCTTTGGCTCATCATCAGTTTACCTCTGCAGGCACAAACTCAAGCCATGGACGAGCCACTTCATCTGGACCCGGCCTGGCTCACGCTTATTCACTATCAGCCTGACAAGTTCGGGAACGGCCACACCAGCCAAGCCGACGATTCCGAGTTTTTTCTTAGCGAGAATGGCAAAACTTCCCCAAAGGCAGAACTTGAAGCGACGCTGGACGCCATACAAAAACCCGGCGGAGGCGCAGACCACGCCCGTTGCCGCTTTCCCGCACGGGACGTTTGGATTCGTAAACACCTTGACTTACCAGCCGCAGCTATCGAGTGCCCGGATTATCAAGAATGGAAGAACACTCTAAACACAGAAAGCGTTACTCTAGTGTTTGCTGCTTCCTATCTGAACAGCCCCTCATCCATGTTCGGGCATACCTTCCTTAGGCTGGACCCGCCACAGGAAGACGAGAAAACCAACTTGCTGCTAGCAAATACGATTTCCTATGCTGCCGATGCCGCCGCCCACGACAGCGAGATAATGTTCGCGTACCGCGGCATTTTTGGCGGCTATCCCGGCATCACAACGGTGCAGCCTTATTACGAAAAAATTCGCCTCTATTCCGACATCGAGCATCGAGACCTCTGGGAATACAAACTGAACCTGAACCAGCAAGAGGTCGACTTCATGCTGGCTCACGCCTGGGAAATCCGAGACCGCAATTTTGATTACTATTTTTTTGACGAAAACTGCGCCTACCGCCTGCTCGCACTCATCGACATTGCTCGCCCTGGCACTGACCTTCTGGGCGAAGTCAGCACCCATGCCATACCGTCGGATACCGTACGCTGGGTAATCGACAAAGATCTTGTTGCTGACGTGCACTATCGCCCTTCGGCAGCAACGAATGTAGCCCATAGCCTATCTGCACTACCAAAGCCCAATCAAACTCTGGCTGCCGCCATCGCAAATGGCTACGTGGCGCCAAACAGCAACGAGGTGCTTGCCTTACCGCCACAGGAACGGGCCCACTTGCTTGATGCCACATACGATTACGTACGCTACAAGAGCGAGGCAGACAATTGGCCAAGAGAATTCGCTGCACCACTCTCCCACAGCCTGTTGCGTGAGCGCAGCAAAATTGACGGTGTTGCCCCGTTAGAACAACCGGCGGAACCGGAGGTTAGAGATGATCAGGGCCATGATACATTCCGTATAAGCTCAAGCGCCGGGCAACTTGCTCACCGCGAGTTTACCCAACTCACCTTCCGGCCGGCTTATCACGACGTCCTCGACCCACCCGCTGGGTATCGAAGCGGGGCCCAATTGCAATTTCTTCGTATGGATGCGCGCTATTACACCGACAACGACGAACTACAAATCGAACAACTCATCGGCGTAGAGATTCGCTCCCTAAGCCCCAGAAACGCATTTTTCTCGCCGTTATCATGGCAGGTTGGCTTTGGCGGTCGACGCACTGACACCGGCTACAAAAGGGTTCTTACGCCCTATCTGGAAGGCGGAACCGGCGGAAGCTGGAGTTTAGGCAAGCAAACACAAGCCTTCGCCATTGCCACTGCAGACTTGGAAATCGACGATGACCTACGTCGCGGCTACGACGCAGCTCCCGGAGCAGACATCGGTTTACTCCACCAAAACGATGACTTCAGCCTAACCGCCGGGGCTAAAACCAAAGCCTGGATCGTCAGCAGCCAACATCGTCAGGATCAGGTGTACGCCAAAGGCAACTGGCACATCGGTCGAGAATTCAGCTTATTCGCCGAATTTACCCGCGAAGAACACTACGACAGGTACCAGAGCACATGGCAAGCCGGATTGCACGCGTACTTCTAAAATCAGACCGAATGAAAACACCCTTTCTGGCCCTGCTACTCTCAGCCGCAGCCCTCCTGCAAAGCGGCTGCAGCAGCCTGTTCTTCTTTCCGGACAGGAACACCTACATAACCCCCGACCGCCTCAACCTAACCTACGAAAACATCTTCCTAGAAACAGCCGATGAAGAAACCCTGCACGGCTGGTGGCTGCCCGCCCGAGGCAACCCCAAAGGCACGGTTTACTTTCTGCATGGAAATGCCCAGAACATCAGCAGCCACCTCCTCAACATCGCCTGGCTCCCCGCAGAGGGCTACAACGTCTTCACCATCGACTACCGGGGCTACGGCAAATCCACCGGCGCACCCGACATAGAAGGCGCCCTCCACGACTCCGAAATCGGGCTACGCTGGCTCGCAACCAGACCCGACACCCATAACATACCAACCTTTCTTCTCGGCCAAAGCCTAGGCGGCGCCCTTGGCCTCACCCTCGCCAGCGAATGGGTACAACGCAACGAAACCCCGGAACTCAACGGCCTCATCCTCGACGGCACCTTCTCCGGCTTCCGTGGCATAGCCAGAGAAAAACTCTCCAACTTCTGGCTAACTTGGCCGTTTCAGATACCTCTCAGCTGGACCATCCCGAACGAATACGAAGGCGTAGACCAGATAGCCAACATCAGCCCCGTACCAGTTATGGTCATCCACAGCGTTCGCGACGGCATCATCCCCTTCCACCACGGCCAAGACCTCTACGAAGCCGCCGATGAGCCAAAGCGATTCCTGCAGACGGACACAGGCCACGCAGCGACGTTCATCATTCCGGCCTACAAGAATGCGGTACTGGAATTTTTGGAAGAGAGTTGAAAGGCTCGTTAACCCGTCTCGGCAAGACTTCTGGCCTTTTTTCCTGCATGCCACTCAGATGTACGAGCGTTTGTCGGGCGGGCCTTTTCAAAACTGTGCGAAGCCATGGATGGCGTAGCCAAGCGTACAGGGAAGTATTCACAGCGTGTTTTGAAAAGTCCCGCCCGACAAAAGCCACCTTAAAACCAGAGGCTAAAAACCAAAAAACCCGCCAATCCAGAAGAAAGGCGGGTTTTTACTAGCTGCTAACTATCAATCAGAAAAGTCAGTCGGCTGCTCGCCTTCCTTAACTTCCTTCATAGACAGCTTCACACGGCCACGATTGTCCACATCCAAAACCTTAACCAGAACTTCTTGACCTTCGCTCAACTCGTCAGTCACGTTCTCGATCCGGCGATCAGAGATCTGGGAAATATGCACCAGACCATCCTTGCCAGGCAGAATGTTAACAAAAGCACCAAAGTCTACAATGCGCTCAACGCGCCCCTTGTAGATAGCATTAACCTCGATCTCCGCAGTGATCTCCTTAACCCGGTTAACCGCCGCTTGGGCCGCTTCCTGATTATCTGCATAGATCTTCACGTTACCGTCATCATCCAGATCAATAGAAGCGCCAGTCTCTTCACAGATAGAACGGATCATAGAACCGCCCTTACCGATCACGTCACGGATCTTCTCAGGGTTGATCTTGATCGCCGTAATGCTCGGAGCCCGCGGAGACAGCTCGGTGCGCGACTCGGAGATAACCTTGTTCATCTCAACCAAGATGTGCTGACGAGCACCGTGAGCCTGCTCAAGCGCAAGCTCCATGATTTCATCAGTAATACCTTGGATCTTAATATCCATCTGCAGAGCAGTAATACCGTCTTTAGTACCGGCAACCTTGAAGTCCATATCACCCAGATGATCCTCGTCACCCAGAATGTCAGTCAAGATGGCAAACTTGTCGCCTTCCTTAACCAGACCCATGGCAATACCAGCAACTGGAGCCTTCAAGGGAACACCCGCATCCATCAGCGCCAGACTAGAACCACAAACAGACGCCATAGAGCTGGAGCCATTGGATTCCGTAATCTCGGATACCGCACGAATAGCATACGGGAACTCTTCCATAGTCGGCATAACAGCCATCACACCGCGCTTAGCCAAACGCCCGTGACCCACTTCACGACGACCAGGCGTACCAACACGGCCAGCTTCACCTACGGAATACGGAGGGAAGTTGTAATGGAACAGGAACGGATCCTTACGCTCGCCTTCTAGCGCATCGATCGTCTGCACGTCGCGGGAGGTACCCAGAGTAGTGGTAACAATCGCCTGAGTTTCACCACGGGTGAACAGTGCAGAACCGTGCACACTTGGCAGGATACCCACTTCGATCTCGATCGGACGAACCGTCTTGTTATCACGGCCATCAATACGCGGCTTGCCTTCGATTACCTGTTGGCGAACAACGGTCTTTTCGACTTTTCCAAAGTACTTTTTAACATCGTCTGCAGAAGGCTGACCTTCCTCTTCGCCTGCAAGCTTCTCAACGGCAGCCGTTTTGATTTCACCAAGGCGCTCGTAACGAGCCATCTTGTCGTGAATGCCATAGGCCTCACCAATGGCGCCAGCAAACTCAGCCTTGATCGCATCCAGCAGCTCGGTGTTTTCAGCAGCTGGCTGCCAGTCCCAACGGGGCTTGCCATGCTCGGCAGCAAACTCTTTGATAGCTGTTACAGCAGCCTGCATTTCCTGATGCGCGTACAGAACGCCACCAAGCATCTGATCTTCGCTCAGGCCTTTAGCTTCGGATTCAACCATCAGAACCGCGTCTTCAGTGCCGGCGACCACCATATCTAGCAAGGAGGTTTCCAGATCTTCAAAGCTCGGGTTAAGGAAGTAGCCTCTTTCGTTGGTGTAACCAACACGGCTCGCGCCGATTGGGCCAGCGAAAGGAATTCCGGAAATTGACAAAGCGGCTGAAGCAGCCAGCATAGCGGCGATATCCGGATCCTGCTGCTTGCTTGAAGACATAACCGTACAGATAACCTGCGTCTCGTTCATGTAGCCATTCGGGAAGAGTGGACGAATCGGACGGTCAATCAAACGGGATGTCAGGGTTTCTTTCTCGGAAGGGCGACCTTCACGCTTAAAGAAACCGCCGGGGATTTTGCCCACGGCATAGGTTTTTTCGAAATAGTTAACGGTCAGCGGGAAAAACGGCTGACCCGGCTTGGCTTCTTTGGCACCAACAACGGTGCCTAGAACCGAAATATCACCAATAGTGACAAGAACGGAACCCGTAGCCTGACGGGCAATACGGCCCGTTTCCAGAGTGACGGTTTCGCCGCCCAGCTCAAATGATTTTTTACGCGGTTGCAGATCCACAACGAACTCCTGCGTTATCTGTTCAGAATGATTGTAACGTGATTCTGAAGACACTCTGCCTGAAAGCTAACAGGCTGTTGTAAAACCCCGGCCAAATAACAGATACGCTGCTAGTGCGTAACGCCCGGGCTTTCAACAACCTGCTATCAATTTCAGCTTTCCAATACGACAGAAAAGCCCAGATTCACTAATATATTCATGGTAGTTATGAAAAGCACAACCGGCAGGCCCCGTAAGGAACCCACCGGCTGTTGGCTACAGCCGAAATCACCGGTGTAGCCCTCAGGTCGTAAGACCAGATTTAGCGACGCAGACCCAGACGCTTGATCAGCTCTAGATAACGATCGCCATTCTTCTTACGAAGGTAGTCCAGCAGCTTACGACGCTGGTTTACCATCCGAATAAGACCACGGCGGGAATGGTGATCCTGCTTGTTGGCCTTGAAGTGATCCTGCAGCTTGTTGATGTTGGCGCTCAGCAGTGCAACTTGCACTTCCGGGGAGCCGGTATCACCTTCAGCTTGCTGGTAGTCCTTAACGATCTGTGCTTTTTCATTGGCAGACAATGCCATAACTCACCTCAATGTTTGCGATGCTGTCAAATCCGGCCGAACCGCGCATCTCTACAGCCCGGCTAGACAGCGGGTTACCTAACGCTTACCGCTGTCACTCACCAATCGACGGGGAACCAATTTGGTTTCCTCGCCTTCTGGCAATGCTTCTGCCAAACCTACAAAGCCTTCGTTGCCATAAACTCGAACGAAGCCATCATAAGCTCGGCCCGGTATTCTAACCGGTTGTCCGTTCAATATCGACACCAGAGACTGGCCCGACAAGCGGTGTTCCGGGAACATGGAAAGCGCCGCATCGGGTGCCACCAAAAGGCCATCGAGACTTTCACCGCGCTCACGCATTGCCTCGAGATCAGGCACTGCATGCACATCCGCCAAGGTAAACCCGGCAGCCAGTGTGCGCCGAAGCTCGACCACATGAGCACCACACCCAAGCATCTCGCCAATATCCTCAACGAGTGAGCGAATGTACGTACCTTTGGTGCATTTTACGGCGATATCCAACTCATTTTCACGTACATCCAGAAGCTGAAGCTCGTAGATAGTTACCGGACGCGCCGGTCGCTCCACTTCTATGCCTTCACGAGCATATTCATAAAGCGGGCGTCCATTGTGCTTGAGCGCGGAATACATGGAGGGAACTTGTTGGATATTGCCACGGAACTGTTCGAGAACTGGCTCAAGCACGTCTGCTGTAAGACCATCAGGTACTGGCTTTGTAGCAACCACAGCGCCCTCACTGTCACCGGTTTCGGTGCGTTCACCGAGTCGCGCAGTGGCGATGTAGGCCTTATCGCTATCCAGCATCATTTGCGAGAATTTTGTAGCTTCGCCGAAACAAAGCGGAAGCACTCCGGTTGCTAAGGGGTCGAGAGCACCGGTATGGCCAGCCTTGGCTGCGCCATAGAGGCGCTTGACCTCCTGCAAAATGCCGTTGGAGGTAATACCCAACGGCTTATCAATGACCAGAATGCCATTAACATCACGGCCTTTACGTCTGCGGCTCAAGCGTTTGACTCCGGATCATTTCCATCATCATTCGGGCTATCATCGTTCCGTTCGACGGCGGGTTTATCACCAACCGCTTCGCGGATCAGACTGTCCATTCTGCGGCTGTAGCCTTGAAGCGCATCAAAGTGGAATCGTAGCTGCGGTATAACCCGCAGCTTCATCGCTCTTCCTACCTGGCCTCGAAGGAACCCGGCCGCTCGATTCAATACCGAAATCGAATCTTTTACCTCGGGAGAATCAGCAGTGAGCTCCTCGGTGGTCAACAGAGAGACATAGATATCGGCGTAGCCAAGGTCACGACTGACCTTGACTGCGTTCACCGTTACCATGCCCAGCCGCGGATCCTTGACTTCGCGTTGAATCAGCTGCGCAAGCTCACGCTGCATCTGATCGCCAATGCGATCAATACGACTGAACTCTCTAGGCATTAGGCCCCCGTAGATTCGAGTTTACGCTCGACTCTGATCCGGTCAAAGACTTCGATCTGGTCACCGACCTTCACGTCGTAGCCTTTAACACCGATACCACATTCCATACCGTTGCGAACTTCGGCTACGTCATCCTTGAAGCGACGCAGTGACTCCAGCTCGCCTTCAAAGATAACCACGTTGTCCCGCAATACACGAATCGGCTTGTTCCGGTATACGTTACCTTCGGTCACCATACAGCCAGCTACCTGACCAAACTTCGGTGAACGGAACACATCGCGAACATCGGCGATACCAACGATATCTTCGCGGAACTCCGGTGCCAGCATGCCTGTCAACGCACCTTTCACATCATCAAGTAGATTATAGATGATGCTGTAGTAGCGTAAGTCGAGACCTTCTTGCTCAACAAGGCGCTTGGATGCGGTATCCGCACGCACGTTGAAGCCGAAAATAACGGCATTGGTTGCCATTGCAAGGCTCACATCTGTCTCGGCAATACCGCCAACGCCGGAAGACACGATTTTCACCTGAACTTCGTCGTTACCCAAGTCTTGCAGCGACTTGGTAATTGCTTCCAGAGAGCCGCGAACGTCGGTTTTCAGAACAACGTTGAGGGTCTTAACCTCATCTTTGCCCATATTCTCAAACAGGTTCTCAAGCTTGGCTGCTTGCGCACGCTGCAAACGCTGTTCACGCTCGCGAATGTGGCGGAATTCTGCTAGCTCTTTGGCCTTGCGCTCATCGGCTACCGCAAAGAACTCGTCGCCAGCGTTTGGCGTTCCATTCAAGCCAAGAATCTCGACCGGAATAGACGGGCCAGCTTCTTTAACCTGCTTGCCAGCCTCATCGGTCATTGCACGAACTTTACCGAAGAAGGAGCCGGCAACAACCATATCGCCCTGACGCAGAGTACCGTTCTGAACCAGTACAGTGGCAACAGAGCCACGACCACGCTCAAGACTGGACTCAACCACTACACCATTAGCTGGCGCATCAGGCGAGGCCTGAAGCTCAAGAATCTCGGCTTGCAGCAGAACCGCCTCAAGCAATGTATCAACGCCCTCACCAGAGTGTGCAGAGATGGGCACAAACTGAACGTCACCACCCCAGTCTTCCGGGATAACTTCGATCGCGGCCAGTTCGTTCTTCACGCGATCCGGATCTGCCTGCTCTTTATCCATCTTGGTGATTGCAACCACGATAGGAACACCAGCAGAGCGGGCATGTTGCACGGCTTCTTTGGTCTGCGGCATTACACCGTCGTCGGATGCAACAACCAGAATAACGATATCAGTACATTGAGCACCGCGAGCACGCATTGCGGTGAACGCAGCGTGACCTGGTGTATCCAAGAAAGAAATCATGCCCTGATCGGTTTCTACATGGTAGGCACCAATATGCTGGGTAATACCACCAGATTCACCGGAAGCAACTTTGGTACGGCGAATGTAGTCCAATAGCGATGTCTTACCGTGGTCAACGTGACCCATCACACTCACAACCGGAGCACGCTTGGCTTTCACCTTGCCTTCCACTTTGAATTCGCTGAGCACGTCATGCTCAAACGCATCATCACTAATAGGCTTAGCTTTATGGCCCAATTCCTCAACAACCAGTGTTGATGTCTCCTGATCCAGAGGCTGATTAATGGTTGCCATCACGCCCATGCCCATCAACACCTTGATGACATCACCGGACTTAACGGCCATACGTTGAGCGAGATCGCCAACGGTAATTACTTCAGGAACTTCTACTTCTCTGACCATTGGTTTGGTCGGCCTCTCGAAGCCATGACGCTTCTCTTTGGGTTTCTTTTTGGCCCGCAACGGCTTGCGCAATGTGGAGTCATCATCGTCATCCGAGATTACCACTGGAGCGTCTGCAGGGCGATTGCGTGGTCCGCGATGGCCAGCCTGTTTCTTTTTCGGCTTGCCTTCTTCAGTTTCGTCGCCACGCTCACGAACTTTGTCTTTCTTCTTCTTGGGCTTACGGTCTTTGCCTTCACCCTCTGGCGGCGGCATAGGCATATCTTCCGGCGCAATTACAGGCTCCGATTCTGCCGACTTTTTAGGCTCAGCCTTGGCAGCAGGTGCCTGCTCTTCAACAACTGGCGCCTCTTCTTTAGACTCTTCAACAGGAGCCTCTGCTTCTACCTGCGGAGCAGTAACATTCTCAACCTGCTCAACCTGCGGTTGCTCCACTTTCTGCTCTTCCGGCAACTCTTCAGCTGCTGGCGTTGCCGCTTCCGGCTCCGGCTGTAATTCCGCACGTTTTACATAGGTGCGGCGCTTGCGCACTTCCACGTTCACGGTCTTGGCTTTACCCGCCTTGAGCGTAGTTGTGGTTTTGCGCTTAAGTGTAATCTTGTTCGGCTCAGCGCCTGCTTCACCGTGGGTCTTTCTCAGATAAGCCAGCAACTGCTGCTTCTCATCACTGGAAACAGCGTCGTTTTCAGAGCGGGCTTTCAGGCCAGCCTCCACAATCTGCTTCAGCAAACGATCCACGGGAGCGCCTACATCATCGGCCAGTTGTTTTACCGTTACTTCAGCCATACTGGTCTCCTCCCGAATTAAGCCTGGTCTTCAAACCAGGGGGCGCGTGCAATCATAATCAACTTTCCTGCACGCTCTTCATCCATACCTTCGATATCGAGCAAATCGTCAACCGACTGCTCCGCCAGATCTTCCATGGTGCGTACACCCATGCCGGCGAGCTTAAACGCCAGACCACGATCCATTTCGTCCATACCCAGAAGATCCTCTGAAGGCTCTGCGCCATCGAGGGCTTCTTCGCTAGCCAGAGCCTGGTTTAGCAGGGCATCCTTAGCGCGACGGCGTAGCTCAGTGACTGTGTCTTCGTCGAAACCGTCAATAGCCAGCATCTCTTCCATAGGTACGTAAGCAACCTCTTCAATGGAGGTAAAGCCTTCGTCAATCATCACACCAGCAAACTCTTCGTCCACGTCAAGGTGGGCGGTAAAGTGCTCAACCAGCGTATTGTACTCTTGTTCCTGACGCTCACCGGCTTCCTCTTCCGTCATCACGTTTAGAGTCCAGCCGGTCAAATCTGTAGCCAAACGAACGTTCTGTCCATTTCGGCCAATGGCCTGAGCCAAATTGTCTTCGGCCACAGCCACTTCCATAGTGTGGCGGTCTTCGTCCATCACGATCGAGGCAACTTCTGCAGGCGCCATGGCGTTTATAACTAGCTGCGCAGGGTTATCATCCCAAAGCACAATATCGACGCGTTCGCCGCCCAACTCATTGGAAACAGCTTGAACACGGGACCCTCGCATGCCTACGCAGGCACCAACCGGATCAATGCGGCGGTCGTTGGTTTTAACCGCGATTTTAGCGCGGGAACCAGGGTCCCGGGCAGCGCCACGGATTTCGATCAACTCCTCGGCAATTTCCGGAACTTCAATGCGGAACAGCTCTACCAGCATCTGCGGCGCAGAGCGGCTCAGGATGAGTTGTGGGCCACGATGATCTGTACGAATCTCCAACAGTAAAGAACGAACCCTGTCGCCCATACGGAAAGTTTCCCGCGGAATCAGATGTTCTCTAGGCAGCAAAGCTTCGGCGTTGGCGCCAAGGTCAACGATAACGTTATCGCGGGTGACCTTCTTAACGGTACCTGAAACCAGTTCGCCAACCCGATCGCGATAGCTGTCAACGATTTTACTGCGTTCAGCTTCACGAACCTTTTGGAAGATAATCTGCTTTGCAGCCTGAGCTCCGATACGGCCGAAGGCAACAGATTCTGCTTTCTCTTCATAGGTATCGCCAGGTTTCAGCGCAGGGTCAATTTCCTCGGCTTCCTGTAGGGTAAGCTCAGTACCCAGTGCAGGCACCGCATCGTTGTCAACCACCAGCCAACGGCGGAAAGTCTCATATTCACCGGTGCGGCGGTCAATCGACACACGCACATCCGACTCTTCATCTTCGTAACGTTTTTTCGCAGCGGTGGCGAGGGCCAGCTCGATTGCCTCGAAAATCACATCCTTCTCGACGCCTTTTTCGTTCGAGACGGCTTCAACCACCAGCAAGATCTCTTTACTCATTGGATTGCCCTGCCCTGAAAATAAACTGTGCATCTACTGAGTTGTTCAAATAGCTCACTCGAATACCGGAATGATTTGGGCTTTTTCAATGCTGTCGAAAGGCAGTAGATACTCGTGATCATCAACAACCACGACTACATCATCACCTTCCACACCCTTTATTAACCCCTGAAACTTGCGACGGCCTTCAAACGCCATACGCAAGCGAATTTGCACCTGGTGCCCCACAAACGCCTGATATTGCTCAGGCCGGAATAGCGGCCTATCCATTCCTGGGGACGAAACTTCAAGCGTATATTCTGTTTGGATGGGATCTTCCACATCCATTACACCACTGATTTGGCGGCTGACTTTTTCGCAATCGTCAATGCCTATACCCTTCTCGGCATCGTCTATAAAGACCCGCAGCATGGATTGGTAGCCCTTCGAGCGATACTCAATACCCCAGAACTCGTAACCCAAACCTTCCACCACAGGGCGAAGTATGTCTTCCAGTTGTTTAAGCTTGCCTGACAAGTTAGGCGGTCTCCGTTATGTAATTTACCGGCCCCAAAAACAAAAAAAGGGCTGTTAGCCAGCCCTTTTTACGCACCAGGGCCCGTTGCGCCAGGCCCCTTAATCAAAAAGCCCCGATAACTGGGGCCTTTTGTTGCAAGAACTCGCAGGAAGCAAACCGGTAAACCGCTTCCTGCTGACAGACACCTGGCCTGCCAGAAACCCGACAACAAAAGATGCCGGACTCCAATATTCGCCGGAGTATAAAGACGCCGAGCGAACTGGTCAAGGACTGCTCAAAAAAACGGCCTGGATATACCAAGCCGTTTTTCTTACTAATTGGTGCCCAAGGCCGGACTCGAACCGGCACGGCTTTCGCCACTACCCCCTCAAGATAGCGTGTCTACCAGTTCCACCACTTGGGCAACACCTCACTCGAGCTCAGGGAGGCCAGTCTCCCCACTCTCGGTTTCGCCTTCACCAGCGCCACCATCAACAGCACCCTCTGCAGGCGCCTGACGAGATTCCTGAACGGTTGGAATCCCTGCCTCGCCTGCAACTTCTGCGCGCTGCTTGGCAAACACTGCCAGCGAAAAACTTGTTACAAAAAATACGATTGCAAGCATGGTCGTCATGCGCGTCAGGAAACTGCCACTGCCCTGACTACCGAATACGGTCTGCGAAGCACCACCGCCGAAGGCCGCACCTGCGTCCGCACCCTTGCCCTGCTGGATTAACACCAGACCCACCAGTGCCACCGCGATCACCACGTGCACAACGACTACCAGTGTTTCCATCCAATCCATATCAATTCTCGCGAGCTTTTAGCTTTAAGAACTTGCCGGAAAATAACGGCAAATACTGATAAATTCTTTTGCGTCCAGCGATGCACCGCCGATTAAACCGCCATCTATATCCGACTCTGAAAAAAGAGCCGCTGCATTATCCGCTTTTACGCTGCCGCCGTAAAGTAGAGAAATCTCTTCAGCTGGCGCGCCCATCTCTTTTAACACACTGCGTATCGAGGCATGCATGGCCTGAGCGTCTTCTGCGGTAGCCGTTTTACCGGTACCAATTGCCCAAACAGGCTCGTAGGCTAACACGATATTCTTCCAGTCACCTGGCGACACAGCCGACAACCCCAGCCGCACCTGACTCGCAACTACCGACTCAGCCAAACCCGACTCACGCTCTTCAAGCGTCTCGCCAACACACACTATGGCCGTTAAACCACTCGCAACTACCAACGCCACCTTCTCGGCAACCAATTCATCGGTCTCACCGAAAATCTGCCTGCGCTCTGAGTGCCCGACAAGTACGTAATCGCAGCCTGCGTCTTTGGCCATTTCCGAGGAAATTTCGCCGGTATATGCACCCGACTGCCACTGCCCTACATTCTGAACACCAACTGAAACCGCACCCTCGGCCTGCCTCAGTACGTCCCTGATATAAATTGCGGGAGGAATAATAACAACCTCCACGCCATTATCAAGTGAGCCAGCTTCAGCCTGAACATAACCTACCAGCTTTTCTGAAAGGTCTTTCGACCCATTCATCTTCCAGTTTCCGGCTACTATCTTGCGACGCATAACACTTCCCGAATGTTAGGGAGGGCGCACTATACAGCAGTCCCTCAGAACAGACAACAGCTTGAAATCGACAAAACTAGGGCGTTGAGTTTTCCACAACTTGGGCCAGCCTTTTTACCACACGCCTTATATCGTCGGCATTTTGACCCTCTGCCATTACCCGGATCAAAGGCTCTGTTCCTGACGCTCGCAACAGAATTCTGCCTGAGCCTCCAAGTTCCTCTTCGGCCAACTGTACCGCAGCCACGATATCATCGCGACTGAACGGGTCAAAGCGAGTTTCGACTCGAACATTAATCATTGTTTGAGGCAGCTTGCTCATCTCTTGGCGCAGCTCAGCCAGTGTTTTTCCTGACTTGCCAACAGCTAATAACACCTGAAGCGCTGAGATAATACCATCACCGGTGCTTGTGCAATCACGTATAACCATGTGCCCTGAGCCCTCACCACCGAGCACCCAGTTGTTGGCAATCAGACGTTCCATCACATACCGGTCGCCAACATTGGCGCGCTCGAAAGATATGCCCATTTCCGTCAACGCCAGCTCCACACCCAGATTGGTCATCAGCGTGCCAACCACACCGCCTTTGAGGCGATCCTCTGCGAACCTCTGGGAGGCGATCACATAAAGCAGCTCATCGCCGTCTACCTCCGATCCATCGCGATCAACCATCAGCACCCGGTCACCATCACCGTCGAAGGCGATACCCAAGTCTGCGCCTTTATCAATAACAGCCCGCTTCAGCGCATCAAGGTGGGTGGAGCCTACATCTAAATTGATGTTGAGCCCGTCAGGCTCCGCACCAATAACAGAAACCCGCGCCCCCAGCTCGCGGAATACTTTTGGGGCAACGTGATAAGTAGCTCCGTGAGCGCAGTCCAGCACTATCTTCAAGTTATCCAGTGTAAACTCGTTTGGTACGGTACTCTTGCAGAACTCCACATAACGCCCCGGCGCATCTTCTATCCGCGACGCCTTACCCAGCTCGCCCGGCTCGCAAACCTCAATCGGCTTATCCAGCCAACGCTCAATTTCCGCCTCCAAAGCATCATCTAGTTTGGTGCCGTCCGCAGAGAAAAATTTGATACCGTTGTCCTGATGGGGGTTGTGGGAGGCACTAATAACGATACCCGCCGATGCGCGGAAAGTACGGGTTAGATAAGCAATGGCAGGCGTCGGCATGGGGCCTAGTAGCTTTACATCCACCCCTGCAGCTGACAATCCGGCCTCCAAAGCTGACTCGAACATATAGCCGGACAACCTAGTGTCCTTGCCGATTAACACGCTATTGCGCTGACCCGCCCGTTTGAACGCTTGCCCGGCTGCCCAGCCCAGATGCAACATAAACTCGGGTGTAATCGGGTGCTCACCCACCTTTCCACGTATGCCATCGGTACCAAAATACTTTCTTCCGGCCATCAAACTACCCCCTTCACGGCCGTCGCAACCTTGACGGCATCTACAGTTTCCCTAACATCATGCACGCGGATGATACTCGCACCCTTCATTGCCGATATTGTCGCGGCCGCAAGACTGGCTGACAACCTTTCATCAACTTCACGGCCGGTGATCTGCCCCAGCATGGATTTTCTGGACATGCCCACCAACACCGGATGCCCCAGAGCGTGAAGCTGCTCCAGTGCAGCCAATAACCGAAGATTGTGCTCTAGGTTTTTTCCAAAACCGAAACCCGGATCCAGAATTATATCGCTTGTCGCAATGCCGGCTTGTACAGCCTCCCTTACACGTTCAGCTAAAAACCCCCCTACTTCCCGCAAGACGTTACGGTATTCGGGGCGCTCCTGCATGGTTTCCGGCTCACCCTGAATATGCATGACGCAAACCGGCACGCGGGCCTTCGCAGCCGCGGTTAAAGCGCCTTCTCTCTGTAGCGCACGTACATCATTAATCAGCCCGGCTCCAAGCCCGGTCGTCTGAGACATCACCTCAGGGGTACTGGTGTCCACCGAAACGATAACATCCAACTCCCGAGAAATAGCTTCAACCACTGGACAAACCCGATCCAGCTCTTCTTGAACCGACACGCTAGCAGCGCCAGGCCGAGTAGATTCGCCTCCTACGTCAATAAACGCAGCACCATCAGCCACCATTTGTCGCGCCTTTGCCAAGGCCACATCCAGCTGGTTGAATCGACCACCGTCAGAGAAAGAATCTGGCGTTACATTGAGCACACCCATGACATGGCAGCGGGACATATCCAGCACCCGCCCGGCGAAATCTATTTCCATAGCAAACCTTTTAAGAATAGGCCCCAGAACCAGAAAGCAGTATCCATCAAAAACAAACGCCGCCCATCAACGGGGCGGCGCAAGTTATCTCAAGCTCGATCTAACTCGAAGCTTCAATGCTCTCCAGCCGGGCGACCGACGTCCGGCCTCTGGCTGCCGTCAGCAGGCTTGGCCTCTGGAGCTTTGTCCGCATCATCAGCTTTGACACCACCTGCAGAGCCTCGGTCGTCCCAACCCTTAGGTGGGCGAGGAGTACGACCTTCCATGATGTCATCAATCTGGTGACGGTCGATGGTTTCGTACTTCATCAAAGCCTGAGCCATGGCGTCGAGCTTTTCACGATTATCAACCAGAATCTGCCGCGCCTTCTCGTAGCAGGTATCAATGATGTTGCGCACTTCTTCGTCAATCCGCTGAGCGGTTTCCGGAGAGTAGACCGTTTGCGACTGTCCAGCAGAGCGACCCAGAAACGGTTCTTCGCTATCTGTGTCGTACTGCAGCGGCCCAAGCTTCTCTGACAGCCCCCAACGGGTAACCATATTGCGCGCCAGGCTCGTAGCCCGTTCGATGTCGTTAGACGCGCCAGTGGTGACTCCATCGAAGCCCAGAGTCAACTCTTCCGCGATACGCCCACCAAACAAGCTGCAAATAGAGCTGATCAGGAAGCGCTTGCTATGGCTGTATTTGTCCTCTTCCGGAAGGAACATGGTGACACCCAAAGCGCGGCCGCGGGGAATAATACTCACCTTGTATACAGGGTCGTGCTCTGGCATCAGGCGACCAACAATAGCGTGACCAGCCTCGTGATAGGCAGTATTGAGCTTTTCCTTCTCGCTCATCACCATGGACTTGCGCTCCGCGCCCATCATGATTTTATCTTTCGCGAGCTCAAACTCTTCCATGGACACCAAACGCTGGTTCCGGCGGGCAGCAAAAAGCGCAGCCTCATTCACCAGGTTTGCGAGATCAGCACCGGAGAACCCTGGAGTGCCGCGCGCGATTAGAGCGGGCTCAACGTTCTCGTCCAAGGGTACTTTTTTCATGTGAACCTTAAGAATCTGCTCACGACCAATAATATCTGGCAATCCAACAACCACCTGACGGTCAAAACGACCTGGACGCAGAAGCGCAGGGTCCAGAACATCCGGGCGGTTGGTTGCGGCGATAACGATAACGCCTTCGTTGCCCTCAAAGCCGTCCATTTCGACAAGAAGCTGATTTAGGGTTTGCTCACGCTCGTCGTGGCCTCCACCCATACCAGCACCACGGTGACGACCGACAGCGTCGATTTCATCAATAAAGATGATGCAGGGGCTCTGCTTTTTGGCTTGCTCGAACATATCCCGCACACGGGATGCGCCAACACCTACGAACATTTCCACGAAGTCGGAACCGGAAATCGAGAAAAAGGGAACTTTAGCCTCGCCCGCGATGGCCTTGGCAAGAAGGGTTTTACCGGTACCCGGCTGCCCCACCATCAAAACACCTTTGGGGATGCTGCCACCCAGACGCTGAAACTTACTGGGATCCCGAAGGAAGTCCACCAGTTCTTTAACGTCTTCTTTGGCTTCATCCACACCAGCCACATCTGCAAACGTGGTCTTGATCTGATCTTCGCTCATCAAGCGCGCTTTACTCTTACCAAACGACATGGGGCCTTTGCCGCCACCGCCGCCTTGCATCTGGCGCATGAAAAATACAAACAGCGCAATAATGATCAGTATCGGGAATGCTGCGACTAAAAGCTGCGTCCACAGGCTCTGGCGTTCGGGCTGTTTGCCGATCACCTCAACCTGATTTGCAAGCAGATCGTCCATCAGCTTGTTGTCCGCCACCTGAGGACGAATCGTCTCAAACTGGGATCCATCGCCACGGGTGCCCTGAATTTCCAGACCATCAATGGTGACTCTGTTGACTTGGCCCTGCTGAACCATCTCAACGAATTGGGAATAATTGACTTGCTGACCGCTGGTGGTGGGAGAAAAATTCTGAAACACCATCAACAGAACAGCGGCTATGATTAGCCAGAGAACCAGATTTTTTGCCATATCGCTCAAGGATCATCACCTGTGAATTGAAGAGCGGGCCTTCGAAGGAACCACTCTTTACCGACACCTTACACCAATTGTACGTCTATCCACCAGAAACGGCCCATCCGTAACGGCCACAGAAAAACGCAGCTGCGGATCAACCTGAATGCACTTTATGCGCCGGATAAATCCCCATATACCTTGTATGTGGGCTTCATCTCGGAAATTACAACGCCTGCAGGGTGATCTGTATACAAGGTTGTCTGTTACAATCCGCCAATTATACGACGTTGCCAGCGAATATGCCGCTGACCTTTTGTTAATTGCACCGATAAAGAGATTACATCATGAGCCTTTCAGCGGAACAGCGCCGGGAATACCGGGCCATCGCCCACAACCTGAAGCCCGTCATCATTGTGGGCGACAAGGGCCTCACCGAGAACCTTCAGGAAGAGCTGGATCGCGCTCTGAACGACCACGAACTCATCAAGATAAAAGTGGCAAGTCAGGATCGAGAAGCTCGTCAGGAAGCAATCAACGCCCTATGCGAAGCCAGCGGTGCCGAAGTGGTGCAGACTATCGGGAAAATTGCCGTTCTGATGCGCAGAGCCAAAAAGCCCAACCCTAAATTATCTAACCTGCTACGCCACAAAAACTGACACTTGCGAAAGCTGTAAAAACAAAAAACCGGCTGCATAAATACAGCCGGTTTTTTTGTTTTCCGAGCGGAGCCAGACCAGAGTCTATCGAATCAGATGTACTCCACCTTTTCGATTTCGTATTCCACTGTGCCAGAAGGCACGCGGATAGCGACAACGTCGTCTTCATTCTTGCCCACTAATGCACGGGCAATGGGTGAAGATATCGACAACTTGCCTTCCTTGATATCCGCTTCATCCTCACCGACGATTTTGTAGACAACTTCCTCGTCTGTATCCACATTCAGCAAGTGAACTGTGGTGCCGAAAATGACCCTGCCGGTATTTTCCATTTCCGTAACATCAATCACCTGAGCTGCAGAAAGCTTGCCTTCTATTTCCTGAATCCGGCCTTCAATAAAGCTCTGCTGTTCACGGGCAGCGTGGTATTCGGCATTTTCTTTGAGGTCACCGTGCTCACGGGCATCTGAAATCGCCGCAATAACCCGAGGGCGATCCTTGGATTTCAGCTGCTGAAGCTCCTCACGTAGGCGGGCTTCGCCCGCTTTGGTCATAGGTACTCTTTCACTCATAATCTTACTTCCCTGCGTGAAGGTCTTGCAGGCGGCGTACTGTGCGCTCCGGGCCGAACTTGATAGCCCGACAGAAGGCTTCGCCGCCAGCCAATGTTGTTGTGTAAGCTACTTTGGTCTGCAGAGCCGACTGGCGAATCTGCGCCGAATCAGACACGGCCTTACGGCCCTCAGTGGTGTTAATAATGAGCTGTACCTGACCATTCTTGATGGCGTCTACAATGTGCGGTCGCCCCTCTCCCACTTTATTAACCCGAGCCACCTCAATGCCTTGCTCGCGAAGTGCTTTCGCCGTGCCAGTTGTAGCAACAAGCTGGAAGCCTATATCAACCAGATCCCGGGCAACCTGAATGGCACCCGCCTTGTCCACATCACGAACCGACATGAACACCGTACCACTGGAGGGTAAGCGCTCTCCAATGGCTAGCGACGCCTTAGCAAAGGCCTCATCGAAGCTATCACCAAGCCCCATTACTTCGCCCGTCGACTTCATTTCCGGCCCAAGAATCGGATCCACCGAGGGGAACTTATTGAAGGGGAAAACGGACTCTTTTACCGCGTAGTAACTAGGCACAACTTCTTTAGTAAAGCCTTGTTCCGCAAGGGAGGTGCCGGCCATTACTCGCGCCGCCACTTTCGCCAGAGACACACCAATGGCCTTTGATACGAACGGCACGGTTCTTGAGGCACGAGGGTTAACTTCGATCACGTAGATCTCGCCATCCTGCCAAGCCAACTGCACATTCATCAAGCCGACCACTTCTAATTCGATGGCCATTTTTCTGACCGCCTCGCGCATAGCGTCTTGAACATCGGCAGACAGCGTATAGGGCGGCAGGGAGCAAGCAGAGTCACCGGAGTGGATGCCCGCCTGTTCAATATGCTGCATGATGCCGCCAATAACCACGTCCTTGCCGTCACAGATGGCGTCAATATCAACCTCAATGGCGGCATTCAGGAAGTGGTCCAGCAATACGGGGCTGTCGTTAGATACAAGAACAGCACTGCGCATGTAACGCACCAGCTCATCTTCGCCGTAAACGATTTCCATCGCACGGCCGCCCAACACGTAGGATGGACGCACCACCAGCGGATAGCCAATTTCACTGGCAGCAACTATGCCTTCTTCAAGGCTGCGCACAGTAGCGTTTTCCGGCTGCTTTAGACCCAGACGCTGAATCATCTGCTGGAACCGCTCACGATCTTCCGCCCGGTCAATGGCGTCCGGGCTGGTGCCGATAATAGGCACACCTGCCGCTTCCAGACCACGTGCCAGTTTCAGCGGGGTCTGGCCGCCGTACTGGACGATCACACCCTTGGGCTTCTCGATGTTGATGATTTCCAGCACATCTTCCAGCGTAATCGGCTCAAAATACAGCCGGTCAGAGGTGTCGTAATCGGTGGAGACGGTTTCCGGGTTGCAGTTGATCATGATGGTTTCGTAGCCATCTTCGCGCATGGCAAAGGCTGCGTGCACGCAGCAATAGTCAAACTCGATGCCCTGCCCAATGCGGTTAGGGCCACCGCCAATAACAACAATTTTCTCGCGATCACTGGGCGCCGCTTCGCACTCTTCCTCGTAGGTGGAGTACATGTAGGCTGTAGCCGAGGCAAACTCGGCGGCACAGCTGTCCACACGCTTGTATACCGGGCGAATGTTCAAATCGTGCCGCAACTTGCGCAGGCTCACATCCGTAATACCCAGCAGTTTGGCCAGACGGGCATCGGAGAAGCCTTTACGCTTGAGACGGAACAGGGTGGCATGATCGATATCGGCTTTGCCAGCAGACTTCAAGGCCTGTTCTTCGCGGATGAGATCTTCGATCTGCACCAGATACCAGGGGTCCACCTTGGTGTACTCAAACACGTCTTCCACGCTCAGCCCGGCGCGGAAAGCATCACCGATGTACCAAATACGATCAGCCCCGGGAACGCTAAGTTCGCGGGTAAGGGTTTCGCGGGAGCTTTCGGAGGTGAACTCTTCGAGCTTCTCATCAAACCCGTCGGAGCCTACTTCCAACCCTCGCAGGGCTTTCTGCAGAGACTCTTGGAAGGTGCGGCCAATGGCCATGACTTCGCCAACCGATTTCATCTGAGTGGTCAGGCGGGCGTCGGCCTGTGGGAATTTTTCAAAGGTAAACCGAGGAATTTTCGTTACCACGTAATCGATACTAGGCTCGAAAGATGCCGGTGTTACGCCGCCGGTTATCTCGTTACGCAGCTCGTCCAGCGTGTAGCCCACTGCGAGCTTGGCAGCAACCTTTGCAATCGGGAAGCCCGTTGCCTTGGAGGCCAGAGCCGACGATCTGGACACCCTCGGGTTCATCTCGATAACAACCATACGACCGGTGTCCGGATGGATACCAAACTGCACGTTGGAACCGCCAGTTTCCACACCTATTTCGCGCAGCACTGCCAGTGAGGCATCGCGCATAATCTGGTATTCCTTGTCGGTCAGCGTCTGAGCTGGCGCGACGGTAATGGAATCGCCGGTGTGGACGCCCATGGCGTCAAAGTTCTCAATGGAACACACGATAATGCAGTTGTCCGCTTTGTCGCGCACAACTTCCATTTCGTACTCTTTCCAACCGATCAACGACTCATCGATAAGCAGCTCGTTGGTGGGGGAAAGGTCGAGGCCGCGGGTACAAATCTCTTCAAACTCGTCCCGGTTGTAGGCGATACCACCACCAGAGCCGCCCATGGTGAACGACGGGCGGATAATACATGGGAAGCCGATGTCTTCAGCAACTTTCCAAGCTTCTTCCATGGTGTGTGCGATGGAGGCCCGCGGGCACTCAAGACCAATGGCCTTCATGGCCTTATCAAAACGACTCCGGTCTTCGGCCTTATCGATGGTGTCGGCATTGGCGCCAATCATTTCAACGCCGTGCTCAGCCAGAACCCCGTGCTTCTCTAACTCCAACGCACAATTCAGTGCAGTCTGGCCACCCATGGTAGGCAGCACGGCATCGGGCTTCTCTTTTTCGATGATTTTGGCTACGGTTTTCCAGGTAATCGGCTCGATGTAGGTGGCATCCGCCATCACCGGGTCGGTCATGATGGTGGCCGGGTTCGAGTTAACCAGGATGACGCGGTAGCCTTCCTCGCGCAGGGCTTTACAGGCCTGAGCTCCGGAGTAGTCAAATTCGCACGCCTGCCCGATTACAATCGGGCCTGCGCCCAGAATCAGGATGCTTTTAATATCGGTCCGTTTTGGCATGTCTTGGTAAACCTGTCAGCAACATTTAAATTCTTGCAGCGCAAAAACGCGGCGCGTGTCTAGGTGACGCTTGTGTCTTTGGTCCGGCCTCAGGCCGTACGGGCTTCCATCAGCCGAATAAACTCATCAAACAAGGGCGCCACATCACCGGGCCCCGGGCTCGCCTCTGGGTGTCCCTGAAAGCTGAATGCTGGCTTATCGGTGCGGCGAAGGCCTTGCAAAGTGCCGTCGAACAGCGATTTATGGGTAACTTCCAGCACGGAGGGCAATGAAGCTTCGTCCACCGCAAACCCGTGGTTCTGGCTGGTAATCATGACGGTGCCGTTCTCGAGGCGCTGAACCGGATGGTTGGCGCCGTGATGGCCATGCTTCATCTTCATGCTTTTCGCACCACTGGCAATGGCCAGAAGCTGGTGCCCCAAACAGATGCCAAATACGGGAATATCGGTTTCAAGCACGTCTTGAATGGCCTTGATTGCGTAGTCACAAGGCTCTGGGTCGCCGGGGCCGTTGGATAGGAAGATGCCGTCAGGATTCATAGCCAACACTTCTGACGCTGGTGTTTGAGCAGGTACGACGGTTACTTCGCAGCCGCGAGCTGCGAGCATACGCAATATGTTGAACTTTACGCCGTAATCCCAAGCTACAACTTTGAACTTTTGTTCGTTATTTTCTGCGTAGCCTTCACCGAGTGTCCATTCGCCTTGAGTCCACTTGTAGGGCTTTTCGCAGGTAACAACTTTGGCTAAATCCATGCCTTCAAGCCCGGGAAACGCGTTGGCAAGTTCCAGTGCCCGCTCTGCCGTGGCATTTGCTCCGGCTACAATAGCACCACTCTGTGAGCCTTTGTCGCGGAGGATGCGCGTAAGGCGGCGGGTGTCAATATCGGCGATTCCGACAATGTTGTTGCTTCGCAGGTATTCGTCCAACGATCCGGTGCTGCGCCAGTTGCTGGCGACTAGGGGCAGGTCTCGGATGATCAGGCCAGCGGCTTGAATGCGATCTGACTCTACATCTTCTTCGTTCACGCCGGTGTTACCGATGTGAGGATAGGTCAGGGTAACGAGCTGGCGGGCGTAGGACGGATCGGTCAATATTTCTTGGTAGCCGGTCATGGCGGTGTTGAACACCACTTCGCCGCTGGTTTCGCCGTCAGCGCCAATAGCGGTGCCGTAAAACAGGCTTCCGTCTGCGAGTGCAAGGATTGCGGGTGTGCTCAAGGCTTGTATCCTCATCGGGTGGCGTTTCGGTTCGTCACGTGCAGGAACGCAAGCGCAAATTCAGGTCGCAAAAAAGCGAGAGGGAGTAAAAACTCCGTCCCGCTTTTTGTTATCCAGGGACTTTATTTGTCCCTTGGGCTTTTAAAAGCCTACGCTTGGTGCAGTTAAACCGCCTTATTATATAAAAATTGCGGTTTTGTGTCCATGTAAAATGTCACATGACTCCTGCACCGGTGGCGCACTGGGATCATCGTCCGGGAAACGCTACAAGCACTTCCCTGTGCGCTTGTCTCCGGCCGTCCATGGCCTCCGACATTCCCGGACGATGATCCCAGCCCGCCACCTCAGAGCTGCCTTTGACTTACCTCAAGCTCAAAACATCCTGCATGTCATACAAGCCTGCAGGCTTATCTTTCAGCCACAAAGCCGCGCGCATGGCACCTTTTGCGAAGGTCATCCGACTGCTTGCCTTGTGGGTGATTTCGATGCGTTCGCCTTCGGTGGCGAAGAGTACTGTGTGGTCTCCCACTACGTCACCGGCGCGAATGGTTTCGAAACCGATTTCCTTGCGAGTGCGTTCGCCAGTGAAGCCTTCACGGCCATAGACCGCACATTCTTTGAGGTCGCGATCGAGTGCATCAGCAACTACTTCGCCCATGCGCAGGGCTGTACCGGAAGGTGCGTCTTTTTTGTGGCGGTGGTGGGCTTCGATGATTTCGACGTCGTAGTCATCCCCCAGCGTGGCTGCCGCCGTGCGCAGGAGGTTGAGCACTACGTTTACCCCCACACTCATGTTGGGCGCGAATACAATCGGGGTAGATTCTGCAGCCAAGGCCAGTTGCTGTTTTTCGGCATCGGTCAGGCCGGTAGTTCCGATGATCAGCATTTTGCCGTTGGCTTTACAGAACTCCGCATTTTCCAGAGTAAGATCCGGAAAGGTGAAATCGACGAGCACGTCAAAATCATCTTTTACATCAGCAAGGGTACCAGCCATCTTTACGCCGGTTTTGCCAATACTGCTCATCTCACCAGCATCGGCTCCAATGAGGCTGCTGTCCGGCTCTACGATGGCCGCACCAAGTTCGAGACCTTCTGTGCCGTCAACCGCTTCAATCAGCACTTTTCCCATGCGCCCGGCGGCGCCGATGATTGCTACCCTCATGACTTTATCCTTATATGCAGCGGATCAGAATTTCATTTCGTCGAAGAAGCTCTTAACACCTTCAAACCACGAGGTTTTCTTGGGCGCGTGGTTTGTTCCGTTGTTGCTTCCGTCGAGGGTTACCTGGAACTCTTCAAGCAATTCTTTCTGTCGCTTGGTCAGGTTAACCGGTGTTTCAACAATCACTCGGCACAACAGATCACCCGACGGGCCTCCACGAACGGGGCTAACGCCTTTATTACGTAGGCGGAAGAGCTTACCCGTTTGGGTTTCTGCCGGGATTCTTAGTTTCACGCGACCGTCCAGTGTCGGCACTTCCAGCTCGCCACCGAGCGTGGCGTCGATAATGCTGATAGGCACTTCGCAATAGAGATTGCGGCCGTCGCGGGTGAAGATAGAATGCTCCCGAACGGACATCTGCACATACAGATCGCCTGAGGGGCCGCCATCGATACCCATTTCGCCTTCGCCAGAGAGCCGTATACGGTCACCGGTATCTACGCCAGGTGGCACTTTAACGGAGAGTGTTTTCTCTTCCCGTACCCTGCCCTGACCATGGCAAGTCTTACAAGGGTTCTTAATAATCTGGCCGGAGCCGCGGCATGTGGGGCAAGCCTGCTGCACCGCAAAGAAGCCTTGCTGCATGCGCACTTGGCCCATACCTTTACAGGTACCACAGGTTTCGGGGCGGGAGCCTTTTTCGGCGCCACTACCCTCACAGGTATCGCATTCGCGGTGTCCGGGGATTGTAATCTTGACGGTTTTACCTTTTACCGCCTCTTCAAGATCCAACTCCAAGGTATAGCGCAGGTCTGAACCACGGGTGTTACGGCCGCCTCGGCCGCCACCACCAAAAATGTCGCCAAACACATCACCAAAGATGTCGGAGAAGTTACCGTTGCCGCCACCAAATCCGCCACCAGCCTGACCATCCACACCAGCATGGCCGTACTGATCATAGGCCGCGCGCTTGGACTGGTCTGCCAGTATTTCGTAGGCTTCGCTGGCCTCTTTGAACTTGTTCTCGGCGTCTTTATCTTCCGGATTACGGTCGGGATGGTATTTCATCGCAAGCTTTCGATAAGCTCGCTTGATGTCTTTCTCGTCCGCGTCCCGGGAAACTCCGAGAATGTCGTAATAATCGCGCTTGGCCATGCTTTAAAACCCTGTTTTTTAAACGCGGAAAACGCGGATCAACTCCGCGTTTTCCAACTACCTGATGTACGTCAGAATTACTTCTTTTCGTCGTCTTTGACTTCTTCGAACTCGGCGTCCACCGCATCGTCAGCTGGCTGAGCTTGTTCCTGTCCGCCTGCCTGCTGCGCCTGACCATCCTGATCTGCGTACATCTTCTGAGCCAGCTCACCTGAAACTTCGGTCAGCTTCTGTGTCTTGGCTTCAATGTCGTCCTTGTCGGAACCGGTCAATGCTTCTTCCAGCTCCTTAATCGCCGTCTCGATAGACTCCTTTTCGCTGTCGCTAACTTTGTCAGCGGCATCAGTTAGGGTCTTGCGTACAGCGTGCACCATGGCATCGCCTTGGTTACGGGCCTGAACCAGCTCTTCGAACTTGCGATCTTCCTCGGCATTCGCCTCGGCATCCTGCACCATCTTCTCGATTTCATCATCGTTCAGACCAGAAGAGGCCTTGATCACGATTGACTGTTCTTTGCCGGTCGCCTTGTCTTTCGCAGACACGTTCAGAATACCGTTGGCATCGATATCGAAGGTAACTTCGATCTGCGGCACACCACGGGAAGCCGGTGGAATGTCGGCCAGATCGAATCGACCCAAGGACTTGTTCTGTGTCGCCTGCTTACGCTCACCCTGAACAACGTGAATAGTCACTGCTGTTTGGTTATCCTCTGCCGTAGAGAAGGTTTGCGACTTCTTGGTCGGAATCGTTGTGTTCTTGTCGATTACCGGCGTGGCCACACCACCCATGGTCTCAATACCCAAGGTTAGTGGCGTTACGTCCAGAAGCAGAACGTCTTTTACATCTCCAGAAAGTACCGCTGCCTGAATTGCAGCACCCATGGCAACAGCTTCGTCCGGGTTTACGTCCTTACGGGCTTCTTTACCAAAGAACTCTTTCACCTTTTCCTGAACCAGTGGCATACGTGTCTGACCACCAACCAAAATCACTTCGTCAACTTCACCAACGCTCAAGCCTGAGTCCTTCAAAGCAACCTTACAAGGCTCGAGACTACGCTGGACCAAGTCTTCAACCAGAGACTCAAGCTTGGCACGGGTCAGCTTCACATTCATATGCTTGGGGCCGCTGGCATCTGCAGTGATGTACGGCAGGTTTACGTCGGTCTGCTGGCTGCTGGAAAGCTCGATCTTGGCCTTCTCACCAGCTTCTTTCAGACGCTGCATGGCCAGAGAGTCGCCGCGCAGATCAATACCACTATCTTTCTTGAATTGGTCAGCGAGGAATTCGATAATTTTCATATCGAAGTCTTCACCACCCAAGAAAGTGTCGCCGTTGGTGGCCAACACCTCAAACTGGTGCTCGCCATCCACATCTGCAATTTCGATGATGGAGAGGTCGAAGGTACCACCACCCAAGTCGTAAACCGCTACGGTGCGATCGCCGCTCTTCTTGTCCAGACCATAAGCCAGCGCAGCCGCAGTAGGCTCGTTGATAATACGCTTTACTTCCAGACCGGCAATGCGCCCAGCGTCTTTAGTAGCCTGACGCTGGCTGTCGTTAAAGTAAGCCGGAACGGTGATAACCGCTTCGGTTACTTTCTCGCCCAGATAATCTTCTGCAGTCTTCTTCATCTTTTTCAGAATTTCTGCAGACACCTGAGGCGGTGCCATTTTCTGGCCTTTAACTTCTACCCACGCATCACCGTTGTCTGCCTCGGAAATCTTGTAAGGCACCATTTTAATATCTTTCTGAACAACGTCGTCTTTGAACCGACGACCGATCAGACGCTTGATGGCATAGATGGTGTTTTGGGGATTAGTCACTGCCTGACGCTTGGCTGACTGACCTACCAGAATTTCATTATCATCGGTGTACGCGATGATAGACGGGGTGGTGCGATCACCTTCAGCGTTTTCAATAACCCGGACTTTGTCGCCATCCATGATGGCCACACACGAGTTGGTGGTTCCAAGGTCGATACCGATAATCTTGCTCATTGATTCACTCCAGTTCTTCTGAATGCTGTACTTAATGGTTGCCCGGAAACACTAATTCCGGCTGATTCTGTTTAATGGCTATATTGGCGCTTTAGCTGGTTTTTCAAGCCTGCTCATCAATTTTTGGTGCGTCTTGAGCTTTGGCCACCATCACCATTGCTGGACGAACCACACGACCGTTAAGTAGATAGCCTTTCTGCACAACAGCTACCACGCTGTTCGGCTCAGCATCCGGTGCTGGCACCATTGACATAGCTTCGTGCTGCTGGGGATCGAACGGTTCGCCTACGGGGTTCAGCGGCTCAACGTTGAACTTCTTCAAACTCGAAACAAACAAACTGAGCGTCATCTCCACGCCTTGACGGATAGAGGCCACCAACTCACCCGCAGCTTCCTGACCCTCGGTACTCTCTACCGCTTTCTCGAGGCTATCAGCTACAGGGAGCAGCTCTTTAACAAACTTCTCCAGCGCAAACTTATGCGCTTTCTGGACGTCCATCTCAGCCCGACGACGCACATTCTGCATCTCAGCTTGCAACCGCAGCATCTGCTCCTGAGAATCCTGCAGCTGCTCTTTTAGTGCATCCAGCTCAGAAACCTCTTCCTGCTGAACTTCTCCTTCTGCCTGCATTTCTTCTGCCGCCGCGTCTGCGGCCTCATTCAATTCTTCAACTTGCTCGTTGCGGTTTTCGTCGCTGTTCATGACTACTCCTGCCAGATCTTCGGTGG
This sequence comes from Marinobacter sp. 1-4A, assembly GCF_016597725.1. Classification (GTDB taxonomy): domain Bacteria; phylum Pseudomonadota; class Gammaproteobacteria; order Pseudomonadales; family Oleiphilaceae; genus Marinobacter. The sequence goes on from NZ_VCGY01000002.1 coordinate 242,763, forward strand.
CCGGCTAAAACGCGGCCCATTGAACATAGGCTCCGGCGTCGCAGAGCCGGAAGAATGTTATTGCGAACGAATATGGGGTTTGCCGTGCAGGTTTCAACCACCACAGGTCGCATTCCTGAAGAAAATCTCACTGATGAGTTTGCAAACACAAAATCACCTGTATATATTCACAGTCACTGTATGAAAGAACAGTATATTTTGAAGAGCGGAGGTTATCTGCATGCTCACACAGCTCACCGTTTCCAACTACGCGATTGCAGAGCGGGTCGAACTGCAATTCAACAAAGGGATGACAGCCCTCACCGGCGAAACTGGTGCAGGCAAGTCCATCGTTCTGGACGCTCTAGGGCTAGCCATGGGGGGCCGCGCTGACGCAGGAGCCGTGAGGCATGGCGCAAAGCGTGCAGATATTACCGCCACATTTGACGTTGCGGGCATCCCCGAGGCTCTCCAATGGCTTGAACGCCATGAACTGGATGACGACAGCGACTGCATTTTACGGCGGGTAATCAGTAAAGATGGGCGCTCAAGGGCTTACATTAACGGCCAACCCTGCCCGCTTGCGCACCTGAAAGATCTGGGCGGGCTACTGATGGATATTCATAGCCAACACCAACATCAATCACTCCTGCGCAAAGAAACACACCGCAAGCTAATTGACGAGTTCGCAGGCGCGGAAACGCTTGCCATCCAGACTCGCGAAGCCTGGAAAGCCTGGAACCAAATCCGCACGAAGTTGACCGAACGGCAGCAAAATGCAGAAGAGTCTGAAGCCAAGCTGCAACTTCTGCGCTATCAAGTGGAAGAACTTGACCGGCTCGCGCTGGAAAGCGGCGAGCAGGAGCAGCTAGAGCAGGAACAGGCACACCTTAGCCAAGCTGACGCCATTCTTCACAACAGTCATCAGGCAGCACTGCTGTGCACCGAAGATGAAACCAGCGCAGCAGGTTTGGTTCGCCAGGCGCTGCAGCAACTGGAGCAGTTACCGGTCGAGGTGCCCGCGTTAGCCGACACCATTCAGATGCTCAACGAAGCTCAAATACAGATCAGCGAGGCGGGCGACAACCTCCGTCATTTTGTGGATGACTACGAGGCAGACCCCGCACGCCTGAGTGAAGTTGAAGACAGACTCAGTGCGATATACCAGATGGCCCGCAAGCACCGAATTAACCCCGAGGAGCTTCCGGAGTTCCATAAACGACAAAGCGCGGAGCTTGCCCAACTGGACGGTGGTGAAGGCAGCCTAGAAAAGCTGGAAGAGGAACTGGAAAGCCATCGCGACCGCTTCAATCAACTGGCGTGCAAGCTTTCAGAAATGCGAGCCAAGGCAGCGGGCGAGCTGGACCAACGCATTGCTGGCGAACTGGCTCAGCTAAGCATGCCGTCAGTTCAATTTGTTACTCACTTAAGCCGCAATAATCAGGACGAACCGGCACCGCACGGACTTGAAGAAATAGAGTTCTTAGTGAGTGCCAACCCGGGGCAACCCGCAAGACCTCTTGCCAAAGTGGCGTCCGGCGGCGAACTGTCGCGCATCAGCCTCGCGATTCAGGTGGTTGTTGCTCAAACATCGACAACACCAACCCTGATCTTTGACGAAGTGGATGTCGGTATTGGTGGCGGCACAGCTGAGGTGGTTGGAAAGCTATTGCGCTCATTGGGAGCCAGCGGCCAAGTAATCTGCGTGACCCACTTGCCACAGGTTGCAGCCCAGTGTCACCAACACTTATTTGTTAGCAAATTCACACAGCAAGACGCGACTTTCTCGAAAATCGAATCTCTGGACGATCAAGGAAGGATTAGTGAAGTTGCAAGAATGCTAGGCGGCGTGGATATGACTGAACACACCCTTGCCCACGCAACAGAAATGTTTTCCAAGGGGCAGGCCACCCACCACTGATCAGGTGGCACAGGCGAGACTCCCTCCCAGTTCCCCCTCTCAACTTTGAGAGCTGTTGGGGCAGGTTTAACGGCCTGCCCCTTTTTTATGTTTTTTTAGAACTGGATGGTTACTTTAGGGGCTTAACGTAAAGGATCAGGCTGTGTTCGACAATTTCATAGCCATGTTCTTTCGCTATCTTTTGTTGACGCTCTTCAATTATGTCATCAACAAACTCAATCACTTGCCCTGTTTGAGTACAAACCATGTGGTCGTGATGGTCTTCTCCAGCCATCTCGAATACCGCATGGCCGCCTTCAAAGTTGTGGCGTAGCACCAGCCCTGCGGTCTCAAACTGGGTAAGTACGCGGTACACAGTGGCCAGACCCACATCGTCACCCTGATCCAGAAGCCGCTTATACACATCCTCGGCGCTGAGGTGGTGATCCTTGGCGTTTTCCAGAATGTTGAATATCTTCACTCTCGGTAGAGTTACTTTAAGACCGACTTTTCGTAGTTCGGCGTTTTCAGATGACATGTTACTATTCACTCTTTGGTGTGCCTCACGGCTTCCGGTATGATGAAGCCGCCATTTAACGGTTAACCCGTGCCACACCTGCCCTTGGCAGGCGATTTCAAGATAGAGGATTTCCTCCGGCGATGCAAAAGCTCACAGCTCTCATTCTCACTCTGATTCTATCCGGTTGCGCTTTTCCGGGCGTTTATAAGATCAACGTCCAACAAGGCAACATTGTAACTGCTGAAGAGCTGTCCAAACTCAACGAAGGCATGCCTCGCAATCAGGTTCAAGCTTTGCTCGGGAGCCCTTTAATGCTCAACCCCGTCGATAGCTCACGGGAGTACTACGTTTACACCTTCCAACGTCGCGGCGGCGATATCCAAGAGCAGCGCATCATCGTCTATTACGACGCTGACCGTTACTCCCATTACGAAGCACAACTTTTGGACGAAACACCCGCTTACTGAGCCGATCAAGACTTCTTTTTGGCCCGATTCAGCCGCGCCTGCTTCGGGTCGATCTTGAGCGGACGATACAGCTCTACCCGATCTCCATCCCTTAACTCATGCTCCGCTGGCTTTTTGATTACCTTGCCAAAGATCCCCATATCGATGGAGTCCGCATCGATCTCCGGGAAAATAGCGGCGATGCCAGACAACTTCACGGCCTCAATCGCCGACGTACCTTCCGGCACCTGAATCTTCACGATTTCCTGCTTGTCTGGCCGGGCATAGGCCACTTCAACCTGCGGCATTATGCGCCCCCCTTGTAGAGGTCGTCAGCACGACGGCAGAACGCATCCACCATTGTTGTGGCTGCCTGATTAAACACCGGCCCAAAGGTCATTCGCGACAGGGAGCCGGAAAACTCAAACTCCAGAGTCAAAATCACTTTGCACGCATTGTCATCCAATGCCTTGAAGTGCCAACGCCCTGTGAGATTGCGAAACGGGCCATCCACAAGATTCATTTCAATGGCCTCCGGCACCAGTAACTGGTTGCGCGTAGTGAGCTTGTGCCGCACCCCACCTTTGGCAATTTCCAGCGATGCCATTATCTGATCCGAGTTTTGCTGGTGAATTTCGGCACCTGAGCACCACGGCAAGAACTCGGGATAACGGGCAATATCATTTACCAAGTGAAACATGCGCTCAGCAGAGTGCATAACCAGAGCTGTTTTATCAATCTGATGGGGCATCGGAACCGGTTGTCCTGCTTACAAATACACGTTAAGACCGACCGCAGCCTCTAGAAAACGAAAACTAGCTGCAATCAAACGCTATGATAAAGGATATCGTCGTCTTTAGGGGCACTTTCAGGGTGCAGTTGCGGCTGAGCGGGCTTATTTTCAGGTGCTTGCTCTGCCGGGAGCAGCTCTCCCGTCTCGTCTGTGGATCTATCCGAGTTTACACCACTCTCGCTGGCATCCACCGGATCAGAAGCTTCTCCACCGCCTTCCCGCTCAACCATGTTTGGCGTTGGCTCGCACCAAAACGCTTCACTGCCATTGTCGCATAGGCTACCGAGCGAACTCGCGGTGTAATGGATGCCGATATAGACAACAACCAGAGGCAGCACCAAGCGCATCACCCAAAACCAAATTGCGCCAAAAATTCCGGGCGTTTTCCCCAGCATGGTTTTAGATAGATTTCGTGTTAGCCCCCAGCCGGTAAAAAGCGCGATAAGAACGGCCACCAGCGGAATCATCAACCCGCCCGTTAACAGCTCCAGCCAACGAAAAACCGTCGCTCCACCTACCCGGTACTCCGCCCAAACGTTGAACGAAAACAGGGACGCCAGCCCCGCAAGCCAAACGACAACCCCCACCAAAAATACTGACAGGCCCCGGGGTGCCGCCGTCCACTCACGAAACCAACCAACTACCGGCTCGAGCAAAGCCAAAGAGGTTGACCACACAATCATCACAACCATCAGAAACACAGCAGTAATAACGAACTGGCTTAAGGGCAATTCAGAAAGCGTTACCGGAAGCGAAATAAACAAAAGGCTAAAACCGCGCTCACCGTCAAACACATTGCTTTGCGAAGCCATCGCAAAAATCATCAACCCAGCCAAGATCGCAACCAAGGTATCCATCAAAACAACGGCCAAAATGGAACGTTTAAGCTGGGTGTGCGGCGTGGTGTACGCGCCCAAAATCGCCCACACCCCCATACCTAACCCCAAGGTGTAGAACGCATGAAACAGCGCAGCACTCAGGCTTCCCCAAGTAAGGTCCTGTGGGTGCATTTCAATAATTTGGCTGATTGCAGCATCAATTCTTCCGTACCACGCAGCAAGCCCGAACAGTGCCAGTAACAGCACCAACGTGGCTGGCACTACGATTCTATAGGCACGCTCAAGCCCTCCGACAACCCCTTGGCCAGACACCCACAACACCATAATCAAGAAAAAGGCATGCCAGCCGATGAACACCCGAAACTCTCGCGGGTCGGACACCAACCCGGCAAGAATGCCGGTAGCGCTGACGTGGTCTACCCCGGAAAACTTGCTTGTGGCGCCGAAAAAAACATAGGCCAGCGCAATAGCGCCAAACACTGCAGTGAACGATAGCACCAAAAAGGCACTCAACACGCTGAGCCTGCCCACGGCCATCCAAAGTCGCGAGCGCTTTGCACTGCGAATCAGGCCGTCCATTGCCAGCACAATGCCATGCCGGGCGTGGCGGCCTATGGCGGCTTCAGTCACCATCAGAGGTAAAGTGACCAGCAACAGACAACTGAGATACAACAAAATAAACAGTCCGCCGCCGTGCAGGCTGGCCAAATAGGGAAACTGCCAAAGATTGGCCAGACCCACAGTTGCGCCCACTGCAGCCCAGAAGAAGGTTGTTTTTCGGGTAAAGGACCCGATATGTGTCTGGTATGGCGTCGGCATTTTCGCCTCAGAAAGTATTGGACACCCTATTGTAGCCGAAGGGCTCCTTTAGGCACGACCTGCCAGCACCTTTGAAGGCCATTTCGTGACCAGTCTGGCACTCCTGAGCTACAATGCCCGTTTTGCCGGTCTGCGTAAGATCGGCCCGTTCATTCGTCCGCATCCGGATAATTGATTCATGAGCAAGAAAAAACCCGGTACGCCGAGCAGTACCATCGCCCTTAACAAAAAGGCGAAACACGAATACCACATAGAGGAACGCTTTGAGGCGGGGCTTGTACTACTCGGCTGGGAAGTGAAATCACTAAGAGCTGGCAAGGCCCAGATTACTGATGCCTATGTGTTGCTAAAAGATGGCGAGGCGTTCCTTTTTGGAAGCCACTTCCAGCCACTTACGGCTGCCTCCACTCACGTAATTGCCGACCCCACTCGCACTCGCAAGCTACTGCTTCACGCCAAAGAGCTGGCCAAGCTGATTGGGGAAACGAGCCAGGCGGGCCAAACCTGTGTGCCTCTGGCTCTGTATTGGAAAAAGAATAAAGTGAAGTGTGAGATTGCTTTGGTGAAAGGCAAAAAACTATTCGACAAGCGCGCCACAGAGAAAGAGCGGGATTGGAATCGCCAGAAACAGCGCATTTTGCGTGACGGCAACGCCTGACCGCCTAAATAATCGGGCGCTGTTCCTGCCTCACACCTATGGCGACACACGCTTTGTGTCGCCGGTTCGCACCCTATGCACCCATCTTTATCCTGCCTATACTTCGGTACCGGTGTAGCGCAAAGGGAGGGCTTATGTCACCGAAAAAAACCCGAATGACCTCGGTGGATTGCTCATGGCTGCGCATGGACACACCAAGCAATCCAATGATGATCTCGGCCGTTCTGGTATTTGACAAGCCGATCGCCATCAACCGTCTAAAGCTCATCCTCAATGAGCGCTTTTTGCGTTTTCAGAGGTTCCGCCAGCGCATTGTTGATGAGGGTGACAAGGTATATTGGCAAGACGACCCGCTGTTTGATATCGACAACCATCTGCATCGGATAGCGCTACCGGGAAAGGCAGGCAAAGCCGAACTCCAAGCACTCACCAGTGACCTGAACAGCACCTCTCTGGATCTGCGCCACCCCCTCTGGCAAATTCACTATATAGACAACTACCAAGGCGGCTGCGCACTTTTAATACGCATCCATCATTGTATTGCCGATGGCATTTCTCTGGTGAGGGTACTGCTTTCACTCACTGACAAAACGCCGGAGCCCACAGGTAGACGGGTTGCTCCGCTTAAGGCACGAGAGCAAACGGCATCCTCAGTAGTGAGCCGACTTCTGCACCGCACCCTCGACACAACCGAAGCAGCAACAGATCAAGCCCGCTTATTCATGCAATCGATTCGAGCGGAACCAAACTACCCTCTGAAACTCGCCACTGCCGCCACCGGTGTGGCAACGGATTTGCTCAAACTGGGTCTTTCGCCCTTCGAGCCCAAAACCTGCCTTAAAAGCCCGCTTTCTGGGCGTAAACACGTTGCTTGGGCCGAACCGCTAGATCTGGCGGAAGTGAAAGCCTGTGCCAAAGCGCTGGGCGGCACCGTCAACGATATATTGTTGTGCGCAACCACGGGCGCGCTGCACAGGCACTTCCAAGCGAGCAAAGAAATTATTCCCGACTGCGGCATTCGTGTGGCAGTGCCTTTTAATCTGCGGCCGCTTAATCAACCGATCGAAACACTTGGAAACCAGTTTGGTCTGGTGCTGGTTTGCCTACCGGTTGAAATCGCAGATCCGATCATGTGCTTCCGGCAGGTACAGGAAAACATGAACCGCCTCAAACAGTCCTATCAAGCACAAGTTACCTACAGCTTGCTGGACCTGTTCGGCCGCGGCCCGGACATTCTCGAACGACGTGCGTTGGATTTGCTCAGCAACAAGGCCTCCGCAGTGCTTACCAACGTACCCGGCCCCAGAGAACCGGTTTACCTGGCAGGCAGCAAGTTGGTGCAACCCATGTTCTGGGTACCACAAAGCGGCAATATCGGCATAGGCATGAGTATTTTCAGCTACGCGGGTACGGTACAGTTCGGCATTACGGTGGACAAAGCCATCCATACAGACCCCAACGCCGTAATGAACTACTTCCACGAAAGCTTCAAAGCACTGAGCCACGCGGCTCTGGCAGGCCGCCAGCAAAGCAAGACACGCGAGGCCTCATAGGAATTAAAACGGGAATTAGAACGGCATGAACGCCGACCGTGCAAAACAACAACAAAGAAGCCTTGAAGTCAGGCAAGGCGCCCACATATACTGTGAGTAAGGGGACGACATGGCTTCGACGCTGGTGGCGAACCCTTGGGTGCATGTCGAGATGGCAGCGAATCTCGTTAATCCAAAGCTGCAATGCAATAGTCGCAAACGACGAAAACTACGCACTAGCAGCGTAAGCTGCTAGTCGTCCTGACTGGGTCGCCCGTAGCCCAGAGCTACATCTCAGGACGTCATCGCTTACGGGATGCTCCGTTATCCAGAGTTCACTGGCTAACGGCTAAGATTTAAAGAACTCGCCTCTTGCACCCTGGCCTTCGGGTCGCTTGAGGTTAAATCAATTGAAGGACATAAACATGTAGATCTCAAGGCATAGTGCTGGCGGACGCGGGTTCAATTCCCGCCGTCTCCACCATTTTGAAAATGACAACCCGTCTCTCCAGAGTGATTCTCTGGGCAGGCGGGTTTTCTTTTTCCCGTTGTATTCAAAGGGTTTCGGCTGTTTTGACATCTTTCCGGAACCTCTCTCCAGCCACCAGATTCTATCCATTCTCCCCACGTTCATTCTCTGTTTGGGGCGGTATTCTCTGTTTTGTTCGGACAGGGTCCGACACGCGACCTTTTCGAGCTGGAGGAACTGCCGATCGCTGAACAAGAGAACGATTTAGAAAATAAGGGGCTGAAATGAAAAGCAGACTGAAAAATCTTTACAAATACCTGATTGAAAACCGGAAACACGAAGTCAAAGGCTGGCATGACGCCTATCGTGAGTTTTACGGTCAGGTCGGACAGATCCGTGAACGTATCAAATCAGGAGAAGGCTTATCTCAAACTGATGAGGCTTTCCTGAAGCAGCTCCTCTATGAAAAAAGTAACGGGATCGCTTCTCGCGGGCAGTCTGTATTAAGCAACGAAAACTTCCAGGCTTTCATCAAAAACAAGGATTTCATATCCGCGCTGGGAGAATTCATCCAGACTCCCAACAAAGAGAACTTCCGGAAATTTGACGATGCGTGGTCTGCCCAAGGCAAGTCCAACAATCCGGTTCTTGTCAATCGTGTGGCGGCAGCCTGCACGCTCGAAGTCTCCACTACTGTTGATTCCGGTAAGTTTAATCAGGTCTTCAGCTGGCTTATTCGTGAAGGAATTATACCGGCATATCCGGCCGAAGAGGATCAAGATTGGTATTCAAAAAACATTTTCCTGCTGAAGATCATCAAAGATGAGTTCAGCGATGAGCTTCGGGACAATAAAACGGACGAGTTTTATCTGAGTCAGTTTGTTTGGGTGCTCTACGAGAATCTGTCCAATCCATTCAGCCTGAAAAAGCAGATCGTCAAATACGGTGCTCCCGGAACAGGGAAAACATACCAAGCTCGCCAGCAGACCTCTCTGTTGCTTGATATCTGGAAAGAAGAGTTTGCTCCGAACAGCAGTCTCACACATGCAAGCCAGATTGAGCTGGTGCAATTTCATCCGTCTTTCAGCTATGAGGATTTCATGGAAGGCTTGCGCCCGGTTTTGGATGGAAATGGAGCCGCGCAACTGACGTTGCAGAATGGTGTTTTTAAGGAATTCTGCCGAAACGCCGGTAAGTGGGAAATTGATGTTTGCGGTCTTGGTCTCGATCGGAACTGGGAATCAATTACGATTGATGAGCTTCGTCCCCATAGAGAAAAATTATCAGGTGATCATTGGCAGTACATCTTCGAAATATCAGACTTATCCAAGCTGGTATCAGATGCTGTGCCTCCATTCTTCTTTATAATTGATGAAGTGAACCGGGCTGAGTTGTCTCGGGTTTTTGGTGAGCTGATGTATTGCTTGGAATATCGAGGGATTAAAGGCAGCGTCAAAACCCAATATGCGAACCTGAATAACGAACACACCGGCATGCTTCAGACCGATCAAGGATACCTGTTTTTCATCCCGACAAACATCTATCTGATCGGAACGATGAATACCATTGACCGGAGTGTGGAAAGCTTTGACTTTGCTCTCCGACGCAGATTCCGCTGGGAAGAAGTGACGCCGGATACAGGGCTGTTGAGATACCATCTGAACCAGTTCTGCAAAACCTGGGTACCTCTGGCGGATAACCTTGAACGGTTGAACACCCAAATAGCCAAGGAACCTCTGCTGGGCCATGATTACCAAATCGGTCATGCCTATTTGATGAACTTGAAGTATGCCACCAGCCTTACGGTTGCGGAAGTAAGAGAGCGTGTCTGGGATGATTGTATCCGGCCTTTGCTGCAGGAATACCTACGCGGTACCGGCAAGGAGGCTGAGCTCATCGGTTCTTTCGGAAAGGCATTCGGGGTTTAAGTCGTGTGGCTGTTCGATATCATAAAGAATGGGACTCTGGTCGATAACCAGTCTTATTTGGTCAACCAAGGCATCTTGACCAATAGGCGTTTGGGTGAATCGATTACGCTCAGCACCAAATCAAAAGGCCAGTGGACCTATCCTCATAACGACGAGTCTGCTATTTGGCATTTTTTGAATTCGGTTTCTCGTGATGTTGAAAAAACGCTGAATGACAACATTGCCGATGCCCTCATCCTCTTCAATGATGAAGATTACGAACACAATACCGACGGCGGCTTTATCGGTGTAACCGGTACGGATGCCAGAAATTTCAATCTCAACACCGGCAATCTGATCGGGTTTGTCAAACGTGGGGATTATTCCCTGAAGATCAGCTCACGTTTTGGTGATGCTTTCCTTCAGTACATCATTGCCGATGCCGACGGGTTTCTTGAACTGGAAAACATTGGCGGTGAAAATCACGCCGATGGTTACGAGTGGCTCCTTGCATATCTTTGGAATATCAAGTTCAAGAGAGCTTACCGGCTGGGGCTGCCCAAGACCTACATTACAAAGAATGATCGGATTTCACGCGTCCGGGGAACAATTGATGCGGTTGACTACTTCCGGAACAAAACCTCCGGAAAGTATTTATGCTCCTACCGTGAACACAGCTACGACAGCCCCGCGACCTCACTTTTCATCAAAGCCTATGAGGCGGTTGAGCATTATTCTTTTTGCCAGCGAACAAGGAATGTCTACAACGCGTTTCTTACCGCTAATCAGGGTGTGAAAAGATCCCGTCAGGAAATCTTGAGAACGCCGTATTTCACCAATCCCTTCTACAACGACTATAACGTACTGATAGATCTATCGAAGCAAGTCATTAGCCAGCAAGGTTCTGATTTTGACTCCCAGCATGATTCGAGCGCATTCTTTTTCGATATATCGATGCTTTTCGAATATTTCATTCGGAAGCTCATCAAGCGAGATGGGGTTCGGCTGCTTAGCAAGTTCGAGCAACGCTATGAAATACCGGCCGGTGCTCTCGGCAGCTATATGCGTAAACTTGAACCGGACCTTGTTTTTGAGAGTGATGGCGGCCTGTACGTCTTTGATGTGAAGTATAAAGCCTTTGACCCACAATTCGGGGTCAAGCGTGAGGATCTTTTCCAGCTGCACACATACATAGGACAGTATGGAAATGGAGCCTCGATAAAGGGGTGCGGCTTTGTTTATCCGATATCCGAAGAACGATGGGCTTCACTCAATTTGGATAAAACGCAGGGGCTGATTTCAGATGTTATTCGCCAGCAGGGGCAAGATATCCCGTTTCATGTCCTTTTTCTGAAAATCCCTGACAATACATCTCTTGATTTTAACAGGCTCATGAGCGAACAGTGTCGTATGTTCATTGATACTATTCATTCGAAAATACTGATTAAGGAGAAGATTGCTGCATGGGCATAGACAGAACATCCAGAGCCCAAGGATGCCTGCTTGGCCAGCTTGCCGGTGATGCGCTGGGGAGTATGGTTGAGTTTCAGTCCCCGGATGAGATCCGGCGCAGCTATCCTGATGGCGTCCGGGAGCTGGCGGATGGCGGCACATGGAATACCATTGCCGGTCAGCCAACCGATGATTCTGAGATGGCTCTACTCCTTTCCCGGCTGCTGGTGAAAACCGGTTCGTATGATCCTGAGGCAGCACGCAAGGAATACCAATATTGGCTGAGCTCCGAACCCTTTGATTGCGGCATGACCATTTCAGCCGGATTGCGTGGTAATCCAAACCCCGACAGTCAGGCCAACGGAGCCATGATGCGGATCAGCCCGCTCGGGATTTTCGGAGCCGGATTTGAACTGAATCAGGTGGCTAAATGGGCCATGCGGGATGCGGCACTCACACATCCGAACCTGATTTGCCAGCAGGCCAATGCGCTGTTTGCCATGGGGATTGCTCACGCCATTCAATCAGGCTGCGACGGCAAAGAACTATACCAACACATCCGGCAGTGGGCTGCAGACATGCCCGTTGAACCCGCTTTGCTGGATACCATCGACAAGGCTGCCAATGAGCCGCCAGGGGACTATGTCCACCAGCAGGGCTGGGTAATGATCGCTTTTCAGAATGCCCTGTACCAGCTGCTCCACGCGCCGAGCCTCGAAGCCGGTGTTGTCGATACCATCATGCGCGGCGGTGACACTGATACCAACGCGGCTATTTCTGGGGCGCTGTTAGGCGCTGTGTGCGGTCGGGAGGCTATTCCGGCCCAGTGGCTCGACTGCCTGCAAAACTGCCGTCCAGAGGCCGGACATCCCCGAGTACGCCATCCACGCCCGGAATGCTTCTGGCCGGTGGATGTTCTGGAGCTAGCTGAAGGATTGGTTAAGACATGAGTTGTAAAACACACCGCCGGGTATTCAATCGGGAATCGAACCCACGTCCGTTCTCTGTTTTGGGAAAATGTAGAGAATTAAATTTCTCTCGGTGGCCGGCAGCATGAAGGGATTTGATGTGTGATAAGTTATTGAATAAACAGGATTTGCGGATGTATTTTGGTTTGGAGAACGAATTGGGGTAAGGCTCCGTGTCCTCCACCAACTTAACCGAAAAAAGCTCCTGACTTCAGGGGCTTTTTTCGTTTCTAAAGCAGTGCTTTTAGGCGAATCGTTAACACAAACATCTGCACATCACTGGCTACATGCGTTTACAGTGCCCCCCTACATAGGAGCCACCTATGAGCACCTCAAATTTAGATGGCTCCAAGCTTTCCCCGTCTGCATTCGAAATAACCCAAAAAAACACAAAAGTTATTTGGGAATAAAGGCTTACCTCTTCATATAGCACAGTCTTCTGTGGCCCTTGAAATGGAGTTCAGTGGATGGACTCAGTTTCTCTCAGCTGAGCGAAGGTGGTATGGAGCTCCCGATTGTAGGGGGTGGTTACAAAACCAACCTTATCTTCCCGATCCATCTCCTCTATCGTCTTAGCCAGATGAACGACAGCAACAACCCGTCACGGGCCGTTACGGGCCGTTACGGGCCGTTACGGCTATTGGTTTACACATGGCAGGTCGAAAACAACTTTAATGACCAAAACGAGGAATGCCCAATGTCTGAATCACTCGATGCACAGCGCTACAAAAAAGGCGATCACGCAAAAACCCACCGGCGCCTGAAACCGGGGCCCGAGCGTAACACCGTGGAAGTGGAGCAAGACTTCGAGAAGCTGATGCGTGACGGCTATGTCATCATCGAAAAATTGATCCCCCTTGAAACCTGCACTGCGATCAAGGAAGAAGGCCTTGCGTTGCTCGGCCAGACCGGACGAAACCCGTTCGAGGGCCACCAGACGCAACGGGTCTACAACGTTTTGTCCAAGACCAGAGCAACCGACCAACTCGCCGTACACCAGCGAATTCTAGGGCTGATGGATCGGCTGTTCGAGCCCGGCTTTCTGTTGTCCCAGAGCCAAATCATCAACATTCTTCCCGGCGAGGCTCCACAGGGGCTGCATCACGATGATGCCTTCTATCGCCTGCCCGCCCCCGTCAGCCACTGGGCGCCGCAACCGTATGGGCGATTGATGACTTCAACAAAGATAATGGCGCTACCGTCATCGTGCCTGAGAGTCACACATGGGGAAACGATCGGTACGCAAAACGAGCCGAAACCATGCCCGCCGTTTATGGGCATGGTCGAGGGTATGCACCCGCTTCGCTTGCTGGAGGAGTGATGCCATCAACATAGACCAATCAAGATTGGGGCTTTTTTGCATGGGGCGTTGCCCCTGGTCCATTTCTGGCCCTGCTCGCAACCAGAGAGCCAATCACAATCAAAATACTGGCACCAATAACCGCAACCGTGGCCTCACCGTATCCGGCGAGGACCAGCAGGATCACCGAAATCAACGGTGCGCCGTAGGCCAGCGTTCCCAACAGCTGAATGTTGCCGTGTTTCACACCGTAATCCCAAGTAAAAAAGGCGATCCCCACTGGCCCCAATCCCAGCCCTATCACACCAACCCATTGAACCAGTTCCTGAGGCCATACGGTTTGCTCCCACAGAAGATGGCAGATCAGGGCCAAAATGGCGGTGACACCGCAAAACCACCCCACCGCATCTGTCGGTACCGATCGGACCAACCGACTGAGCACCGAATAGCAGGACCAGATCAGGGCACAGAGCAATGCCACCAAATAGCCCGGCAGATTTGCCCAAACAAACCCATCGGCATTTTTGCCAATCAGCAGCCAGCAACCCGCCAATGCCAATAGGGCTCCAATAATGTGCTGTGCACGAAGGGATTCACCGGGCAAAAGCGCAGACAGCAACACAATCAACAACGGCCAAAGGTAGGCTAATAGACTGACCTCCACCGCTGGTGCCAGCGTCATGGCTTTGAAGTAGGCAAAGTGGTAACCGAACAAGCCGACAACCCCAATGGCCCAAGCCAGCGGTGACTGTCGCAGGTATTTTACGCCCGCGTGCCCAGCCCGGAACCAGCGAACGCACATCAACACAAAGGCAATGCCGAAAGTCATCGCCATTAACTGGAACTCCGGAATCTCGCCGCCAGACAACTTCGTCAAGAGCGCCAGAGTGCCCCAGAGCAGGATAGAAACCGATCCTATCCAGGTGGCTCCGTTAACAGATGCCATGGTATTTCTCCCACAAGTCTCAACGGTTAAATAATCATGGCAGACTATGCTTCGGCCTCAGGGATAGCTTTCGGGTTGTGGCGGGATTATTTCGATTTTCGGCGGAAGTAACTGGGGGCATGTCCAAAGTGGCCCCTGAAGCGATCACTGAACGATGAAAGAGAGGTATAACCAACCGCATCTGCAACCCGCTGGACACTGAGATCCGACTGCTCCAACAGTCGCCAGGCTTCCTTCATTCGCAATTCCGTGAGGTATTGGTGCGGTGTCATGCCTATCTGCTTGCGAAAAAGTTCATTCAATTGCCGGGTGCTCAGGTGAGCGATGCCGGACAACTGCGATGCTGATATCGACTGGCGATAACGATCGTCCAGATACTGCTTGGCAACAATAACCCGGCGATCCAGGCTCAACTCGCTGCCGTGCCGTTCCTGAAGAAGCTGGATAAGCAGGAGTAGCATTTGGTGCTGAGTGTAAGCTGATCCGTTCCCTTCGCGAATCTGACTGTACAGGAACTTTACGTAGTGAAGCAGCGCTGAATCCAGTTCAACAAAACAAGGCAACCTGTCCAGCGATGGTGCCAGGCCTTCAGGAATATCTGCCACCAGAAACTGGTTTTCTTCCGTCGCCAGAAACCCGTGATCACGTCCGGATGGAATGATCGCGGCCCGCTGATTAACCACCTTTCCTTCCACTGCATCCACAGACAAACACAGCGTCCCAACGAGAGGCAATACAAGTTGATGGTGATCGTGGGAGTGACTTCTTCCCTCACCATCGTAGGTTCGCAGGTGTAAGTTAATGTCTGGATGCGTCATGCCAACAGTATAAACGCAACAGCGCCAATACTGATTGCCTCTTTTGCCTCTCTCGGGCTGAGTTTGTGCCGGTGGAAGAGAACAGACTGCAAGCACTGACGTTCACTTCGGATGTCGGCAAAAAATCCCCTTGTACATTGGTATTAACAGGCACTTTATGGCACTGTCGCGCGCCTGCGATTATTAAAAAAGGTTTAGTTTATGATTAAGGGTAACGATAAATCAGGCGGAGACTACTCCATAGCTCAGCTTGGCGACCCGGTAGTGCTCACTCTCAGCGTCGGCTTTATTGCGTTGTTTGTTGGCTTCTCTCTGTTTGATATCAAAGGCGTAGCCGAGTTGATTGGCAACGGTTTTGCCTGGACGGCCAAAGTGTTTGGCACCTACTTCCAGATGTTGTTGCTAGCTACATTCTTTATCGCTATTGGTTTGGCTTGTACACCTGCTGCCAAAGCCAAAATTGGCAATCTGGCCACGCCCGAGATGAGCACTTTCCGCTGGCTCTCTATCATTATGTGCACATTGCTGGCCGGAGGTGGCGTGTTCTTTGCCGCTGGTGAGCCCATCTATCACTTTGTTGTGACGCCACCGGCGTTCACATCGGAACCCGGCACCGCTGCAGCCGTTTCCAATGCTATGGCCCAATCGTTCATGCACTGGGGCTTTCTGGCTTGGGCTGTTCTGGGCACCTTGGCTGCGATCATTCTGGCGCACGCCCACTATGTGCAGGGCAAGCCTCTGCAACCACGTACACTGCTTTACCCGGTGTTCGGTGAACGCATCATGAGCGGCTGGTTAGGCAGTGTTGTAGACGCCTGCTGCGTCATTGCCATTGTGGCCGGTACTGTTGGCCCCATCGGGTTTCTTGCAACCCAGATGAGTTTTGGTCTGAGCGAACTGTTTGGCCTGACTGACGGCCTGATAACACAAATGGCCATCCTGATTGCCTTGGCTATGATCTACGTGACCTCAGCAGCGACCGGTGTTCACCGTGGCATTCAGTTTTTGAGCCGGATGAACGTGTTTCTGGCGCTGGCCATCGGAGCCATTATTTTCGTCTTCGGCCCCACCCTGTTCCTGACCAACACCTATTTCCAAAGCATGGGTCAATATGTTTCTTCCTTTATGGCTATGGCAACCATGACTGCGGATACATCTCCTGACTGGTGGATGCAGTGGTGGACGGTGTTCTTCTTTGCCTGGTTTATTGGTTATGCACCGCTGATGGCCATTTTTGTGGCTCGTATCTCTCGCGGTAGAAGCATTCGTGAAATGATTTTGGCCGTAGCGGTTATGGCTCCCATTGCCACTACCATCTGGTTTACCCTGTTGGGCGGCTCTGGCATTTACTACCAAATGACCGGCGTGATTGATCTGACTGAAGCGCTGAACAGTTTCCGCTTTGATGTGGCGACTCTAACAGTTGCGCAGTCTCTGCCGGGTGGTAGCTTCATGGCGCTGGCCATTCTGGTGCTGACCACGGTTTTTGTTGCCACCACCGGTGACTCCATGAGTTACTCCATTGCGGTTGTGAGCACGGGTCACGATCAGCCGAACACCTTTGTGCGCGCATTCTGGGGTTTGGCAATGGCAGGTATGGCAGGCATTCTACTGTACATGGGTGCGGGGCAGATCAGTGTGCTTCAGCAGTTCATTGTGATCACGGCCATTCCGGTATCGCTGATCTTGCTGCCCTCTCTGTGGCTCGGCCCCAAAGCAGCTTACGCCATGGCGCGGGAACAGAAGCTGATCCCTGAGTAAACAATACCAATCAGCAGCCTCGGGAGCGTCGCTCTGAAGCTGTGATAATTCTTGCTCCTCCCAACAAGCGCCCTGCTTTGCGGGAGGGGCAAGAGCATCCAAACCCTGCCCCGTTACACCACGTCGTACTGCAACCTCTCCAGTACAAACGAGTGCATAACTTGACCAGCTAGCTAGGCGGGCATGAACGATCACTCATTGATGGTAGCGAAGTAGACACTGGCTAATCCGAAACGCAGGAGACATTATTGTGTCCGAATTTGCCCCCTGTAAGCTATATAGCGATATGATGGTAGGGCTATTTGTAAGGATCCGGTGTTATGAGCAGCAAAGCCAAGCAAACTCAAAAGCTATTATTGTTCAGCCTGTCAGGCTCTCGTCTGTTCGGGATTGGCACGCTGAAAATTCGTGAAATACTGCCGTTCAAGCCTCTCATTAAAATGCCCCATAGCCATTACGCGGTTATTGGCACCATGAACTTCCGAGGGTCAGCTGTGCCGGTGATTGATATGGCCGCGGCTGTTGGCTATCCGCCCTTAACTACGGAGGAGCGAAAAACAGCGTCTATTATTATTACCGATGTTCAGCGTCAGGAAACGGGTTTTCTGGTGCGCGATGTACAGAAAATCATCGAAACGGATTGGAAAAAAGTCAAGTCGCCACCCCCAGCGCTGGGAGACAAAGCGTTTATAACCGGCTTGTTGGATATGAACGGCGAGCTTATTCAACTACTGGATGTTGAGCTGCTGCTGGCTAACGTATACCCAGACTCATTGGATACCCGGGATGTGGTGCTTACCGACGTACAGAGCGAAGCCCTGAAAGCCTTAAACATCCTTTTGGTGGATGACTCAAGGGTTGCCCGCAAACAGCTATGCGACGTGTTGGATGCCAAGGATATTTCATATCAAGTGACCACCAACGGCGATGAAGCCCAGCAGATCCTGCTTAATAGCAATGAACTTGGGAAGCCGATTGATATTCTAGTGAGCGATATTGAGATGCCAGGTCTGGATGGCTACGAGTTGGCTTTTAACGTGCGGGATAATAGCGCTCTGAAGCAGCCTTACATTATTCTGCACACTTCCCTGAACAGCGAAATGAGCCTGAGTTACGCCAATCAAGTTGGCGCAAACGAGGCTCTGACAAAGTTTGATGCAGATGAATTGCTACACGCAATGCTCAGAGGCGCCCGCCACGCTGACCAATAGGCAACACGAGAGGGCTACTCAGCCTGTGGCGGTTCGGCCTGTAACTCTGTCGCTGGCACGCGGTTTTCGCCCCAGCTTCGATACACCCGCGCCACGACCCGCTGAAGCTCTTCCTCACCGACATCTGCGGGCTCGCCTCGTTCAAGCGGGTCGAAGTGGAAGATGTAGAGTCGGGACGCAAACTGCTCAAAGGGCAGCGATGCCTCGCCAAACCTTTCACCTTTGCCGTCCGTGCTCACGTTTACGTCATCACCCCAACTTTGACCGCTATCGTTGTTTGGGTTGTAGAAATACGCGCGCATTTCACCTTCAGGGTCTAAAGCCACCCGCAATATGGTAATCGCATGCCAGCCAATGAACCGCGCAGCCCTGTCGGTTACCGCAATACCTGCGGGCTGGGGGTGTATCAGTGGTTGGTTGCCGTTGTAATAAGGGTGATAGCTGGCATAGAAGTGGCGAATAAATCCTTCTAAGTCTTCCAGGTTACCTGTGGCTACATCCACGTTGATTGCAAACCCTCGCCCGGCAGACCATCCGTGAAATTCCGGGTTCACCCAGCGGTGTGGATCGCCTTCGCGGCCTATGCACATGCGGCCCATTTCACCGTAAATTCTATCGAGATGGGGCACGACAACCAGCGAAACCGGATCAAGGTCCAGAGTGACCTCCGATGCAACGCCGCCAAGACTTTGCACCGAGGAGACCGGTTGCCCCTCGAAATGCATAACGATTTCATTATCTCTGGCTGCCCAGGCAACCATCTGCAATAGGTAGTCAGGATCGTTATAGGCCCACATAGACAATGCACGCGCAGACTGACAGGTCGGGTTGTTCCCCTGACCAACACCTAAAGGTTGCCCCAGCATATTGAGCACACCCTGAATCAACCAAGCACCTGCCTGCGGTTGGTAGCCATAGGCCAACTGAAGACGCTCACGGGCTTGTGGACAGAGATTAAGCCGAGCTTGACGCCAGAGTGCTGGCGCCACCGGTGGCTGGTAAAGAATGCCCCGCTCAAGCATCAGTGCGAGACCATAGAGACCCTGCGCTGTCTCGGGGAAAATACCCTCGGTGATCAGCATATGCACCAGCTCCCGATAGCACATAAGGCAATCCCGGCCGGTGCTTGATAGCCCTAAGGCTTCGCTGAGCAAATTATCCTGACCTTCCAAAATGTAACGCACAAAACACGCGTGATAAGGAGAGACCAACCCGGTGTCGTGCATGGAACGCGCAAAGCCGGTGGCTTCATTTTGTAGCGTCTGGGCGTCCATAGATTCGAGCCGTTGCTGGTATACAACGGTGCCCGGATCTTCACTGCACCCGCGAGTTGGCCCGTATAAGCTCGAAATCAGCCGATCCGCGCCACGCCCTGCGCTACCGAGATCGGCATTCGGCTCAGCCCGGCAAATGGCGATCTGGGTAATCATCTTACGCACATCGCCCACTTGAATTGGGCGCTGCTGCAAAATTCGCCAAATCTCTTCAATCAGGCTGTCGATTACATGCTCGTAGCCAATATGCTGAGCTACATGCTGCATGACATGCTGGCTGATAAGGGCCAGCTTGCCCTGCTCCCGTTCGGCTTCACCCGTCATGCCGAACAGTAGCCCGAGGTTGATTGCCAAAACTTGAGTCAGGTAGTGATGGGCTTGTTCGGCGGACACAGAGGGATGCAGATAGGTGCCGCGAACAACCGCCAGCAAGCGGAGCTCACTAAGCGCCTCGATAACGACCGTATCTGCATTAGGGCTTTGCAGCGAGTGCGTTGTTAAGGAGGGTAGCAGGGTAGCGGGCTCCGCCCAATCTGTACCCTCAAACACACCTGCTATTTCTAACTGCTCTGCACGCGCCTCAATCACTGCGCAGCCTTCCGGCTGCATCAGGATACGGCGCACAAGATCAAAAACCCGAGGAAGTTTGCCAACTTTGGCAAAAGCCCGGCTTTCATCCAGAACACGAGTCGCCTCATCCAGTCTTTGCGCCAGCTTTTCCAAGTTCACAGCCGGAACCACATTGCCCGATTTATGATCGTTCAAACGATGTTCCTCAGGGCCTGCATCAGGCCCTATAATTGTTAATGCATCGCCCGATTATACATAGAAATCCAGGTCTTCCTGATGCTTCAGTAAGTCCCGCATTACATAAGGGTCTTCACCAAAGAAATACACTAAGCCCCAATGGGTACCAAATGCCGTCCGCTTGGTAACGGTTTCTTCCAATGGCGGCGTCAATTCGTGGGACTCAAAGTACTCGTGGTTCTCGGTTTCCTCGGGAATTTCGAGTTTGCTGACAACCCGGCGGCGCGGGTATACGCCAAAGCATCCGGCGTAGCCTTTGGCATCCACCACTTCTTTCGGGAAGAAAGCTTTGATTTCCTCATCCGTAGTTTTGGGGTCAAAAGATAGTATAAGACCCTGATAAGCGTTGAACCCGTAGGCATTCTCAAGTAACTCGAACACTTTGAACCCAGGCGGACGATAGGCGACTTCACCGAAGTACATGGTGCCGTCGCTTGTCACGAAGTATTCGGGGTGCACAAAGCCGAAATCAATATCGAACGTCTTGATCAGCTTTTCGATCTCGCCGCGAATCTGGTCACGGTACTTTTCAAGATCCGGGGTTGCAGGCACGAATACCGAGTAACCCAGCGTGACGTATTCGGAGATGTTCAGGAAGGCAATTTTGCCATTGTGGACCCACGCCTCCACGGCAAATTCCCAGCCGTCGAGATGGGACTCCATGAGCACAGGGAATTCTTCATCCGGGATTGAGTCCACTTCGTCCGGAGTACGAATAACCCTATGGCCGAGGCAGCCAGCTTTATCAAAAGCTTTCAGGTGGATCGGGTCGTTGGGGTCGCCATCAAGCTTAAGCAGGGTTTGATTAACTCGCTTGAGAAAGCGGATAACGTCGCCCTTGTCGTGGGCCTCTTCAAAAATACCCACACGGATACCACCGAGCTGGGCACGGCGCTTCATCAGAGCTTTGTCACGCAACAGCATGGCTTGGCCAAACAATCGTGGTTTGTCCATTAGCACTGAGTTAATCGCGCCCGCCCATTCAACGGTTTCTTCAAACAAAGGAATGGCAACGTCCACGCCCATGTCTTTGAGAGTTTGGGCTATTTCCACAGAGCGGTCGTTCAGGCGCTCGAAGTTCCAAGGCACGTAGGGAATATTGTGCTCTTTGCAGTAAGGCTCGGCCCAATCCGGCGCCACCACCACATAACGGCGGTCAAACTTATCAGCGGCTCCTACAGCATTGAGGCTCCAGCCTAGCAGTGCGACATAGCCCTTATCCGGGTTATATTTGTGCTCGCTCATCGGCTCTCTCCTTGCTTTCGAATGTCCTTTTACCCTACGCCGATGTGTGAGAATCGCAAATATTAGCCCAATTTCAGGGTAGCAAGGGTTCTTTCCCGTACCTTTTTCAACAATGCCTCGTCGTTAACCAGCGACTGGCCGTAAGAGGGCACCATAACCTTCATGCGCTCTTGCCACTCCGGTGTCTGGATCTTGGTCGGGAAGCAGCGTTCAATGACATTGATCATCGCATTTGCAGCGGTAGACGCGCCCGGCGATGCCCCGAGTAGCGCGGCCAAGGTACCGTCTTTAGAGGCCACAATCTCAGTCCCGAACTCCAGCTTGCCGCCGCCACCTTCAGCTTGCTTGATAATCTGCACGCGCTGGCCTGCATTACGCAGTTCCCAGTTGTCTTCTTCAGCTTCCGGGAAGAAATTGCGCAATGCTTCTACGCGATCGCTGTGGGACTGGAACACCTCCCCGATCAAGTAGCGGGTAAGGTCCATGTTGCTCTTACTCACAGACAACATGGGCTTGAGATTGGAGGTGCGTACCGAGCCAAATAAATCGAAGATAGAGCCCTGTTTAAGGAAGCGAGTCGTGAAGCCGGCAAACGGGCCGAACAGCAAAGCTGGCTCGCCATTGATAATTCGGGTGTCCAAATGCGGTACCGACATGGGCGGCGCCCCGATTGGCGCCTTACCGTAAACCTTCGCGTGGTGCTGTTTTACAACCTCAGGTTTGCGGCACACCAGCCATTGACCGCTAACAGGAAAGCCCCCATAGCCACGAGCTTCTGCAATTCCGGATTTTTGCAGCAGGGGCAAAGCGCCACCGCCAGCACCGAGGAATACAAATGCGGTTTCCAGCTTGGTCAACTCGCCGGTATGCTGGTTTTTAACCCGGACTTTCCAGCGGCCGTTGTCACGCTGGTCTATGTAATGCACCGGGCAACCGAGCATCAACTCGAAATTGGGCTGGCTCTGCAGGTACTCAACCATACTGCGGGTCAAGGAGCCAAAATCCACGTCCGAGCCATGGCTAATTCGGGTTGCGGCAACACGCTGCATCGGGTCGCGGCCCTCGACAACCAGAGGCATCCAGCTTTCCAGCTCCCGCGGGGATTCGGTGTATTCCATTTCGCTAAACAGGTGATGAGCACTCAAGCGCTCGAATCGACGCTTGAGAAACGCTACGTCTTTTTCGCCCCAAACGAAGCTCTGATGCGGCGTGCGATTTATAAACTTTGAGGGCTCGGGCAACACGCCCTGCTCTACCAAATGCGACCAGAGCTGCAACGACACCTCATATTGCGCATTGATCTGAAGTGCACGCTCGATAGCAACATCGCCATCGTCAGTTTCGGGCGTGTAGTTAAGTTCACAGTAGCCAGCGTGGCCGGTTCCTGCGTTGTTCCAGCCATCCGTACTCTCATGGGCAACGTGGTCTAAACGCTCCAGCATGACAATGTTCATCGACGGGTCCAGCTGTCTTAGCATCACGCCGAGGGTAGCGCTCATGACGCCACCACCGACCAATACTACATCTGCCTGTTTAACGGCCATTGGTTTTCATCCTAGCTAGTTTTGAGCCTGTCTCCCCTCCACGATCAGCGAAGAGGTGTATCGGATGCGGGCAAGTCGCATGGTAAATGGCGCTGCCTTGTGCGTCCGTTCTGAATATGAGAGCAATTATCCGGATTTTCGCAGAAATATACATTGCGATTATCAATGGAGACGCATCGGAGCATGATCTGCATCTAAGTCTAGCGGTTGTATTGTTAGCATACGAACAGTGGCTTGCCCGGAGTTATAGGTAATAATCCTGATGCGCGCAGAAAACTCTTTTCTAAATTCTCTCTTCTTTGGCACAGAATATCACCGCAACTTTAGTCTCACGCTTCGATACAACCGCAAGAGCGCCACTTGATTCGAAAGGGGCTGACCTTAGCTGCCCTTATGCGGTATCTTGCACACCTTTCTGGTGCTTGTACCTCGGGATTCGCGAGGTTTTCGTGCGCCCGGCAGATGCAACATGACTGAGGCTAATTTATGGGAATGGCTATTGGCGCTATCATCGCCGGCCTTATATTGCTGGTCTGGAGTGCAGACAAATTTGTGGAAGGCGCAGCTGCGACCGCCAAACATCTGGGCATGCCCACGCTGTTGATTGGCATGGTCATCATAGGGTTCGGCACTTCCGCGCCGGAGCTGGCTGTTTCCGCTATGGCCGCTGCCGATGGCAACCCCGGGCTTGCACTGGGCAATGGCTATGGCTCCAACATCACCAACATTGCGCTCATTGTGGGCCTTACTGCGGTGATCGCGCCCATCGCGGTGCATTCTCAGGTTATCCGTAAAGAGCTCCCACTGTTGGTTATTCTTACCCTGATTGCCGGGGCGCAATTACTGGATGGCGAGTTAACGCGGCTGGACGGCTGGGTGTTGTTGGGTGTGTTTACGGTAGTGATGGGCTGGTCGATTTTTCAGGGCATGCGAGGGAAAGGCGATTCTCTGGCGGGTGAAACCGACGCTCAGATGGGCCCGGATCTTATGCCGATGAAAACCGCCATCATGTGGCTGGTTGTCGGTCTTATTCTTCTGGTTGTCAGCTCCCGGCTTCTGGTGTGGGGGGCGGTGACTATTGCCCAGAGTCTTGGCGTCAGCGATTTGGTCATCGGCCTGACTATCGTAGCCATCGGTACGTCACTGCCGGAACTGGCATCAGCTCTGGCTGCCGTGCGAAAAAACGAGCACGACCTTATTCTAGGCAACATCCTTGGCTCGGGCATTTTTAACACACTGGCTGTGGTCGGGCTTGCAGCGGTTATACAGCCGCTATCGGTGGATGCAGAGGTGCTATACCGTGACTGGACGCTCATGCTGGCGCTGACGGTTGGCTTGCTGGTGATGGGGTTTGGGCTGACTGGCTGGCGAAAAGTGATAAGCCGATTCGACGGTTCAATTCTGCTATTGGTTTACGTGGCCTATACCGGTTACTTGCTTTCTACAGTGGTCGCTGCCAGCACAAGCTGACAGCGACACGTTCACTCTCCAGCTAACGCTGCTAGCAGTTTTTAACTGTTTTCCTGAAACACCATGGCAATGGAGTTCAGGCAATAACGCTGACCGGTTGGAGGCGGGCCGTCTGGAAACACGTGCCCCAGGTGGCTATCACAGCGGATGCAGCGTATCTCTGTACGAGCCATCCCCAAGCTCGTATCTTCAATGTAGCGGATGTGGTCTTTATCGAAGGGCTGAAAGAAACTCGGCCAGCCAGTGCCAGAATCAAACTTCGCGTTTGAACTAAACAGCGGTAGGTCGCAAAGCCTGCAATGATAAGCACCCGACAACTTGTTATCCAACAAAGTGCCGCAGAACGGGTGCTCGGTTCCGTGGTCCAAAAGCACTTCGCGCTCTTCCGGGGTCAGGCTGGCTGCCTTCTCTTGAATCTGTGCGTCCGTTAGGGGCGTCAGGTCATAACCTGCAGCGGATTGGGTCATACACTATCTCTCCTCAGGCTAAATTGTCGTTGGAGTCAGTATATTCCGGCTTTAGCCGGTCACTGAATCCATCTATCAGTTTTTCCATTTTCGGGGCAGCGACGGCCATGATGTAGGGCTGGTATGGATTTCGCGCTGCAAAGTTCTGGTGGTGCGCTTCGGCTGGATAAAAAGCGTCCAGCGGCTCTAGCGTTGTGACTATGGGGTCTGAGTATACCCCGGCTTCATCAAGTTGGCGGATATAGGATTCTACAACTTGTTTCTGCTCGGCGGTTTCATAAAACACGGCCGAACGATACTGGGTACCCCGATCATTACCCTGCCGATTCAACTGGGTTGGATCGTGAGCTACGGAGAAAAATACACGCAGTAGCTCTCCGAAGCTCACCTTGGCGGGGTCATAGTGCACGTCGATCACTTCGGCATGGCCTGTCGTCCCTGTGCACACAGCTTCGTAATTGGCGGTTTCCGATGCGCCCCCTGCGTAACCAGACTCCACACGGGTTACACCATCCATTGCCAGAATCACTGCCTCCACGCACCAGAAGCAGCCGCCAGCGAGCACCACCCGCTGCTCACCTTCTTCCGTCGGTAAGTCCTGCTGCGGCTGCGGAAAGCGACTCCGGGGAACGTTCAAGCCGGGTATGCTGCAAGATGATGTCATAGTGACCTCTTCTGTGAGTTGAATGTCTACAATCTACAGATTGTGGGCGCAAACAGATCAGTTTTCCAATCGGCAGACGGCCATCAGGAGTCGCCGCCTCGAGTCAGCTTTAGCGGGTCCATAAGTTCTTCCAGACGCCCGCGGCTAAGACCGCTCCGTTCCTCTGCAACATCTATAACCGGACGGCCGGTTTTATAGGCTTCTTTGGCAATCTCCGCGGCCCGGCTGTAACCGATTTCAGGATTCAGTGCCGTCACCAGCACCGGGTTGCGGCCAACGCTCGCATTCAAAGTGTCTGTGTGAACGGTAAATTCCCGGATGGCCTTGTCCGCCAGCATGCCGGTTGCATTGCTGAGTAAGTCGATCATATCGAGTAGATTGCCGCCAATGAGTGGCAACATTACGTTTAGCTGAAAGTTGCCCGACTGCCCAGCAATAGCGTTGGCACTATCGAGCCCCATAACCTGAGCACCCACCATCGCCACTGACTCGGGAATAACAGGGTTTACCTTGCCCGGCATAATACTGCTGCCCGGTTGCAAGGCTGGCAGGCTGATCTCCGCAAGCCCATGAATCGGGCCACTGTTCATCCAGCGCAAATCGTTAGCTATTTTTGTAAGCACAATACCCAGCCCACGCAACTGGGAAGAGAGCGCTACAGGCCCATCTTGTCCGCTCAGTCCTACAAACTTATGTTCCATTGGGCGGAATGGGTAACCGGTATTGGCTTTCAGAAACTTCACAAACTGGCTAGAAAACTCAGGCAGCGCATTTACGCCGGTGCCTACAGCAGTGCCGCCCTGTGGCACTGCGAGTAATTCCTCTACAGCAGTATCTAAACGCCGCTCCACTGCAAGTATCTGCTCACGCCAGGTACGCAACTCTTGGCCAAGGGTAATCGGCATGGCGTCCATAAGATGAGTGCGCCCGGTTTTGACCTGCTCAGAGAATAGGGCCTCACGCTCGTAAATAACTCCTCGCAAATGCGTCAACGCCGGCAGTAGCCGCTCTCTCACGCCGATCACAGAACTTACATGAATGGCGGTGGGGATCACATCATTGGAGCTCTGGCTCATATTGACGTCATCATTAGGGTGCACTTGCACCCCGTTGCTGGCGGCTATAGCAGAAACCACCTCATTGACGTTCATATTAGTGCTAGTGCCCGAGCCGGTCTGGTAGCGATCAATAGGAAATTGATCTGCATAGTCTCCACGAATAAGCGTCTGACAGGCATCAGTAATGGCATCGCACAAGCGGTTATCCAAAAGCCCCAAACTAGCGTTAGCCTCTGCGGCGGCCTGCTTGACTCGGGCGACTGCCGAGATAAACGCTGGTGGCATTGGTAGACCGCTTACCGGAAAGTTATCAACGGCGCGTTGGGTTTGGGCGCCCCAGAGCGCGCCAGCAGGCACCTGTACGTCGCCTAGGCTGTCGGTTTCTGTTCTGAATTCGCTCATATTCCCTCCTATTCATCCGTTTATACATCAAACCACCCATCTGTATGACACGACATAGATTTTGTATCAACCAGAGCCTGAACATTATCTTAGGGCGAAAGCGCTAATAGGCTCCCATAGTCCATTAGTAATTCGGACTTTCGGCACATTTGTAGGAAATTCTTACAACAAATCTGGCGCACGTTGCTAATCTCCTTATTAAGCGGATTATCAGGACTGCATCCAGCATGGCCATTACGGAAGAACCACAGATTTTCCTTCGCTACGACAGCAAACGGGCTCTCACGGCGTTTGAAGAAGAGTTTGGCAACAACCTCAATATTGACGCATTCGAATCCGATCAAGCTGCTATAGCAGCCCTTAAAGAGTGCTCCGCACCGCCGCATGCACTGTTCATCCTAGCAAGCCAACCGTCGAGTCAGGGCAACTCCCCACTATTAACCCACGCCCGCGATGCACACCCAGGCCTACTGAAAATTCTCATTAGCGATGCGGTTCCGTTGGACGTGTTGGTGTCTTTACTGGAGAAGCGATTGATCGATCGCTGTTTCGAACAGCCACTGGACCCGGACCTAGTCCGCTCGCATGTTCTAACGTCAGCACTAGCCCGCAAGAGCCATGAAAACGTTATGCCAGAGGCAAAGCCTAAAGATGCCTCCGACGAAGTGCCTACGGTTTTAATAGTCGACGATGAGCCCGCAGCCACCAAGTACCTCGCCCGCCAACTGGAACGGATGCAGAATGACTTTCATGTGCTGTGCGCCGACAGCGCTGAGCAGGCCCTCGAGATAATTCAGTCAATGCCCGGAACGCTCGCCGTGATAATGACGGACCAGCGCATGCCGGGCATGCAGGGCAAAGAGCTTCTTGATGAACTTAAACAGTCCCACCCGGCAACCGTTCGCATCCTGACTTCGGCTTACGGCGAGGTAAATGTTGCGCTTGACGCCGTTAACGAGGGCGGGATTTTTCGATATCAGAAAAAACCTTGGCGAGCAACGGAGCTGATGTCGCTCTTTCAAGAGGCCATCGCTCGACACTGTGCTCTGGCGTCTGCACGGGAAAGCAGGCTCTCTCAGCTGGAACAGCAGTTCAACGGGTTGCGCGACCAACGCCGAGAGTTGCTTTTGAAGAACCTTTCAGGACCTGTAGACACAGCCGCTGGTGCACCGGTAATGACTCTTTTTATACAAGCTCTGGACACCATTCCATGCTTGTTTGCCAACACATCACACCTTAGAGCAAGCTTGGAGACCAGCCTCGAAAACGATCTTATCCAACAGTTTGGCGAACAGGTGCACCAGCAACTAACGCGCTTGCAGGCAGCCGCATCCATGCACACCAAGGTTGATCAGGCGTCTATTCGTGCTGCACTGCAGCGCTCTGAAGAGCCCGAGTATGAACATCGTAGTAACGCACCAGCCCCCTCGATACTGCTCATGCTCTGTGAGTCGCTCACGACCCTCCTAACAGCTTCCGGGCTGAGCTGGCGCAGCCTGAACTTGAGCCAAGCCTCCGGACACAGCCTGATACTATCCTGCGAAGCTCCGCTGAAGCTTTACGCTCATCTGCTGGCGCCACTCACAAGGCTTTCCCGTCCGTTTTTGGACCAACAAGTAGCACTTCTTTTGCTTTTCATAACTACGTACCGGCTGGGAGGTGAGTTACAGATAAGCGGCGCTGCGCAGTCCTACAATCTGGTGCTGGCACTACCGCTGGCTAACTCGCCGGAGGCCTGATGTCGCCAAGCAACCGCAAACTGCGACTCTACGTGACCATTAGCCAACGCCTGTTCCGGGACAGTTTACTGTTCCAGCTATTGCTGCACAGTGATATTGATCTGGTAGGCGAATCTGAATCCGGAATCGACACATTAAACCGGCTTGAGTCATCCAAGCCCGGGGTCTTAATCATTGAAGAAAACTTGCAGGATAACGATGGTTTAACCATTGCCGAAAACGCTCTCAGCCTGCACCCTACTCTCTCAGTTCTGCTGATTTCTGATACCCCTGTTAGCGCAAGCCGGCTGGCGATTTATCTGGAGGCAGGTATCAAGGCGGTCGTATCGAAACATCAGCCCATTCAAGAGCTCGTTAAAACCTTGTTCTACATCCGCAACGGGCAAGTGTATGTTGGCGCTTGGAACAAGCCAGACAAACCTTCGCAAGGGGTGGTTAATGCTTATCATGCGCTGTCTGGCCGGGAACGGGAGGTCGCACAGCTGATAGCAAGCCGCACGCCTATTAAAGAAATTGCCGCGCAGTTAGGCGTCTCCTGCAAGACGGTTCACTCCTACAAAGATAGAATCTTCATCAAACTCGGATTCGAACGGTTGCCAGAGCTAATTTTATTCATGAAGCGCCACCATAACGGAGCCGCCGCATGACGTGGCTCTCTGGTATAGATCAGGTTCGTCAGTTATCGGTCGACCAAAAACAGGGCTACGAACGCTTCTACCGCAGCCAGTCGCGGCTCCGAGTATTGCCGGTCTTTGCTGATGTGTCTCTGGGTATTACGTTCATCGGAACCCTCATTTTCTTGTTAGGGCTCGCATTGTCTCCGGCAGAACCGGGCGTCACCGGCACTCATCTGCTCTACACCGCTGTTCTTGCAGCACTGATTGCCGCCCATCGCTTTACCCGACTAAGGCAGATGTCGCCTCTCATTGTGTATCTGGTCTTTTTTCACATGGCGCTGTTCAGCTATCTGGGCTATATCCTCGCCGGAGCAACGCTGGCACCGATTGTAGGCTTGCTTCTTTTCATGAGCTCCGTTGGAATCATCACCCTCTCGATGGCTCATACAATCACCATACTACTGATGAACCTGATCCTGTTGGTCGCCGCAACAGCATTGGCCGTTCCGGCTGCCAGCTTCGCAAGCACACTCACCGCCACTCTAACCAACTGGCTGGTTCTCATGTGCATACTCATTGCGCCTATATCCGCCTATTTTTTTCGTGTGTTTTTACGAAATTTACTGGCACTGCAATTTTTACTGAAGGACCGAAACCGCGCATTATCGCGAACTTTACACACCTTGAAGGTCACAGAAGGGCGTTTAGCCCTAGAGCAAAAACATCAAGCTCTAAGCCATATGGCCAAAGGCCTTCTGCATGAAATTATGAACCCTCTCAATTGCGCAAGTCAGGCAGTGGACTACGCCAGAGCCATAAATCGCGACAGCGAGCTCACAGAGGCACTGGATGACGCAACGCTTCATCAAAAGCGCATCGCAGACATTGTGTCGGATCTGATCGATTTCTCACGTCCAGAGCCGGATCACAGCATAGATAAAGCCGACTTGGGCTCCCTTATCGATACAGCATTGCGCTTCTGCAAGCACCAGCTCCGCGGCACGGATGTGCATCTCTCTCTTCCGGCCAATGTGTCCGTGCCCTGTTATCCGTCAGCGCTGACTCAGGTTTTTGTTAACCTACTTTTAAACGCTGCATCGGCACTGGGGAAAGACAAAAGCCAAACATCAAAGCGTATCGATATTCGAGCTGTCTCTGAAAACGGCAGCTTAGAGGTATCTATTCAAGACAATGGTCATGGCATAGCCCCAGAGGACATTAAAAGGCTGACCGACCCCTTCTACTCAACTAGCAGAACACCAGATAATTTAGGCCTCGGGCTCAGTATTTGTCAGACCATCATTCGGCACCATCAAGGCCATATGGACATTCGCAGCAAGCTGGGCGAGTGGACTCAGGTCGTTCTTAGACTGCCCTCACCTACAGCTTAATACCGAAAGAGCACGCGCAATGTGACCGCGTTACCCTCTGGCTTTGGCGTCATAACATTGCCTTCTATTTGAGGCATTAACCAGTTCAGTCGAAGCTGTAGCCTGTCATCCCAATAATAGTTTGCACCAAGCAGAGCAACGTCTGCCCGTGCACCCAGCTTTTGATCCTGCAGGTCGATAGCGCTATAACGGGCTACCAATTCAATGGCACCCGTCCGGCTTGTCGGCTCAGGCCGCTTGAATTCGCCGCGACTATAACGCCGGTGGTCGTTTGTGAGAAAAACGCCTGCTTGTAGATAGGCCCCAGTGAACCACCAATGCTCTCCATTAACGCGCGTCACCTGCTGCGCCATAGTCTCGGCTACCAACGATAACCGGCCCGACGACCATGCGCCTTCCAACCCAAGTAAGGCGCTTTCCCGGGCATCGAAGCGCGGGCTACGTATAACGTTGTCGGCACTGAATACCTCGCCTCTATCTTTAATCTGAAATCGTTCACCTCCCAAATCACGCCAGGATGCCGCAATGCCTAGGTGCAGTACGCGCCCATCGGCTCGAATAGGGGCAAGGGTATAGCGCCCTGTCACAGCGCGGGTTGATTCGCCCTCTGGTTCGTTCGTAAATACGCCCAAAACCCAGGTAGTGGACTTTCTAAACCGTCCGACCGTCAAACCTTGCGAGCGGCCCGGCGCAAAAGCCGAAGTCACGAGCGAGCGCTCACTTGTATTAATAGTGGAGTAGCTGCTTAAGCGTTCAAAACCGAAGGGCTCTTTGAACCGCCCGAGTGTAATTCTGTAGCGATCGCTAGTCTCATACTGCACATAGGCGTCACCCAGCTCAGCCTCCCGTTTGTCATCACGAACCTCATAGCTACCATCGATTTCCGCCGACCAAGACCGCCCCCAGTCCAGCTCAAGCTCAAGCTTGGCATTCCGCAGCACGCCCCGAGTGGTGTGGGGTTCGCCCTTTTCATCGTAAAAAGCGCCATAGTGATCAACACCCGTCGCAATATATCCGCCAAGGTCCAGCTCAAGTGGCTCAGCCTGCAGCATCAGCGGTTGCAGCAAAAAAAGCAGCGTCAGCCATACGACCAAACCAGCCCAGCGAAATTCATCACGCATGGTGTCCGCCCAGACGGAAGTGCATCCGAAGCATAGCGGTATCGCGCAAATAACTGATAGACACTACGTCAACTCGAAACACATCTAGGCCGGTTCGCTGGCGCAGATCTGCAATCAGCACGTCCTGCTGTTGGGCGTGTATGTTCTCAATGAGTTCGTACTCGACCTCTTTTTCTCCATGTCGAGGCAGTATCACCCGGGTTTCAAGAACCAAAGCCAAAGCAATGACTAGAAGGTTCAAGCCTGCTAGCTCATAGTGTTGCATGCTACCCACTGCGGCCAGCAGTGCCATGGCGATCACTAGAAATAGGTAGGTCATCTCTTTGATACCAAGAGCTTCAGTTCGGTATCGCAACATAGAAAATACTGCGAACAGGCCGAACGCGAATCCCATAGTGACAGTGACCGAGTGCAGCAATGACGTTACTAAAAAGACACCAACTCCGAAGAGAATGAACGAGGCTGCATTCTCCCTGTGGCGAGAAAACGCGTAGTAGCAGCGAATAAGAATAAAAACAGAGGCGGTATTTATAATTAGCCGAATAAGAAAATGGAGATCAACTGCGGATTCCATACAGACTCCTTAACAACGGTTTAAAACGGTTGGTTTTCAGGTAAGGCTCAAAGAGTAGGCTGCTGCCCACACAGTATTTACTAAAGGACACGGGGCGCGCGCCCAGTCTGGCCAAGGCTTGCAATATGGGTGAAAAACCCGAGTGGCGCTCATGCTTTACTTCTACAATCGCCATGCCCGGCAGCTCTACAGAGCGGTTCCGGTCGGGAGTATGAAAAGCAAGCTGGGTATCCAGAGTGATGCGCTCGGCGCCCTGCGGGTCAATCAGCGTTGTCCGTTGATAGGAGACAAAAAGAGCCGGCTGCATCCCTGCTGCCGGCAGGCCTGATTGCTCTTTCAGAAACTTTGCGGTGGAACCATCCACAAAGGACTCAAACGTTACCGGCATCCGGGTTTTCACAGTGCGCTGCCGGTTGGTTTTTTTCTTGACCTCAAAAAACATGATTTCACTATGTCGGTAGTGCCGTAACCGAACCTTGAACCGGTTAAGTTTGCCGTTATGGTGATCCAAAAACAGACGCCGGTCGGGACTATCAAAGTACAGGGTGTCGTAGCCAAAGCGCCGACACCCACCCATATCCAGAACCGTGTACGCATCGCCAAGAGTAGACAGACAAGCATTCAACAGCTCGGGCCGCACTACAAACTTGGCATCGACCCGATTCATCAAGGCAACCCGCATTTGATCAGCCAGACCGTGCCCACAAAAGCTGGTCAAGGGGCTAAGAACTGCCATGTTCATTGCAAGCCAGGCCCGTATTCAAGAGTGGCATCCAGAGTCAGCTCCACATCACCCGCGCTGGGCCCTGTGCCTACATTGGTAAGAATCACACTGCCCGTCGCACCAAGCGCCAACGTGCGCACATCACCCGGCAGGTTTTCATCCACCTCGAACAACAAGGCATTGGTGGCAAAGCCGTGAAATTCATGGGTGCCAGGCACATAGTCCGATGCTTCAATGAACAGTTGCAGAACGTAAGGCTTAAAGCTGTTACTCGCATCCACACCAATCATCAACAGACTAACCACTTCCGGAGACGATTCGGTGTCAATCGAGTACACCAGACTATCCACCTCAAAAGCTGCGAACGTTAGGCTGGCAGCCACCGGCCGCCCATCTGGAAGAGTGAACCGGAAGGCCCCGCTATCGGTGCCGTTCACGGCAGACACACTTCCTGTTAATGGGGTGGTAACCGGTGCGCTGCAATCTGGCTGGACATCTGCGAGGCGGTATACCGTGCCGGAGGCTGTCTCTTCCTCCAACGCCTGCTCTAGAGCGGCTCTGCGCGACAAGCGGTAGTCGGTGTCCGTGGGTGCACCCCTGCCTTCGATAAACGCTTTGAGGCTGGCCACGCCTGCTTCAGAGGTACCCGTTAGTTCGCGAATTTGCTCAAGATTCTGCAACAGCTGACTTTCGTTCCATTGAGTGGCCAGCAAGCTCTCTAGCTCAGCTTGGTATTGGGCTCGGTATTGCGGAAGATTGAACAGGCGATCGGCTAGAGAAAAGTTTCGGTAAAACACGCCGGTACCCGGTTTGAGCGGATGCTCTCCGCGAAAAGCCGTGTCGGCACCCCAGGGAATGAAATGGAAACGACCGGTATCAGGAGCGCGATAAATGTGAAAGTTATTAGCATTGCCGGTAGCAGAGTCCCAAGCGCCAATGAGTGTTTCAACAGCCCAGAAGCGAATAAATTCATCCACATCCACCAGTTGTGGCAGCACATTCATGAACTGTTCATCCGGCAGCGCCAGCGCATCGGTAACCGATTGCAAATCACTGCGGTCGTTCTCTCTCTCATTAGTTTTTTTCTCGAACCTCTGGCTCAACCACGTGCCAAAGTCCGCTGTTTGTGCTTCGTATTGATTGCCTTCATCGTCACCGAATGCACGTGCGAGAAACGGCTTTTTGATGGGCTCTACATTGGTGAAGATGCCAAGATCCTCGCCATTCACGCGAACTCTGGCGTAGTTACATCGGGGAGCGGCAATGCCTGCTTGCCGAAACTGCTCATAGGCCAAACACTGGCGTGCGTTAGACGGATCCTGACGATTGTTGTTCAGGGTCAAACCTTTGTTGTTCTGGTAGGTTCTTCCGTCCCATAGGTCGTTGAAATCCAGCTTGAGGGAGGGAATACTGGGGCTCAACGAACCTATATAACCTTTCTTGCGGACAACCACGTCCTCCATGGCAACGCCATCAATGGTCACGCTGGCTGTAAACTCCGTGTACTCGTAGTCCGTAAGGCACTCGCGTGCGGTGCTGGCCAATGTTCGGCCTTCCGAGCGAAGCTGGTTGAACTCGCCTGCATCCATGGAGACACTGACCTCCAACAGCCGGTTCGGCGCGTACAGATCACCCTCGCCCCCCAAATTCACAGGCTCTCTCGGAGCCTCCAAATCGGCCGGATCAGACACCTCTGTGGCACCATCACCACCACACCCAGCAAAAAGCAACAGCAGGGCTAATGCCCCGAGCTTGACCGTTTTTCCGCCACTGCCACACACATTGATTTTTGTTTTCATCCGTTACTCCCGCAGATGCTTGAAACCAGACCGGTATTAGAACCAGCTGAGAGCAGTATTCCGGGGAGGAGGTGCCATTGTCTGTAAGAACGTCTTACGCGAGGGCTTCAAGAAAGGGAGGTCAGATCAATGAAAGGCCCACGCACGTGCATGGGCCTGTTTGCTAGGGCAGGTTTAGAAAAAACCCAGAGGGTTAATGTCGTAACTGGTTAGCATGCACTTGGTTTGCTGATAGTGGTCCAACGCCATTTTGTGGGTTTCACGGCCTACGCCGGACTTCTTATAACCGCCAAAGGCTGCGTGCGCGGGATAGGCGTGATAGCAGTTCATCCATACGCGGCCAGCCTGAATGTTGCGGCCCACACGATAGGCGCGGTTGGTGTCGCGGGTCCAAACACCGGCACCCAGGCCGAAGTCTGTGTCGTTGGCAATAGCCACCGCCTCTTCTTCGGTTTTGAACGTGGTTACACCGACCACCGGGCCAAAGATCTCTTCTTGGAAGACCCGCATCTTGTTATCACCCTTAAACAGGGTGGGCTGGATGTAGAACCCGTCTTTGAACTCGGCGCCCATTTCTTCCTTGGCCCCCCCAGTAAGTACAACGGCGCCTTCCTGCTTGCCAATTTCAAGGTAAGACATGATCTTGTCGTACTGCTCTTTACTGGCCTGAGCACCCACCTGCACATCGGTATCCAGCGGGTTACCACGCTTGATGGTCTTGGTGCGCTCAACCACCTTCTGCATAAACTCTTCGAACATATCCTCCTGCACCAGCGCCCGAGATGGGCAGGTGCACACCTCACCCTGATTGAAGAAAGCCAGCACCAGACCTTCTACACACTTGTTCACAAATTCAGGCTCGGCCTTCATAACATCCGAGAAATAGATATTGGGAGACTTGCCACCCAACTCGACTGTTGAAGGGATAATGTTTTCTGCAGCGCATTTGAGAATGTGCGAACCCACGGGCGTAGAGCCAGTAAAGGCAATTTTGGCGATGCGCTTGCTGGTCGCCAGCGCCTCACCCGCTTCGATGCCATAGCCGTTAACAATGTTGATAACGCCCGGTGGCAATAGGTCACCAATGATCTCCATCAATACCAGAATACTGGCTGGTGTCTGCTCTGCTGGTTTGAGTACGGTGCAGTTACCGGCCGCCAAACAAGGGCCAAGCTTCCACGCCGCCATCAGTATCGGGAAATTCCACGGAATAATCTGCCCAACCACACCAAGGGGTTCATGGAAATGATAGGCCACCGTGTTATGGTCAATCTCACCCATGTGCCCTTCTTGTGCCCGAATACAACCGGCAAAATAGCGGAAGTGGTCTGCCGCCAGAGGTATATCCGCATTTAGGGTTTCACGAACTGCCTTGCCATTATCCCAAGTTTCCGCAACTGCCAATTTTTCGAGATTCGCTTCAATTCGGTCAGCAATTTTAAGCAGAATATTTGAGCGCTCTGCCGGAGAGGTTCTACCCCAAGCCGGTGCGGCTTTGTGCGCCGCATCAAGAGCAAGATCAATATCTTCAGCGGAGGAGCGGGGGATATCGCAAATAACAGCGCCGGTAACCGGGGTTATGTTTTCAAAGTACTGGCCCTTAACCGGAGCCACCCATTCACCACCGATGTAATTCTCGTAACGGGACTTGAAAGAAACAACGGAACCGTCTTTTCCAGGTTGTGCATAAATCATGGTCGCCACCTCTTGTTGTGCTTATGAATGACTACGCGGTAGTACGCGTTTACCCAATCACTGTAGACCTCAAACAACAATAGGTGAACCACTTGGGAGCTATGAGCATTAAGGAGGCTATGAAAGCTCCGACAATTCTCGCAAACAGTCTTTCAAAAACTCTTGAGGATCGTTCAATACCGCTTCGTCTGCCACAACGCCAAACTGAACCTGCCCGGCATAGCTCACAATGCTGACCCCCAGCCCGATATCACCAGCTTGTGGCACCCAGAACATCTGCTCTTTAATGCGACAACCGGCTATATAGCGTGATTCAGGCGTGCCGGGAACGTTTGACACCACGGCGCTGGCCTTGCGGTAGAAAACATCAGATAACGGCTGGCGCAGGGGTTCGGGAATCAACGAGGCACAAGCAGCAACGCCCCAAGCTATCCCGGGCTGCCAACTTTTCTTAAGCCGACGGGTTTCCTGCTTAATGCGATACACCCGTTCCGGAGCACTTTCGCCATCCACCGGCAGAGGCACAAACACCGTGCCGAAATAATTACCAAGAGCGCAGGGCTCTGGCTGTAGGTCATCGGGTAAGCGGCTGCGAATATCGATGGGAACGGCGGCGTGCATCACAGCATCATCCAGCGTCTTGCCGGAAACCCCAAGCCGAGGCCGCACCGCAGCCGCCACACAACTGAGGAGCACATCGTTGATAGTGACATTCATCGCTTTGGCGATGGACCGAAACCGATCGAGTGGAACCGGCACCGACCACCGGCAATGACGCTGTCCCAATAACGGGCGTTTGAGGTCGGATGGCGTATCCTCGGGTTCCGCTAAAAAATCCGTGAACTCGTTAACCAGCTTCAAACCAGTGCGAGTCAGCTGGTCCAACCAACGACCAGTGTGCTCCTGACGATTACCGTCTGCGCCAGTCCGCTCTTCGGCGACAGAGTCTGGGCTCGTATCGGCCGTTACCATGCCTTCGAGTCGGCCTTTTGCTGCGGCCACCCAAGGGGCAAATCCCTCAGTTTGATGCGCTCCGTATAGGGCTGGGTGCTGTTGCGGCGATGCTGGGCAAAGGCTGTCAAAAATGCCTGTTAATGACACTCCGTCGGCATAGCAGTGATGTATTCGAAGCAAGAGCGCAGAGCCGCCCTCCGCATTAGGCGCCAACCAGAATTTCCAAAGGGGGCGATACGCAGGTAAAGGCTGATTTATTCTGGCAGAAACCCAGTCTTGGAGTTCGGATTCTGTGAAGCGGTCAAGTACCACATCGAGATGATGCCCAAGATCAAAAACCGGATCTTGCTCCCACCACCAACTAGGCGCCCGTTTAACCGGCATGCACCGAAAGCGCTCCCAGGCCATCCAGTAAACCCGTAAAAACTCTCGCATCCGGGGCGCGGTCAGACCATCGACCCGCATCATGACCGTAATAGTCATGGGGTTACGAGGGTTTTCCAGCGCCAGCCAGGCTGAATCCGTAGGAAGCATGAGGTGCGTTTGCTCGTGACTCAAACCCAAACATCCCCGGAAGTGGTGAAGTGAAAAGTACAGAGTCAGGCATTGTGCCAGACATACTCCAGCGGCTCCACAACGCGCAATATTACAAAATTTTACACTTAGATATGCCTTATCCCTATACTGGTTATAAGACTTGATGTAATAGTTATTACACAACCCAAGCCGGTCTCGGTTGGCCATGGAACAGCAAATGCTGCGTTGCCAGCGCCAATAACGATCGGGCCGAATGAGGGTACAACTTAGATCACCAGCACAATCAAGGTCAAAAGACCTAACTCTAAAAACAGGCAACCGCCGTGCTGGGAGGAGAGGCAGTATGAAAGCAAGCCATATTCGCAAGCTGATCAGACCGATCGATAGCGCCTATTCAGAGATGTTTTCAGGGCGCGTATACCGTGTTGGCGAAGGTGCGGTTTCTGTTCGCAATCACAGCGGCGAGGCAAAGCACACAGTTATTGGTGTGCATGGCTTTCTTGAAAACCATTGCTATTTCACGCAAACCTACGACGCACCCACAACCGAGCTAATCCTGCTCACCTGTAGCAACTACCATATCCCGGTAAACGGTGTGACGCCGGAAACGCCCGAATGGGAAGTGCCGATCAAGCGCCTGGAAGGCACTATTGAGTACGATGCTTGCATTCTAAATCAGGCCCTGACTAACCTTCCAAGTACTCAAAACGTGCGTATTCACGGCCATTCGCGAGGCGGTGCCGTGATTCTTGAAGCGATAAAGCAGCGCCCGGAACTGTACGAAGACTTAGAAGTAGTTCTTGAAGCACCAGCCCTGCCTCAGGGCAAAATTCACCCACTGGTATCAGCTCTTTTGGAACCCGTAAGCCACGGCATGTGGCCTTGGTTGATCCGCCTGATCAACAGCGCACCCTCGTCTGCTTACGGCCAAACGTTCTTCGGAAAAATGAATCCGCGCAAAAGACAGCTATTGGGCAAGCTGTTTTATTCAACTCGCGACCATCTTACGATTGTGCGCAACATTGAGAATATACTTGATTGGATGCAGCGCACCGATACCGACGTATACAAGCATGTGCGTCACGGTACCTTTTTGATACCAGGCGTAGATCGGATTCTGGATCGGCCGGCCATGCTAGCCAGTGCACGGCAAAGCCCAACCACTATGCGCATAATCGAAACACAGGCACCTAGCCATTTTGTAACCCTCGACAGCAAAGAATGGTTACCGGGTTTTGAGTCCTTGCCCGCTGCCGCTCAAGGCTAAAACCAAGCAAGCCTCCAAAATCAGCGCCCGGCAATGACCGGGCTGCTGCACACCCTCACTGCCTCCGGTAAACTATGCGCCTTTACGCAGAACGACCGGAGTTGGCACCATGTACCGTGAGCGCCTTGTTGGCACAGACGTGCGCTCAGAAAGCGCCCATCGCCTACAGCAGCTTTTATTGGAATATCACGATTTCCGGAAACATAAAGCAAACCATCGGTTGCTCGACACCACCTTCGTGGTTGCCGCTTGGCAAGCCGAACGCCTGAAATCCACCCATCTGGATTTGTATCAGCACCCCGGCTAC
Organism: Marinobacter sp. 1-4A; assembly: GCF_016597725.1. Classification (GTDB taxonomy): domain Bacteria; phylum Pseudomonadota; class Gammaproteobacteria; order Pseudomonadales; family Oleiphilaceae; genus Marinobacter. The sequence goes on from NZ_VCGY01000002.1 coordinate 282,737, forward strand.
CACGAAGGGCTGGAATTTCTACTCACTGATCTTTACGCACCCGCCAGCATGACCCGCCGTGACGACAATATAGACCGGGTGTTCCCCAAAATGGTCAAGTGGCTGCCAGACCAACAGCTCGAAGTGCTTGCCGGGCTGGTAGAACTCAACTTAATTACCCAGCAGCTGGATCTCGAATTGGCGGAATTGTTTGAAGAACGCAATATCCCCGCAAGATCTGTCACTACAGAACACTACTGCGAGGCATATCGCGCCAGCCAAAAGCTGGAACAGCGCAAAAAACAAGTGATGCTGGTCGGTGAGGTGGGGCAAAAGCTTGACCGCTACGTGCGTAACCGAACGCTGGGCTGGCTCCTTTCAATAAGCCGAACGCCAGCGGAAATGGCCGACCTGAGTGATCTGCACAACTTCCTTCACCGGGGTTATTCAGCATTCCGGAAAATGGATAAAGTGGACGTACTGATTGATCGACTGGTAACCCGGGAGCAGCAGGTTATGAACAATATCCTAAGCGGTCACCCGCAGCCCTTTACGCTCCCGGGCGACCTATAAATCAACAGCAGGCGCTTTAGGCTTTTAAAATTTGATCCAACTGGCTGTGAATCTCTTGCTCAATTCGTGATTTGAAGGGGCGCAGCAGCATGCCCAGCTCCAAATGCACGTGTAGGTCGTCGTTGGTAATATTCAGATGGCCTTTAACTCCCGAGCGTTTGAACTTGAGCTGATCCCCTTCCCACTGGTAGTTAAGCTCGAACTTGCTGGAGAGGTCCTCAGCAAGCGATTCGGCCGCCTCGCGGGCATGTTCTTTATCAAGAGTGTGGGCGCGATGTACATCAATTACAGACATGAGTCAGTTTTCTCTTCAAATTTAAACGGTTTTACAGTGTAAGGCGGTATTTAACCTGTAGCCACCCTTGTAGCAACCCCATCAAGCGTTAGAATACGAGATTCAGTTTCTGACAGGACATGCCCAATGAGCGAGCAACAAACGCCGACCACTCCCGGTAATGGCCAAGACGACGTTACCCATTTTGGTTTTCGCAATGTGGCCAAAAGCCAAAAAGCCAGCCAGGTAGCCGAAGTATTTCACAGCGTCGCGGGCAAATACGACCTGATGAACGATCTAATGTCTATGGGCGTACACCGGCTATGGAAGCGTTTTACCATTGAGCTCTCCGGCGTGCGCCCCGGCCATCAAGTGCTGGATATTGCGGGCGGTACCGGTGATCTGACCATGAAGTTCTCTGATTTGGTAGGCCGCGACGGCAAAGTAGTACTTGCCGACATAAACGCCTCCATGCTGCAAGTTGGGCGCAGCCGCCTAACCGACCGGGGTTACGCTGGCAACATTGAGTATGTGCAAGCCGATGCGGAACATCTGCCCTTTCCGGACAACAACTTCAACGCCGTATCCATTGCCTTTGGCCTGCGCAATGTAACTGACAAGGATCAGGCTCTGCGGGATATGACCCGCGTACTCAAGCCCGGCGGAAAACTGATGGTGTTGGAGTTCTCCAAACCCACCAATCCACTGCTCAGTAAAGCCTACGATACATACTCGTTTACCGCTCTGCCCCTAATGGGCCAACTTATTGCCGGCGACAGTGAAAGCTACAAGTACCTAGCCGAGTCCATCCGCATGCATCCGGATCAAGACACCCTAAAAAGCATGATGGAAGACGCAGGCTTGGTGAACTGCAAGTACTACAACATGACCGGCGGCATTGTTGCCCTGCACGTGGGGATTAAACCCTGATGTTCCCCGGCCCGACCCTGCTTACGGCGATAACCGCCATAATCGAGCGGGCACTGAACCACGCGCTTGAACTGGACCCCGCCGGCCAGAAATCGCTATTGGATGCCCTTGAAGGGCCGGTACAGTTCCGCATCACCGACCCACTTGCCCTAACCTGCTCACTGCACAGAGTTGGCAGTCGAGTGCAGGTACACGGACAGCCAACCGATAACCCGGCTCTGGACATCAGCGGCAAGCCATTGGCTTTCGCGGCACTGGCCACAGGGGACAGCCGTGTATTCTCGGATAATCGCCTCCATGTCACCGGCGATACCGCACTGGCGCACCAGTTTCAACGTGCTCTGGACCAGCTTAACCCAGACTGGGAAGCAGCCATGGCGAAGCACATCGGTGATGTACCAGCCCATTTTATCGGCAAACGTATTCGCAACGCAGTGGCCTGGAGCCGTCAGGCATTCACAACACTGAACGCCAACATCGAGGAATACGTGCACGAAGAAAGCCGAGCCCTGCCCGGCCGCCGCGAACTGGAGGCCACATTTGAGGACATTGACTCCCTCAGCCTACACCTTGAGCGCCTTGAAGCACGCGTAAGCCAGATCGAAAGCCGTAGCCATACTGACAAACCGGAGACTCCGTGACCCGCCTGCAACGCCTGATTCGCATTTCCTGGGTATTCTGCCGCTATCGGCTAGACACATTTTTGCCCATGTCAGAGCTTCCCGCACCACTGAAAGTGTTTTTTTTACTGGCCCCCTGGCATCTATTTCCGCAACCCAAGCTTAGCCGTGGTGATCGCCTGCGCTTGGCGCTGGAAGAACTTGGGCCGGTATTCGTAAAGTTCGGCCAAATACTGTCGACCCGCCGTGATCTGTTACCAGACGACATGGCAGCATCACTCAAAACCCTTCAGGACCGCGTGCCGCCGTTCCCCAGCGATGTGGCCCGCAACATTATTGAAACCTCCCTCGGAGCCCCGGTAGAGGAACTGTTCAAAGAGTTCGGTGCAGATCCGCTAGCCTCCGCTTCAGTGGCACAAGTGCATGCCGCCACGCTGATGAATGGCCAAGAAGTTGTGGTGAAAGTGCTACGCCCCGGTATCGAAAAAGTGATTCGACAAGACCTCGCCCTGATGTACCTCATGGCCAACCTGCTGGAAAAGTACTGGACAGAAGGCAAGCGCTTGCACCCGGTCGAGGTGGTAGCGGATTACGACTCCACCATTCACGACGAGCTGGATTTACAGCGGGAAGCCGCCAACGCGAGCCAGTTGCGCCGTAACTTCGACAACTCTTCGCTGATCTACATCCCCTTTATAGACTGGGATTACACCCGCAAAACTGTCATGGTAATGGAACGTATCCACGGCATCCCCATTGCCGATGTTCCGGCCTTAAAGGCTGCGGGTGTGGATCTCAAAGTGCTGGCAGAAAAAGGCGTCGAGATTTTCTTTACCCAAGTATTCCGGGACAGCTTTTTCCACGCTGACATGCACCCCGGCAATATTTTTGTAGACGTTTCCAACCCAGCCGACCCGAAATACATCGCCATCGACTTTGGCATTGTGGGCACCTTGGCGCCCGATGACCAAAGCTACCTAGCGCGTAACCTGCTGGCCTTCTTCCGCCGGGATTACCGGCAAGTGGCGCAGCTTCACATCCAGTCTGGTTGGGTTCCGCCAGAGACACGAGTGAATGAATTCGAAGCCGCCATTCGTACTGTGTGCGAACCGATATTCGAAAAGCCACTGAAGGACATTTCCTTCGGCCACTTTCTGCTACGCCTGTTCCAGACCGCTCGGCGGTTTGATATGGAAGTGCAGCCGCAACTGGTTCTGCTGCAAAAAACCCTTCTTAACGTAGAAGGCCTAGGCCGCCAGCTGTACCCGGAACTTGACCTGTGGAGCACCGCCCAGCCATTTTTAGAAAAATGGATGCGCAAGCGGATTGGCCCCTCGGGCCTGATCAAATCCCTACAAACCCACTTACCCGCATGGCTAGAACAATCACCAGAAATGCCGCAACTGGTTCACGACGCACTGCTACAATTACGCGGCGCCGGCCCCACCGAAAAACAAAATCAAGACACCCTAGCCTTGCTTCGGGAACAACAGCGCAGAACCGACCGTCGCTGGCGCCGGGGCATCGCCGCCGTAGCCCTTATCGCAGCAGCCATTATCGGAACCCAACCAGAAGCTAGTGAATGGGCAGAGAATGCGCCAATCTGGACATGGGCGCTGCTTGCTGGAGCGGGCGTACTGGTTATGCGAGGTAGTCGCTAAAAGAGAAAGGTGGCTTCCGGTACCTTTTTAGGATTGATCAACCAAACTCCAAACCTTACACATTGCAGGAGGCATCGTGATTATCATTTATGGTATTAAGGAACACCTGAACCCGATCAAAGCTCAACTCTCCGAGGTCATTCACGGGTGCATGCAGTCCGTACTCGGCATGCCGGAAGACAAGCGGGCACACCGCTTCATCCCACTAGATGCCGAGGACTTCTATTATCCGGGCGGCAGGACGCCAGCTTATACCGTCATAGAGATCAACATGATGCAGGGGCGAGCTCCGGAGACCCAAAAGGCTTTGATCAAGGAGCTCTTCAACAAGATCGAAACGGTGGTCGGTATATCACCAGTCGATGTCGAAGTGACAATTAAGGAGCAACCTGCTCACTGTTGGGGCTTTCGAGGCATGACAGGTGATGAGGCGCGTGACCTCAAGTACTCGGTGAATGTGTAGCAAGTCGCTTAAGTAGGTTCAGGCCATGCACCAAGGAGGAAGCAGTGAAAGAAACCGGAAAGATCAATTATGTTGAGGTTCCAGCCAGGGACATTGCAGCCACTAAAAGGTTCTTTGGTGATGCATTTGGATGGACGTTTGTGGACTACGGCCCCGATTACGTAGCGATCGAGAACGCGGGACTGGATGGTGGGTTTTTCAAGTCAGACAGTGTAGCCACAACGGGTATTGGAAGTGTACTGGTCGTCCTTTTCAGCACTGACTTGGAAGCAACTCTCGAGAAGGTAAAGTTGTGTGGCGGAAAAATCGTCAAGGATATTTTCCCATTCCCGGGTGGTCGCCGTTTTCATTTCAGTGATCCAAATGGCAATGAATATGCCGTCTGGTCAGAGTCAAGTGCATAACCATCGCAGGCCCAACGCAGTCTTTTTTAATTGCGGCTTTGGTCCGGGCTCTGTATAGGGCTTTCCTACAGGATCATTGTGTCTCACCGATATGAAAAATAGATACTCTGCGTTTGACGCCATTATGATGACTGGCTTTGTGCTGATCATGGCCGCAATGACAGTGACGATTTTTATAAAAAACACTGACCCTTTCGATCGTTTGATCTCTCTGGGCACATGGGTCATCGTATCTTTTTTCATTTTAGTTCTGTTGCATGGCACCATCAGAGGGGTGGCAAGAGATAAGATAAAGATACCTAAAGGGTTAGCGGTACTCACATTCGCCACCAGTGGAGCACTGTTTTTTGCAGCCTGGTTGGTGAGCAATACATAGTCAGGCGGCTAACCAATCAACAAAGCCATACCGCTTATTGGTTCCCTTCGAGGGCGCTCCGGTGCTGGTTGCCTATGCATATATAAAGAAGGAGATCCCCATGGGGCTAAAGGGAAGCTGTTTGTGTGGCGAGATAAGTTACGAAATAGACTCTGTGGATATGCCCATTGTGCATTGCCACTGCAAAACTTGCCGTAAAGCCCACGCTGCCCCGTTTGCCTCTACGGCTGGCGTAAAGCGTGAGCATTTCCGTTGGCTCAAGGGCACGGGTTCTATTTCTACGTTCGAGTCCTCGCCAGGAAAATTGCGTCATTTTTGCAAACACTGCGGGTCTCATTTGGTGGCAGAGAGGCCGGTGCAACCGCATGTAATCGTTCGGGTAGCTACTCTGGATGATGACCCTAAATTGCGGCCAGAGGCTCACATTTGGGCTTCACATGAGGAGCCATGGCTTGAGTACGAGGGGGTGCGCAAGCACAGCGAGTGGCGTAACGACACTTGACCAGACATCAAGTTCGTTCAGTGAGAGGGCTTAAATGAGCGCACCATGCCCATTTTGTGGATTCGCCGCATCCGACTATCGAGAGAGCCATAACTGGCGCTGCGCCCAATGCGGGAAGGACTATGCAGCTTGGCTCACGAATTCACGATCGAACCAGAGAACACAGCTTCCATCAGGGTAACTGAGAAGGCAGGATTCCGGGACTATGCTGCTCGGGAGTTTCACAGCAGGCCGGTGCCTGCCTATATCGAATGACACGCGATGATTGGGCATCGAATCATCAGTATTTGTAGCACAGCCTGCGTTCATCAGCCCGCGCGCAAAAAACCAATGGAGGAGTTTGGTTTGTCCAAGATAGATTTCAGCAGAGCAGAAAAAGAGATCATGGTCGCAAAATTGAAGTCCTATTTCGCCGAAGAGCTCAATCAAGACATCGGAGGGTTTGATGCCGAATTCTTGATTGATTTTTTCGAGAAAGAGCTTGGCGTGTTGTTTTACAACAAGGGGCTGCGCGATGCCCAATCCATTATTTCCACGAAAGTCGAAGAAATCGTGGATACAATTTACGAGATAGAGAAGCCCGTAAGCTTTAAATAGCGCGCACTGCCGAACGTGGCGGGGGATGCTGGCCCGTACAAAGTCATCCGCCCAAGTCGGTAAATGTCCAAGCCAATATCCTCGTAATTTTATTCCCCTGCGTCATCTCTATTTCCCGAACCTCCGTCGCCCCTAGCTTACGGATCAGTTTGATTGCCGGCTTTACGTTGTCCGCTTTTGAAACCAGACTTGTAAACCAGCGGCATTGGCTTGAAAACGCCTTGCTTTCTTTTATCATCTTTTTAAGAAATAACCGTTCACCGCCTTTACACCAGAGCTCCGCCTCTAAGCCACCAAAATTCAAAGTGGGCGATGTTGGCTGGGTACGTTGCTCACCACGATTACGGGCAAGGTTTTTAAGCTTTAGCTGGCTGCCTTTGTTTGCTTCATCTTGAGAAGCATGAAATGGCGGATTGCACACACTGACATCAAAGAACTCTCCCGTCTGGATAATGCCTTCGAACATCTGGTTTTGATCATGTTGCATGCGCAGTGTAAGGCTGTCTTTCAGGTGAGGGTTTCTATCAATAATCGCCGCAACGTTTTCAAGTGAGCGAGCATTGATATCACTACCCACACAGTGCCAACCGTATATCTGGCATGCCAAAATTGGGTATATTCCATTTGCTCCAGTTCCTATATCAAGTAAGTTGATTTTGGCCTTGGAAGTGCCAACTAGCTCGGCTATGTAATGAATGTAGTCGGCCCTGCCCGGAATGGGCGGGCAAAGTGCCCCCTCAGGAATATCCCAACCAGCAATATCGTAATGGTGAGTCAATAGTGCGGCATTTAGAGACTTCACGGCCTGCGGATCTGCAAACTCTATAGAAGGGTTGCCATGGGCGTTTTCTTTTACATAGGAGGCGAGTGGCGGATAACTTGCTACAAGCAATGAAAAATCATAGCCGTGCTTGTGCAGATTTTTCGAGTGAAGGCCTTTGCGATCAGGCTTTAAATGAGCATTTACTCGTCGCTTTTGATTTTTCACACGAAGGTTTCCGAGGTCTGTAACCCAAAAGCCGGTACCTATGGAAAAGCAGGTACCGGCTTTTGATGATCATAACGGCATTAGGGGTTTAGGAGTTCTTTAGCTTTTCCCACTCTTTCTCAGCTTCATCCTTTTTCATGCCGTATTTCTCTTGAACCTTACCGATAAAGTGGTCGCGGCGGCCGGCGATTTCATCTACATCGTCGTCTGTCAACTTGCCCCAATTCTCGCGTACCTTACCTTTAAGCTGCTTCCAATTACCTTCAATGATGTCGTTATTCATAGCAATTTCCTCGCGTTAAATGGGCAGCGTAAAAAACTGATCGCCGCCAATGTAAAAGGAATATTCCATTTGCGGTGTGCACGGTAATCCGTGACATCGGCAATAACCTTCACATAGGAAACTTTCTTTGACAACGCTTTCCGTGTTGCGATTAATTCATATTTGGCAGGTCTCGCCCCCTGATATTACGCTCGAATAATAGGCACTCCGATAGGAACCGCTCTGGCGAAAAGAACGTCTTACCAGTTATATTGGCTGAGAAATCAAGGATTCAGACTGGGAGTCTTGAATGTTACAAGCGCATGAATTTTGGTTATTTTTTAGCGCAAGCTTTTTACTCTGGATTACGCCGGGGCCAGACACCATGTACATCTTGGCGAGAACAATATCGCAGGGGCGCCTTGCCGGACTGTTATCTGTACTAGGTGTAAGCACTGGTATTCTTGCACACACGCTTTTTGCCGCAATCGGGCTTTCCGCAATATTGGCTACCTCCGCGCTGGCATTTTCGGTGGTTAAGCTTCTAGGCGCCGCCTATTTGATTTATCTCGGCATACAAGCATGGCGTAGCCACCGTAAACCGGACTCATCTATTGGAGTGTCAGCTCAGCGAGGGACACTGCTTTTTTACCAAGGCTTTCTCACTAACCTGCTGAACCCCAAGATTGCAATTTTCTTTCTCGCATTCCTTCCACAGTTTGTCGCTCCCGAAAGCGCCAATAGCGCTTCAATATTTTTGTTTTTAGGCGGAATATTTGTGCTTGGGGGTACACTATGGTGCCTGCTGCTGGTGGCGTTCGCGGCCAGTTTTACAAAAACAGCCAGATCAAGCCCGCACCTGTCTCAAGTTATAGGCAAAGTCACAGGGCTTGTGTATATAGGTCCTGGTTTAAACCTGCTTCGGGCGAAATAGAGGCGGGTGTTCTGGTAGCATGGCGCTAATAGACAAGGAGGCGCCGCAGCACGGCGCGCAGCTCAGGATTCACATAAATGAAAGATATGTCCGATACTGTAAACGGCTCTGATTGGCTTGAAGCCATTCGCTGGACCGCTGATGGCTTAGTTCCCGCTATTGCTCAGGATTCCGCCACAGGTGACATTCTAATGATGGCTTGGATGAACCGGGAATCCCTTCGCCTAACGGCTGAAGAAGGTCAGGCGGTTTATTGGTCACGGTCTCGGGGTAAGCTCTGGCGCAAGGGCGAGACCTCTGGGCACCAGCAGGTTGTTAAGGATATCCGCCTCGACTGCGATGAGGACGTGATATTGCTGAAAGTTGAACAAAAAGGTGGCATTGCCTGCCACACTGGCCGACGCAGCTGTTTCTACCGCTCTCTGAAAGATGGCCAGTGGGTCGGCGTTGAGCCCGTAATCAAAGATCCTGATGCCATTTATGGCAGCAACTGAGGAGAGCGCACATTGAGTGATGTTCTGGAAAACCTGACCCGGGTTCTGGAAGCCCGTAAATCAGCCGACCCGGAGAAATCCTACGTCGCTAGCCTGCACGCCAAAGGCCTGAACAAAATTCTGGAAAAGGTTGGCGAAGAGTGCACCGAGACTTTATTGGCTGCCAAAGATGCCGAACATACTGGAGAGACCCGTGCGGTGATTAGTGAAACGGCAGACCTTTGGTTTCACAGCATGGTTATGCTATCTAGCTTAGGCCTTAGCCAGAAGGATGTTTTGGATGAGTTGTCTAGTCGCTTTGATCTTTCAGGGCTCGACGAGAAGGCTTCCCGAAGCGAATAATCCGGTAATACCCCTTACGGGGGTTTCCGCGAACCTACTTTGGTGGCGTACAATATCGCCCAACAGAAACATCAAAAACGAGGATCCCTTGATGGGCATCAGTATTTGGCAACTTCTTATTGTACTGGGCATCGTAATTCTGCTGTTCGGGACCAAGAAACTACGCAACATTGGCACTGATCTAGGTGGCGCCATTCGTGGATTCAAAAAATCCATGAACGACGAAGATGGCAAAACAGACGATCCGGACTCATTGGAAGGCGCAAAAGAAGGACAAGCTCGGCAGGCGGCTGACGATAAGCCCAAGGACAAAACCAAAAGCTGAGACCAAGCAGAATGTTTGATATCGGCTTTTTAGAACTGCTGATTTGCGGTGTTATTGCTCTGTTAGTGCTTGGCCCTGAACGGCTCCCTACGGCTGCGCGGGCTGCCGGGCGCTGGGTTGGCGGTGCGCGCCGTATGGTTAGTCAGTTCACTTCCGAGCTTGACCGCCAGTTAAAAGCCGAAGAGCTGAGAAAAGAGCTACGCGATGCGGGCGATGTAGGGCTGGACGACGTACAGAAAACAGTACGCGGTGCTCTGGATGAAGCAAAAAAGTACGAACACATGATCATGTCGGACACGCCCGAAGGCAAATCAGCAGCCAGTCCCAAAGCCGTGACGGATGAGACTCCGAAAAACGACCCTCTAGCCGCCCCCGAAGAGAGCCAACCGGTTCCGTCAGATACTCTGCAAAAACCGTCGGATAAGCCTTCATGAATGCTAATACAGATGGCGAAAAGCCAAGCCATCAAAGCACCACGGCACACCAGCCCGAGATGCCTCTTGTTGAGCACCTGTTGGAACTTCGTAACCGGCTGCTGAAAATGGTTCTGGCGGTGGTTATTTGTTTTGCGGCCATCTACCCCTTTGCCAACGAATTGTACCTTTGGTTATCGGAGCCTATTCGGTCATTGCTGCCCATTGGCCAGACAATGATCGCAACGGACATCACCTCGCCGTTTTTCGCACCCTTGAAACTGGCGCTGTTTTTATCGGTTTTTGCCGCCATTCCAATCATTCTCTATCAGCTTTGGAGCTTTGTTGCACCGGGGCTGTATGCACATGAAAAGCGGCTCGCTTTTCCGTTGCTCTTCACGTCGGTTATTCTCTTCTACCTGGGCGCCGCTTTTGCGTATTTCGTGGTGTTCCCGCTGGTGTTTGGCTTTTTCACGGCCATAGGCCCAGAAGGCATTGTTGAGCTGCCGGATATCAGCAGTTATCTCAACTTTGTGCTGAAAATGTTTTTTGCGTTCGGAATCGCCTTCGAGATTCCCATTGCCACCATCTTGCTGATTCTCAGCGGCGTAACAACACCTGCAGATTTAGCAGCAAAACGGCCTTACGTGGTGGTGGGCTGCTTTGTCATTGGCATGATGCTTACGCCACCAGACATTATCTCCCAGACACTGTTGGCTGTACCCATGTGGATTCTGTTCGAGCTGGGTATTTTGTTTGGCAGGCTAGCCGTGCGCGAAGTAACAGAAGCGGACGAGTCGCCCTCTGAATGAATCTAGCCTTACTGTTTGACGAGGATTTTATTGCCCCCGATCGCGTGCTACTTCGGGGTCGAAGGCTTGAGCATATAAAGTCGATACTCGGTGCCGCTATTGGTGATCGATTGCCCGTTGGTCGAGTGAATGGTTTGATGGGGCTGGGAGAAGTGATAGCGCTCACAAACTCCGAAGCTGAATTGATTGTTAAGCTGGATCAGCAGCCACCTCGCCCCTTGCCTCTTACTCTGATTCTGGCCATGCCTCGTCCTAAAATGTTCCGCCGCATACTGCAAACCAGCGCAACATTGGGCATCAAAGACATTTGGCTGATCAACAGCTACAAGGTGGAAAAAAGCTTTTGGCAAACACCGTGGCTATCGGGTGACAACCTGCGAGAAAACCTTACTCTTGGGTTAGAGCAAGCAAAAGACACAGCTATGCCAAGCGTGCATATTCGCAAGCTGTTCAAACCTTTTGTGGAAGATGAACTGCCCGCCCTGCTAGAAAGCAAAGAAGCACTAGTTGCACACCCGGGCACACCTACGCCCTGCCCTACACACTTGAACAGGCCAACTGCGCTGTGTATCGGGCCGGAGGGCGGGTTCACGCCCTATGAAGTAGGCAAGCTGGAAGAGGCAGGGTGCCAAAGCGTGCATTTGGGGCCGCGCATATTGCGAGTTGAAACCGCCGTTCCGGTTCTTACCAGCCGACTGTTTGACGCCTGCCTGTAATCTCAAGCTGTCTCTGATCTCGCTTCCCACAGCCGTATAAGGGGGGTAATCACAGCTACCAGCACAGCCCCCGCGATAACTCCGACCAAGCCATTGGCTAGCACAGGAATCAGCATGGCCCACAAACCGCTATAATCCGCAGCGAAGAGTTCAATAGCGTTATAAACGGGCGGTACGCCGTGCACAAGAATGCCGCCTCCCACCAAAAACATAGCGAGAGTGCCAACAATCGATAAGGTTTTCATAAGGTAAGGCGCAAGCCAGAGAATGCCATCACCGACCTTTTGCGCCAGCTCACTGTCTCTCTGGCTTAGGTAGAGGCCAACATCGTCCAGCTTCACAATCCCTGCCACCAACCCGTAAACCACTACCGTAACACCCACGGCCACCACAGACAGAACGGCAAACTGCATACCGATGCTCACACTGGCTACCACGCCTAGCGTGATTGCTATGATCTCTGCCGAGAGAATGAAGTCTGTCCGAATGGCACCTTTTATCTTTTGCCTCTCCAACACCCTCAAATCCACGTCCGGTTGCTTGAGAGCCTCACGACGTTCCTTTTTGTGCTGTTCGTCTTCCTTGGCATGCAAAAATTTATGGGCCAGCTTTTCAACGCCTTCAAAGCATAGGAAGCCACCGCCAAGCATCAACAAAGGCGTCACCAGCCAAGGCATAAAGAAGCTGATAGCCACCGCAGCCGGAACAAGTATCACCTTGTTCACCATCGACCCCTTGGCAACCGCCCAAACTACCGGCAGCTCCCGGGCAGGTCTTACACCGGTGACCTGTTGTGCGTTCAGGGCAAGGTCGTCCCCCAGCACACCCGCTGTTTTCTTTGTCGCGGCTTTTGTCATCAAAGAAACGTCGTCGAGCAACGCCGCAATGTCATCGAGAAGTGTGAGTAGACTGGCTCCTGCCATCAGTGAGTATCCTGTGTGGTGGTGGCGGTTTAAAGATTAAGGCCCATGGCCTCTGCTGCAATACGGTTTTTTACCGGCCCCAGCTCATCAAGCCAGCGCATACCGGTATTTCTGAGTAGCCTGAAAGGTAGCTCATCGCGACCAAATAGCTGTTTGAAACCTTCCATCGCCATCATCATGGTTAGGTTCTCGCCTTTTCGACGACGTTGGTAGCGCGCAAGAACCAGCTCGTTCGCCGGGCTTAAACCAGACCTTTTGGCGCTGGATAATTCTTCCAGCATCACCCGAACATCACCGTATCCGAGGTTGGCACCCTGACCAGCTAAGGGGTGAATGGTGTGGGCTGCGTCACCGATTAACGCGAAGCCGGGCGCAATGTAGTCTTTAGCGTGACGCTGACGCAGCGGGAATGCAAAACGCTTGGAAACCGATTCAATCGTACCAAGCTCTCTTTCGATGGCGCGCTCTAGCTCGGTGGTGAAGGTTGTATCATCCAGCGCCATCAGACGGCGGGCTTCTTCGGTATCTTGTGACCAAACGATGGAGCAATAATGCTCATCACCGTTTTCGGCTGCCAGCGGCAAAAAAGCCAAAGGTCCGGTTTGCGAAAACCTTTGCCAAGCTGTGTATCTATGGCTCTGGGCTGTGCGCACGGTGCAAACAATCGCCTGCTGGTCATAATCCCATTCGCGGGTAGGCAAGCCAACCCACTGCCGTAATCTGGAGTTGGCACCATCAGCCGCAATCACGAGTTGTGCGCCGAGTTTACGGCCATCGGCAAGCTCAATGCAGCGCAGGTCGCCGTCTTGAGTGCAACCGGTCACCTGCACACCATCAATCAGGTCAACATCGCTGGTTTCTACAATCTCGAACAGGGCCCTGACCAAACTACGGTTTTCGACAATCGTCCCCAAGGCTCGGGCTTGTAATTCGGCGGCGTCAAAATGAATTCGGCCGGTGCCGTCGCCGTCCCATACAGCCATACCTTGATAAGGGCAGTGACGCCCGGCCGCTACCCCGCGCCAAGCGCCCAAAGATTCAAGCAGCTGTTGGCTGGCCACAGAAATGGCACTAACACGAGGCTCAAAATCCATTACACCCTCAACGGGTTCGGGGGTTTTCAGCAACGCGGCACGATCACTGCCCTCCACCAAGCCAACCGTCCAACCTTGCTTCGACAAGCCAAGAGCCAACGCGGTACCCGTCATACCACCGCCAACTACGAGAATATCGAACACTTTGGTTTCGCTCATGGTTTATCACTCGCCGCTGGCCCGTTGATAACAGCTCTGCGCCCGCCTGTACCCATGGCTTTGCGCGCAAACAGACGCTTGGCGCCGGGCAATAAGTCTAGGCCCACTAACCCAGCATCTCTGGCTGCCGCAACGGGTGCCAGTGAGTGGCCAAAAATACGGATCAGTGAATCCGAGAATTGCACGGTTTGCTGCCAATCCGGGCTGTGCAATTCGTGATAACGGCGCAATACCTGAAAGTCACCCGGTGACCGCCCCTGCTCTGCCGCCAACCGGAACTGCTCCACCAGAGTCATCAAACCCCGCAAAGCCAGATTAAAACCCTGCCCCGCAACCGGATGCAGAGCGTGCGCGGCGTTGCCCACAAGTGCTACGCCGGGCCTTACAGGCTCGGCCACCGTTGTGAGTGTCAGCGGGTAATGGTGACACTCGCCTATTCGGGTAAACCGGCCTAGACGCCAGCCAAAGCGCTCTTGAAGCCGCAAGCATTTGTCGTTGTCGGACATCGCCAGAATCTGTTCCAGTTCTTGATCGTTCAAGGTCCATACCAGCGCCGACTCATGTCCCGCTCGAGATGGCGATCCATGGGGCAACATGGCCATGGGGCCCGTTTCGGTAAAGCGCTCAAATGCCGTGAATTCATGGCTGTCGCTGGTGGATACGTTGGCAATGAGTGCATTCTGATTGTAGCCGTGATGGCTTGGCTGGAAGCCGAGCTTTTCTCGTAACCCGGAACGGCCACCATCAGCCACAATCAAACAATGCGCCTTTAGGTGGCTGGTTTCGGTGCCGGTTTTCAAGCTAACGCTCACACCTTGCTCGCTGGGCCTCATGTCGGTGACTTCTGCCGGCGCTTGCCATTGAACCTTTGTTTCGAGCAACTCCCGCATCAAACAAAGCCCCATCCAGCGGTTATCTACCACATAGCCCAGCGCTTGCTGCTCATACTCTTTGGCATTTAAGCGAGTGGCGCCGAAACGGCCTCTATCTGATACGTGTATGTGCTGGATAGGCGTCGCGTGCTCCGATATCCGATGCCAGAGCCCCAGCTCTTCAAAAATCAGCCGGGAGCCCCACGCCAATGCGGTGGAACGGGCATCGTAACTGGGCTGATAGGAATCCGGCAAAGCATCCGCCGAGAGCGGAAAAGCCTCAACCACGGTGACTCTCAACGCAGGTGCAACTCTGGCAAGTGCCAGAGCTAAGGTCGCACCCGCCAGCCCACCACCGGCAATGATCACATCGGTATCGGAATGTTTCACAGGCTCAATCCGCCATCAGGGCTTCAATCTCTTCCACGGTCTTGGGCACACCGTCTGTCAGCACCCGGCAGCCCTCTTTCGTAACCACCACGTCGTCTTCAATACGAATACCAATGCCGCGCCATTTTTCATCGACGTCGGTATTATCCGGTGCGATATACAAACCCGGCTCAACGGTAAGCGCCATGCCCGGCTCAAGGAGCCGCCACGCATCCCCTATTTTGTAGTCGCCCACATCGTGTACATCCAACCCCAGCCAATGGCCGGTGCGATGCATAAAGAAGGGCTTGAAGGCTTCACTGGCTATGGCGTCATCGACTGAGCCAGCCAAAATACCCAGCTCAATCAACCCACTAGTGAGCACTTTCAGCGCCGCTTCGTGGGGATGATTCCAGTGATTGCCGGGGCGAACGGCATCAATGGCCGCGTACTGCGCCTCCAGCACCACATCGTAAACTGCTCGCTGCTCAGGGCTGAATTTGCCATTGACCGGAAAAGTCCGGGTGATGTCAGAGGCGTAACACTCAACCTCACAACCTGCGTCGATCAGAACCAGCTCACCATCTTTGAGTGGTGCCGTGTTTTCTATGTAATGCAAAATACAGCCATTTGCTCCACCGCCAACAATAGACGGGTAGGCCGTGGAACGGGCCCCATGATCCATAAAGGTATGAATCAGCTCAGCCTCAAGGTTGTACTCATAACCCCCCTTACGGGCGCGCTTCATAGCACGGCAATGGGCTTCAGCGCTGATCTGGCCAGCTTTGGCCATTGCCTTGATTTCACTGCTGCTCTTATAAAGCCGGAGGTCGTGCAGAAGGTGCTCCAGAGACACGAACTCTCCCGGCGGGTGGGCACCACTTTTAACCTTACTGCGAAGCACCTTAACCCAGTCCATTACCCGGGTATCGAAGCCCTGATCTTTGCCTAACGGATAGTACACGCGGCTGCGGCCTTCGATCATACCGGGCAAAATGTCGTCGATATCTGAAATCGGGAAAGCATCATCCAAACCGTAGCGCTCTATCGCGCCTTCTGGACCTACAAGAAAACCGTCCCACAGCTCTTTCTCGGGATTTCGCTCTTTGCAAAACAGAACGGACTCTCCGTGCTCACGGCCGGGGATCAGCGCCAAAACTGCCTCAGGCTCCCCGAAACCGGTGAGATACTGAAAGTCGCTGTCTTGGCGAAACGGATGCAATACGTCGCGATTGCGAACTCGCTCCGGTGCAGCCGGAATTATGGCAATGCTGTCTGGTGCCATGCGCTCCATCAATTTGCGACGGCGCTCAGCGAATTCCTTGACGGGTATAATGGACGGCATAGGGTCTCCCGCGGTGTGTGGCATAATCAGTGCAGCGTTGGCGCTTGTGATGCCGGTTTTTCCGGCGGATTGAACTCGGTGAATACGGCCAAAGCCCCCAGCCGGATGTACTCGGTTATTTCTAATAGTTGCTGCTCGCTTTCCTGATCAGACTCTTGGTCTTCAGAAACCTGACTGATCGCGACCATGTCTCCGATAAGCTCGCGAATTTCCTCCGGTGCCTCGCCCAGAGACTCTCCGGCAGAGAGAGCCATGCCTTCGAGAAAGCCACGCACCCATGCCACCAGAGCCTCAAGGCGCTGGTCAATCGCATAATCATCATCGGGCAGCAAAGGATGAAAGCTCATATCCGCCGACTTCAAAAACGCCAGCGCCTGTTCGTAAGCTTCGTTCATAAAGACTGACAGGTCTTCGTTCTCTTCGACTGCGGTTTCCGGAAGCCCCATATGCTCACATACCATGGCCAACCACTCATCTTCCTCGATGCGAGAGCCAGCAGCTAGCCGGCCGCAAAGCGCGCCATGAAGTTCGGAAGGGTGACTAAACGCTTTGTGGGCCGTATAAACATTTGCCCAGCGCTCAAATTCAGCGGCATGGGCCGCATTGGCAGTGTCGGTTTCTGACATGAACCAAGACAATCCTGTGTTGTGGAGTTAAGGCCCCATCCTAGCATTCAGGCGCTTTCAAGACACCTGCAGGTTGCTGTACGGAACACGAAGAACAGCAATTCACAACTTATGACACGCCTGTAAATTGACCGGTATGGCACACACACTTATAGTTAGTCGCAATAACTTCAACCTATGCTGGGCACGTCATGGAACAGTCCGAAGTACAAGCATTAGCGGACAAGCTGGACAAGCTGATCGAACACTGCCAAAAACTTGAGCGGGATAATGCGAATTTGAGGCAGTTGCAGGATGACTGGAACCGGGAACGGAGCCAACTTATTCAAAAAAATGATCTTGCCAAAAACAAGATCGAAGCCATGATCGGCCGCCTTCGAGCGCTGGAGCACCATTGATGTCTAAGCCATCCACCACCGTTGAGGTGAAAATTCTCGACAAAGAGTATCTGGTCGCTTGCCCTGAAGAAGAGCAGGAAGCCCTCATACGTGCGGCCAGACATCTGGACAGTAAAATGCGTGAAATTCGCACCAGCGGCAAAGTGTTCGGAACCGAGCGCATCGCCGTGATGGCCGCGCTGAACATGACCCATGAATTGCTTGAACGGGACACCATGTCTGACGCCACCAGCACTCTGCTCAAAGCCATGGACAGCAAGCTGGATAGCGCCTTGGGGGAACACTCAAGCCACTGAATTTTGGTAGATTCCCCGATAGGTGTTGCAATCGGCCCCGGATCTGGCCCTATAATGGAAACACTTCCTGGGCTGTTCGCTGGTCGGATTCGTCCTCGAGCCGATGCGCTTTACCCAGGTGGCTACTCTAGGGCATTGTGAGCATGTCCCCGCAGGGGGAAAGCCTAATATGTCACAGCGGCCACCGACCTTGAACTTTGGGTTCAAGGGCCACATCCGATAACGGCAGCTCGGGAAGCTTTATTTTGAGCCAGACGACCGACTCACACCTTTCTGAACCAGAATGTCCTGCTTTGTCCAGACGCGAACTACGTCAACAACTGCGCCAGCAGAGACGCTCGCTATTGCCCCAAGAACAGGAACAAGCCTCTACTTCCCTTGCTTTAAATCTGGCTATGAACCCAGATTTGTATAGAGCCAGACACATAGCCATTTACCTGCCTAACGATGGCGAGATTGATCCACACGCCTATATGTCCACGGCCCGCCTCAAAGGCATTCACTTCTATCTACCGGTTCTGCACCCCATCCATCCCGGCAGGTTGGTCTTCAGCCCCTATTACGATGGCGTTGAACTAACCGCCAATCGCTTTGGCATACCCGAACCGGCCTTTAGCAAAGGACTTAAGCGGCCTGCTTGGGCGCTAGACGCTGTGCTATTTCCGTTGGTGGGGTTTGACGAGCAAGGTGGAAGGCTAGGAATGGGAGGCGGCTTTTATGATCGCACGTTTGCCTTCAGCCGCTTACGACCTAGGCTGGCACCAAAGCTGATTGGCTTGGCTCATGACTTTCAAAAAGTGGAACGGCTACCGGTTGAGCCTTGGGATGTGCCACTCCATAGCGTGGTGACAGACAAACAGGTATATCGAGTTAAATAGCGAGCGTCGCTGTTACCGATTTAACGGCGCTTTGGCCATGTACTCGGAGTCGGCTGAGACGGAGTTTTTTGTGGTGGACGAGGAACGCTCTTCCGAGGCCTGAAGCGAGGTAAATCCGGTAATTACGAGGCCGACAGCAAAAATCAGCACAACAGCCCGGATAATATCTGGCTTGCCACCCATGACGCGTATCCCTGTTCAAAAATAAGATTAAATCTGCGGAAAATCAGTTAGCTATTCTTGTTTTCAAGAATTAGACGAAAGACTAACACGCATCCTGAATTTTACAATTTTTGACAGATTAAAGTTCAGTAAGAAAAACAACGACTAACGGGAAATGCCTGAGGGTCAGTGACTACGAAGAACCAGCCCGGCGCTATTGCCCAGGCTGGTTAACTGAACGGCTTAGGATGCCTTGCCGTTGCCGGCACCTAGAAACAGCTGATATGCCTCGTTATCCGTCATGTTTTCATAGCGGAAGCCTACTTTTCCGAGCATGGTTTCAAAGTCTTTCACTTCATCATTATCTACTTGTGCGCCTAGTAGCACGCGGCTGTAGGCGGCGCCGTGATTGCGGTAATGGAACATCGAAATATTCCAGCGTGTGCCTAGCGACATCAGCAGCTTCAGCAAAGCCCCCGGGCGCTCCGGAAACTCGAATTGGAACACCTTCTCATTGGCAATCGTGGGCGCGTGGCCACCAACCATGTGACGAATGTGCTGCTTGGCCATGTCACTGTCTGTGAGATCGAGAACAGAGTAGCCGTTTTCACGGAGATCCTGCACCAACTCGTCTCTACCCAAACCGCCAGCCTGAACCTGAACGCCCACAAAAATGGTCGCCTTGCTCGCATCGGCATAGCGATAGTTAAACTCGGTTATGTTGCGCTTATGCAGAGCGTTGATAAAGGTCTTAAAGGCCCCCGGCTTTTCTGGGATGGTAACCGCAAGAATCGCCTCTCGCTTCTCCCCGATTTCTGTGCGCTCGGAGATGTAGCGCAGGCGGTCAAAGTTCATATTGGCGCCACTCAAGGTAGCCACCAAGTTTTCATTCTCGATGTTTTCCCGCTCAATGTACTTCTTGATACCGGCAACACCCAGCGCCCCAGCTGGCTCGGCGATTGAGCGCGTGTCCTCAAAGATGTCTTTGATGGCAGCACAGATCTCATCGGTGGAGACGGTGATCACCTCATCCACATGGTCTTTGCAGATTTCCCACGGGTATTTGCCGATCTGTTTCACCGCTACGCCATCTGCAAAGATGCCCACTTCGTCCAGCACCACTCGCTTGCCCGCTTTCATGGCAGCTTGCAGGCAGTTGGAATCGTCGGGCTCAACGCCAATCACCTTGATTTCAGGGCGTAGGTATTTGATGTAAGCAGCCATACCGGCAATCAGACCACCACCGCCCACACAAATAAATACCGCATGGATGGGTTTGCTGAACTGCCACAGCATTTCCATGGCAACCGTTCCCTGCCCTGCGATGACATCCGGGTCGTCATAGGGGGGAATGTAGGTATACCCGTGCTTCTCCACCAGCTCTTGAGCTTGGGCGGCGGCCTCGTCAAAGGCATCACCCTTGAGCACTACACGCGCTCCATGAGCACGCACGGAGCGCACTTTGATCTCAGGCGTGGTTTGCGGCATCACGATAACCGCCTTGATACCCAACTCCTTAGCTGCGAGAGCCACACCTTGAGCGTGGTTGCCCGCAGAAGCACAGATAACCCCTTTGGATTTCTGCTCTTCCGACAACTGAACAAGTCGGTTGTACGCGCCGCGAATCTTAAAAGAAAACACCGGCTGAAGGTCTTCCCGCTTGAGCATAATATTATTGCCAAAGCGCTTGGACAGGCTACGGGCTTCAGTGAGGGGTGTTTCGATGGCCACGTCATAGACGCGCGCATCGAGGATCTTCTTGATGTAGCGTTGCGGCATGATGGTTCCGGTTGCTGGTGAGTGGTCGGGGAAAACCTACAGTGTAGAAACTTTGCACGGCTGTCGTCTATAAGCTGGCCACTCATAAGCGCTATAATGACCGCTGAACCCACAAGATTTGAACTCGGAGCGCTCAATGACTCAGGACGAACTCAAAAAAGCCGTTGCCAAAGCTGCAGTGGACTACATTGCACCGCGCTTGGAGCGCAATAGCGTTATTGGCGTTGGCACCGGCAGTACGGCGAACTTCTTCATCGACATGCTAGCTGAGCTTAAAAACGAGTTCGACGGCGCTGTGGCCAGTTCGGAAGCGACTGCCGAGCGGCTAAAAAGCCACGGCATTCCGGTTTATGATCTGAACAGTGCTGGTGAGCTGGAATTTTATGTGGACGGCGCAGACGAAACCAACGAGCGCCTTGAGCTCATCAAAGGCGGCGGCGGAGCACTGACTCGCGAAAAAATCGTTGCAGAAGTTGCCAAGACATTCATCTGCATTGCAGACGAATCCAAAAAAGTCGGCGTATTGGGCGAGTTCCCCTTGCCGGTAGAGGTAATCCCCATGGCACGGAGCCTTGTTGGCCGCGAGATCGTAAAGCTAGGCGGCGACCCTGTCTATCGGGACGGTTTCACAACCGACAATGGCAACATCATCTTAGATATCTACAACATGGACATTTCCCGTCCGATTCAGATTGAAGAAAGGTTAAACAACATCGTGGGTGTTGTTACCAATGGGCTGTTCGCTCGTCGCCCGGCGGATCTACTGTTCCTCGGAACCAGTCGCGGAGTCGAGAGTATCGCTCGGAAAGACATCTAGTCTGGGCCGACCTATAAAAACTGGCACCTTAGCCAGTTTTTTTATGCCCAACCACACCTTAACCAAGCGCTTGCTTGGTATTTGGAATTGCGCGACACTACCTTTCATTAATTCAGAATAGAGGTTTGTTACCGTGTCCGATTTCTTCAACGAAACCCATGAGCAGGTGCGATTAACCGCCCGCAAATTTATCGAGACTCACGTCACCCCCCATATTGATGACTGGGAAGAAGCTGGCGAGTTTCCACGGGAGATTTATCAAAAAGCCGGAGACGCGGGCCTTCTTGGCATTGGGTTCCCTGAGGCTCTAGGTGGTGTGGGCGAAGGCGATATCTTCATGAAGGTAGCGGTTTCCGAAGAGCTTATGCGCTCCAACTCCGGTGGTTTTGTCGCCAGCATAGGCTCTCTGGATATCGGCTTACCGCCCGTTGCCAAATGGGCTAAACAAAATGTCCGTGAAGAAATCGTGCCTCCCGTATTGCGCGGTGAAAAAATCGCTGCCCTTGCCGTCACAGAGCCTGGCGGCGGTTCAGACGTTGCCAACCTAAAAACCCGCGCGGTGAAAGACGGCGATCATTACATCGTAAACGGCAGCAAAACCTTCATCACCAGCGGCACCAGGGCCGATCACTACACTGTAGCCGTGCGTACCGGGGGTGAAGGCCATGCTGGTATCAGTTTGCTTTTAATCGACCGCGGCACCCCCGGTTTCTCTAACGGTAAAAAGCTTCGGAAAATGGGCTGGTGGGCCAGCGATACCGCCGAACTGTTCTTCGAAGACTGCCGAGTGCCCGCTGACCGTCTGATTGGCGCCGAGAACGCAGGCTTCATCGCCATCATGAGCAACTTTCTAGCCGAGCGTCTCAGCTTGTCCATCATGGCCTACATGACCGCCCAGCTTGCCTACGAAGCCGCCGTTGAGTACACAAAGCAACGTCAAGCTTTCGGTCGCCCAGTGTCGGGCTTTCAGGTTACTCGCCACAAACTGGTAGATATGGCCACCCAAATCGACGTGGCCCGGGAATACACCTACCGTTGCGCTGCACTGATGCAAGCAGGCAAAAACCCGATCAAGCAAGTGGCCATGGCTAAGAACTTCTCTGTGGATGTTTGCGAAAAAGTCACTCGCGAAGCCGTGCAACTGTTTGGGGGCATGGGATACATGAGGGAATCTGTGGTTGATCGCTTGTACCGGGATGCCAAAATCCTGTCGATTGGCGGCGGAACTACCGAAATCATGAAAGAACTGATTGCGAAGCAGATTAAACTTTAAGTTTGCTGCATTCTTTCAACACCGCCTACTTCGGAGTCGGGTTTGCCCTCTGGCGGTGCTGTCTGAAAAACGCCCGTAAATACATCCCTGTAGGGCTCGGTCGCGCCATCCTTAGCGCTCCACGTTTTCAGACAGCACCGCCAGAGGGCAACCAGTAACCAAGGCGAAGGATATCACCCACCAAGGTTTAGTTTCGAATGGCAGTAGAGTCCCGTATAATTGCGCTCACTTTTCAAGCACAGTTAAACGAACCTAACGTATCAGGAAGGAACACTCATGCAATTCAGCAACATCCCCGCGGGCAAAAACCCACCAGAAGACATCTACGTTGCCATCGAAATCCCGGCTAACAGCTCTCCGGTCAAGTACGAACTCGACAAAGACATGGGCGCCCTGCTGGTAGACCGTTTCATGGCAACGCCTATGTTCTACCCAGCTAACTACGGTTTTATCCCTCACACTCTGGGTGAAGACGGCGACCCGCTGGACGTTCTGGTTGTTACTCCTTACGCACTTCAGGCTGGTTCAGTGATCCGCTGCCGCCCGGTAGGCGTGCTGAACATGGACGACGAAGCTGGCGGCGATGCCAAGCTGGTGGCCGTTCCCCACAGCAAGCTGACCAACTCCTATCAGGACGTTCAGGAAATCGACGATCTGCCGGTACTGCTTCGCGATCAGATTCGCCACTTCTTTGAAAATTACAAAACTCTTGAGCCAGGCAAGTGGGTCAAAGTAAAGGGCTGGGACAACGCCGCTGCGGCCAAACAAGCCATTGTGGATTCGATCAAAGCTTACCAAGGCTGATCCAATCTTCAGGCATAAAAAAACCGGGCAATGCCCGGTTTTTTTTATGCCTGAACAAAACTTATTAGCCCCGTGACAGCAGGTCCCGCATATCGCTGATCGCCGCATTGGCGCGGGAAAGATACGCCGCCATGGTCAGTGAGTGGTTCGCTAAAACACCAAACCCGCTGCCATTAAGGATAACCGGGCTCCACATTTCGCCTTGAGCGCCTTCAAGCTCAATAATCACTTGCTTAACGCTGGAAACCGCATTTTTATCCTGCAACACCTTGCGGAAGTCCACTTCAATGGCGCGGAAAATATGCAACAGCGCCCAAGAGCTACCGCGGGCTTCGTAAAACACATCGTCAATCTTGGTCCAATCGGTTTTAACATCGCCGCCACTGGCTTCTTCTTCCAGCGGATTGGCTGAATCTACATTGGCCACCGCTTCTGAAACGGATGCCTTACCTACGCTCTCACCCAGAGTACGGGAAAGGCTGCCCAGACGGGTTTCCAGATCGCCAAGCCAGTTACTCAAGTTATCGGCCCGCGCAAAAAACTGCGCATTGGCCTGCTCAGGGCTCGAAAGACGGTTGAGGTAGCGTTTTAGTGCCGCAATACCCCGGCGATACTCGGCCTCTGTAGAAGGAATCGCCCAGCTAGCGCTATCAAAATGGAACTGCGGTTCGGCGATAATCAGATCGGGGTCTTCCGCAGATTGGCTTTGCGAGCGGCTGATGTCTTTACGCATCGCCCGTGAAAAGTCACGCAACTGCACAAGCACGCCGTACTCCCAGTTTGGCTGGTTGTCCAACCAAAGCCCCGGGGGGAAGATATCATTTGAAATATACCCACCAGGTTTGTCCAAAAGCGTTTCCGCTATACGGATCATGGTTACCGTCGTGGCAAAACCGGTTATGGGCTCTCGCTGCATCTCATTGGCAACCGCCCGGGTATGTTCACGCACGGAGAAGGCCTCCGGCTCACTACTCCAGTATATTCCCAGCACCACTGTTACCAGCAGGTATACGAGCAAGACAACGGCTAAAAACTTGCCGATCACACCGTTGTTGCCAGCATAATCCTGAGCGTCTTCTTTCTTGTCTCTGAAATACTGTTTGATTTTGCCTGGCATATTACGTTGAGCCCCTTGTCTGTTAATTGACTGTGCAAACGGTCTTACAGATCCTAACCTATGGGGCGTTCTATATACACACTGCAGAATTCACAAACAATTACACAGTGCAACTTACCCCGACAACTCTAAACACTATAGACTCCGAAAACAGACTAAAGTTGGGATAAACGTCCTCGCCGCAAAAGACGGCCCACAATGAGAAGAGGCAACCCGGAGAATAATGAGCGACGCAAGCCAGAAAGAAAAACTCAGGCAGCACTTTGCACGCCGCGTTACAACTCAAGCACGGGTTGTTCTAGACATCTGGCAAAAAGTCCACGCCAATAGCGAACCCTTTTCCGCGCACCGCGAAGAACTGCTGTCGGCTTCCGATAAGCTGGTACGTTATGCGAAGCGCTTCGAAATGGCGGGCCATGCCGATGCTGGCAATAAAGTTCTCGATATTGTCCGCAACTGGCCGGACGATACGCCTCTGAACGATGCCACCGAACGGCAACTTCAAGATGCCTTTGATGCACTCGCCCGAAGCACTCTCAGGCGAACAGACCAAACCAATACAGAAGCTCCCCACCAGTTCCGGCGCACGCCTGTATACATCGCACTCGCAAACGTTGAGATGGCTTCCCGGCTGATCCGCCAGCTTGAGTTTTTTGGCTTTCGTGCTGCGGCTTTTGATTCTGCTGAGGAGCTTGCCGAAGCCTGCGCCCTGCACAAGCCAGAAACTATCCTGATGGATGTGAACTTCGGCGGCAGCAAGAATGCGGGCATCGCCACCATCGAGCGTCTTCAGGAACGACACGACACGCCGGTTCCGATTATCTTTATGAGCGATGAAGACGGAACCATTCAAACCCGCCTTAGGGCGTCCCGGTGTGGCGGCGAAGAATTTTTCTACCCGGCCGTTGATCCTGGCCAGCTGATTGAGAAGATAGAAACCTATACTCACGGCAACACCGTTGAGCCATACCGGGTGCTTGTTCTGGACGACTCCAGAGCGCAGGCAAAATTCATGGAAACGGTTCTAAGAAAAGCGGGCATGACAGCCCACATCATTACCGACCCCATGGAGATAATCCACGCACTGGATATGTTCTCACCGGAAATTATCATTCTCGATATGTACATGCCCGGCTGCACCGGCATGGAGGTTGCGCGAGTAATCCGGCAACAAGACCGATTCCACAGCGTTCCCATCATCTACCTTTCCGCGGAAGACGACGTCACCAAGCAACTGCACGCAATGAGCCTTGGTGGTGACGACTTCCTAACCAAGCCAATTGACCCGAAACACCTTATCGCAACGCTTCATAATCGGGGGCGGCGCGCCCGTTCGTTACTGGCCTTAATGATTCGCGATAGCCTAACCGGCCTCTACAACCACACCCATACATTGTATTTGCTGGATCAAGAAATCGTGCGGGCACGGCAGAAAGACCAACCTCTGTGCTTCGCGATGATTGATATTGACTACTTCAAGAAGGTGAACGATACCTTCGGGCACCCAATTGGCGACCGAGTTCTCCGCAGTCTTTCAATGTTTCTGAAACAGCGTCTGCGTAAAACCGACCACATTGGCCGCTACGGAGGCGAAGAGTTCGCGATTATTCTTCCCAACACGCGCCCAAGTGACGCCCGCAACGTGCTCAATGAAATCCGTGAACGCTTTTCCGAGCTTCAGCAGCCCGCCGGAGACCGAGAGTTTAACGTTACCTTCAGCTGTGGCGTGGCGTCTTGGAACAACGAGCCCTCGCAAACTCTTTGCGAGCGTGCCGACCGCGCCCTTTATACTTCCAAGGAACACGGCCGGAATTGCGTTTCACTGGCAGATAACTAAGCAGTAAATCGACCGGCAGCCCGCGCGGGCTGCCATATGAAACCATCGTCGTATAGAAGTCACCCCCACCGTTCACGACAATGATTGCTATCAGCAGGCCCCATTTCTATTCTTCTGCCCTCTGTTGCCACTTGTGTGCAACATACAACATTGTCAAATAGTGTTGATCTGAGGGATAAAAGCACACACGATGGGTGGAAAATGCCAATAAATTCGGCGATCCTGTTATTACAGTCATAAAGGCAAACGCTATCATGTCGACAATTCTCGTGCTCCACGGCCCCAACCTGAACATGCTCGGCACCCGCGAGCCAGAGGTCTATGGCCACGAAACACTGGCGGATATTGATGCGCGATTAAGTGAACAAGCCGCAGAGCACGGCCATCACTTGTTACACCTACAGTCAAACGCTGAATATGAATTGATTGATAGAATCCATGAAGCTCGGGCAGAAGGTGTAGATTTCATCATTATTAATCCTGCTGCCTTTACGCACACCAGTGTTGCCCTGCGGGATGCCATATTGGCGTCAGGCATTCCGTTTATAGAAGTACATCTTTCTAACGTGCATGCGCGAGAAGCTTTTCGCCATCACTCGTATTTTTCTGATATCGCCCAAGGCGTTATCTGCGGATTAGGCAGCCAAGGATACGAGCTAGCGCTCCAGGCAGCCATACAACAAATTCACCGATAGAACTGACAACACGGGACTGGATTGACTATGGATATTCGCAAAATCAAAAAACTGATTGAACTGCTTGAGGAGTCTGACGTCGAAGAGCTCGAGATTCACGAGGGAGATGACTCTGTTCGCATTTCCCGTCGTCGTGAGCAGGCCTCCGGTGCTCAGTACATCAGCCACTACGCACCGCCCCAGCAGCCCCAGTACGCTCCTGCTCCGGAAACTCCGGGCCCTGTTCAGGAAGACAGCTCACAACAAACCGTACACAACGGACATGCCTTGCGCTCCCCGATGGTAGGAACCTTTTACCGGGCACCGTCTCCCACCGCGGATTCGTTTGCAGAAATAGGCCAGCAGGTTAAAGCTGGCGATGTTGTTTGCATTGTAGAAGCCATGAAAATGATGAACCAGATTGAAGCCGACAAGAGCGGCACGATCACTGAAATTCTGGTTGATAACGGTCAGCCCGTAGAGTTTGACCAGCCGCTGTTAATCATTTCCTGAACCCGGTGATAGCTACTCATGGCCATGTTAGAAAAAGTTCTGATCGCAAACCGAGGTGAAATAGCCCTCCGGATCTTGCGTGCCTGTAAAGAGCTCGGCATCAAAACCGTAGCGGTTCACTCACAAGTTGACCGCGACCTGATGCACGTGCGTCTGGCTGATGAATCCGTCTGTATCGGCCCCAACAGCCCTTTGGAAAGTTACCTCAACATACCAGCCATCATCAGCGCTGCCGAAGTCACAGATTCCGTGGGTATACACCCGGGTTACGGTTTCATGGCAGAGAACGCCGATTTTGCCGAGCAGGTTGAGAAAAGCGGCTTCCGCTTTATCGGCCCCAGAGCGGAAACCATTCGCCTGATGGGCAACAAGGTGTCTGCCATTAACGCGATGATTCGCGCTGGCGTTCCTACTGTGCCGGGCTCAGACGGCCCACTAACCGATGACGATGACCGCACCCTGCAAATTGCGCGCAAAATCGGCTACCCCGTAATGATCAAAGCGGCCTCGGGCGGCGGCGGTCGCGGTATGCAGGTGGTTCATTCCGAAGCAGCGCTGCTCAAAGCCGTGCAAATCACCCAGACTGAAGCCCGTAACGCCTTCGGCGACCCTACGGTTTATCTGGAAAAATTTCTGGAAGCCCCTCGCCACGTCGAAATTCAGGTGCTGGCCGACATGCACGGCAACTGCATCCATCTGGGCGACCGGGACTGCTCCATGCAGCGCCGGAACCAGAAAGTTATCGAAGAGGCTCCAGCCCCGAATATCGAGCCCGAAGCCCGTGAGCGCACTCTTAAAGCTTGTGTGGATGCTTGCAAGGAAATCGGCTATGTCGGCGCTGGTACCTTTGAATTTCTGTATCAAGACGGCGAGTTTTTCTTTATCGAGATGAACACGCGTGTTCAGGTAGAGCACCCAGTCTCGGAAATGGTAACGGGTGTCGATATTGTTCGTGAACAGCTGCGGATTGCCAGCGGCCTGCCACTGCAATACAAACAGGAAGACATTCACATCAGAGGCCACGCAATGGAATGCCGCATTAACGCGGAAGATCCGGCGACCTTTGTGCCCAGCCCGGGTACAGTGAAGCACTTCCATGCCCCCGGTGGTTATGGTGTGCGGGTAGACTCACACCTTTATAGCGGCTATACCGTACCTCCGTATTACGATTCGTTGATCGCCAAGTTGATTACTTGGGGCGACGACCGACAAATCGCCCGGAGACGAATGAAGAACGCTCTGGACGAACTTTTGGTTGAAGGCATAAAGACCAACCAGCCTCTTCACCGAAAACTGATACGCGATGGCGGCTTTAAAACGGTAGACTTCACCATCCATTACCTTGAAAAACTGATGCGGGACTAACCTCCTGCATCTCAATGCAGGAAGACTTATGCCCTGGATACAACTTCAGATCCCTGCTGATCCCGATACCGCGGATCAGCTTGAAGATCTGCTTATGGAGATGGGCGCAGACGCCGTCTCCATGGAAGATGCTGCAGACCAACCCCTATACGAGCCCGACCCCGGCACCACGCCTTTGTGGAGCCAAACAACGGTGACCGGGCTTTTCCAGTCCGACCGTGACATAGACCAACTGTGTGCAGATGTACGCAACGCTTGGCACCAGCAAACCCAGCAATCCCTCTCAGAAATCGACGTTACTCTGGTCGAAGACAAAGACTGGGAGCGAGCCTGGATGGATGATTTTCATCCACTACAGTTTGGCGAGCGCCTCTGGATAGTGCCAAGCTGGCATGAAGCACCAGACCCGGATGCCGCTAATCTAATGCTCGACCCCGGGCTGGCCTTTGGCACAGGCACGCACCCCACCACTGCACTCTGTCTGGAATGGCTAGATGGCATGGATGTGAGTGGCAAACAGGTTACCGATTACGGCTGCGGCTCCGGCATACTCGGTCTGGCGGCACTGCTTTTGGGTGCCCACCACGTTGTGGGCGTGGATACCGACCCTCAAGCGCTGGAAGCAAGTCGTGAGAACGCTCGACGCAACGGCGCAGACGAATCCAAACTGGACCTCTACCTGCCGGATAATGAGCCGGACACCAAGGCAGATGTCATGCTGGCGAACATTCTCGCACAGCCATTGATAGGTCTGGCGCCGCATCTGGCCGCGCTAACCAAGCAAGGAGGCGATCTGGTGCTTTCGGGAATACTGTCGAATCAGGCTCGCGAAGTCATGGCGGCCTATGAACCCTGGTTCATTATGGACGAACCGGCACAGCGCGAAGAATGGGTACGCCTAACCGGACGGCGCAACGACAGATGACGAAAGCCGCCTTAAAGACTAAACTCCCAAGTTCGTAGCCCAGTCGCTTTCAGGAACGAAGCATGACCCAAAGTAGCCTGCAAACCCAGTGCCCAAAATGTCTTACCCGTTTCAGGGTGACCGATGAGCAACTTGGCATTGCCAAGGGTAAGGTGCGCTGTGGCCACTGCATGGATGTCTTTAATGCGATTGAGCACAAGGTAACAAGCGCAACCGTTGCCACTCCGAAAGCGCCCTCTGACATAAGCAGCAAAAAGCCCCCAGAGGGCACGCAACCGAATCAGCCTGCCAGCGGTTTCACCAGCGACACAACCGAAGACAACTTCATCTTCGCAGACAACCCCGAAGAAGATGCCGAAGAAGGTCGTTATGCAGGCACCAAGCTGACATTTTCGGATGACGAACTGAGCGACAGCTTCCGTAGTTTCGACGACCGAGCTCCCTCCGCACAAGATGATACCGTCGACGACGATATCTCAGAAGGCGTCGATGAGAGCTGGGCTGAAGCCATCCTTAGAGAGGACAATGCTCCGGAAAAAAGTGCGGATACCACTCCAGATTCGGATAAACCGCCGGTGAAGGCGGAGCCAGAGGAGCAAACCGATGGGGAGCTGGACTATGAGCTACAACCATCTCCTGAACCTGCGCCTGCGCAAACCCCGGATAACAAGGGGCCAAAAGACACACCGGACTTTTTCAATGATGACCAATCGGGCCTAGCACTTGAGTCTTTTGACCAAGAGCAGGACGCAGAGCTAGAACACGAGCGCCCACTCAAAGGTGAGCGCTTCGCATCTGGAGCACCTTTCGGCGACCTCAGGCACGAGCCGGTATCTTTAGGTGGCAACAATAGGGGCTGGCTGCGCACTGCGGCATGGTCGGTCATTGTGCTTGGCCTTATCGGTGTTTTAATTGCGCAAATCACCTGGTTCCAGTTTGACCGACTGTCGGCGATACCCGAATTGCGACCGTTTTATGAAAAGGGCTGTGAACTAGCAGGCTGTGAGTTGAAGCCTTTAATCAACGTTGACGCCATTCAAAGCCGCAAACTTGTGGTTCGTACCGATCCAGAAAACCGCAACCAGTTAGTGGTGGATGCCGTCATCATCAACCGCGCGGATTTCCAGCAACCTTTTCCGGCCATCGCGCTTACTTTCTCCAATCTGAACGGAGATGTTGTCGCCCAGAGTATTTTCACACCTGACGAATATCTTGCTGGCGAAGCCGAAACGCTCAAAAGCATGCCCGTGGAAACCCCTGTGCGCATCGCCATTGGTATTCGCGACCCTGGTCGGGACGCAGTTAACTACAACATAATATTCCAACCTTACACGCCTTAAATCTACCTGCCGGAGACAACCACCCCGACACTCCAACCCCCATCTCGTAGAACAAAAGTCAACCAGAAAGAGCGAAAAATAATCAGTTTTTTCGCGCCCTTGCCCCTTCAATCATAGTGCCCCCAGCGGTATCATTAGCGCCCTTCGGAACTGCCATCGGTTATTTATTAATCAACCGAACAGCTCCGACTTTTGCTTACTCTGCTGTGATACGGATTCAAACCATGTTGCCGACGGCAAAAATCGGGCCGTACACCCTGCCCAATCCGCTGATTGTTGCACCCATGGCAGGTGTAACAGATCGCCCTTTTCGGCTGCTCTGCCGCAGAATGGGTGCGGGTCTGGCCGTCTCGGAAATGGTGATAGCAGACAGCAAGCTTTGGCATACGCGCAAATCCCGAACCCGCATGGATCATGCCGGTGAGCCGGAACCAAGATCGGTGCAGATCGCCGGGGGTGACCCTGACATGCTCGCCAATGCGGCCCGGCTTAATGCCGAATCAGGCGCCCAAATTATTGACATCAATATGGGTTGCCCGGCCAAAAAAGTCTGCAACAAAGCGGCTGGTTCAGCGCTGATGAAAGACGAGCGTCTGGTACGGGACATTTTGGAAGCGGTCGTCAGCGCAGTGGATATCCCCGTTACGTTGAAAATGCGTACCGGCTGGGATCAAAACTACCGTAACGCTCCAACCATCGCCCGCATGGCTGAAGACATCGGTATTCAGGCGCTGGCCGTGCATGGCCGCACCCGAGCCGATAAATACAACGGCGATGCAGAGTACGACACCATTGCCGAAGTTAAAGCCAGCGTTGGCATTCCGGTGTTTGCCAATGGCGACATTACATCGCCGGAGAAAGCCCGCACCGTTTTGGAGTATACCGGCGCAGACGGCCTGCTCATTGGCCGCGCCGCTCAAGGCAGCCCATGGATCTTCCGGGAAATACTGCATTTCCTTGAAACCGGGCAACACCTTCCGGCACCGCCACTGAGCGAAGTGGAACAGATTTTAAGCGAACACCTAAATGCCCTACATAGCTTCTATGGCGAGCTCATGGGCGTGCGTATTGCCAGAAAACACGTGGGCTGGTACTTGCAGTCACACGACCCCGGCAAACAGTTTCGAAACTGCTTTAATGCACTCGACGATGCGCTAGAGCAGAAAAACAGTATTCAACAGTATTTTTCAGGCTTACGAAATGGAGAGGTATTCGCAGCATGACCGCTGAGACTTTGGCAAATAACACCCTGAACGCCCCGGCCAACGATGATATTCACCAACTGCAAACGGTGAACAGCAGCGGCAACACCGTTACCCTGCGTGATAACGTTGAAGTGGCCCTGAAAAACTACTTTGCCCAGCTTGATGGCGCCCCCGTTACAGAGGTGTACCAACTGGTACTTTCTGAAGTGGAAGCACCTTTGCTGGAGCAGGTGATGAAGTACACCCGCAACAACCAGACCAAGGCTTCGACCATGCTCGGCCTAAACCGCGGAACCTTGCGTAAAAAGCTCAAGCAGTACGGGCTGCTATAATCGAGAAACCCTGACTTGAAGAGGGCCTCCCGGATACCCTTCGCGAGGCCCTTGTTCGTTCACCCCAAGTGAAGAATGTGACCCCATGGCAAACCAGGCTAACACCCCCGTCCGTCGCGCACTGATCAGCGTTAGTGATAAATCCGGCATCGTCGAGTTCGGACGCGCCCTCACCGTCCGCGGTATCGAACTACTTTCCACCGGAGGCACCTTCCGCCTCTTGAAAGAACATAAGGTTCCCGTTACCGAAGTCTCTGACTATACCGGGTTTCCCGAGATGATGGACGGCCGGGTTAAAACCCTGCACCCGAAAATCCACGGTGGCATTCTGGGCCGCCGGGGTACAGACGATGCCATCATGGGCGAGCACGGTATCAATCCGATAGATATGGTTGTGGTAAACCTTTACCCCTTCGAGTCCACCGTTGCCAATCCAGACTGCGACCTTGCTACTGCCATTGAAAACATTGATATCGGCGGCCCCACCATGGTTCGCGCCGCGGCCAAGAACCACAACGACGTAAC
The DNA here is from genome assembly GCF_016597725.1 of Marinobacter sp. 1-4A. Lineage (GTDB taxonomy): Bacteria > Pseudomonadota > Gammaproteobacteria > Pseudomonadales > Oleiphilaceae > Marinobacter. The sequence goes on from NZ_VCGY01000002.1 coordinate 316,030, forward strand.
CATTGTGGTTAACGCCTCGGATTACAGCCGGGTACTGAAAGAACTGGACGATAACGACGGCAACCTCAGCCACGCCACCCGCTTTGACCTTGCAGTGAAGGCGTTTGAGCATACCGCTGGCTACGACGGCGCCATTGCCAATTACTTGGGTGGCCGCACCGCGGACAACGACAATGCTGATTTCCCCCGCACCTTTAACGCCCAGTTCGTAAAGGTTCAGGACATGCGCTACGGCGAAAACCCGCACCAGCGTGCGGCCTTCTATGCCGAGCGTAATCCGAAAGAGGCCAGTGTTGCCACGGCAAAGCAGCTTCAGGGCAAAGCGCTTTCTTACAACAATGTGGCAGATACAGATGCGGCTCTGGAGTGCGTTAAGCCGTTTGCAGACCCGGCCTGTGTGATCGTCAAGCATGCCAACCCCTGCGGCGTTGCTATCGGTGCTGACATCCTCCAAGCCTATGACTTGGCTTTTGCCACGGATCCAACCTCTGCATTTGGCGGCATCATTGCGTTCAACCGCGAGCTAGATGCACAAACCGCCAAGGCGATTATTGATCGGCAGTTTGTCGAGGTCATTATTGCACCAACCATCGCACCGGAAGCGGTAGAACTGGTTTCCGCCAAGAAGAATGTACGGCTGTTGGCCTGTGGCGAACTCAACGGTGAGCGCGCCCAATCCATGGACTACAAGCGCGTAACGGGCGGCCTCTTGGTTCAGGACCGCGACTTGGGCATGGTTGCGATGGCCGATGTGAAAGTTGTCACCACACGCGAGCCCACAGAACAGGAACTGAACGACCTGCTGTTTGCCTGGGAAGTGGCAAAGTACGTGAAGTCCAATGCCATTGTTTATGCTCGTGCGGGTCGCACCATTGGTGTTGGTGCCGGCCAGATGAGCCGCGTTTACAGTGCCAAAATTGCTGGCATCAAAGCAGCAGACGAGAATCTGGAAGTGAAAGGTTCTGTCATGGCTTCGGATGCCTTTTTCCCGTTCCGGGATGGCATTGATGCCGCCGCCGAAGCCGGTATTACCGCCGTGATTCAGCCTGGTGGTTCTATGCGGGATCAGGAAGTTATCGACGCAGCTAATGAACACGGCATCGCCATGGTGTTCACCGGCATGCGCCATTTCCGGCACTAACGAAATCTCTTTAGGCAGCTCTTTTTTAAAACATACGGGGCAACAAGATATGAATATTCTGGTAATCGGCAGTGGCGGCCGCGAACACGCTCTGGCTTGGAAGGCCGCTCAGTCTCCGGATGCAGACACGGTTTTTGTGGCGCCGGGCAATGCTGGCACAGCTTGCGAGCCGGGTGTAGAGAACGTCAACATTGATGTTCTGGACCTTGAAGGGCTGGCCAAATTTGCCGCCGACAACGAAGTTGGCCTTACCATTGTTGGCCCGGAAGCACCCTTGGTAGCAGGCATTGTGGATCTTTTCGAAGAGCGCGGCCTGCGCGTATTCGGCCCCAGTGCTGGTGCTGCCCAACTGGAAGGCTCCAAAGCCTTCACCAAGGACTTTCTGGCTCGCCAGAATATTCCAACCGCGGGCTATGGCAACTTCACTGACGTAGACGAAGCTCTAGCCTACGTTCGCGAACAAGGCGCGCCGATTGTGGTTAAGGCTGATGGGCTTGCCGCAGGCAAAGGGGTCATCGTAGCTATGACTCTTGAAGAAGCCGAAAACGCCATCCGCGATATGTTGGCAGGCAATGCGTTTGGCGAGGCCGGCAGCCGAGTTGTGGTTGAGGAATTCCTCGACGGCGAAGAAGCCAGCTTTATTGTGATGGTGGACGGAGAGAATGTTCTGCCCATGGCCACCTCGCAGGATCACAAACGTGTAGGCGACGGCGATACCGGCCCGAACACGGGTGGCATGGGAGCCTACTCCCCAGCCCCTGTAGTGACCGCTGACGTGCATCAGCGCATCATGGACGAAGTCATTTACCCCACAGTGCGCGGCATGGCAGCAGAAGGTCATCCATACAAAGGCTTCCTTTACGCTGGCCTGATGATCGACCCCAAGGGCGCGCCGAAAGTCATCGAGTTCAACTGCCGCTTTGGCGACCCGGAAACCCAGCCCATTCTACTGCGTATGAAATCAGATATCGTCGCGCTCTGCCAGGCAGCCATCGACGGCAAGCTGGACCAGTGCAGCTCTGACTGGGATGAACGCGCCGCCGTAGGTATTGTTCTAGCAGCCGGAGGTTACCCCGGCAGCTACAACAAAGGCGATGCTATTTCGGGCCTACCGGAAACAGAAACCGAAGGCGAGAAAGCATTCCATGCAGGAACAGCCCTAAAAGACGGTCAAGTGGTAACTAGTGGCGGCCGGGTACTGTGCGCAACGGCATTGGGCAATACGGTCACAGAAGCCCAAAGCCGAGCTTACACGCTCGCTAAAGCCATCAGCTGGGACGGTGCGTTTTATCGCAGCGACATTGCGTATCGCGCCATTGCCAGAGAAAAATCGTAACGACGCTCAGTCTGCTTAAGCCCGGCCAATGACCGGGCTTTTTTATGGGTTAATGTAAACGAGTTCGCCCATAGGGTTTAAAACACAAACAATCTGGTACCGCCCAAATGCTGAAAAAATCCCCCTACACTGTCATGTTTCTACTTGTATCCGTGTTGATGGTAAGCGCTTGCTCACGCCATAGCATCTATGAAACCGCCATCGGCTACGAACGCTCTGCCGCCGGGCTTGAAGCCGACAAGATTACCGTGGGCGACCTTAACATCGCTTATCTAAAAAACGCTGAAACCAACAAGGGTGACACCATTGTTCTGGTGCACGGGTTTGGTGCCAATAAAGATAACTGGACCCGCATCGCCCGGGAGCTCACGGAAGACTTCAACGTTTATATCATAGACCTGCCCGGACACGGTGAAAGCAGCAAGCCGCTGGATTTGGGGTACCGTATTGACGAACAAGTTGGCCATCTTGCCCGCATTCTCAAGGCTCTTGATATCAAAGAGATGCACATGATGGGCAACTCCATGGGGGGCGGCATTACCGCTCTGTACGCAGCCACTTACCCGGAACAGATAAAAACAGCCGTCCTGTTCGATCCCGCTGGCATTTTGGACTACGAGAACGAAATGGTCGGCATGGTGCTCGCTGGCGACAACCCACTCATCCCCAGCAAGCCCGGCGACTTCGAGCGTCTTATGGATTTTGCTATGGAACAACGGCCTTTTATTCCATGGCCGATACTGAGCGTATTAGAAGACAAAGCCATCGCCAACCAAGAAATAAACAAAGTGATCTTTGCCGCTATAAAAGAAGTTGGCATCACATCAGAGTTCCGCGACGCGATAAACCGCATTGAGGATCCGGTGCTCATCGTTTGGGGTAAAGAAGACCGCATACTGGACTACCGCAACGGCGAGGCCTTTCAACAAGCTATTCCCGACTCGCAATTGGTCATAATGGAAGGCATTGGCCATGCACCGATGATCGAGGCGCCGGAGGAATCCGCCCGCCTGTTCCTTGAGTTTGCCAAAGCTTATATTTCAAAAGCCAGCTAAGGTAATCGGGTAGGAGGTTCTGTCGTTATTGTCTTCAACGACCGGGGAAAACAAGGTAGCCTTAGACTCACGTTAATTCGCGACACCTGAAAGAACCTCTCATGCCTGAAGCTATCTGGATTTCTTTTGCGTTTGGCCTCGGCCTCTTGATGAAAGCCGTGGCCTTGCCGCCACTGGTCGGTTATCTGGCGGCCGGCTTCGTGCTCAGTGGCCTCGCTGCCAACCCGTCTATCGGCATTTCTGCCGAGCCCACAGCGGTTCTGGCTCACATCGCCCATCTGGGTGTATTGCTCATGCTGTTTACCGTGGGGCTAAAGCTCAAGCTCAAATCGGTGATCAGCCCGGAAGTCATTGGCGGCAGCCTGCTGCACTTTGCCATTACCTGCCTTGTGTTTACGCCGGGGCTTTACCTTCTGATGGACATAGACTGGTATGTCGCCTTCATGCTGGCAGTTGCCCTATCCTTCTCGTCTACCGTACTGGCAGCCAAGGTATTGGAAAGCAAGCGCGAGCTCAGAGCCTTTCACGGCCGGGTGTCCATTGGCATTCTGATCATGCAAGACTTGATCGCTTTACTGGTGATGAGCCTAGCGGCAGGCCAAACACCTTCCGAGTGGGCATTGATCATCTTTGGTTTGCCCCTGTTGCGACCTTTGTTGTTCAAACTTCTGGATGCCAGCGGTCACGATGAACTGCTGGTGCTTTTGGGTATGCTGTTGGCACTGGTTCTCGGAGGTATGGGTTTCGAAGCGGTCGGGCTTAGCTCAGAACTGGGCGCACTAATCTTTGGTGCCATTCTTGCGAACCACCCGCGCAGTCAAGAACTGGCCAAATCCCTGTGGAGCGTGAAAGAAATTTTTCTTGTAGGCTTCTTCCTGCAAATCGGTATCGGCGGCCTGCCAGACACCAACGCCATTATATTTGCTGTGGTGGCGGCGCTGGTGCTGCCCATTAAAGGCATTTTGTTTTTCTTCCTCATGTTGTTGTTCCGCCTGCGCGCCCGTAGTGGCTTCCTCACAGCGCTGGCGCTTACCAACTACAGTGAGTTCGGGCTTATCGTCGCCAGCATTGCACTGCCGGAGTGGTTGGTGCCTCTGGCAATAACGGTAGCCTTGTCGTTCCTGATTTCCGCGCCGCTGAACCGTCTGGCCCACCCACTGTATGACCGTCTGGGCAATCGCCTTGTGGGTTTCGAGAGCCAAAAGCGGCATCCAGACGAGTTACCCGTTTCTCTGGGTGACACCCGGGTTCTGGTTATGGGCATGGGGCGCACGGGAACCGCAGCCTACGATTGGCTGCAAACCACGGAAGCAAGATTGATGGCTCTGGATTCAGACTTTGCAAAGGTAGAGCGACACCAAAAGCAGGGTCGAAACGTGGTTTACGCCGATGCTGAAGACAAAACCTTTTGGGAAGCACTGCACATGCCCGCTCTGGAAGCGGTCATTCTTGCCATGAGCGACATAGAGGCAAAGCTTATCGCAGCGCAAAAGCTGCGCAAGCACGGTTATACTGGCTATATTGTTGCGCATACTATGTTCGAAGACGAAGCAAAGAGCATTCGTGAAGCCGGTGCGGACGATGCCTACCTCACCATGAGCGAAACCGGTGTGGCCTTGGCTAGTCACCTTCTTGAAAGGGCCCCGGTTACCTCACAAACACCGGTTTCAGACAAGGCAAGCTGAACTCTGCCTCAGGGCAAAGCACAGGTACGAAAGCCGGTGTATACGTCGTTTCTCTCGGGCAGATATGCCTGACGGTAGGTGCCACGAATCAAGCTGGATGAAGTGGCACAACTGCCACCCCTGCTCACCTTGTGGTCCCCGAACTGCAGCGTGGACATGAACGGATACATGTCTATGCGAAAGCCGTCATACGGCAAAAACTGGCTGCTGGTCCACTCCCACACTGTGCCAATCATTTGGCGGCAGTCGAAAGGGCTGTCACCCTCGGAATAGTCTGTTACCGGGTTCTGCGCCATTCCACTGGCATTCATATCTGCATGCATGGCATCAGGACGCTTATTGCCCCAAGGGTACTTGCTGAATGGCTCACCTTCGCGATTCCCAAGCGCTGCGGCCTCCCATTCTTGCTCGGTAGGCAAGCGCCGCCCCGCCCACCGACAGTAGGCTTCTGCCTCCCAGTAACTAACATGAGTGACTGGGGCGTTCGGATTCAACGGCTGCCAACGGTCAAACAAGCGCTCCTGCCACTGGCCATCATTCCAGCGCCAATAAAGCGGGTGCCGAGGTGTTTGCAGCTTAGGGGCTGACACCCCGTGAACCAGCGCCACATCAACCTCTGTTCTCAGCCATTTCTGGCCACCAAACGACCAAAGCTCGGTTTTTTGGTAACCACCATCCTCTACAAACGCCATAAACTCACGGTTGCTGACCAGATAACGGGAAATCGCAAACTCACCCAAACGCACTAGGTGGCGGGGTTTTTCCGCGTCGAAAGCAAAATCCTCCTTGGCATACTGCGGCGAGTCCCCCGGCATGCCAATGTACCAGTTACCGGCGGGAACAATGACATCACGCTGCGCTGTACTGGTGGCTTGCAGTTCACCCGGTGCGGAGCGTTTGAAGTCTGCACTTGGTGGCGGCGCGTAACCAACCGTTTGGCGGCACCACACTAGCGACTCTATGTGCATGTTCTGGTGAAAAATGGCGTAACGATATAGGTAAAGCTCGCGGTCTGTCAGCGGATTGAGCTCAACCCGCTTCGCCATTTTGTCGTAAACATGATCAAAATAGGCCAAGGTTTTTTCAAGGCCGGGAAACAGATCGTTGCGCCAGCGATCCCGGTGATCAATATGGAAGGAGTCCCATAAATCATCCATGGAAGGGTCAAAGCTGGCATCGCCATCCAGAAGATTGAACACAAACACTTCATAGAAAAAAGCAGCGTGGCCCATTTCCCACAGCGGTGGGTTCACGCCTGGGTGATAAGGTACCTCAAGCTGCTGTTCACTCAATGATGTAATGAGTTCTCGCGTTCTTAGTCGCGTGTGCGCAAGCGCCGCCAGCAATTCTGCCTTGTGCATGTGCTCCGCTTCCATCGTGGCTCCCCAAACTTGTTTCATTTTTAAACGGTCATGTCCAAACCAGCATAATAACCGGCACCGCAACCACCGTAACTATGGCCGTAAGGGGTAAACCCAAACGCCAATAGTCGCCAAATTCGTAACCTCCGGGCTCCATAACCAAAGCATTGGACTGGTGCCCTATGGGCGTCATGAAGGCGCAGGAAGCACCCACGGCAACTGCCATCAATACCGCATCCGAAGGTATCTGCAGTTCATTTGCCAAGCTAAGCGCTATAGGTGCGACCACAATAGCGGCAGCCGCATTGTTTACTACGTTGGATAACAGCGTTGTGCCCACCAGTATCATGACTAATACCGACACAACTGAAAGGTTCTCACCCAAAGCCAACATTTGGGCGGCTATCAACCCGGCTCCACCCGTGGTTTCCATGGCCTGCCCCACCGGTATCATAGCCGCCAGCAACACAATCACAGACCAATCTATAGACTTGTAGGCTTCCGCCGCAGATATGAGTTTAACCAGCACCATGGCAACTGCCCCGGCCACCAACGCCACAGGTGCTGAAAGTAGACCGGCAACAATTGCAACAATACTGGCGAAAAAGATGCCTGATGCCATTGCGGTTTTGCGCGGAGACCCTAAGCGCAGCCCTCTCTCTGCAAGCGGCAAACAACCCAACTCTGCAAGAGTGCCAGCCAGAGAATCCTCAAAACCCTGAACCAGCAATATATCTCCAGCATTGAACCTGATATCGCCTATACGCCGCTTCAAGCGATAACCCAACCGTGCCACGGCAACCACGTTCAGCTGATTGCGCTCCCGCAACTTCAATCGGTTCGCCGTCTGCCCTACCAAAGACGACTCGGGCGCGATAACCGCCTCCACAAGATGCAGTTCGCCTTTCTCCATCCGAACGGAGGCTGTTTTTTCATCGTCTTTGCTTTCCGGTTCGGCTGATTCCGTTGCGGCTTCAGGGCTGCTGCCTTCACTGTCGCCGTCCGCCTCTTTGCTGTCCATATCCTGATGTGCAAGCTTCAGACCTGTTTTATCAAGAAACGTTTGCAAGCTTTCAGTGTCGGCCTCAACAAGCAACACGTCACCTTCGCGCATGATTTTATAGGTGGAAGGCACAGCATGGCGCTGTTCGCCACGAATCAAAGCAAGTACAACAAGGTCCGGTTCGTCTCCGGCACTCGTTATCAGGCTGTGCAAAGTTCCGCCCGCATGGGGGGAGTCTTCCGGAATACGCAACTCGGTAACATATTCACCAACACTGAACAGCTTGCTGCCAGCAGAGTTGTCTTCCCTGCGGGGCGTAAAACGCCAGCCGATCAGGGTAATAAAGGCAATACCTGCCAGCGTGATCGCCACGCCTACAGGGGCAAAATCAAACAGCCCAAAGTTGCCGCTTTCGCGATAGGAGGCAATGATGATATTGGGCGGGGTGCCGATAAGTGTCATGGTGCCGCCGAGCAAAGAACCGAAAGCCAGCGGCATTAGCAGCAATGAAGGCGAGCGCCCTGCTTCCCGCGACATCCAGATAGCCACCGGCATCAGCAGCGCAAGCGCACCAACGTTGTTAATGAACCCGGAGCAAAGCGCAACCACGCTGGTGAGGGTAAGCACCTGCAGTGTGGGCCTGTGGCCAATTTTACCTAGCAGACGTGCGATATTATCTACCACACCTCCATTCACCAAGCCCTGACTGATCACCAGTACCGCAGCCACAGTGATCACAGCAGGATGGCCAAAACCGGCAAACAATTCCTCCGTGGGCACCAATCCGGTTATTGCCACCGCCAAGAGCGCCAGCATGGCAACCACATCAAAGCGCAGGCGGTTCCACACAAACATGGCAAGTGTGATTCCGAGCACCGCAAATACAATGCCTTGCTCGATACTCAAGGTTGATCTCCTATTCCTTTAGAGGTAACTGAATATAGCAAAGCCCAAAACAAAAACCCCGCGAACTGTCTCCAGTTGCGGGGTTTTTATGCTCCCGGAACAACTCCGGGAGCGGGGTGCTATTAACCGTTCAATTAACCGAACTGGTTCATAGTGTTATCAGCACCACCGGCTTTCAGCGCAGCATCACCTGCAAAGAATTCCTTGTGGTCGTCACCGATGTTAGAACCAGCCATGTCCTGGTGCTTAACAGTGGCGATACCCTGACGGATCTCTTCACGCTGAACACCTTTAACGTAGGCCAGCATGCCTTCGTCGCCGAAGTAACCTTTAGCCAGGTTGTCGGTAGACAGGGCCGCAGTGTGGTAAGTCGGCAGAGTGATCAAGTGGTGGAATACACCCGCTTCACGTGCAGCGTCGCGCTGGAAGTTAGCAGTCCACTCGTCAGCCAGCTTGCCCAGCTCGGTGTTGTCGTATTCTGCACTCATCAGCTTGGCGCGGTCGTAGGCAGAAACATCTTTGCCTTCTTCCTGCATGGCATCGAATACCTGCTGACGGAAGTTCAGAGTCCAGTTGAAGGACGGGCTGTTGTTGTAAACCAGCTTGGCATCGGGAACAACTTCCTTGATGCGGTTTACCATGGCAGCGATCTGACCAACGTGAGGCTTCTCAGTCTCGATCCACAGCATGTCGGCGCCGTTCTGCAGGCTAGTGATGCAGTCCAGAACAACACGATCTTCACCAGAACCTTCTTTGAACTGGAACAGGCCAGAAGCCAGACGCTTAGGCTTCAGCAGCTTGCCGTTAGACTTGATTACAACGTCGCCGTTCTCGATCTGGGAAGCGTCTTCGATGTACTCGCCATCGATGAAGCTGTTGTACTGGTCACCCAGGTCTCCCGGCTCGTTGGTTACAGCGATCTGCTTGGTCAGGCCAGCACCCAGAGAGTCGGTACGAGCAACGATAACACCGTCGTCCACACCCAGCTCAAGGAACGCCAGACGAACAGCGTTGATCTTGGACAGGAAGTCGGCGTGAGGAACGGTTACTTTACCGTCCTGGTGGCCACACTGCTTCTCGTCAGACACCTGATTTTCGATCTGGATGCAGCAAGCACCCGCTTCGATCATCTTCTTGGCCAGCAGGTAGGTTGCTTCGTCGTTACCGAAACCGGCGTCGATGTCTGCAATGATGGGCACAACGTGAGTTTCGTGGTTGTCGATCTGCTTGGTCAGCTCAGCAGCCTTGGCGCTGTCGCCCGCTTTTTCAGCAGCTTCCAGATCGCGGAACAGGTGGTTCAGTTCCCATGCATCAGCCTGACGCAGGAAAGTGTACAGTTCTTCGATCAGACCAGGAACAGCGGTTTTCTCGTGCATGGACTGGTCAGGCAGAGGACCAAACTCGGAACGCAGAGCGGCAACCATCCAGCCAGACAGGTACAAGTAGCGACGCTTGGTGTTACCAAAGTGCTTCTTGATAGCGATCATTTTCTGCTGGCCGATAAAACCATGCCAGCAACCCAGAGACTGGGTGTACTTGGAAGAATCGGCATCGTAGGCAGCCATATCTTCACGCATAATCTTTGCAGTGTACTTGGCGATGTCCAGACCAGTCTTGAACTTGTTCTGGGCGCGCATACGTGCGGCGTGCTTGGGGTTGATGGCGTGCCAAGTCGGGTTTTGCTTCACAATGGAAGCAATGCTATCGACGTCTTTTGCGTAAGGCATGAGCTCGATCCTCAGTGTGTTGATGAAAAAATTAGTGAATGGTACCCGGGGAAAACACCGGGCTACTTACGGCGTTGGCAGTACTTTAATGGCTTAGGATTTATAATTGAAATTTATATGATCTATTTTCAGCATTTTCTCAATGAATACCAACAATGACTGCACACAACTTAGCCAAACAACCTTGCAACGGGCCAAGCTTCAAGACTGACACAAGACCACAAGCCGATCGCCAACCTGCAGCTCCAGATACTGCCTGCGCGGAGGGTTTATCAGCAGATGCCTACCGCGGGCGTCTGCAGTAGCGCGAAATACACCAAGCGCCACTTCGCCTTCCGCTGCCAGCACCTTTTCCAGCACATGAAAATCAGCACTTGCTGGCAAAGGGTAATCTTCTGGATCCCGAAACCGGATCTCGGCGCCACCAACGGTGAACAGCTCATCCAATACCACCCTAAGTTCCCGGCGCAAGGCCACCTGAGCCAATATGTGGCTGAGAATCATCGGGCTTATAAGCATTTCGCTCTGGTGGCCATAGAGCAGTTGCCGGTTGTCTGGGTCACTCAACTCCATAATGAGTTGGGGTCGCCCGGAGGCCTCCGCCAATATGTCTTCAAGCTGCAGGTAGCCCACCATGGTTCGTGCATCGGCCTCTTCTCCAGAGGCCAGTCGGTCGCTACTAAGCAGTATAATCGTGTCGTAGCCAGCCGGATTGATCCGGCGCAATTCATCTTCAACCATGTAGTCCGCTTCAATGTGGCTATAGCCTTCAAGCGATTTGCCAGCGGCATAACGGTTAAGCGCCTGTTCACGCTCGGATGCGGATACAACAGAGACGATATCCAGTACCGGCTGGCCCGGACCATAACTGGCGAACTCCGCCATTAAACTTGGCACCCGGCGGTTCCAACCCAGCAAGAGTATGCGGCGCCCCTCCAGACCCTCCCCACGCACGGAACGTTTCGCTTCGCTACGATTTATCTGCGGCAAAGCCTGTGCTTTCGGGTCGGCATCGGTTTCGGAATAGTCTCTGGCCATCATTACAACCCGGTCTTCAGCTTCGATGCGCGTATCGGAGGGCGCTGCCAGACGAATATCCCAACTTTGGCCACTGCGGCGAAGCAGGCCAAGCACGATAACATTCGGGCGGACGGCTGCCAGCTCACCAAGAGACAAACCCGCTACCGTCTCACCACCGCGAACATAAATTTCATTGCCCGCACCGGCCGTAAGCAGTTCGTTATAGATTTCAGATAATCCCGGGTGCAACACGTTCTGCACCATCAGGCGACTGATGGTGGCGTTGCCCGCGACCACCTCCACAGCGCCGGGATAGGCCCGCTCTACCACGGGCAGTTTTCGGACATCCTGAATCTCAGCCACCACAAAGGGCAAAGGCGCCTGATACTGGCGCGCCTGCGCCGCAATCGAAAGCAGCGCTTTAACGGTTTCTACATCCGAGGTGACCAGGCTGCCCGCCTCGTACACGGCACTGGGCACGATAACCGCAGCCGCATCAAGACAAGCGACACGGTGCAAAGCGTCCGGTTGAATGGCAGAGCCAGAGCGCAGGATGATCTGACGAGCCCGACGACCAATACCCGGCTCTGCACGCAGTTCGTGAACCTGCTCCGCAGAAGCATCTTCAGATAAAACGACGAGGTTCAGCTTCTGGGTATCATGCTTTTCCAGAAACCGACGCATGCGACCGGAAGAGCCCAGCAACTCAGCAAGCAAAGGCAGGGTTTGGCTGGTCCAGCCCAACACGACCACATGGTTTTTTAAGGTTACCGGAGTGAGGCCACGTTCGAGATCCGCCATTTTGGCAATCAGCCAGCGCGTCAGTATTGCGACCAGCGTGCCCATAAACACCACGTACCCGCTAACAGTCAGCAGTGTAGAGACAAAGCGCTGCCAGGTGCCTACATCGTCACCCAGATAACCGGGGTCGGTCAGGCGAAGAAAAGCCCACCAGACAGCAGAGCCCGGATCATCAAACTCACCACCCTGCGGAACCACCAGCAGCCCCCCGATCAGCGAGATAAGGCCAATAAAAATACCCACCACTAGCAGCTGGAAGCCTGCACCTTTTACTAGTTGTCGCTCAACAATAAACTTCACACGGTCGACGACGCGAAACGGCAACATGGCGGTTTTTTTCATCAGTTTGGTCCGGAGTGCATTGAGTTGGGGTCAGAGGGCGATGAGCTGTGTGAAGCTATGGATGACAATGGCAGCGCCAGCGCTTCTCGCAGCGACGAGGTAAACTGCAGAACCCCTTCCACTGGCCCCAAACCACCTCGGGCGAGCGTGCGCTGAGGCTGGGACTGCAGGTCGGCGATCACAATGCGTGTGCCGTTGTTCTCGCAGGTAGCGACCAGCTTATTAAGGGCAGACAGGCCACCCGCATCCAGAACAGTAACGCCATCCATATATAGAATAAACCCATCCACATTGCGGGACAGCTCCGCTAGCTCTCCAAAAATACGGTCGGCCGCCGCAAAAAACAACGGGCCGTTGATTTTGAATACTCTCCAGCCGGGCGGTAGGTTTTCTTCGCTCACCCGCTTACCGGTGGTGATATCGGTCACTTTCGTCATCTCCGCCATTTCCCGCATAAACAGCACAGCGGCCAACAGCACACCTGTGGTGATAGCAATCACCATATCCAGAGCCACCGTTAAGGAAAAACAGGTGAGGAAGACCAATACATCGCTGCGCGGTGCGGTTTTCAGAAGATGCACAGCCTTGGGTGCCTCGCTCATGTTCCAGGCCACCATAATCAGCAACGCAGCCATGGCGGGCATGGGCAAATAAGCGAGTACGCCGGCCAGTGACACCAGCGCCAACAACACCACAATCGCATGGATCATAGCGGCAACCGGCGATTCCGCACCGGCCCGGTAATTGGCAGCAGACCGGGCAATGGCAGCCGTAGCGGTAATGCCTCCGAAGAAGGGCACAATGATATTCCCTAACCCCTGCCCCATCAGTTCGCTGTTGGCACTGTGGCGCTTGCCAGTCATGCCATCAAGCACTACAGCACACAGCAAGGACTCAATCGCACCAAGCATAGCCACGGCAAACGCCGCTGGCAGGAGTTCTCGCACCATGCTCCAGGAGAACCCGAGAGGGTTGCCATCGGCACCCGACTGCTGCCACGGCCATGCAAATTCCGGAAGAAACGGCGGAATACCCGCCCCCGTGCCGCCTCCGGGCAGCAAATAACTGAAGCGAGACCCTATGGTATCCACAGTCGCACCGTTGGCGTTCAACCACACCGCCAGCAGGCTACCAATAATCACCGCTGGCAAATGTGGAGGAACCGGCGTTTTCAGGCGCGGCCAGAGCAGCATCACCGCAAGCGTAACCACCGCAACCAGAGCGCTCATGCTATCCAGCGCCGGGAAAGCCTGTGCCAGCACTGCCAGCTTGTCCCAGTAGTGCTCTGGCATGCTTTCCACAGACAAACCAAAGAAGTCTTTCACCTGCAGCGTTGCAATCACCACCGCAATACCACCGGTGAACCCAAGGGTGACGGATTCGGGGATGTATTCAATGAAGCGCCCCAACCGCATGAGCGCCATAATGATTAACAACACCCCGGACATCAGGGTTGCCAGCAACAGGCCACCAAGACCGTATGATTGCGCGATGGGGTAAAGGATAACGACGAAAGCCGCCGTAGGACCGGAAACACTGAAACGGCTACCGCCGGTTAGAGCTATAATAAACCCGGCAATAAACGCCGTGTAGAGGCCGTACTGTGGCGCCACACCGCTTGCAATCGCCAACGCCATAGCCAAAGGTATTGCGATAATGCCCACCGTAACACCGGCCATCAAATCCCGTAGAAAGCGGCGGCTGTTATAGGGCTGATCAATACAGGCTTCCCGGAAAGCGTGGGCAAGCCGCAGTGAAAAAAGATGAGCGCGATGGGGCATACTGGCCTCGTGTCTGGGAATACATGCAAGTAGCGAGGCCCTACATCATATATAATTTCGCCATGAAAAGTTTATCCATCGCCGTACTGGCTTTATTGATTGGCAGCCTCACGGGGTGCGCAGCCATGCTTTCCCCCAGCAAAGAGAATGCGGATACAAGGCCTGAAACCCTTTATGAGTCGCGCTTAGCCGATGCCAGTACAGGCAAAGTATTGAGCCTAGAAGCACTTTCCCAGAAACTGGCCCGGGCTGACGTAGTGGTCATCGGGGAATACCATGGGCATCAGGCCGTACACCTACTGCAATCGCAAATTCAAACAGCTCTTTATCGCCAGCACCCGCAGCAGGTGATATCCATGGAGCAATTCAATTTGGATAAGCAAGCGGCTGTCGACGCCTACCTGAGTGGCAAAACCGGTGAAACCGAATTTATAGAAGACAGCAATGCCTGGCCGAATTACCGCGCCTCCTACCGCCCACTGGTGGAATTTGCACGGCAACATGGCCTGCCCGTTATTGCCGCCAACGCCCCCGCAACCATAGTGCGCTGTGTCGGTCGCACAGGGCCGGAGCACCTAAATAAGCTGCCAACCAGCGAACAGGCACAACTACCCGACACCCCATTTATGGACACGCCCGCCTACCGGGAAAAATTCGACGCCACCCTTACCAGCCGCCACGGCGCAGCGGACGACGCCATGCTAGAACGCATGAACAACACCTACCAAGCCCAACTGCTACGTGACAACACCATGGCAAGCCGCATACTCGCTGCCAGAGAAGCGCACCCCGGCCACCAGATTGTGCACACCACGGGCACCTTCCATAGCGAAGAACATCTGGGCACCGTCGCCTTGCTGAAACAACGGGCGCCGAATATTTCGATTGCCGTGGTTTCACCGGTAGTATGGCCAGCAGATGCCGAGACAGCGCCATTGCATGAGAACCAAAACAAAGGCGACTTTCTTTATTTTATCCAGCCTTTGCCAACGGAGTTCCTTGACGAAGACCGGGAACACAAAGCAATGTCTGCAAGATTCAAACGCCCCTCTGATGACACCTGCCTGGGAGAGTCCTCATGAAAGTCATAGCTGCCCTTATACTGGGTTTGAGTGCCATCATGTCAGCCTCGCTGATTAGCGATGGACTCACCGACCTGCGTACCGGTGATCGCTACGTAACGGTAAAAGGTGTTGCAGAACGGGAAGTAAATGCCGACCTAGCCCTGTGGCCAATCCGCTTTGTCGCAACCGGGGTGAGCCTAAGCGAAGCTCAGGACAAAGCCCGTAGCAGCCGTAACGCCATCATGGCCTTCCTGAAACTGCAGGCCATCGGCGACAGCGCCGTGGAACTGCAACGGCTGGATGTGACCGACACCCGTGCCAACCCTTATCAGGACAACAATAACGAACAAAAATTTATCATCAGCCAGACTCTGATGGTGCGCAGTGAAGATATTGAGAAAATCCGCCAAGCCGCACAAGGCGTAAGCGAACTGGTGGATTCTGGCGTAGTGCTCTCATCCGACTATGGCCCAAGCGGCCCAACCTACTTGTTCAACGGCCTGAACGACATCAAGCCAGACATGATTGCTGAAGCCACGGCATCTGCACGAGAAGCCGCCAGCCAATTTGCCGAAGATGCTAAAACCGAACTGGGCGACCTACGCCGGGCTAATCAAGGCGTGTTCCAAATACTGGCCCGGGATCAGGCTCCGGGGGTTTCAGAGCAACAACACCCGGTAAAGACCGTGCGGGTGGTTTCTACCGTTGAGTACTATTTGCGATAGCTTACACCAGCACCGGCTAACCGCTGCTTTTGCGACCGGATGGTTTCAGTAAGAAAATCCAATAGAACATGAATCCTCGCCACGCCCCGTAGATCTGGGTGCATAAGAAACCAAAGGCCGTACTCCAGCTCGGGAATAGGTTCGGTGAGCTGAACAATGTCCGGACCTCCCTCTGCCAGATAACACGGGAGCACTGCGAGCCCCATACCGGAACGGACAGCACTGAATATGCTGACTAGGGTATCAACACGATAGACACAAGCTGTATTAAACCCTCTGTTACTCATCCACTGATCCAGAGCCAAGTCCTGCAGCCCCGCCCCAGCACCAATCCAGGGCTGGCTACCAAAGTTCTCAATGGGCGCACCCGGCGTTAACCCAAAACTTCTATGCCCATAGACAGCTTGACCAATATTAGCCAGCGATCGACCAATGAGGTGATCAGGCGGGCGGTTGGATGGGCGAATGGCGACATCCGCCTCCCTGCGTGTGAGGTTGAACAACTGGTTGGATACGGCAACGTCCAACACGATACTTGAGTACTTATGCTGGAATTCCACAAACAGAGGTGTCAGCAGCCCCATCAGTAGAGAGTCTGTTGTCGTGGCCCAGATTTCTCCGCTGGGCTCCAGATCACGGCCAGCGATTTTCCGCTCAGCAGCCACAGCGGCCTCATCCATAACTTTAGCCGTTTCAGCAAGTTCCTCCCCAGCCAGAGTAGGTCGATATCCTGTGCGCCCCCTCTCAAAAAGCGCAACCCCCAAACGCTGCTCAATATCGCCCAGTCGCCGGAAAACAGTGGCATGACTTACGCCTAAGGCGCGAGAGGCGCCAGACAGTGAACCTGCAGTCACAATCGAAAGAACTGTTTCAAAGTCGTTCCACGCTAGAGAACTGCGCATTTTTTGGGCAATGGCAGAGGATTGTGTATTCAGCCTTTCTGTTCGTTTTTGCAAAGTTAATTCTCACTTTTTTGGAATACCTTGCAGTATAGAACAGCAGTAGCATCCAAATGAACCCATGGTGCAACTCAAGTTCCTAAAACCAAGGTGAACGTTATGGATGTTAAATGCACGATGATTTGTGAAGAGGCAAAGCACTCCCAAAACGATGATTTGGAGGCTGGAACCGCTAAAGAACCGAAGGAAGAGACCATCCCGCTCAGATACAGGAACGGGCAAGGTGGCGTTGATATTGAACGGGTGAGACGGGATCAGATCCAAGCCCGGAGGCAGGTTGTCCGCGCAATGATTCGATACTTTAAAAATCTGAGGCGTCGGGATTGATGACGTGCAAGCACAACCACTCACCTAGTCCGAGCGACAGTTCTTTATGAGCTGGGCGCCTATACGCCTGAAGGCTGGAAAAAACGGTATCTGCAGGGTAATCTGAGAAAAACACAACAAGGAATTGCCCCGTGAAGGAACGAATAAGGCCAAAATCCGTTGTCATTTATGCGTATCCACCGAAAGACTCGCCCGACCGACCCCACGGCCAAATTACTTTACCCTTATGCCCCGTTCACTAGCTGCGGCAGTGGCGGCTTAGTCCAACAGACATTTAAAGGAAGTAATTAATAAGGAAGTTAGAAATGTTAGCTACGCATTTTGATGCTGAAAGAAGGTATTCGAAGATACGTAAAGAGGCTCTGGCTGCCGCGGCGGAAGTCATTCAAAGTAGTGGGAAAACTGATTTGAGGCTTTCCGAAATTGATTCTAAGGCCTTATCTGCCTGTAAGATCTGGGATTTTTCTCAATCTAGAATCAAAGATTGGGACTGGGTCGAGGGATACAGTGTATTCCGTTTTCGATACCCTAAACGGTTTGAAATGGCTCTTTGGGAAACCGGGAAACTCATCGGGTTGTCTATGGGGAGGCCCACGTATCAAGGCTCCGC
This sequence comes from Marinobacter sp. 1-4A, assembly GCF_016597725.1. Lineage (GTDB taxonomy): Bacteria > Pseudomonadota > Gammaproteobacteria > Pseudomonadales > Oleiphilaceae > Marinobacter. The sequence goes on from NZ_VCGY01000002.1 coordinate 333,873, forward strand.
CCTACGGCTTGACGTTGTTGAAGCAGCACCGCTTGATCTAGGCAATCGATCAAGCATTTTCGATTCAGTATTAGTGGCTTACGGGATTTACGCGAGGTTAATTAACGCAAAAGAGATACGGATAATGCACCCGGTGAATAGAGAAGTCAGAACCTACTACGAAAGGTTTGGCTATAAGTATGTTGGAAATGGCGATTATCTCTATCGGGAGGTGCTGTGATGACTGACAGCCCTAATGACATAGATAAAGCTCGTAGAAAGAAGCGAAACCGCGATGGCTGGACTCTGGACGAAATAAAGAGGAAGGCAGAACACGAGCTGAAGAAATATCAGAAAATTGCAGAAAACGAGCCCTCTGACTTGGCATCCGGGGATATGGATAAAATCATCAAAGGAGAAGATGATGATGAAGACAAATAATAGTGAATATCTAACGGATCAGCAGAAACAAAAGCAGCCTCTACCTGGCGAGATCTCACCTAAGGAGGCTTTTGCTAAGGCTAGGGAATTTGCAGCGAAAGAAAAAGCCAATCTAAAAAAGTAGCGGGCAAGCGTCTCGCATAACCAGAGAGTGAAGCTTCCCAAGCGCTAACGCGCGCCGCCTTCTGCGCTGAGGCAAGGCACACCCTACTATGGCAGAATTACTAGAGTTCGAGACCGAGAGGCTGCGTTTGCGGCAATGGCGAGAAAGTGATTTCGAGCCGTTCGCAGCACTTAACGCTGACCCAAAAGTTATGGAGTTCTTTCCCGAACCGCTGGGCCGTCAGGCGAGTTATGAGATGGCGGACAAAATTCGCTCGCTCATTGAGCAGCGCGGTTGGGGGTTCTGGGCGCTAGAGGTTAAGGATGTCGAGCCTTTTATTGGTTTTTGTGGGCTACACGTACCTGCAGCAAGCTTGCCTTTTTCGCCGTGTGTCGAGATTGGCTGGCGATTATCCTCAGTCTACTGGGGAAAAGGCTATGCATCAGAGGCTGCATTTGGTTCACTCAATGTTGCGTTTCACCGGCTTGAGCTACCTGAGATTGTTTCCTTTACCACCGTGGGCAATCGGCGGTCGCGCCGTGTCATGGAGCGCATCGGCATGAACTACAGTTGCGAGTTCGAACATCCCAGTTTACCCGAGGATAGTCTGTTGAGGCCGCATGTACTTTATCGGTTACAACGAGAGCAGTGGGATGCAAAAGGCTAACCATTAGCTCCGGTTCTTTCCGGCCCCATGGGGCTTCCACCGGACGCCTTTTTTTAACGCGACTTCGCCTTCATTGTGAGGTCGTCACTGAGCACCGTTATTCACGAATGGAGACACAATGAACATCAAGGATGAATGGAAGAAAATAAAGTCAGTGCTAGAGCAAGGTCAGGCTTCAACCGTCTATTGCTCGATCGCCACTGTTAACCCCGACGGCACACCCCATATCACACCTGTTGGCACCGTTTTTTTACGCGATGACCAGAGTGGTTACTTTTTTGACCACTACGCAGAGGCTTTGGGCAGAAATATCGATCAAAATCCTAATGTTTGCATTATGGCTGTCAACGCTGGTCGATTGTTTTGGCTCAGGTCTCTGCTAAAAGGACGTTTTGTTTCTCCGCCTGGCGTAAGGCTCTATGGAAGAGTTGGGCCTATCCGAGAAGCTACGACTGAGGAAGTCGAGAAAATAGAGAAACGGGTTAAGCCATCTCAATGGATGAAGGGCGCGAGGATGCTTTGGAGCGGTTTCACCCACGTCCGAGATATTGAATTTACCCATTATAAGCCGATTACCTATCCAGTTATGATGGAGGGGATGTGGCCGGAACATTCATAACCACGTGGTCAGCGAGCCCACATTCCCACTGGGGTTATACAGGCAAAGAAATTGAGTCTATCGATCTCCTATATCGTTGAAAATGCAGGATGGGCTGAGGTAGCCATTTCAGATGGTGACCAAAAGATCGTGAACAACGTGTCTTACTTGCATGACAGCCTTCGCGATCTGGCAGAGCTTGCAATAGCCGTGAGCACGGGTGCCAGAACTGCGGAAGCGACCTTCATGGATGAGCCCGGAGAGCTGCTATTAGTACTCCACAAAAAACATAACCAAATGGCTTTTGAAGTTCGCTGGTTTAACAATTGGGCAAGTTGGGGGCTCGGCTCTTCATCAGATTATGATGTTTTGCTTAAAGGCGAAACCACGGCGGAGCACATCATTAACCAGATAACCGGTATCCTCACAAACATCCATGACCGCATCGGCCCAAGCAAATACAAAGAAATGTGGGGTGAGCACGAGTTTCCATTGGAACAGTACCGGAAACTTACCGGTACATAAAGGGCTATATGCTTGTGGTTCCCGCAGCCAGAGGTTTACGTTGCAGTTCAGTTGATTATTTGCCGCGGTATGCCGCAAGGTCTCGAGTTTTCTGGGTAAGAGCTAGGCGTTCAAATTCTGATTGAGCTGCAAGCGATCAAATAGCTTTTAGTTACTCTTGTGATACTGGACGCCCACGTTAAAAACCCCGCGCCAGTCGCGCATTTGCAAATGCGCTCGCTTGTTCCGTCAGCTAAACTTGCCTACAATCAACTTCTAAATGGATTTTCGACTTCAAGGATGAAAGAAGATGAATGCCGTTCTACAGCCCTTTGGTGAAACCTTCGCCCAAAATCAGCTTCGCGTTCGACTCGAGCACAGTCTCGACCAGAAAAAACTATTCGCTGCTATTGATGCAGATCCAAAACTTGTCGGCGCCGGTGTTGTTTATATCGATGCCAACTTCACTATTGTTACCCTTCGAAAATTTCAGCCGCTTTGCAGCATTGAACCGATAAAGATCATTTTGCGTGAGCCACGCCAACCAACCTCGCCCATCCAGCATGCTCAGGATCTTTCTGCAACACCGAGGGAAAGCCAAATGTTGGCTGAAGTGCTGGGAGCCTCTCTTTCATGTGGCGCGGCGCTGCTAAGTTGGGTAGTTATCGTCGGAAGTACCGGTGTAATCCCTCTGACCGGTGGAGCCAGTTCAGCGCTCACAGCTCTGTCCTACTCTGCGTTTGCAGCGAGTTCACTACAGTGCATGAATGGCCTCGCGCGAGTGGGAATGGAAGCACGTAACCCTGAGCTCAAGGACCAAATCGATTCAGAGGAATGGTATAGCACCGCTGCAACAAGTCTCGACGTTATCTCTCTTGGTGGCGCCGCAGCGGCTGGGTTTGTGACGGTACGTATGGTTAAGACTCTGCATGCACAGGGGGTTACTATCCGAGAAGCTCTGGAAGGCCTCAGTCGCCCTCAAAGGACACGGCTAACCGAAGAAATCGTACGCATGAATAAGCCGGGCATTTCCAACAAGATGCTCAAGTTCCTTAAGCGAAATGGAACTGTGCCCAAACGTTATACAAAAACTCAAATTTCTCATACCACTAAGCAACAGTTAAAAGACGCTTTGGGTGCCTTCTTTAGCTTCTCGGGAAGTGCCTCCAATGGTGTGGTACGCACTCTTGCTATCGGCATTTATGAGGAAGTTCAATGAGGCGCGATGATAAAGAGGCTACTGACGCTCAGGATATCAGTTTATACCCCCCTGGTATGGGAGCATTTTTGCTGGCTACTTTATGCATGCTGGCTACGCATACTTGCCTGCTTTTATCCGTTTACGCCCTCTATGTTCAGCCGATTCCCAATCACGAAGATTCGGCTGGGTTAATTCTGGCTGTAGGCGCACTCAGCGCTTTTTTGGTGATTCATCCGAGCTTTCTCCTGACACGCGCCAAACCTCGCAACCTTCGTTTTCTAGGTACGTTGAGCACCATCTATGCAGTATTTCTTCTCTTAGTCAGCATATGGTCGCTTTATGTCGCCGATCCTTTGATCTACATTGCCGGAATTGGCCTTACAACGGCTACAGTTTGTAGACTTATTTACAGGAGTAGCAGAATCCGCCTTTTTTCTGATCACTACGTGCGGTTGTGGGGTCTACTGAAAGAACCTAATAGAAAACACATCCAAAATACTCCACCAGCGGAACATTAAATTTAAGCCCTGTTTGATGCACTGAAATAAGGATCGCTTTTCCGGTGCGGAGCACTTCCAAATCGCCCCAAGCCCAGCCGTTAATTGGTAAAGCTATGGAACCTGTGATTCAAGAAGAATTAACCGGTTGTGGTATCGCGGCATGTGCCACTCTAGCCGGTGTCAGCTACGCAGAGGCCCAGCAAAAAGCAAATGCACTAGGCATTTACGCGACAGACACAACACTTTGGTCAGAAACAGAGCACGTTCGGACATTACTTCGTGAACTCGGCATCTCTGTTTCGCCCAAAGAAACACCTTTTGAAGCTTGGGAGTGTCTACCAGATAGGGCTCTTATGGCCATCAAATGGCGCATCGAACAAGGTAAGCCCTTTTGGCACTGGGTTGTTTTCATCAGGGAGCACGGCGAGGCGAAGGTACTGGACTCAAAAAAGGCACTGAAATCCAATACCCGTAAGGATTTCGGGCGCATTAAGCCCAAGTGGTACATTGAAATATTGAATTAACAAAGCCTCGCAGTAAGCGATGCAAGCTCGCCCTTACTCCGCGAGCACTATGAACAAAAAATCAGTAAAGCCTTTTTCATTTTAACTCCCAAAACAATGCTCTTCGCGCCCTCGGAAAGTAACAGCTGTCGGAACAGGTGGCCCCATTTTTTCTGAAACAAATGAGACCAAATCACGAGCCCGAAAAATATACCAGTCGCCATTTTCACCAGAAGAAACTTTCCCTTCCATAGCGTGTTGCGCTATTGCTTAGTCACACATAACAAACTGACTTTGATCTTTATCGCTACTCGCAGCAGCCAACTGAGCAACTTGTATCAGCGCTGGCGTAACCACAAACTCGGCCCCGGTGCCTGGCCAATAGAAGTCAGCAACAAGGGCATCATCGTTATTCTCGCACAATGTTAGCAACACCGGCTCTTCGGGAATCACCGTTTCCTCGCCTTTTTCTACCGCCATTGCATAGCTAATATCACCACGCTGTCGACCCCGGATAGGAGTGATGATCTCGGCACGGTAAATATGCCACACCATGTTTGGACTATTGGCACAATGGCTACACTACTAACACTGTACACACGCACCACGGCGCTAAATTGGGTTTGCACTACGCTTTTTTGTAAAAACCGCTGCTGCGCTTCAGTGTTCAACGGTTGCCCCGCGTAACTACAGCCAGCCTGCAAAAGTGCCGCTACCAACAAAGAAAAGGAGAAACACCTCATGCCGTTATGTCTCACTGCGAGCGATGGACCTTCGAGCTAGCATTGCAAGGGAACACCTCACTGAGTCTGCACCATCTCATCCGTCACCTGATACTCCCCCACCAGCCAGCGCAGGATTTCGCTGGCGGCCGGGTGGTCGTAGGCATCGTAGGTACGCATCAGGCTTTGTCGTTTTTCCTCGCTGATGCGCCCCAAACCCGCATCTTGCAACACCAGTAGGTCAGCATGAAGTTGGTCTGCGAGTTCCCGCCCAAGCACTTCCTTTGCGGCATGGCGAAACGCCTGCCCATACTGGTATTCCGGCCCCTGTCGATAGGATTCGGCCAGAGTAATTGCGGGAATCCTGGTTAACGTTGGTTGCAAGGCCGGGTTGATGCCATGGCCTGCCAGATAGGCCGCATTCGCCGCTGGCCGGCCGGTAAATGCCCGCAAGTGCAAATGCCGCGACATGCGGTCGCCGTCGTTCACCGGGTAGTTATCCCAGAGCACTGGCTTACGGCCAAGCCGGTCGCTGACGCGCTTTAGATGGCCGGGAGAAATTTCTCTTGAGCAGACTTCTTCGCCTGTCCAGAAAACTTGAATGTCGTGGTGCAGAAGTCGGCCAAGAGTTTCCAGATAGGCTGGTGGGCGCTCACCAAACACCCGATCCAGAACCGGATCATCGGAATAGTAGCTGGGGCATAGTGAAAGAATGCGAACCTGAGTGCGTTCGCGAATCCAGTGCATGATTTCCGCTTGAGTTTCCGCAAGCGCAGGCGTGTCGGCCTTCATGTCGTCGAACAGAATGGCCAGTTCATCAATACCAATGCGGTCAAGCAACTCTAGTTTCGTAGCAAGCGCCGTGCGGGCAGCTTCGTCAAAACAGTTAAAAATTTCAAAGGGGCTCAGCCCTATACCAAACCGCAGCCCTTGCTTGCGGCAAAACCGGCCGAACTCGGCAAGCTCCGATGTCATTTCCGGTGGATGAGGCTCTTGCCAGCGCCTACGCAGAAACGCATCGGCCTTAGGCGCATACAAATAAAAGCCATAGCCATGCGGGGCCAGCGCACGTACCAGTTGTTGCCGCTCTTGCCAGCTCCATACCGGCCCATAGAACCCTTCAATAATCCCCAGCGTTGTGCTCATGGCGCTCTCCCTGTTTATTACCACATGGTATACCTACGGCAAGCGAATGGTATATCTCACCCGTACTGCCTTCAGCCAAAGCAGGCTACTATAGGAGAAATTCCTACGGAAACCGCTATGAGCCCTTCTCAAACAAGGCTGGGCAGTCTTGATGCATTGCGTGGCCTCGCTGCTTTGGGGGTCGTGCTTTTTCATTATCTGCCCTATTACGACAAGCTTTTCGGCCATGGGTTCGACATTCCCCAGTTATTAACAGACACCCTACTCTTCGGTCGCTACGGCGTTCACTTGTTTTTCATACTCAGTGGCTTTGTCATTTTCATGACCCTTGAGCGCACTCGCAACGCCGCTTGGTTTGGTTTGGCGAGAGCGGTTCGGCTATTACCAGCACTGTGGACAGGTATTATTCTAACGTTCGTATCCGTGCACCTTCTGGGCCCTGAGAGCCGGGCGGTAAGCTTTGAAACCGCGTTGCTCAACGCCACTTTGCTGCACGAATATTTTGGTGCCGAACATGTCGACGGCGCTTATTGGAGCCTTGTTGTGGAAGTAACCTTCTATAGCTGGATGGCACTGTTGTTTTATACGTTGCGCGACTGGTCAAAACTTCGCTTGGCTTTCTGGGTTTGGATGCTGGCGAGCTACGCTGGCGTAATTTGGTGGAAGCAGATACCCGAAGGCGTCGAATTTCTTGTCAAAGACCTGATGTTCGTGAAGTACGCTCCGCTGTTTATCGGTGGCATGCTGATATACCGTATTTACCGCTACGGCCGACCGATAATGGCAGACGCAGCACTGCTGGCTCTTGCGGTAAGCCACGGACTCTTTGCCTATAAAATGCCCTATAGCTTGTTCGTGCTTGGGTGTTTCACCGTGTTTGCGCTGGCCGTTGCCGGGCGCCTCAACTGTCTAGCAAACCGCCCCTTGCTGTGGTTAGGCAGTCTTTCATACAGCCTTTATCTGGTGCACCAAAATATTGGTTATGGCGTGATTAGCTGGAGCTACAGCGCAGGCCTACCGGGATGGTTGGGCGTTAGCCTAGCGCTTGGCACTGCCTTTCTTCTTGCCTCGCTGATTCACTACACGGTGGAGAAACCCGCGCTGCGCCGCTTCCGAAGTTGGCGCAGCCGCGCTGAAACGGCCCAAACATTAGGCCCAGCAGCAAAAGCAGCTAAATAGACTAATCTATGATCATTAAACTGAATAAACACTCGATTGACGGAGTTTGGCCATGGAAATAAAAACCTTTGAAGACCTGATTGACTGGACCCGCCAACTGCATGCTCATTTGGCAAAGTGCCTGCACGACGCAGCAGAGAAGCACAACAACGAGCGCACCAGTGCGCTTATGGACTACGTTGCTAGCCATGAAGCTATGCTGGCAAAAACCGTGACAGAGTTTGAGAAGCAGGCTGACCCCAAGGTTTTACAAACACGGCTATATGATTACCAGAACCACAAACCGCTCAAACCTGGCGCGGCCTGCGACCCAAGGTTTACGACAATGAGCTTTGATGACATAGCCAAAGAGATCTTTGCCTTCCACGACCAAGTGATGGACCTTTACAAAACACTCATTGGCAAGGCGGAAATCGAAGGCGCAAAAACACTGCTTGAAGACCTATTGTCCCTTGAGCAACACGAAGCCATGCAGCTGTCCAGCCAGATTGGCAGAATGAACGATCTTTGAGGCGGCCTACGACCTATGTCGTACCCGGGCGTTTTTTCATTTTACTGAGGCGCAAGATACTTGATAATGTGAACCAGTCGTAAGGCCTCTCGAAAGAAGCTCAGGCTAGACCTATAAAAATGACAAAAGGACACAAGAGCAATGAAGATTCGTTCCGTTCTCTCTGCGGCGTTGATCACCGTGGCCGCTACTTTCACTTCTGCGCAAGCGTTCGCTGAAGATACTTTTACTCTCAAAATGGCCGAAACCTGGGGCCCTAACTTCCCGATTTTTGGTGACACCACCAAGAACTTCGCCAAGTCCGTAGAGACCATGTCGAACGGGCGCCTGAAAATCCGCATTGATTCTGCCAACAAGCACAAGGCGCCGCTAGGCGTGTTTGACATGGTGAAGGCTGGCCAGTACGACATGGGCCACTCCGCCTCCTATTACTGGAAGGGCAAGGTTCCCGAGACGCTATTCTTCACCAGCATGCCGTTTGGCATGAACGCCATGGAACAGTATGCCTGGTTCTACCACGGCGGCGGCATGGAGCTTATGCAGGAAGTCTATTCGCCTCATAACATGCTCTCCTTCCCGGGTGGTAACACCGGCGTTCAAATGGGCGGCTGGTTCCGTGAGGAAATCAAATCATTGGAAGACCTTAAAGGTTTGAAGATGCGCATCCCAGGCTTCGCTGGTGAAGTGTTCGCTGAAGTGGGCGTTAACCCCACCAACATCGCACCGGGCGAGCTATACACTGCGCTTGAGCGCAACACCATTGATGCGGTTGAGTGGGTAGGCCCCGCTCTAGACTTGCGCCTTGGTTTTCAACAAATCGCTGATTACTACTACACAGGCTGGCACGAGCCAGCCACTGAACTACAATTCCTAATCAACAAGAAGGTTTGGGAAAAACTACCGGCAGACCTACAAGAGATCATGCGGGTAGCTATGCGCACAGCTTCCTACGATATGCTGGTACTGTCACAGCACGCCAACGCAGAAGCCTGGGCTAACATCAAGAAAGACTACCCGAACGTGCAGATTAAGCAGTTCCCTCAGGATATTTTTCAGGCAATGTTCGATGCCAACAAAAAGCTGCTGAAAGAAGCATCTGAAAGCAACGAGCAGGCAGCCCGGATTGTAAAATCGCAACAGGACTATTTGGAGCAGAGCCGCGCTTATACCGATATTTCTGAGCGTGCATACCTGAACACCATGGGTACAGTCGAGTAAGATAGACGCTGTAATGGAGCCGGGATCGCTTCGAAGGTGGTCCCGGCTTTGTTGTATATAGCAATAGCAAAATCGCCAGCCCTTGGCGGAGGATAGTAAATGCAGTGGATTATAAAGCTGGACGAGGGCCTTGCCCGTTTGTCCGCTCTGTGTGGCTGGATAGCCTGTGTCGCTATGTTGCTGATGGCTGGCAATGTTTTCTACGACGTTGTTTCCCGTTACGCGTTTAACGAAGTTTCTATTGGGATGCAGGAGATGGAATGGCACCTGTATTCGGTGGTATTCCTGTTCGGGATTCCCTATGCCTTGCGCACCGATGGCCACGTTCGGGTTGACGTTTTCTATACGCGCTGGAGCGGCAAGGCCAAGGCTTGGGTAAACCTCATAGGTGCGCTGATATTTGTCATTCCGTTTGCCTACTTGATTGGCATCTATGGCTACGATTTCGCCGTGAACGCCTACGAAATGGGCGAAGGCAGCGGCGACCCCGGCGGGTTACCCCAACGCTGGATCATTAAATCGATTATCCCGATCACCGCACTTTTTATCGCCATAGCTGGCCTCAACATGGCTACCTACGCTCTGCGTGTCATGTCTGGTGAGAAACAGTACGAAGGTGAGCACAGCGGAGGGGGTCTCGCATGATCGGTATGATTATGTTTTTGGTTGCCCTGTTCATGCTGATGCTGGGCTTCCCCGTTGCCTTCACCTTTGGTGGCGTTGCTCTGTTCTTTGGTGTGTTCGCAGAAGGCATGGATTTATTTGCTTTCATGCCTTACCGCATCATGAGCGTTATGCAAAACACCGTTCTGATGGCTGTGCCTCTGTTTATTTTCATGGGCGTTATCTTGCAGCGCACCCGCCTTGCTGAACAATTATTAACCTCCATGGGCCGGCTGTTTGGCGGGCTACCGGGCGGCTTGGCCATATCAACTATTCTAGTGGGCGCTTTGCTCGCGGCTTCCACCGGCGTTGTGGGCGCAAGCGTAGTAGCCATGGGCCTGATTTCCCTACCGGTTATGCTGGCCCACAAGTATGACAAGCGCCTTGCAACCGGCACCATATGCGCAGCAGGTACTCTGGGGCAGATAGTTCCGCCCTCGATCATTCTGATTATTTTGGGTGATGTGCTTGGGCTGCCTGTTGGCGACCTGTTCAAGGCCGCCGTCGGACCTGGCGTAGTGCTTATCGGGCTATATATTGTCTATATCTTGATCATGACCCGCTTCAAGCCCGAGACGGCGCCAGCCATGCCGAAAGACGACAGCATTTCCCGTAAAAAGGAAGTAATGAATGCGCTGCTGGCGATCATTCCGCCGTTGGCGTTGATTGTTATCGTGCTCGGCTCAATCTTTACCGGCATTGCCACACCTACAGAATCCTCCGCACTGGGCGGTGTTGGCGCGATTATTCTGGCCATTATCTACCGTCAGTTCTCGTTCCAAATGGTTTGGGATGCTTCCAAAGATACGGTCAAAGTAACGGCTATGGTGTTTGCCATCCTGATCGGTGCTACGGCTTTCTCCATGGTGTTTAGCTACACAGGTGGCGACTACCTTTTGGAAGAGTGGATGCTGGCGCTGCCCGGCGAGAAGTGGGGCTTTATTATCCTCGCCATGCTGGTAATTATGATTCTGGGTTTTTTCATCGATTTTGTGGAAATCTCATTTATCATCGTGCCTATTCTGGCGCCAGTGGCTGAAGCTTTGGGCATCAACATGCTCTGGTTCGCCATTCTCATCGCCATGAACTTGCAGACCAGCTTCCTCACACCACCTTTCGGGTTCTCTTTGTTCTACCTGAAAGGGGTGGCACCACCGGAAGTGCGAACGGTCGATATCTACAAAGGCGTGTTGCCGTTTATCTTCCTTCAGGTGTTTGTGCTGGCGCTGATCGTAGTGTTCCCCGAGTGGTTTGGCATGAGCTCCTCTTACTGATTTGTGGCGCAGCCGGGTCGCCAAGCCCGGCTGCGACTGCATACCTGACAAACACAAAACACTCTCTATACTTAGTAAGCAACCAACAATTCTCAGACAAGTATTCGGGATAAGCCTCGGCGCGCAATCGCCAGCCTGAACAGCAATGTTAGGGTAAAAAAGGGAGTAGAGTCCGTGAATAAGTATAGCGCTCGAAAAAGCGCCCCCCAGCACAGCCACACCAACCAATCCCACGTCCTAAACCTACCCCTGCAGGACACTCAGGTAACTCGCGAACCGCATTCCCACGAGCGTTGGCTGGTAGCCAAGCTCATGCGCATGGCAGGGTCTCCCCCCATTCGATTCCGATTGTGGAACAACGATGAAATTGAACCCCATGGGCAACCTGCGCTGTTTACCGTTTATCTAGCCGACCCCAAAGCGCTATACGCGTTGGTCACCAATCCTAATCTGGCTTTTGGCGACCTATACAGTGCCGGGCGCCTGAATGTGGAAGGCGACCTGCCGGATCTGATGGAAGCGCTCTACCGAGCTATTCACCAGGCTCGCCAAAAGTGGCCACGGTGGCTTGAAGCTCTATGGCGAAACCATGCGCCCCGCTCAACAGGGCCTTCGGAAGCACTGGAAAACATTCACCATCACTACGATCTAGGCAACGACTTCTATCGACTTTGGCTCGATCAGGCCGAAATGCAGTACACCTGCGCCTACTACGAGCGCCCGGAACTGAGTTTAGAGCAAGCACAGTTGGCAAAGCTGGAGCATGTATGCAGAAAGCTCAGGCTCAAACCCGGCATGACAGTGGTTGAGGCCGGTTGCGGCTGGGGTGGGCTGGCGCGTTACATGGCACGTCATTATGGGGTTAAGGTTCACGCCTACAATATTTCGGAGGAGCAAATTGCCTATGCTCAGGCGCAGGCCCGCAAACAAGGCCTGCATACACAAATCGAATATATGAAAGACGACTACCGCAACATTCAGGGCCAGTACGATGCCTTTGTGTCGGTCGGCATGTTGGAGCATGTGGGCAAAGAAAATTTTCCTGAATTGTCAGAGCTGATTAAGCGCTCACTAAAGCCCAATGGCACGGCACTCATTCACAGCATTGGCCGCAACAGGCCCATGTTGATGAACGCATGGATAGAAAAACGGATCTTCCCCGGCGCTTATCCCCCCAGTATCGGCGAGATCATGGACCTGTGTGAACACGGCGATTTTTCTGTACTCGATGTGGAGAACCTGAGGCTCCACTATGCCCGCACCCTGAGCGTTTGGATGGAGCGCTTTGATGGCGCGCAAAGCGCGATCACTGATATGTACGACGAGCACTTTACCCGAGCCTGGCGCATGTATCTGGCAGGATCTATCGCCGCATTTCGGGCGGGGTCTCTGCAGCTTTTTCAGGTTGTTTTTACCCATGGCGATAGTAATCAGCTACCTGCAACCCGTCAGGACCTTTACACCTTCCCCGCTGCACCTGAAAACGTTTGAGGTTACCGCATATGGACACGTATGACCTGATTATCGTTGGCGCAGGCCCGGCAGGATCTACACTTGCGAAAGCCCTTGAGGGTAGCGGCAAGCGTGCCCTGCTAATCGACAAACAAGCTTTCCCCCGGGACAAAACCTGCGCAGGCTGGGTAACCCCCTCAGTGATTGAAGCTTTGGGTATCGATCTTGCCGACTACGGTAATGGCCGAACACTTCAACCTATACGCCGTTTCCAGATTGGCATGATGGGACAAACGGCGGTTGAAAATGATCATGGCAGTGTCGTTAGCTATGGCATAAGGCGCTGCGAGTTCGATGATTATCTACTGGAGCGCACAAATACCCCTAAACAGCTTGGTACACCCGTTAAAAATATTACCCGCAAAGAGGGTAACTGGGTGGTCAACGACACCTGGTCGGCGCCCTTAATTGTTGGCGCAGGCGGGCACTTCTGCCCGGTTGCCAAGCTGGTTGGCGACGGCCCGGGAAGCCATGAAACCGTCGTGGCCGCCAAAGAAATCGAGTTTGAAATGACTCAGGAACAAGCAAAAGCCTGCGAAGCCCGGGGAGACACGCCCGAGCTTTGGTTTTGCAAAGACCTTAAAGGTTACGCTTGGGTTTTTCGCAAAGGTAACTACTTAAACATCGGTCTCGGGCGGGAAGACAACCACAAGCTGACGGAACATTTGCAGGATTTTGTGGAGGCCATGAAAGCCAAAGGCAAGGTTCCCGCAGACCTGCCCAGCCGTTTCAAAGGTCACGCTTATTTGCTTTATAACCATGCAGGGCGGTCGCTGCTAGACGATGGCCTTTTGCTTATAGGCGATGCTGCGGGGCTTGCTTATACCCAAAGCGGTGAAGGGATTCGCCCGGCTATTGAATCTGCATTACTGGCGGCGAACGTAATCCGGCAAGCGCCTGACGTTTCCGCCGCCTCCTTGCAGGCCTACGGTGATGCCATTGCGGAACGTTTTGGCCATCGTGGCTCTGTTACCGAGGAGGGTTTTCAGGTACCGGACTGGGTTAAAATGCCCTTGGCCGCGACGCTGATGCGATCACACTGGTTTACGCGCAAGGTGATCACAGAAAAGTGGTTTTTGCACCAAGACGTGCCTGCTCTGGCCGCAAATTCGTAAAGCGGACATTTCATGCAGATATGGAAAAGGCGGCCTTTTGGCCGCCTTTATGCTGCTTTCGGGGCTTAGTGGCCCAAATAGCTGCGATACATCCAGACCGTTTTTTCCTGCTGGGAAATGTAATCGCTCATCAAAGCAACGGTACCTTCATCCTCTGCATCGCCTGCAAGGCTTAGCAAGTCCCGTTGTTTGCCGATCAGCTTGGCAAAGCTATCGACAATGTTGTTCATAGCCTCTTTGCCATCCGCGACGTCTTTCCGCTCCGGAATTTCCGAGCGTTCGATATAAGTGCTGTATGCATGGGAAGGGCGGTGGCCCAATGTGAGAACGCGTTCTGCGATCTCATCAATCTTCAACAATAGATCGTCGTACAGCTCTTCAAATTTCACGTGCAGCTCAAAAAAGTTATCGCCTTTGATGTTCCAATGATAACCGCGCACGTTCATGTAAAAAATTTGATAGTTAGACAGCAGATCGTTGAGAGAATCAGCCAGCTTTACCGTTTTTTCTTTGTCCAGACCAATAAAGTTCTTGCTCATTACATGCCTCCTTGGTGGCTGTAAAATTCAACCTGAATCAACAATATCTAAAGCTTCAGGCTTCCGTGAAGTTGAGTTATCCCATTTAGGTCATAGCAGGAATTTATCTTTGGACCGTTTAAACACCAGGGCCACAATCCGTGCAATCACCTTCTGGAGCCGGGCCTATATTTAGGTTTCGGTTGAGGTCTCTTAGCGCCGTTCTCACACCCTCCTCAATGACCGGGTGATAAAACGGCATTTCCAGCATTTCGCTGACGGTTAACCGGCGTTGTGCTGACCATGCTAACAAATGGGCTATGTGCTCAGCCGCCGGGCCAAACATCTCGGCACCCAAGAACAACCCGCTGCCGTGCTCGCCGTAGACCCGCAGCAAGCCGCTGTTTTTGCCCATCACTCGGCTCCGCCCCTGATTTTCAAACGACACTTCGCCTACTGCGTAGCAGCCGCCACAACGCTTATCCACTTCATTAATCGTTAGCCCCACACTAGCTATTTGGGGGTCGGTAAACACAACTGCAAGGGGGGTGCTTCTTTTGCCTGCTCTTACTTCCGGGTAAGACGCCGCGTTATTTCCGGCAATCCGCCCTTCATCTGCGGCTTCGTGCAACAGAGGCAAATGGTTGTTCGCATCGCCCGCAATGAATATGTGGCTTTGCCCGCACTGAAGCGTGTGCGGGTCATAAAGGGGCATACCTTTGTCGTCTAATTCAATGTCAGCGTTTTGTATATCCAAGCCGTCGACGTTTGGCCTACGCCCCGTCGCGGCGAGCAAATACTCGAATGTTTCGGTTTTCTCGCCCGCACTACCATCAGTGAATGTAACCGCCACGCCTCCATCCACACGCTCAACCCGCTTCACATCGCCATCCGGATCCAGCGGAAACTCCTCATTGAAGCGTTTGAGTGCATAGGCACGGATACTGTCGTCCTGAATCGGCCCAACGGCGCCACCCACACCGAACATTCTTACCCGAACACCGAGGCGGCTGAGTGCCTGGCCTAGCTCCAACCCAATCACCCCTGGGCCAAAAACCACCACCGATTCGGGTAAGTCCTGCCATTCAAAAATATCGTCGTTTACCACCAAACGGTCTTTTGCTTCTTTCAAAAAACCCGGAATGTTGGGCCGAGAACCGGTCGCAATAACAATACGCTTGGCGTCAATTTCGATTTCATTGCCGACAATGAGGCGGTTTGGCCCGGCAAAGCGAGCATGACCCTTGATTTTGTGCTCTTCAGAGAACTTTTCTACGGAGCGGAGAACCGAACCGACAAACCGGTCGCGTTCCGAGCGCACTCGCGCCATAACAGCTTTGCCCTCTACAGTAATCTTGCCCGCAGACACTCCGAAAAGATCTGCCTGAGCCATCTGGTAAGCGCTGTCCGCTGCTGCAAGCAGAAGTTTACTTGGCATACAGCCCACTCTCGCACAGGTAGTGCCGTACTGGTCACCTTCGATCAACACAACCTTATCCGTAACTTTTCGTACGCGGCTATAGGCGACCATTCCTGCAGTGCCCGCACCGATAATGGCAACGTCAACTTCGCGCTTTTCCATAAATTAGTCTCCAAACCGATACTCCCGAAGCCCGGGAAAGTGGATGAAATCTTCAATCGAGTATACGCCAGTATAGAGGCCGGGATTGTTTTGTGCGGTAGGTGAAAAAACCGGCGACTGGGTTTATGCTGACAGTCCTATACAGACTCTGGCAATCTCTGCATTTTTATCCATAAGCCTTTACCCGTAATTCTGATAGTTAACGAGAACCTTAGGTATGAACAATTATTGGCCGGAATTTTTCACTGTGGCGCTTGTGCATCTGCTGGCTGTTGCCAGCCCGGGACCAGACCTTGCGGTTATGATCCGGCAGGCGCTGTGCCAAAGCCGCCGGAATGCGCTACTCACTGCCATAGGTATCGGTGCTGGCATACTGGTGCACGTAAGCTATTCGCTGCTGGGTATTGGTTTTATTATCCAGCAGTCGATACTGCTATTTACCATACTTAAGATTGCCGGGGCTTTGTATCTAACCTGGATTGCTGTGCAGTGCCTCAGGGCCCGAGCGGGCGGGATTCATGTAGAAACCGAAACGCACACATCGCAGTCCAGTTTTGCCGCGCTGCGTCTGGGGTTCTTAACCAATGCTCTGAACCCCAAAGCGACCCTGTTCTTTGTTTCGCTGTTTTCGGTAGTGATCAGCCCGGGCACTCCAGTAGCGATTCAGGCCAGCTATGGCGCTTATATGGCGCTGGCTACCGGGGTTTGGTTCGTTCTGGTTGCCATATTCTTCACCCTGCCCGCCGTGCGCAAAGGCTTTAACCGGTTTGGCCATTGGCTAGACCGGCTCATGGGTGGTGTTCTGCTGTTACTGGCAGGCCACCTCTTACTCTCTACAGTGAGCGGAGCAGAGCCTCCGTCTGATCCCAGCTCAGGCATGGGTCAGTAATAGAGCATCCATAGCGCAGGTCGTCGCCGTCGTTTTGTCGGCCTGCCTCTAAAAAACTCTCCAGCATCAGCCCACGAATACCAGAGCTACCCGAATGCTTCTGGCGCATTACTTCACGAGCCACATCGATCTGTCGCTCAGCCTGTTTGCAGGCGTTATCGTGGCTGCAATCCACCATAATGGCTGCGCACAGCTGTGCTTCAGACAGACTCTTCACGGCATTCTGAATGCTGACCTCATCGTAATTGGTGATTCCCCTACCGCCACGCAGCACAAGATGGGTGTCTGGGTTACCCCGAGTACTAACCATAACCGGAGCTCCATGACTGGATACACCTAGGTGGTGATGCGGGTGGGCTCCCGACTTCATCGCATTAATCGCAACGCTGATACCACCGTCAGTTCCGTTTTTAAAGCCTGCGGGCATCGGCAGCCCACTGACCATCTCGCGGTGAATCTGAGATTCGGTGGTGCGGGCTCCGATGGCAGTCCAGCTCACCAAGTCCCCCAGGTAATCCATGGCAAAAGGGCTCAAAGCTTCAGTGGCCAATGGCAACCCCATCTCGGCTAAGTTAAGAAGCAAGCGTCGTGAGCGGAGCAAGCCTTCGTTGAGGTCACCTGTGCCTGTGCGCTCGGGATCGTATAACAAGCCCTTCCACCCTACGGTTGTTCTGGGCTTTTCTAAATAGGCGCGCATCACAATTAGAAAGCGGTCGCTGACAACGTCAGCCAGAGCTTTGAGCTTTTCACCATACTCCAGCGCAGCGACTTCATCATGAATGGAACAGGGGCCGACGACGATCAAAGTGCGCTCATCCGAGCCGTGCAAAACATCGCGAACCGCTTGCCGGTGCCTGCTCACCTGTCGGGCAAGCCGCTCATCCACCGGCAATCGCTGGCGTAGCTCAGCTGGCGTAGGCAGCGCAGTTTCCTCACGCTGTGTTGCGGCTGCACTTAGCACCTGATCTTTCCCGGCGGCGTTCAAAGGCATGTTCATATCTGTTTTCCCGTTTCCCTGTATCAGAATCAAAAAAGCCCCGGCTGGGCTACCAGTCGGGGCTTTCTGAGTCCGACGGCAGCCTGATTTTCGCCGGGCTGCCATCCTCGTTATTCGTTTGTTGAAGATGCTAAGGGCGGCCCTGACGCTGGCTAAAATAAAAGCCATAACCAAACCACCAAAAAAACACAGCAGCGACCGCATCCTTCGCCTTTTGGCCGAAAGCTTGCAGAACATTCAATTGACAGATCGCTTGTGTCGTCTTCATGCTTATCAATATATACCCCGGGTTTTCACCTTGGCAACCCGTAAACCGGACTTTTTTACCAGACAAACCGCGTTTTTCGGGAAAATGGGAGCCAAAATATGTCATTGAGCCTACGCAACTTCACCTCTCGCCTCGCCTTCATTGTTGCTCTGGCGCTCGCCTCAGGCTCCGTCACTGCATACGCGGAATCCCGCGCTTACCAACTCAACAATCGACCCGCTGATGACGTTGCTGCGCAGATTCGGGAGCTGTATCAGGGCGAATCCTTAGCAGTTACTGCTAGGGGCCAACAGATTGTGGTTCGCGGAACACAGCAAATGCTGGATGAAATCGGCACCTTGGTTGAAACCCTTGATGTAGCCCAAGCCCAGCTGCGAATCACAGTGCGTTCTACAGACGATATTGGCGGCAAAGGCTCCGGCGGCGGCATTACTACAACCAGAAACACGGTTGGCGTTACCGCAGAACGTCGCGTTACCAGCACCAGCGGCTCGCGGGAACGGAGCCTTGTCGTTATGGATGGGCAATCTGCCCATATTACATCAGGTCAGGTGCGTACCCTGCCCTTCGCTGTGCGTGGCGGTAGGAACCCGGCGGCTATTTTAACTCAGGTCGAAACACGCAGCGGGTTTGTTGTTAGCCCTCAGGTTATTTCAGACCGGGCAGTGGAACTTAACATCGTATCTTTTGAGGTCGACCCCGCCGAGCTGGAAGGTTACGAAACGCAGGCGCTGGTGACCATTCGCCGCGTAGAGCCCGGTCAATGGGTCTCATTGGGCAGTGCGTCTACTCAATCCACCAGCGAACAATCAGGCATTGCTTACAGCGTAAAAAGCAGCCGCTCAGACAATCGCAGTTTTGAAGTTAAGGTCGACGTTATCCATTAACACTCAGGCTCTACCGTGGAGCAGAACACTTTTGGCTTCGTTGATCTTCGCAGCCAGATAGTCGCTGCCACCACGATCCGGGTGCAGCTTTTGGATAAGGCGGCGGTGCGCCAAAACAACGTCTTCTTTTGAACAGTCTGCGGTAACACCCAGTATTTCGCAGGCTTCTCGCTCAGTCATTCCGGTGCCTTGCGGCTGCCCCGACTCGGCGCCACCGGCAGGCCCAGCATTGTCTTTGCCCGAGAAAAGTCGGTTCAAGGTGGGGAAGAACCGGGCAAGTTCCGGCAGTTTGCGCAAAAGAGGTATCAACGCCGCGATTCCGGCGGTCAACACATGCACTCGGCCGGTTAAAACCATCACCAACAAAAAGATGCCGCCAGCAATAAAGACAAGCTTCCAGGTTGCAGCTTTTTTCTTTTCCGCCGACAATCCACCCCACTGTTTTAGAATCACAAAGACGGTTGCCGCCAGCGCAATTCCAAGTATCCAATGCATGATTGATCCTTTGCTGCTGAAAGAGCGTAATTCTGGCACCCAATATAACGGCAAAGCTAGCCAAAAATACCTACAACCCGGTGACAAGTGCACCCTGAATTTTGTAGGATGCTACGCTTTGTCGCGAATTTATCATTCCCGCATCCAAATAGAGATTCCCAGGACCTGAACTATGCGCACTGCTTCCCGCTTCCTGATCGCAATTATTTTCCTCGGCGTGGTGCTTGGCGGCATCTTTGGCTATAAGTTTTACCAGTTTGGCCAGATGAAAGAAATGCTGTCCCAACCGCAACCGCCTGCAGAGGTATCTGCCACCGAAGCTCGCACTGAGAGCTGGACCCCAAGTATTAAGGCCGTGGGCAGTGTTAATGCGGTCAACGGCATTGAAGTTGCCAACGAGGTGCCTGGCGTTATTTCGAGCATTAATTTCGAATCAGGCGATACGGTGAAAAAAGGCGACATTCTCATTCGCCTGAATACGGCAATTGACGAAGCCGCCGTGCGCACCCGTAGGGCAGAGGCCCAACTCGCAGAGCAGGAGTTCAAACGTATCTCCGACCTACTGCCAAAGCGTGCTGTCTCCCAGTCCCAATTTGATGAGTCCAAAGCCAACTTCGACGCAGCCCAAGCCCGCGTTAACGAGGCGGATGCACAGCTCAGTAAAAAGATTATCCGCGCACCTTTCGATGGCACTCTGGGCATTCGTATGGTGGATCAGGGTGAGTACATTGCCACGGGCACGCCGATCGTTGAAATCAACATGCTTGATCCGATCTACGTAGATTTCACCTTGTCTGAGAAGAATCTGCAGGACGTTGCACGGGGATACTCAGTGGTTGCTACCGTTGCTGCGGTTCCTGAGCAGGAGTTCAAAGGCAAAGTCAGCGCCATCAACACATCCGTGAACCCCGAAACCCGCACTGTGCGTGTGCGCGCCACTCTGAGCAATCCACAGAAGCTGCTCAGACCGGGCATGTTCGCAACCATCCGTACCTTACAGCCGAAGGATGACAAAGTGGTTACGGTTCCCCGCACGGCCGTCTCCTACAACACCTATGGCGATTTCGTGTTTGTGATTGAGGAAAACGATGACGGCGATCTGGTTGTCAATCGCCGCAGCGTCACAGCGGGCCAAACCCGTGACAAGCGCGTTGCTATTCTCTCTGGCCTCGAAGCAGGCGAGAAAGTCGTTTCCAAAGCATTGCTGAGACTCCGCGCTGGCCAAAAGGTCAAGATTCAAGAAGAGAACTCTGACGAGAGCTCTGGCCAGAGCCAGAAAAAGCAGCCGCAGGAGGCCTCTGAATAATGCGATTCACCGACATTTTCATCCATCGTCCCGTTTTGGCGACGGTGGTTAG
The DNA here is from genome assembly GCF_016597725.1 of Marinobacter sp. 1-4A. GTDB lineage: Bacteria > Pseudomonadota > Gammaproteobacteria > Pseudomonadales > Oleiphilaceae > Marinobacter. The sequence continues at coordinate 354,703 of NZ_VCGY01000002.1, forward strand.
CCTACTCATCCTGCTGCTCGGTGCCCGAGCCGCTATGGAAATGGAGATCCGGCAATACCCGGAACTCGAAAGCACAACGGTTACGGTCACAACGGCCTACCCGGGCGCTAGTTCAGACCTCATCAAAGGCTTTATTACCACACCGTTGCAGCAGGCAATTGCCGAAGCCAGCGGTATCGATTACCTGACATCCACCAGTTCGCAGGGTAAGTCGACCATCGAAGCCAAGATGGTGCTGAACTACGACGCCAACGCGGCACTGGCTGAAATTCAGGCCAAGGTGGCTAGCCAGCGCAACGTACTCCCGGCTGATGCGCAGGACCCGGTAATCACCTCCACCACGGGTGATTCCACGGCGCTGATGTACATTGCTTTTTACAGCACCGAGATGGCCGTTCCTCAGATTACCGATTACCTGACTCGGGTAGTGCAGCCTAGATTGCAGGCGCTTTCTGGCGTAGGTAAAGCACAACTTCTTGGGCGCGAGTTCGCCCTGCGGGTGTGGCTGGACCCTGAGCGCCTTGCGGCGGTGGACATGACGCCCAGAGAAGTGGTCGCCAAACTGCGCGCCAACAACTATCAGGCGGCAGTGGGCAACACCAAGGGCGCCTACACTGAAATAAGCATGACCAGTGACACAGATGTCGCGGATCCAGACGAGTTCAACAATCTGGTGGTCAAGCAGGTTAACGGAACCCAGATTCGATTGCAGGACATTGCCCGCGTTGAACTGGGGTCACAAACCTACAGTGCGCTAGCGCTGTATAAAGGTCAGCCCGCAACCTACGTGGCTATTGAGTTGGCGCCGGGCGCCAACCCGCTCACGGTCGCTGGTCTGGTTAAAGATGATCTTCCGGATATCAAAAGCCAGTTGCCGGGCGAAATGGACGTGCGCCTAGCTTATGACGCATCGGACTTTATTGAAGATTCCATCAACGAAGTGATCCGTACCCTAATTGAAGCCATGGGTATCGTTCTTGTGGTGGTTTTCTTGTGCCTAGGCTCTATTCGCGCATCTATTGTGCCCTCGGTAGCAGTCCCACTGTCACTGATTGGCGGCGCTTTCATTATGTTGATGTTCGGGTTCTCCCTGAACCTACTCACTCTGCTGTCTATGGTTCTTGCCATCGGTCTGGTAGTAGACGACGCCATTATTATGGTCGAGAACGTACACAGACACATCGAGGAAGGTGAGTCACGGTTTGAAGCTGCCCTGCACGGCGCCAGAGAGATGGCTGTACCCATCATTGCCATGACCACCACCTTGGTGGCCGTGTACGCGCCGATCGGGTTTATGGGCGGTCTTGTAGGCTCCCTGTTTACCGAGTTCGCCTTCACGCTGGCCGGTACCGTCGTAATCTCGGGCATTGTGGCTCTTACGCTTTCGCCTATGTTGTCCGGCATGGTTCTGAAGCCTCATGGCAACCCAGGTAAATTCGAAAGGCTAGTAGAGCGCACGTTCAACGGCATTTCGTCGGGTTATAAATCAGCGCTCGGCTCTTTGATGCAAACCAAATCTGTGGTGGTGTTTTTTGCGCTGGTGGTACTTGGCTCCATTTACTTCATGGCGATGATGAGCCAAAACGAACTGGCGCCCACGGAAGATCAGGGCATCTTGTTCTATCAGGGCCTTGGCCCCCAAACAGCCACTCTGGATTACCTGCTTGAGCACGGCGACGAAGTTCAGGGGCGTCTGGCTTCCACACCCGGCTATGCAGAAGACTTCATGATTGTGGGCATCACCGCCCCTAACGCTGTATTTGGTGGTTTCAAGATGGAACCCTGGAGCAAGCGGGAGCTTAGCCAGTTCGAAATCCAGCCTCAGCTTGATGGCGAACTTAAAAAAGTGACCGGGCTGCAGACTGCGGTATTCGCTCCACCAGCCCTACCCGGTTCAGGCGGTGGTCTGCCGTTCCAGTTCGTGATCACCACCGGCAGCAGTTACGAGCAGCTTGATCAGGTAGCAAGTGAGCTGTTGGGCAAGGCTATGGGCAGCGGTAACTTTATGTTCCTCCAGAAGTCGATCAACTTTGATCGGCCGGTTACCCGCATCAATGTTGATCGTGACCGGGTGGCGGACCTTGGGCTTTCAATGCAAGACGTGGGGCAATCGCTTTCCAGCATGCTTGGTGGCGGTTATATCAACCGTTTCAGCATGGAAGGCCGCTCCTATCAAGTTATCCCGCAGGTGGATCAGAAGTTCCGTTTGGATGAGCAAGCGCTGAACGATTATTATATCCGCACAGGCAATGGCGATTTAGTGCCATTGGGCAGTGTTGTGAGCTTTACACACGATGTTGAACCGTCCAACCGTACACAGTTTAACCAGCAAAACTCGCTCACTCTGCAAGGCGTCGTTATGCCCGGTGTCGCGGCGGGCACAGCTATGGAATTCATGGAACAATCTGCCGACGAAGTGTTTCCGCAAGGTTTCACATACGACTACACAGGTCAGAGCCGGCAGCTGGCCAATCAGGGCAGCGCTCTAATCGTCACTTTCTTCCTGTCGCTGCTGGTGATTTATCTGGTGCTTGCGGCACAGTTCGAAAGCTGGCGCGATCCGTTCATCATTCTCGTGTCAGTACCCATGTCCGTAGCGGGTGCCATGGCGTTTATCGTTCTTGGCTTTGCGACCATGAATATCTACACGCAGGTAGGTCTGATTACCCTGATCGGGGTGGTCTCTAAAAACGGCATACTGATTGTGGAGTTCGCCAACCTGCTGCAGAAAGATAAAGGCATGAACAAAACGGAAGCGGTTATTGAAGCAGCAGCCATTCGTTTGCGGCCCATCATAATGACGTCGCTGGCGCTGATCTTCGCTATGGTACCGCTGCTTATCGCAGCCGGACCGGGCGCAGAAAGCCGCTTCGCTATTGGTTTGACCATCAGTGCCGGCTTGGGCATTGGCACCCTGTTCACGGTATTCGTGTTACCAGCGTTCTACATTCTGCTGGCTCGCGATCACAACGAAGGGAAAGACGAACAGGATAGTCGCTCAGAACCGGCGCCCGTAAGTTCATAAAGGCTAACGGCAGTAACTAAAAACCCGGCTCACTGATCATGAGCCGGGTTTTTTAATGGGCAACATTTGAGGGTAACGAATGAGTAAGGCACCCATGGAACTAGAGTTCAGTCATCGCCATTGCGGTAGGGATAAGCGATGGTTTCTTGTACTTGCTTCCAGCGCTGGGGCCTTGCCATCAAAAAGCCCTGTCCCCTCTGGCAATTCAGCTCACAAAGCTCCTGATACTGGGCTTGGTTTTCGACGCCCTCAGCCACAACCTCAAGCCCAAGCGCCTCTGCTATCCCAAGAATCGCAGATACAATCCTTGAACCGCCCGTTTCCCCGCCAAGACGGCTGATGAATTGACGATCAATCTTGAGCACTTGTACAGGAAGGTTTTGCAGGTAAGCCAACGATGAATAACCGGTTCCAAAGTCATCAATTGCTATTCCGATACCTTGCCCCCTAAACCCTTTCAGCTTTTCCAAACACGGACCGGAGAGATTCATAACATGAGTTTCTGTGATCTCTATTTCCGGGCGCCAGCCCATCGCGCGGATACGTTCAAACAGTGGACCAACCACGACGCCCAGCCGAGCGTCAGTGATTTGGCGTGCAGAGATGTTAATTGCCAACCCAAGTTGCCCTTGCACAGCCGGTTGTGTTTCTTCTAAATCCGCCAATATCCCTCGCACCAATTGCTGGGTTATTTCATGAATCTGGCCACGACGCTCTGCCACAGGCACAAAATCGCCGGGCGATACAGCACCAAGCTCCGGGTGCTGCCAACGCAAGAGAGCTTCCACGCCCACAACTTGCCCGGAACTGAGTTCGTATTGGGGCTGATACACAACATAGAACTCATCCGGAGAGGTTTTCAAAGAGACCGTTAAGGCCTCAGACAATTGCTGCTCACTGCGCCCCTGCTCATCATCCGCTTGGCTGTATATGCGGTAGCAGGAACGCCCCGCCAACTTAGCCATGTGCAAGGCGCGATCTGCCTTGTGCAAGAGTTCTGCACCACTCTTTCCGTGCAGGGGATAAACCGCCGCGCCTGCAGATGCCGATATAAAGCACTCTCGATCGCCAACAATGACCGGCGCTCGGAAGGCGTGAACCATGCGCTGGCAGACCTCCTCCAGTTCGGCACACTCTTGCAACTCTACAATGACGGCGAATTCGTCGCCTGAAAGTCGGGCTACTATGTCATCCTTGTGCACCACACTTTGAATACAAAGCGCCGCCTGCTTGAGTACGCCATCGCCCCGCTCATGGCCGTGCAGGCTGTTGATCGTTTTAAAGAAATCCAAATTAATAAAAAGCACCGCAAAACACGCATCGCCGCGAACATACTGGCTTACGCGGGCATTCAAGAATTCCTGAAACAATGAGCGGTTGGGTAGTTCTGTAAGCGGGTCATAATAGGCAAGCGCAGCCAGGCGCTCATCCGCCCCGGTTCTCTCGCTCATGTCCATAAACATCCCGACATAAACCTGTTGGCCTTCGTATTCCATGGAGAAAATACTGAGCCACTGCGGGTACACTTCACCGCTTTTCTTTCGGTTCCAAACTAATCCTTCCCAGCGGCCGTCGGTTGCCAGAGATTGCCACATAGATTGATAGAATTCGGGCGCATGGAGCCCAGCACTAAGCACGGAAGGGGAGTCGCCCATCACCTCATCCGACTCATAGCCAGTGATGGAATGGAACATACTATTTACGTAGATAATTCTCGGTTCTTTGGTGGCAATCATGATGGCGCGCGGGTACTGATCCACCAACGCTCTAAAATCTAGCGGCTGCTCAAACTGCATGAATCACACGCTCCTGGTACTTCAGTCCGCAGCTCTCAAATCTGCACACTAATCAGTATAGAGGGAAACCACACATCGCACATAACATGGATGGGCCTCCGGTATTAAATAATAACGAACTGAACATTAATTCACCATTCGTTATTCGGTACCTGCTTACAAACTATTGAAATGATTCCCGCTTCTAGCGGCGGTTCGAAACCATAGCGATTCCCCAATCCCCCACAATAAGGTAGTCTGGATTCCATCTTGTTATTTCTTTCGGAAACCTGCCGCGATAGTGCTGTTATTATGACTCTGGGAACGCTGTTCTGGCTCTTTATTGCTGCCTTTGCCATTTGGTACTGGTGGCGTGCCAAGGCTATAAAAGACTCGGTACTTCAGGCCGTTCACCGCTACTGCAAAACCATGGACGTTATGCTGCTTGATGATGCCATCTATTTGCGCGGCATCTGGTTCAAACGGGATGATCAAGGCCAAATTCGCGTTTGGCGCCGCTTTCTTTTCGATTTCACTTCTACTGGTGAAGAGCGCTATAGCGGCCGAGTTATCATGCTTGGGCCTCGAATATTGAACATGGAACTAGACCCTCACCGCTTTTCCTAATATCCCGAGTTGGCTGGCTCTCGTTGCCACTTTTTGGCCACTGAAACATTCCTGTAATAATTCTGCCTCATTCTTCCCGCAACGCTAACTGTTTGTTGCCATGGGGCTTTATGATGATACAACACCGTTCACACCTCACTCAGCAGAGCGCCCTGCCGGGCTTATTGTGCCTAATTTTAATGTTCAGTATGTCCACCAGCCGCGCTGAAGAGATGGAGATTCACGGCTCCAACACGATCGGGGCGGTACTGGCACCTATGCTGGTCGAAGGTTTCCTTAACAGTCGCGGCAATGAACCCATCCAAACCCTTGGCAACGGCAAACATAACGAGAAGCTTTTGATAGGAAGCCAGAAGGGTGCGCCTCTTAGAGTTTTGGTCGCCGCTCACGGTTCCAGTACAGGGTTCAAAGCGTTAAAGGCCAAACGTGCCGATATTTGGGCCTCCTCCCGCCCTGTCAAGCCGACGGAAGTAGATCAAATGTCGGAACGCGCCAACCTCGAAGATCTTGAAAGCGAGCATGTCATTGCAATAGATGGCCTAGCGGTATTGGTTCATTCTTCAAATCTAATCAATCAACTCAGTATCGATACACTGGCTAGCATATTTTCAGGTGAAATTCGCAACTGGTCTGAAATCGGTGGCGCTGACCGGCCCATTAACCTGTATGCGCGGGATGACCGCTCAGGAACCTGGGACACCTTTAAGAGTCTGGTTTTGGGCAAGGGCTACCCACTTCATGCTTCGGCCAAACGCTATGAATCGAACGACCAACTCTCAGACGATGTGAGTGCCGACCCCGGAGGCATTGGCTTTTCTGGGCTGGCTTCAATCCGTAATAGCAAGGTACTGGCGATTTCAGATGGCGAAGCTCCCGCGCTGAAACCATCCGTACTAACGGTTGCCAGCGAAGATTACCCGCTTTCCCGACGCTTATTCATGTACACATCCGGCGATGCTACAAAGACCCTAGCGAAAGACTTTGTCGAATTCGTATTGGGGGCAGAAGGTCAGGCCCTTGTCTCTAAGTCAGGCTTTGTTTCCCAAAATCCCCTCGCAGTTAAACCCGATTTGGTCGGTAGCACACCGCCCTCGTTCAAATTGCTGACACAGAACTATAATCGACTGACCGTTAACTTCCGCTTCTCGGAAGGACGTACCAAGCTGGACAACAAAGCGAAAAGGGATTTGCTCCGAGTGGCTGATTATCTTAGGAGGGAAAATCGCGAAGCGGTCGACCTAATGCTCATTGGTTTTGCAGACCAACAAACCAACGAATTGCGAGCCCAAATGATCTCAGAACTAAGGGCACTGTCAGTACGCAAGGCGCTCTCTGACCTTGGTGTTCACGATGTTCGCTACACCGGTTATGGTCACTACATGCCAGTGGGTATGTCCGGAGGTGCGAGTGGAGAAAAGCGCAACGGGCGAGTTGAAGTTTGGGTTCGCAATCACTAAGGAAGAGCGCCCCTCGGCAATCACCTATCCGCATTGCGCACACAGATATGTTTGGGTTTCCTATACTATTGGTGCCATTCCCAACCAACAGACAGAGACAATGGACATCCACAACGACCAGCGGTTTGCGATTAACCTGAACGTTCGCGGCATTCAACCTTCCTCCACCTTGCGAATCAATGAACTGAGCAACCAGCTCAAATCCGAAGGCAAAGATATCATCAAGCTCGGTCTGGGCCAGTCGCCCTTTCCCGTGCCGGAGCGGGTAGTGAATGCGCTGCGTGAACACGCCCATGAGAAAGACTATCTGCCGGTCAAAGGCCTAAAAAGCCTCCGCGAGTCCATTGCTGGCTACATAAACCGCAGTGAGCGGGTACGGTGCACTTGGGAAGACGTGTTGATCGGCCCCGGCTCGAAGGAACTGCTGTTCATGCTGCAGCTCGCTTATTATGGCGACCTGCTTATTCCTCGGCCCAGCTGGGTTTCCTATGCACCTCAGGCACGTATCATTGGCCGCTCAGTGCACTGGCTACCCACCCATGCAGAGAATAACTGGCAACTGACAGCGGAAGAACTGGACATCATTTGCCGGGACGATGCATCCCGCCCGCGCATTCTGATCCTTAACTACCCTTCTAACCCCACTGGCTGCTCGTACACCGATGACCAGTTGCTGGCCATTGCCAACGTGGCGAGAAAATATCGGCTTATTCTGCTTTCCGACGAGATTTACGGCGAAGTTCATTTTGAGGGGAATCACCGGTCAATCGCTCGTTACTACCCGGAGGGCACTATCATCAGCACCGGGTTGAGTAAATGGGCTGGTGCCGGTGGTTGGCGACTGGGGACCTTTATCTTCCCGAAAGAACTGCGCGCCCTGCAGGACGCCATGGCGATCATTGCCAGCGAGACCTACACCTCCACCAGCGCCCCGACACAGTATGCGGCCATCGCAGCGTTTGATGGTGGTGAAGACATTGACGAATATCTGACACAGTCCCGGCGGGTGCTGAAAGTGGTGGGCGAATACATGCATACTCGCCTGAGTGCCATGGGGGCGGTTGTGCAAAAGCCTGAGGGCGCGTTTTACCTATTCCCGAACTTTGACAACTTCCGCGAATTGCTGGCAAAAAGAGACATTAAAACCAGTCAGGCCTTTTGCCAGTCTTTGCTGGAGGACACAGGAGTTGCCATTCTGCCCGCCAGTGACTTCGGGTTTGTACCGGATCATCTTGGGGCTCGTCTGGCATTTGTAGACTTCGACGGCACCGAGGCTCTGCAGTTGGCGGGTGATGACTACGGTGATCAGGAGTTGACTACAGACTTTGTCAAACAGGCTTGCCCGCGATTGGTCGAGGCCATGGATAAACTGGAGAGCTGGCTGAACAGCCTCTGATCTTGCCATGCTAGACTGGCGCCCTCACTCTTCAGAGATAATAGCGGGGGGCGCCATGTCTGACTCTTTTTCCCTACGGGACATCACTGATTTTACAGAAGATCTAGCCCGGGAAGCCGGGGAGCTGATTCGTCGGGAGCGTGACAACAACACTCTGCGCACCGAATACAAAGCGCAGACTGAGCTGGTCACCCACGCCGATGTTATGGCTGATGAATTTATCACCAATGCGATTCGCAAGCGCTTTCCTGAACACCGCATCCTATCAGAAGAGTCCATGCCGGATCTCAGTCAAGCTGAGGAGCTGGAAACGCCGCTATGGATCGTTGATCCCATTGATGGCACGGTAAACTACGCTTACGGTCACCCGCAGGTTGCGGTGTCTATTGCTTATGCTGAAAACGGTCGCGTGCAAGCGGGTGTTGTGCATGCACCTTTCCCCGGTGAAACCTTCCGCGCCACACGCGGTGATGGCGCTACGCTCAACGGTAATCCTATCCATCACAGTGGCGCGACGGTTCCAAGGGATTCGCTCTTCGCAACTGGTTTCCCCTACACCAAAGACAATCTGGCGCCGCTGGTTAACCGCCTGAATGCGATGATTCACCAATGCCGCGATCTACGTCGCATTGGCTCAGCGGCACTGGATATCTGCTGGGTGGCCTGTGGCCGTTTGGACATCTACTACGAAAACGTCAGCCCGTGGGATTTTGCGGCTGCTCGCTTAATCGCTCTGGAAGCCGGAGCAACGGCTGGCCACTTCAGTGAAGTTCCGGAGGGTTACCCTGCCGACCTCTGGGGTCGCGATATTCTGATTTCGGCACCTGCAATCTGGGAGCCTATTCGTGAGATTCTTCGTTCGGCTTCTGGTTACGAGTGAATCTCGAGCTTTGGGAGTTTTCCCTCTTTGTAGCCTTCTTTGGGGCAGGCACAGTCAGGAAGGCCCTGTCCCGGAACCGCTACAAGCACGTCCGTGTGCGCTTGGCGTAGGCCATCCATGGCCTACGACATTCCGGGACAGGGCCTTCCTAACTGTGCAATCTGGCTAACTTGAAATCTCATCAAAAATACGAAAAGAAGCCCGATATATCTTAGCTGCGCGAACGAGGTTGGTGGGGTTGGTCTGCACCATAGCAATCAGGCTACAAACGAGGAAAACTCCTAGCTACTAGCCCCAAATGCCCTCAGCAACCAACCCCCAACTCTCGTCAAAATCAGCCGTAGGCAATCGGGAGAACGACGAGCGGATAAACCGCTGGATTCGGCCTTCCATGAATACAAGAACAGAATCCGCCGCCCGTGTGGCACTGGTGCGTGGCCGCAAGCCCTGGCGGATTTCGCCTTCTTTCAGGGTTTGCCGCACCTGCGTTTCCAAGCGCTCGAAGAACTGCGAGGCACGCTTGCGTAAAGCCTCGTTTTCGCCCACCAACGCATCACCAGTGAGAACACAACACAACCCCGGATTACGCTCCGCAAAAACCAGAACCAAGTGCACCACTTGCTGCAAACGAACCCGCACGTCTTCCTGATCCTGCAGAATAACCTGGCAACGAGAAAATACCGCTTCTTCCGCAAACTCCAGAAGCGCTTCAAACATTTTGCGCTTGCTAGGAAAATGGCGGTACAGCGCCGCCTCTGTTACACCAACGGACTTGGCGAGAACAGAGGTAGTGAGTCTGGCGCCTGGGTCCTTTTCCAGCAACTCCAAGAGAGCGTGGAGAATCGCTTCTCGGCGGCTGGGTTTCTGATCGGTTATGGCCATACTGCAGCGCTCTTAATCAGAAGTTGAATCAGAAAAAAGTACCGTCAATAGGCGAAGAGGCACTTGCATAGAGCTTTTTGGGCATCCGCCCAGCGAGATAAGCTTCGCGACCTGCTTCAATAGCCAAACGCATGGCATTGGCCATTTTAATAGGGTCTTTGGCTTGTGCGATGGCGGTGTTCATTAGTACGCCGTCGCAGCCCAATTCCATGGCGATGGTGGCATCAGAGGCCGTGCCCACACCGGCATCCACCAGTACGGGCACCTTAGCGTTTTCGACGATCAGCCGAATGTTGTAACGGTTCTGAATACCCAGCCCGGAGCCTATGGGTGCGCCCAAAGGCATGATCGCGATACAGCCCATTTCCTCAAGACGCATGGCCAGTAAGGGGTCGTCCGAGCAGTAGACCATTACCTTGAAGCCGTCTTTAATCAACTCTTCGGCGGCCACCAAAGTTTCCGGCATATTCGGGTATAGCGTTTTATGCTCACCCAACACTTCCAGCTTCACCAGATCGCGGCCGTCAAGCAGTTCTCTTGCTAGCTTACAGGTGCGAACTGCATCTTTGGCGGTGTAACAACCGGCTGTGTTGGGCAGGATGGTGTAGTGTTCCGGGGAGATCACATCCAATAGATTTGGCTCGTCTGGGTTCTGACCCAAGTTGGTGCGGCGAACCGCCACGGTCACAATGTCGGCGCCGCTCATTTCGATGGCGTGGCCAGTTTCCATCAGGTCGCGATATTTGCCGGTGCCAACCAGCAACCGTGACTGGTAAATACGGCCAGCAATTTCAAGAGGTTTGTCTTCAGGCAACTGAATCTCGGGCGTGTCGGTCATAGTGTTTCCGGGTTGATGAAACGTAGTGATGTAAATTCACAAATTAAAGAATTGCGGGTAGGCGGGTTTTACCCGCCTCCAATCGCGTGAACAACTTCCACGCGATCATCATTACTTAGGGCAAATTCGGCATGTTGGCTGCGGGGTACTATGTCTTCATTTACCTCCACCGCCAGTCGCTTACCGGCGAGAGCCATTTTTTCTAACAATGCGGCAACCGTGGCCCCTTCTGGCAGCTCCATGGCTTCGCCATTTACCTGAACCTGCATAGCATTCTTAACCTCTGTTTTGAGTCCCATTCTGGCGAAGGCCAACGGTCAGCAGTAGTGCCCAGCCAATCATAAAACATATACCGCCAAGAGGCGTAATCGGGCCAACCCAGCGTATGTCTGTCAGCACTAGCGTATACAAGCTGCCACTGAATAGCAGGATGCCTAAAGAAAAGAAGCCTGCAGCCAAGCTCAGTCGCCGCCGTGAAAGCCCAAATCCGGATAACAGGGCAACCAGCACCAGCGCGATGGCGTGATACATCTGATAGGTAACGGCTGTTTGAAAAACCTCTAAGCTACGCTCACTCACTATATTGCGCAGGCCATGAGCACCAAACGCTCCAGCCATAACCGCTGTCACCGCAAAAAAAGCGCCTGTAATGATGGGAAGGCGCATAACGTTTGTTGGATGCGACTCTATAGATTCAGCAGTCACAGTGGATTTTCTCCCCAGTGTCCAGATTCATCATCGTGAGGGCTCCGCCCCAAACGCAGCCAGTATCTAAACCAATAAACTGTGTACTGCCTGTCTCACCTTCGATGGCCGCCCAATGCCCGAAAATCACTTTTAAATCATCAGCGCGCGGAAATTCAAACCAGGGCGTAAATCCCTTGGGCGCCTTGCCTGCCGACTCTTTTGCAGTCAGCTCAAGCCTGCCGTCTTCGGCAATAAAGCGCATTCGGGTGAAATAGTTGGTGATGACCCGCCAACGATCCATGCCAGTGAGCTTTTCATTCCAGCCTTCTGGCTTGTTGCCGTACATATGCGCAAAGTATTCTGGAGCCTGTTCTCCACGAATAACATCTTCCACTTCCCGCGCACTGGCAAGGGCCTGCTGGATACTCCAAATATGAGGAATACCTGCGTGGGCCATCATGATGTTGCGGTCAGAATCGTACACGCACAGATTTTGCTGGCGTAGCCAGTTCACTAACTTATCGCGATCCGGAGCATTCAGTATCTCTGCGAGTGTGTCTTTGCGCTTCGGCGCATGGCCACCAAGAGACACTGCCAGCAGGTGCAGATCGTGATTACCCAGAACCACCACAGCGGCACTGCCCAAGCTTTCAATATAACGCAAGGTTTTCAGGGAGGAGGGTCCCCGGTTAATCAAATCACCCGCCACCCAAAGGCGGTCTCGGGAAGGCGAAAAATCCACCTTGGCCAGAACATCCTGCAAGCGATCGTAACAGCCCTGAATATCGCCTATGGCGTAATCAGTCATGGCTGTCTCCGCACACGTCTCCTGCGCTTCCCTCACCGGGCTGGGCTCGGCTTTTTTCGTCTGTTAGCGCATCCGCAATACTTACGTAGTCGGCCAAACTGAGGTTTTCCGGCCGCAGGCCGTCATTGATGCCCAAAGCTTGCAGTTGCTCAACCGTTACCAGCCCTGCCAGCGCCTTACGCAGAGTTTTTCGGCGCGCGTTAAACGCTGTCCTTACCACGGCCTGCAAGGTGACAAGATCCTTTGCAGGATGCGGAAGCTCTGCGTGGGGCACCAGCCGCACAATGGCGGAATCCACTTTTGGTGCGGGCCGGAAGGCGCCGGGGCCTACTTCAAACAACGGCTGAACTTTGCAGAAATACTGGGTCATGATGCCCAACCGGCCGTAATTATTATCACCGGGTACCGCTGCCATCCGCTGTACGACTTCTTTCTGCAACATGAAGTGCATGTCTTGCACCACGCCTGACTGGGCCAGCAAGTGAAAAATCAGGGGAGTGGAGATGTTATAAGGCAAGTTACCAATGATGCGCAGAGGCCTCTCATCCACAAGCTGGCTGAAGTCAAACTTCAGTGCGTCGGCTTCGTGGATGTGAAAATCGGGGTAGTTGAAAAACTTGGTGCGCAGCACAGGAATGAGATCGCGGTCTAGCTCCACCACCTGAAGTTTCGGATTAACCGCGAGAATTTCCTCTGTTATTGCGCCAAGCCCCGGGCCTATTTCGACAATGGCGTCGTCTGGCTTGGGGTGAATGGCGCGAATAATGCGCTCAATCACACCCGGATCGTGAAGAAAATTCTGGCCAAACCGTTTTCTGGCCTGATGGCCGGCTTTTTTGCTCACTCAGATTTCTCTCTTAGTAGCGGATTTGAGGGAGCGCGCCATTTGCTCGCCCACTCGAATAGCGGTATGCAAACTGCCCGCATCGGCCTTGCCGGTGCCAGCGAGGTCCAGAGCCGTGCCGTGATCCACGGATGTGCGCACTATGGGCAACCCAAGGGTGATGTTTACCGCGCGCCCAAAGCCCTGAAATTTAAGCACCGGCAAGCCCTGATCGTGATACATGGCCAAGGCGGCATCGGCGTCGTCTAACCAATGGGGCGTGAACAGCGTGTCTGCCGGTAGGGGGCCGACCACCTGTATTCCTTGGGCGCGGAGGGTCTCAAGGGTTGGCTCAATCACTTCAATCTCTTCCCGGCCAAGGTGGCCACTTTCACCCGCATGGGGATTTAGCCCCGCAACCAAAATTTTTGGCTGCGCAATTCCAAAAAATGTTTTCAGATCGGCGTTCAAAATGGTGGCGACTTGCGTCAAACGCTCGGGCGTAATCGCGGCGGACACGTCTTTGAGGGGCAAGTGAGTGGTTACCAAGGCTACTCGTAGCTCTTCAGTGGCCAGCATCATAACTACCCGTTCAACGCCACAGAGCTCCTGCAAAAATTCAGTATGACCACTGAACTCAATACCCGCTTCGTTGATCACGCCTTTGTGTACCGGCGCCGTGACCATGCCGTCGAAATCACCCTCAAGACAGCCTTTGGCCGCAACTGTGAGTGTGTCCAAAACATAGCGACTGTTAGCCGTGTCGAGCTTGCCCGCTTGGTGCGAAGTACAGCCTTCTACATGCAATACGGAAAGCTCGCCCACACCCTTTCTTGGCTCCATATCAGGCCGCCAAGCATGTAGCTTTACGTCGAGCCCTAGAAGTCTGGCTCGCGCCTCCAGCATTGGCTGGCTGGCAACCAACACCACGCCCACATCACGCTTCGCTGCAGCCAACGCCAGACACAGCTCGGGGCCAATGCCTGCTGGCTCTCCGGCAGTCAGTGCGAGAACAATGTCTTCAGCCATTATTTTGCAGTTTCCTGCGCATTGGCAGACTCATCTTCTGCTGCATTGTCTGCATACTCACCTTTGAACTCGACAAAGGCCTCATCCCGGATTTCTCTGAGCCAGTTTTGCAGCTCGGTTTCAAACTTACGGCGATAAATCGCCTGACGGGCTTCGGCTTCTTTCACGTCTGTACTGATATCTTTTTGGCGACGCTCTTCAACCTGCAGAATATGCCAGCCAAATTGCGAGCGGAACGGGCCTTTATATTCGCCGACACTGGCCTCCTGCATAGCCTGTTCAAACGCGGGCACCATTTGGCCCGGGCTTACCCAGCCAAGATTGCCACCGTCAGAGCCGGATACTGGGTCGTCTGAATACTGTCGCGCCAACACGGCAAAATCAGCACCGTCTTGAAGCTGTTGAGACAGTTCGCGAATGGTCGCTTCCGCCTCAGTGTCCGTAATGGCTTCAGACGGACGAATCAGAATATGGCGTACGCGGTTTTGCTGGATAACCTGCTTTTGGGTGCCCCCGCGCTTCTCCATCACCATGACCATGTGAAAGCCGCTGTTGTTCTCCAGAACCTCGGAAGGAATGCCAACTTCAAGCTCTGGTACAACTGGCGCCACCAGTGATGGTAACTGGCGTTCGCTACGCCAACCCATATCACCGCCTTCAAGGGCATTGCTGGCATCGGATTCAGCTACCGCTACCTCGCGAAAATCTCGACCATCGAGAATCGCAGCACGAAGCTCTTCTGCTTTCTCGCGGGTGGCGTCTACAGCTGCATCATCAGCCGGGTTATCCAGTTCGATAAAAATATAAGCGAGCCGGTATTCGGCGTCGTTGCCACCTGTGGATTCCAGTGCTTGCAGATAGTTTTCAACTTCTCGTTCGGTTACGCGAACCCGGTTACCAACCTGTCGCTGCTGTACACGGCCAGTGAGCATTTCCTGACGAATCTGCTCCCGAGCCTGCCGGTAGCTTACGCCCTCAACGGCAAGTTGGTCTTCAAACTCGGCTAAACTAAGGCCATTACGCTCAGCAATGTTGGCGATGGTTTCGTTCAGCTCGTTATCGCTGATGCGCATGCCCATTCTATCCGCCATTTGCAGCTGGACCGATTCGGTAATCAATTGTTCCAGAACCCGCTCTTCAAGGAGGCGTCGGGGCGGCAGGCCGGTTCCTTGGGCACTGAGACGCCCGGTGATTGTGTTGATTCTGGCTTCCAGTTCAGTTTGGAGGATCACATCGTCATCAACAATGGCTACTACCTGATCAAGCAACTTGCGCTCGGCCTGAGCCGCAAAAGAAAGCACCACTGCCAACAGCATCAGCAGTGTTTGTAAACCCTGGCGAATCGTCGCCTTCATAATCACCTCTTAATGAAGAAATAAGCCTGCGGATAGGGTACCGGAATGGCACAGTTGCCGTCAGGGGGTGTAAATAGCAGCGTTAATCAGACGGCTCAGAAACGACGCCGCTCTCGCTCGTCAAAACCATAAATAGCCTTAGAGATCGATGTGGATGCGCCGCCACTGCCACCCAGACCTTTTAGCTGAACCTGAAACAGCAAACGGCTATCCAGAGTTTGGTCATCCGTCAGATAATTCTGGTGAACCATTTGGATACTCCAGCAACAGTTGTTGTACTCGATCCCGGCAAGCGAACCAACGGTGCGATCCAAGTCCGAATCGTACACCCAGCGACCGATAAGGCTAACACGGTCTGTTGCCGGTATAACCGCCGCAATATCCGATTGCTCCAACTCTCCCTTGCTGTAGGTATGGCCAATACTCGCCAGATACCGGTAATCCCTGGAATGAAAGATCAGCTGGCTGCGCCCCTCTTCAGTATCGCCTGTCTCAGGGTCCCATAGCCCTGAAGACCGAACCTGCAGATTTTGAAAAGGGTTTAATACCACTTCGCCCGCCAGCGGCGAGCGGCTGCGATCACCCCCGCCCTCCCCGAAGAGAGTCACCTCGCGATCGTCAAAATACTGAATCTGGCCGATACTGAAACGGGCCCGTTCGGAGCCGGTCACCAGATCATTAAAGCGGCTGGTCAAGGCCACCGCTAACTGGTTGGCATCACCCACCCGATCGCCTCCAACAAAGCGGTCTGGCCGGAATAACTGCTCAAAGCGGAAGGTCTGCAAGGCGGTATCAAACGAGGGGATGTCGTTCTGGTCCGCTTCCGCATCAGCCCAGGCGTAATACAGGCGGGGCTCAAGGGTTTGGTTGTAGGGCACATCGAACAAGGTAGATTGGCGATCAAAATACAGGCCGTTGTCCCACTCCACCACTGGAACGGTGCGATCGAAACTGTCACTACCGGCACTGTAATCTTCCAGCTCGTAACGGGTGTAGTCCAAGCTGAGCGACGGGCGGCTGAAGCCCCAAAGGGCGCGCATTGGCAACGCCAACTCAGGGCGAGCCAGAAAACGCTGGCCGTTGGCCTTATCGAGCCCTGTCAGCGTGTCGTTGTCACGGTAGAACCAGCTGTACTGACTCTCTAGTCCGGCCTCTAGCCAGCCTGCTTCCGTGCTGCCAGCGTAGATCATCTCTGGCAGTTGGGCGTAAGGCCTATCCGCCTGTGCAATTCGGTCGCTGACGGTCTGGTAGTCGTTAAGATATACATCAAAAAACTGATTCGAGCCTTGATAGCGCACACCGCCTTTGCGCTGCAGATGCGTGGTCTGGTCAATTTCCAGACTACGGTTCAGGTCGCTCAGGTAATCCTCGTCACTGACTGCAGAAAAATCACCATACCCCGTCCAGCCACTGCCCAATGCCGCCCGCGTGGCGGCATCCAACCCCCAGCGCTGGCCAGACTCCCCGGGGTTCTCATCCTCGTAGTCGGAATCATTATCTATATAGCCAAGCTGTAGAGTTGTTTGGCCAAAATCGCTTAGGTAACGACCCTCAACCTCGTTGAACAGCCCACGGCCATGAATGTACTGCGGCGTTAGAGTGGCATCGTAATGGGGGGCCAGATTCAGATAATAAGGGGCCGCCAGAAAGACTCCGCTCCCTGCGCTGGACGAACCAAATTGCGGGTAAAGAAAGCCGGTTTTGCGGCGGTCGTCAATGGGAAAGCTGGCGTAAGGCCAGTAAAACACCGGTACATCTAAAACCTCAAGACGAACATGTTTCGCTGTTCCGAAGCCCTCGTTCTGATCCAATTCAATCTCGGAAGCAACAATAGCCCAATCGTTTTGCCGGGGACCACAGGTGGTTAACATGCCATCGCGAATTTCTACCAATGAGTCGTCTAGCCGCGACAGGCTACCGGCCCTACCACGCATTTCCGGCCCGTGCAGAAGGAAGGTCGCGGTGTTGATATCAAAGCGCCCTGAGTCCACATCGTACTCTGCCCGCTCCCCAGTCAACAAAAAGCCGTTCCCGCGGCTGACCAAAGGACCTTCAATCGATAACTGGCCAATATTCTGGTTATACCTTGCTTCGGAGCCAGACACACGGAAGCTCCCCTGACGCACCTGAACATCGCCTTGGAGATACAGTTCCTGATCAATCTCATAGCGGGCGCTCAGGCCGCTCGCCTGCAAGGCGGCCGCCTCGACAGCCGTTTCACCAAAAACCCCCGAACTGCCTTCTTCGGAGCCAAGCGGCAAGTACCCGCCTGCGCAAAATGCCGGTAGCGAATGTCTGACAGCATCCGGAAGCTGGCTTTTCGGGCGCCAATCTATTTCAGCGGCAGAAGGTGCTTCTTCAGCGGAGGACAAACCAGCCACCGACATTAGAGCGCATCCGGCAAGCAGGCCCACAAGCCGGCGCGGCAATGTGCCTTTCTGCGCTTGCAGATAGCTGTCGGGCATTGGCACGATGGCAAGATTCCTGTTCCAGTTGCATGAAGGAGTGTGCATGGCGCAACGGGGCACCAATACACAAACAACAGCGGCCTAGTTTACACATGCCTCTGAAGCTTGTTAACGGAAACGGGGCCGGATACACGAAACTCCGCTGCAAAAGCGCGTTACCCTCTTTATACTCCTTGCAAAGGAGCCGTGATAACAGCACCTGAATAGTACACGTGCTCATGGCTTGTACACTGTTTTGACATCAATGCACTTTAATAACGCCAGGACAATCGCCCGAGCTATGGATAACCGCCTGCAGATGCTGACCACTTGGGTCAGCCAGTTCCCCGGTTTCGAGAACGCCGAAGCCATTCCCGTTTCCGGCGACGCCAGTTTTCGGAGTTACTTCCGGGTACATAAAACGGACACCAACGGCAGCGAATACTCCTTTATTGTTATGGACTCGCCGCCAGAACTGGAGGACTGCAGGCCGTTCGTTCAGATTGGTCAGCATTGGCTTGCGTCAGGCATTATGGTTCCGAACATCATTGAAGCCGACCTGACGCACGGATTTCTCTTGCTGGAAGACTTCGGCGACCGGTTAATGCTGGGCCAGCTAACCCCGGATACAGTAGATTCCCTGTACCAAAACGCGCTGGATGAACTCCTCCTTATTCAGCAGGTTCCCGCGCATCCCGACTACCCGCTACCCGCTTACGACGCGGCCTTACTGAACCGTGAAATGAGCTTGTTCCGGGACTGGCTGCTTGAAAGCTATCTAGGGCTGGCACTGGACAACATAGAAAAATCCATGCTCGACACCACCTTTGCCCTGCTTCGTGAAAGCGCTCTGGCGCAACCGGAAGTGACCGTGCACCGGGATTACCACTCCAGAAACTTACTAGTGCGCGAACACACTAGCCGCCCCGGAGTTATCGATTTTCAGGATGCGGTGACCGGCCCTATGACTTACGACGTAGTTTCGTTGCTCAAGGACTGCTATATACAGTGGCCTGAAGAACGTGTGTACGACTGGCTGGAAGCTTTCCGGAAACAGTCTTTGGACGCGGGCCTTCACCGCGCAGACTGCGACACCTTCCGCCAATGGTTTGAGCTTATGGGCATGCAACGGCACCTCAAAGCAGCGGGTATTTTTGCCCGCTTGGCCATGCGCGACGGAAAGCGGCGCTATTTGGACGACATCCCCCGCACTCTTGGATACTTACTAACCGCCAGCAAACGCCAGCCTGCACTGAGGCACTTCCACGACTGGCTGGCAACGGTCGCTGTGCCAAAAGCGGAAGAATTGATTGGCCCACTTCCAGCCCAGGAGTACACATTGTGAAAGCGATGATTCTTGCCGCTGGCAAGGGCGAGCGTATGAGACCGCTCACCCTGACCACGCCAAAGCCCCTGCTCAGCGCCGGAGGAAAGCCCCTCATTGAGCACCACCTTGAGCATCTCAACCGTGCTGGTTTTCGAGAGGTGGTGATCAATCATGCCTGGCTCGGGGAGCAGATTGAGTACACCTTGGGAGGGGGCGAGCGCTTCGGCTTATCGCTGAGTTATTCCAGAGAAGGTGAGCCTTTAGAAACCGCCGGAGGCATTGTCCGCGCCTTACCGATGCTTACATCGAACGACACAGACTGGTTCATGGTTATAAACGGCGATATTTGGGCCGACTTCGACTTAACTCGGCTACAGCCTCCCACCTCCGATTCGCACTCCGCACTCGATGCCGTTCTGGTGATGACAGACAACCCCACACACCATCGCAAAGGCGATTTTTGTTTGAACCACAACGGCCTACTCTCTGAGGAGTGCGCCGGGAAAGAAGGCGAGAAACTCACCTTCGCTGGCATCAGCCTACTGCACAGAAGGCTGTTTGAAGGGCTGACCGACCAAGCCGGAAAGCTCGGGCCGGTTCTGCGCACAGCCATGACAAAGGGCCGAGTGGCCGGACTGCATCACTTCGGGCGTTGGATTGATGTCGGAACGCCTGAGCGGTTGCGTGAATTAGACCGACAACTGGCCATTCAGGAGCCCTAGTGCGATGGCAACTCGCTCTGCGCAACCGGCCTTACCTCCGCGAATGGAGGCAGCCTTCTCCGGCCTATTGGCCAAGCTTTCCAGCTCCAACCATCAGGCACACAAGCTGATAGGCCAAACCAATCTGCCCCGATGGTGCAGACGCCCACTGTTTTTCTTTCTAGGTTATATTGCAAAAGCAGAAGGTAGGGTTTCGGAGCAAGATATAGGTTTTGCAGAAAACCTGATCAAAGCTCTAAAGCTGTCGAAGCGACAAAGACACAAAGCCATTAGCAGCTTCCAAAAAGGCAAAGCCTCTGAAACCCTGCCGCCGCTCACTGGACTCACACTAAGGCTCAGCCATCGCATATGGCCTACCCCGGCTCTAAAGATGGCTATTTGCCTGTGTCACGCGGCCCAACTGAAGGGCCGACCGGGTAAGCCCCGCCGTTACCGCTGCGAAGACACGATTGATCAGATTGGCATGCCAGTCACCATCAGCGAAGACATCTTTGACAGCTACGCCAGCCGGGTATGGGGTGACATCAGCAGCGCACCCTCAGCACCAGTCAATCTCGAACAGGCCTGCGCATTGCTTGGCGTTACAAGACGCGACCCTATTGCAACAATCAAGCGGGCATACCGGAAAAAAGTCTCTGAATGCCATCCCGACAAGTTACTGCAACAACAACTCAGCGCCGCTGAGCATGCGTTGGCAAAAGAGCGCCTTCTGCGCTACCAACAGGCCTGGGAGCTAATCCGGCGACACTATCAGTAAACACTGATTAGTTGGTGGGTACGGCCTGACAGTGATTAGTCACTATTGACGACCATCCCGCTTTAACCAAGCGGAGATCCTGCTCGCAACTGCCTTGCCATCTCGTGGCATGAATTCGATGTCTGCCCCCACATTTTGCCGACTAAACCCTTGCACACCGGCCCGCTCCAACCTCGCCTTGCGCTGCCCGCTTGCGTCGGATAACGACAACTCCAGAATACGAGGTACGGAGGCTTTCTTTACGTTTTCCGCCAACTGCCTTGCATCACGCGGATAAAACTTTGGGCCAGCCCATATCAGAGCAGTAGGTGCGGCCAATTCCGCCGCATAGGCCACAACGTAATTGCTTCCCCGCCCTATTCCCACTAGCGCTGTCAGCTCATATTCGCGGTTTTTAAGCTCCGCAACCGCCGCCGCGAGTTCATCGAGAATGCGCTTGCGGTAGGCTGCCTCCAAATCGCCTGGAGCTTCTGCCGCCAAAACATCAATCGCAGCTGGGCTCGGCGCTCCCGGGTTTTGTTCCGCAGCTTTCGGTTTTGGCTCGGGCGCAACGAACGGTTGCTCAAGAATCCGTTCAAGGGCTTCCGACGGCGGCTCAAGACCCAAACTAAGCACCGCCAATTTACGGTGCGCCAATTCTCGCGCCAGAGTACCAGTAAGCCCAGACGCTGCGTTCTCCCCCTCATCCGCCAAAATAATCACCGCCCCTCTTGCGGGAGTTTCCGTTTCGGGCCAAAACAGCGCCAGCGTGCGAGCGCCATCTTCAAGCTCGAGCCACAGCGCAGAATCCGGAAATTTGTGGTTCAACCCCCACTCACCCAAACCGGAAGACACAACGCCGCGCACTTCATTCGGAGTCGGCGGGGTAGCTGCTGGGGTTGCTGCTTCATCCTGTGCCAATGCAGGCACAGCAGTGCCTAGCATGATCACGGCCATAAGCCATCCGAAAAGGCTCATGAGGTAAGGGCTTTGGCTTATTGTTCTGAATCGGCGCACAGTTCCTGCTCCTCTGGCTACGAAAACACGCTCGTGTGCTGTTAGACTGTCATTATTATTAATAGCTGCCAATTGTTTGCGAGACCCGTGATGAATCCCTATCTGATTGCCCCATCCATCCTATCTGCCGATTTTGCCCGTTTGGGCGAAGAAGTGGATAACGTTCTGGCCGCAGGCGCAGACGTGGTGCACTTTGACGTTATGGACAACCACTACGTGCCCAACCTGACCATCGGGCCGATGGTTTGCGAAGCTCTGCGCAAACACGGCGTTACCGCGCCCATCGACGTACACCTTATGGTATCGCCGGTGGACGACCTAATTCGCATGTTCATCGACGCTGGCGCCAGCTACATAACCTTCCACCCGGAAGCGTCCCAGCACATCGACCGTTCCCTACAACTGATTCGTGAGGGCGGCTGCAAGGCAGGTTTGGTATTTAACCCGGCCACATCGCTGCACCACATGGATCATGTGATGGACAAGCTCGATATGGTGTTGATGATGTCAGTTAATCCAGGTTTCGGTGGCCAGAAGTTCATCCCCGGCACCCTTGATAAGCTCAGAGAAGCCCGTAAACGTATCGACGCTAGCAATTACAATATTCGCTTGGAAATCGACGGGGGCGTGAAAACCGATAATATTCGTGAAATTGCAGAAGCCGGTGCAGATACCTTCGTTGCCGGCTCGGCTATTTTCAACACTGACGACTACAAAGCCACTATTGATGCCATGCGGCTAGAGCTCGAACAAGCCCGCATGGCGCTGGGCCATACGGTGACGGGCCAATGAGCCTAGCAGGCCTGTTTAACCAGCGCTGGCCCGGCGTTGCACTGTTTGACCTTGACGGCACTCTGGTAGACAGCGCTCCGGATCTTGCTGCAGCAGTTGATTGCACCCTTGAACAGCTGGGGCGCAAACCCGCTGGCCTTGAGCGGGTGCGAGAGTGGGTAGGCCATGGTTCTCCCGTTTTGATGCGCCGGGCCTTAGCTGGCAAAGCCGATTGGGAACCTGCGAGCGCTGCAGACGACGCCTTGTTTAACGACGCTCTGGCGTTGTTTTACAACAACTACCGGCAACTCAACGGCAAGCACGCTGTGGTGTACCCCGGGGTAAAAGCCTGCCTTGAATCCCTAAGTAAACGGGGCTGCCCCATGGCTGTGGTGACCAACAAGCCAGAACAGTTTGTAAGCCCACTGCTGAAACAACTGGGGCTGGACCACCACTTCAAGCTGTTGATCGGTGGCGATACGCTGGACACAAGAAAGCCAGACCCGGGCCCGCTGCTCCATGCCATGAAAACTCTTAATGGCAGCCGCGGCACCACGGTAATGGTTGGCGACTCTGCGGCAGATGTCAGCGCCGCTCAAGCTGCAGGCATTCCTTGCGTTGCTGTCACCTATGGCTACAATTTTGGACGCTCGGTACAGGCACTGGGAGCAGACGCTGTGGTTGATTCCCTGAGCGAGCTTTTGTAACCTCTCAGATCTTGTACATTCATTCTTATCAATTCGGGAGATTCCTGCCGTGCAGGGACTGAATCTGACTGCAGCGCGAGGCATCCTCACGACCCGCGCAACACGATGGTGGCGATGGCGTACCGGCTGATAATACTCAGCTCGGCGAACAGCGCGCGCATGCCCGCTTGGCGCCACCACTCGACAGGACCGGCCAGTGTTGCCAATGGCCTGCTCGAACGCAGATCAGATCTCAGGAAGCCCGACCATGAACTCCGAACAATTCCGTAAGCTGGCCCAAGCTGGCTTCAACCGTATCCCCGTGTATCGCGAAGTCCTTGCGGACATGGACACTCCTTTAAGCACCTATCTCAAGCTCGCCAGCGGGCCATACTCGTACCTGTTTGAGTCCGTTCAGGGCGGCGAAAAATGGGGTCGGTATTCCATCATCGGCCTGCCCAGTCAGGAAGTGCTCAAGGTATTCGACCACAGGGTAGAGATTCGCCGCCACGGGGAACTGGTTGAAAGCGCTGAAGTGGACGACCCGTTGGCATTTGTCGCCAGTTATCAGGCACGCTTCAATGCACCGGACCTGGAAGAGCTGCCACGATTCAACGGGGGTCTGGTGGGCTACTTCGGCTACGACACCGTGCGCTACATCGAAAAGCGCCTTGCAGCTAGTTGCCCCCCGGATCGCATCGGCACGCCAGACATACTGCTGATGGTATCCAACGAGCTGGTGGTGTTCGATAACTTGCGCGGCAAACTGCACCTGATTGTGCACGTGGATCCAGCGGACCAAGACGGTTACGAACAAGCCCAGCTCAGGCTCGACGAACTCGAACAGAAACTACACCGGCAGACCGCCAATGCTCCTCAAACACCCATGCATCTGCGCGGTAAAACCGTGGATGAAAGCGAGTTTGTGTCTGGCTTCAGTCAAGAAAAGTTCGAAGCGGCGGTGGATAAAATTAAAGACTACGTGCTGGACGGCGACGTGATGCAAACCGTCATCTCTCAGCGCATGTCCATTCCGTTTGAAGCCCCACCCCTGAACCTGTACCGCTCACTACGAGTATTGAATCCATCGCCGTACATGTACTTTTTGGACCTGGACGACTTCCACATCGTAGGCTCGTCGCCGGAAATTCTCGCGCGTATGGAAGATAGAGAAGTCACCGTTCGCCCCATCGCGGGCACCCGCAAACGTGGCGCTACAGATGCGGAAGACCGTGCTCTGGAAGCCGAGCTGCTGGCCGATCCAAAGGAAATTGCCGAACACCTGATGCTGATTGATCTGGGCCGCAACGATGCCGGTCGCGTTTCGGAAACCGGCACCGTAAAGCTCACCGAGAAAATGGCCGTGGAGCGCTACTCCCACGTGATGCACATAGTGTCCAACGTCACCGGCCAAGTAAAAGACGGCACCAGCTGCCTTGACGTACTCAAAGCCACCCTGCCCGCAGGTACTCTGAGCGGAGCCCCGAAAACCCGGGCCATGGAGATCATCGACGAACTGGAACCGGTCAAACGCGGTGTATACGGCGGTGCCGTGGGCTACCTCTCGTTTAACGGCAACATGGATACCGCCATTGCCATCCGAACTGCCGTGATCAAGGACAAGACCCTGCACATACAGGCTGGCGCTGGCATTGTGGCCGACTCTGTACCTCGCCTTGAATGGAAAGAAACCATGAACAAGGGCCGCGCTATCTTCCGCGCGGTGGCCATGACCTACAACGACTTTGACCACTGAGGCGAGGGAAACATCATGCTATTAATGATCGACAACTACGACTCCTTCACCTACAACGTGGTGCAATATCTCGCGGAACTGGGTGCCGACGTACAAGTGCACCGAAACGACGAAATCACCGTGGAACAGATTGAAGCCCTGAACCCCGAAAGACTCGTGGTTTCCCCCGGGCCCTGCACGCCAAATGAAGCCGGGGTGTCCATGGAAGCCATCCGCCACTTCGCTGGCAAGATACCCATCCTCGGCATCTGCCTCGGCCATCAAGCCATCGGCCAGGTATTCGGCGGCAACATCATCCGCGCGGGACGAGTCATGCACGGCAAAGTCTCCCCTGTTTACCACCAGAACACCGGCGTATTCCGAGGCCTCAACAACCCTGTGCAAGCCACCCGCTATCACAGCCTTGTCATTGAACAAGCCAGCCTGCCGGAATGCCTGGAAATGACCGCCTGGACCCGCAACAGCGACGGCAGCGTGGAAGAAATCATGGGGGTGCGCCACAAAACCATGGCCATCGAAGGGGTGCAGTTCCACCCTGAATCCATCATGAGCGAACAGGGCCACGAACTGCTGCGCAACTTCCTGCGAACCCAATAAAAAGGCGAATCCAATGAACATGAAAGACGCACTGAGCCGCGTGGCCGAAAACCTCGACATGTCTCGGGAAGAAATGAAAAGCGTAATGCGCATCGTCATGAACGGCGAAGCCACCGACGCCCAGATAGGCGCCCTGCTCATGGGCCTGCGCCTCAAAAGTGAAACGGTGGACGAAATCACCGGCGCTGTGGAAGTCATGCGTGAGTTGGTTTCTGGCGTAGCCATCAAAGCCGAGCCCTTGGTCGACATAGTAGGCACGGGCGGCGACGGCGCCAACCTATTCAACGTATCCTCCGCTTCCGCCTTCGTGGTTGCCGCTGCAGGCGGCTTTGTCGCCAAGCACGGCAACCGAGCCGTCTCCTCCAAAAGCGGCAGTGCCGACCTGATTGAACAAGCAGGCATCAATCTGGGCCTGACACCTGAACAAGTCGCCCGCTGCGTAGAACAAATCGGCGTCGGCTTCATGTTCGCCCCGGCTCACCACGGCGCCATGAAACACGCCGTCGGCCCGCGTAAAGAATTGGGCTGCCGCACCCTATTCAACATACTCGGCCCCATGACAAACCCGGCAGGCGTTAAACGCCAGCTAGTGGGCGTATTCAGCAAAGCCCTCTGCCGCCCCATTGCCGAAGTGCTGCAAAAACTTGGCTCTGAACACATCATGGTGGTGGCATCCAAAGACGGCCTTGATGAAATCAGCTTGGCCAGCGCGACCCATGTGGCAGAACTGAAAAACGGCGAAATCACCGAATACACCCTCACCCCTGAAGATCTCGGCATAAAAAGCCAGACTCTGGTAGGCCTTTCTGTCGATACCGCCGAAGAATCCCTGAACCTGATCAAAGCCGCCTTCGGAAGAGGCCACGACGAAATGGCCGAAAAAGCCCGGGACATGATCGCCCTCAATGCTGGCGCCGCTATTTACGTGGCGGGCTTGGCTCCGACAGCCAAAATGGGCGTTGAAATGGCACTGGACGCCATGGGATCAGGACTTGCAGCCGGAAAACTCGCGGAATTGGCGGACTTTTCACACTGTTTCTGAACCAAAAAACACTGGTTTAATAGAGACTGCGCGGTAACCGAATGCCGCACTGGGCAGTTCACAAAGATCTGCTTTTAGCTTTAAGCTGTCAGCAGGCGCCACCCGAACTTTGAGAGCCGGTGCAGTACCGCTTTCAAAAACTGTCTGCAGCCAAGGATGGCTGCAGCCAAGCCCTACATGGACGTATTCACGGGCGTGTTTTTGAAAGCGGTACTGCATCGGCTCGGACACGGATGAAAAAAATGGCCAAGCAAAACGACAAAACCCCAACCATCCTGCGCAAAATCGTAGAAAGAAAGTGGGAAGAAATAGATGCCCGCAAACGGCAAAAAAGCCTAGAAGACCTCAAAGCTCAGGCTGGCGACCAACCCGAAACCCGCGGCTTCGCCAACGCCCTGCGCCAACGCATCGAATCCAGCAAACCCGCGGTCATCGCCGAAATCAAAAAAGCCTCGCCCAGCAAAGGCATACTGCGTGACCCCTTCGAGCCAGCCGACATCGCCCAAAGCTACGAAAAAGGCGGCGCCGCCTGCTTGTCAGTACTCACTGACCACGACTTCTTCCAAGGCCACGAAGACTACCTAATTGCCGCCCGCAACGCCTGCAGCCTCCCGGTTATCCGCAAAGACTTCATGGTAGCGCCCTATCAAGTATACGAAGCCCGCACCATCGGCGCCGACTGCATACTGCTCATTGCAGCGTGCCTCACCAAAGACCAAATGCAAGAACTCGAAGGCATAGCCCACGAAACCGGCATGGACGTATTGGTAGAAGTGCACAACAGCGAAGAAATGGACGACGCACTAACCCTCAGCACCCCACTGGTCGGCATCAACAACCGCGACCTGCACAGCTTCGACGTATCGCTGGAAACCACCTTCAACCTGCACCAGCGCATCGGAAAAGAACGCATGGCCATCACCGAAAGCGGCATAATGACCCGCGCCGACGTAGAAGCCATGACAGGCCGGGGCATTTACGGGTTTTTAGTAGGCGAGTCTTTCATGCGCGCTGACAACCCGGGCGAGAAGCTGCAGGAACTGTTTGGCTAATCAACGTGCCAGTCCACTTCGCCCACCTCATCACCCGCAAAGCGGACGAGGTGGGAGGCCACCACCTGCCCCAACTCCTCCAACTCTTCTACCGTTGGAGACTGGCACAGCAACGTCAGCGCCCCGCTCCCGGAGTTCAGCCGACACTCACCGATAGAGAAGGTAAGCAATCCGTCAGTTTCGCTCCACTCGGCGTCAATCTTATGGCTGAAATGTTTGCATAAGCGGTTTATCAAACGGCTGGGATTGACTGTGGAAACACAGGCATTCATAGACGGCATAACAATCTCCTAAAACTCAACGAACACTGGCGGGCAAAGGACGGTCCGCCAGCACAATGGGCTGCCCCTGAGAACAGTGCTCAATACGTGCTTCAATGCCGTAGGTGCGAGCCAGCAACTCAGGCGTTAACACCTGCTCAGGGAACCCCAAAACAGCTTGCCCGTCGGGTGACAACACCAGAACCTGATCGCAATAGCGCAGGGCCAGATTGAGATCGTGGCACGCCACCAGCGCAATAGACTTTGCGTGAGTGGTGGCATCTCGCACGGCGTTCAAAACGTTCAATTGCCAATGCAAATCCAACGCACTGGTGGGTTCATCCAGCAACATCAGCGGAGTCTGGCGTACCAACACCTGAGCCAGCCCCACCATTTGCCGCTGGCCACCGGACATTTCCGATAGGCGCCGCAAGGCCAACTGTCGAATACCCAGAGTGTCGAATACCTCCTCTATGGCCTGCTCGGTCTCTTCCCGGGACCAGTCGCCTCGAGCCGAACGGCAGGCACTGAACACGGTTTCGTAGGCTACTAGAGGAATGGCTTGCGGCAACGGCTGAGGCAGGTAACCAACACGGCGTGTGCGTTGATGGGCTGTGAGCCCCGCCAGATTTTCCCCTGTGAAGGTCATGGTGCCGGAGATAGGCAACAAGCCTGCGATCGACTTCAGCAAGGTAGACTTACCCACCGCATTCGGCCCAATCACAGCCACCAACGCACCCGCAGGTATTTCCGGCAGAGACAGCTCGCTGAAAACAGAGCGGTTTCGATAGCCAGCGGTCACCGATTCCAGTTTCAAGGTCACAAGGCAACCCTCCGGCTACGGCCAATAATCAGCAGAATAAACAGCGGAATCCCCACCAGCGCAGTTACAATGCCCACCGGCAGCACCACACCCGGCACCAGAAGCTTGCTGGCAATGGATGACAGCGACAGCAGAACCGCCCCGGCCAGTGCACTGCCCGGAAGCAGGAAGCGGTGATCCTCCCCCAACATCAGTCGGGCAATGTGGGGGGCTACCAGACCAATAAACCCAATTTCACCGACAAAGCACATGGCCGCTGCAGTGAGCAGGCTAACCCGCATCAGCACTGTCAGCCTCAGTCGCTCCACGCGAATACCGAGGCTTCGCGCCTGCTCTTCACCACTGCGTAGGAGGGTCATAGCCCAGGCATTGCGCAGCGAAAAGGGCAGACATACCGCCAGCACCAACGCCACAATCCATACCTTATCGAGGCTCGCGCGGGCCAGACTACCCATAGTCCAGAACACGATTTGCTGCACCGATTCGGCATCAGCAACAAACTGGATTAACCCCACCACGGCGTTAATACCAAACAGCAAAGCAATGCCGAACAGCACCACTGCGTGCACCGAGGCACCCAAAGAGCGCGACAGAATCAGAATCAAAAGCGATGCCACCGCAGCGAACACAAAGGCCGACAACGGCAGCAGCACATGAGCCGCCAGCCCGAGAAAGGAGATATTGAAGGCTATCACCAACGAGGCGCCCAGAGTCGCGGCGGCGCCCACACCCAAGGTAAACGGGCTGGCCAGCGGATTGTTCAGCACGGTTTGCATCTCGGCACCGGCGAGACCAAGGCACGCACCAACAACAACCGCCATCAAGGCATAAGGCAGCCGGATATCTTCGATAATAACCCGGGTGCCCGCATCCATGGCTTCAGGGTTGAGCAAACCATGAACCACGTCAGCCAATCCCAGCATAGATGGGCCGCTTGCGATATCCACCAACAAGGCTACCAGCGCCGCGCTTGCCAACGCCACCAGACACATAACTCTGCGCCAAACAAAACGCCGATATTCCCTCGCTAACGACACACGAGGAGCAGGCTCTTCCTGCCTGACCGGTTGTGTCTGGGACACTGTACTCATTCGGCAGACTCTCTGGCCCGAACCCAATAGATGCCATCCAATTCGATCGGCTGAAAGCGCCGGTAAAACTCTGCCAGTGTGGCGTCCGGGTTCAGCTCTGCAAAAACCTCAGGGTGAAACCACTGGGCCAGCGCTTGAACCGCGATGACGTTCATTGGGGTATTGTAAAAGTGATGCCAGATGGCCATGGCACGGCCCTCGCGGATAGGCTCTACTGCACGAAGGCCCGGCCGATCGGTAGCTTGTGCCAGTGAGGCCCGAGCTGTCGCGGTGTCGATGCCTGCCCCCAGCATCACGTAGCTGTGTTCATTTTCAGAGGTGGTGTGTTTGCGTGACCCTATAGCGGTTGCGACATAGTAGTCCGGTGGGCTGCTGATCAAATATTCAAGGTTCAGTACACCGCTAACACCGGGCACCTTCCCTTCTGCCAGATTGCGCGCTCCGGCGGCCTTGAGGAAAAGTCCCATCATGCCCTCCACCATGGTTTCGCAGCAGCTTTCGTGCAGACCCAAACGGCTGTGCAGAAACACGCCAGGCCAATCGGCTTTAGGAATTTGCGCAACCACATCAGTCACCTTTGTCAGCTCCTGCTGGTAAAAGCGGTTGAATGCTTGTGCCTCCTCTTGTCGCCCGAGCACCTCACCCAGAAGCGCCATGCTTTTTGGTGTATTCACCAGCGGGTTCTGGCGGAAGTCGATGAACACCACCGCGACACCAGCCCGCTCCAACTGGTCAATCAGCATCCGGTTACGGGCACCGGGGCCATGCCCCTCTAGACTGAAGATGGCCAAATCAGCCCCTAGAGCTAGCACACTTTCCAGACTGAAGTTGTCGGCAGATGCGTGTCCCACCCGGGGCACATCCGCCAGCTCGGGGAAGGCGTTCAGGTATTGGTCGTAACCGCCCGGATCGGTCATTTCGAAATCCGGCAGCATGCCGGCTAAACGGGCAGGCAGCGCCTCTCCATCCAAAATGGCAAGGGCAGGGATATAACGGCTTTCTCCCAGCACGATCCGGTTTACGTTAGTTGGCAGCTCAACCGAGCGGCCTGCTAAGTCGGTAACCGTTTTGGCAGCCAGAGATAGATCAGCCCACAAACAGAAAAGGCCGCCCATCAGGGCAGCTAAGAATCGAACGCGTAACATCAGCGACCTCAAAAGCGCATGGCCAGACCAAGGCGTATGTCCCGACCCATGGCAGGTAGGCCAACAACTCCCTCATACCCGTCGATGTTCTGGTAATCCGCATTGCTGGCGTGATCGAGATAGTTTTTGTCGGCCAGATTTTTCACGGCCAGAGTCAGGCGCAAATCTTCATTACCCGTAGGCAGCCAGTTTACGAACAAGTCGTGTACCCCGTAGCCCGGTTTGTCGATGGTGCCCACCGACGTTTCGAGATCGTCGATACCCTGCACAAACCGGCCCTGCCAGCCAAACTCCAGAGTGCGGTCCCAGCGGTAGGCCAGATCAGCCACCCAGGTATCACCAATGGTGTTGCCCAAGAGGTTGTGCTCGTAAACGGTCAAAGGTTGGCCATCCACTTCGGCATCGTTGCTGTGAAAGCTCAGGCCGGCACTCAGGGCGTTCCACTGATAGCCGGTTGCAATGCGGTAGCCATCGGATTCCAGATCACCAATGTTCTGGTAGATGGCAGGCCCGAATAGGACGTCTGCAATGGCATCCTTGATTTCAGAACGGTACACCTCCGCCGATAGGCTGAAATTCTCGTACACATAATCAAACCCAACTTCGGTGTTCTGGGCTTTTTCGCCTTTCAGGTCCGGATCGTTCTGGGCGCGGTCAATCTTGAAGGCATCGTGGGGCATGGGCCCGCGGAAGGCCTCGGCATATCCGGCTTTCAGGGTCAGGCCGTCTGCCACCAACCACGACAGGTTGGCATTGGGACTCACCGCATCTTCACTGAATGTTTCGCCGCTGTTGTCTGTTAGGCTGTAGTCGTCGTAACGAGCACCGGCACTCAGCAACAACTGTTGGGTGAGCCACAAATCTGCCTGAAGGTAGACACCCAGCACATCGCCGGCTTCTTCTTCGGCACGCCTGTCGCCTTCACCGCCAGCATTCACTTTGTCTTCCCGGTAATCGATCCCGTAAGTCAGGCTGTGATCGCCCATCCGGCTGGTGTTGCGCAGGTCACCACCAATGCTTCGGCTAAAGCCGTAATACCGGCCCCAACGGTCTGACACATTCTGCTCAATTTCAGATTCGCTGTGGTACAGGGTGAACTTGCTGTCCAGCCAAGGGTTGTCTTCCGGTGCCACGCCATAGTTCAGGGTAGTGGTATCCCGGCGTCCATCGAGATCGTACAGGCTGTTGAAACTGCTGATCACCCACTGAGGGCGCTGCGGGCGTTCACCTTCATCGGTTCGCACTTCGTGGCTCAGACGCAGGGTTTGGCCGTTACCGAACCGGCCCACCAGTTTCGCCAGACCCAGTTGTTGGTGTGCATCCGTGCCTGGAACCTCGTTCCCCTTGCCATCCTCATAGCGCTCATGATCGCTCTGAGTGACCGATACCAGTGTGCTCCACTGATCGCTCAAACGGCCAAATACAGTGGTTCCAGCGCTGTAACCTTTGGTGCTGGAGAAGGAGCCAAACTTGACCAAAGCCCCGAGATTTTCACCCTCACGCAAAAGATCCTCCGGATCCTTGGTGATAAAACGGATGGCACCGCCAAGAGCACCAGCACCCGCGGTCGCTTTGCCAGCACCGGCATCCACCTCTACCCGCTTCAACAGATCTGGATCAACCACAATACGTCCCGTATGGTGAAACAGCACGCCACCCTGAGTAGCGCCATCAACGCTCACGTTCAATAACGGGTCTTCCAAGCCACGAACATAAACTTTCTGGGCGATTCCTACAGAACCTCCAACGCTGACCTCCGGTTCACCGGCGAACACATCTCCAAGGCCGTCCGCCAGAGAGCGGTCCATGGCCTCGGCACCAACAACCGCGTCTGCTTCCGCCTCACGATCAGCGGTTACCTGAATTGTATCCAAGGTCACCGGTTCGGCATAGGCAACAGGAGTGGCGACAAGCGCCAGCCAAATAGCGTTGCGGCGAAAGTGCAAGGGTAAGCCTATCGGGGGGAAAACTGCCATAACGACCAGACTCCATCATGATAACCATTCGTATTTGGAGTGCATTCTCGATAACTCGTGTCGTTAAGGAAACCAGTTTTACATTTGTTACATTTGCCCGTGTCGCGACAGACCGGCATCCATTTACAAGAGGCAATATCCCTTTCCATGGAGCGTTTTCAGCCGGTCAGCGGCCACTCCAGCGCCCATTAACTTGCGACGAATACGGCTCATGTGCATATCAAGGCTGCGATCATCCCGGCTGAACTCTTTTTCGAGTACCGCCCGGTAGAGATAGGGTTTGCTCAACGGCTCGCGCTGGTGTAGCGCCAGAACCCAGAGTAACTGAAACTGTATGGGGGTCAGCCCCAGAGACCGCCCCTGAAAGGAGGCGTGCAGCGTGAGCCGGTCCAGTTGCAACTCACCCACACAAAATGTGAGTGGTTCGGCACGTCGATCCAAACCGCCACCCGTGCGCCGCAATAGCGCCTCAATCCGCAGATGCAGTTCGGTAAAGCTGAAGGGTCTGGATAAGCAGTCGTCGGCGCCTTGCTGATAGCCTGCAATGCGCTCATCCTCTGCGTCCGTGGCAGTGAGCATCATGACCGGTGTCTGGCAGGTTTTACGGAGTCTTTTAAGTACGTCGAAGCCGTTGATTTGAGGTAACTGCGTCTCCAAAAGAATCAAATCCAGCCTGTGGCACAGAGCTGAAGCCAGAGCCTCGTCGCCTTGTTGGCTCTGCAGCACCCGATACCCGCAAGATGCCAGCCGACCCGCCAACTGTTCCCTGAGGAGCGGGTCGTGCTGTGCAATTAGAATTCTGGGGGCGTTTCGGGAAAGCGCTGACACTTAATGACACCGACTATCAAATGATAATCAGTATCATACTCAG
Organism: Marinobacter sp. 1-4A; assembly: GCF_016597725.1. Taxonomy (GTDB): domain Bacteria; phylum Pseudomonadota; class Gammaproteobacteria; order Pseudomonadales; family Oleiphilaceae; genus Marinobacter. Next base: position 388,604 of record NZ_VCGY01000002.1, read on the forward strand.
TAGAGGACAACGCCTCAAGATTGGCTTTAGTCAGTGCCTCCCGACAGCGCTTCCTGCAGCAGGGCTTGCAAGTGCTTAGGCAACTTCTCCGACAACACCAAAGCCCGCTCGTGGGCCCGCTGCGACATTTTGCCCCAGGTGCGCCGCACAATCCGCAACCACTTTTCCCGATCGTACTCCGCATTGTCAGCGTAAAACTGCGCGAAGTATTTTTCCAGAAACACCATACAGGCAACATCTTCCAATAATTGCGTGTCTGCGTCTTTGCGCAACTCACGCTTGGTGAGGATCACCTCAACCCGCTCACACTCACTTTCTGGATAGCCGCAGTCAGCCATAATCTCGGCTGCCCTGCGGCCGTGCATTCGCCCACAGGCCTGACGCCACGCGTAATAGGCCTTCCTGCCCTCCGGATAATCACTACGGGGCATTTTCCAACGTTCAAGATGCTGGGCGCGACACGCGATCTGAATTCGTCCCGAAGGATCTGGCTCCAGTTCGTGAAGCCAGCGAGTCATATGCAAACTGTAGGCATACTCCCTCGGCAGGGGTTCACCTGCCACAACCTCCTCGTTCGGGTCTGCGCGATTCGCCCTATCAATCGCGTCCAGAGCACACTTCAGAGATACATTTTCCATACCGTCTCCTTTAACGACAGGTCTACCCCAATAGGGTTGTTGCGCCGGGCTTCGTATTGGCTGATGATTAAAACTACTAGCCGCTGGATTATGACGATGGTGAGATTTTCAGACCCCAAAACGCCATATCACAAGGTACCTCCCGAGTGGCTTCCTGCCTACGAAGCGCACATTCGGGTGGTGGAACGGCAAGTTGCAGTTGTTGCGGCATGGGTTCTCTTGATCACAGTAACCCTATATCAGTTTACCCACGAATTCCGCATTGCCCACCGTCCCGATCTCTGGCTAACGGAGTTTTTATTCAGGGCACCGGTTCTGGCGAGCGCCCTGTTGACGCTAATCTCGCATTATACCGGCAAACCTCTATGCCAAAGCCGCCACCTGCTTAGAGTGATGGGCCTCTCGGTCATGGTTATGATACTTGCGCTCTTTCTGGTTCACTACAACGGGCGCTCAGCCGATACCTATCAGATCACTAACGGTATGGTTATCAGCTTTTTCGGCGTTGCCATTCTGTCCGTTCGTGGTCCGAAAGAGTGGTGGCTGATGTTTTTCATGCCGCTAGCGATCTTTTTGCTTGTGGCCCGGGGTAAAGGTTTCGCTATTACAGAGTTGCTCCCCTTCTTATTTGACCCTTTGGTTATGATGGTCATTGGCCTCGTCATGAGCGAAGCACTGAGGCAGTTGCGAGTAGGCGAGTTTCTGGCCCGACAACAGCTTCGGCAACAGGCAACCACCGATCAGCTCACCGGCCTATTAAACCGCAGAGCCATGCACCATTTACTGGAGCAAGAGCATGCCCGGGCAAAACGTTACGGGAGCACGTACAGCCTGATTCTCGGGGACCTCGACAACTTCAAACGCGTAAACGATCGGTACGGCCACAATATTGGCGACATGGTACTACAGGAAACTGCCCGCAGGCTGGGCCTTCACATGCGTACCGAGGACGCCCTATGCCGCTGGGGTGGCGAGGAAATATTGATGTTGCTGCCAGAGACCGATCTGGAGGGCGCGATGCAGGTTGCAGAGAAAGCTCGTTTGTCTCTGGCCAACGAGCCCATGTTAGCTGGCGAGCACAGCATCCCCCAAACCATCAGTTTGGGCGTTACCAACTGCTACGGGCTCGATGACATTGAGAGCGCTATCAAGCGGGCGGATGATGCGCTCTATCAAGCCAAAGAAAAAGGTCGCAACCGCACAGAGGCAGTTGCTTCAACCCATTCCGACAATAGTTCTATCAAACATCAAACCTGAGCAGACGGGCGCGCTTTTACGCGATCATACCAAGCCTGAAGGTGAGTATGTTCGGGCAGAATACGGATATTCACCACGCGTGCGAACGCTACCGTGGTAAAGGCGTTAATGTCTGCAGCGGTAAACCGGTCGCAGCAAATATAGTCCTTATCGGCAAGGTGGTCGTTGAGAAACGCCATGAATTTGCCGACACTCTTGCCGCAGTCCTCACCCCATTCTTTAATGGGGTTCATTCTGTCTTTGAAATATCCGCTGGTGTGCTGGAAGCACATACCGGTAGGCATAAAGAAGTAGAACTCTACCCATCGCACCCACTGCTCAATCACGGCCTTCTCTAAAGGCGTGTCGCCCAAAAGCGTCGGCGATTCCGGGTGGTTTTCCTCGAAATACCTGCAAATGGCCATGGTCTCGGAGATACAGGTGCCATCATCCAGCTCCATAACCGGCACTTTCTTCATAGGGTTACGAGCCACATATTCCGGCGTCAAATTTTCACCCTTCTGCAAATCGATTTCGATAAATTCGGCTTTATCTAACAAGCCTTTCTCGGCCATGAACATGCGCACACGGCGGGGATTCGGTGCAGTTTTTGTTTCAAAGATTTTCATTGTTATCAGCTCCGTTCCAGTTAATTCAGGGATGACTTGGCATAACAAACACTCGAGAGACTGACCCGAAAAAAGAGTTGCGTCAAGCAACTAGCCAGAAGCCTAAATACGTCTTCAGAGTGGGCGTATTTCTGTTAAAACCTTGTAACTGAGCTCAAGACCCTTATGCTTATAGCTACGTGTTAACCGAGACGATACGCTTTGCCCTATTTCCTGCACTGTCAGGTAACCGTGAACCTGCAAGCCTCACTCGGTTACCGCTTTATCAGTAATCAAAAGAAAAAACAAAAACGACAACAATCGGTTCTACCAGAATTCACCAATCTTCAAATGGAGAAGTGACTATGCGAAAGCTTACGTCTGCTGCACTGCTATGTGCGCTATCAGTACCGGCCATGGCACAAGCCAACTGTGGTGAAGTATCCATCACAGAAATGAATTGGGCCTCCAACACCGTGGTCACCAACGTCGCCAAATTCATTATGGAGCAAGGTTATGGCTGCGATGTGTCGGTTATACCGTCAGACACTGTACCTGCTGTAACGTCTGTTGCGGAAAATGGCGAGCCGGACATTGTTACGGAACTGTGGCTGAACTCAGCCGGCGAGGCTTACTTGCGCCTCGAAGAAGAAGGCAAAATCGAACGACTAGGCAAGGTGCTTGATCCAGGCGGCTTGGAAGGCTGGTGGCTCCCCACGTATCTGGTGGAAAAGCACCCCGAGCTGAAAACGATCGAAGGCGTTATGGCCAACCCCGAGCTGGTCGGCGCACGCTTCAATAACTGCCCGGATGGCTGGGGCTGCAGGATAGTCAATGACAACCTGATTCGCGCTCTGGATCTTGAAGAGTCTGGTATTAAGGTCTTCAACCACGGTTCCGGTGAAACGCTCGCCTCGTCTATGGCGTCTGCGGTTCAAAATGAAGAGCCCTGGTTCGGCTACTATTGGGGCCCGACTGTACCGCTTGGCAAATACGACATGACCCGCGTAGAGCTGGGCGAGTACAAGCAGAAGGTTCATGAGAAAAACCAGAACGCGAACGCAGATAATCCCGGCGTATCCGAGTTCCCGGCAGCAACCATACTGACGTCGGTCACCACCGACTTCAAAGATCGTGAGCCGGAAGTAACCGAGATGCTCAGTAAAATGACGTTCAAAACCAGTACCATGAGCTCTCTGTTAGCTTGGATGGACTCTAACAACGCTTCCGGTGAAGAGGCTGCTGTGTACTTCCTCAGTAACAACCGTGATGAGTGGTCTGGCTGGCTGAACGACAACGCCAAAAAGAACCTTGCCGCAATTCTAGAAAACTGATTGACCCGTCTTGGCCCGGAGCACAGGTTGCTCCGGGCACATTTGCTAATGACAGTCACCAAATTCTGTTGCGCATGGCGCCCCATGTGCATAAGAGGCTAAACGAAGATGGCAACCTACGACTCCCTGTTTTCAGCACTTGGGCTAAAAGAATGGTGCGCGGAAGGTAAACAAGACGGCCCCATGTCGATGGCTGACTTGCTCGCCAAAGCAAAAGGCGACAACGCGGAACCAGAATCTCTGTGGGATTTTCCATTCCCCTCAATGGACGTTCTCAACGATTCTTGCGCTGCTTTTCCCCAATCGAGAGAACTCACAAAAGGACTGGAGCAGGGTTTTCTTGCTGTAAAAGATAATCTCAGCCTAGTGCTCGACCCCATGACCCAGCCCCTGAGCTGGGCCCTTGATGGTGCCTTATACGGAATGCTCACCGTACCCTGGTGGATCATCATTCCAATCATGTTAGCCATCGTTTTTCTAGTCACCCGCTCTTGGAAGCTGGTGCTATTTGTTGCTGTTAGCATTTGCCTGCTGGCGTTCGTCGACTACTACGAATACGCCATGCAAACACTCGCCATTATTTTTGTTTGTGCCTTTCTCTGTGTGCTACTCGGGGTGCCAATTGGTATCGCCATGTCCCGTAGCGACACCATGCAGAGGCTGACGATTCCCATTCTGGATATGCTGCAAACGCTGCCACCGTTTGTGTATCTCATTCCGTTGATCTTTCTCTTCAGCGTGACTGAATCCAAGCTCTACGGCATTGCCATTATTCTCTATGCCATAGTGCCTGTGGTGCGGCTAACCAATCTTGGCATACGGTTAGTAGATAAAGATGTGATTGAGGCGGCAGACGCCTTCGGCATGACGCCCCGCCAAAAACTGTTCAAGGTTCAGATCCCCTTGGCGCTGCCCAACATTATGGCGGGTGTAAATCAGACAATCATGATGAGCCTTGCCATGGTGGTTATCGCGTCGCTTGTTTCGGCACCAGGCCTTGGTGTTTTGGTACTTCGGGGCATTCGTAACTTGGAGCTAGGTGTCGGGCTTGTTTCCGGTCTTGGCATTGTCATTCTCGCGGTCATTTTGGACCGGGTGACCAAGGCTTCTCTCGCGCGTATCAATGCCAGCCAAAATCAGTGAGGACACCCAGTGGCAAACGACATTAAGATTTCCATCAAAAACCTCTATAAGATTTTCGGGCCGACACCGGATGTGGCGCTTGAATACGTAAAGCGCGGTATGAACAAGGCCGATCTGCAGGATAAGCAAAACCACGTTCTTGGGCTAAGGGATATCAACGTAGATATCCTCGATGGCAAAATCACCGTAATCATGGGGCTTTCGGGCTCAGGCAAATCAACACTGATCCGCCACCTCAATAGGCTTATTGAACCCACCGCCGGTGAAATCCGGCTTGATGGCAAAAACGTTCTGGAGTTGAACGAAGAGCAACTGCGCCAGCTGCGGCGGGAACAAATGTCTATGGTGTTCCAGAAATTCGCCTTGCTGCCCCATAAAACCGTGCTTGAGAACGCGGGCATGGCTCTCAATATTCGTGGTTCAGACGTCACAGACTTTGAACAAGAAGCGGTAAAATGGCTGGGCCGCGTGGGTCTTGAAGGCAATGAACAGCAGTATCCCCACCAGCTATCCGGCGGCATGCAGCAACGGGTAGGCATAGCTCGTGCGCTGGTCTCGAACTCCCCGGTCATGTTGATGGACGAAGCTTTCTCCGCTTTGGACCCGCTAATCCGGTCCGATATGCAGGACTTGCTCTTGGAACTTCAGGAGGAACTACAGAAAACCATCGTGTTCATTACCCACGATCTGGACGAAGCCCTAAAGCTATCGGATCATCTGGTTATTCTGAAAGATGGAGAAGTGGTTCAACAGGGAGACCCTCAGGACATCCTGCTCAACCCCAACGATCCCTACATTGTTGCCTTCATAAACGACATCAATCGTGCCCGGGTGCTTCGGGTACGCTCGATCATGAAAAAGCACGTGGATAACGACGCGGAGTATGCCGGTGACATCTCCGAGAGGGACAATCTGGAGACCGTGCTTTCGCGATCAGGTGGCGACACAGACAAGGTGTTCAGAGTGGTTCGAAAAGGTGAGATGGTGGGCAGTCTCTGCATGAAAGATCTGACCCGCGCACTGGTCCCTACAGGTGTATCCACCCCAAACAATCACAAAGGATAAGCTACCGGAACTAAAGCAGCCTCGCTGCAAGGCCATTTTTTGCAACGTCATACCCTCAAACCGGTGAGCACATCGGCTTGAGGGTGAGCACGCAAAAACTGTTGTTGGCCCCCTTGATTAATAAGTCGCCTTGTAAGCGGTTATTTCCTCGTTTGAAGAGGTTGTCAGCACCAGTTTTCCATTCGGACCGATTTCCGCACGCTTTACGTTAGACATAAGCTTCAAAAAGCGGTCTTCCTGATTCATCAGGGCCGGAGCACAGGCCATTTTTGTAGAGAACATATAGTCAAAGGTCATTCCCTCTGCAGTAAGCTCATACTGACCGCCGTAGCGATTACAGGAAGCCCGACCCGCAAGACGGTTCTCATCAAAAAACTCAACAGTCATACGGGAGCTATCAATAATGCCCGCACCGGCCAAGTCTTCAACCACCCACTCGACCCCACGGAATAAACGTTCAGGATCACCACCGCAGCCTTCGAGTACCTCGCCATTCAGCTCAAGGCGAACCTGAGCCGGAAACTGTGCTCCCGACATAGTGTCTTCGCACAACTGCCGGTTTACCTTGAGCGTTAACGGCTGGCCGTCTAGCTTGCCACGGAACTCGCGGCCGTTTTGATTGGAAACGGTTGTTTCAAGCGCAACCTTTTTCGGCTCACCGGTATCATCGGGGCGGTTCAGCTCCAACTGTTGATGCATTAATCGCACATACCAGAACGGCTCATTACCGGTAGCTTCAAACGGTGTTTCCAGAGCACCAGCTTGCAGGCAATCGGGGTACGCTTGCCCTTTTACCGAAAACATTGCCCATTCGCCCTTGCTCCAGAAAAGGGTTCCTTCGTCATCAGGGGCCTCGTAACGTGCGCCCGAAGCGCTGACTTTACGCTCCAGTTGCAGCTGCTCGCCCTTGTAATCCACCTTTAGCTGGTCGCCATTACCCAAAGACGTAACATTAATGTTCAGCTGGCCGCACTGATAACTGTTTGAGACCTCTTGTGTCTCTGGCGCGGTGGCACAGGCGGTAAGAAAAAGCCCAGTGGCTGCGGCTACAGATGCCATCAAAACCCGTTGTAAATACATGGACACAACCTACGTTTGTAACTTGGATGAATACCGGCATAGTAAAGACAAGCCTGAGTAAAAACCAATTTTGGGGCCTGCAAAACCTTTACAAACACGCAACTTATATGACCTCGTCGCTTTTTATCCGTCAGGTGCACGGCTATGCTAGAGCCCATCAATTAGGAGACACCCCATGGCTCTCAGGCTCTATCAATTCGCCATTTCCCACTACTGCGAGAAAGTACGCTGGGCGCTGGATTACAAAAATCTCAACTACGAAACCACAAACCTGCTGCCGGGGCAGCATATAAAAACCATCAAAAAGCTCACCAAAGGTGCGGGCGCATCTGTACCCGTGCTGGAGCATGACGGTGAAGTTGTTCAAGGTTCATCGGAGATTCTCGACTACCTTGATAAAACCTTTCCCGACAGATCCCTGACCCCGCTTGATGAGTCTGCAAAGGCACAGGCTTTGGCGTGGGAGAAACGTTTGGATGACGAAGCTGGCCCAGCTGTGCGGTGTTACTCCTACCACCACTTTCTGCAGCGACCCAAAATAGTGGTGCCTCTACTGACCGCAGGCACACCCTTTTACAATCGTATCCTTCTCAGCCTAGCCTTCAGCCGAGTCAATGAAGTGATGCGAAAATGGATGAAAATCAACGAGAAAACGGCGGAAGAGTCCCGAAAGGTTATGGAAGGCCTGCTAACGGAGCTTGCAGAAACCTACAGTAAACAGCCGTTTCTGGCGGGTGACGCCTTCTCCCGCGCCGACCTCACAGCCGCAGCGCTTTTTGCGCCTTTGTTTCAGCCAGAAGCCTACCCGGTACCCTGGCCAAAACCTGCGCGAATTCCGAAGGATATAAAGGTCTGGCTCACTCAGTGGCAGCCGCAGTTGCAGGTGCTAAACCGGGTTTATAACGAACATAGGTAGCCCGTTGGCATAGACCGCTTAATATAATGGGCTATTACATAAATCTATCACTGGTTTGAGTCGCTTTCGGAATACAGCATGCAAGAGCAACCCCTACGCCTAAACGGCCAAGACAACCACACCATAACCGGAACGATTGTTTGCCCTAGCTCACCGCGCTCTGCTCTGGTTATCGCCCACGGCATGGCCGAACACGCTGGACGATACGTAAATTTCGCCCGCTGGCTGGCCGAACGGGATATTGCCGTTGTTACACTGAATCATCGGGGCCACGGCCCTGACTGCGAATCCGACCAGCTTGGCCACTACAGTGATACGGATGGCTGGAGCAAGGTAGTCGACGATCTAAACCGGGTACTGCTTGATACCCGGGAACGCTTCCCCTCTATTCCACTGACCTTGCTCGGGCACAGCATGGGCTCGTTCATCGCCCAAAGCTGCGCGCAGCAGCATCCTGAATCTCTGGACAGGCTGATACTGAGCGCAACCAACCGCATCCCCCGCATTCAATTATGGGCATCCGGAGCCTTTATTGGCGCAATTGGCAGGTTTCACGGCAACCATCATCGAAGCCCAACCATTGCCAAAATGTCCTTCGGAAAGTTTAATCGAATGTTTCGTCCCAACCGCACTGATTCTGATTGGTTGAGCCGCGATACGGCTCAGGTAGACCGATATCTTGCAGACCCTCTATGCGGATTCGAATGCACGACAGGCCTATGGAAAGATTTCATACAAGGGATACTTAGTATTAGGCCTTCAACTTGGAGAAAGGACCTTCCGGTTCACCTCTTCTCCGGTTCCGATGACCCCGTGGGCGAAATGGGCAAAGGGGTTTCCCGCCACTTAGAGGACATTCGCCGAGCCGGAGTAAAAGAGACCAGTCTTCGGCTGTTTGAAGGCGGGCGCCACGAAATGCTGAATGAGACCAATGCAGAGGAAGTTCGCGAACACGTGCTATCGCTGCTTGCTTCCGAAAAGCAGACTTTTGCCTGACAGCAATACCACTCACTATCTACCGCCATTGGGTCTTTGAAAATGAACGATTGCAAGCTGGCAACACTATGCCTAGCACTCTGGCTGCCACTGACATTCGGCACCGCTGCACACGCCGCAGATGTTCGTATTGCTGTCGCCGCCAACTTCACCGACACAACTCGCGACTTGATTGTGGCATTTCACGAAGCCACCGGCTTAGAAGCCGTCGCAAGCTATGGCTCTACCGGCAAGCTGTACGCACAAATAGACAACGGTGCTCCGTTTGACGTGTTCCTTGCTGCCGACAGCCACCGCCCGGAACTGCTGGAGAAAAGTGGCCAAGGGGTGGCTGGCACCCGATTCACATACGCCCGAGGCAAGCTGGCACTTTGGACCCCGACTCCCGGCACTTTTGAAGATCCGAAAGCATGGCTTGAGTCAGGCGAATTCGCTCGCTTGGCGATTGCGAACCCAAAAACTGCACCTTATGGCTTTGCGGCTCAGGAAGTACTCACCAAGATGGACCTCTGGGACTCATTACAAAGCCGCTTGGTACGCGGGGACTCCATCGCTCAAACCTTTCAATTTGTCGCAACCACCAATGCCCAGTCAGGTTTTGTGGCACTCTCACAAGTACGAGCTTGGGACAGTCAAGGCGGCTCACTCTGGATGATTCCACAAAGCTACTATTCCCCAATTAATCAACAAGCTATTCTTCTGACTCGTAGCGAAAGCAATCAGGCCGCGCATCAGTGGATAGAATTTTTGCGCAGCGATACAGCTAAAAACATTATTGAAGAGTTCGGCTATGAGACCGAGAACTGAGATATAACCCGGCCGACACCATGGACATATATTGGGAGCCCGTGTGGCTCACGCTGAAGCTTGCAGGTTTGACCACAGTCGTACTTCTGGTGGTGGGAACGCCCATCGCCTGGTGGTTGGCCCGCAGCACTCACTGGGTACGCCAGCCTATTGCCGCTATTGTCGCTCTGCCTTTGGTGTTGCCGCCAACCGTTCTGGGGTTTTATCTCTTGGTTCTGATGGGCCCTAAAGGTATGGTCGGCCAACTCACCGAGCAACTGGGGTTGGGCCTATTGCCCTTCACTTTCGAAGGCTTGGTCATTGCGTCGGTCATCTATTCCCTGCCGTTCACCGTGCAACCCCTGCAAAACGCCTTCGCTTCCATCAACGAGCAGTTTCTTGAGGTCGCTTCTACGTTAAGGGCCTCACCCCGGGATCGCTTTTTCTCCATTGTGCTCCCCTTAGCGCGGCCGGGATTTCTCACCGCCAGCGTACTCACCTTTGCCCATACCATCGGTGAGTTTGGTGTAGTGCTGATGATTGGCGGCAACATACCCGGCGAAACCAAGGTACTCTCGGTTGCTATCTACGATCATGTGGAATCTTTGGAATACACTCAGGCTCACTGGCTAGCGGCGGGTATGGTTGTGTTCTCCTTTGTGGTGCTGGTAACTCTTTATTCCCTCAACGGGCGGCTGCAATCCGGGCTGGTGAAATAATGGCAGCAACCGGAATACAAGCGCGATTCGCCTGCAAAGTCGGAACATTTTCACTGGATGTCGATTTGGACCTGCCCGGTGGCGGGCTCACCGCGCTGTTCGGGCATTCCGGTTGCGGTAAAACAACGCTACTGCGCTGTATGGCGGGCTTACAAGAGACGCGCGGCATCATGTGCGTTAATGGTGACGAGTGGCAGAGCGAGTCCGGAAGCCGCCCCGTTCATCAGCGGCCGCTTGCCTACGTGTTTCAGGAAACCAGCCTCTTCCCTCATCTGTCAGTAAAGCGCAACTTGATGTACGGATACCGGCGCATTCCACACAGCGAACGCCAAATAGCCTTCGATCAAGCGGTTGAATGGCTGGGGCTCAGTCACTTGCTTAACCGCATGCCGGAAAAGCTCTCAGGTGGCGAGCGTCAGCGTGTCGCGATTGCCCGGGCACTGCTCACAAGCCCCAAGCTCCTGCTGATGGACGAGCCTTTGTCGGCTCTGGACCAAAGCAGCAAACGGGAGATTATGCCGTATCTGGAGGCCCTGCGGGATAACCTCGCCATCCCCATGCTCTATGTGTCCCACTCTACCGCGGAGGTTGCACGGCTGGCGGACCATATTGTGATGATGGATAAAGGGCAGGTAATTGCTCAAGGGCCACTGCAACAGATTATGGCACGCACAGATCAGCCTTTTGGGCTGGAGGACGATGCCGGAGTCATTCTTGATGCTACCCTCGCGGAACGTGATGAGCAGTGGCATCTGTGCCGGGCTGATTTTGCGGGAGGCCATCTGTGGCTTCGTGCTGATGAAAGCCTCACGATCGGCCAACAAATCCGCGTGCAGGTGCTGGCAAGGGATATCAGCCTGGCTCTCAGCGAGCAGGCCGATCAAAGCATCCAAAACATCCTGCCCGCCACCATTAACGAAATAGCCACAGAGGTAAGCCCGGGCACTTCTATGGTGCGATTGCTGGCGGGACCAACACCGTTTTTGTCTCGCCTAACCAGCAGAGCGGTGCACAGTCTCGACATCGCTCCCGGCCAGCAGGTGTGGATGCAGGTTAAGTCAGTCGCCATTGTTGACTAACTTCCTTTTTCAGGCGTCTTTCTTCCTTATCGTAAACATTTCCGACAATTTAATTCTGGCTTAACTCTGAGTTTGTTTTGGATTTTTCCAGCTGACTGATAGCCATAATTTTGGTATCGGGCTCCAACCCTGGAAAAATAAGGAATCGTTGGCGCCAACTCATGGGCAAGTGATCAATCATGGCTACAACGGAGCGATTAAGGATATCTTCGAGCTCCGGGCACTCAGTTATGGACGCGAGACCGGGAGTGAACTCAGGCAAGAGCCATAGCTCAGATTCGAAAACAAGCAGATGGCACAGAGAGTCGTTTGACAGGACATCACTACCTACAAATAGGCAGTATATTGTATTGAGAGTTGATAAAGGCTGAGTACTTTTGGCGCCATTTGAAAGAGCCAAAGAAATATTTGCGCCATCGAGCGAAACTGCTCCGTTTGTCATACGATTTCCATATCCACTTTTTTGGCTTAATTAGACGGGGCCGCTCAGAACTACATGACGAGAAGCGAAAGCCATATGCAGCGTTTCTTGGCCGACTAGGCAGCACAAAGTCTGCCTATCGCACCAACGCGTCATTCACCCGCTCAGCGGGTTCCGTAAACCACCATCGTTTTGCCTTTTACCATTACAAGCCCTTGGTCTTCCAGCGTCTTAAGCACTCGGCCAACCATCTCTCGGGAGCAGCCAACGATACGGCCGATTTCCTGTCTGGTGATCTTGATCTGCATGCCGTCCGGATGTGTCATAGCGTCTGGTTCTTTGCACAAGTCCAGCAAGGTGCGGGCAACCCGGCCAGTAACGTCCAAAAATGCCAAATCACCAACTTTGCGGGTGGTCTGGCGCAGCCGTGAGGCCATTTGCTCGCCAATAAAGTAGAGAACTCCGAGATCCTGCTGGGCAATTTCCCGGAATTTCGGGTAGCTGATTTCAGCCACTTCACATTCGGTTTTTGCCTTTACCCAGGCACTGCGGGAGTCCATGTTGTCGAACAGGCCCATCTCGCCGAAAAAGTCTCCAGCATTGAGGTAAGCCATGATCATCTCACGGCCATCGTCGTCTTCGATGATAACCGTCACGGACCCCTTTACGATGTAAAAGAGAGAGTCGCTTTTGTCACCGGCATAAATGATAGTGCTCTTGGCCGGATACCGGCGGCGGTGACACTGCGATAGAAAATAGTCGAGATGCTTGGTTTTCTGCTCAACCGGATTGACGATAGTGGCCATAGTGCGAGTCGTGCCTCCTCAAATACTGGCGGGATCCGATGCTTGTTGTTCACCCGGCTGTCCCTGCGGGTTCGCTTATTTTTGCTACAAAACAGAACAACTTATAGCAAGAAGACCTTCGTCGAGCAACCGCTAACCGCATGCGGGATGCATCTCGAGCATGTAGCACCAACTGTCAGACCACATCGGTTGTGCTAGCATTCTGCTCCTTCACGTTATTTCCGGGCAGCCTAATGCCCGCCACTGAGCAACAGGAGAGCACCCTTTATGAAAGCAAGCGTCGACTGGACAGGCAATGCCAGCTTCCGGGCCACCAGTGGCACTGGGCACTCTGTGCAACTGGACGGCCCACCCGATCATGGTGGCGAGAACCTTGGCCCCCGCCCGATGGAAATGCTGCTCATGGGCCTTGGAGGCTGCTCTTCATTTGATGTGATGAGCATTCTGAAAAAGAGCCGTCAGGACGTTACCGCTTGCCACGCTGAACTGGAAGCAGAGAGAGCAGATGCCGTGCCATCTGTGTTTACGAAGATTCACCTGCACTTTGTTGTGACCGGCCATAATCTCAAGGAAAATCAAGTAAAGCGCGCAGTTAGCTTGTCTGCCGAAAAATACTGCTCGGCTTCAATCATGCTTGAAAAAGCCGGAGTGGAAATCACCCACAGCCACGAAATCCGCAGCGCGGAATAACCTATATCTTCAACGACTATTCAACGCCCCCCGCTGTGTGCATAATACCGCCCTTTCTCCGCCGGTCTGCGCAAAAGGTGAACAGCCTGATCAGTCTTCGGTGGCGGCCTACGCAGAGCGCACAATTGCCGCTCTGCTGTCATTCATCTCCATAAATCGGAGGGGCTGAGCATGGAACCAAAACTCCAGTTGCACGGTTTCAACAACCTGACCAAATCTCTAAGCTTCAATATTTACGACATCTGTTATGCGCAGACTGAAGAGCAGCGTGAAGGCTATATTGATTACATCGATGAGATGTATAACGCAGAGCGTCTTACCCAGATCTTGACTGATGTGGTCAAAATTATCGGCGCCAACGTTCTTAACATCGCCCGCCAAGATTACGAGCCCCACGGTGCGTCGGTTACCATGCTCATCGCCGAGCATGAACTAACCACTGGCGAGGAACCAGACAACGAAGAATCCCCCGGCCCGCTACCCGATACCATCGTGGCTCACTTGGACAAGAGTCATGTGACCGTGCACACCTATCCGGAAAGCCACCCTCACGAGGGCATCAGCACTTTCCGGGCAGACATTGACGTGTCCACCTGCGGATTGATCTCGCCTTTGAAGGTATTGAACTACCTGATTCACAGCTTTGACTCTGACGTGGTTACCGTTGACTACCGTGTGCGCGGCTTTACCCGCGATGTCGACGGCACCAAGCATTACATTGACCACGATATCAACTCGATTCAGAACTATCTGACCGAAGATACGCAAAACGCCTATCAGATGATTGATGTGAACGTTTATCAGGAAAACCTTTTTCATACCAAGATGATGGTGAAAGAGTTCAATCTCGACAACCACGTTTTTGGTGAAAATGCCGAAGATCTGGACCCTGAAATTGCTCAGTCTATTGAAGAGCGCCTAAAGCGCGAAAAACTGGAGATATTCTACTCCCGCAACATGGAGTAAGGATTACCCGGTAAAGGGAGCCGACAAGGTTCAGGCAAACGATTTCTGAGCAATCAGGCGCTGCACCATGGGTCTCACTATCAGGTCCATGGCCAGCGCCATTTTTGTGCCCGGAATAACCAGAGTGTCATGGCGGGAAAGTGTGCTGTTCTGTATTGCTTGCAGCAAGTAAGCAAAATCCACTTCTGAGGCGTCCCGAAACCGGATCACCAGCATGCTCTCATCTTCAGTAGGTACGTCCCGAACAACAAAGGGGTTGGACGTGTCTACAAGCGGGATGCGCTGGAAGTTAATATGGGTGTGCGAAAACTGCGGCACTATATCGTGAACGTAATCGTCCATACGATTGATGATGGTGGCGACCACGGCTTCCTGACTGTAACCGCGCTGGTGGGTGTCGCGATGTATTTTCTGAATCCACTCCAGATTTACAATAGGTACCACACCTATAAGCAAGTCCACATACTGGGCAATGTTGTACGCCTCACTCACAACCGCCCCATGTAGCCCTTCATAAAACAGTATGTCGGTGTCGGGCTGCAAAGAGCCCCAAGCAGTGAATGTACCCGGCTTGTGGCCCTCAGCCTGCAGTTCGCGATCTTCGTCATGAACATATTGGCGATACCGGCCATTCCCCGTTTGGCCATAGTCGTAAAATAACGCCTCCAGTTTATCTATGTGGTTGGCGGCAAGCGCGAAGTGGTTACGCTCACCAAACTGGCCCTTGGCCGCCAGACGTGCCATTTGCTCGCGGTTATACCGGTGAAAACTATCACCACTCACCATGGCAGCCGACAGACCTTCGTTCGCAAACATGCGCCGAAAAATCTGTCCTGTGGTGCTTGTGCCAGCACCAGACGAGCCGGTGACCGCAATAATAGGGTGTCGTTTTGACATAGCTGAGGTGCGCCAGAGGTTGAATAGAAACGAGAAACGTCAGGTAAGACTGTCGAGCGAGCGGGGCTTCTCAATTACAAAACCTTGTGCGTAATCCACCCCAAGCTGCCTTAGTGTATCCAGAACCGCACGTGATTCAACCTGGCTAGCGATCACCTCCCTGTCCATATAATGCGCCATATCGACCATAGACTGCACCATGGCGCGGTCGGTTTCACTGGTATTAAGTTGGCCAGTGAATGCGCTGTCGATCTTGATCAAATCCACAGGCAGCGAACGCATGAATTCAAACGAACTGGGGCCACTTCCGAAGTTCCCGAGGCAGAATCGACAGCCAAGCTCTTTCATCTCGATAATAAAGTCAGCCACTGCCTGTACATCATTAATGGCTGAAGCTTCGGTTACTTCAAACCAAAGGCGCTCGATGGGCGCGTCTTTTTCACTTAGCTTTTCGTAAATGTACTCCAGCAGCGATTGATCATTCAAAGAGTACCCCGAGAGGTTGATACACACTCCACCCAGATGACGCGGGTCTGGCGCCTGCACCCTCAACCAGTCCAGCATGTGCCCAACTACCCAGTGATCAACGGCCTGCATGCGATCATAACGCTCCGCCATGCGAACAAAGTCACGACCGGTAATGAGTGTTCCGGCATCATCGTACATGCTGATCAACACTTCATATTGGGCTGCCATTTTCGTCCGGCCGTGCAGCGGGATAATCTTCTGGCAGCGCAACAGCATGCGCTCCTCGTCCAGATCACCGAGGCTGGCAACCTTGGCCGCTATCTGCTCTTGGCGGGCCTGATCTCCGGGGTCAAGGGTGTACTCTGCCAGCTTGCCGAGACCTTTCGCACGGGCATCACTTAATGCCTGCTCAGACGCCCTTAACCAGAGTTCGGCACTGATCAAACCCGGCAACTCCGGCACCACGCCAACACAAGCAGACAGTTGGTAATGACGTCCCCCATAAACGAACTCGGCATCTTCTACAGCAGCAATCAGGTCCTGAGCCGCGCCCCTTGCGTTCTCGGACGGCACCAGCATGCCAAACTCGTTGCCCGCCAGCCGCGCCAGAGGCATGCCATCCCCTACGTGGTTGCGTAACAGGTCAGCCACACGTTTGAGTGCATCGTCACCTGCTTGGTAGCCAGCAGTGTCATTCAACAAACGGAACTTGCGCAGATCCAACCTAAGCAACGAGCGCTCGTCTTCACGCCGGGCCAACTGCTGGTCTAGCATGCGCTCAAACTCACGACGGCTCAGAAGGCCTGTCAGTTCGTCATGGGTGGATGCCCAGGACAACTGGTCATAAACCTTGCGCACCATGCGGTCGATACTCTCGTCCACCAGAGGCCGCTCGTACTGGCTGTCCGGTACGATGATTCCCTTGCGCATCTGGCGGGCCAGAGCGTCAAGCTCAACCTCCACAACCCGCATGCCCTGATGGTTCACGAAAACAAAACGGGTAAAGCCGCGCGCTACCCAAACCAGTCTAATGTACTGGGGCTCGTCAGGTTTTGTTTGATCCCGTAACCAGTCGCCCGTGCGCAATCTTTGGGCGCGATTGATCCAGCGCTGCAAGCTGCGTTGCTCACGCTCAGAAAGCGACTTTTTTAGATCCTCAACGGGCTGAACTTTGGGAACTTCCACCATTTCTGGTGGGCTATCGGGGCTACGCACCAAAAATCGTTTCAGTTCGTCCCGTATCTGGGACGAAGGCATGTGGTTGCTGGAAATAGACGCCAGACCATCCTGAATCATCCGGAGCAATTCCGGTAGATTCACGGCAATGTCTCGGTCTTCTGCAAACGCCAGCAAGGAGTCAACAACCGCAAGGTAGTCCTGCCAAATCTGGCTATCCGGCCCCTGACGAATCCAAGTTAGCGACAACAAATCCTTCCAGCCGCCCTCCAGCAAGCTGATAATGGCTTTCGGGACTTTTCGCCCCTCCAGCCTCCGGTTCAGCACTTCCGCCACGGCGGTTTTGGACTCGGCAACCTTTTGGGCGCCTTCGGCAGCCGCGGTTACGCGCTCGACATTACGGCGATACACCAAATTCTGGCGATCAATGAGGCCATCGAGTTCATGGACTGTGTGTTCGAAAACACCGGTATCCTGTTCAAAGTCGGTGGTGATGCGCTGGATAAGCTCATCCACTTTGCGCTGCACCACAGGGTTCAAGCGACCGCCCTTCACACCCAACTGGGCCAACCGATTCATAACTCCCCGAACGGGGCTGTTCTTGTCGTCAAAGAAAGCAGGGTCGCGCATCACCACTTTCAAAACCGGCACCTCGAGCTGGCGCATCCGCTCCTGGGCGTAATCACTTAGCTTCGGGCTTTCAGTCACAGAGTTGAAAAACCGATCTACAACATCCAGCGTACCCTGCTGCTCATCGTCGAGCTTTTTTCCATCTGCCTCTCGAACTTTTTCTACAACGCGCTCCCGCAGCGGAATAACATTACTCTTGGTATTAACTGGCTCTGTTTGCAGTTGCTGTAGCTCGCGCTGCAGCTCACCGGGCGACATGGGCCGGGCATTGGCGGCAAAAGGAGCAGGCTCTGCCTTACCCCGTGTTGCGCGGTTGGCCGCAAGTGTCCCAAGTAGACTGCGCACGGTGGCAAAGGCTGTTTGGGCAGCCTGAGCATAACCTCGAAACTCGCTTCCGGAGCGATGTTTTCCTGCGCCAGCATCAGGAACCGGGGGAGGAGCCGCGTTAGTGTCAACCCGTTCCGCGCTCTGCTGGCTTGCGCGTTTAACCTCTTCAGGGGGCGGCGTTTGCTTGCTTATTTTCGGTTCTGGCTTACTCGGAGTGCTGCCCACCGTTTGCTCACTCAGGTACTTGCTTAGGTCAAGATCTGGCAGTACTCCGTGGCGGATCAGAATGTTATTAAGCTCGTTATAAAGCGGTCCGAGGTGCTGCAGAACGGATTTTTCAAACACCTTCAGGCAAATCTTCTCAACATCTCTGGAAGCTTTCAGTTGGCTCAGGCCGGCATGGAAAGACTCACACACTAATGATGGCCCAAGAGGGTTGTGGTGCCCAGTGGCATTGGCAATACCCAACTTGTCTAAGCGCAGCTTAAGCTGCAGAAGATCTTTACGGTATTGAGTGTCAGCCTTGGTGACCATTACCCGAATAGTCAGCCAGTCTTCAAACTCGCCTTTGTCGACGACAGAGAGCTCTGAGCCAGGGAAACCTTTGGGGGCTGGTTTGAGCGGCGACTCTAGACTGCGGGCAATTTGGTGCCAGATGACCCGCTGCCGCGCCTGAACCTGACCCGAAAAGTCCATCAGTTCGTTTGCCTGCTGATCGTTCGTAGCTTTCTGCGCAGCCGTCTTCAAAGCTTCGGCCATTTGCACGAAACAGGCGTCCATAAGTGGTTCGATATGCTGAACAACGGCTCGCGCCGACTGATGGAGGACAAACTGGACCCGTTCGCTCGGGGCACGCAAGGAAGCCCGCTCTTGCCCACCGGAGCCTCCGCACTGCTGCAGCATAGATGCAACAGCTTCGGGATTGTTGCGGGTAAAATTCACACCCATGGCACCGTCGATGCGCCGAACAACGCTAACATGAAGCTCATGCCGACGCTTTCCATCCAGATCCCGGAAGCGCACGATTAACTCGGAAGGATTAGCGGTAGCAAAGGCTCGATCAAGCTTGCGGGAGGTTTCACCCGAGTAGCGGACAAACAAGCCCTCCGGGCAGAAATCCGCCACTTGGCACGGCCAAGATTCACCTGTGCCCAGATCAATCTGGGCAGCAAGCTTGATAGGTTTGCGGGGGCTGCTTCGACGTTCTCTCGGATCCATGGATTACCTGATGTTGCGCAAAGCCGGAGTATTAAGCTTATAACTCAAACCATAAGTGTACTATAGCGACCCATCGCAGACACGTTATCCGCAAAGCTATAACATCGTACCTATGAAACAGCTTAGTCAGATCTATACGGTTTTACTACTGGTGGCACTACTGAGTGGCTGTACGACTTTCAGCTACTATTCTCAGGCCATTCGCGGCCACTTGGCTTTGACCATAGCCGGTAAGCCGGTAGACAGCTTTATCAACAGTGAAGACACCTCACCAGAGCTCCGTGACAAGTTGATTCTATCCCGGCAGGCACTGCGTTTTGCAGATGAGCACCTCGGGCTCTCGTCCGGGGATGCCTTCACCGACTACGTGGTTCTTGAGCAGCCCTGGGTTGTGGTTAACCTTGTTGCCGTGCCCGAGTTCTCTCTGCAACCGCACCAATGGTGCTACCCGATACTGGGATGCCAGGCTTACCGCGGGTACTTCCACCTTGAAGATGCTCGAAAAGAAGAAGCGAAATTTCGTGCTCAAGGCTACGACACTTTCCTTGGTGGCGTTACTGCCTACTCAACGCTGGGCTGGTTTGACGACCCACTGCACTCCGGCTTTACCAATCTTGCCAATGACCGCATGGTGGCTCTAATGTTCCATGAGCTGGCCCATCAGGTGGTGTACATCAAAGGCGACACCGCCTTCAACGAGAGTTTTGCCACCGCCGTCGAGCTCGAAGGTTTAAAGCTATGGCTAACGCAAGAAGGCGACCCGGCAGCCTTTAAGCAGGCATTAATGCGGCTTGAGCTCCGCAACCATACCCATGCTCTGGTGGCAGATACAAATGCCAAACTGGAGCAGCTCTTTCAACAACAAGATGTGCTTTCTGAAGACAGTTTACGCAAGCGCAAGCAGCACCTTTTTGATGAACTCAATACACACTATGAACAATTGCTAGCCAGCGAGACCCTGAGCAAAATTGGCCCGTTCGGCCACCCTCCTGTCGACTTCAACAACGCCCGGGTGGCTCTTTTTACTCAATACAACCAGTACGTACCTGCCTTTCGACAATTACTGAAAGAGACCGGGTATGATTTTCCGGCTTTTTATCGTGCCGTTGAATCTCT
The DNA here is from genome assembly GCF_016597725.1 of Marinobacter sp. 1-4A. GTDB lineage: Bacteria > Pseudomonadota > Gammaproteobacteria > Pseudomonadales > Oleiphilaceae > Marinobacter. The sequence goes on from NZ_VCGY01000002.1 coordinate 408,919, forward strand.
CTCCGAGCAGCCGGATGAAAGTCGCCAGCCAACACTGGACGTCCTATCAGAGCGGTTTGAAGAAAACTTTTGAATTACGCTGTGTGTTGTAGGCCGCTAGCTTTGGACCGGGCAGCGACTGAACAGTGCTGGGCTGGAAGCCGCGCTCACGAAACCAGTGTTCGGTTTGCGTGGTGAGTACAAACAGCTTTTGGATGCCTTGGCTGCGGGCGTGCTTTTCCACCATCAGCAAAATTTCATCACCACGACCTGCACGGCGATAGGCGGAATCGACTGCGAAGCAGGAGAGCTCACCCGCACCCTCATCCGGATAGTTGTGCAAAGCAGCGCAACCCACGATGGTGCCGTCGCGCTCGGCAACAACAAAATGTTCAATATCGGTTTCCAGCATTTCCCGCGACCGCCGTACCAGAATACCCTGCTCTTCCAGTGGTTCGATCAGCTCCAAAATACCGCCGATGTCCTCAGCCCGGGCCTGACGGATCTGTTCATAGTGATCGCCGCTCACCAGAGTGCCTGTGCCATCTCGGGTAAACAGTTCCTCAAGCAAAGCGCCGTCGCTCTCGTAGCTGATAAAATGCGCCCGCCGAACACCTCTCACACAGGCGTCACAGGCAGCTCGCAGCAAGTCGGCATCGTGCCCCGTTACTGTGCCGTCCGCCAGCCTCTCGGGGGCTTGTCTGGCTGAAAGCTCGCGAATCAAAGAGCCGTCCTGCTCCAGCAAGCCTTGGTCATCAATAAACACAATCAGCTTTTCTGCCTGCAGTGCGGCCGCAACCTGACTGCCCACGTCTTCGTAGGACAAGTTAAAAGCGTCTCCAGTGGGCGAATAGCCCATGGGCGGCAGCAATACGATATGGCCTAACTCCAGTAGCTTCTCAATGCCAGCGACGTCTACACGGCGCACCTTGCCTGTGTAGCCGAAATCGATGCCATCCAGCACACCGACCGGTTTCGCGGTTACATAATTGCCACTGCTAACCCGAATGCGAGCATTGTGCATGGGGGAATTCACAAGGCCCATGGACAGTTGGCTTTCTAGGTATGCGCGCAAGCCTCCCGTTGCCTCCATAGCCAATGGCAAATGGTTTTCCGGGGTGATACGCAAGTTGCGGGAAAAAGACGATTCTAGATCAGCCTCGTCCAGACGCCTCTGAATCTGCGGGCGTGAACCAAAGGCAACAACCAGTCGCACACCCAGACTGCTCAACAAGGCGATGTCGTGAACGATGTTGATAAAGTTTTCATGTTCAAACGCATCACCGGGCAGGGTCAACACAACCGTACGGCCACGGTGTGCATTGATATAAGGCGATGAGTGGCGGAATGAATGCAGCCAGCCGTTGGTTTTCAAATGTTATTCCCCAATCGTATTTTCCGTGTTTTTTCGTACGCCCGCATACTCGGAGAGCGCTGTCAGGCACCCACTCCAAAACCGTGGAGCGCCAAGGATGGCGCGACCGAGCCCTACATGGACGTATTTACGGGCGTGTTTTGGGGTGGGTGCCTGACAGCGCTCCACCCCTCATTCTGGCGCGCCAAATTGCTCAAAGACAGAACTGCCTGATTAGGCCTTTGAGTATCTTTACCGTGGGTTCCAGTTGCGAGAGCTCTATAAACTCATCTGGCTGGTGAGCCTGGTCAATTGAACCTGGGCCAAGCACCAGAGTTTCCATACCAAGTTTTTGCAGCCAGGGAGCCTCGGTTGCAAAAGCAACGGCATGTGCGGTGTGGCCAGTAAGCTGTTCACAGGCCTTCACCAGCGCCGCATCGGCTGGCGTCTCAAATGGCGGCACACCATCAAACAGCGGCTCAAACTCCATCGCCAGTTCACGACGCTCCGCCAATGGCCGAAGCCGGTGCAAAATATCCTGACGCAGATTTTCCATGCTCATTCCGGGCAACGGGCGCAGGTCAAAGTGCAGCTCGCACCGAGCGCAAATGCGGTTGGGGTTATCGCCACCATGAATGCAACCAAGGTTAAGTGTTGGCACTTGCACATCAAAATTCGGGTTGGTGTACTGTGCCTGCCAATCAGCGCGCAAGGTCAGAAGCTCACCGAGGGCTTCGTGCATGCCTTCGAGGGCGTTGCGGCCTAAACCCGGGTCCGAGGAGTGGCCGGACTGCCCCTCAAAGGTAAGCCGCTCCATCATGATACCTTTGTGCATGCGGACGGGCCGAAGGCTCGTGGGCTCACCGATAACCGCGTAGCGGGCTTTCGGCTTGCCCGCTTCCGCAAGCGCTCTGGCGCCGTTCATGGAGGTTTCTTCGTCAGCGGTGGCGAGAATGATCAGCGGCTGCTTCAGGTCAGCAGCGGCGAATTCTCGGGCGGCTTCGATGGCTAGAGGAAAAAAGCCCTTCATGTCGCAGGTGCCCAAACCGTACCAGCGGTTGTCGCGCTCGGTTAGGGTAAAAGGGTCGCTCTGCCAGCGTTTGTCATCAAAAGGAACCGTATCCGTATGGCCAGCAAGAACCAACCCGCCGGAGCCACTGCCCAGCGTTGCAATGAGGTTATACTTGCCGGGCATTTCTGGTACTGCCAGCAACTCAACAGAGAAACCCAGTGCCTCCAGCCACTCGCCAAGTGTTCGCACTACGGGTTCGTTGCTGTGATCCCATTCAGCGGATGCGCTACTGATGGATGGCAGCGAGATCAGTGTAGTTAGCATTTCCCGCACATCGGGGACTGTTTCAGCTCTGTTGATTACCTTGCGACTGCCAACATCGTTGCCTAACTGCGGCATTATTTCTCCTCGCTCCGGGACGGAGCGTTATTGTGTCTGGCCCCGACGCCAGACTTCAAACGCTGTAATTGCTCGGATAGCAATGGGATAGGCTACCTCGCCTCCCGCCATTTCACGGGCGACTTCCAGTTCCTGTTCGTCAGCACTCGCCAGGCGACCTTTCACCAAATTCCCGTTCGAGAGGGTCACCCGCACCTTGCGGCCAACCCATGCGGTTGCTGTCTCAAGGTTTTCCGGGTGCCAGCTAGCAACCTCCGGGTTCTCGCGGGGGACAACTGGCTCCAACGCCGCTTTGGGTGGTTCCTGCACAATGGGTTCCGCTTTTTTCAGAAACACATCCGGTACCATGGCGCCATTGTATTCCACTGCCCAGGCCAAAGTGCCATCCGCACTTTCATCCTGCGCGCGCACAGGTATTCCGAGGGTTTCTGAGCCCGATTGCACAGAGGCTGTTATTTCTCCGCCCTCAAGCAACCACTGCCGGTAGAGCGCCAATAGTTGACCGCTGGGGCGCCAGCCTCGGGCTTTCAGCCCGGTTTCGAAGGTTGCCAGTGCCCGTGCAGCCCATTGCGATGCCTCCAGCCCCGACTCTCTGGCGCAATAAGCTGCGACCCGGCGCATAAGCCCGCCGTCTCTTAGAGTAACTTCTAGGGGTTGGGTCGAACTCGTTAACGTCGTTTCGGGAGACACAAGGCTGATACGGGCGCCCGGCCAGTTAATCTCCAGACTGCCGGTATTGGCCGTGTTCAATTCAATATGGAGCTGTCCGGGTGTCTGGCTAAGGACCAGCTCGCCAGTCAGACGGGTGATCCCCATGCGCAAAAGGTCACCACTACCTAGCTGTTGGCGTGGATCTGGCGCGCAGGGAAGTGCGAACAACGCTGCTTGTTCGCGACCGTCGACGCCTCCTGCCGTTACCCAGTTGCGGAACATGGTTGCTTCAAGCACCAACGCCAATCCCTCGGCCTGCAACGACCAATTGACTGGCAACTCAGCCGGATTAGCAAGTGCTTCGAGCAAAGCAACAGGGGAGCCTGCGTCGAATTCCGCGCGGCCAATCACCAGAGGCTGGGTAAGTTCAAAACCTTGCCAAGCGGCTCCGGATAGAACCAGACGACCTTCAATGCCCGAGCCAATTTTGCCACGCTCTAAAACACCGGTCTCACTCAGCGCCTGACGTGCTTCCGCCATACGCTGGTCCGCCAGCCACCAAACTCCGGCCTTGAATGCGGCAAATCCAATCAGAGCAGCCAGTACCAGAGTTGTGAACAGGCGTTTCATCCAAAAAATCCTTCAGCGGCGCCGTCAGTTACGGGAAATAAGTGTACCCACACCCTCATCGGTAAAGATTTCCAACAAGCATGCATGTGCCACTCGGCCATCAATAATATGGGAGGTGCGCACACCGTTCTCCACCGCACTTAACGCACACCGAATTTTCGGCAGCATGCCGCCGTGGATGGTACCGTCTTCGATTAGATCATTCACTTGCTGCGCGGTTAGCCCAGTGAGCACTTTGTCTTCCTTGCTCTTAAGTCCAGACACGTTGGTCAGAAGCATTAGCTTTTCAGCCTTCATGGCTTCTGCAACCTTGCCAGCCACGAGATCCGCATTGATATTGTAAGAGGCGCCGTCCGGCCCAACGCCAATAGGCGCAATGACCGGAATTACATTGCTGCGGGTGAGCATGTCAATCACATCCACATTGATACTGGCAACCTCGCCAACACGGCCGATATCGATAATTTCAGCGCGTTCCAACTCTGGTGAGCGATCGACCACTTCGAGCTTGCGAGCGCGAATGAGGTTGGCATCTTTTCCGGTGAGGCCGATGGCGGTGCCACCTTGGGCGTTGATCAAGGACACGATTTCCTTGTTCACCTGGCCACCCAATACCATTTCCACTACATCCATGGTTGCCGCATCGGTTACACGCATGCCATTCACAAAGCGGGACTGAATATTCAAGCGCTGCAGGAGTTCACCAATTTGCGGACCACCGCCATGAACAACAATCGGATTGATGCCCACCAGTTTCATAAGCACAACATCACGGGCGAAGCTGCTCTTGAGCTCTTCGTTTTCCATGGCGTTGCCGCCGTACTTAATAACTACTGTTTTGCCGGTAAACCTTTGAATATAAGGTAAACCCCGGCTAAGTACGGTAGCCACCTGCATTGCCGTTTCACGATCCAGCGTCATTTTTTTGCCTTAATAAATCAAAATTAAAATCAAAAACCTTAGGGGCATACGTCAGAACTCAGCCACAAGGTCCGGCGCCACCTTTTGTAGCTGGCTCCGGAAAATGTCTTTTATCCGCGCCAGAGCTTCTTCTGTTTCAGCTTCGAAGCGAAGTACCAAAACTGGCGTCGTATTAGAAGCCCGGCATAATCCCCAGCCGTCTGCATAATCCACTCGAATGCCGTCTATGGTGCTGATATTGCCGTCGCCAAACTCTCCTTCTTGGCCCAGCCGCTCCATAATGGAAAACTTGCTGCTTTCGGTGACCTCTACATTAAGCTCCGGTGTGCTGATGTCCTCAGGGAAGTCCTCAAACACTTCTTCGCTGTGGCGGTCTTCAATGCCCAGTATCTCCAGAAGTCTGGCGGCAGCATACAACCCGTCATCAAAGCCGTACCAGCGCTCTGCAAAGAAAATATGGCCACTCATCTCACCCGCTAACAAGGCGCCGGTTTCTTTCATTTTGGCCTTCATCAGTGAATGACCGGTCTTCCACATAATGGGACGCCCGCCAGACTCTGAAATCACGCTGGCAAGCCGACGGCTGCATTTCACATCGTAAAGCACATCCGCACCGGGGTTCCGTGAAACCACATCACGGGCAAACAGCATCAACAAACGGTCCGGCCAGATAATCTTGCCGGTATTGGTCACCAGACCCAGCCGGTCGCCATCGCCATCAAAGGCCACCCCAAGATCTGCACCTTCCGCTTTGACTCGTTCAATCAAGTCTGCAAGATTGGCTGGCTTGCCGGGGTCCGGGTGATGATTCGGGAAATCCCCATCAACTTCACAGTACAGCGGGACCACTTCGCAACCAAGCTCTTCAATCAACATGGGGCCCAGCTCGCCTGCAATACCATTACCTGCATCGACAACCACTTTGAGCGGCGCCGCAACGGCAATATCACCCACGATGCGATCAAGGTACGCCCGACGCACGTCCTCAGACGATTGAGTGCCACGGCCAGCCGCAAGATTACCCGACTTTATGCGCTGGAATAGAGACATGATTGCGTCGCCGGAGAGGGTTTCACCCCCCAACATGATCTTGAGGCCGTTGTAGTTTGCCGGGTTGTGACTACCCGTCACCATGACACCCGAACCATTCTCAAGATGATGGGTTGCAAAATACAACACAGGCGTTGGTACCGCACCCACATGGATAACGTTACAGCCCGATGCCATAACCCCTCTGGCAAGCGCATCCGCCAGCTCGGGGCTTGAGTGGCGGCCATCGTAACCTATGCATAGTGATGCCAAGCCGCGGCTGATGGCTTCGGAGCCTATAGCGGCGCCAATTTTCTCAACAATGGCTGCCGAAAGCGTCTCGCCAACAATGCCACGGATATCGTAAGCCCGGAATATATTGGGCGATATTTCAATGGCAGGCTCGCTGGATTCTTCAACTCCCAGAATGTCTTCGTCGCTAAAAAACGAGCTTTCGTCGTTACTGCTGCCAAAGCCTAAAACGTCTTCATCGCCATCGAGCATGTCAATGTCTGGCAGCTCCTTATCCTGAAACAGCGGCTCGGCATCGTCTGTTTCAACCGCTCTTGCACCCTTGGTGGGGGCAGCAGGCATAGGCTTGACCTTCTCGGAAGCCTTCGCCAAACGTTTATCCACAACCTGCGACAGCCTGTAAAGCACCTCCGAGGTGGACCCAACTATATCCCACTGGAAGTTGGGCAGCTTTTGTCGCTCACCACTAAACACCTTGTGGGCCCACTGCACGAGGTTGGTTACTTCGTGGCGCAGGCTCTTTTGAGCGTTAACCAACAACACCCACACCACTATGGCGGCGATGAGTACAGGCACGCCAACCAGCAGTGCGAGCAACAGAATATTAACCGGCGGCGCTGCCAAAGCACCCGGCTTATAGGAAATGCTCCAATCGGGATTAGCGAGGACTCTGGTCTCCGTTGCGCTTGCGGCTACGCCTGAACTGGTGCCGCCACTGAGGAACGTACGAGAGGCGCCGGAAACGGTTTGTATCAACGCCAATTCTCCTCCGAGCTGCGTATTAACCACGGAAAGCAGCGGTTGCAGCACAGAGGCATCAAAAACCACGAGCAGACTCCCTACAATAGCCTTGCTGGACGGATTGCGCACCGGCGCTGCCATTTGCACATACCAGCGGTTTTCACGGGGGAAGGCATCCGGGTGCAAGGGCTGGCTGTTTTCAGCCCGCCGGGCCAACTCTAGCCCGGCGAATCCAAGCAGACCGCTGCCGGTCCGCGGAACTTGGCGATAGGGGAACAGAAACGCCGCCTGCACGCCCGGTAAAGCGGTGCTTAGTCTCTGCTGAACGGCCCCGGAATCCCCACCCTCAATTAACGCACCCACCACGTGAGGTTGGGTTGCCAAACCATTGACGCTCTGCTGCATCAATGTGAGGTATTGGCCTATGCGCTGAGCGGCAGCGTCGGCTTCCACACTTTTCCAAGCATTAAAACGCTTGTCGGCAGCTGGCTGCAGCACCAGAAAATGCATTAGAACCACGGCAACCAGTCCCGCCGCAAAAACGACCAACGATTGCTTTACAGCCGTCGAGCCAAGGTGTTTCAGCTTAGAGCCTGCAGCAGCCCGGGCTTTCGGTTTTTTTTCTGCTTTGGCAGCCGGTTGTTCATCAGCAGTTGCTTCAGACGACTTCTTCTTACCCAGCTTCATAGTTCATCCTGCGAATTATCTTTTTGTCCTGGACAAGCACGTATCGGCAAAGTATAGACGCCACGACAGGTTTCTGCGTTAAGGCTTAAGGCTACTGGGTTCCGGTAGACCCAAATCCGCCCTCGCCCCTTGAACTGACATCAAACTCCGAAACTATTTCAAAGTCGGCTTGAATCACAGGCACCAGCACCAGCTGGGCTATGCGCTCCCCAACGTCTACCGTAAAGGCTGTATTGCCACGATTCCAGCAGGACACCATCAACTCACCCTGATAATCAGAATCAATCAGACCTACCAAATTACCTAGCACAATACCGTGTTTGTGCCCCAGCCCACTTCGGGGCAGAATCATCGCGGCCAGAGACGGGTCGGCAATGTGGATGGAAAGCCCGGTTCGAATTAACACTGTCTCGCCTGGCGCTAATGTTATAGGGCTATCGAGACAGGCCCGCAAATCCAGACCGGCAGAGCCTTCAGTGGCGTACTCTGGGAAGGCAATTTCGTTACCAATCCGGTCATCGAGAATGCGTACCTGTAAGTTCTTTTTGCTCATATTATTCCTGCTTCAGCCGTTCGCCAATAAGCTCTATCAAGCGTGAGGCAATACGTTTTTTAGTGTCTGGGCCTATCGTTTCCTGCCCACCCGACCAGAATACCGTCACCGCGTTGTCATCACTGTTGAAGCCCAACCCCGGAGCCGACACATCGTTGGCAACAATCATGTGCAATTTTTTGCGCTGCATTTTTTCTTTGGCGTACCGGGCAACGTCTGAGGTTTCAGCAGCAAAACCCACCGTGAATGGCGCATCTGAGCGCGCTGCAATGGTCGCTAATGTGTCGGGATTCCGTGTGAGAGGCAGTGTCATGGTCTCATTGGACTTTTTGATCTTGTTGCTGGCGCAATTTTCAGGCCGGTAATCCGCCACTGCAGCGGTTGCAACGAACAAGTCACAGCCTTCATCAACAGCTAACGAAGCTGCTTTCAACATATCCTCGGCTGTAACGACAGCGCGAACGTCGACGCCCGCCGGAGCCTCCAAGTTGACCGGCCCGCTAACCAGAACAACCTTGGCACCAGCATCTCTTGCAGCCGCCGCCAGTGCGTAGCCCATCTTGCCCGAACTGTGATTGCTGATATAGCGCACCGGATCGATCGGCTCACGGGTTGGGCCTGCGGTGATAACAACACGCTTTCCTGCAAGCCCTTTGGCGCCATGCTGCTTATCCATAATCAAGTCAGCAATCATTGCAGCCTCAAGCATACGCCCTGGCCCATGATCACCACAGGCTTGCTCACCTTGATCCGGCCCCCAGAGCGTAATTTGCGAGTCGCTCGCCAGCAAACGAATATTGCGCTGGGTACGCTCGTTACCCCACATTGCCTGATTCATAGCTGGTGCCACAGCGATTGGGGCTACGGTTGCACAACAAACCGTCGTTAGCAGGTCGTTAGCCATTCCTTGAGCGAGCCTTGCGATAAAATCTGCGGAGGCAGGGGCAATAACCACCTGATCGGCCCATTTCGCCAGCTCTATGTGCCCCATGCCAGCCTCGGCCTCTGGGTCAAGCAACGACGTACGCACCGGCTCGCCACTTAGGGCCTGAAAAGTCAGAGGCGTCACAAAGGCTTCCGCCCCTTGGGTCATAACTACCCTAACCTCGTAGCCAGCCTTTTTAAGCAGGCGCACAAGCTCGGCACTTTTATAGGCTGCAATGCCACCGGTTATGCCCAGCAGGATGTTTCTGACGGCCATAAAGGCTCCGTATCCGCTTAAAATGAAAGGCTTATAAGATAGCACGCTCTGACATTACCGACAGCCTGCAAGACCCTCCACACGTTTACCAATTGTTACTTTTTGGAGTAGTCTGTGTAACTGAAAAGCGCACAGGAAGCGCTAAACCCCTTCAATCAATATGCAAGGAAGCCGAAATGACCGATACCATCTGGCCCATGGATGAACGCCCTCGTGAACGATTGCTCGCCCACGGTGCCGAAAGCCTCTCTGACGCAGAGCTACTGGCTATTTTTCTACGCACCGGCACAAGCGGCATGCCGGTTATGGAGCTCTCACGCTTTCTTTTGCAGGAGTTTTCCGGCTTGCGCGGGCTCCTAACGGCATCTCGCAGGCAATTTTGCGGCGTAAAAGGGCTAGGCACCGCGAAATACTCACAGGTTCAAGCTGCGATGGAAATGGCCCGACGCGTGATGGACGAACCCTTGCGCCAAGGCGACCCGCTGCGCTCACCGGAGGATACCCGGCGCTTTCTCACAAGCAGGCTGGGTACTTATCCCCACGAAGTCTTTGCGGGTTTATTTCTGGACAACAGGCACCGGGTTATCCAGTACCGGGAATTGTTTCGGGGCACCATTGACGGAGCCGCCGTATACCCTCGGGAGGTTGTGCGCCAAGCTTTGGAAGATAATGCTGCCGCCGTTATCTTTGCCCACAACCACCCCTCCGGCGTCGCCGAACCCAGTCAGGCTGATATTTCCTTAACCAAACGCTTAAAAGAAGCGCTTGGCCTTGTGGATATCAGGGTTCTTGACCATATGGTAGTGGGCCACGGTGAGGTAATATCACTCGCAGAACGTGGATTGATGTAAGCCATCCTAGGCGAATGCAGGAAAACTGGCCAAATTCCCAACAATTTTTTGCGTTGGGGAGCTGGTTCTGGTATAAAAGCGTCCCTTTCTGGCGGCGTCTGGCGAGCAGCGTTCAGTTCAGGGGCGCAAACGGGAACCTAACCGTTCCTCGGCAACCAGAGACGCATTAAAATCGAATTCGTATTTATTAAGACCATTGCTCAGGTCGGAGGCAAGTATGTCCAGAGTTTGTCAGGTAACCGGTAAGCGTCCGGTTTCCGGTAACAATGTTTCTCACGCGATGAACCACACCCGTCGTCGCTTTCTGCCTAACCTGCAAAGCAAGCGCTTTTGGGTTGAGTCTGAAAAGCGTTTCGTAAGGCTGCGCACCTCTACCAAGGGTATGCGCATCATCGATAAAAATGGTATTGACGCTGTATTGGCCGATCTTCGTGCCCGCGGCGAGAAAGTATAAGGAGCCGCATCATGCGCGAAAAAATCAAGCTGGTTTCATCAGCAGGCACGGGTCACTTCTACACGACCATGAAGAATAAGCGTAACACTCCGGAAAAAATCGAGATCAAAAAGTACGATCCGGTTGTCCGCAAGCACGTTGCGTACAAGGAAGCCAAGATCAAGTAATTTTTGATCTTGAATCCACAAAAAAACTCGGCGCTGCCGAGTTTTTTTGTATGTACTTCGATTTTCTCAGAACTTTTTCAAATACCCGTCTGGCAACGCTATATCCATGGCAATCGGCAAGTGGTCGGACATGGGATAGCTCACCACTTCCGAGTTCCTTATCTGCAAACTCGGGCTCACCAGAATATGATCCAGCGCCTTCTCGGGCCGCCAGCTTGGAAAGCTGTGGGCACTGTCCGGCAGAGGTATCAAATCTGTCTCTTTCAAGGGGGTCTGGGTTAACAACTGCTCAGCATGGGCATTCATATCACCCATCAGCACCACATGCCGGTACTTTGATATCAACTCGCTGATAAAGCCCAACTGGCGCTGCTGCCCCGACTTACTCAGTGCGAGGTGCATCATCACCAAAACCAGCGGATCTTCTTCGGTACCATAGCGGGCGACAATTGCCCCCCTTCCGGGAAGCCGACCCGGCAATTTGTACTCTTTTACATCCAAGGGCCGGAACCGACTCAGCAAGCCGTTGCTATGCTGGGCAATCTGCCCGAGGTTACGGTTCAACTGCTGATGCCAGTAAGGAATACCCGCTGCTTCGGCGAGATACTGGACCTGATTGATATGGCCGCTGCGCAAACTCCCTCCGTCACACTCCTGCAGCGCCACTACATCGTAGTTGCTAAGCAACGAGGCTATGCGATCCAAATTCTCGATACGATTGCGGTGGGGAAGGAAGTGCTGCCAACCTCTGGTTAAATAGTGACGGTAAGAAGAGGTGTTGATACCCACTTGTATATTGAACGTAAGCAACCGGAGGTGACGCTGGGGCTCAAACTCGGGCACATGCTCAAGGCCCGAGTTTGAGCCTTTCGACTCATCCCGGGCGCTGAGAATGCCATTAAGCTGCTTCCTAAAGCGTTTATACATAGTGTTGCTGCTATTTCGCTGCAGAGCGCTCTTTCTCTACCAGATAGTCTACTACCGCCAGCGTTGCCTCCAGACTACCGGCCATGGACGCACTAACCGTGTACTTGCCATTTACTAGCATAGTCGGTGTGCCCGTAATACGCGCACCACGAATTTTGGACTGGGCCTGCTGCATACGCGCATTCACACCGAAGCTGTTGAAGTTATTCAGAAACTCTTCACGATCGACACCATGATCCGCAACAAAATTCGCCAGAGACTCCCCATCATTTAGCGGCCGACGCTGACCCGCCAATGCCTCGAACAGAGCATCGTGTACTTTATCTAGCGAGTTCATCGCTTCAAGCGCATAGAAGGCTTGAGCGTGGGGAACCCAGGAACGCCCCAGAGCCGCAGGAATGCGCACATAATTTACATCATCTGGAGCTTTGGCTTCCCAGCTCTCAGCCAGCGGCTTGAAGTTATAGCAGTGGGGGCAGCCGTACCAGAAAACCTCTGCAACCTCGATGCCTGAATCCGTATCTGTGCGCACAGGGGTGTCGAGCTTTTTGTAATGCGTTCCTTCCTGCCAGTCTGCCGCATTGGCTTGACCAAATACGGCCAAAGCCACCAAAAACAAGCCAACTGATCTAAGTGCTCGAAACATGAAGTGTCTCCAAAGTTTATAAGTGTCGTTATAGGGGAATTATGACCTGCTGAGCCTGAAAAGTTCCACAGTTTGTGGATTACAGGATCGACAGACGAAAAACCCCGCACAAGGCGGGGCTTTTCATCAAACTGAGAACGCTTGTATCAATTCAGACCAGAAATATAGCTGGAAACCGCTTCAATTTCCGCATCGGTCAATCTGGCAGACACGTCCATCATGATTGCCGCATTTGCGCCGTTCGCCCGAGTACCATCGCGGTAGGCTTCTAGCTGCTTAACTAGATACTCAGCATTCTGGCCACCAATATGCGGATAGCCGGCAGGCCCGTTACCCTTGCCCTGCGGGCTATGGCACGCCGCACAGGCTGGAACGCCAGAAGCCATATTGCCACCGCGATAAAGCGCAGCGCCTTTCTCTACCAACTCTGGGTCAGCCTGGCTTACAACCATCTTTTGGTTGGCAAAATAGGCTGCCAGATCTTCAAGATCCTGCTTTGACTTGCCCGTCAGCTGGCCGATCATCTCCGGAATCGGGCGGGCATCTTCCTGAATCGCCACTAACTGGTTATACAGATACTTTTCGCCTAGCCCGGATATTTTCGGATAGACGCCCATTATTGGCTTGGCTCCACCCTGGCCATGGCATGCCTGACAGGCTGCCGCCGCTTGCTTGCCTGCTTCAGGATCCCCTGCTCCGTGCGCCATAGCTGTAAGGCCAAGGCCGAAAACAAATCCTGCGATCAGTTTCTTCATGCTCGCTCCGCTTCTCTCATCTCGAAAATATTCTTAGTTTGCAGCTGGCAGGCGCTGTTCAGTCAGGCTCAAGACCAAGGCTGACAGCGGTTACGCCAAGCGTACCGCCCGGAATTGGTGTAGCATTATACATTAATCCCTGATAACTGAAATCCAAAGGAAAGCCAACCGCTGTGGACTCTGATCTGACTCAAAAAAGCATCTCTTTTAACAGCGCTCGCTTCCTGATAAGCGCGCCCCGACTGGAAGACTGCCCGCCAGACACTGGCGCAGAAGTGGCTTTCGCCGGACGCTCAAACGCAGGAAAGTCCAGCGCCATGAACGCCATTACTGCCAACGGCAAACTCGCCCGCACCAGTAAAACCCCAGGGCGCACGCGTTTAATCAACTTTTTTTCCCTAAACCGCGAAAATGCTCGGCTAGTAGACCTGCCGGGATACGGCTACGCGAAAGTCTCCCGAGACATGAAAGATGACTGGCAAAAGCATCTCGGGCAATACTTGAACGACCGTCGATGTTTGCGCGGTCTGGTTTTGGTCATGGATATCCGCCACCCGCTGACCGAATTTGACCAAATGATGGTGGAATGGTGCGAACATAACAAGTTGCCGCTGATGATTCTGGCCACAAAAGCCGACAAACTTAAATTCGGGCAAGCCAAAACCACCATGCTGGAGATTTCCAAAAAGCTTCAGGAATTCACCTGTGTCGAGCACTTGGTTATGTTTTCATCAACATCAAAACGTGGCGTTGATGAGTGCCGGGCGGCACTAACAGATTGGCTGGAAAACGCCGGGGAAGAGCTACGACAGGAATGAAAAAACCGGCCTGAAAAAAGTCAGGCCGGTAAAACGTCAGGGTTTGCGACGTGCTAAAACCTGAGAACTCCCTCAGGAGGCGCTGGAAATGTCCGAATTCCCGGCGCCGATAGTTGTGACAACCCCCTGCAGGAAAAGTTCCGGGCCAGAGAGTTGCAACACGGCCCAATACCCGTGCACCTTAAGTCAGCCCAGCGAAGCTTCACACTCACCTTCCTGCTCAGGCAGCTTTGGCCGGTATTTCTCCCGCAACATCATAACCTGCTCACGGTACGCTGGCGTCAGGTAGGGTATTTCGAGCGTTAACACCTGATAAATACCCTGCTTTAGCTCCCGCAATGTCAGGCAGGCGGACGCTTTTTCCCCATGAGCTGTTTTCAGGAATGCCATCCAGTTGGTAATAACCAACCAAACATTCAGCGACATGGCTGAACGGAGGCTTTCTGGCTGGGGCTCCAAAATGCCGCCATCTGCCAGCTTTTCGAAAATAAGGCTTATGGCCGCGAGACACCGGTTGGTAAATTCGCGGTAGTCGTTGCGCAAGCGCGAATCCCTGTCTAGCAAGTATTCCAGATCACGGTGAAAAAACCGGTAACTCCACAGGCCATCAAACACCGACTCTAGATAGAACGTCATGTCGTCCAACGTCAGCGCGCGGCCCTCGGGAATATCAAGGTAGTAATCCACCAGCTTTTCGTATTCCTGAAATATCTCGTAAATAATGTCGGACTTGTTGCGAAAGTGGTAATAGAGGTTGCCCGGCGATATCGCCAAATGCGCCGCAATGTGATTGGTTGTTACGTTTCGCTCGCCCTGCTCATTAAACAGCTCAAGACTCGACAGCAATATTTTGTCTCTGGTTTTCATAGGCTCATCGGCGTTTGTTGTTTTACAGCCCACAGATGGCCTGATTCGCCATTGGAGCTGCTTGACTCACTAGAGTATATACTCTAATAATACCTTCAAGTGCAAATTGAGCGTTTTTTCGCCATAACAATACATCAGGCTATCGCCGCTAAACGGCGCAGCCAAAAGGAGGACACCATGGGTGCCAGCGCGGTTCAGCTCACAGAGAGCAATAGTCACATTCAGCAGACCCACCGGGTGTTTGAAGTCCAAAAGAAGGCGTTTCACGACCACCCTACGCCGTCGCTGGCGGAGCGCCAGGAAAACCTGAATCGACTCAAACAAGCCCTGCTGTCCTACCAGGATCGCATAGTGGACGCCATTGACCGGGATTTTTCCTGCCGCTCCCGGGACGAATCACTTATCGCAGAAGTTATGCCGTCCATTCAGGGCATTAATTACACTTTGAAAAACCTCGAAGGCTGGATGAAGCCTTCCCGCCGGCACGTATCCATTCTGTTCCGGCCTGCCAGCAACAAGGTTTGTTACCAGCCGAAAGGCGTTGTTGGCGTGATTGTGCCTTGGAATTACCCGCTGTATCTGGCTGTGGGGCCTCTTGTTGCCTCTCTCGCCGCGGGAAACCGAACCATGATCAAGATGTCCGAATTCACGCCCCATACATCAGCTCTGTTCAAAGAACTAATTGAGGCCACTTTTCCGGAAGATCTAGTGGCCGTAATCAATGGCGAAGCCGACGTTGCGGCTGACTTTTCCGCACGGCCTTTCGATCACATGCTGTTCACCGGTTCCACATCGGTCGGCAAGTTAGTGATGCGGGCTGCCTCTGAGAACCTAACACCCGTAACTCTGGAGCTGGGCGGCAAATCGCCCGCTATTGTTTCTCCAGACGTGCCTTTGGAGGATGCGGCGCAGCGTATTGCATTCGGCAAGGCATTCAACGCAGGCCAAACCTGTGTGGCACCGGATTACGTACTTTGCCCGGCTGATCGCACACAAGCCTTCGTAGACGAGTTCCGCGCCCAGTTTGCGGAAATGTACCCTTCCCTTCGGGATAACGACGACTACACGGCCATTATCAATGAGCGCCAGTACAAGCGACTGAAGGGTTACCTTGAGGACGCCAAAGCGAAAGGTGCCGAGCTGATTGAGATGAACCCTGCACAGGAAAACATGGGCGATGGCACTCATAAGATTCCGGTAACACTGGTTTTGAAAACCACGCCGGACATGAAACTTATGCAGGATGAAATCTTCGGGCCTATCCTGCCAATTGTAAGTTACGGCAACCTTGATGAAGCGATTCAGTTCATCAACGACCGCCCGCGACCTCTGGCCCTGTACTTTTTTGGCTACGACCGCGACCAGCAAAAGCAAGTGATCGATCACACCCTCTCGGGGGGCATGTGCATTAACGATTCCCTGATGCACGTCGCCCAGGACGACCTTCCCTTCGGTGGCGTGGGCGATTCAGGCATGGGTCACTACCATGGCAAGGAAGGCTTCCTGACCTTCTCGCACCAACGGGCTATTTTTGCCAAACAGAAATTCAACAGCGGCAAGTTTGTTTATCCTCCTTATGGGACAGCCGCCCATAAAATGATCTACAAATTCTTTATCCGCTAAGCGCCTTGAATTATAACCGGGGCGCTAGGGCCCCGGTTATCGCCATACTAACAATAAGAGTGAGCCAATTATGACCGACCCCCTCACCCTACCCGAAGGGCAGGACTCGATATCTTTGGATCGGCGCAGCTTACTTCGCACCGGGCTGGGTGGCGCCTTATTTTTGGGCACCATTAGTGTCACTGCGGGCCTGAGTGGCTGCGCAACTTCACCAGCTGGGCGGTTAGGCGCTGTTGAAACACGCATGGATGCACGGTACAGGTTCCAGTTCTTGACAGCAGACGACATCAAACTGTTCGAAGCTCTGCTACCGGCCATTCTCGGTTCCGCACTGCCGGAGCAGGCCAACGCCCGACGCATGGCTATTGCCAGCACAGTCGAGCGCATTGACGCCGGTATTCACAAATTCGGCCCCGCCAACCAAAAAGAACTCAGACAACTGTTTGATTTGCTCAACTTAGGCATTACCCGGGTCACCATCGCACGGATTTGGTCACCTTGGCCGAATGTCACCACGGAACAAGCCAACGGATTTCTCGAACGTTGGCGCTCAAGCAGTATCGGGCTGCTCAACAATGGCTACATGGCCCTGACCAAAATCAGCAACGTGGCGTTTTACGGTTATCAGGAGAACTGGCATCTTTCCGGTTATCCAGGTCCACCCGAGTGGGCTGTTCAAGCCTTGCCGCAATTCCGTAAAGCCTGATCTTCAGCCTGCGGATTAAGCCCGCTGTTATTTTTATTAAAGGGAAACCACCAATCATGTCGTTCAACGATCGCATTGCTCAGGGTCTGGAATCCGGCTGGAAAGTCATCGACGGCGCTAGACTAACCGAAAATCACACGGCAGAAGCGGATGTGGTTATTGTAGGTACGGGCGCAGGTGGCGGAACCACCGCAGAAATTCTCGCCAAGAGCGGCCTCTCCGTTATTTTGGTGGAAGAGGGCCGCCTGTATTACCAAAAAGACTTCAAAATGGACGAACTTACGTCCTATGCCAATCTCTATCAGGAGGGCATGAGCCGCACGACTAAAGACGGTGCCATTGCGATTTTGCAAGGCCGCTGCGTAGGCGGCTCGACAACGGTCAACTGGACCAGCAGTTTTCGCACCCCGGATGCAACGCTCAACTATTGGGTGAAGCAGTTTGGCCTAGAGGCACTGAGCCCGCAGGCTATGGCACCCTGGTTTGAAGGCCGTGAAGCACGGCACTCCATGTCACCCTGGGAAATGGCGCCCAACCTTAACAACGACATACTGCGCCAAGGTTGCGAGAAGCTGGGCTTTAGTTGGCAGGTGATCCCGCGTAACGTCAAAGGCTGCTGGAATCTGGGTTACTGTGGCGTGGGTTGCCCAACCAACGCCAAACAGGGTGCATTAATGACCACCATTCCCGGTGCGCTAGATAATAATGCCACTCTGTACCACGGGCTGCGCGCTGAACGGCTGGTGATGAAACAGGACAAAATTGACACCTTGCAAGCCACAGCAATGGCCAGCGACGGGATCACTCCTACCAATATAACCGTTACGCTTAAAGCCAAGCACTTTGTGGTTGCCGCCAGTGCGATAGGCTCCCCCGGCCTATTGCTACGCTCCAAACTGCCCGACCCCTACGAGCGCTTGGGAAAGCGATCATTTATTCACCCGGTGAACGCCAGCGTTGCACACATGCCGAAATTGGTAGATCCGTTTTACGGTGCGCCGCAGTCGGTTTATTCCGACGAGTTCAACTTCCGCAACGGTGTAGATGGCGACGCAGGCTACAAGTTGGAGGTACCACCGCTGCACCCGGCCATGTCTGCCGGTGTTGTGCCAGGGCATGGCGACGAACAGGCCAAAAATCTGGCTGGTTTACCCTGGATGCAGTCGGTTATCGCATTGGTGCGGGACGGTTTTCACGAAAACAGCACCGGCGGCACAGTATCTCTGCGAGACGACGGCATCCCAATGCTGGATTACTCGGTCAGCGATTATCTTTGGAAGGGGCTGCGCAACGCGTTCTACACCATGGCGGAAATCCAATTCGCCGCCGGCGCCAAAAAAGTGCGCTTGATGCATTTGGACTCTGACTGGTACTCCAGCTGGGCTGATGCCAAAGCGGCCATCGATGGATTTTCCATGAAACCCCACCGGGTTCGTTTGTTCACTGCTCACCAGATGGGCGGTTGCGGTATGGGAAGCAACCCGAAAGAATCGGTGGTCAATGGGTTTGGCGAGCACCATCAGGTTAACAACCTCAGCGTACATGACGCCTCGATTTTCCCCACCAGCATTGGCGCAAATCCACAACTGTCTGTGTATGCCTTGGCTGCACGAAACAGCACGCGATTGGCCCAAAGGCTCAAAGCGTAAAACGCCCGATCGGAAGCTCTCAGCGCTACGCATCGGCGTAGGAGGGCTGCCAACCGGTCTACAGAATGCGCTGAAATGCTGATATTCTGGGTGCCTATTAAAACAAGGAGCTATGCATGCCTAAAGTCATTTATCCTGGCACCTTTGATCCCATCACCAACGGCCACACAGATCTTATAAAACGTGCCAGCCGTATGTTTGATGAGGTTGTGGTAGCCGTTGCCTATAACTCGAAGAAACAGCCATTATTTGATCTGGAAGAGCGCTGCGAGTTGGTGCGGCAAGCAACCACCGGCATCCCAAATGTCAGCGTGACAGGCTTTAGCTATTTACTCGCCGATTTTGTTCGTGACCAAGGCGCCACAGTGATACTTCGTGGCCTGCGGGCCGTCTCCGATTTCGAATATGAATTTCAACTTGCAGATATGAACCGTCGCTTGGCACCGGAGTTGGAAAGCGTATTTTTAACACCGTCTAACCACCTGTCCTATATTTCCTCCAGCCTTATCCGCGAAATCGCCTCGTTAAGCGGAGATGTATCTGAGTTTGTTGACCCGGTGGTAGAAGCTGCCTTGAAAGAGAAATTCAGAGAGGCTTAAGCCTAAAGCCGTATAAGCAAAAAGCCCCAAGCAGGGGCTTTTTGCTTACTTGATGCTACTTTAGAGCAGCGGCGGCAACGGAATTTTCTGACCGTTAACCTCGACCATCATGTCGTTCAACTTCGCCGCCAGCACCAACCTGTCGCCATCGGGCACCAATAAGCCCTGCTTAACAAGCGGCGCAAGTTGCAAGCGAACCGCTGGGTAGTCATCTACCAGCACAGAAGGCACGCTCAAACTCATGTCCCCGGTGAGCTGCTGCATCACCAACAGCATTCCTGCTTTCTCATCTGCTGTGAGTTCCGGGTGGCGAATAACTGCATGGCCCGTTACCTCGCCCTCAGGTGTATCCAGAGTTAGCTCGGAGAAGCCCACGGAAAACCCTGCAGCCGCCAGATCGCGCATAGCCGTATTAACTTGCCCCATGGCCGCCATCTGTTGCTCAAACATTTCAGGACCGCTGGAAGTAGGCGCCAAGGTCAAACTTTGCAGTTCCGTCATGCTTGAAGCCAGTATGTTCCAACTCGTTACGTCTAGATTTTCGAGTGCGAATGCCAGTTTATGCGGGCCGTAAACCTCGTCTTCAAACAGAACCTTCTCCGACTCAATCGTCATTTTCGAATCTAGGCGCTGTCCGTCACGTTTTGCCTCGGTGCTACTATGGGCAAAGACACCCTCTATGGTTAGCGGCGACATTTCGGGAGACGTTAAAGCAACAGAATCTATGGACGCCTCCATGCTTCCTGTCCAAACGTCCCCTTCCAGATGGGCCATGCTCTGCTCTACACGGAACCCATTAACCCGAACACTCATCTCAGGGCTGGAGAGGCTAAGTTGCGGCCATACAATCAGCGCCTCCGCTTGAGATCCAGTATCACTGATTTCAATACGCGCAACACCACCACTGGTTCTAAGCGACTCGCCGCTATCAGGGTTGTTGATCGCAATGGCCGGTGCCTCCAACTCCAGTATGGCAACACCCCAAAGGCGCGTTTCGAGGGTTAGCCTTGGTCGCTCTTGAAACCAGTCAGCGCCTTCAGGCGCCCAGCCGTCAACTGGCACAAAATCCATAAAGCTACCGGTAATGCCATGGGTTACATCGGCCCGATACTCTATGCGGCGAGTGTCGCCGGTTTCGGGATTAAACACAGTTATAGCGCCGTTCAAGTTCGAGCTAAGAAAACCCCTGCGGTAGTCTTCCGTTTGCATCTGTAAAAACGGCTGCGACTGATTCAGCTCATGGTTAACCTGCTGCCACTGTTGCTCGGTTACATAACCCACGACCCACGGCATTGCGCCTGCGACAACCAGTACCCCCGCACCGGCAATAATCCATTTTGCTTTCAAGAACTCTCTCCGTTTGGAAATGTCAGGTTTTGCCAGTCAGGCGTTCCAACAGCACCACCTGTGAGGCCACTCGTTCCTCACCCTCGGCTGGCTGGTTCTGAATGTAGCCACCATCCGGCTGCAACATCCAGGACTGACAGTTGTCTGCAAGATAGGTATCCAAGTCTTCCTTCACCCGCGCTATCAGCTCCGGATCTTCTATAGGGAAGGCAGTTTCAACCCGGCTTAACAAGTTGCGCTCCATACAATCCGCGCTGGAGCAGTAAACGTCTGGCTTACCCTCGTTACCAAAATAGTAGGCGCGGGTATGCTCCAGAAACCGCCCCACAATGGAGCGCACACGAATGTTATCCGAAAGCCCCGGAACTTGGGGCCTGATGCTGCAAATACCACGCACTATCAAGTCTACCTGCACCCCGGCCTGAGAGGCCCGATACAGCGCCTTAATAAGTTGAATTTCGGTGAGGGCATTGATCTTGATAATGATGCGCCCTTTTTCACCGAGCTCTGTTTCACGCTCAATAAGACTAAGTAATCGTTTGTGGAGCGTGAACGGCGCATGGAACAGCTTTTTAATCTTTAAGGCCTTGCCCATACCGGTTAGCTGCTGGAACAGCTTATTGACGTCATCACCAATGGATTCGTCACAGGTCATGTAGCTGTAATCGGTATACAAGCGCGCGTTGACCGCATGGTAGTTGCCCGTTCCCAAATGCACATAACGACGTAGGCGACCTTCCTCCCGGCGTACAATAAGAATCATTTTGGCGTGAGTTTTGTAACCCACAACGCCGTACACCACGATCACACCGGCTTCCTGCAACCGGCTTGCCAGCTCCAGGTTTTCAGCCTCACTAAATCGTGCCCTCAGCTCAACAACCGCCGTTACTTCCTTGCCCCGCCTCGCGGCATCTGCCAAAGCTTCAACAATCTCTGAATTGGCGCCTGTGCGGTAGAGCGTTTGGCGAATGGCTAGCACCTGCGGGTCCTTCGCGGCCTGTCGCAGAAAATCCACTACCGGGCTGAAATTCTGAAACGGATGATGCAGTAAAATCGGCCGTTTTCGAATGGCATCGAACAACGTTTCTTTGCTGCGAATCTGCCGCGGTATGGTGGGCGAAAAGCTGGAATACAGTAGGTCTGGGCGATCGACCAAGCCGGTCACGGCCATCAACCGTGTCAGGTTTACCGGCCCGTTTACCTGATACAGATCTCGTTGCCCGAGGCCGAATTCCGTCAGCAGAAACTGCACCAACTCCTGAGGACAGTTATCCGCCACTTCCAACCGTACTCCGTCGCCAAAACGACGGCTGAGCAACTCGCCGCGCAGAGCCGACGCCAAATCTTCAAGGTCGTCTTCCAGTTCCAAGTCGGCATTACGGGTTAGCCGAAATTGGTAGCAACCCTTAACCTCCATGCCCGGAAAAAGCTCGTCGGTGTGGGCGTGAATCATTGACGACAAAAACACCAGATTTTCACCGCCGCTACAGACGTCGTCCGGCAAGCGCACCAGCCTTGGCAGTGAACGCGGCGCTGGCACAATGGCCATCCCGGTTTCGCGCCCAAACGCGTCCTTGCCATCAAGTTCAACAATAAAGTTTAAGCTCTTGTTCACCAGCCGGGGAAACGGATGTGATGGGTCCAACCCTATAGGGCTCACCACAGGCAAAATCTCATCCTCAAAATAGTTGCGCACCCACTCTGCCTGCTCTGGCGTCCATTCCCGGCGGCGCACAAAGTGAATATTCTGCTTTTCCATTTCGGGAATCAGCACATGATTCAGAATGTCGTACTGCTCATCAATGTACTCATGAGCAACACGGCTAATCTCGCTCAGTGCTTGTTCAGGCATGATGCCGTCAGCGCCCAGAGTTTCCCGGCCGTACTTAATCTGCTGACGCAAGCCAGCTACCCGTATCTCGAAGAACTCATCCATGTTGCTGCTAAAAATGCAGCAAAAAATCAGCCGGTTAATCAGTGGATGGGTGGTATCAAGCGCCTGCTTCAACACCCGATAATTAAACTGAAGCTGGCTCAGTTCTCGGTTGAAGTAGTTTTCACTGGCGTCCAAGTTGATCACTTCACCCACCGGCGGAATTTCTATCGGAGCGGGTACGCTTTGCTCCCCTTCCGCGGTCAGATTTCTGGCGATTTCCGTTCTCATGGCTTTCAGTTCCTGTCTGATTGACCGCTGGCCAACTCCTTGCGGAGGATAGTCCGGCGGTGGATAGTCCAGCAGCGGTTCTAGCGCCTCTGATCCCGCATCAGGCGGGCCGCTCGCACAGCAAAGTAAGTCAGGATTCCGTCCGCGCCGGCACGGCGCATAGACATCAAGCTTTCCATAACGACGGCATCACCATCAAGCCAGCCGTTCTGCTCCGCGGCCATGTGCATCGCGTATTCGCCACTGACTTGATATACGAAGGTTGGCACCTGCAGTTCGGTTTTCACCCGGTGCACTATGTCTAGATACGGCATGCCGGGTTTGATCATCACCATGTCTGCCCCTTCAGCAAGGTCCATCATAACTTCATGGATTGCTTCGTTGCTGTTGGCCGGATCCATTTGGTAGGTCGACTTGTTGCTTTTGCCGAGGTTTGCGGCAGAGCCGACTGCGTCCCGGAAGGGGCCGTAATAAGCAGATGCGTACTTCGCTGAATAAGCCAAAATGCGAGTATTCACATGCCCTGCAGACTCCAGAGCTTCGCGGATGGCGGCAACACGGCCATCCATCATGTCGGAAGGAGCAACAACATCCGCACCGGCATCGGCGTGGGACAGCGCTTGATTGACCAGCGCTTCAACGGTGACATCGTTCAGTACGTAGCCGTTATTATCAATGATGCCATCCTGACCATGGGTGGTGAAGGGGTCCAACGCTACGTCAGTGATAACACCCAGTTCGGGATACGCTTGTTTTAGCGCTCGCACCGCGCGCTGTGCAAGGCCATCCGAGTCCCAGGCACCGGAGCCGGACAAGTTCTTTTTATCCGCCGCGACCACAGGAAATAAGGCTATTGCAGGAATGCCAAGCTCTACCAGCTCTGCCGCTTGTTCAACCAATAAATCAATGCTGAGGCGATCGACACCCGGCATGGACGGCACCTGCTCTCGCAAACCTTCACCTTCAAGTACAAAAACCGGATAGATCAGGTTATCCGGCGTGAGCTGGTTTTCCTTCACCAATCGCCGAGAAAAATCACTGGCGCGATTGCGACGCAACCGGGTAGCGGGAAAAGTGCGGGGTGTTGATAAAGGCACGGAAAACCTCCTGAGTGGCACGACAACGAGTTGGACTGAAAAGCCAGGTGCCCGAAAGGCACCGTTTGCACCATCATACACCTCAGGGGGCTTTGGTTGCAGGCTACTGACAAGCTACTGAATAGAATCCAACGCCTTGGCGCGAATGCGCTCAGTCTCGCTGAAATACTTCTCGCGCAGTTGGCTCAAGCTCTCTTCGCGCTCAGGCTCTGCCAGACCCGAGGCCTTCAAGGCATCGCGCTCTTTGGTATAGGACTGCCACCGTCTGTCCCAGTCTTTTTGCTCCGCATCCAGATTTTCCAATCTTTGGGCAGCTTCTTCGCCGAATTCTTGTCGCCGCCAGGCCCGCAATGCTTCTGGATCGTTGGCCATGGCCTCCCGCACCTGCTCATAGCGGGCAAACTTACGAGTTTGCTGCCGGGCCCGCCGCACAGGCTCAGGTAACGCCATTTCAGCCTCTGCAAGAGCTTCTTCACGCTGCTCGTCGGTTAGGCTGCTGTCCCTGCTGAGGCTTCGCTTTTTTAGCTGGAAGCGGTCTATCGCTTCTTCGTCTGCGAAGAATGCCTCTGCTGTATCTGCATCCAACCACGTCCTGCGTAAAGCCTGGATTTCCAACATTCGCCGCTCCATTTCTCCCGGGCCAGAGGCTCCGGCTTCTCCGTAAGCGGCTTCCAAATCTGATAGCGCCAGCTTGTAGTCCAGGTAACGGCCAAGGGTATCAAGCGCCTGCCCTCTTGCGGGCTCATCCAATGCCGAAAGAGCAAGCCGGATTCTCGCCACGAGTTGCGACAGAGACTCCTCGCCCAAAGCCGACAGGTAATATTCGAACAGCTGCCGCAACTCGCTTGTAGGGATAAGATTGCCAAAACGATCCGTTATGGCCCAACCACCCGGTTCCGAGGTGCCCGCCAAAGACGCTGGCAAATTCGAAACCTCTACCTCGGAGGCCTCGGCGACCAGTTTGGAAGGGGGAAGCTGGCGAGCTTCGGAAAAGTCGGCGTTCTTGGTTTTTACATCTGCTGACTTGTCGTCGTGACGAGCAGATGCAGGCTGGTTCTGAGCACCATCAGCAAGCAACCAGAGTGCGATCACAACTGCTATGATCACAGGAACGATAAAGGAGAGTCTGGAAGCAGCTTTCATGGTAATGGATAGGTCCGGCCGTGGGTGGCTTGACTAAAACCCCATAGCAAGGGCGTTAGGCACTTTGCACGAGCAATGATAGAGGGAGATAAGGCTTTTGACCGAGACAGACCGCAAAAACAGGCCAAGGTACATACCCCGGCCTGCAAAGGCGATACTCAAAGAGCGCGGTTGTTAAAGCCGGTATCCACCTTACGAGGAGAGCTAACGCGGAAAGATGTCTCGACTTCCTGAATGGTGCCACCTTGGCTCAGGAATGCGTCAATATCTTGCTGCAGTTGTTCCCGCACCCGTGCCCTGCCTGCGATCGAATGGGTGTCGTCGACTTCATTACTCGCACTAGCCCAGTTCCCGGATTGTTCCAAATTGCTTTCGTCGAACTCACTCATGGCTCTCTCCATCAACGAAAACAGTGTTACAAGCGTGATATACCCGTAGGAGATGCCACGCTCCGTCTCGACCAGCCGCTACTGCGGCAGCGTCTTGGCGTCTTTATAATCTGCTTTTCATGACAGCGCTATTATTTGACAATACAATTTTCGTAAATATTTGTAACGTGAAATAAGTTATTGAATATAAAAACTAAAACATGAAGTGAAAATAAGCATTTGCATCAAGCCAAAGAATGAACCAATATTCACTAATTACAGAGGCCCGAAATGGCTTATCGTGAAACTGAAAAGATGCGACTGCGCAAAGCCGCCGCGCGTCAGCGTATCGCAGAGTGCACCTATCAATGCGTTGCGGAGGGAGGTTTTCGTAATGCAAAGATTACGCGCATTGCTCAGCTTGCAGGTGTAGCTACAGGGTCGATTTATCGTCATTTCGAGTCAAAAGAAGACTTGTTTGCCGAAATATTCCGCGTCGCCACACAACGCGAAATAGACAAAGTTGTGGAAGCGCTGGCAACACCCGGTAGCGCAATAGAGCGACTGGAAAAGGCCTTGCAACAATTTGCCGAGCGCGCATTGAAAGGCCCTGTTATGGCCTGGTCGCTTATTGCCGAACCTGTGGATCCGAAAGTTGAAGAAGAGCGGCTAGCGTATCGAAAGGCTTATGCCGACTTATTTGAACAAGCGATTCGAGAAGGCATCAAAGAAGGGTGCATTCCGGATCAAAACGCCCGCCAGAGCAGTACATGTCTGGTTGGTGCTATTGCAGAGAGTTTGGTGGGCCCCTTGTCACCAACCCAGAACGAACAGACAACGAGAAACGCAACTGACAACAACGACCCGCTGGTCAACACCATCATCCGCTTTTGCATACAGGGGTTGACCGGCACTAGGAGGTAGCTATGAACACCCCGCAACCCAAACACCAAATAGCTTCAGGAGATCATGGCGACCGTTACTTGGCGGTCACCCACGAAGTAGTCAATCAGCCGCCAGCGTTGGAAAACTACAACCTGTACGACGAAGATATTGCGCTTCAAGAAGCGGTAAAACGCGAGGGTGCCGGGGATGCTCAAAGCGACCTAAAGACTTATGGCGCGCTTGCCGGCAATGCGGGAACTATCGACCTTGGCTTTCGAGCCAATAGTAACAAACCGGTGTTCAACACCCACGACCGGTTTGGCCACCGTATCGACGAAGTAGACTTTCACCCTTCTTATCACGAACTGATGAGCATCGCCTTCGAAAACGGTCTGCACAGCAGTCCTTGGACAAATCCGGGCAAGGGCGCGCATGTGACTCGCGCTGCAAAGTATTACATGCACTCCCAAGTAGAAGCAGCACACTGCTGCCCGGTTACCATGACCTTTGCCGCCATTCCTTCTATCCGTAAGCAACCAGAGCTGGCGACTCTGTGGGAATCCCGTGTACTCGCTAACAGCTACGACGCCCGCAACGTTCCAGACACAGAAAAAAGCTCTGTAACCATCGGCATGGCGATGACTGAAAAACAAGGCGGCAGCGACGTACGCGCCAATAGCACTCTGGCTCACCCGATAGGGAACAAAGGGCCTGGTCAAGCTTATGAGCTGGTCGGCCACAAGTGGTTTGTCTCCGCCCCCATGTGCGATGCCTTTCTGGTACTGGCTCAGGCGCCCGGCGGCTTGTCCTGCTTCCTGATGCCCCGTTGGCGCCCGGACGGCACCAAAAACCCTTGGCAGATACAGCGCCTGAAAAACAAAATGGGCAACGTTGCCAACGCTTCCAGCGAGGTAGAGCTGCGCGGCGCGATGGCATGGATGATTGGTGAAGAAGGCCGAGGCGTACCCACCATTATAGAAATGGTCGCCATGACCCGCTTCGACTGTATGATCGGCAGCTCTGCCGGTATGCGTCAAGCCGTCGCTCAGGCAACGCATCATTGCCGCCACCGGAGCGCCTTCGGTAGCCGTTTAAGCGACCAACCACTAATGCAAAACGTGCTTGCAGACTTGGCTCTGGAAAACGAGGCCGCCCTCGCCTACACCCTGCGAATCGCCCGCGCTCTGGACAACCAAGATCAGGAACACGAACGCTTGTTGGCCCGCTTGGCCACGCCCGTCGGCAAATACTGGATTTGCAAACGCGCACCGAACCACGCCTACGAATCCATGGAATGCATCGGTGGCAGCGGCGTAATGGAAGACTGCATCATGCCCCGCCTGTTCCGCGAATCCCCGGTGAACGCCATCTGGGAAGGCAGCGGCAACGTACAGTGTCTTGATACTCTGCGCGCCATCCAAAAAGAACCGGAAACCCTCGACGCCTTCTTCCACGAAGCCGCCGAAGCCAAAGGCGCAGACCGCCGCTTTGACCAGTTCCTCGCCCAGTTGCAAAACGACTTCGCCGACATCAGCGACTTCCAATACCGCGCCCGCAACCTGGTAGATAGAATGGCCTTGGCCATGCAGGCCTCCCTGCTCTTGCGTAACGGCGACAAAGCCGTAGCAGACGCCTTTTGCGCCTCCCGACTGGAATCCAACGGCGGCATGAACTATGGCAACCTACCCTCCGGCACCGACGCTGCGGCTATTATCAAGAGGGCTACGCCTGTAGTAGGCTGAACAAAACCTACTAGCAGCTTAGGGGAGCAGCTTCTGAAACTGTGTGGACTCCCCTTGAATTGCCCGAGAACCGGCGAGGGTGGACTGCCCAAAACTGTGCGGAGCCAAGGCTGGCGGAGGCCAAGCGTCAGCAGGGATGTGCCGCAAGGAGCGTGTTTTGGGCAGTCTGCCCTCGCCGGTTCCTGCACCCAAATCGGAAGAGCCATGTCTGAAGCACTAAGAAAACTACTCAAAGAAGGCAATGCGCCCCAACACAACACCGCGATTACTCCGCATGTAGGCGTACTCACCCTGCACTTTCAACTCTACGGCTGCGAGGACCTCAAAGCCAAGCGCAAAGTATTCACCCCACTGCGAGCCGTATGGGGCAAAGAGCCCGACTTAGCCGTAGCAGAAACCGCCGATCTAGAAGCCCTAGATTGTGCAACCTGGACCATTGCGGCCCTAGGCACCTCGTCGCAACAAATCACCCAACGTTTGGACCAAGTAGAGAAAGCCATCGAAGAAAAAATCGACGCTGCGATACTTGATGTCCATCGGGAAATAATTTAACCGCACTGCTCAAGCCACAGAGTTCAAAGGCAAGCCCGACATAGTCTTCGTTAGAAATACGAGACAGTGAAAGCTTTTAGTAGCTGAGGCCACCGACTGGATGAGCAGCGCCAGCCGCCCCGAAACCTAGCTAAAAACCTCGCAACTGCAGGCTCTATTAGTGTCGGCTTTCCTCAATAATTCTATTGATGTACGAAACGCGCTTGCCGGCACCAAACATTTTCAGAACTCTTCTATCGTCACACAACGATATCGAATCAACCCATACCGCTGTGAACCATTTGCTGGTCATTCTGAATGGTTGTGAACACTCCACATAACCCTGACTCTCGAAATGTTCAGCCCACAGTTTATTGGCGGTATAAGAGCCAAAGAACATCCCGAAAAGGCCGGTAATGATTAATAACGTTACTGCTTTATTTAGCTTTCCACCGACGGATTTGGTGAACCCCTTACCTCGGATCGCAACTATAATCCCACACATACCCAATAGTGCGAGGCCTAAATAGGTGATCGGTGCAAGATACAAGGCTGTAATTCCCGTATCTTCCAAAAAAATAGGCACGCCCGTTTGTATAGCTTGAGCATAGTCCCTATGATTTAACCAAAGAATCCAAATAGATAAGGCTGTCAGCCCAACACCCATAACTGACAGAACCATTCCAGTCCATAACGCCACGGGGCGATTTATGGGAGGTCTTGAGCCATTAGTCGTAGCCATCACCAGCCAACCGACCCAACACCAGAACCCCTTAAGCGACGAATAAAATCAAGGTTACCGCGAGCGGTACCGAAATAGTAACTTGCCTCTCTCTGGACCTGCTCAATATTTCTTTTATTTTCTTCCATAGTCCTAGCCCATGACTCTTTATGTTGAATCAGAGCATCAGTGAGCTTCTCTGTTAAGCCCAAACTATTATCCACCCAGTTAAGAGCCAAGCCAGCACCAATGGCCACACCGATTCCTGCAAAAACCGGAATAACCGCCACCACAGAAAAACCTAGAGCGGTAAGGGCGGCCGGAACAACTCCCGCTGTAAAATAAGCAGCCCCGGCAGCAATTAGGCCTTTCGCAATGTCTGTCGCTATGTGAGCCAGCATTGCCTCCATTGTTTTCAGCTCATCGGTAAAAAGCCACTCCAGAGTTCTCACGGCGGGACTGAGGATCAATGTGAGCACTGCACCAGATTTTAACGCCGCCTTCGCTGCTACCTGCCCTATCCCCATTTTGATAACTTTCGGATTTCCCACACCATAGACTGGTGCAGTTAGATACCGTCGTAAACCAGCATATCCAGAAAGCACAATGTAACTTTTCCCCTGGCGTAAAATAACACGATAGGTCGCAAATAAAGTTCCTGAGCGATGTATGTCAGCGCCAAGTTTAACTAGTACAATAGAGGATGAAACAGTTCCTGTGTGGTCACGAATAGTGCCCAACGCAAAACCCGTAATCTGCTCGTAGAGGGACTCTATTTCCGATTCTGATCGACCACCTGCTTTTTTGAAAATACCAACGGGCTGACGGCTATCTTTGGCTCACACGTGAAAAATCGACGCCGCAATACTCGACATTCACCGCGAAGTCCTCTAAAAAAAGCTCTGTGGCACAACAGCAAAGCAGCCCGTATACTACGCCACCTCAGGGATGCCAGCGTGCCTGTAAACAACAGGCGACAAGTAACCAATGCCGGAACAAATCCCGGCTGTATCCGTCGGGTATCCGGAACCGACCCTGCGGATGACCACTGATTGTGTGTGGTATCTATGACCGGCAAGAAAAAAACGGCTCAGGCTTCAATTGAAGCCATGTATCGCGTGTTCACTGTGCCAGAAGCACCGGAATCTACGCTTAGCCGTATTGACCAGAATATTTCCAGCAACCTTGCAGGCTTTCTGCAAGAGCATATCGTTGCCGTTGAACGGGACCTTGCAGATGTCGAGAAAAACTTCTCGGACTACGCCATCCCTGAAAAACCCGTGTTCGTTTCGGAGCAAGCCCAGTTTCTGCTAGACAAACTGGTTGCCAACTCCGTTCATACAGCATCTCCAGCCTTTATAGGCCACATGACTTCAGCGCTGCCCTACTTTATGTTGCCGCTGTCGAAAATCATGATTGCCCTGA
Source organism: Marinobacter sp. 1-4A (assembly GCF_016597725.1). Classification (GTDB taxonomy): domain Bacteria; phylum Pseudomonadota; class Gammaproteobacteria; order Pseudomonadales; family Oleiphilaceae; genus Marinobacter. The sequence goes on from NZ_VCGY01000002.1 coordinate 439,813, forward strand.
ACCAGAATCTGGTAAAAACCGAAACCTCCAAAGCGTTTACCCCCATGGAGCGTCAGGTTCTTGGCATGATTCATCGGCTGGTGTACGAAGAGGACGGCGCTTTTTACCGGAAATGGATGCACGACCCCCGCTACGCTCTTGGCGCCATGTGTTCTGGCGGAACCGTTGCCAATTTGACCGCACTCTGGGTAGCTCGCAATCGTGCGTTTCCAGCTGAAGGCAGTTTCCGGGGGCTGCATCAGGAAGGCCTGTTCCGCGCTCTCAAGTATTACGGCTACGAAGGCGCTGCCATCGTTGTATCGCGTCGTGGCCACTACTCTCTAGGTAAAGCCGCGGATGTACTAGGCCTTGGCCGCGAATCTCTTGTTGCGGTGGACACCGACGACAACAACCGGATTCAAACCGATGCGTTGCGCGACAAGTGCCTGGAATTGCAGAAGCAAAAAATCAAGATACTGGCCATCTGCGGCGTTGCGGGTACGACCGAAACCGGTAACGTTGACCCGCTAGACGCCATGGCAGATACCGCGCGGGAATTCGGCGCCCACTTCCACGTGGATGCAGCCTGGGGCGGGCCTACACTGTTCTCCAGAACCTACCGGCACTTGTTGCGCGGTATAGAGAAGGCAGACTCCGTTACCTTCGACGCCCACAAACAGTTGTATGTGCCCATGGGCGTTGGGCTGGTCGTGTTCAAAGACCCCAGCTTGGCCAATGCCGTTGAGCATCACGCCCAATACATCATCCGCAAAGGCTCACGGGATCTCGGTACCACTACCTTGGAAGGCTCACGCCCCGGCATGTCTATGCTGATTCATTCCGGCCTGAAAATTCTGGCCAGAGAAGGCTACGAGATACTGATTGATCAGGGTATCGAGAAGGCGGCGACGTTCGCTGATATGATTTCAGCCCAGCCGGATTTTGAACTGGTTACCCGGCCGGAACTTAACATTCTTACTTACCGCTATTGCCCGGAAAACGTGCAGCAAGCCTTGGCTCTAGCAGACCCCCTGCAGGCGGAAAAACTTAACGCCTGCCTGAACAGAATCACTAAATTTATCCAGAAAACCCAACGGGAGCGTGGCAAGGCTTTCGTTTCAAGAACCCGTTTGGAGCCTGCTCGTTACTATAACTTCCCGTGCATTGTTTTCCGGGTGGTTCTGGCGAACCCCCTGACCACGCCAAAAATATTGGCAGACATTCTGGAAGAGCAAAGAGAGCTTTCAGGGGAGGAAGGCATTCAGGACGAAATAGGAATACTGCACCAAATGGCGGATGCGGTGCTTAATCAGCACGGGCAAGGCCTAAAGCACGCCTAAAGAAGGCAAACTCAAAAGATTCGGTGAGCGGGACGGCGCGGTTTCAGAAACCGTGCGGAGCCATGGATGGCGGAGCCGAGCGTACAGGGAGGTATTCACAGCGTGTTTCTGAAACCGCGCCGTCCCGCTTGCTCCACCGAAGCCTGACTCAGTACAAAGCCTCTTCGTCATCCAGCACTTCGTCAATAATCTCCAAAAACATTCGATCCGCTTCGCTCCACTTCTCCGGAATACGAATGGTGGTGTTAGCGCTGATTTCCCGCGCAATCAGCTCATCGGAACCTGGCTCAGATCGGTACTTTCGGGCAATGTCGATGGACTTTACCGCGATGGTCGGATCGCTCAGTACCTTCTTGATGAAGACGCGCAGCTCATCAATCACCCTAGCCTGACGGCTTTCAATTGGCGTACTCATAACTCACCCTCCGGGCAAATAAGTTCTTGGGGAGCATGTTGCTCCTTCGGTAGACATACAGTATGACCAAACCCGCGCGCTACAACCAGCCAGCACCTTATACAAAAAGCCCGCGCAAGGTGAAAAACAGAATAGCCGCCATAATTGCCGAGGCGGGCACCGTGATAATCCAGGCTGCCGCGATGCGCACAAGGTGTGACCGTTTAACCATTTCTTCTTTGTAGATCTTTTTGAGGCGCTTGCGGTCCGACTTGGTCAGAGGCACGTGTTTCTTTTTCTTGGCCCGCTTTAGCAGCTTTTCCATTTCCTCAACGGAGGCGTTGCGGAAATCGTCCAAGAAAGGCTTGAGCCGTTCACGGTCGTCTTCGTCACGCTCTTCCATAATCTTGTGCAGCTGTGTGGCGTAGTTGGATTTCAGGTACTCACGCAAGAAACCAACACCAAACACGCCGCCAATGGCAATGTGCGTGGAGCTCACAGGCAAGCCCAACTGTGAGGCAAGTATAACGGTCAGTGCCGCTGACAACGCAATACAGAAGGCGCGGGTTTTATCCAGTTCGGTAATTTCGCTGCCCACGGTTTTGATCAAACGCGGGCCGAACAGCATAAGGCCGACGGTCAAACCCAATGCGCCAATCATCATCACCCACAGAGGTATGCTTGAGGCGGTTACTATGGAGCCATTGGAGAGTGCGTCGTTAATCGCTGCAAGTGGGCCAATGGCGTTGGCTACGTCGTTCGCACCATGGGCAAAGCTCAGCAGAGCCGCTGCGAATATCAGAGGCCAGGTGAACAAGGTATTCACTCCGCCAGCACTGTTCTCCATGGTGGCTGCCCGACGGGCGGCAAGTGAGCGCACGATAAAGAAGGCAACGACAGCCGCGCCAAGCCCGACGAGAGAGGCTTCAAGGAAGTCGACTTTGATGATCTTCTTCACACCCTTGATCATCAAATAGGTCCCGAAGGCCCAGGCCATGATGGCGACGAGCCAGGGCACAAAAATGCGAGCGGCAGGTATCACGTTTTTCCGATACAGCACCGTTTTATTGATGACGTAGAGCAGCAGAGCGGCCAAGGCACCACCAAGAACCGGCGAAATAACCCAACTGCCAGCAATTTTGGCCATTACGCCCCAATCAGCAATGCCCCAGCCGCCCGCTGCAATGCCCGCCCCGAGCACACCGCCCACAATCGAGTGGGTAGTAGACACCGGCGCGCCCATCCAGGTCGCAAGATTTAACCAAAGCGCACCAGCCAGCAGTGCTGCCGTCATCAGCCAGACGAAGGCTCGACCATCTTCCAAGCTTGTGGGGTCGATAATCCCCCCCTTGATGGTAGAGACCACATCGCCTCCAGCAATCAGCGCTCCCGCCGACTCAAAAATGCCAGCCAGAATAACCGCAGCGCCCAAAGACAGAGCTCCGGAACCAACGGCGGGGCCAACATTGTTAGCAACATCATTAGCACCTATATTAATAGCCATATAGCCGCCAATAACCGCAGCAGCCATTAGCAACGTGCTATTGGGCATACCTTCGCTGAAGGCGCCAACAACGAGCCAAACGCCCAACAGGAATAGCAGGCTGAAGCCAATCCGGTATCGCTCGGTAGAGTCGCTGGTGAGAAGGGTATCCAGAAATCCGCTTGAACGGGCCATAACAGAAAAGGTCTCATTTGATCGAAATGGAGAACGAACCGCTGTGCTGCGCGCAACTATAAATTTTTTGCCTTTAAATTGAAACAAATGTGCATCTGTACAACTTGGTCACACAATACACTCACAATAGATGCATACCTACCATTGTCTGATTCATAATGGGCAAAAACCAGTGAGCCACGGAATAGGGCCGTTATGATCAAAGATACATCCTTGGGCTACGAGGCCGCGCGCGAACGTGAAGAGGCTCAGGTTTCACGGGTATTGACGTGGCTGTCCCTAGCAGCGGTGCTGTGCCTTGTAGGTATCGGTGCCAAAGCTTGGCATTCAGACCATACCAACCACGCTCTAACTCTCTGGGGCTTTATACTGCCCGTGCTGGCCAACATGGTCTGGTTTGCCCGCACTGGTAATCGTGACGTGCAAAAAACCGGCCTTCTGGTTGTTGTCAGTGTACTTTTCACTTATCTGATCGCCTCGGGTGGCGAGGGAAACACCGGCCCGCTCTGGTTCTATGTCTTCCCACCTTTGTTGTTTTTCCTGACCAACCTAAAAACCGGCACCATGATTCTTCTGCTGGTTTATCTGGTAGCCGTTATCGTATTCCAGTTTCCTAATCTGCCATTTGTGCTAGCGGAGTACGAAAACGATTTCATAATCCGTTTTTTCGTTACTCTAACGTTTGAGTCAATTTTCTGCTTTGTACTGGAAGCAAGCCGACTGAAAGCCCGCAATGAACTTCTGGATTTAGCTCTGACCCACGAGCATGCCGCCAAAACCGATGAGCTCACCGGGCTGTCCAACCGACGCGACATCCTGAACCGCTTATCGGAGGAATTTTCTAGGCACAAGCGCGCGGGGCATCACTTTTCCATTGTCCTGATTGATCTGGACCTGTTTAAGAATATCAATGACCAATACGGCCACAACGCGGGCGATGCGGCTCTAAAGCAATTTGCCAAACTGGTACAATCCGTGATTCGCCAAACAGATGTAGCGGCTCGCTGGGGTGGCGAGGAGTTCCTACTGCTACTACCTGACACCTCATTGATTCCCGCCCTCACGTTGGCTGAGCGCTTGCGCAGCAAAGTGGAGCAAGATCGCTTTAGCTATCACGGTCAGGAGCTACCAATCACTATGAGCGCGGGCGTTTGCTCCGTTGCTCAGGTGGATTCAATTGAAACCATGCTTAAGCAAGCCGATGCGCATTTATACAGCGCCAAAGAAGCTGGGCGAAACAGGATTATACCCCGGGTGCGCAGCCACACGGCAGATACCCAAAGCGAGCCTGAAATTTGAGGCCAGCTGGCCCTGCCGTTATTATTTGGCGCCTCGAAAGCCCTGCACTGTGCTTGGTATTAAACAAGGATTGATATGAAAGACATACGTATTCTGGTGGGCAGCGTTTACGGCGGCGCCCTGATGACCGCCAGAGCCATCAAACAAACATTAGATACAGAAGGTTACTCGGTACAGGTTTTGGAGAACCCGGTGCTCAGCGATATAACGTCTGACACATCGCCTTTGCTGGTCTGCACATCCACCACGGGGCAGGGAGAGGTTCCAAGCAACCTGCTGCCTTTTTATGTTGCTTTACGTGAACAGCTGCCACAACAGCCAGGCCGCCCTTTTGGTATCATCGTTTTGGGTGATAGCTCCTATGGAGATACTTTTTGTGGCGCGGGCGAGCTGATGGAGGAAGCGCTGTATGAAACCGCCGCCCGCAAGGTTGGCGAAACCCTGTGCATTGATGCGCTAGAAACCCAAGAGCCAGAAAGTGAGGCTTTACCCTGGGTGCGTGAATGGGTATCTGCTGTATTCGTATAAGAGCGACTTGAGTCGCTATCGGCTACAGCTCATACTGATTCAGACGATAACTACAATAAGCGGTGAATCGTGACAAGGTACCAATGGTCTCGCATTCTTGCATTACTGATGCTGCTTCTGCCTCTGGCATTTAGCTGTCAGGGAGCGGAGTCATTTCGTTTTCCCAGTGTAGAGTTTTTGCGTATTCCGCCCGGCGTACAATTGTCACCCACAGACGCTTCCGCCTCTGATGACTGGCAACCGCTTAATAACAGCAGCCCGAATTTTGGTTATACACAAGATACGGCGTGGTTTCGCTTTAAGGTTCCTGCCAACCCTCGGATCGATTTATTAGAGGTAGCCTACTCCCAGCTTGACCATGTCACCTTCTATCTCATTGATAACGGCAAGCTTGTAGACACCGTTGTTTCCGGGGATCGCTATCCCTTTTCCCAGCGCCCTATTCTCAATCGTCATTTCTTGTTTCCGTTCAGCCCAGACACCAGCGAAAATCGGCAAATTCTTCTGAAAATCAGCACTGGCGGAACCCTTCAGGTGCCCATGGCGCTGTGGAATACTCAGGAGTTTTTTGAGCATGCGTCGGTAGAAGAGCAACTGCATGCGGTTTACTACGGCATACTCATCAGCGTTATATTCTTCAACTTGCTGGTCTTTCTTGCACTGCGCGAGCCTGTTTATCTACTTTACGTGCTGTCGACGACGGGCTATCTGCTTTTGATAGGCAATCTCAATGGCACAGCCTTTCAACTGCTTTGGCCAGAAAGCCCCGAAATTCAAAATCGCTCCATGCTACTCACGGTTCCGCTGGCCGTTATATTCACACTGTTATTCTCTCGCTCCTTTCTGAAACTGAAACAAACAGCCCCCACCCTCAATCGCATTGTGCTTGGTTTCATCACGGTAAACGCCATCATGACGCTGGTGACGGGTATTCTGGATTACAGCAGCGCCATCCGCATCACCGTCGCTATGGCCATCCCAAGCACACTCCTACTCACCGTGATTGGCCCACTGCAATGGATACGGGGGAAGCCCCAAGCGGTCTATTACACTCTGGCTTGGAGCGCGCTATCTCTTGGCAGCGCTATTACGGCTGCCAACAAGTACGGCCTGCTGCCCAGCAATTTCATTACCACCTACGGCATGGAGATTGGCTCAGCGTTTGAAGCAATGCTGCTTGCTCTGGCCTTGGCTACCCGCCTTTACCAAGAGCGGCATGAAAAGGTGGAAGCCCGAGAAGCAGAGCTAAAAGCCATGACCGCCCGGCGCTCGGCCGAGCTCAAGCTGATTGAGAACGCCCTCCACAACTCTCTTACCGGCCTGCCAAATCGCACCAATTTTGAAATGCAGGTAAACGACCTGATTCTGCAATCGCCGCATAGGCGCCATGGCATTGTTGTCATTCACCTGAACAACCTGCAGTCTGTTACCAAAACTCTGGGACACCAGAACAGTGACCGCATTCTGGAGCTGGCATCAAAAAGCCTGAATGCAACGGTTCGCGAGATGCCGGGGATTATTTCTTTAGGCCAGCACAACGGTCGCAACTTTTTTCTAGCCTCGCTAGACCCGGAGACCTTTGCCTGCGTAGTGGATGCCAACATAGCAGAGCAAGTCCCCAAAGTGACACTGCGTAAATTGGACGCTATCCGCAGCCCGGTTGATTACCTTGGCATGCAGATACCGCTTAATGCCCAACTGGGTGTTGCTGTCTCACCAGTCCATGGCACAGATGCCACATCCTTGATTCGTAAGGCGGCAATTGCGGAGAGTTCCGCCCGTGCCCATGAGCGGGGAATAGCCTATTACGAGCCCTCCATAGACTCCTACAGCGCTAGCCGACTTACGATGGTGTCCGAGTTACAGCAAGCGCTGGCGAGTAATGGCCTTGCTCTTCATCTGCAGCCAAAGCTGGATTGCAAAACCGGAAGAATTTCTAGCATGGAGGCGCTCATTCGTTGGCCCGGGAGGGCGCACCCAGTTCCTGCGGATGAGATCATCCTTCTTGCCGAGCAAACCGGGCTTATTAAGCCGTTGACCCGGTGGGTGCTGGAGCAGTCGCTACAACTTCGCAGCCGCTTTCTTGAGCACGGCTATCAACTGGACCTTTCGGTGAACATCTCGCCGAACAACCTCAGGGAGCAAGATTTCCCGCTGTTCGTAAAAAGGCTGACAAGTGCCAACACCCAGCATCAAGGTACCATTACCTTTGAAGTGACGGAAACATCCATGATGCAGGACCCGGTTAACGCGCTGAAGGCTCTCAACTCATTGGCGAGCGCTGGCATTCCCATTTCTATTGACGATTTTGGCTCGGGCTACTCGTCGCTTTCCTATATCAAACAGTTGCCCGCCAGCGAGATTAAAATTGATCGATCGCTTATCACAGACTTGGCCACCGGAGAGGCGGACCGGGTGATCGTTCAAACCACCATCGACATGTGTCACAGCCTTGGCTACCGTGTTGTAGCCGAAGGTGTGGAAGATGAGGCAACTGCAAACCTTTTAAAAGGGATGGGGTGCGATATGATTCAGGGCTACCTGCTGAGCCGGCCGCTCCCGTTTGAGCAAATGCTCATCTGGCTTGCGGAGTGGCACGACACCGCAGCTATCCAGCACAGCTCGGGATGACAGCAGGGTTAACGTAGGCGGATCAACGCTTCCTGCGTTGTGGACGCCACAAGAACACCTTCCTCATTGAAAAAATTGCCACGATTGAACCCACGCCCAGAAGAAGCGCTCGGGCTGTCTTTGTCATAAAGGAGCCAATCCTCCATGCGAAAATCCCGATGGAACCAGATGGCATGATCCAAACTTGCAACCTGCAACCCTTTACTCATAAACGATACGCCATGGGGACTGAGCGAGGTTCCCAGAAACGAAAAATCTGATGCGTAAATGAGTAGGCAGCGGTGCAAAACCGGATCATCCGGCAATGGCCCAAGTGCACGAATCCAGTTTTGTTTGTGCGGCGGGCGCTTCTCCGGAGCAAACGGATTCACCGGGTTCACCGGGCGGATTTCAATGGGGCGGTCACGGGTCATAATTTCACGCAATTTTTCTGGCGCTTGTGCCGCCATGATTTTGCCCCACTCCTGCTCAGACCGAAGAGTGTCAGGATCTGGTGCGTCCGGCATGTCTGCCTGATGCTCAAAGCCTTCTTCAGGGACATGAAACGACATAGTTCCCGTTAGAATTTCCTTGCCATCTTGTCGGGCGATAACCCGGCGTACTGCAAAGCTGCGGCCATCGCGCACGCGCTGAACTTCATAGTCGATGGGCATATGCTTGTTGCCGGGGCGCAGAAAATAAGCATGCAAAGAATGGCAGAGGCGGTCCTCAACTGTATGACTGGCCGCCATCAAAGCCTGCCCGAGGACTTGCCCTCCAAACACATGGGGAAACCCTAAGTCCTGGCTGTCGCCGCGATAATGGTCTTCGCCAGCTGGCTCCAGATACAGCAACTCCACCAGTTTCTTTGTAACATCAAGCATGCCTGCTCCTGTTGATTCGTTAGCACACGAAGAGTTTCTACCCTAAGCAGACCCCATTCGCAACGAAAAACCGCCTCAGCCCGCATCTGCTTGCACAGTGCGGGCCGCAAAACCAGATAAGCATAATAGAGAAAAACCAGCGGCGGCGTGATATTCAGGAGTGGATGGGCGGCACTACCTTGGACAGCGCCTGTTTTTCCAGCGCAAACCGACCAGTAACCGCAAAGCCTAAAACCTCGCCACTGGCATTCTTGAATAAGGTTTTTACATGAGTGCCATCCTGTTCGGTTTCCCAACTACCTTCAGCATTTGAAGGTGGCGGGCAAACAGCAGCTGGACAACAGGGGGTTTTGATCATCACAGGCATGGTGCCGTATGTGACCTCGGTGGGCGCTCCGGTCAGGGTTTTTGCCAAAGCGCGGGCGCAAGCCATCAAAGGCAGCACATAAAGCAATACGTGGCCGTCTACCTCCGCGCAATCACCCAGCGCATAAACATCCGGGGCCGAGGTCTCCAGTAATCTGTTGACCGTGATTCCCCGACCAGTATCGATTCCGGCGGCACGGGCCAGTTGCGTTCGAGGCCGCAGTCCCACTGCGGAAATCACAAGGTCCGCCTGCAAGGTCTCACCGTTGGCGAGGAACAAGGTTACCCCCGTGCCCGCCGGTTCCACCCGCTCAACCAGAGTTTCAAGATGAAAGCGCACACCCAGCGCTTCCAGCTCTTTCTGCACAGCCTTAGCGGCAACCGGAGGCAATAGGCTTGGCATAACCGCATCGGAGGGTGCGATTACCTCGACGTCATAACCGCCATTGCGCAGATCATTCGCAAACTCGCAACCAATAAGCCCGGCTCCCATGATGGCCACCCGACCTCCCGGCTTTAACGCTTTCCGGAACACCCGGTAATCTTCCAGATCGTTGATCGGGAACACCCGCTCCTGCCCATCACCGGGAATAGTCAGGCGAATAACATCCGCGCCCCAGGCCAGCACCAGCTTGCTGTAAGATAGGCTTTCGTCACCCAAGAGCAACCTGTGGCCATCGGTATCTATACCGGTAACGGTGGTGAAAGTCCGCAACTCCAGCTTCAGTTGCTCCGCCATGGCATCAGTGGCCGCCTGAGCCAGACCATCAGCATCTTTGCCTTTGGTAAAACCCGTCGACAGCATGGGCTTGGAGTAGCTAACGCCATCATCCGCGGTTACCATCACAATCCGCACGTCCTTATCCTGCTTGCGGATTTCCCGCGCGAGAGAATACCCCGCCAAACCGGTCCCGATAATAATGATGGGGTTCTGCTCTGTCATAGCCATGCTCCGTTAGGGGTCAACCGATCTCGATCATTTCAAAATCTTCCTTGCCCACTCCACAATCGGGACAAACCCAATCATCGGGCACATCGTCCCAAGCAGTCCCGGGCTCAATTCCGTCTTCCGGCCAGCCTTCTGCTTCGTCATAAACCAAGCCACACACTACGCACTGCCACTTCTTCATAAACAATCTCTCCACCACACATTTGCGGCCGCTATAATAATTGTCGAACAATACATCAAAAAAAGCTCCTTGCACAGACACCGAAACCCCCGGTGTCCCGAGCACCTGTCTGCGTTGCGGCACAATAATACCCGGCACATCAGGATTCACCAATGCCAGCAAGGACGCACCCAACCGGGTTTTTCTGCCAATAGTTGGTAGAACACCCCCTCCCCTAGACCGGCCCTCTCCGGTATAATCGCCGGTTTTACGACAGGACCGACCGTTATGACCGATACCGTCGCCGAAATGAATCAGGTTATGGCCGAAGCTGACTGCCTGATTGATGAGCAACAGGTACAGGCTGCCATCCGCAATCTAGCCGACGACATTACCGGCCGCCTTAAAGACAGTAACCCCCTGCTGTTTTGTGTGATGAACGGTGGCCTGATCTTTACCGGCCAACTTCTACCACAGCTCAAGTTCCCGGTGCAGGCAGAATATCTTCATGCGACGCGCTACCGGCAGGAAACTACCGGTGGCATTTTGGAGTGGAAGCTCCAGCCTCAAGCAGACATGAAAGACCGTACCGTGCTGATTATTGACGACATTCTTGATGAAGGCACCACCCTTTGTGCCATCGCGGACTATTGTCTGGCCCATGGCGCAAAGCAGGTACTAACCGCCGTTTTGGTCGACAAGCAGCACGACCGCAAAGCCCGCCCGGATCTTAAAGCAGATTTCACCGGGTTAAACGTGGAAGATCGCTTCCTGTTTGGCTATGGCATGGATTACAAAGGTTACTGGCGCAATGCGCCCGGGATTTATGCCGTTAAAGGCCTCTGACATCAACACGTCGGATCCCAGCCCCAGCCTGATAATTCCGCCAACCGATTGGTACAGCTCTTTCGCTGCTGCAGGGCTGCGCAACCCCGAGGTTCATGGCCCGGCGCGCTACTGGCTAAAGGTAGAGGGCTCCTTTACCCGGGCCCTGCAAAACCAATGCGCTCGCTCATTTCACGTTGAAGTTCAGCGAGAAGGCTTCGCCACACCCACCCCTGAAGAAGCCATGCGCCTCGGCATCCCGCATCGCCAACGAGCATGGATTCGCGAGGTGCGCCTGTGCGGAGACGGTAAGCCATGGGTTCTCGCACGCACAGTTATTCCACTTGCCTGTCTGACGGGCGAAGGTCGGCGGCTTCTTTATCTCGGCAGCAAGCCTCTGGGCGCCTTTCTGTTCAGTAGCCGTAACTGGCAGCGGGGGCCGCTTGAAACAGGACTCTGCAACCACGAAAGCCAAAACCCATCGAACACCAGTCAGCCCCAACTTGCCCGCCGCTCACTGTTCAGCAACAAAAACAGCGCCCTGCTTGTGGGAGAATACCTACTCCCGATACTCTATCGTCAGGACTGAAGCTTCCCGCAGAAAACCTCCAACTTTTACCCCTGCCCACCCACTGGCTATAATCCCTGCACTTTCACTTACCGTTGTCTCGTTTTCCATGCCTCAACCGGATAGACCCATGTTGCTTAATGCCGTGCCAGAAAATATACGGAGCCGATTAGCCGATTACGCCCAGTTGCTGCGCATCAACCGTCCTATTGGCACACTACTCTTGCTTTGGCCCACATACTGGGCCCTCTGGCTTGCCGGTGACGGTAGCCCAAGCATCGGCAATGTCATCGTTTTCACATTGGGTGTGTTCTTCATGCGGGCCGCTGGGTGTGCCATCAACGACTTTGCAGATCGGGATTGGGACAAGCACGTAAAACGCACCAAAGATCGCCCACTGACCACCGGCCGAGTTAAAGCGTGGGAGGCCGTCGCCCTGTTTGGCGGCCTGTGTATACTTTCTTTCTTGATGGTGGTGCTTTTTACCAATACCTTCACACTCTACCTTTCCTTTGGCGGCGCACTGCTGGCGTTTATATACCCCTTCTCCAAACGGTTCACGCATTTACCCCAGCTGTTTCTTGGCGCTGCCTTCTCCTGGGCTATCCCCATGGCATGGGCCGCAGAGGCGGGCGAACTCAGCCAAGTCACTTGGCTGTTATTCACCGCCAATGTGCTCTGGACCGTGGCCTACGACACCTTCTATGCCATGGTTGACCGCGACGACGACGTCAAAGTGGGCATCAAATCCACGGCTATTCTCTTCGGCGAAGCCGACCGCGCTATCATCGGCGCACTTCAGGCCATGGTGGTGCTTATCCTGATGATCGTCGGCAGCCGTTATGAGCTGGGAACTTTCTATCACTTAGGATTGGTTGCCATGGCCTGCCTGTTTATCTACCAGCAATATCTGGCCAAGGATCGCGAGCGCGACGGCTGCTTCAAAGCCTTCCTGAACAACAACTGGGCGGGATTTGCGGTGTTTGCCGGGCTGGTTATAGACCTGCTTATTACATGAGAAGACGGTAAAAGCACAAGGCTCACAACGGCGGAATGGGCAGGGCTGTCACAAACCGTGCATTGCCAAGGATGGCAATGCCGAGCCCCCATGGATGGGTTCACGGCGTGTTTGTGACAGCCCTGCCCATTTCGCCGGTACTCCCAACTTCATAGGCTTGGAGACAATAAGTAGGAGCCTGTCACACAGCTGTAACACTCAGGCATTGTAATAGGTCAGCAACAAATCATGGTCTGAAACAGGTTATAGAATATGTCTGGAAAAACCGTCCTGATAGTCGACGACGAACCCGCCATCCGCGAAATGATCGCCGTTGCTCTTGAAATGGCCGACTACCACTGCATGGAAGCTGCAGACGCTCGCGAAGCTCATGCTCTGATTATCGACAAACAGCCAGACATTATTCTGTTGGACTGGATGTTGCCGGGCACCAGCGGCATAGAGCTGGCAAGACGCCTGAAAAAAGAAGAGACCACCTCAGACATCCCCATTATTATGCTAACGGCCAAGGTTGAAGAAGATAACAAAGTCCGCGGTCTAGAGGTTGGTGCAGATGATTACATTACCAAGCCTTTTAGCCCCAGAGAACTCGTGGCCCGCTTAAAGGCTGTTCTTCGCAGGGCAACACCACCAGGTATCGACAGCCCCATTGAGGTGGACGGGCTGATACTCGACCCTTCAAGCCATCGCGTCACTGCAAACGACAGCTCCTTGAACATAGGACCAACGGAGTATCGGCTGCTGCAGTTTTTCATGACGCATCAGGAACGGGTTTACACACGATCACAGCTTTTGGATCAGGTGTGGGGTGGCAATGTTTACGTTGAGGAGCGAACGGTTGATGTGCACATCCGACGGTTACGCAAGGCTTTAGGGGAGCAACACGATTATCTCATTCAGACAGTGCGAGGCGCAGGTTACAGGTTCTCTACCCAACCCGCCTAACGCGCAACTTACCAGAAGCATACAAGGCAATCTTCCATGCAGAAAATCTGGTCGCGACATCTGCGTTACACGCTTGCAGGCCTCGCAGGCTCAACATTTTTGGGGTTTTATTTCGGGCATCCGGTTTACGGGCTGATCTCAGGTTTGAGCCTCTACTTACTCTGGACGCTCTACCAAACTCGCCGCTTGTCGCAGTGGTTAGCAGACCCGATTACTGTTGAAGAGGCCCCCCAAAGCATAGGCATCTGGGGCGATTTTTTTGAAAAACTGCACAAACTTAACCAGAACTATCTACATACACAGGATAGGCTGCGAACGCGCATCGACCGTATACAGGAGTCTACCAACGCCATGCGTGACGGCGTGATTATGACCGACGCACGCGGGACTCTGGAGTGGTGGAACGGCTCAGCAGAGCACTTGCTGGGCTTTCGCCGAACGACAGATCAAGGTCAGTTTATTTATAACCTCATCCGCACTCCAGCCTTTAAATCCTACTTTGATGCCAAAGACTACCGCGAGCCTCTAGAGCTGCACTCGCCCGCAAAGCCTCATATTCACCTGCAAATCCAGATAAGCCTATTCGGCGAAGACGACCGCCTTATTGTCGCCAAGGATATTACGCGCCTGCACCAACTAGAGCAGATGCGCAGAGACTTTGTCAGCAACGTATCCCACGAGATGCGAACCCCCCTAACGGTTATCAGCGGCTACTTGGAAACTCTAGTGGACAACGCCGATGACTTGCCTGCGAAATGGCGGCGAGCCATCAACACAATGGCAACACAGTCGGTTCGCATGGAAACACTTATTACCGATCTCATTCTATTGTCCCGAATAGAGACCGACGAACACGCCGCGAATGACGCACCAACGAATGTTGACCGCCTAGTTCAGCAAGTCTGCCAAGACGCCCGCACGTTGAGCGGCAAAAGCCAGCATGATATTCGCTTTGAAGCTAGTAGCCAGCAATGGCTAGACGGTGATGAAAACCAGCTGCGCAGTGCTTTTTCCAACCTGATATTCAACGCCGTTAAATACACCCCAGCCGGAGGTACAATTTCCGTTTCCTGGAGCACCGATAGTCACGGAGGCCACCTTTCGGTGAAAGATACAGGCGCGGGTATTGACCAGATTCATATACCTCGCCTAACCGAGCGTTTTTACCGAGCCGACCCCAGCAGACACAAAGATACCGGCGGGACGGGGTTGGGGCTGGCTATCGTTAAGCATGTGCTGATCAATCACGATGGCAATCTGGAGATACGCAGCCAACTTGGTGAAGGCAGCGAGTTTATCTGCCACTTTCCAGCGGAGCGTCTGGTGACGGCCGCTTCAGCTGCACCGCCCCAGCAAACATCCGACGAAGACAAAGCTTAGCGCTTACCGGCCCGAAAGCGCGCAACGAAGCGAGACAAGTCTTCCATTTTTTTCGGATCCTCATCTACAAAGCGAATAGTGACGCTCACAAAGTCTGTATCCCGACGTTTATCCACAGCCTGCAGCTGATGTACGTATCCGTTCAACCGTGCCATCTGCCCTTCGCCAATGTCTATATCCACGACTGCTTGATCCAAAATGCCCGGAAATGACTGATCACGCTTCGCGATAACCCGCACCTCGGTTAGGTTGATGTCCTTAACAACGGATTTCAGTGTGCTCTCCGCAAAGCGCACTGAAGCAAGGCTCATACTGCCCTTCGCCGCTGCGGGTTTTGGGCTAGCCGGGGCCGAGGGTGCGAGCGCGCCGAGTGCTGGCGTAGGCTGCTCTGCCGCCGGCGGCGCCGGTTCCCTTTTTTGCGTGAGCAACGCCGCCGACTCCTTAAACGCATCGGCAGGGCCAGCCATGGATTTGCCACTGCGGCCCATCGCATGACTCAGAGTGCTACCCATCACCTTTATGATTTTTTTGCTCAGACCTTCCGGGCTGAAAGGCTTGCCCAAATACTCGGACACACCTTCCTTCACTGCTTCGATCACATGATCTTTATCGCCGCGACTGGTAATCATAATGAAAGGCACTTTCTCGTACTGAGGCTGCTGACGCATCCACTGCAGCAGTTCAAGGCCTGACATTTCGGGCATTTCCCAATCACATAAAATCAGATCAAAACTCGCTCGGGACATAAGCGATTGCGCCCTACGACCATTCTGCGCGTCGGTCGTCTCGATAACGGGAAAGCGCTGACGTATCGTCCGCTTAACCAGATCCCTCACAAAACTGGCGTCATCAACCACCAGCGCTTTCAGCGTTGCCATGTCTCAAACTCTTAGGAATGTATGCCCCAACTATAGAACAAAGGCCCGCGCGGGAAACCTGCAAGCTACAAAAAACCACAAACTTCGAACTTAAAAACCGATAAAAAGCCTGTTGTGTGGCCTACCGAACCTAGAGGTTAAAGAACTGTCACCACCAACAACCTTGTAAGGTGTTTCAACAGGCCGAAAACGCGCTACCATGATCTCAGTCTTTAACGTTCACCCCCTTTCCTATTTACCGAGGTTTCGCGTGCTGACCAAGCTTGCAAGGATTCTGCCCAACCGGCGCATGGCGTGCCGTCTTTCTGTATCTGCCTTTTTGGCAACCTCTTCACTGCCTGCCATGTCCGCTGTAGCGGACAACGACGCCGTATTGGCATCGCCCGACGGCTTTGAAGAGTGCAAGCTGCAGTTGCAAGAAAAAGCTATTGCCGCCGGGGTTAGCGCCAAAACGGCCCAAGACGTTATGACCGGCGTAAAGCATGTAGACCGGGTAATCGAGTTGGACCGTCGGCAACCCGAGTTCACTACAACATTTGCGGATTATCTGAACCGTCGAGTTAATGACAGCAGGGTGAACAAAGGCCGCGAACTAATCAAAGAGCACAGTGAGTTGCTGGCACGGGTGACCAGAGAAACCGGCGTACCCGCGCCATACCTTGTTGCTTTTTGGGGGCTGGAAACCAACTTCGGCAGCTACTTCGGAAAAATGTCTGTGCCCGACTCTCTGGCAACTCTGGCATGCGATGCCCGCAGAAGCAGCTTTTTTACCGAACAACTGATCGCCGCGCTGCACATTATCGATGAAGGGGCCATTCCTGTAGAACAAATGGAAGGATCTTGGGCTGGCGCCATGGGTCATGTGCAGTTTATGCCCACGGTGTTTCTAAAACACGCTGTCGACGCGGATGGCGATGGCCGGCGCGATCTCTGGAACAGCCTGCCAGACGCCATGATGTCTGCAGGGCGCTTTCTGGAATCCATGAATTGGGACGGAGAGTACCGCTGGGGCCGGGAAGTCTTGTTGCCAAAAAACTTCGACTACTCAATGGCCGACGGCAGACGTCTTGAATTGGATAAATGGCGCAAGCTGGGCATTACCGATGCGTTCGGTAAACCTCTTGGCCGAGAAAATATCACCGCAGCCCTGATCGTCCCGGCAGGCCATGAGGGACCAGCCTTTCTTGCCTACCACAACTTCAAAGTAATCATGGGCTGGAACCGGTCGGAGTTTTACGCCATAGCAGTAGGCCATCTGGCTGATCGCATCGCCGGGGCTGGAATGCTTCAGAACCCGCCGCCAGAAGATGCACCGGCGTTGTCCAGAAACACAGTTCTTGAATTGCAAGCCGCTCTCAATGAACGCGGATACGATGCCGGTAAGCCAGATGGTATCACCGGGCCTGCAACCCGCTCCGCAATTCGTAAGTTTCAGCACGATGAAGGGATGATCGCGGATGGATTTCCGGGGCAGGAGTTGCTTGACCGGCTTAAGATAGGCAACTAGCTCTGGCCGTCAGTTTTCTTTACATCCAAAAAACAAGACAGCTTTAAGCAGCTGTTATTAATAGGGATTTTTAGTTGGCATGAAAATAGCTTAACTGTAGCAACTTAAAGCACAACTTGAAATGTGCTGTTTCACCGTTCAGAGCTAGGAGTTATGCCATGAAGATGTTGGCGAAAGGATCCATTGGTGCGTTGTTGCTGGCTGCCGCTATGAGTGTAGCGGCATACCCTGTAAATCTTGACTCTGTGAGCGGCGAATGGCAGTCGCCTGTCGGCGGATCACATATTCAAGGAGTCGGATCAGAGAGCATTCGCTGGGGTACGGGCGAGGTGTCATGCTCAGGAATTCTTTGGTGGAGAGAGTGCTCGAATGGACCGCAAAGCGGTTTCAGCTTCGAAGGGCCTAACAATTTGCCGCAAACGCTGACCTCTAATGATCCGTTCGTGCTTGGAACATTCACCCATTTTAACAACCGCATCACTGGCGAAAGCATCTCTGGCGCTGCCCTTGATGTGTATGCTTCGTTCTCGACAAACCCAAGTGATGGCAATATCACCGGACCTTACACGTTTGATTTCAGCCATACTGAAACACCAAACGTTCACTGCGGTCCACTTGCGTTTATCTTTGGCTGTTCAAATCGCGATGTGGATGACATTGTTCGCTTAGACAACATGATCGAAAGCTCAGAGTTTCAGTACGGCTCCAATATCTACTGGTTATCCCTGCTGGGCTTCGACGGTGGTATAAATGAGCTATCTACTTCAGAAGGTGATGCGACGTCCGTTAACCTTCTTGCAAGGCTGAATGTACGTTCTGCAGCTGTCGCTGTACCTGAGCCTGGCACCCTAGCCCTACTCGGCCTTGGCCTAGCCGGCCTCGGCATGGCACGTCGCCGCAAAGCCTGAGCGGCTGGCGCACAAACAGGAGTACGCTAACCCTGTAGTGCGCAGAATGTAAATGAGCACAAAGCTGACACCCCGCGCTTACATCCGGCCGGGGTGTCAGCTTTTTTAACACCTACGTTTTTTTCAACATACCCTTCTTCCCGTGATCTGAACCCGCATTCCAAGCATAATACTCACCAACACTTTCTACTTTTACGGAATTCATGGACTCAATCACCCAAGCTGCTCTGGGCGCCTCCATCGCGGGTGTTTTGGCAGGCAAATCCCTCGGGCGGCCTGTTCTGCTTACCGGCGCGCTACTAGCCACTCTGCCCGATCTCGATGTGCTGATTGACTATGGAACGGCGGTTGCGAACTTTACGCAGCATAGAGGCTTTAGCCACTCTCTGTTTGTGCTCGCACCTCTTTCACTACTGTTGGCAGCTTTGCTTTGGCGCTGGAAGCCGGAGCCGGGGTTTTCGCGCTGGCTGTTACTGACGGCAATGGTGTTAATGACGCACCCGCTACTAGACACTTTCACCACCTACGGAACCCAGCTTTTCTGGCCGATTGGCAGGCCGCTTGCCATAAGCAGCATTTTTATCATCGATCCTCTCTATACACTTCCGCTTTTGGCAGGCTGCATCGCCTTTCTCATACGCCCTCCGGCGGTGCGCGCCGTGGCAGCGGGGCTGGTTCTCTCCACTGCGTATCTCGGTTGGTCGTTTGTAGCCCAGCAAGCCATCACCGAGCGAGTGCAGCCCGCACTTGCAGACGCCGGTTTTGAAGACGCTGAATTGCTTGTACAACCCATGCCGTTCAACACCGTGCTCTGGCGTGCCACAGCCATGACCGACCAACACCGCGTTGAAATCGTAACCGGCTTTCTGGACGGCGACGCACCTTTAACACTTGAATACTTTCCGCGCCAGCCAGAGCTGGCCAAGGCTGTCTCGCAATTACCCGAGACCCGCCGTCTGGAATGGTTTACCCGCGGCTTCCTAGATTATAAAACCAACGGCGGGGAAATCACCGCAACCGACGTTCGGCTTGGCATTCCCGGGGCTCACCCGTTCACCTTCATTCTCGCGAATCAGCAAGATGGCTCCGTTATTCCCGGCAATGGTGCGCGAGCACCACGCCCCGTTATGAATACCGGCGCCCTGCCTTTGCTTTGGGCCCGCACCACCGGCGCAATTCCAGTACTGTGTCTTGCCAGCCTTGCAACGCCAACCTCTGGCCAGGAGTGTTAACAACCATGCGCCTTGATCAATTTATTTCCACAAACTCACCACTTTCTCGCAAAGAGGCCAGACGGGCCATACATGCACGGCGGGTTGAGGTTAATGGTGAGGTTTGGAAAGACACGGGAAAGCACGTTCCTGCGGATGCCGCGATCTCTCTGGATGGTGCGCAACTGACGATTCAGGGCGAACGCTACCTGATGCTGAACAAGCCTGCGGGCGTTGTCAGTGCAACCCGCGACAGTGATCACCCAACGGCACTGGATCTTCTTCCTGCGGAACTCACACAAGATCTGCACATTGCCGGACGATTAGATGCCGACACCACAGGCTTACTGCTACTGACAACCGATGGAAAATGGTCTCACCGGGTCACCTCCCCCAAAGTAGACTGCCCGAAAACTTACAGGGTAACTTTGAACACACCCATTTCAGAGTCCGCCATTGAAGAGCTGGAGAAAGGCCTTGTGCTTCACAACGAAGTGAAGCCTACAAAGCCGGCGCAGGTCAAAGTTGTAGAGCCACAATTGATTGAGCTGACCATTTCAGAAGGGCGCTATCATCAGGTCAAACGCATGCTTGCAGCGGTGGGGAACCATGTGGAAGCCCTGCACAGGCAGAGCATTGGCGCCGTCTCACTCGACCCGGCACTGAAGCCGGGCGCGTATCGAGAGCTGACGGAGCAGGAAATCGCTTCGATTGCTTGAGATCAGGTGCGTTCGAAGCGCTGAGCCTTCAGGTTTTTACGCACAGCACCAGCCTCGAACACCTCGCCATTCATCGCGATATAAACGCCCGGAGGCAGAAGCTGCACCGCTGCCCAGGCAAACCCTATGTTGAACACCGCATCACTGCGGCGCATTCGTGCAGGCTGCATTGCGCCTGTAAGGACGATGGTTTTACCGCTCAGAGGCGACAGCACTTGAGCCGTTTCAGCCATGGTGTCCGTTCCGTGGGTAATCAATATACGATTGCTTTCACTGGCGGTGGCGGCATCAAGAACCTGTGCACGATCTGCATCATTCATTTCCAAGCTGTCTTTACGCAGCAACCCCCGCAGGCTGTAGCCTTTATGGATATTGGATTCCGCCAGCAATTCCGGCACCAGAGACTCGCCGATCTCAAATTCGCTGTTGGCGTCGAAATACACCTTATCGATGGTACCGCCGGTGGTAAAAATCTGGATCATGACCTTCCTGCCCTGTTCAGCGTCTGGCGCAACTTTGAGTAGACGTTACTTGAGCGCGGTCGTTGCGGGGCCATGGGCCATTGCGTTGTATGCCGCGTTCTTCTTTTGTGCGTATTGCCTTGCAGCTTTTGCCACGCGCCCTTCGGCACCGGTATCCAGCCAGCGTTTGATGCGCCCTGCATCTCCCATTGGAGACCGAGTTCCCAAAGAATCCAAAAGCACCGCGACCACCTGCTTGCCGTTCATTTCCGATATCATCACCAAGCAGCGCCCGGCCTCCGAAAGATAGCCGGTTTTGCTCAGCTCCACCCCCCAACTTTCCCGGTGCACCAGAGCATTGGTGTTACCAAATGACAAGCTATAACGGGGGTTGCGGAAGTTGCCGCGAAAATAGCCCGTTGTGGAATACTCCCGAATCTCCGGGTGCTTTGCCGCGGCATTAACAAGCTTCACCAAATCCCCCGCTGTGGATAGATTCTCTGCCGAAAGCCCCGTCGGATCCACAAAGCGGGTACCGTCCATACCGAGGGCTTTTGCTTTGGCGTTCATCGCATCAATAAATGCATCGAAGCCACCCGGATGACTTCGGGCCAAGGTGTAGGCTGCAAAGTTTTCAGACGACATGAGCGCAATGCGGAGCACATCGGAACGGCGCATCTTCGAGCCTACTCGGATGCGAGTGTAGGCATTCGCGGCGGCAGCCGTGTGGCGTTTCTGGAATACCAGCCACTCATTCAGCGGGGCGCCGGATTCCAGCACCACTAGAGCTGTCATCACTTTGGTTATTGAAGCAATGGGAACAGGCCGGTCTGCATTCCGGCCAAATACCAGTTCGTTGCTACCGGCCATCGCCACGGCCGCATTGACCGACGCTAAATTCAAGTTCTGAGTACCAGCCACGCTGGCGCTCTTCTGCTGCGCACTTACTGCTAGTGGCAGGCATAAAGCCAGCCACAATAGCATCCGCGCGATGTTCACTTTATACATGGTGCGTTCTGTCTCTGCTTTATTGATGCATCATGGCAGGTCAGTAACCGCGCCGGTGGACGCAGAACTTACTGTGCGAGCGTATTTGGCAAGCACGCCGCGTGTAAATCGTGGCTCGGGAGCGACCCAAGCTTTGCGTCGGCGTTCAAGCTCTTGGTCAGACACATCCAATACCATAGTGTTGGCCACCGCATCGATGGTAATTGTATCCCCATCCTCAACCAGCGCAATGGGGCCACCTTCTGCAGCTTCGGGGCTGATATGCCCAACGACAAAGCCGTGGCTGCCTCCGGAAAAACGACCATCCGTGATCAAAGCTACATCGTTGCCAAGCCCCTTACCCATAATTGCCGATGTCGGCGTGAGCATTTCACGCATACCCGGGCCACCCTTCGGACCTTCGTATCGAATCACCAACACATCACCGGCAACCACGGTTCCGTCGATAATCCGCGCCTGCGCTTCTTCTTCGGAATGGAACACCCGGGCACGCCCGGAAAAATGAGTGCCTTCTTTACCGGTGATCTTGGCAACGGCGCCTTCCGGTGCCAGATTGCCATGGAGAATGCGCAAGTGGCTGTCTGCTTTCACAGGGTTGTCGAACGCACGGATAATGTCCTGATCTTCGGGATAGGGCTCTACTTTAGCCAGATTTTCCGCCAGCGTGTGGCCGGTTACAGTCAGGCAGTCTCCATGCAACAAGCCTCGATCGAGCAACATCTTCATCAGAGGTTGTATGCCACCAATCGCCACCAACTCAGACATCATGTAGTGGCCGCTAGGACGCAAGTCTGCAAGAACAGGTACGCGCTTACCAATCTCTACGAAGTCTTCCAGACTCAGCTCCACATCAACCGTGCTGGCCATTGCCAAAAGGTGCAGAACTGCGTTGGTTGAGCCACCCAGAGCAATCACAACGGTAATCGCATTCTCGAACGCCGCTCGGGTCATAATGTCTGAAGGCTTGATGTCTTTATCCAGAAGATTCAAAACCGCTGCACCCGCGGCACGACAATCATCCAGCTTGTTATTGGATACCGCATTCTGTGCGGAACTTCCCGGCAGGCTCATCCCCATGGCTTCAATAGCCGATGCCATGGTGTTGGCAGTGTACATACCGCCACAGGAACCCGGGCCGGGAATGGCTGTTTCTTCAATCTGTTTAACTTCAATTAAATCGAGATCGCCCCGAGCGTGAGCCCCCACCGCCTCAAATACCGACACAATGTCCGTATGGTTCTCACCCGGCAGAATGGTGCCGCCGTACACAAACACCGATGGCCGGTTCAGTCGGGCCAGCCCTATTAGGCAGCCTGGCATGTTTTTGTCACACCCCCCAATGGCAACCAGCCCATCAAACCCTTCGCACCCTGCCACAGTTTCTATGGAGTCGGCGATCACCTCCCGCGACACAAGCGAGTACTTCATACCGAGCGTGCCATTGGCAATGCCATCAGAAACCGTGATGGTATTGAAGATCAATGACTTGCCGCCAGCTGAATCAGCGCCCGCCGAGGAAGCTTCGGCCAACTCGTGAATGTGCATGTTACAGGGCGTCAAATTACTCCAGGTGGAGGCAATGCCGATCTGCGGCTTACGGAAATCCTCATCGGTAAAACCGACAGCCCGCAGCATAGCCCGGCTAGCGGACTTGCCCACACCATCCACCACAGGGGCGGAATAACGGCGGCGTTTGTCATCGGTCATCAGTTTCTCCTTTAAAACAGTTACAAAACGCAGTTGTCGTGAGAAGCCTGTCCGCCTGACCTGAATCAAACGGCGCAATGCGAGTGCCTCTTACAATCGTTGCACAATAATTATGCCTTGGAGGCAAGCTATGTCATCACCCATTTCGCCATCAACGGGTTGTCCAGAGTACGAACTCTGGCGCCGCGGCTATGGCGTCATCCAGCATACCGACACCACTTGCGAGCATGTTCAAATTCTTGCTTCTCGTCTTGTTGCCGCAGGCCTCCAACCTGATACCGCTACAGTCTACCGCAAGCTGGCGGACCTAGACCGGCTAACCAGCGCTGGCATGTGGTTGGTCGTACACATGACTTATGCAAACCGCGTAGACAGCTCTGGCGCCCCTTTGGCTGCAAAGGACTTCAAGTGCAATCCCGAAGGCCATACTGGCGGCGCGTTGAACATGGTCCCAGCCTATGCAGCCTACATGGCTCTAAATAACCTGACAGGGCGAACCCGCAGCTGGCTGATGGGCCAAGGGCATTGCGTTGCCGCCATCGATGCACTGAACGTGCTCACCAGCAACCTTCTGCCAGAACAGCATAAACGCTACACCGGAACGGATGGGCTGTCACGGATGGTAGCGGATTTTTACAGCTACCAGCAAAAGCCGGATGGCAGTACAGCAGCCCCATTGGGAAGTCATGTTAACCCATACACGGCGGGCGGTATTATTGAAGGCGGTTACTTAGGCTTTGCCGAGCTTCAGTACGCCCACATGCCACTGCCTGGCGAATCACTCATCGCCTTTTTGTCTGATGGCGCAGCTGAAGAGCAGCGCGGCAGTGACTGGATCCCGCGCTGGTGGCGGGCAGCCGATTGCGGTTTGGTGATGCCAGTAATGATCGCCAATGGACGGCGTATTGAACAGCGCACGGAACTGGGCACCCGCGAAGGGCTTGAAAGGTTTGAGGCGCGTCTTGCCGCTCTGGGCTTCGATCCTTTCAGGTTCGATGGCCGCGACCCGGCGGCCTTTGTTTGTGCGCTAGCCGAAATGGAGAACTCACTGCAATACCGGAGTGACCGTGCGCTGGAAGGCGAGCTAAGTTATCCGGTTCGCATTCCCTACGGCATTGCCGAAACGGTGAAAGGTTTTGGCTTTTATGGTGCAGGACTAAACCCAGCACATAATTTGCCACTGCCCGGTAACCCGCGACTGGACGTTCGAGCTCGGGAATTGTTTCAAAAACACGCATCGCGCCTTTGGGTTGCTCCGCAGGAACTTGCACAAAGCGTGTTGCGGTTGAAAGAGCATGAGCAGCAGTCTCGACCCTTGGAGCGCGACCATCCTTTGGCGAAACGCAATCCGCCAGACTTAGCTATTCCGGTCATTGCCGCCTGCCATGAGCCAGTTTCTCCCATGCGGGCAGTTGACGACTTCTTCCGGGCTTTGGTTGCGCAAAACCCGGAGCTCAGGGCACGTGTGGGTAACCCCGATGAGCTTGCCAGCAATCGCCTGACAGGGGTTCTGGAAGACCTCAAACACCGGGTTAACGATCCCGAGAATGACTCGGAGTCGGTTGATGGCAAAATCATCACCGTACTGAACGAGGAAGCCGTTGTGTCTGCTTGCCTAGCCAACAAAGCCGGAATCAATCTGGTCGCCAGCTACGAAGCCTTTTGCGTAAAAATGCTCGGCGCAATCCGCCAAGAGCTGATTTTTGCGCGCCACCAGAAAGCCGTTGGCCGCCCTGCCCGCTGGCTTGGCCTGCCGGTGATTGCCACTTCCCACACTTGGGAAAACGGCAAGAACGAGCAGTCGCACCAAGACACCACCTTTTGTGAAAGCCTGCTGGGTGAAATGAGCGATGTGTCCCGGGTGCTTTTCCCGGCGGATTACAACAGCACTCTGGCGGTTCTTCCTTCGGTTTTCACAGGGCGCGGAACCATCAGTTGCATGGTCATACCCAAACGAAACCGGCCTTGCGTGTTCGATACCCACGAAGCCGAGGCTCTTGCACGGCATGGCGCGTTGGTAGTGGACGAAGATACATCTGGCGACGAGCCAATCCTGTTGATCGCGAACGGCGCCTACCAGCTTTCAGAAGCCATCCGCGCTTGCGAGCGGCTGCGTGAAACAGGCACATCTTTCCGACTGGTCTACATGCAGGAACCGGGGCGCTTCCGCGAGCCGAGAGACACGTTGGAAGCAGACATTTGCATGACGGAGATTGAGAGGGAACGGCTGTTTCCCAGCCGTTTGCATCGGCGAGTTGCGCTGACACACATGCGACCGGAGGTATTTCGCGGGCACATTCACACGCTATTTCCAAACCCCAGTCAAAGCAGAATACTGGGTTACATCAATCGCGGCGGCACCTTGAACGAGGCAGGCATGCTGTTCGCCAATCGTTGCTCTTGGGGCCACGCTCTGGCCGCTTGCGCCAGCGTATTAGACAAGCCACCCGGAGAGTGGCTATCCAGTGCCGAACTGGCAGCCGTTGAAGGCCGCGGTGACCCTACTTTGATCACTCGCGGCCTGCCATAGCCGTCAGGACGGAACAGACTCCAAACGGCGGTTACCCATGCCGGGCCGGACTCTCCGGCTCGCGCTGCGGGTAGTATCAATGGCGTAATCACGAGCCTTGATAGTGTCCACAAAGTACCAGTCAGCCCGCGCCTCATCCGTTGTGAAGGTGACCATCATGTAGCCTCTTTGATTGAGGTTCAGGTAATCCAGATCATCCGCCAGCAAACCAATGCCCTGCTCGGCTCCGGCAACCTGATCTGCCTGCAATTGCAGATACTCCTCCAAGCCCGGTGATGACACCGAAGATGTGGCAAACTCCACGCCTATTTGATCGCCATTAAAGTCTTTCAAGTTATTGGCCCAAGCGTTGTGGGTATCCCCCGCCAGCACCACAAGGTTCTTATTCAACTGCTTTGCGGTACCCAGAACCACTTCCCGTTCGTACTGGTAGCCGTCCCACGCATCAAGGTTATAAGGCGCAGCAGTTTCTATCCGCGCCAACTCTGCGGCGGTAAGTGTGGGGTCCCCTGCCAGCTTCCGGCCCTTAAGCTGAGCTAACTCTCCAAGCGCCTGCGGCAAGCCTGCAAAATTCTCCGTTGCTATAGCAACCAATAACTCGGCCGGAAGGTTCATACGCCCCATGAGTATTTGTTGACCCAACACCTGCCACTTGGCCGTGGAATATCCCATTGAGGACTGAAGCCAGAGCAACTGCTCGGCACCCAGCAAAGTGCGACTTTGGCTCCCGACATCCGCAATAAACTGGGCCTGATTGAGACTACCATCTGATGAAAAGTAATCCAGATAGTTCAGTGGTTCATCTCGTCCCATATGCCGGGTATCCAGCATGTGCAGGTCCACCAAATCTCCAAACCGGAAAGTGCGGAATATTGCCTCGTCATTACCCTCAAACACCGGGCGTATAGGCATCCACTCAAAGTATGCTTGCAGAGCCTCGAGCTTACGGGTGCCGTAGTCGCCCTCATCGGCATTGTGGTTTTCTGCACCGTTTTGCCATGCGTCGTTTGCGACTTCATGATCATCCCAAACAACAATAAACGGTACTTTTTCGTGCAGCGCCTGCAGGTCTGCATCCGACCGATAAATGTCGTAGCGGCGGCGATAATCCTTCAGCGTTATCAGCTCCACATCGTTATCTGCCGGGAAGGTGCGGCCAAGCGCAGCCGCGTCAGCCGCAGCATAACTGCCCGCTTCACTGCTGTACTCATAGATATAATCACCCAGATGTACAACCGCATCCAGGTCATCCCGCTTGCTGATTTCACGATAAACGTTGAAGTAACCTGCAGGGTAGTTTGCGCAAGACACCACGGCCAGACGAACCGAATCCACGCTGCCCTCCGGCAAGGTGAGGGTTTTACCCACGGGGGACTGGCTGTCGGAGGTCCGGAACCGATAGTAGTAGGTCTGGCCAGAGGTGAGGCCACGAACGTCCACTTTAACCGTAAAATCGTGGGCGTTTCTGGCCTCTGCCGTACCTGAGTGAATCAAATTTTCAAAACCGGAGTCCGTAGCCACTTCCCAAGCCACGCTCACGGCTTTCTCAAACTCTTTGTTCGGTACTACCCGGGTCCATAGAACCACTCCGTCGGCCAAGGGGTCGCCACTGGCAACACCGTGAGAAAACTCTGTAGAGCGTTTGTCGTCGCTATCGAATACACAGCCAGCTAAGCCCGTTGAGACAACCACTGCGCCCATGCCCATGGCAGACGCCTTCAGAAAGTCCCGTCTCGTCAGTTTTGTCATTATTATAGGTTCCTTTAAATTCTTGGAGGTGGACAGAGGTCGAGCACCCAATGCCCGAAACACAACAGCACGCACCTTTTATTGCGCCAACTTAGAAACTAGTCCGCTTGTGTGAAGAACGCACTACCGAATTGCGACAACGCCCTGTCAAATTGCGACAGGTAAGAAAATCAGTGCACAGTGGCAGGGAATAAACGCAGCGAAGGATGGGGTATCGGGGGCTTAAAGAAACAGGTGCCCGACCTGACGGGCACCTTACTGGCGAACGATTAGGGCTGACGAGGGTCGGTTTCAGCCACCCAAGGGTGCTCTTTGTGGCTGTCGCGGAAGGCTAGCAGGCTCTCGACGCCCGAGAAGTCGACAAGGTCGCGAAAATCCAACCAGTCCACCAGACAGTAGAGACACATGGCCGGGTAATTCCACTCCTCGAACTGTCCGTCTTCAACCTGAGCGGCGAGTGTACGCAAGGTTGTCATAATGCGCTCGCGCTGCAGATCAAAAAATAATACGCCTGGTGTGTCTACATCCAGACCAGAGCGCTTTGCCAACAGCAAAATCACGGCTGAATCATTGGCACCGTCAATCAGGGTAAGCTGGTTCTGCTGGTCCCAGGTTAGGGGGTCGCGGCCCTGCTTGGAACTGATATAGCGAGAAATTATCCGGGAATCGTAGATTTCCTGACCATCGCTTTCAAGTACGGGTATTTTCAGCGCCGGATTGTTGCGCCGGATTTCGTCACGGTCTTCGCCGTAAATATCCAGATTAACGAAGTCGTAGCGTTCCTCATCAAGCAGGATGCGGATGCGCCGGACATAGGGCGAGGTAGTTGATCCAAACAGCTTCATAAACTCTCCGGTTGAGTAAACCCTTTAAAGACACTCTTCATCAACACAGTGCCTAGCTGAAAATGTACCACATCAATCCCGTAGCACAGGAAAATAACCCAATCCTTATAACAAAAAAAAGGCAGCCGAAGCTGCCTTTTTGGCGGTTACTACTCTATCCGAGCGGGATTAGAGAGGAGTAACGTTCTCCGCCTGAGGACCTTTCTGGCCCTGGGTAACGGTGAACTCAACTTGCTGGCCTTCTGCCAGAGTCTTGAAACCGCTGCCCTGAATTGCGCTGTAGTGAACAAAAACGTCCGGGCCGCCTTCACGAGTGATAAAGCCAAAGCCTTTAGCTTCGTTGAAGAACTTAACAGTACCGGTAGTAGTAGACATACTTAAACTTCCTGAAATCAATCATATTATCTGCTGCCATTCACTGAATGTGACTGGTCAGCGTTTTACGGAAATACAGAACTCGCGGGATCAAAAACAGGACGGTCACTACTAACTGCGGAGTACGTCATATTCATGAAATGCTTTGCTGAATCTTTCCTTCCAAAACACTCTACTACTGAATCATCGGCTTGCCAAGTAGATTTAAAATAAATCGCCTAGGTAGTCCTACCCATCAGCCTTTCAATACACCAAAGGTATAAATACCCAATGCAGTCATGAGTATAGAGCCAATAACATGGGCGAGAATGCCCGTAATGGCCATCGCCCATTTGCCGTCTTGAATCGCAGCAAACATCTCGAGAGAAAAGGTAGAAAATGTCGTCAGCGCACCACACAAGCCTGTAATGGCAAACAAACGCCACTCAGGCGCCAGCGAACTACTCTGGCTGAAGTAGCCAAGTAACAATCCAACCAACCAACCACCACTTAAGTTGGCGGCAAGAGTTCCAAATGGAATCGCGTGATAGCTGGAGTTCAACCAAAGCCCAAGCAACCAGCGCAGGTTGGCGCCGACAACGGCACCTGCGCTGACTGCAATGAGCGATAACCACATGGTCAACCGCTTACCTGCTTATGCTGGGTTGTGGTCAATCAAAGTTTCCTTGTTGCGGGCAAACTCATCAAACGGAAAGTCGTCCACAGTCAGCATTTCAAGCACCACAGATTCGTACTCACGCATGAACTGGGCTTCCTCTTTGGTGTAGATGCCAGCTTCCAAGGCCGCTTCAAAGCGCTCTTCCGGGTGCAACGCAGTGGCCGGGAGCTCACCTTTGGCATAGGCCTTCGTAGCTTTCCGGTAGAGCTGTTCGGCTTTGTCGTAGTCTTTCAGCAAGCCATTGTAACGAGCCACCGGATTCTCCACCGCACCTTCGCCTTCTGTCGTCCAAGTGCCAACAAGCAGCTTGTGACGAATCGGCGTATCGGTGGAAATAAATCGAGCAAGCTTGCGTGCAAGATCATCATGGGGGTTATCCCAACGCCTACCTAGAGGCAGGGTGATTGCGCGCAGAGCCAAGGCTACCGCACGATTCGGCAGATTTTGCAGAAAGCCATCCAATGCCTCCTCTGTGCGGTGCAGAAGCAATTCAAGGCTGTATTGCATCACTTCTTTTTCACCTTCCACTGGCTGGGTTTCGTGCCAGTTCTTGAGCACCATGGAAGCGAGGTACAAATTGGAGAGCATGTCGCCGAGCCGTGCAGAGATCAGCTCGCGCATTTTCAATTCACTGCCTAGCGTCGTCATAGCGGCGTCGGAGCAGAGGCCAAAAGCGGCACTGAACCGGGCAACCGCCTGAGCGTACTTTCTGCTGGCACTGTCGAACGGAACATCGGCGCGGCCAATGCTAAGCGCCTGAGTAAAGGCACGAGCTGCGTTACCGAAAATCAAACCTGCATGGCCAAAGAAAGCGTCGTCAAATGCATTGATGTCGTCATTATCTTTAGCGGCCAACTCTTTAAGCACATAAGGATGGCAACGAATCGCGCCCTGACCGAAAATCATCAGGCTCCGGGTCATGATGTTGGCACCTTCCACCGTAATGGAAACAGGTGAGCCGCTATAGCCTATGCCCAGATAGTTACGCGGCCCCAGAGTCACCGTTTTGCCGCCGTGAACATCCATGGCATCTGCCAAAATGCCACGTTGAAATTCAGTCAGGTGGTACTTGAGGATCGCCGATGGCACAGCAGGCTTCTCGCCCTTATCAATCATGTTAGCTGTGTGGTTAACCGCCGCTTGTGAGATATAGGTCTTGGCGGCAATGCGAGCCAGAGGCTCCTGCACACCTTCCATATCTGCCACAGGCGTGTTGAACTGGCGGCGGATACGGGTAAAGCCGCCCGCAGTTCCCACAGCGTAAGCAGCAGAGCCTGCCGCACCCGAGGGCAGCGTGATACAGCGGCCAACAGAGAGACACTCGACCAGCATGCGCCAGCCTTGACCGGCCATGTCCAGACCACCGATAATGTAATCCAGCGGGATGAATACGTCCTTACCGATGATCGGGCCATTCAGGAAGGGACTACCGATAGGGCAATGGCGGCGGCCAATGTCCATACCTTTGGTGTCACGGGGAATCAGCGCACAGGTAATGCCATAGTCTTTGGTGTCACCAAGTAAGCCCTCCGGGTCAAACATGCGGAACGCCAGCCCCACAACCGTCGCGATGGGTGCAAGGGTGATCCAGCGCTTTTCAAAGTTCAGCTTTATACCAATAACTTCTTTACCGTCTACTTCCTGTTTGCACACCGTGCCCACATCCGGCAAAGAGGTGGCATCCGAACCAGCACGGGGGCCTGTAAGGCCAAAGCAGGGAATTTCGCGGCCGTCAGCCAATCGCGGTAAATAGTGGTTTTTCTGTTCATCCGTACCGTACTTCAGCAGCAACTCGCCAGGCCCGAGAGAGTTGGGTACGCCTACGGAAACCATCAACATCTCGTTGGCGGCAATCTTTTGCAGTACCGCAGTCTGGGCTTTTGCAGAAAAACCAAGCCCGCCGTACTCTTTGGGGATTATCATTCCAAAGAACTTCTCTTTTTTGAGGAAGTCCCACAATTCTTTCGGAAGATCGGCGCGCTCTACCGCGATATCCCATGCATTACACATAGAGACCGCCTGAACGCACTGGTTATCCACAAAAGCCTGCTCCTCTTCGCTTAGGCCGGTGTGCCGATTGATCAGCAGGTTGTGCCAATCCGGCTGCCCGGTAAATAGCTCGCCGTCCCAACCCACGGTGCCAGCTTCAAGCGCCACTTTCTCGGTAGCCGATACTTTTGGAGCCACTTTCTTGAACATGGCGAAAATGCGCGGTGTGAGCCAGCCCTGACGCAGGCCCGGCAACCCGGCGGCAGCAGTAACAGCAGCGCCGATAAAGAGAATCAAAGCCAGCCATCCTGACGCAAACATCCACGACAGAATGCCAACCACAAGCATTACACCAATAGCCGGTTTTGCACCGGATTCACGCCGCATAACAACTAGCAAGCCTGCCAGTGCCACAAGAAACAGAATCAAAGTCATCATAGGGTCTCTCTGTTATCCATGGGTCAATTGAAAAATTGTTTACTCAAGGGTATCTCAAAAAACAGCTCTAAGCTGTGACGATCACCCGAATCCCTTCCAAAGCCAGACTCGCGCGCCCAATGGCTTCCTGTGCGGCCGCGAGCTGACTGCGGAAGTAATCAATTTCCTCTTCGCGGATCGCCGGGTTCACTTTTTTCAGGGCTTCCAGTCGGCGGATTTCCGGCTCAAAGTTTGCCGCTAACTGCTCAAGAGCCTTTTGCTTCATGGGCTCCAGATGCGGAGCAGACAAGCGCTCCACGTGGTCTACCATCGTTTCCACCTGTGGCCGAATCTGCGGCACAATCGCCTGTGCAGTGCGCCGCCGGATATTGGAGCATAGATCATTCAGTCGATCATGGGGCAGTGCACCAGAAAGCTCTTTACCGTTCACATCCACCAGCAAACGCAAGGGCGAAACCGGCAAATACCGTGTCAGCTGCAGGGCTTCGGGCGCTGGGCAGTGCACCGTAAACAGGGCTTCCATAAGCAAGGTTCCTGCTGGCAACGCCTTCACTGACAAGCTTGCCAGTGCCGCCTTGCCCAGCCCGGAACTGGTCACCGAGTCCATCACGCCGGTGACCATAGGGTGCTCCCAGCTCATAAACCCTATATCTTCCCGCTCCAGAGCATGCTGGCGATCCCAGGTAACGGTTACACCGTCTTCCGGCAACTCGGCAACGTGGCCAGCCTGATATTGCTCGCCGGGGCGAAGAATGTCGGCATGTTCAGAGTGGTCTTCCACATCCACGCCGAGAATATCGAAGGCTTCCATCATGTAGTCGCGCACTTGAACGGAGCCTTCTTCCTCTTCAATACCGGCAATCAACGTATCCGCGATATCCCGGCGGCAGGAATTGAGCTCAATCAAAGCATCTCGACCATTCTGTAGCAGCGTTTTCAGGCGATCGGTCTCAGCCGCCGACGCTTCAACCAGATTATCCAGTACGGACAAGTCGCCTTCGATGGCGCTATTCCACTGCTCGCTAACCTTTTCCTGCACCGCCACGCCCACCGCGCAGCTTTCAGAAAACGCATTCAAACCTTCATGGAACCAGCGGTATTGGACCTCCTGCGACGTGTTCCTAAGGTAAGGAATATGAATATCGATGGTTTCCGTCTGCCCGATGCGGTCAAGTCGCCCAATACGCTGCTCAAGCAAATCAGGGTTTGCGGGCAAATCAAACAGCACCAGATGGTGCGCAAACTGGAAGTTGCGACCTTCGCTGCCAATCTCGGAACAAATCAATGCCTGAGCGCCTTGTTCGTCGTCAGCAAAGTAGGCGGCGGCTCGGTCACGCTCCAAAAGGCTCAAGTGTTCATGGAAGGCGGCACTGCGAATGCCTGCCCGAAGCTGCAAATACGTTTCCAGGGCCATGGCCGTTTCAGCCATGGCACAGATCACCACCACTTTGGCGGGGCGCAAGCTAGCTAGTTTTTTCTCAAGCCAGGCAACTCTCGGATCGTCTGCAAGCCATTGCTCTTCCGGCACCGACTGCTCGGGAGCCAAGCCGGGATAGCCAAAGGCTTGATCTTGATACATGGTCGGGCAATCCAAAGGCACCGCATTGGCCCGGCGCTCCGGAAAACCCTGAATGGCAGCACGAGTATTACGGAACAACACCCGCCCGGTGCCATGACGATCCAGCAGTGCATCTATAATGGACTGGCGTGGGGAGTCCCCTGCCAACAACTGCGCCATCTCATTGCCCAACCAGAGTTCCAAGGCCTTGCGGTCTTCCTCTTGGATCTCCGAGTCCTCATCTTGTATACGCCGCACCACATCATTAATTGCTTCGTACTGCTGCTCTTCGTCCTGAAACGCCTGCAAATCATGAAACCGTGCAGGGTCAAGCAGTCGAAGCCGGGCGAAATGGCTAGCCACACCCACTTGTTCTGGCGTTGCCGTCAACAACAGCAAGCCTTCACTTACCTCTGAGAGTTCTTCTACCAACTGGTATTCAGGGCTAACTTCCTCCGGACTCCAAGCTAGGTGATGGGCCTCATCGACAATCATCAGGTCCCAACCTGCCTTCAATGCGTCGGTTCTGGCTTTTTTGCTATTGACCAGAAAATCGAGACTGCAGAGCACCAACTGATCGCTTTCAAACGGGTTAACGGACGATTCGTCACCAAAGATGTGATTCATCAAAGCGTCGACATCGTCTTCGGAGTCTTTTATGGCATCGTAGCGGCTCTGATCCACAATAGAGAAACGCAGATTGAAACGCCTTAGCATCTCCACCAGCCACTGGTGTATCAGGGAATCCGGAACCACAATCAGCGCCCGCCGGGCTCGACCGGTCTGCAGTTGGTAATGCAGAATAAGGCCCGCCTCAATGGTTTTACCAAGGCCCACCTCATCGGCCAAAAGCACCCGTGGCGCATGGCGTTTCGCAACTTCATGGGCAATGTAAACTTGGTGCTGCAAATGCTGCGTGCGGGCGCCAATCAGCCCGCGTGCGGGGGACGCACGCAGCCGGTCCATGTGTTGCAGTGTGGCGAAGCGCAGGCGGAAGGCGCCATTGCGATCAAACTGGCCTGCAAACAGGCGCTGGTGCGGTGCAGAAAAATTAACGGAACCCGCGAGCTTTACTTCGGATATCTGCTCCAAATCCTTTTCATGCTCCTCGCCATCATCTATCGCCTCTGCGTGATAAAGCAGTACACCACCGAGATCTTCAACCGCGCGGACCAGATATCTGGAACCCTCGAAGGTTTCGATTTCCTCACCCAACTGATACACGATGCGCGAAAGCGGAGCGTTATCAATAGCGTAGGTGCGCTCTTCATCCGCCGCAGGAAACCCCAGGGTAATCCGCCGGCCAGAAATGTCTGTCACTATTCCTAGGCCAAGCGCCGTATCACTGTGGCTGACCCAGCGCTGACCTATAGCAAAATCCGATGCGTCCAAAAAACCTCCAGACTCTTTAGTTTCGTGTTGCGCCTTTCTCGCGCACCCAATAGGCGGTCGCGCCGCAAACTGCGGCAGGAACTACGACCAAATTAAGAACCGGCACCATAGCGGCCAACGCTACCGGCAGCCCGAAGCCCAACGCTGACAGGCGAGTATCGGCAAGCAGCTGGCGCAACGCCTTGAAGCTCACTTTGTGATTATCCGCCGGGTAGTCCACGTACTGCAGCGCCATCATCCAGCTGTTGAACAAAAACCACAGCACGGCCGCAACCACGTTGACCACCGGAATAATGCCAATAAGAAACAGGCCCAAAGCCCGGGGCAGGTAATAGGCGATCTTCTGCACTTCACGCCATAGCGCTCGGGGAATATCTTTTATGATGGTTGCCCAGCCGTCATCGGTGCTCACTTCTTGGCCAGTAAGATGCTTTTCCGTTAGCTCTGCCAAGTAGCCATAGAAAGGCGAGCCGATAAGGTTTGCGATAATCACAAACCCGTAGG
This sequence comes from Marinobacter sp. 1-4A, assembly GCF_016597725.1. GTDB lineage: Bacteria > Pseudomonadota > Gammaproteobacteria > Pseudomonadales > Oleiphilaceae > Marinobacter. The sequence goes on from NZ_VCGY01000002.1 coordinate 475,173, forward strand.
CCAACATAAGCAGGATTACAGCACCGTATAAAATCCAGAATAGCCAATCCAGTGCCTGCAGCCAGGGCCAGTCGGGAAGCCAACCCATCGCGGTCGCAATTAATACGCTGAACAGTTCGCCCAAGAAATAAAACAGCAGTCCGAAGAGAAAAATATTGATGATAAGCGGAATGACCACGAATAGCCGCAAGCCAGGCTGGCGAATCAGGCTAAAGCCCTCACCCAAATAGCCCAGTCCACGAAAAAAATTACCTCTGAGCATCGCCGATTGGCCCTCCGCTTCAATGACAGTGACGGGGCGCAAAGCATATCATGTTGAAAACCTTCACACAGCCAGAGAACTCTGACGGATTTCACCAATGGCAACACTGAAACACCAACTGACCGTTTTGTTGCACTGCCGCCCGCTGTGGCGCCTTGCCCTATTGCTGTCAGTTGTCGCTATCGGCTTTCTGGCAACCACAAACAGCAGTTACCCGATACCTTCCGCTCCCAGCGACAAAGTGAACCATCTGATCGCCTTTGTTGAACTCACCATTCTCACACGACTGGCGTGGCCACAGCTCCGGGCTATCTGGTACGCACCGGTTTTACTGGCGTTTGGGCTGGGCATCGAGGCCGTACAGGCCAACCTGCCATACAGAGACTTTTCGCTGATGGACGTCGCCGCAGACGGTGCAGGCATTTTAATCGGACTCCTACCTTGGCCTGGGCTACGCAAAGTGAGTCATCAGGATTTGAGAGATTCGCCCAACTCCGTGTGAGATATATCTCACAAGTATGTGAGATCTTGCAGTAATCTGACGTGCGCAGAGGCCAAATTGTCACCTCAGAAAAACTTAAAACATTGATATGATTAATCTTTATTAACACCAACCGCCAACCCTTTAGCAAAGACAGGTTAGATCCCGCAGGTTTCTATCATCAGCCGTTGGTATAGTGACTTCGTCAGGGATGGCAAGGAAACGGACGACGCACTGGATGCACCCCGGCATGGAATGCAGGGAGAAGCAGGGATACATGGATATCTGGCTTAAGGGATAACTATTCGGATGGCTGGCTCGGATGCTGGCACCACGGAGTGGCAAATGGATTCGCAACACGGCTGTTGCACTCAGCGCAAGGATGCGCCGACCTGTTCCGGTAAAGGGCAGCCCTAGGGTTGCCCTTTTTTTATTCCTTGCCCCATCCGTTATACTGCCGCCTCATTCTGGCAAGCGACTGAGCCCTGTCATGGCAAGCAGACCCGATACCGATAATTATCTTTCCTTGTTCCTAAACGACACCCCATTGATGGATGTACGGGCACCCGTAGAATTCGCCAAAGGCAGCTTCCCGTGTGCTCAAAACGCTCCCCTGATGAATGACGAAGAGCGGCATCGGGTGGGAATCTGTTACAAGGAGAAAGGTCAGGACGAAGCCATCCGGCTTGGGCACCAACTGGTTTCGGGCGACATTCAAGCCCAGAGAATCGAAGTCTGGAAACGGTTTATAGCCAACCATCCCGAGGGTTACTTATTCTGTTTCCGGGGCGGTTTGCGGTCCAGACTCACCCAACAGTGGATCAAAGACGCCGGTATTGATTACCCTCTCATTAAGGGTGGCTATAAGGCTTTACGCCGTTTCCTTATCGACAGCCTCGACAACCTCATAGAAGCCGGTGATTTCCGCATTCTTAGCGGACGCACGGGAACCGGAAAAACACGCGTTCTGCGGCAACTCCCCAACCCGGTAGATTTGGAAGGGCTGGCAAATCACAGAGGCTCCAGTTTCGGGCGTCAGGTAACACCACAACCCTCGCAAATAGACTTTGAAAACCGGTTGGCCGTTGCCATGCTCAAAGCACACCACCTAACAGGCGGGCCGATTTACCTTGAAGATGAAAGCCGTCTTGTCGGCCGCTGCGCCCTGCCCGATGCATTGAAAGAACGCATGGCCCGCGCTCCGCTTCTTGTCCTCGAACAGTCTTTAGAAGAACGCACACGCATTATCCGGGAAGACTACGTAGAGGGCATGTGTACCGAATACATAAAGCGGGACGGAGAGGAAGCAGGCTGGCTGAATTTCCGTGACTACCTGCTTGGCGCTCTAGAACGCATAAGCAAGCGCCTAGGTGGCGAACGCCACAGCCAGCTGCGGAGTCTTATGGAGCAAGCCCTGCAGCAACAGGAAAGCCGTGGTGACGTTGATGGTCATGACGCTTGGATCCAGCCCCTGCTGCAAAATTACTACGACCCCATGTACGACTACCAACTTAGCCAGAAGCAGGGGCAAATTCTTATTCGAGGCGGAGCGGAGACCGTAATCGCTTGGGCGGGCGAAAATGTCTCTACTTCGGCGCTGTGAGTCTCCGCTGCAACTCCGATATACCCCGGCCGCCTTGTCTGCTATAAAAAGGCGTGAACTGATCCGGCGGCACCGGAACCACACTAAAACGACAATCAACTAAGAACAGGAATCACAAGGAGTCCCTATGGAAGACCTATTTAGCGCTGACGGGCGCGCTTCTGAATATGTGGATCAGGCCATTGCACTGGTCATGACCTATGCCCCAAAAGTTTTGCTAGCCATTATTACGCTGATTATCGGCCTATGGCTGATCAATCGCTTTGTGAACGTTCTGGATGCCAAGCTTGGCAAGAAAGACCCTACCCTTAACAAGTTTTTGTGCGGGTTAATTAGCGCTGTTCTCAAAATTCTGCTGCTGATCTCTGTTGCCTCCATGGTGGGCATCGCCACTACCTCCTTTGTCGCTATCATTGGTGCCGCAGGCCTGGCTGTTGGTCTTGCTCTGCAGGGCAGCCTGGGGAACTTTGCCGGTGGCGTACTGATTCTGATTTTCAAGCCGTTCAAGGTGGGCGATGTGATCGAAGCTCAGGGCTTTCTGGGTTCGGTGCGTGAAATCAGTATTCTCTACACGGTTGTGGACACCTTTGATAATCGTCGCGTAGTGATCCCCAACGGCGAGTTGTCCAACTCCAGCCTGACCAACATGAGCGTCTACGACACACGCCGTTGCGATATGAAGTTCGGCATTGGATACAACGACGATATCGATAAAGCCAAGAGCATTTGCAAACGGCTTATCGAAGAAGATGAGCGCGCGCTCAAAGACCCTGCACCACTAATTGTGGTGGGCGGCCTTGGAGACAGCTCTGTTGACCTTACTGTTCGGGCCTGGACAAAGTCTGGGGACCTATGGCCGTTCTACTGGGACATGCAAGAGCGTGTGAAAAAAGCCTTTGATGCGGAAGGTATCTCCATTCCCTTTCCTCAGCGCGACGTTCACATGTACAAAACCGAGTGAAATAGCAATCCGTATCACATAGATACAACCCGTTACTCGCAAACAGCACAACCTAAGCTAAGCTGACCAATAATGACGGGGCCCTTGGGGCCCCGTCAGAACGTCGCCGGAGCAAGCTACACATGCCGACCGCTTCGGATAGTTGTCATTGCTGGTAGGAGGCTTTCTCTATGCCGATACAGCAGCTAAAAGAATTTCTTGATGGGGCCAATGTTGAATACATGTGCCTCACTCACCCCCCCGCGTTTACCGCTCAGGATCTTGCCCACCACGTGAAAATTGCGGGTGATAAGGTCGTTAAAACTGTCATTATCGAACTGGACGGAAAAATGGCGATGCTGGTTATGCCTGCAACCTGGCGCGTGCGCTGGGAGAGCCTTTCCCGCATTTTGGATACCGACTTTGTTGACCTTGCCGACGAGCAGGAATTTCAGGATCGCTTCCCAGACTGTGAAGTCGGGGCCATGCCGCCTTTCGGCAACCTGTTCGGGATGACCGTTTACTGTGCCGAACCGCTAACGGAACAATCCGAGCTGGCCTTTGCCGCAGGCAGCCATACAGAAACCCTGCACATGAAAACCCGGGATTTTCTAAACCTGGTTCAGCCTATGGTGCTCAATCGAGGATTTATCAAACCCGGCACCCAGAAACCGGCGTGGTTATTGAAAAGCCGTGGCCAGCCCGGGGAACACTCGGAACAACAGGCATCCGGGATGCTAGGTTAATGCTGCTATTGTATTCGGCTTGACCCCGGTCGCTTGTCTGATTGTTGCCATCGCGTAAACTGTGGGCATCAGACAGGAAACCGATATGACTCAAGCATTTGATATTGTAATTGTCGGCGCTGGCATGGTTGGCGCCGCACTTGCTACTGGCCTCGGGCAGGAAGGCTTCAGCGTCGCGATGGTTGATCGCGCACCTGCACCCAAGTTCGATCCGGACTCTGCCCCCGATATACGCGTTTCCGCCCTAAGCGCTGGAAGCGAACGCTATCTGCGAAGTCTGGGCGCTTGGGACCATATCCTCAATATGCGCGCAACACCCTATCGCCGCCTAGCGGTGTGGGATGAAACCCCTCATCCATTAAGCAACTTGCTACCGCGCACGTCCAATCAGGTGGAATTTGATGCCGCCGGGCTGAACGCCCCTCACCTAGGCCATATTGTTGAAAACTCCGTAACCCAGCAGGGCCTTTGGCAAGCTGCACAAGCCGAGCCCTCGGTTACCATACTGGCAGGCAAGGGCGTCACTGGCATTACCCAGACTGGTGGTCAGGCCAAAGTTGTGCTTGAGGGTGGCGAGGAACTGACCGCCGCACTCATAATTGGTGCCGACGGTGCGCAATCCCGGGTGCGGGACATGGCGGGCATCGGTGTTACCCGGAACCAGTACGGTCAGCAGGCCATGGTTATTTCTGTGCGTTATCAGGGGCCAGTGCAAGATATCACCTGGCAGGGGTTTTACCCTTCCGGCCCCAGAGCCTTTCTGCCGCTTTATAACGCAGGCGCCAGTCACTCTGGGGAAAGCCGCGCTTCACTGGTGTGGTACGACTCGCCAGAAGAAATCGCCCGCCTGAAAACCCTGAACAATGAAGCCTTGATGGTGGAGATACAGAAGGGCTTTCCAGCAGAACTTCCGCAGCTTACCCATATTGAAGATCGCGCCAGCTTTCCTATTGCCCGCCAACACGCCAAGCACTACTCGGCGGGGCGTATTGTGCTAGTGGGAGACGCCGCTCACACCATCAATCCCTTAGCGGGACAGGGCGTAAACCTTGGTTTTCAGGATACCCAGTGTTTGCAGAGTCTTTTGAAAGAAGCCAAGAGAGCCGGGGACGATCTGGCCAAGCCTTCATGGCTGGCCAGCTATGAGCAGCAACGGCGACCTGCGAACAGGCGTATGATGTTCGCCATGGATGCGTTTTATCATCTGTTTAGCAACCAGATTCCGCCGCTTCATTTGCTCCGGAACCTCGGCTTGGGCACGGCCCGTGCCCTGCCCTTCGCACGCAATCGGGTAGCACGCTATGCCATGGGAATCGACGATGAGCTACCAGCGGTTATCCGGCAATTAACAGCCCGGTTGCCGGGTTTGAGCCAGCTTTGAATATTTGGACAACGATAAACAAAAGGAAGCCAAAATGTCAGAAACGCTTTTCACCAAGATCATTAATCGCGAAATCCCGGCGGATATCGTTTATGAAGACGACATCAGCTTGGCGTTTCGCGATATCAATCCGCAAGCACCGGTACACCTGCTGATCATCCCCAAAAAGCTGATTGCTACCATCAATGATATCGAGGAGATGGACCGGGAACTGGTCGGCCATCTTTACTGGGTAGCCTCCAAGCTCGCCAAAGAGATGGGCTTTGCCGAAGACGGCTATCGCACTGTGATGAACTGCGGTGAAAACTCCGGCCAGACCGTATTCCACATTCATCTGCATCTCTTGGCAGGCAAACCTCTAGGCTGGCCACCGTATACCGACAAAATGAAGCAGGCCTGAGCAACCAAAGCTTGGATAGCGTGGGGCTTTAACGCCCCACCACCCGTTCCGCTTCTTCCATTGGGGTGTGGCGTACGTCTTCGCCTTTCACCATAAAGATAACGTTCTCGGCAATATTGCAGGCGTGATCGCCCACCCGCTCCAACGACCGCAGAACCCACATCACTGACATGCAACGCGAAATATTGCGGGCATCTTCCATCATAAAGGTGAGCAACGTTCGAGCTGCCGCCTGATATTCTTCATCTACTCGTTTATCTTCCTTCATTACCCGTAAAGCCTGCTCGGAATCCAGTCTGGCGAAGGCATCCAGTGAGTCATGAAGCATGGTCATCACATGAGCGCCAATATGACGAACCTCCCCGTAACCTTGGGGCGCCTGCCCTTCTTCGGTGAGCTTGATGGCAAACTTGGCAATCTTTTTGGCTTCGTCGCCTACTCGCTCCAAATCCGCCACCATTCGAATGACCGAAATCACCAACCGCAGATCCCGGGCCGTGGGCTGGCGACGGGCGATGATGAGCATGGCCTCCTCATCAATATCCATTTCCATCCGATCAACCGTTCGGTCGTTGGCTCGAATTTCTTCCGCCAAATACCCATCGCCTTCAGTCAAGGCCTTCAAAGCACTTTCGATCTGAGTCTCCACCAGACCGCCCATTTTTAGAAATCGGGTTTTCAAGGCCAACAGTTCGTCGTTGAAACGGTTAGATATATGATCCCCATAAACGTCGTCTTTTTTACTAGGCACGCTTTGCTCCTCTCTTGTTCTGGCTTGTTCTGGGCACCGGGATCAACCAAAACGGCCGGTGATGTAGGATTCGGTCAGCTCGTGTTCCGGCGTCGTGAACACCTTGCTGGTATCGTTTACTTCCACAAGATGGCCTAGGTGAAAGTAGGCGGTGCGGTTGGATACCCGCGCAGCCTGCTGCATCGAGTGGGTCACGATCACAATGGTGTAGCTCTCGGACATCTCAGCAATGAGCTCTTCAATTCTGGCAGTAGCAATAGGATCCAGCGCCGAACAGGGCTCATCCATCAGCACCACTTCGGGGCTGACGGCGATGGCTCTTGCGATACACAGCCGCTGTTGCTGGCCCCCTGACATGCCGGTTGCCATGGCATCAAGGCGATCCTTCACCTCGTTCCACAGGCCTGCCTTGCGTAGGCTGTTTTCTACAATGTCGTCCAGATCGGACTTGCGATTGGCCAGACCATGAATGCGAGGGCCATAGGCAACATTGTCGTAGATAGATTTTGGGAAGGGGTTGGGTTTCTGGAAAACCATACCCACGCGCGCGCGCAGCTCAACTACGTCTCGCTTTGAGTCATAGATGTTCTGCCCATCCAACAGCAATGAACCTTTGATCCGGCAGCTATCAATGCTGTCGTTCATGCGGTTCAAACAGCGCAAAAAGGTGGATTTGCCGCAACCGGAAGGCCCGATAAAGGCGATAACTTCATTGCGAGCGATATCCAGACTGATGTTTTTGATGGCCCGGGTTTCACCGTAAAACACTTCCACATCTCGCAGTTTAAACTTGGGATCGTCCGAAAACGGGATACCAACGGTTTTCCCTTCTTCAATCACTGTGTCTGCCGGGCGCTCAACCGGAGCGTTTATTGGGTCGGCTTCAGGCATGGCTGTCTCTTTTATCGCTGTTGGATTCATAGTTTTCGGGATAGTGTTAATCGTTGTGCCCATAAGTGTGGTCTCTCTACCAACGGCGCTCAAGGCGCTTGCGCAGCCATATGGCGAATGCATTCATGGTGATCAGGAAGGCGAGCAGAACCATAATGCCGGCAGAGGCCAGCTCCACGAATCCCTGCTCTGCACTGCCGGCCCAGATGAAAATCTGCACGGGTAAAACCGTTGCCGAACTGAAGAAGCCCTCTGGTATCTCAACAATAAACGCTACCATGCCAATCAAAAGCAAAGGCGCGGTTTCGCCCAGTGCCTGTGCCATGCCGATAATAGAACCGGTCAACATGCCGGGCATGGCCAGCGGTAGCACATGGTGCAGAACCACCTGCATTTTCGACGCGCCTATACCCTCTGCCGCCTCCCGTATCGAAGGCGGCACGCTTTTGATTGCCGCCCGGCTTGAGATAATGATGGTGGGCAATGTCATCAGCGCCAGCACCAAACCGCCCACTACGGGCACCGAGCGAGGCATACCAAATAGGCCGATAAACACCGCCAGCCCCAGCAACCCGAAAATGATAGAGGGAACAGCAGCAAGGTTATTAATGTTGACCTCAATAAAGTCCGTAAGGCGGTTACTCGGTGCAAACTCCTCCAGATAAACCGCAGCTGCCACTCCCACCGGGAAGGCGATAACCAAGGTCACTCCCATGGTCAGCAAGGAGCCGATCAAGGCTCCGAGAATACCGGCGTTGGATGGCTCCCGAGAATCCCCCCGGCTAAAAAACACATCGTTAAATCCAGTATCAATGACGCCTTTGCTCAGCAGCTCATCTGTCCAACGCTGTTGCTGCTCGGTGAGGCGTATGGAGTACCCGGGGTCGCCTGCATGTTTTACATAAACCGATACCGTATCGTGCGCCGGAAACTCAATAGTGCGAGTGCTACCAAGCCAATCCGGGTTCTCTTTCAACAGGTCTCGCACTTGATTGCTGGCGTAGCTGCCGGTCATCCGGCTGAGCTCCCGTTTATCCGCACGGCTCGTGGCCTGCGGAAAATACCCTTGTAGAGCTTTAATGATAGGTGCCTGAAAATCCGCCATGGCGATCTGATCCGGATCTGAGGCATCGTTCAGATACATTAATTCGCCATCTAAATGCACCTCAAGGGTCACCGTGGTTTTGATGAAGCCCGTATAGCCCTTGCTGATAATGTCGGTAAACAGAATCACCAGAGAAAAGAGCGCAATCGAAATAGCGGCTACGCCATAAAAGCGGAACCTACGCTCTTTGCGATAACGACGCTTTAGCGAGCGACGGACAAGTTCCGCCTGAGAACTTGGATTAGTCATATTGTTCCCTGTATTTGCGCACGACTTTCAGTGCAATCACGTTCAGCAGCAGCGTTACGATAAAGAGCATCATGCCCAGAGCAAATGCGGCCAGAGTCTTGGCGCTGTCGAATTCCTGATCGCCCGTGAGCAGCGTGACAATTTGCACCGTGACGGTAGTGACCGAATCCAACGGGTTGGCCGTCAAGTTTGCGGCCAGTCCGGCGGCCATAACAACAATCATGGTTTCACCAATGGCCCGGGATGCAGCTAACAATATGCCCCCCATAATGCCCGGCAACGCTGCCGGAAAAATCACATTCTTCATGGTTTCAGACTGGGTGGCGCCCAGCGCCAAAGAGCCATCCCGCAGAGTGCGGGGAACTGCATTAATCACGTCATCGGATAAAGAGGACACAAAAGGGATAATCATAATGCCCATCACTAGCCCCGCCGCCAACGCACTCTGGGAAGAGGCTTCAAGCCCCAAAGCCAGAGCTAGATCACGGATAAAGGGCGCTACGGTGAGCGCTGCAAAAAAGCCGTAAACGACAGTAGGCACACCGGCGAGCATTTCCAGCAAGGGCTTGACCACCGAACGCACCATTGGGCTGGCGTACTCGGAGAGGTACACCGCTGACAGCAAGCCAACCGGCACAGCAATCAGCAAGGCAATCGCAGAAATCATGAGCGTTCCGGTAAACAACGGAATAATACCGAATGCGCCTTCTGAACCTATCTGATCCGCTCGCAGGGCGGTTTGTGGACTCCAACTGGTGCCGAACAAAAATTCACTCACCGGTACCTTTTCAAAAAAACGGAAGGTTTCGAAAATAACTGAGAAAACAATGCCAATGGTGGTAAGAATGGCAACGGCGGCGCACACGAAAAACAAACGCTGTAGCGTACGCTCCACACTCTTGCGAGCATTGATTTGCGGTGCGACCTGCGTCCAGGCAAAGGTGCCACCAAGAACCGCAATCAAGATTACTAATAGCGTCTTGAATTGACTACTCTGCTCGCGCAACTCTTGCAGTAGGGTCGCGGCACCGGAAATGCCTTCCGGAACCATCGCTGGGTCCAGCTTTCCAGCGGCTAGATTACTAATTTGAGAAAGCGTCAGGCTGGCGCGCCCTGCCGATTGCGGAGCGAGTTCTGCGGGCAAGGACGCCATAACCATGTCTTGAATGACTTTGCCTTCAAACGCAGCCCAGGTTCCTAGAATAATCAGGGCCGGGATTGCACACCAAAGTGCTGCTCTGGCGGCATAGTACGCTGGCAGAGCCTTGAGATTACGGATACCACCCAAAGGCGCTGCCACAGCGCGGGAGCGCATAAAAGCGAACCCGTAAGCCACTGCGGCAAGCACCAAAACTAGGGGCAATAAATCAGCTGTCTGCATGGTAGTCTCGTTGATTCATGGCTGTCTCCTGAGTTCATTGCCCCTATTTTCTACCAATCGGATATTAAAGCTCATTACCCGTCATTGGCTTGAGTTCTCTAACGGCTTTTGCGGTTTCCATGCGCACATTGCGTGGGTTAGGGATTAAGCCCACATCCACCAAGTAGCCATTGTCGCCCCATGCACCTTCTGTGGTGAACTCCTGTGCATATTCGGCGATACCGGGAACCACACCTGCGTGGGCATTTTTAATGTAGAAAAACAGGGAGCGAGCCACGGGATACTCTTCATCGGCAATGGTATCTGGCGTTGGCTCCACACCGTTGATGGTGGATGCCTGAATTTCACCGCTGTTTTCCATCAGGAAGCTGTAGCCAAAGATACCCAGTGTGTCTTTGTCCTGAGCCAGTCGCTGAACGATCAAATTGTCGTTTTCACCGGCTTCAACAAAGGCGCCGTCTTCGCGCATATTATGGCAAACACCGCGCATTTCTTTCTTTTCCATCGCCTTGATAAAATCAAACGTCTTACAACCACCTTCCATCGCGATTTCTACAAAAGCGTCACGGGTTCCGGACGTCGGAGGTGGTCCCATCACACTTATTTCTTTCGCTGGCAGGCTAGAGTCTATATCGCTCCATTTTTCATAAGGGTTGGCGACCAATTTGTCACCGCCTTTGGGGTCTGGCACATCTTTCGCTAAAGCCAAGAACACCTGGCGCAGGCTCAGGTCCATGGGGTCCGCTTCCTTCGAATTAGCGATAACAATGCCATCGGCACCGATTTTCACTTCGGTAATGGCCTCTACGCCATTGCGCTGACACATTTCAAACTCGCTAGCCTTCATCCGGCGCGACGCGTTTGTAATATCCGGGTGCTGGGTGCCGATTCCAGCACAAAACAACTTGAAACCACCGCCCGAGCCGGTTGATTCCAGCTTAGGCGTGGGGAAGTCAGTGTTACGACCAAAGCGTTCGGCAACAACGGTAGCAAAAGGGTAAACCGTTGAAGAACCCACAACGTTTACGGTGTCACGGGCCAGTGCGGGAGCGGAAACGATAGACATCCCGCCAGTCAAGGCAACAATAGCAATAGCTTTATTCGGTTTAATCACGTTGTATCTCCATCAGTCACTTATGTTGTGTACAGCACCGGTTTACTGATGGGTGAAGATTAAAGCCTCTGTATGACAGCTTTGTTACACATAGAGTAGAAGCCGCAAATAAGCTTGCAGCCGCCAGATAGGCCGTTAACATGCTAAGAAAATAATTCTAGATAACAAAAGGCGTGATCCATGACTGCATACGATGACGATAAACCCCAGCCCCGGGGCGACTTAACCCTTCAGATCGTTCCATTACCTCAGGATACAAACGCCAATGGCGATGTCTTCGCCGGTTGGCTGGTCAAACAGATGGATATTGCCGCAGCCACCGTCGCTGGACGTATTTCTCTGGGCCGCAACGCTACCGTGGCCATGGACGGGATGGAATTTCTTTCCCCGTTACGGGTCGGTTCCCAAGTCGGCTGTTACTGCGAATTAGTAGACATAGGCCGCAGCTCCATGAAAATCAATGTGGAAGTATGGACCCTTGACCGCACCGCAAAAAATCCGCGCAAAGTCACCGAGGGCAGGTTTGTCTACGTGGCCATTGATGAACAAGGCCGAATTCGAGAAGTTCCGGAACAGAAAGCCTGACCATCAATCGACCTTGCTCGCCAAGCCTCACTGCATTGATCCCATCGAATCACTTGAAGGTTCAAGCTTAGGCGTGGTCTTGATGAGCCGGTCAAACAGAGATCGATACTTCCCTAAAAGCACCGACGCACCCCAGGCATCGGGTTGGCAGCAAGGTGGCGGCTTTTCAATAAGCCGCTGCAAGCAACTGACTGCAGCCTCCGCTTCCGTATCAGCAGCCTCTTCATGGCTTTCGTAACGACAGCTGTGAGGCACGTACTCCCGATAAGCCAACCTGTCCGGCGCCAATGGGATGCACCCAGCGGCCATAGCCTCCAGCATCGACAGGCCCTGAAAATCATGAAGCGCCGTTGATAGAACAATATCTGCTTTGCGTAGCAGTCTGTCGTATGTAGCTCGGCTCTCCAGAAACCCCCAATTTTCTATGCGATCACGGAACCTTGTCGCTATCTGGGCAAAGGCGCTTGGATGGTTACGAAAACTCTCTCCGACCACGCTCAGACGATACGGCTGTTGCTGCTTTTCTAACACGTTCAGAAAGTTAAGCAGCCTGTCTGGCCCTTTATCGTATTCCCAGCGGTGGTTCCAGAGCAGATGCGGGCACTCTCGATTCAAGGGCGTTGGTGTGCCCTCAAACAAAGCGTCTTCGATAGGCACCGGCAGCACTTCGGATTTATGCTTTAGGTTATCGACCAGCCCCTTCGGCACCGCATCTGGCATTTTGTTCAAAAACGCCCCCACCCCGGTCAAAAAGCTGTCTCGATTCCAAGCACTGTTGAATGCCACACAGTCTGCAGCCAGAGCGCCATAGAGATTCACCATTTGAGGCTCTACGCGCCCCTGCTGCTGACTGCTTACAGGGAAGGCAAACTGATTCTCATGCATGTATAACAAACAAGGCGTGCTCGCCAGTTTTGGGTGCAGCCCCCGCAAGGTTGCGAGGTCCACCATGGATGTAGCAACGACCAAATCCCAGGGCGTCTGAAAACAGGGCTCGTTAAGCCAACTCAGAGCGTTGCCGCGGATACGCCACTGAAAAAATCGTGGGGCTAATGCCAAGGTATGCCAGTGATAGTCCGGCAAGAGTTGAACGAGTTGCTCCCGCCAACGTTTATGACTGGCGGCGTCGTAGGCCGACAGCAGCAGAATACGTGGCTTGATGCTCACCAGGGTAGCTCTTCACCATTGCTGTGCCAGAAGGAGCCGGTGTTTTCCAGATTCAGTCTGGCAATCTGTTTAGCCAGCCCACGGGCAGAGTCTTCCGGGGTGATCAGGCCACCAAAGTTCACCATTCGGGTCTTCACATAACCCGGATGCAGCTGAACTACAGCAATCCCCCTTGGTTTCAAATCTATCGCCAAGGATTTGCCAAACGCGTTCAATGCCGCCTTGGATGCGCGATAACCGTAACGACCGCCAGAATCGTTATCGGCAATAGAGCCCATACGGCTGGTGATATTGGCGATTTTGCTGCCCTGCCCCATAAAAGGAATCAGGGCTTCAGCTACACGCAGAGGTGCGTAGGCGTTGATTTCCATTTGTGCGCGAATGGAACCGAAATCGATGCTGCCCAGCTGTTCATCCTGCAGCAAGCCCGCATTGTTGATCAGCAGACTGATGTTTTTGCCCACGAGGCCTGCCTTCAGCTTTTCGATGCCTTCGTCAGTGGTTACATCTACGCCTCCAATTACCTGTGCCGCCACACTTGCCAGCTCATCAGAGGACTGTCGACACACTCCCATTACGTCATGCCCTTCACCGGCATAATAGCGAGCGAGCTCAAGCCCAATGCCACGATTAGCACCTGTGATGACAACTATGTTGGATTCCGACATAAAAACTCCTCCATTCTGATCAAATTCATCGATCTACAGAGCCTCGCCTGCCTATTGGCAAGGTCGTCCGTATCTGCAATGGTTACACCATAACGTTTAATCTGACCAAAGCGCGATAGCAGAGACCCGCAACCTATGAACTTCAGGCAGTTAAGTGCACTGGCAATGAGCTTCGCTCTGGTCGCTCCGGCCGCAACCGCTGATATGGGCATAGCACCGTTCGTGGGCTATCGCATGGGCAGCTCGGTCGATATTGAAACCGCTGGCGCCAACACAAAAGACCGAATCCGATTCAGGGACACCAAAAGCCATGGACTAACCTTGAATTTCGACCTGCCAGAAGCAGGTAAGCAGGGTGAGCTGTATTTTGGCCGCCAGGGTACCTCGGTAAAGCTGAATAACGGCCTCTTTGCCCCCGGCACTAGGGAAATTGACCTTACTATCTACCAACTGCAATTCGGTGGTCTTTATTTCCCGGGTGGCAAAAGCTATGGGGGCTTTGCATCTGGCGTATTAGGCCTGACCCGCCTGGAGCCAGGCGATTCAGCATACAATACAGAGCATCGTCTGGCCCTGTCCCTCGGCGGTGGTTACCAGTTCTTACTTAGTGAAAAGCTACGCTTACGGCTTGACCTTCGAGGAGTTTATACAGCCCTGGATTCCGGCGGCTCTGTATTCTGTTCAGGTGGCTGCCAACTTACCTACCGCAGCAGCGGCTATCTCCAAGTTGAGGCATCTGCAGGTCTGGTGTTGCGTTTCTAAACCCACCTGCTGTCATGCTTTAACTACATGCCTTTCGGGCAGCATCAATGACAACAACGCAGCTGTTGATACCAGGCCCGACGATATCCACAAGCACGCCTCCAGCCCGTATACCTGATACACCCAGCCAGACAATATCGTACCCAGCAACCGGCCCGCGGCATTGGACATGTAATAGAAACCCACATCCAGGGATACACCATCACCTCTGGCATAGCTGACAATCAGGTAGCTATGCAGGGAGGAGTTGATGGCAAACAAAACTCCGAACAGCAACAAACCACCCACGACCACAATCTGTGGCGACCAGCCGGCCATCAGACCAAGGGCAATCGCCGCAGGAACCAATGCCAGTCCTGCGGCCCAGAATGCGGCAGGCTGTTTGCCTTCGCTTGTGCCGGTAATCCGGGGCGCTATGGTCTGGATAACGCCATAGCCGATGACCCAGATAGCCATAAAACCGCCAACCTTCCAGAAATCCCAACCAAAGACCGTATGCAGATAAACGGGCAGAGCCACAACAAACCACACATCCCGGGCACCAAACAGAAACATACGGGCTGCAGACAGCACGTTAATGGCCGGGCTTTTTGAAAGAATCTCCCGGAATTTCGGTTTTGCGGTGCTCTTGCCCAACTCCTGTTTAAGCAAAAACAGACTGGCGAGCCAAACCAACCCGAGAGCCGCAGCCATTGCAAGCACCGCGCCGGTGAAGCCCACCGACATCAGCAGAACGCCACCCAGAAAAAAGCCCACGCCTTTCAGCGTGTTCTTCGATCCCGTCAGTATGGCGACCCATTTATACAAAGTGCCCTGCTGCTCATCTGGCACCAGCAATTTGATGCCGCTTTTGGCAGACATTTTGTTCAGGTCTTTGGCAATACCAGACAAAGCTTGCGCCGCCATCACCCAGGGCACTGTGAGCATGGCCGCCGGAACAGCCAGCATGGCCAAGGCCGCGATCTGCAGGAACAATCCGATGTTCATGGTGCGATTCAAGCCCATACGAGCGCCCAGATACCCACCCACCAGATTGGTCACCACCCCGAAGAACTCGTAGAAAATGAATAGTAGGGCAATTTCAAGGGGCGAGTACCCGAGCTGATGGAAGTGCAGCACCACCAGCATACGCAAGGCACCATCCGTCAGAGTGAAGGCCCAATAATTACCTGTGATCACCAGATACTGACGGATGGCTGCGCTCATATCAGACAGCCCCTACCTTGCGCACCAGTTCTACAGTGCGATTGGCGTATCCCCATTCGTTGTCGTACCAGGCGTAGATTTTTACCTGAGTGCCGTTGATAACCAGCGTGGACAAAGCATCAACAATGGATGAGCGCGGATCCGTTTTGTAATCGATAGAGACTAACGGGCGCTCTTCATAACCCAGAATACCCTTCAGTTCGCCCTCGGCGGCTTCTTTCAGCAACCGGTTCACGATGTCGGAATCTGTTGGTGTTTCCACTTCAAAAACGCAGTCAGTCAGCGAAGCATTGGTCAGAGGAACCCGCACTGCGTGGCCATCAAGGCGCCCTTTCAGCTCCGGGAAGATTTCAATGATTGCGGTAGCGGAACCAGTACTCGTAGGAATCAGCGAACTGCCGCAGGCTCTGGCTCTACGTGGGTCTTTATGGGGCGCGTCGAGAATTGTTTGGGTATTGGTCAGACTGTGAATGGTAGTGATCGAGCCGTGCTTAATGCCGAGCTTTTCGTGAATCACTTTGACCACCGGTGCCAGACAGTTGGTGGTGCAAGAGGCTGCTGTCACAATGCGGTCGCTGGCCGGCTCGAAAATGTGCTCGTTCACGCCCATCACTATGTTCTTGGCGCCAGCTTCCTTCACCGGCGCTGTCACCACTACGCGCTTCACGCCTTGATCGAGGTAACCCTGCAGCGCCGCGACGGTTTTGTTGGCGCCACTGGCTTCGATCACTATATCGCAGCCTGACCAGTCCGTGTCACCGATGGCCTTATTATGGGTAACCTCGATGCGCTTGCCGTCGATCACCATCTCATCGCCACTGGCGGAAGCCTCATGGCTCCAGATACCGTGAACACTGTCGAAGTTCAGCAGGTGCGCCAAGGCGTGAGTCTCCGCCCCGGGGTCGTTAATGGCAACAAACTCCAGTTCCGGCCAGCCCCAGGCCGCCCTCAGCGACAGGCGGCCAATACGGCCAAATCCGTTAATACCTACTTTGATCTTGCTCATAACTATCTCCTTGCGTGAAAGCCATCAGGCCAAGGATCAGGGACACTGCATCGTCGGGCGATCGACAATGGCCTGAAGCTTCGCCAGAGGTGATTTAAGTACCGCCTCGTTATGTGCCGCCGTTTCGTCCAAAACTCGAAACACCCACGCAGGCAAAGTGGGGGGAATAGAATAGTAGATCCACTGCCCCCGGCGCTCTGTTGCCACCAACCCTGTGTCTCTCAGTATGGCCAGATGACGGCTGACTTTTGGCTGAGACACATCTAAGGCTTCTGTCAGTTCGCAGACACACAACTCTTGCCGGCGCCGAATCAGCAGCATACTGACCAGCCGCAATTCATCACTCAAAGCCTTAAACAGCACGATAGGGCTAATTTCTATGGACTGCTGGCAAGTTTCTTGTGCGGGCAAGGCACCTTTTTTATCGATCATGCAGTTAGCTCACACTCTTGAATATTCGATTATCCATATATATGATCAAGGCGATATTAGGCAGGTAATGTTACAAAGTAAAGACACCAACCAGCCATTTCACTCATTGAAATTTTAGGACTTCCAGTCGCTCTATGAAATCAACCGACCTGCCCAATATTGTCGCCGAACTGTTTCAGCCCCCCACCAGTGAGCAGCTATTTACTACCGAGGCGCCGGAACACGCACCTCGAATATTGCTTCTGTACGGCTCCTTGCGCGCTCGTTCTTTCAGCCGCCTTGCCGTTGAAGAGGCCGCTCGTTTACTGGAGGCCATGGGCGCGGAAACCCGCATCTTTAACCCGCGCGGCCTGCCGCTGGCCGATGCCGAAGAGGCTTCTCACCCGAAAGTTCAGGAACTGAGAGTGCTGGCCGAGTGGGCGGAAGGAATGGTGTGGTGCTCACCGGAGCGCCATGGTGCCATGACTGGCGTTATGAAAACCCAAATTGACTGGATTCCTTTGTCCATAGGGGCGGTTCGCCCCACTCAAGGTAAAACTCTGGCGGTGATGCAGGTGTGCGGCGGCTCCCAGTCGTTCAATGTGGTTAATCAACTGCGGGTTCTGGGCCGCTGGATGCGGATGCTGACCATTCCAAACCAATCACCAGTGCCAAAAGCGTTCATGGAGTTTGACGACAATGACCGTATGAAACCTTCTGCCTATTACGACCGCATCGTGGATGTGATGGAAGAGTTGGTGAAATTCACTTTGCTGGTACGCGACCGCAGTGACTACCTCACCAACCGCTATTCCGAGCGAAAAGAAAGCGCTGAAGACTTATCAAAGCGTGTTAACCAACGGTCTATCTGAGAGTGAGCTATGAGCCAAAACACCGAAGCGGAAAACACAAAAACAGAAGGCATGGACCTGTTCGGACGCTATCTGTCGGTATGGGTAGCTCTGGCCATTATCGCTGGCGTGGCTCTGGGCCAGTTTGCGCCGGTGGTGCCTGAAGCCCTGTCTCGCTTTGAATACGCACAGGTGTCTATCACTATCGCCATCCTGATCTGGGCAATGATTTTTCCCATGATGGCGCAAATTGATTTCAGCGCCATTGTTGGAGTGCGAAAAGAACCGAAGGGTTTAGCCATTACCACCGTTGTGAACTGGCTGATCAAACCCTTCACCATGTTCGCCATTGCGTGGTTCTTTCTGATGGTAGTATTTGAACCTTGGATCGCCCCGCAATTAGCCAGCGAATACCTGGCAGGCGCGATTCTGCTGGGCGCAGCACCCTGTACGGCCATGGTGTTCGTGTGGAGCTACCTCACCAAAGGCGACGCCGCTTACACACTGGTTCAGGTATCCCTGAACGACATCATTATGCTGTTTGCCTTCGCACCCATTGTGGTCTTTCTGCTAGGCATCTCCGACATTCAGGTGCCCTGGAATACAGTAATTCTGTCGGTTGTATTGTATATCGTGATCCCGCTGGCCGCAGGCTATCTTACCCGCCGCACATTAATCGCGCACCGAGGCGAGCCTTGGTACAACGACGTGTTCATGAAACGGCTGGGGCCCATTACGCCAGCGGCGCTGATTGTCACCCTCGTGTTGCTGTTCGCCTTTCAAGGCGAAGTCATTCTGGAAAACCCGCTGCACATTGCGCTAATTGCCGTACCGCTGATCATCCAGACGGTGCTGATTTTTTTCATCGCTTACGGGTGGGCCAGATTGTGGAAGGTTCGCCACTGCATCGCCGCCCCCGGCGCCATGATCGGTGCCAGTAATTTCTTTGAACTGGCGGTAGCCGCAGCCATTGCCCTGTTTGGCCTGCAATCAGGAGCGGCATTGGCGACAGTGGTTGGCGTGCTGGTGGAAGTGCCTTTGATGCTGGTTCTCGTAAGAATTGCCAATACCACCCGCAACAAATTTCCAACCTAACGGCTCTGGGCTGCCCCGGGCGCGATCTAAGCGCATTACATCCGGGGCTTGAGATCTGTTCAGTGAACTAGCACCCTGCTAATATCCCGACCACCTTTTCTTTCCCACGAACTTTACACCTCTGACCCGAACGGAACTCTCAGAATGGATTTTCTTCAGGCTTTGTTCCTTGGCCTCCTTCAGGGACTGACCGAATTCCTGCCCATTTCCAGCTCTGCGCACCTTATTCTTGTGCCCGCATTTTTCGACTGGGTGGATCAAGGTGTCGCTTTCGATCTTGCCGTGCATGTGGGCACCCTGCTGGCGGTGGTGCTCTACTTCCGCGCCGACGTGTTCAGTATCGCCCGGGATGGCCTTATTTCCATTAGCCGTCGCCGCGTCGTTGGCCAAGGCGCCTTGGCCCTTTATTTGGTGATAGGCACAATACCGGCTGGTCTGGCGGGCCTCGCATTGTTGGACATCATCGATAACGAACTGCGCGCCGTGGAAATCATTTTCGCGACTACGCTGATCTTCGGCCTGCTGCTGGGCGTTGCAGACTGGATGCCCAAACGCCAACGCTCTCTGGACAGCCTCAATTGGAAAGATGCACTACTGGTAGGCATTGCTCAGGCAATCGCACTTGTTCCCGGCACCTCCAGATCCGGTATTACCATCACTGCAGGCCTGTTTCTGGGCATGAGCCGGGAAACCGCCTCCCGCTTCTCCTTCCTATTGGCTATTCCAATTACCGCACTGGCCTCTGCGGTTAAGCTGCTGGAAGTTGCGACTGCGGATATAGTCGTAGATTGGGGCGCGTTTTTGGTAGGTGGTGTTACGTCGTTCGTTGTTGCCATTACCGCGATCCATTTCTTCCTGAAATGGCTCAACAAAGTGGGCATGTGGCCTTATGTTATCTACAGAGTTATTTTGGCAGGGGTTATTTACGTGGCATTGATGTAAAGGGCTGCCGCAGCGTCAGAAGCGGAGGCAGGGTAAGGCTTTTCAAAACTGTGCGGAGCCATGGGTGAAGAGCGCCAGCTCTTCACGGGTTGGCCAAGGACGGCCAACCCTGGATTCTCACTGCGACGCAGGAGCATAAAGCAATGAGAAGCGGAGCCCAAGCGCCACATGGATGTGCCGCAAGGAGCGTGTTTTGAAAAGCCTTACCCTGCCTCTGCGAACACCAAGGCCTAGCAAGCCTCCAGAGGCGCATAGGCCAGCACCAGCCACTTAGCCCCTTCATCAAAGTTCACCTGAACCCGCGTATGGTGACCGCTACCCTCAGCATTCATGACCACACCCTCGCCAAACTTCGGGTGCCGAACCCGCTGCCCCAGACTGAAACCGGACTGCTGAGCAGAGTCCTGACTGAACAAGCCTTCGTTCGGGCGATCCATCATCGCCGGGCGGGTCACCGTGTTACGCAACCGCACTTCCTGCAGGCAATCACCGGGAATCTCCCGCACAAAGCGGGAAAGTGCATTGAACTTTTCTTGCCCATAAAGACGACGGGATTCGGCGTAGGTAATCACCAGTTTTTTCATGGCTCGGGTGATACCCACATAGGCCAGTCGCCGCTCCTCTTCCATACGTCCCGGCTCTTCCAGAGACATGCTATGGGGAAATAGCCCTTCTTCGACACCGGCAAGAAATACCAGTGGGAACTCCAAACCCTTGGCGGAATGCAGGGTCATCAACTGCACGCTATCTTCGTGATCACCCGCCTGAGACTCGCCAGCATCCAGTGCTGCCTGAGCAATGAATTCCGAGAGCGGATCTACACCCTCTTCCACCTCAAAATCGGCTAAGGCGTTGACCAATTCCTCTAGGTTCTCAACCCGAGCTTGACCCTTTTCGCCCTTCTCGCTGGCGTGGTAGTCCTTGAGCCCGCTGGCTTCAATGGTCTGCTTCATCAGGCCGTGAAGCGATGCTTCTTCGGCCATAACAGACAGCTCTTCAATGACCCTAATGAAGGTTTGTAAGCCAGTTTTCGCTCGGCCTTTAACCTGTTCAGCTTCCAGCAGGCGCTCTGCGGATTCCCAAAGCGATATGCCTTGGTTGGTTGCGTATTCGCGCAGCTCCGCCAGGCTTTTTGCCCCGATGCCCCGGGTTGGCACGTTCACCACCCGCTCGAAGGCGGCGTCGTCTCGGCGATAATGCACCAGCCGCAAATACGCCAAAGCATTGCGAATTTCCTGACGATCATAGAAGCGAAGGCCACCATACACGCGGTACGGGATGCCTTGACGCATCAAGGACTCTTCCAACACCCTGGACTGGGCGTTAGAGCGGTACAGGATGGCGGATTCGCTGCGCAAATTGCCCTCACTTACCCAGCTGGAGATACTGTCGGCAATGTAATTGGCTTCGTCTTGCTCATTAAACGCGGCATACAGGCTGATGGGTTCGCCTTCTACGCCATCGGTCCAGAGCTCCTTGCCTAACCGGCCTTGGTTATTAGCAATCACCGAGTTAGCAGCTTTCAGAATCAACTGTGTGGAACGGTAGTTTTGCTCTAGCCGAACCAACCGGGCATTGGGAAAGTCTCGCTGGTACTGCTGGATATTCTCGATTTTCGCACCGCGCCAGCCGTAGATGGATTGGTCGTCGTCACCCACCACGGTTAAGGGAACACGATTGCCCGCCAGAACCTGCAGCCATGCGTACTGGATGGTATTGGTATCCTGAAACTCGTCAACGAGAATATGCTGGAAGCGCTGCTGGTAATGGGTCAGCAGCTCCGGCCGATGCAACCATAGTTCGTGGGAGCGCAAAAGCAGCTCCCCAAAATCTACCAGCCCACTCTGTTGGCACAGTTCTTCATAGCGGCGATACACCTTCAACATGGTGGAGGTAAAATGGTCCCCCGGATTTTCCTGAATATGGTCAGCCCGCAAGCCCTCGTCTTTCTGACTGCCGATAAACCATTGGGCCTGTTTGGGCGGGAACTTGCTCTCGTCAATCTGAGCTTCACGCATCACCCGCTTAACCATGCGCAGCTGATCATCGCTGTCCAGCACCTGAAAGTTCTCTGGTAGCCCGGCATCCTTTGAGTGTGCCCGTAGCAGACGGTGGGCAATACCGTGGAAGGTGCCAAACCAAAGGCCCCGCGACGGGATATTCATCATCTCTTCGATGCGGTAACGCATCTCTTTGGCAGCTTTATTGGTGAAAGTGACCGCCAGAATGCCCGTAGGTGGAACGCGATCTACCTGCATCAACCACGCAATCCGATGTACCAGCACCCGAGTTTTTCCACTCCCGGCACCGGCCAGCACTAACAAATGGTCGTTCTGTGCTGTGACTGCCTCACGCTGGGCATCATTCAAGGAATCGATAATGTGAGAGACATCCATGGGGGAAACCGCTGTAGTCCGGTGAATTGGGAATTCAGGCTGCGGATTATAACAACTCAGCGCCAAACCTGCGCTGATGCGTACATTTCACTATCAAGTTCCGCTCACATTGGCCGACAACAGAAAATAACAGTACGAAACACAATCAGCATTTCGTCTAATAATAGCAACCTATATGCTTGCCCTGCGCACTTGGGTTGTCCCATCAGGAAGAGACTATGTTGTCAGCACTTAAAATTTCGCAAAAGCTTGGCCTACTTGTCAGCATTGCCATTCTTGCTTTTCTGATCAGTCAGGGCTTTGCCTTTATGACCGAGCGATCCAACTCTGAGCGCCTGAGTGAAGTAAAAGATCGCCTTTATCCAACACTGGAACTGACCACAATCAACGAAGGTCAGCTAAAGTTGATGGAGCAGCAAATCAGTGGCTCAGTAACCACGGGGGACGACCAACAGCTGAAATCAACCCAAGCTTATCGCGACACCATCGCAACCAACCTGAACAAAATCGCAGAGTTGAACCCCAACCAGACTGACACCGCCCGGAAGCTAAGCCGGGATCTGGATAGCTATTACAATAATGCCACCCGCATAGCGACCACGATTATTGATGGTACTGCCGACTTTAGCCGTATCGGCGATGATGCTGCGCGCAACGCCGAGCGTCTGGAGCAGCTGCAAGCCGGGCTGAACACAATGCTGGAAACCAATCGCGGCCAGTTTCAAGAGGCTATTTCTGAAACCGTTGAAGCCTCAAGCCAAGCACAAACGTTGGCCCTCATTATTCTCGTAGTTACGGTGATTGTACTGATCGCAATCAGCTTGGTGATCGGGCGTTCCATATCCTCCAGCCTTGCTCAAATTATTGATTCCCTCAAAAACATGGCCTCTGGCGAGGGCGACCTAACCCGACGCTTGAACTACGAAGGCCGGGATGAACTCCGTGAGCTGGTTAACCAATTCAACCTGTTTGTTGCCAAGCTGCATAATTCCTTTGCCACCATCAGCGACGATGTGAATGGTCTCAACACCGCCACCGGGCATCTAACCAATGCTAGCCGCGCCAACCTCGAGCGCATTAGTAGCCAAGCGCAAGCCATCTCATCTACACGCAATTCGGTCGATGAGCTGGTGAAAAGTGTTGAAGAAGTCGCCGGTTTTGCCTCCAGTGCATCCGACCAGACTCAAGACGCAGCGCGCTTTGCCCAATCGGGGCAGGAGAAGGTCCAGAATAATGTCGCAACCATCCGCGAACTGGTAAGCGAAATTGAGAATACGGCAGGTCTAGTGAACCAGTTTGATGAGTTCTCCGCGCGGGTCGGCGGTTTGCTCGACACCATTCAAACCGTCGCTGAGCAAACCAACCTGTTGGCCTTGAACGCTGCCATTGAAGCAGCCCGTGCGGGTGAGCATGGTCGCGGCTTCGCAGTGGTTGCCGATGAAGTACGGGGGCTCGCCGTGCGCACACACAAAGCAACCGAAGAAATTCAGGGTGTCATTTCAGAGCTTTCCAAGCTTTCTTCCTCAGCAGTTACCTCTATGAAATCCAGCGTAAGCAAGGCTCATGAAGGTGTTGAAGCGACTACCGAATCCGGCGAAATACTTTCCCGAATTCTGCAGAACGTGCAGCAAATCAGTGAGTTGAACGAACAGATTGCTGCCGCAACTTACGAACAAAGCACCACGTTTAATGAAGTAACCACTTACATGACGGATATGCACCGGAATGCCGAGGCAGTCATGGAAAGCACCGATGAGCTGGATAACGTCAGTCGCGATATCCAGACCGTCAGCAATGGTCTCCAAACTGTTGCCAGCCAGTTCCGCGTGTAAATCAACCCCGAAAACGTATGGACAGAAAACCTATGAAAAAATTGCTCCGTCTCGCCCCACTGGCCTTAGCCATTGCGGCGAGTTCCGCTTCTGCCCAAAGCACCGAAGACACATTGGCCAACATGCAGCAGCAGCTCAACTCCATGCAACAGCAGTTGAACGCTGCCAAAAACGACCGTGTACGTTTCAACGGTTTCTTCAGCACAGGCGTAGCACGGGCGAGTAACGACGCTGGCTATACCGGCATCACTGAAAAAACAAACGTGGCTGACCTTAGCTTGCTGGCACTGCAAGGCACGTTTGATGTAACTGAAAAGAGCCAAGCCGTTCTTCAGCTGGTCGGCCGTGGCGCTGACGACTGGGAGCCACAGGTAGAGTGGGCGTACCTAAGCCACCGTCCTACCAATAACTTGCAGTTGCGAGCGGGTAAAATGCGCATCCCGTTCTTCATGTACTCCGACTCCCTTGAAGTTGGCTACGCTCAGCCCTGGGCACGCCCACCTCAAAGCGTTTACGGCCCCATTGCGATTACCAGTTATGTTGGCGCCGACGCCACGTATAATTTCAATTTTGATGACTCATCGCTCACAGTAACCGGCTTCACCGGCTTCACCGACGAAGACGGCAACTCCGGTGATGTGCAACTGCGTAACATTGGTGGTGTTAACCTGACATGGACTGACTATGTCTGGACAGTACGTGCCGTGGCAGCGACCTCCGAAGTTACAGTCGATGCAACTCGCCTGAAAGCACTGGTTCCGCCAGGTATTACGGTTGATAGTCAATTGGCGAATCGTGACCGAGGCAGTTTCTACGGCATCGGCGCAAGCTACGACGACGGCAGCTGGCAGATTATCTCGGAAGTCACCCGCGCCGAAGTAGATGGCAAGTTCGCCGATACCGATTCCGCTTACCTGTCTATTGGACACCGTTTTGGCAGCTGGACGCCGTACATCGCCGCAGGCTGGACAGAAAGCATGGATGATGACGAGCGCACTGGTGCGTTTATTCCAGGCGCGGTCCCTGAGTCAATCCTGAACTATCAGCGCACGGATTACAGTATCGGCACCCGTTGGGATATCACCCCTGGGGTCGCGATCAAGGCAGACGTAACGCACGTTCGAGGGCTTGATAAGGGTTATGGCAATCTGAACACCACATATATGCTCTCAAATGACACTGAAAGCACTAATGTTTACACCCTTAAACTCGACTCGGCGTTTTAACGGAGGCCTCCATGAAAAAGCTAAGCCTGATTTTTGCGGCCAGCTTGCTGGTCAGCCCCTTTGCATTGGCTGATGTTGTGATTATTGGTAACCCCGCAGGCCCGGATAGCCTCACCGACAACCTTGTGCGCGACCTGTACCTGAACCGCAGCAATGCGCTTCCAGACGGGCAAAAAGCCACACCGTTCGAGCTACCCGAAGGCAGCCCGGTGCGTGCTCAGTTTCACGACAAGATCACAGGGCGGAATGATGCCCAGCTCAAGGCTTTCTGGTCTAAGCAGGTGTTCACTGGCCGCGGCCAGCCACCCGCAGAAGCCGCCAGCCCGGCTGCGATGAAAGCTCAGGTTGCATCGACACCTGGCAGTATTGGCTATATCGATGAAGCCGACGTAGACAGCTCGGTAAAGGTTATTCTTAAGCCTTAACCAGTAGCCAGAAACAAAGAAGGCGAGCCATGGCTCGCCTTCTTTGTTTAAGCTGTAGTCTTCAGATCAGAAGCCTCTTGGTATGGTCTGGGCTTCAACAAACTCGAACAACCCCTCCAGCCCGCCTTCACGCCCTGTACCAGACGCTTTCATACCACCAAAAGGCGCTTCAGGCGTTGGTCCGGTGCCGGTATTCCATCCCACATGGCCGAACCGCAAGCCCGCAGCGACACGCTGGGCACGTTCTGCATCGGCAGTGAACACATAGGAGGCCAAACCAAACTCGGTATCATTCCCGGCTTCGATAACCTCTTCCTCGCTACCGAAGCTGGCCATAGGCACCAGTGGCCCAAAGGTTTCTTCCCGAGAGCAGCACATATCCGGCGTTACACCTGAGACAACCGTTGGCGGGAAGAACAAGTGCCCCTCACCCAAATCGCTCGGCTGCTTGCCTGCAATCAGCGATGCACCTTTGCTCAGGGCATCTTCCAAATGGCGTTTCACCTTGTCGAAACCGGCTTTATTAATGAGCGGACCAAGATCAACATCACCTGCAATACCATCCCCCACCGTCATTTTGTTCACCCGCTCCGCGAGCTTTTCACCGAAGGTGTCTATGACCTTCTCATGAACAAAAATCCGGTTTGCGCACACACAGGTTTGGCCACTGCCCCGAAACTTGTTAGCAATCAGGTTATCTGCAGCAGCGTCCAGATCCGCATCCTCAAACACAATAAACGGTGCGTTGCCACCCAGTTCCAAAGCCAGCTTTTTAATATGGTCGGCGGTATCCACCACCAGCTTGCGGCCAACCTCTGTGGAGCCGGTAAAGCTCAGCATAGGCACATCAGGGCTTTCACACAGAACCTTACCAATCACGCTGGCCTTGCCCATCACCAGATTCACCATGCCATCTGGCAGGCTCACGTGTTTGTCGATCAGTTTGAACAACGCGATCATGGTCAAGGGCGTTTCACTGGCGGGTTTAATCACGGAAGGACAACCCGCTGCCAAAGCGGCCGAGAGTTTTTTCGCAATCATGCCAATGGGGAAATTCCAGGGCGTGATAAGCCCGGCGACACCAATGGGGCGATAGTGCACCGTCCAGGTACAGTCTTTCGGTTTTTCCGGCAGCGTATGGGCGTCCAGTGCTTGAATGTGCTTAGAACAATAATCGAAAAAGCCAGCAGCGTAATCCACTTCACCCTGAGCTTCGTTAAGCGGCTTGCCGTGCTCCAAGCATAGTATTCGGCCTACTTCTTCCTTGTTTGCCCTGAGAGCATCACGGATATCTTCCAGCCATTTTCTGCGGGTTTCGATGGAGTAGGGAGTGGTCAGTTGTAGTGCGGACTTACCAGCATCGATCGCCGCCTTCACCTCACTTTCAGACATGGAAGCGACTTTCGCAATAACCTTACCCGTTGCCGGGTTGTAGACATCGAAGGTATTGCCGTGCTCATTGTCCGTCCAGCGACCGCCGATGTAGCCAGTCATCTTTCCCAGCAGTGGTGACTCGATCATGTCGGCTCCTATTCAGTCAGTAACGACACCCACAAAGGTGTACAGTTGCGTTGGTTGAATCTGTCTTCCATAGTGGATGCTGAATCACTACCTGTAAAGTCGATGTCTCGGCTTTTGACCATTCTCCATCTGTGCCTATACTCCCAATGCCGATATAAAAAGTGTCTGTATTCTTAGTACATAGAACGTGCAGAAAAAACACAGAAACCGTGCCGAAGCAGTACCGGAAACTCAGGAGGTCGGATAATGAAAGCGTTTTTCCATCCCGCGCAAAACAAGCACTCTCCCCAGTCGTACTTCACGCGGGGCCAAATGCGTCAGCCTCAGGAGGTGCCGGACCGCACCAGCCAGATGCTGGAAGGCTTGAAGGAAATGGGGATACCGGTATTGCAGCCTTCAGATCAAGGCGGTAGGCCAATTTCCAAAGTGCACGATCTAGGGTATTTGCGTTTTCTAGAATCGGCTCACCGGCGCTGGAAAGAGATGGACGATTGGGGCGAGGAAGTCATGTCCAATATCTTCGTTCGCTCCCCAAACCACCTGTCAGGCATTCTGGCAGAGGCTGCGCGCTATCAAGCCGACGGTAGCAGCCCCATAGGCGAGCACACATGGGAGGCCGCCTACTGGTCTGCGCAAACCGCTCTGGGTGCTGCAGACGCACTAATGGCAGGCGACCGCACAGCCTACGCCGTATGCCGCCCGCCCGGGCACCATGCCCGCAAAGACTCGGCAGGCGGTTTTTGCTATCTCAACAATGCCGCCATTGCGGCCGAGCACATGAAGCCCCGGTTTCCGCGTTTGGTGATTCTGGATACTGACATGCACCATGGCCAGGGCATTCAAGAAATTTTCTACGACCGCAGCGATGTGCTTTATATTTCCATTCACGGCGACCCCACCAACTTCTACCCGGTGGTGTCTGGTTTTGAGAATGAGCGCGGCGAAGGCGAGGGCTACGGCTACAACATCAACCTCCCCATGCCCCACGGTTCATCCGAAGAAGATTTTTTCAGAAAGCTTGAGGAGGCCATAGCGGCTATTAAGCTGTATCAGCCAGACGCACTAATACTGACCTTGGGCTTTGATATCTACAAGGATGACCCTCAGGCCAAGGTCTCGGTATCGTCAGAAGGCTTCTGCAGGCTTAGCACCCACATGCGACAGCTCGGCCTGCCGACACTCGTCGTGCAGGAAGGCGGCTACGATCTCGACACCCTTAATGAGAACGTGCAGCAGTTCTTCAGGGGTTTGGCTGGCTGACACCGTCAAGAGGCGGGTGCGTAAACTTTGACGTTTGCGTGCCCGTCTGCTTTCAGATTTACAGCGTGCATCTGGCTCATGGTACCGCGATCACAGTACAGCAGGTACTGGCGGTTGGAAGGAAGCTCTGGAACCTTTCGGCTCAATTCATAAAACGGAATTTTAAGCACTTCATTGCCGGTAAGCACTAGCGGCGAAAGCTCGCCCTCCGCCGGATGGCGCACGTCAATAATCACATCCGTTACCGCTGGCGTTTTCACCAGATCAACTTCTTCCGGCGTCGTGGTACTTTCCAACAAGCCCTCAACGGGTGTTTCCTCACGGGCTCCAATAGCCTGCGCCAGAACCCGCGGGTCCATCTCAGCCTCGTCAGCCTCTACCCGATGCAGACGGGCACGAGTGGCGGGCTTCTGGGAGATAACGCCGCAGTACTCGGGCATGCTTCGGGCATAGGATTCCGTGCCGATTTCCCGGGCAATCCTGATAATGGATTCTTTGTCCATGGCGATCAGTGGCCGCAACACCACCTCGTCGCTGGCACGATCAACTACATTCAAGTTGGTCAGGGTTTGGCTTGAAACCTGAGCCACCGCATCACCGGTTACCAAACCAACAGCGTTGTTGCTTTGCGCTATTTCGCTGGCGGCTTTTAGCATTTGCCGCTTGAGCACCACGCCCCAGTGCCGGTGGCCAACGGAACGCATAATTTCTTCCACCACGCCCTCAAAAGGCACGGAGATAAACTTGGCCCCATGGGAAGCGCCGTAGCGACTCCACACATAGTGAACCACCTGACGCACACCCACTTCGTGCGCCACGCCACCCAGGTTGAAAAATAGGAAATGGCTACGCAAGCCTCTGCGTAACATCAAATAGGCCGCAACAGACGAATCGTAACCCCCCGATACCAGAGTCATAACGTTCTCAACAGTGCCCAGTGGGTAACCGCCCAAGCCACGATGCCTGCGATGGGCAATATGAAACTGGTCATCACGCACTTCGATACGCACTTCCACTTGAGGATTACGCAAGTCAACTCTGGCGCCAGAAGCCGATTGCATCAGGGCGCTGCCGACTGCGCGCTGGAGGTCCACCGAGCAGAAATCATGTTCACCGTGGCGCCGTGCACGAACCGCAAAGGATTTACCGTCAAGGCGTCCCGCGAATGCCTCTACCGCTTTCTCTGCCATATCCTCGAGGCTAACAAACGGAAACGCTGCTATTTCCTGAATAGTGGAAATGCCGGGAATGCGCAAAAGCTCATCCACAACGACGCCATCCAAACTTCGACCCTCGGGTACCTCTACATCTACCCTGTCCCAACTGCCGTCTACCACAATGTCGGGATCCAGCCGGGCCAGAAGTTTACGGACATTCTGGCGCAGATGGCGCATTTGGCGGCGGCGAACCGGCTTGCTTTTAATGGCGACTTCCGGGGCGGGACGGATTAACAGTTTCATAAATGGGCATTTTGTCGGATGGTGTATGATCACAAAGGCGCATAGTGTAACGTTTTGGCTCTAAGCCTCAAAATCGGGTTTTACCGCAACACTCAGGAGCTTTTCCATTCATGACCGCACCCACCATCAATGCCCTTGTATCCCCGGAGGGCAGTCTGGAAATACTGTCCAATCACGAAGTTAACCTGCTTAAAGACCGAAGCGAAGGCGGCCTGTACCGGCTATTCAGGCAGTGTGCTTTGGCGGTTCTGAACACAGGTGTCGTGACCGATGACTGCCAGGACTTGATGGAAGCCCATACGGACTTTGATATACGTCTGATCCCCCAGCCCAGAGGCCTGAAACTGGAGCTAATCAACGCACCTGCACACGCGTTTGTGGACGACGAGATGCTCCGGGCTATCCGTGAACATTTGTTCTCTGTGTTACGGGATATTGTTTACAGCCACTCTACACCCCAGTTTGCCAAGGCTCTGAAGAGCAAAGAGCCGGAAGACCTTACCAACATGGTGTTCCACATTCTGCGCAACGCCAGAGTGCTGCAGCCGGGCCGACAGCCTGATTTGATTGTTTGCTGGGGCGGGCACTCAATCAGTCACGAGGAATACCAGTACAGCAAAGAAGTCGGGCACCAGCTTGGCCTGCGAGAGTTGAGCATTTGCACCGGTTGCGGCCCGGGTGCCATGAAAGGCCCCATGAAAGGTGCCACCATCGCCCATGCCAAACAACGCATTAAAAACGGCCGCTACATCGGCATTACCGAGCCGGGCATTATCGGTGCTGAAGCGCCCAACCCTATTGTTAATGAACTGGTGATAATGCCGGATATTGAAAAGCGCTTGGAAGCCTTCGTGCGCTGTGGCCATGGTGTCGTGGTTTTCCCCGGTGGCGTAGGTACTGCAGAGGAAATCCTTTACCTGCTGGGAATACTGTTGCACCCGGATAACGCCGACCTACCCTTCCCTGTGGTATTTACCGGACGGCCAGAGAACGCCGAATATTTCGAGATGATCGATAAGTTCATCCGTAACGCGCTGGGGGATGATGCCGCTAGCAAGTATGAAATCATCATCGACGATCCAGTGCGGGTAGCGCAGGCCATGAAAAAGGGAATGCACGATGTCGAAACCTTCCGCCGTGCCATGCAGGATGCTTACTATTTTAACTGGATGCTAAAAATCGACCCTGTGTTCCAGCAGCCGTTCGAGCCGGACCATGAGAGCATGCTTGCATTGGAATTACACCGTGACCAGCCAGTACATCTGATTGCCGCAAATCTGAGAAAGGCATTCAGTGGCATTGTCGCTGGCAACGTAAAAGAAGGGGGCATTCGAAAAATTCAGGAAAAAGGACCGTTTGAAATTGCGGGAGATCCAACCCTGATCAAGCCTTTGGAAGCTATGCTGGAGCAGTTTGTGGCCCAGAACCGTATGAAATTGCCGGGCACATCTGCGTATCGCCCGAGCTACCGGATAGTCAGTACAGCAGCCTGAGCTGCTGTACTGGCAAATAGCGCTTACTTACCGCCAGCAGGCAGGCTCGCATAGTAAGCCGCCAGATTGGCAATATCTTCATCACTCAATGCTGCAGCCTGACCCTGCATAATGGCAGCTTGGCCACCGCTGCGCTGCTTGTTTTTGTAGGCCTTGAGTGAAGCTGCCAGATACTGCTCATGCTGGCCAGCCAGATTAGGATACATTGGAATCTGTGCAACGCCATTCTGGCCGTGGCATGCAGCACAAACGGCCGCTTTTGCCTTACCCGCAGCAGCATCACCAGCAGCGGCAGCTACAGCAGGAACCGCAGCACTCAGTGTAAAAAGACCTGCAACAACATAGTGTTTAAGTTTCATTATGATTAACCTCTCATCATCGTTTTAAGTTTTGCAAACCGGTGCTCTAAAACCAAGCGCTTTGAGCCCGTGAATAACTGGCTGAAACTTATATCACAGCCATACCAGAGCGCAAATGCCATAGATCAATGCAATTGCTTCAAGGTTAGCAATCTTTAATTTTGTGCCGGTTAAAAGAACTATACGAACATAGATTGTAGCAGAGACTATTTTATCGTCCGGAGACCCTATTAATGTCTGTAGAGGTTCAAGAACTCCCATGCCGCGAAGGCCATGTCGGCTTATTGACACTGAATAAACCGTCTACGCTGAACGCTCTCACCGAAGATATGATCGTCACTATCCGGAGCAGCCTAGAGCGCTGGGTTGACGACGATCGTATTTGTATCATAGTGATACGCGGCACCGGAGCAAAAAGTTTCTGCGCTGGCGGGGATATTCAGCTTTTGTACCGCTCATTAACGGGAGCGGAAGAGCCCGAAGCTGCTTTCAGTGTTTTCCGGCACGAGTATGAACTGGATTATACCCTGCACAGGTTTCCCAAGCCGGTTGTGGGTATTGGACACGGTATTATTATGGGCGGCGGCCTAGGTCTGTTTTCCGCTTGTCGTTATCGACTGCTTACGCCAGACGCCACTCTGGCCATGCCGGAGATATCCATAGGGCTGTTTCCAGACGTTGGTGCCAGCTGGTTCCTGAATCGCCTGCCGGGGCGTCTTGGTTTGTTTATGGGCCTTACCGGCGCACGCCTGAACGTGACTGACGCACTGCGTGTCGGACTCGCGGATATGGCCTTACCAACCAGTGATCATCAACGCCTGCTTCAAAGCCTACAGGAAGAGGCTTGGAGCGGCCGTGTCGCCAGCGATGACAGCCGCCTGACCAACTTATTGAGCAAATTTGAAACCCCCGATTACCCGGCTCTGCCCCCCAGTTATTTGGAATTACACGAACGGGATATTGCAAGGCTGTGCGCTGGCACCCGCTTACCGGAGATTATCGACCAGTTGCTGACTGCCCGTGTCGACTCCGAATGGTGGCAGGCCTGCATGAAAACACTAAAAGGGGGTTGCCCGGTATCTGCGTGGCTTGTCTGGCATCAGCTTAAAAAAGCCCAGCAGATGACACTGAAAGACGTATTCCGGATGGAATTGGCCATGGTGTGGGAATGCTTGCGCAGGCCCGATCTGGCAGAGGGCATAAGAGCCAGACTGATAGACCGCGACCAGAACCCGCAGTGGTCTTATGAGGGCATCAAAGAAGTGCCCCAGTCAGTTGTCGACACCCACTTCTTACCCGTATGGGACGATGAAACAGACCCCATGCAGCTTGGGAAGTAGGGGCCCACTCAAGCGCTTTAAAGCTCAGCCCCAGCCTGCACCAACAGCATCTCCAAATCTTGGTGATTGCGGGTGCGGGCAACATCAAGCGCTGTGGCCCCACTCTCAGCGCGGTAGTTTACATCAGCACCAGCTGCTAAAAGCATTTCTGCGGTTAGCAGGTCGCCGGTAGACACTACCTTCATGAGCAGTGATTCGCCGTTTTGACTGACATTGACGTTGGCTCCGGCCGCCAGCAAAATCTTCACCACCGACAACTGACCTTTCTCCGCCGCACGCATAACCGGTGTATAGCCCTGAAGGTCGGTAGCATTCACTTTAGCGCCCGCATGCAACAGCAGGCGCGCGAGCCGACGATCTCCCTGCTCCGAGGCCACCATCAGCGGGGTAACCTGATCGCTCTCTGCAAGGTCCGGGCTTGCCCCCTGACTGAGCAAATACCACACAACCCGATCCGCCTTTGCTCGCACAGCAGCCATTAGCGGTGTGCCGTTACCCGTAAGCGTATTCAGGGGCGCACCTGATTCCGTCAGTTTGCTAACAGCATCAACATCACCTTGCGCCGCCGCACGATAGAGATCCGAGCCCGACGTGCTGTCGACCTGCGGATGCAAGTTGGCAGGCGCTTCTTTGGAAGCACACCCACTAACCAACGTAACGCTGGCGGCGAGCAGTAGGGTGGATAACAGGATCGAAAAATGGGAGAAGCCGGTTCCCTTGGCCATATCAAGAAGTCTCAGTCAGTTAGGTGTGATCTATTCTGAGCAGGTGTGCACAATAATTAAATCGAGCGCGTCACACCTTTGGCCCCTTCTGCATAAGTTCACGGATGACAGCGCGCAACTGATCTTCCCCGTCCCGCTGCCCCGAACATAAGCCTTCACTTTGCAAATCCGACCAAGGCCAGCCCTGCAACACAGCCCGACACCAAATAGCCGCACGTCCGTGCGCACGAAGCCACTTCATAAACCCTGAAGCCATGCTCAATTCACGCAACACCGGCAACATTAGCCGGAAGCCTCTGTGGCCGTCACCAAAGTTCTTCATGTCCTGAATATCTGAAGCATCCGGCCGGTAACATGAAGGCAGCTCAGCGGCTAACCCGGCCAGCAGCTTTGGCTCCAAATCCTTCCAATTCAATGGCACCAGCGTGAGCCAGTGCCGCGCCAGCCGAGCCCGCAATTGCTGAACAAGGGCCGAGGCCTCATCACTGTGGGCACTCATCATCTGCAAGGGGTACTCGCCACTGGTCGCCTCTTGCTGCAATCCAATGCGTACAAACTCCAATCCACACGATGCCCAGAAGGCGAACAGGTCGGCACTGCCGCCAAAGCTGGTGCCAGTGAAATCCAAGCCCTCTTGTTTTGCACACTCAGCCGCTGCAGCAACCAGACGATTCCCAATCCCGAGGCGCCTTGCCTGAGCTGAAACAGCAACACGAACAATCCGCAAACCACGCAAGCGAGCCGCTTCCGGAAACCCGCTGTGGTTGGCCAAAGACTGGGGCAGAAGGTGCCCACGAATGCGTCGCTTGCCACTGGCCACTTGTTCTGCCAGATCTTTACTCAAACCACCTTCTACTGCACCCCAAAGCACACCCACCGTCTTACCGTTCACAAGAGCGCGCCAGCTTCTAGCGGCGGAATCGTCCAGCCATTGCCTAAGATCTGCGGGCGTGGTTCGGTAGTGGGCGTCTACCAGCAATCCAAAGGCATTGGTCAACTCAGCCTCCGAGGCCAGAGCAGGCTGCCAGGGTTCAATCACCACTTTGCTAGCCACCGCGTCCGATAAATCTACCGCTGGGTCATGCTCGGCAGAAAGCAGAAACAGCTCCGATATCAGCGCCTCCAGCGGATCACCCTCGCCCCAGCGCACGGGCTTGGACAGCGTTTGCGCCTGCCACTGGGGTGTTGTCTCATCGAGAATCCGGCGAAAGCGAATAGCAAACCCACGCCCAGCGCCTTCATAGCCATGAACCGTTGAGGCAAAGGCGACCCGCGGCCACCCCAAAAGAACCCGCTTTAACAAGGAGACTGGAATAGCTGCCGCCTCATCCACCAGTACCACTTCAGCTTCCGGCCTGTGCTTTAACAAATCGCGGACCGGTAAAAAGCGTATCCGGGCGCCAGACACAGTGTCTATCCGGTTATCCTCAGCTCTTACAACATCGGTACCAAGGCTTTCCAGCGCGTGGGCAAACAGCGCAGTCACATTATCCCGTGCGGGCGCAGTCACTAACACCTGCCGACGCCCTTGCTGCAGCAGTTGCGCCGCTGCCATACCAAGAGCCGCCGATTTACCGCGCCCACGATCTGCGGTAACCACCAATGGCCGACGCCGACGCCCCAACCCAAAAGCTACAAGCTTATTAATCAACGCTTGCTGGTCCGGCGTTGTAGTCACTCGGAATGCCGAAGCTGGCTCAGGCAGCACGGGAAGAATTACTGTCCCCGGCGCGCCGGACTGCACCCGTATCACCGAAGGATCTAGCGCAAGAATGCGCGCCATACGCTCGGCAAAAGGATGAGACTGATCATGGTCCAAGCCGGTTCTGGAATAATCCGGGTCAGCAAAACTCCCCCACTCCTCCAGCGATGGCATTAACCAAAACAGTAACCCACCGGCTTTCAACGTGCCCGACAGCGCTGCAAACGCATCCGGCGGATTCCCCTGCCAACCATCCCATACAATGACCGACGTTTCCTGACCCAGCCACTGCCGTGCCTGATTAGCCTTAATGCTGACCAAACGGTTATCGGGCGCGTCATCTGCGTCCCCGATCCAGAGCCCATCTTTCATCAGCTCCAGTGCTGGCAACAGGGCTTGCAGCCACTGCCTAGAAAGCTCACGGGCGCCTTCCAGCAATACCAGCCGCCGCTGCCCGGCAGCTAAAAGGTCAGATTGCAGCGAGCGCCAAGCTTCCGTATCCAGCAAGGGGGCCAAGGTGTCGGGATTCATTAGCTAAGGTCAATTCCGTGGGACTTCAAATCACCCAGAGCACAGTGTTCCAGCGCCCCCTGGTGGGTCGCACGCAACCGCACTCTTGGCGCCTTACCCGCCTCAAAAGCCTCATGCCAACGGGCCGCACATAGACACCAGCCGTCTCCAGCTTTTAACCCCGGAAATCCGAAGGCGGGCACGGGCGTGCTCAAATCATTCCCACGAGCTTTGGAAAATTCCAGAAACTCATCGGTCATGACAACGCATACGGTGTGAGAACCATGATCATCTGGCCCAGTATTGCAGCAGCCATCCCGGTAAAAGCCGGTTTCCGGATCAGTGCTACAGGTTTCCAGCTTTTCACCAAGTACGTTAATTGATTCTTCCATTTGCATATTCGTCTCCTATAACTGTCGAGGTAAGAAGCAGAGCGGGGCCCTTTCCAAAATCGTGCGGAGCCATGGGTGAAGAGCGAAAAGCTCTTCACGGGCTGGCCATGGACGGCCAACCCCGGACTCTCACTGCGACGCAGGAGCATAAGCAGTGAGAGGCGGAGCCGAGCGTACAGGGAAGTATTCACAGCGTATTTTGGAAAGGGCCCCGCTCTGCTTCCTCGCACCCAACTAGAACGATGGGTGGAGAATGGTAAACCCACATGTTGCCAGCAATTATGCGGCACAGGTACCCGCGCTACCAGTTGGCCAGTACAATAGCACCTATGCCAACAAACACCCCTGAATCCTCTGCCTTAGATCTGCCTGACTTTCTCACCGATGAACAACGGGAGATTATTACCGCTGGCTACGAGCACTCGGTAATTACCGCAGTGGCAGGTAGCGGTAAAACCTCCACCCTTGCCTGGCGCATCCGCTATTTGCTGCAGCAAGG
The DNA here is from genome assembly GCF_016597725.1 of Marinobacter sp. 1-4A. GTDB lineage: Bacteria > Pseudomonadota > Gammaproteobacteria > Pseudomonadales > Oleiphilaceae > Marinobacter. The sequence continues at coordinate 512,310 of NZ_VCGY01000002.1, forward strand.
GCACGACCCTGCGCGCATTCTGGTGCTTATGTTTAACCGCAGCGCCCGCATAGATTTTGAGCGTAAGCTACAAGAAGTGTGTGACCAAAGCGGCTTGGCGCTCCCGGAAATCCGAACCTACCATGCCATGGGGCTGCGGCTATATAAGCGATTTGTGCGTGAAGGCTACCTACCGGGCTTCTCTGAAAAAATCCTGACCGAGCAGGAAATCAGTTTTCAAGCCTGGCTGTTAACACGGCGACTGGCGCCGGAGGACTTGGCGGACGAAATAAGGCGAAACAAGAAAGATTTTGTAGAGACAGCAACCGGATTTATCGACATGGTGAAAACCACCCTGTCACCGGCCGAGGTAGTATTTGAAGATCTGGGCTACTCAGAAAAGCACCGATACCTGATTGACCTGTTCCACAGCTTCGAGCAATGGCGCAAAACGCAAAGCCGTATCAGCTTTGCCGATATGCTCTACGAACCGGTGATGGCGATTCATCAGAACCCTCCCTTGCAACGGCTGGTGGGCAATAAGATGGATCTGATTCTAGTGGACGAATACCAAGACACCAACGAGATTCAGCATTTGCTGCTGCGCTATGTAGCGGGCGATCGCGCCCGGGTAACGGTAGTGGGTGACCCCGACCAAACCATCTACGAATTTCGGGGCGCAAAGCCCGAATTTATTCTGAAACGCTTTAGCGACGAGTTTGAGAGCCCTCTGGAACAGACCCTAAGTTTCACCTTCCGCTATGGTCACCGAGTGGCGCTGCTTGCCAATCATCTGATTTGCCATAACACCGGTCGCAAGGACGTTTTGTGCCACTCCCACCCATCCACTCCTGCCACAGACATCACCCTACACCGGGCCGGGAACGACGCCGATGCGGTGCTACAGATTCTGGGTCAGGATGCGGCAGACACCTTGGCGCAAACCGCAATTCTTTTCCGGGTTTGGAGCCAGAGCGTTCCCATTGAATTAAAACTGCTGGCCCGGCAGATCCCCTATCGCATTGATGCTGGCAAGGGGGCGCTGTTCAGCCGGGAAGTGCAGGCCATCACAGCATTATTAAAGGTGGTTTCCGGAACGCTTGAGAAACTGCCCGAGGAAGACAGGCTAGAGCTGGCCCGCCAGCTTTTGCGCTTTCCCCATGTGGGCCTCAAAGAACCGGAGCTGGAGCAGCTAGCGCAATTTCTTGCCGGGTTTTCCAATGGCTGGCACGAACGATTGCTGGCGCTGGATTACAATGCACTGGCGCCCATGGCAGCACGTAAACTGCGTAAGCTGGGCGAAGTGCTGGACAAGCTGCGCGGCTACTCCGGTCCCGTTGCCGGTTTGATCACAGTGTATGCAGAGCATACGGATCTGTACGAAGGCGTTCGCAGTCTCGCACTCACCCATGAAAGCGCTGAGGAACGCATAGATACCATTCACGGCTTCCGCGACTATCTCAAAGGCCTCGATGTGGACGCCACGGGAGCTCTCGCACACCTCAAAGCGCTACGCCAACAGGCCAATGAAAAACAGGCGGGCGGAGGTGTATTGCTGTCAACCATTCACCGCACCAAGGGGCTGGAATGGCAAAGGGTGATCATACCCGGATTACAAGAGAAGTACCTACCCCACAGCCCCCGACCTCAAGATGATGCCCGTGCCACTCTGGAAAGCGAGCGACGGCTCTTGTACGTTGCCATAACCCGCACCCGGCAAACACTGCATTTGATCTCCCGGCCAGTAAGTACACAGCCGCATCTGGATGGCGATCAAGGCCCGAGCCGGTTCGTGGAGGAGTTCTGTTTCGAGTTGGCTAACGAGTTCGGGCGCTGGCTTGATGAGCGGACACCGGAGACCAACCCTGTACTGAAGCTGCAAGCGCCCCTAACGCCAGTCAGCTCACGTTACGCATCGCAGGAGGGCATCACCCTTGAAGGCAAAGCCCAAGCCAGTGCTACAAGTACATCGCCGTTGTGGCACCAACCGCGCCTCACCCACTCCATTTTTGGTGCTGGCACTGTGGTTTCGGAAGATGAGAGCTCCTTCGAAGTGCATTTTGCCAGTGGCGAAAAAATGAATTTCAGCAAAAAAAGCGCACACCTCTATTTTAGTATTCCGCTTTCATAATCGCACTGTTGCAGTGCCTCCCTTGGCGATCTACACGTACATTTCCTAATGTAACCGTAAGTACTCTATCTTTGTTTTTTGTAACTCTTTAGCTTAGATTGAAACCGACTGTGCATTCCGATCGTTTAAGTCACTCAGCAACCTAAATACAAGTTCAACTGGAGGTTCTGCATGAACATCATGCGCCCGATTGCGATGGCCGCCATCGCCACTACTCTTGCCGCCCCGGCCTTAGCGGCCGAGCGTAAGGAAACCATTTACATTAATCCTTTTGCCGCCTTCCAGCTTTTTGATGATGATCGCGACTTGAGTGAGACAGGTACATTTGGTGTGGGCCTAGAGTACCGGTTCCGGCCAAACTGGGCAGTTGAAGCTCTGTACTCCCGCGCTGATGCAGACCGCAAGTATGTGGATGGATCATCTGAGTTTGAAGAGCTTCGTATCGACGGCATCTACTACTTTGCCGGGCAAGATAAAGCATGGAACCCATACGTTTCTGCGGGCGCAGGGCATGCTGACTTTGGCGTAAACGATTCCATTAGCTATCGCACAACCGGCACTGACCATGACGAAACCCGCGTTAACATAGGTACTGGCTTCCGTTACAACGTGTCAGATTCCGTTGCTCTACGGGGCGACCTACGTGAGTTCCACGGCATCGATGAAAGCACCTTCGATACTCAGGTATCGCTCGGAATCAGTTTTGCGTTTCACCGCACCGTCGGCACGCCGACACCGCCAGATACCGATGGAGACGGCGTTCCCGATTCCCGTGATCAGTGCCCCGGCACCCCCGCTGGAGCTATGGTTGACGCCATGGGCTGTGAGCCGGATGCAGATCGCGATGGCGTAGCCGATGTTCGTGATGCCTGCCCCAACACCCCGCGCGGTGCCAAGGTAGACAGCCGTGGCTGCGAACTTGATAGCGATAACGACGGTGTCGTAGACAGTCAGGACCTGTGTCCTAACACAACCGCTGGCGCAGACGTGGACGAAACCGGTTGCGAAGGCGTAACTGAAACCATCGAAACCTTTACCATTGAGGTTCAGTTCCCGCTCAACAGCTCGGTCATCGGCAATGCTTACGATGCGGAAATCCGCCGCGTTGCAGACGCACTGAAGAAAAACCCTGAAACTATCGTAGAAATTGCTGGCCACGCCGATAACACCGGCAAGGCAAGCTACAACCAGTTCCTGTCACAGCGTCGTGCCCAAGCCGTTGCCGACCGTTTGACCGGGCCTCTGGGAGTAGATCCTGCCAAAGTGAGCGCGACAGGCTATGGAGAGACTGAGCCGGTTGCATCTAACGCCACGGCCGCTGGCCGTGCTGAAAACCGTCGGGTTGAAGCGCGCATTCAGATTCGCCGTTAATCAGGCATGGGTTTGAAGACAAACAAGTGAAGTTAAGAAAGGCGCTCTCGGGCGCCTTTCTTTTTGACGGCATCCAGCAACAGGTTTCTGGGGGTCAGAGATCGAGCACAGAAGCGGCCGAACCGCACACAGTACCCCTGTTCTTCTAGAAAGACCGCGTAATCCAGAACCAGCCACAACTCCATAGGCCGACGGAATACATGCCGGATAAGCTCGTAACGGCGTACATCTTTATGGCGCTGCACGCCATGAGCAAGCCAAGTATCGAAGTCTGTGTGTGCTGGCAAAACAAGCTGCTTTTTACTGGCAGCCCAATGGCAAAAAGCCGCGAACCCCTGATGCATTAACTTTGGTGAGTAGGACGGCACGGGTAGATAGGCATCCACCCCGCGCAGCGAACGCAGGAGCCCATCAAACCCCAGCCGCCACTGGCTCAATGTTGTCGTTTGAGCTCTAACGCCGGTTGGCGCGGTTACCGTTTCCCTTACGGCTAGGCGCACATCATCACGGTTAAGCATAAGCCTTCCATCGTGCGTCGTTGCACGCTCTGAAAGCACCTTGTAACGCCCCTCAGCAGTTTTGTGATAGCAGCAAGGCGACAGGCTCAATCGCGGCACACCTGCGGCGGCGCCTTGTAACAATAACTGCCGATGAAGATCCCCGCATGCGTGCAGGGCTGCTATATGGATACCGTCTGGCAGGGGCACATGGGGCGCCATAACATCCTGACAGTGGATGTGAACCGAGTCTCCAAAATGGGTAGCCAGCCGGTTGCCATCGGCTACCAGCTTTGAATCCCATTCATAACCTTCAACTTGATGTTGACTCTGTGCGGCGAGCGTTCGAGACAAATGCCCCTTGCCACAGCACCAATCCAAAATCGGTTGCTGCAGCGGCTTCAATGCAGCTGTAAAAGCACCCGCCTGCTCTCGCTTGCGTCCCGGCATATCCGTTGCCCGGATTTCAGGCAGTGTCGCTGCCACAACATCAGCAGGCTCAGGAGCTAACTCCGGTACAGTCACCAAATTTGCGTACAGAGCCAGCTCTGGCAGGTATTGGGACGCCATACTTGCCAGCTTTTCTGGCTTACCATCTAACTCGGCGCACTCAGCATCACTAAGCCCCATCAACAGTTGCGCCAGTTCACGATGGCTCTGAACCCACTCTGGCACTGGCTCGATAAACGGAGCTGGCCGCCAGATTGTCTGATGCCGCACAAGCCAATCATTGAGCGATCGCCACCGCGAGTAAAACGAATCGATGGCCGGGGAAACACTCACTCCCGATAGCGCCCCGGACGGAAGGCATCCAAACACACAGCAGGCTCTTCGCCATCCAACACCTGCGCAATTACATCCGCACTGCCCGCCGAGAAAGTCCAGCCAAAGGTGCCGTGGCCGGTGTTAAGGTACAGGTTTTCGCGGGGACCACGGCCGATGATGGCGGGGCCATCGGGGGTCATGGGCCGAAATCCGGTCCATGTTTCCGCGGCATCCAGGTCTGCACAACCGGGGTAACGGGACTCTACGGATTTGCGAATAGTGGCTATACGCGCTTCTGGAATGTCGCGATTAAAATCCGCCAGCTCCACAAAGCCGGTTGAGCGCAAGCGATCGCCCAATCGCGTGGAAACAACCTTGTAGTTGTCATCATGAATGGTGGAAACCGGCGCGTTATCCGGGTTTTTCAGAGGCACAGTAATGCTGTAACCCTTAATGGGATAGATGGGCAGCTTGAGACCCAAAGGCCGAACCAACTCATCAGACCAACAACCTGCGCTGATCACAAAGGCGTCTGCCTCAAGGGTTTCTTGTTGGCCGTTCTCGTTTTGCAAAACCACCGATTCAACCGCTTGGCTATTGGCCACCAGTCGTTTCACCTGAACGTTGTAGCGAAAGTTCACGCCCTTTTCTTCGCAGGCTTTAGCCAGTGCCAGCGAAAATAAGTGGCAGTCGCCGGTGCCATCGGTGTCATAGCTTAGAGCGCCGTAAAGCGGGCCTTTTTCTGACATCCCGGGCTCGGCCTCGTAAACCTGCTTCGGTGTCAGCAACCGGGAAGCAATGCCCATTTCGTTGAGCAATTTATGGGTGCCTCGGTACACCTCTAACTCTTCAGGCGTGCTGGCAAGATGCAAGAGCCCGCGGTGGCCGCCATCAAACCCCAGATCAAGCTCTTCTTCCAACTTCAGAAAACGCTCACGGCTGTGAATACCAAGGCGAAGCATAGCGCGTTTATTAAAGCCGAATAGGCCGGGTGACCAGGCGTATCTTAGAGTCGAAAACATGAACTGCACGGCTGCAAGAGATGGCGGCATGCGCAGCTTTAACGGGCCATCCTGCTTAACAAGCCAGGGCAGCGCCTTAAACACCATGCTTGGGTCAGCCCAAGGATAAACCACGCCGTAAGAGCGTTGCGCTGCATTGCCCTTGCTGGTTTCACTTCCTGCCATGCTAAGACGTTCAAGCACCGTCACCTGATGACCACGACGGCTCAATTCCCAGGCTGTGGTTACACCCACAACGCCACCACCAATTACGACAACGTGCATCTGCACCTCCCACCCTGAATCAAACCGGAACAGCGACATTCATCAAGGAAACCCCTTATGGATGAACGTAGGCCAATAAACAGACAACTGGTAGACTCTTATGTTTCACGCCTAAGAGTAGCAGTCAAACCGACTGCCTGTACCGGAGCCTAGCACCTGTTCATGAGTAAAAAACGTCGCGAGATTCCCGTATTCGATCACCCGATTATCGAAACCCACTGCCATCTGGACTATCTCAAGGAGCGCCCGCTAGAGGAAACTCTGGCGCAGACACGGCAGGTGAATATCGAACGGGTAATTACCATTGCCGTGGCACCGGATAATTTAGCAAAAGTTAGAGAGCTCAGCACAAAGGCACCATGGTTGTATGGTACTCAGGGAATCCACCCCCATGAGGCAGAAACCTATAACGATGCCGTAGAGGCAGAGATCCGCGCCCACGCTCGAGACGAAAAGATTGTTGCCGTTGGCGAGATTGGGCTGGACTATTTTTATGACAAAGCCGATCGCGCCACCCAGCGAGACGTCTTTCGGCGCCAGCTTCAAATTGCCTGCGACAGTGACCGCCCGGTCGTTATCCACAGTCGGGAGGCAGACGAAGAAACCATCGCTATACTGAAGGAATTTGAACAGTCTCTTAAGCGCCGAGGGGTAATCCACAGCTTTACATCCGGCCCCGGTCTTGCCCAATATGCATTGGATCAGGGTTGGAATCTGGGCTTTAATGGTATTACGACCTTCAATAAGGCAGAAAATGTGCGAGATATCGTTCGTATGGCCCCCATCAGTCAAATCCTTCTGGAGACCGACGCGCCTTTCCTCACGCCGGTACCCTATCGTGGCAAGGAGAACGCGCCCTTTTACCTACCGTTTGTCGCTGAAAAAATTGCAGAGGTAAAGGACTTACCGCTGAACGATGTGATTACCCAAACCTACCACAACAGCCTGAGAACGTTTTTCCCAGCGCCATGATCAAACGCATCCCCGTCTCCGCGTTGAAGGTCGGCATGTACATTTCCGACCTGAACAACGACTGGATTCCCCACAACACGCAACGCAGGCGCGGCGTAATCAAACGGGATGAAACCATCGAAAAAATCCGCAAGATGGGGGTGCAGTTTGTTTACATTGACGTGCAAAAGGGAATCGACAGTCAGGATTCAGAAACTGCGGCGGAAGTAGATACGCGTAATGACGCAGCCCTGCAAAAAGCTGGCGAACAGACGCCAGGGGTTGCACCGAAGGTGTCTCTTTCAGAAGAGATGATTATTGCGATGGGCGTTCATTCGCAGGCACAGGAGTTGGTTAGCAGCTTCATGAGCAGCGCAAAAATGGGCGCACCTGTTGATGTGGCGCCCATTCACAAACTTGCGGATGAGTTGCAGAACTCGGTATCCCGTAACGCCAATGCGCTGGGGTGTCTGGGCCGGATACGTGAAAAAGACAATTACTTGCTCGAACACTCGGTAAACCTGAGCGTGCTGATGACGCTTTTCGGGCAATATCGCCAACTTCCCGCAGATGTGATGCATCAAACGGTTGTTGGCGCCCTGCTCCACGACCTTGGCAAAATCCTAACGCCCGATGACGTGTTGCACAAACCCGGCCGCCTTTCGCCGGAAGAGTTCGAAGTAATGAAGCTCCACGCCCGGCACTCCCGGGACATTCTCTCTGCAACAGAAGGCATAGGTGAGCTTACTGTGATCACTGCAGCGCAGCATCACGAACGAATGGACGGTTCCGGTTACCCGGAAGGCCTAAAGGGCGAAGAGATCTCGGTATATGGGCGCATGGTAGCCATTACAGACGTGTATGATGCAATTACTGCGGACCGCGTATACCACAAGGGCATGACACCGACTCAAGGCCTGAAAAAACTTTTGGAATGGAGTGGAAGTCATCTGGACGCAGCGCTGGTGAAACAGTTCATCCGCTGCATTGGTTTGTACCCGGTCGGGTCTCTTGTTTTACTGGATAGCGGGCGGCTCGGTGTTGTGGTTGAGATCAACGAGGAAGATCAGCGCCTTCCTGTGGTACGGGTGATGTACCACACGAAATTTCGAATGCCGATTACAGTGACAACCATTGACCTCTCGAAATCGGGTAATCAGGATCGTATTCTACGCTCGGTTGATCCTGACGATTACCAAATTGATGTGCGCAAGTTTCTTAGCTGACCTCGGCTGTTCTGTCGACTTAACTTAGCGATAAGAAAACACCCATTAGAACCGGCGATAAAAACGACAGCAAAAAGCCCGATGCAATGGCCACTGGCACACAGCTCAGGCCACCACTGCTGCGAATCACCGGCAAGGTAAAATCCATGGATGTAGCCCCGCCATAACCAATAGCCATAGCTGGCCGACTGCCTATCAGCAAGGGAATGATGGCAAGGGCAATGATCTCGCGCAGTACATCGTTCAGAAAAGCCACACCGCCCCAGGCAGGCCCAAGGGCTTCCCCGATCACAATGCCCGAGAGAGAATACCAGCCAAACCCCGAAGCTAGGGCCAGCACCTCGTTCCACGGCAAGCCCAACACCGGAATCAGCAGCACGCCACCCAGCAAAGAGCTGAGCACAAGCATGAATGCGATCCCCAAGCCCTGTGTGTTCATCAACAGTTTTCGCAACGAAAGCCCGGCATTGCGCAATTGCAGACCAATCAGGAACAACAGCAACATAAGCGACCAGGTAGCCAGTTGCTCGGCCTGCGGCAGTGCTGGCAGCAGGAAATAACCTAAAATCAGCCCCACAAACACCGCAAGCAGAGGCTTCAGGGCCGCCATGAAAAGCCGCACATAGCCGGTATTTCCCGCAGACCCATCCCGATGTTCGGGCACCATGGGCTGCCAGCGATGAAATAACCACAGTCCGGCCATATTCGCTACGAACAGAACAACCACCAGAACGGACATTTGGCTGGCCATGGTGCCAAGTTGGCTAGACAAGCCTTCCATCTGGCCCAAGCCTAACCCCAGCAATGCCAGAATAAAGTACACCAGCGCTTCGACCGTGTAGTGGATTCCAGTCATAAGCCGCCGGTTTTTCAGCGCCAAAGCGAAGCCTAAAAAAAGTGGGGCAAGAATCAATAAAGCGTCGGTAAACACTAATGCACCGACGAGCCGGAAGGCTTGGAAGACCCAGAGGGCAGAGAGGCTTCTGTGCGGTCCTGTACCAGCACCCAAGGCGCCACAACCACAGCCCAGAGTTCGGCATCACGGTCGTACCAAGCTCGCGCCATGTCGGGAGGCACATCGCCCACATCACCTGCAGCAAGCCACTGCTCAAACAGTGCACGGTTATCTGCAGTAAGCTCGGAGGCTACATCTAACAAATCCAGAGCTTTGCCGACGCGTACAACCTGGCCTCGGGCATAATAAGTTTGTAACTCGTGCCAGCGTATGCGGGAAGTTTCCAGATTAAGCTTAGCTTTGGTTTCATCGTTATTGCGAGAGGACGACATAACAGCCTTTTGCGACGGTGACAGTAAAAACGGCAGAAGCTTAACCGATTGCATGAGCCTCGTTCCAGATCTCTCTGATCTGATCTGCCAGTGTGAGTGGGTCAAAGGGTTTTGGGATAACACCAGCCGCACCCAATGCGAGGTAGCTCTGAACTTCATTACTCTGGACTTTTGCAGTCATGAACACTGCTGGCACTTTGGCGTAGTCCGGCAAGGCACGAATCGCCTGCAAAGTAGCCGGGCCATCCATGCAGGGCATCATGACATCCAGCACAATCAACTGAGGCCTGCATTCTTCTATTATTTCCAACGCCTGTTGCCCCGACTCACATGCCGTAAGCTCAAATCCGCCAATGGCCTCCAAGGCCAGTTCCGCAACCGTTCGGATATCCGGCTCGTCTTCAACCATCAAAATACGTTTTAGGCTTTCAGGTGCCATCTTGACTGTCCTTTCGACTGTTCTCTCGACCGCCTTCTTGGTGTTCAATACCTAGCCGTCGCAACAGTGTGCGGCACTCGGGGCTATCTGCCTGTTCGGCTGCTAGTAGCGCCGCAGTGCGCATAACCAACTTAGACTGGCTAACATTGCTTCTGCTAACAAAATATACGGCACCAATAAGCTCTCGAAGATCAAGCGGTAAGCGCCACTGCACTTTGATTCGGTTTCCAAGCTTTTCCGCCCAATAGGCAAGTGCAGAGTCAATCTGTTCTATTTCGGGAGGATCACCGGATTCATCAGAATGGTTCTGTAAAACTTTCAGCGCAGCCAACTCACCAGCCCTGCTCAACAGGCCAGCAGTGTAGTAGATCGCTGGTTTATCGCCAATTCGTTGAGCCAAAGCCCGGGCAGACTCCGCCACCTGCAACGCCTGCTCCTGCTCTTGGCGTGCACGCTCCGACAAGCGTGAACAAGCGAGCTTTCCCGAAATATCCAGAGAAAGGGCCAAAGCTTGATTAAGGGCCATAGCAACGCCAATCACACTGATGGCTTCCCTGAGCGTTTTTACCGGTGTGCCGGAACGGCGAAAAGACGCGCTGTTCGCCACATCCAGCATTTTTGCACTTAGGGATGGCTCTTTTTTCCAGTGTTCCGCCAAGGCTATGGCATCCAACTCATCTCGCTTTTCTATGAGTGCAAGAATTTCACCGGTGTCGATCTGTCCTGGTAGTTGGATCGCAGAATTGCAGGCCGCCTCCATTTTGTCTTCCAGCGTATTACTTGACGTATCGCCAAGATCGATTGAGCTGGGCACCAGAGCTGTCAGCCGTTGATGTAGAACGTCCACTTGAAATGGCTTGCTGACGTAACCGCTAATACCCAGATGGGCCGCGGCCAAAATGGAGTCACGGTCTGCGCGGCCACTGATCATAAGCACTGGGACATCACGGCTCGTGTTCCGCACTGCGCGAATCAACTCAAGCCCTGAGCCATCCGGCAGGTTCCAGTCAGCAATCACTAGGTCCGCCGGCTTTTTCTGCCAACTGTTTATTGCCGATTGCACCAGAGTACATAGCTTAATAGACGCACCGGGATAGGCGCCCGCCACAACGGTCTCGAGTAGATCGCCAACCAATTCATCATCTTCGAGAATCAAAACATCCATAATGACGCTCTGAATTTGCAAATAATCATCAAGATAGGTCACCAGCGGCCAGAGTAACGCCATTACGCCCGGCGCGCTTGCGTTGATACAAAGCTTTGTCGGCGGCTTCAAGAGCCTGCTCACCGGATTCATAAGCGTTGAGGGTAGCAACACCGGCACTGAAAGTTACCGAAAACTCCGTGCTTCCGGCATTGAACACCAGCCGGGCGAAATCCTGGCAAAGTGCTTCGAGTATGTCTACGGCTTCGTCCATGGTGCACTCCGGCATCACAAGCACAAACTCCTCGCCTCCGTAGCGGCCGATAATGTCGGTGCTACGTAGCCGGTGGCGCAACAGGTTGGACAAAGCCTTAATCACCACGTCACCAGTGCCATGACCGTAGGAGTCATTGACCTGCTTAAAGTGATCCAAGTCCAGCATCGCAACCACCGAATTATGACCGTAGCGGGCGCAGCGTGCGTGCTCGCGGTTGAGTTCGGTTTTGGCTAGGGCGTGCTTTAGTAGGCCGGTGAGGCTGTCGAGAGATACCAACTTATCGAGCTGCCGGGCACGATAACAGCGTATTCTCGCAGTGCGAACCAAAAACTGATCTGAGACGGGTTTGGTCACAAAGTCATCACCGCCCCGCGCAAGTACATCCAGTTGCAGGTCGCGGTCTTCTTCAGACGAAAAGAAAACAATAGGCAGGCTCAGCCATTCAGCTTGAAACCGCAGCATACGAGCCAACACTGGGCCATCGTACTGGCCCATCTGCACATCCATCAGCAGAATATCCGGCCGAAAATCCGCCAGTTCCGACAATAAGCGGGATGGGTCATCCAGCGCCCGAACCTGCAAGCCGCCACTGGTAAGAACCAACCGATAGTGTTCCAGCAGTTCTTTATCATCGTCCACAATCATCACTCGCCCGGTGAGCGTTGCCAGCCCTTCTGCCAGAAGCTGCTCTACCCGGTCTGCGAGCGCAGGAATGTCGTGGGGCTCATCCACACAAGCATCAATACCCAAAGAAGCCAGCCGGTAGCGCGTAGTAAAGTCATGGGCGCCACTAAAACAAATCACTGGAAGGCTTCGAAGCTTAGACAGCCAGGCTGCACCCTCATCTTGTAACAATGTATCTCTGATCATCACCAGATCAACATCGTCCATGCTGTCCGGCCACTGTTCCCCACTACTCAGACTGCGTATTTGGTATCCATACAACGCCAAACCCTGCGTAATCTGATCTTTAAGCAACTGATCCGGCTCTAGGATCAACACAACCGACTGGCGATCGGCCTCCGCTGGTTTAGGCTTATGCCACTGGGCGGATACCGGTTCGGCTGCACCCAAAAGGCTACCGAGGCTTGAAATGTCACGTTCATAGCCGCCATCCAACAGCTGTTGCAACTGAAGCCGAATGCGTTCGCTGTCTACTCCTTCGGTTACCTGCTCGGCTAAGGGCTTTATTGCAATCTCAAGCTTGCGGGCCTGTTCGCCAAGCTGGGTAAAGCCCAAAGTGCCCGCTGATCCGGCAAGCCGATGTAATAATTGATAGGCGGCAACCAGCTCGTTAACAGCCTCGGAGCGCTGTGACGCGTTTTGGATATTAGCAACCAGCCCTTGAATATCACCGATCGTTTTATCCCGGAAACGGTTGCGAAGGGTCTCCAGTTTTTTCCGCACATCGGAAGAGAGGCTTTTAGGCATAAAGGCTCTTGTTATTAAATATCGCGCGCAAACGCTGTGAATTCTGGTTCAATTACTGTTCAATCAAAGCAAGTTTTGGAGAAAATTGCCAGACAGGAGCGCGTTTTGACCCACTTATCTCTAGGTACCCGCCTTGCCATCATTGTTATGCTTGGTTGCTTCGCTACCGTTGGTTCTGTTATCTACGTGGCTTACACCGCATTGCTGGAAGACTTTGCAACCAATCTGTCCGCACAACAGGCAAACGAAACCGCCCACATTTCAAGCTTAGTCAGTCAGGATCTGGAGCTCCGAACCAATGCTCTGGCCCAGTTCGCAAGCATTCTAAGCCAAGATGATCAGTTGCTACCTGAAGCGCAACTCACGAGCCTGCTCAAAAAGCAGCAAAAGCTGAGTGAGCTATTCCCCCATAGCCTTACCGTTTCAAACGCTAACGCCACGCTTATTGCGGAAAACACGTTTGTTCCGGACAGGGTAGGCACCAATTACGCAGACCGGCCACACTGGCGTGAAGCCATGACAACCCGCAAACCGGTGATCAGCCGCCCCTTGATAGGCCGTACAACGGGCATTCCCTTGATGGTATTTATTGCACCTATCGAGAGTGATAACGGAGAACTTCTGGGCTTCGTTACCGGCACCTTGAAAATGCATCAGTCGCTTCTCGTACCCGATAGTGTTCGTAATGGTGCCATCGAAGACGCTATTTTTTTGGTGATCGACTCAGGCAACTTTCTGTTTATAGAGGGCTCTCCTACTGGCAAAGCGATAGAGAACCTTCCAAACCCCGGTGAGGACTTACTGATTGATGCCGCCCTGTCCGGTGTCAGTTTTGGAGAGGTTGAAACCAATTCAGGCGAGACGCTGATCTATGCAACCAGTCACCTACAGCGTTTGGGCTGGCTATTTATACGTGCTGTACCAAAATCTCTGGCCACTGCGCCCGCCCAGCAGGCATTTAGCCGCTTCTTTGTGCTCAGTGTAAGTCTAACGTTGGGTATATTACTGCTGACTTATCTCGCTCTTCGCTCTACTACCGACTCCCTCACCCAAATGACCCGACGCATCCGTTCAATGATCAGGAAGCCCGAGTCCTCCCGGCGCCTACGACAAGAAGGCGCACCAGAGGTGCGTGATCTAGCCGAGGCATTTAACCAATTAATGGATGAGCGGGACGCCACCAACCGGCTCAAAGACAACTTTGTTTCCAATGTCAGCCATGAATTACGCACACCTTTAACCTCAATGAATGGCGCCTTGCGCCTGCTACAATCCGGCACTGCAGGCGAACTGCCTGGTCGCGCCAAAGAGTTGACGGTGCTAGCCCTACGGAATGGTGAGCGCCTACAAAGACTCATCGGCGATATGCTCGACTTCAGCAAACTTTCCAGCGGCAAACTGCGCGTGAGCTTGCAAGCTGAGAACATGCAGACCTTGCTCGCCGACACTGTTGGTGACAATGAAACAATGGCACGCGAGTTCGGTGTCAGGTTGACTGCTCCCGACATACCCGCTATCTCTTTGTATACCGACGGCCACAGGTTGCGACAAATTCTTGATAATTTTGTCAGCAACGCCATCAAGTTTTCGCCAAAAAATGGCCTAGTAACGCTCAGTGCCAAAAAAACCGATCAAAACACCCTCCGCATCACTGTCAGCGATCAGGGCAAGGGTGTTCCCGGAGGCTTTCAGAAGAAGATTTTTGATCGCTTTGCCCAAGCAGAAACGGGCACTACCCGGGCGACTAGCGGCACAGGCCTGGGCCTAGCAATCAGCCGCCAGCTTGCGAAGCTGCTGAACGGCAGCGTTGGATATTACAATGATAATGGCGCACATTTTTGGGTTGAGCTGCCTCTGAACAACACCGCGTTAACGGAGGGATCTTCATCATGATAACCCCTGAATTTCCGGCCAATGAAAGCAAGCGGCAAGCGGCACTGGATCAGTTGCGAATTCTCGACACCCCGCCAGAAGCACGCTTTGACCGACTTACCCGTATGGCAGCCAGACTTCTGGATGCACCCATTGCGTTGATTTCACTGGTTGACCGTGATCGACAATGGTTCAAATCCTGTGTGGGGTTGGATGTCAGCGAAACCCCGCGAAGTGTCTCCTTTTGTGGCCACGCACTTTTCGACAACCAAGCTTTGGTGGTTGAGGATGCCCGAGAAGACGAACGCTTCCGAGACAACCCTCTAGTCACGGGTGACCCGAATATCCGGTTTTATGTCGGTACGCCTTTGCACAGTGCGGATGGCTACGCCCTCGGCACACTCTGTGTTATTGACCGTAAGCCACGCACACTCAGCGAAGAAGACCGCCAATGTTTGCGCGACCTCGCCGACTGTGCCGAGGAACAGATCAGCGCCCGAGCGCTAGCCATTCACTATCGGGATCAGGAGCTGGAGAAACAGAGCGAATCTCTGGTTATGCTCAAACAGCTTGCGGATATGGTACCGGGCGGCCTGTACCAATTCCGCCGTTATCCCGATGGCAGCATGTGCTTTCCCTATAGCAGCAAGGGGATAGAGCGTTCTTTCGGCGTCACTCCAACTCAAGCCCAAACAGATGCTGCCTCTGTGTTTGCGATAATTGACCCCGAAGACGCCCCAACTGTGATCGCGACCATCGAGGAGTCATCCCGACAGCTAAGCACTTGGTCTATCCAATTCCGAATACGTCGACCAGATGGCAACATACGCTGGATTGAAGGCCACTCAACGCCACAGAAACTGCCAGACGGCAGTATTCTCTGGCACGGCTATCTGGAAGACATTCACGAAAAAAAGCGCGCCCTGCTGGCGCTTCAGGAAAGTGAGCAACAGTTACGGCGCCTGTTCGAGCTGGCACCCTCGGGTATCGTTCTTGCGGATTACCACACCGGCGGAATCATCGACGTAAATGCTGCCATGCTGAAATCAACAGGCTATCGTAAAGAAGAATTTCTGAAGTTGAGTTATCGCCAGTTGCTTAGCCCTATAGAGGTCTCATTACGTGCCGAAATTCTGGAACAACTAAAGCAAAATGGCTATTTCGGCCCCATCGAGCAAGAAATTATCGACCGCAACGGTAACGCCTACCCGGCAATCGTGCACAGCATGCTGATACGTGACTCCTCGGGGCGCAAGCTGCTTTGGGTACTGGCGGAAGATATTTCCGAACGCAAGAAAGTCGAGCGCTTGAAAAACCAGTTTGTGTCTACCGTGAGCCACGAGCTGCGTACACCACTCACCTCTATAACTGGCGCTATCGGGTTGGTGGCAGGCGGTGCCGCTGGGGCAATTTCGCCAAAAGCACTGAATATGATAACCATTGCCGAGCGCAATGCCCGCCAGCTGGCAACGCTGATCGACGATCTTCTGGACATTGAAAAACTCGTGGCAGGCAAGCTGAACATCAATATGCAGCACCAGCCCTTACAACCTCTGCTGGAGCAAGCGGTCAATGCAAACCAGCTGTATGGCGCACAGCGTGGGATCACCATCCATCTTGCGCAAGACATACCAGAAGCCGACATAATTGTAGACGGCCAACGCCTATTGCAGGCGTTTAATAACCTGATTTCCAACGCAATCAAATTCTCACCCGACCAAGGCCGCGTCGACGTATCGGCTGAACTGCAGATATCGGAAGGAAAGCCAACAATTACAATTACCGTGCACGACAGCGGCAAGGGCGTTCCGGAAGCCTTTCGGGACCAGATTTTTCAGCGCTTTGCACAGGCAGACAGTTCCGACACCCGCAGCCAAGGCGGGACGGGGCTTGGGCTGGCTATAACCCGCGAACTCATTACAGTGATGGGAGGCGAAGTCGGCTTTGAGTCTTTGCCAGAGCAAGGCGCCAGTTTTTGGGTGCGCCTCCCGGTCGCCGACACGAATCCATAAAAAAACCGGCAGCCCCCGTTTCAGGGACTGCCGGTTCTGCTCTTTATCCTATGCCAAATAAGCCACTGGCTTAGGCAGACTTGAGCATTTCACGCACCACATAGTGCAGGATGCCACCGTGGTGGAAGTACACCGCCTCGTTGGCTGTATCGATCCGCGATTTCAAATCGCAAGTTGCAGTGGAACCATCCTTATAGGTTACCGTCATGGTCAAGGTTTGGCCCGGCGTTATATCACCGGACAATCCATTGATACTGATGGTCTCCTCACCGGTGAGTTTCAGACTCTTGCGGTCTGCACCTTCCGGGAACTGCAGCGGCATTACACCCATACCAATCAGGTTAGAGCGGTGAATCCTTTCATAAGACTCCGCCACCACCGCACGAACGCCCAGCAAGCGTGTGCCCTTGGCAGCCCAGTCGCGGCTTGAGCCGGTTCCGTATTCCTTACCGGCAATCACCACAAGCGGTGTTCCCTGTTCCTGATACTTCATGGCGGCGTCATAAACCGGCATTTGTTCCCCGGTGGGTACAAATTTGGTGAAACCACCTTCAACGCCATCCAGCATTTCGTTGCGGATACGCACGTTGGCAAAGGTGCCGCGCATCATCACCTCGTGGTTACCGCGACGGGAACCATAGGAGTTGAAGTTTTTCGGCTCGACCCCTCGCTCCTGCAAGTATTTACCTGCAGGGCTGTCGGCGCTGAAGGAACCGGCCGGGGAAATATGGTCGGTGGTTACCGAATCCCCCAGTAAAGCCAGAATATTCGCGTCGACAATATCCTCAACCGGATCAGGCTCCGGCCCCATACCTTCGAAGAACGGCGGATGCTGGATGTACGTGGAGTCCTCAGACCAGGTGTACACTTTGGTTTGTGGCACTTCCAACGCCTGCCAGGTAGCATCGCCATCAAACACCGCAGCGTATTCGGTGCGGAACATATCCGTTTTGACTTTTTCGACAGCCTCAGCCACTTCCTGCTGGCTTGGCCACAGGTCTTTCAGGTACACAGGATTACCGTCCCGGTCTTCGCCCAGTGGTTCTTCTGCCAGATTCAGGCGCACGTTACCGGCCAAAGCATAGGCCACGACCAAGGGTGGCGACGCCAACCAGTTGGTTTTCACCAGCGGATGTATGCGGCCTTCAAAGTTGCGGTTGCCCGACAACACCGAGGCAACGGTTATATCGCCATCGGTAATGGCTTTCTCTACCTCATCCGGCAGCGGGCCGGAGTTACCGATACAGGTGGTGCAGCCGTAACCGACCAGATCAAAGCCCAGCTTGTTCAGATCTTCCTGAAAACCGCCAGCTTCAAGATATTCGGTCACTACTTTGGAGCCGGGCGCCAGCGAGGTTTTCACCCAAGGCTTGGTTTTCAGCCCTTTCTCCACAGCTTTGCGCGCCACCAGACCCGCAGCCATCATTACGCTGGGGTTGGATGTGTTGGTACAGGAGGTAATCGCAGCAATCACCACCGCGCCGGGATCCAGACGCGTATCCTGCCCGTCCAGAGTCAGTTCGCGGCTACAGGGGTGGCGGTAGCTTTTATCGACGCCCACAGCGGTTTGCCCGCCTTCCGATTTGAGTTCCATTTCACGCTTTTCAGGTGCGTCCGGGCCACCTTCGGCGGTTTCCATCAGTAACTCAAAGGCCGCCTTCATGTTCTTCAGGGCGACCCGGTCCTGAGGCCGTTTCGGCCCCGCCATACTGGCCTCAACATCTCCCATGTCCAGCTCAAGTGTGGCCGTGTAAACCGGCTCATGCCCTGGCTCGCGCCACAAGCCCTGAGCTTTGGCGTAGGCTTCCACAAGCTCGATCTGCTCGTCGTCGCGGCCGGTCAGGCGCAGGTATGTAAGGGTTTGCTCATCCACCGGGAAGAAGCCGCAGGTTGCACCGTATTCCGGCGCCATGTTGGCAATGGTGGCACGATCCGCTATCGGCATATCTTTCAAGCCGTCGCCGTAGAACTCTACGAACTTGCCCACTACGCCTTTCTTGCGCAGCATCTCAACAACGGTCAGCACCAAATCTGTAGCGGTGATGCCTTCGCGCAACTTGCCCGTCATTTTGAAACCGACCACTTCCGGTATTAGCATGGATACCGGCTGGCCGAGCATGGCAGCTTCCGCTTCAATACCACCCACACCCCAGCCAAGAATACCAAGGCCGTTAATCATGGTGGTGTGGGAATCTGTACCCACCAGCGTATCGGGATAGGCGATGGTTTTACCGCCCTGCTCTTTTTGCCACACGGTTTTGCCGAGGTACTCAAGGTTTACCTGATGGCAAATCCCCGTTCCCGGCGGCACCACGCGGAAGTTATCAAAGGCTTGCTGGCCCCAACGCAGAAACTCATAGCGCTCCTCATTACGCTGCATTTCAATGGCAACGTTATCGTTAAAAGCTGATGAGCTGCCGAATCTGTCCACCATTACCGAGTGGTCAATGACCAAATCCACAGGCGACAGAGGGTTGATCAGAGCAGGGTCTCCGCCAGCCTTTTTCACGGCCTCGCGCATGGCGGCCAAATCAACGACGCCGGGCACACCGGTAAAGTCTTGCATTAGCACCCGGGCCGGGCGGAATTGAATCTCGGTGTCTGAGCGTTTGTCTTTCAGCCACTGCACCATTGCGTCTACATGGCTTTGATCCACAGTCACGCCGTCTTCGTTGCGCAGCAGGTTTTCCAGAAGGACTTTCAGGGAAAACGGCAAACGATTGATGTCGCCAAGAGATTCTGCGGCTTTGGGCAGGCTGTAATAATGAAAGGTTTTCCCACCAGCACTCAGGCTGGTAAGGGTATTCAGGCTGTCTTTGCCAAGGCTGTTATTAGACATAATTGTGCCTCCGTTCTTCGTCGTGATCCGAGCACTTTTACAACTGGCGCTGCGACCTCAGACAAGCAGGCTGGCGCAAAAGTCAGGGAATGTGAAGTCACCTACTACTATTGCATCGAATAATTATAGTTCAACCTCACTTTTGTGAATGTTCGGTATTCAGGCAATCATTGCCAGCGTACAAAATTTAAACGAAATAGGATTTGCGAGCCCATCTCTTAGGGTTAAGGTAGACTTTTAATAACTATATTTTGGCAATAGGTAACCTGCATTGCTGGCGCTTGATCATTTTTTTGTACTCAATCCCGCAACCGATAAGCTGGTGACGGGCCAATACGACACCGCCTTAGTTGCTTTATCACTGGTTATTGCTATCGGTGCATCGTATCTGGCGCTCACTCTTGCAGCGGCAGCGCGGCGAAGTACCACAGCTTCCCTGCAGCGCCTGCATTTAGTCAGCGGCTCGGCATCTCTAGGGTTTGGCATCTGGTCGATGCACTTTATTGGCATGCTGGCCTTCGAAATGCCCGCTATGGTTCACTACCACCCCTGGATTACCGCAATTTCAGCGGCACCCAGCCTGCTTGCGTCTTGGGTAGCCCTAAGTTTGCTTGCCGGCCATAATCTAACCCGCTCACGCTTGCTTGGCGGCGGCGTGATTGTTGGGGCAGGCATCGGAACCATGCATTATCTGGGCATGGCGGCGATGGAGATCGGGCCGGCTCTAAGATACGATCCTTTTCTGTTTGTGCTGTCTATTGTTGTTGCGGTTCTGCTGGGTACTTTGGCGTTGTGGATCAGTTTCGGCCTGCGACACAGAACCACCATGCGCGGATACAAACGTCGCCTTTTTGCCGGAATCGTGATGGGGTTGGCCATCGCCGGTATGCACTACACCGCCATGGAGGCGGCTCGTTTCATCGGTGAACCCGACCCGGATTTTCTTCCCGGCAGCAACCGCCACACCGCACTTGCCCTTACGATTGCTTTCATCACCGTTAGCCTCAGTTTATTGGCCGCCAGTGTGAATGCCTTGGCCCGTTACTGGGCGCTATTGAGGCGAAGCCAAGAAACTGCGAGTGAGATCCAAGCTATTTTGGATGCTGCTGTGGATGGCATAGTGAAGATTTCCGACCGCGGCATCGTTCTATCATTCAGCGAATCCGCCGAAAGGATTTTGGGTTACAAGTCAGCAGAGGTTATCGGGAAAAATGTAAGCATGCTGATGCCCAATCCCCATCGGGATGCCCATGACAGTTATCTAAAAAACTACCTGCGTACCGGCGAGCGCAAGATCATTGGCTACAACCGCGAGGTGTGGGCCCTCCATAAGGATGGCCATCAGGTTCCGGTATTGCTTGCGATAGGCGAATCCAAACTGGGCGGCATAAGTACCTTTGTCGGCTTCTTAACGGACATTTCCGAACGCCACAAAATGGAAACCGAACTGCGGCAAGCCAAAGAAGAAGCGGAACAAGCAGCCGCGGCTAAAAGCGCCTTCTTGGCCAACATGAGCCATGAAATACGCACGCCCATGAATGCCATCATAGGTTTCACGGACTTGGTATTGGACACCCCTCTACAAGAGTCTCAGGCGCGGCATTTGTGCGTTGTGAAAACCTCTGCCAGATCACTTCTGGGCTTGCTGAACGACATTCTGGACTCGGCAAAGCTCGATGGCGGCCACATCGAGTTTGAAATCCGGGATTTCAATCTCAGACAACTTTGTGAACAAATCATAGCAACCCAATCACTCAGCGCTGGCCGCAAAGGCCTTTATCTGAACTTAGATTATCAGGCCGGGGATTTTTTCAAAGGTGACCCCTTGCGCATTCAGCAGGTGATATTGAACCTGTTGAGCAACGCCGTAAAGTTCACGCAAACCGGTGGTGTCAATCTAAGAGTTCACTACACAGAAGCAGAGAAATTGGTGGTCTTGGTGGAAGATACCGGCGTCGGCATCCCTGCGGACCGCCTTGATAAAATCTTCGAACCCTTTACTCAGGCAGATTCCAGTATGACCCGCCGTTTCGGTGGCACCGGCCTTGGCACCACCATAGCCAGACAGCTGGCGGAGCAGATGGGCGGGCAAATTACCGTAACCAGCACGCCCGGCGAGGGATCTGTTTTCCGGGTAACGTTAGCGCTTGATATAGGTGCACCGGTAGACGACGAACTGCACTCCGAACAAGAAGTTGCTCTACCGCCGTTACGGATTCTGGTTGCCGATGATGTGTCGCAAAACATTGAACTACTGACCACAGTCTTGGTCCAGCGAAAACATCAGGTGGTGACAGCCAGCAACGGCCAACAGGCGCTGGAACTCTATCGTGAAGATGCCTTCGACTTGGTTTTGATGGACGTGCAAATGCCCGAAATGAATGGCCACGAAGCCACGCGCGCCATTCGCCAATACGAAGCGGCTGAGCAAAGGGGCTATACTCCGGTGATTGCGCTCACCGCCAGCGTGTTGGAATCTGATCGTCGCGAGGCCCTGCAAGCTGGCATGGACGGTTTTGCCGCCAAGCCTATAGACATGGCACACCTGACCCACGAAATGGCAAGGGTGTTGGGCATTGATAGTGCTATTAATAGTGCTGTTGAGAATACTATTGATCGTGCCAAACCAGAGAAAAACACGGCCCAAGCCAGCTATGGGGTCATTGATCACAGTACCCTAAACCAGCTTTGGCCGAGCGTCGCTAAACACCGGAGCGCGGCCGCCCGATTTCTGAATGACCCGGACAGCGAACCCGCGACTCTAAAACAGCATACCCATGACCAAGCTGCTTCCGCACACAGGCTTCGGGGGCTTGCAGGCAATCTAGGCTTCAAACACCTCGCCAACGCACTGGCAGAGCTGGAGTCCCAATTAAAAACCGAAGCAGCAGCGCCTGACTCTTTATGGGACAGTATACAACGGCACTTTGATGCAGCCGTCGACTGGCTCCGACAACAGCCCGACCTGCCCGAGAATACCCCGGAAACCGTCGCTACGCCGCTGGATACGGGGCTGCTGAACCGCGTGATTGAGTGTTTGAGTCAAGGCGAGATGCCGGATAAAGACATAGAGAAGCTCAAGCCGGGGCTGCCTGTTGATTGCGTTAATGCAATGGATCTGATGCTGGAGGACTTCGAGCCAGAAAAGGCCGCAGACATACTGATCAACTTCCGTAAAACTCTGGAGCCTTGCTGATGCTGACTGATATGAAAACGCTTCTCTTGGTAGACGACGAACCAGCAAACCTTCAGGTGCTTCGAAATATCCTGTCTGACCAATATCGTTTGCTGTTCGCCAAAGACGGTGAGCGCGCACTTGAACTGGCAAGAAGTGAACAGCCGGACCTAATTTTACTCGACGTTATGATGCCGGGCATGACCGGTTACAGCGTCTGTGAAACACTCAAGGCAGAAAGCCGAACCCGCAATATGCCGGTTATCTTCGTGACGGCGCTGTCGGGTTCCGAGGACGAAACCCGAGGATTTGCATTGGGTGCCGTGGATTACATTGCCAAACCCGTGAATGCTGCCATTGTTCGTGCCCGGGTAAAAACCCACCTATCGCTTGTGCGCATGGACGAGCTGGTAAAAACCCGGCTGTCCGTAGTGCAGCGTCTGGGCCGAGCCGCCGAATACAAAGATAACGAGACGGGGCTGCACGTTATCCGCATGAGCCACTTCTCCAAGCTGATCGCGCTGGCAGCAGGTTTTGGAGAAAACTGGGCAGATACCCTATTGAATGCTGCCCCCATGCATGATGTTGGCAAGATCGGCATCCCCGACGCTATTTTACAAAAACCCGGAAAACTGGACCCGGACGAATGGGCCGTGATGCAGACACATCCTGAAATTGGAGCCGAGATTATTGGAGATGACGGCTCCAACCTACTCGACATGGCTCGGGAAGTAGCATTAAATCACCACGAAAAGTGGGATGGCAGCGGCTATCCGAAAGGCCTCAAAGGAACAGATATTCCCGTATCTGCCCGAATTGTCGCACTCGCAGACGTGTTCGATGCACTAACCAGTGAGCGTCCCTATAAAAGCGCATGGCCGATAGACAAAGCGACCGGGCTAATCCGAGAACAGACCGGAAAGCACTTTGACCCGGATTTGGTCGAGGCATTCTTCCAATGCCTACCGGCCATTCTGGAAGTTCGTGAACGCTGGCAGGATCAGTATTAAATATGAAACACGATTGTCACTACCATCCAGGCGACCCGGCGAAATGGCACTGCGGCGAATGCCAAATGCATTACTGCACCCGCTGTATGCCCGACGCCGACACACGGCAGCGACGCGGGCTTTGCCCTTCATGCAGCAAAGCCATGCGGTATTTGGGTGCAGCGACGGAAGTCGTACCTTTTTGGAACCGGATTGGATCTTTTTTTCGTTATCCGTTTCACACGGACCCACTGATTGTTATTGCTATCTGCACCTTGGTGCCGCTTTTGGCTCCTGCCAATCTGATTGGCATTGCGATTTGGTTGGTGCTGGCATTGGCACTGTTCAAGTACACCTATGCAGTCATCAATCACACAGCGGAAGGCCACTTAGCGCCGCCCTCTGTGTCCGTAGCCTTCACCGGCAGCGGGTTTAATATTGTTATTCTCCAATTACTGGTGTTCATTGTAATGGGTGGCCTTATTGGCGCAGCCGCGATGGTGGGTGGCCCATTGTTAATGCTGCTGGCACTGGCTTTCGTGGTGCTCGCACTGCCTGCCAGCATTATGGTGTTGGCCATGGAGCGCTCTGTGGGCGCTGCAGTCAACCCGATGAATTTAGCCGTGCTCATCTCCCGAATCGGCACCCCGTATTTCCTCTTGTACGGTTACCTTATTTTGCTGACTCTCGCCTCGGGTGTGGCTCAGGATTTTGCTTACAACCACTTTCCGTTTTGGTTTTCACAGCCCCTATCCGGCTTTTTGAACAGTACCTTCACTCTGATTCTGTTCAATATGCTCGGTTACCTGCTATTCCAGTATCAGGAAGAGTTAGGCTTCGCTTCGGATCTTCAAGATGAACCCTCTGGCGAGGATATGCACCAACGGGATCGTGGTGCACGCTTTGATGCGGATATTGATATGAACCTGAAGGACGGCAACTATGACCGGGTTCAGGGCATGTTGAAGGAAGCCTTAAAACGTAACCGCAACGACCCTGTGCGTATTGGTCAGCTGTACCAATTGTTGAAAGCCAGAAATGATACAACGGAGCTTTATCAATACCATCCGAGAATTCTGGGTTGGCTGGCAGACCGCAATGACGGCGACGGCATAACCTCGGTGTTGGGCATGCTGGAGCAGGCGGAGCCGGGCTTTAAACTGGATGACCCGGAGCTGGCCGTGCGCTGCGCCCGCTGTTTATATCAACGGGGCCAATACAAGCCCGCCATACGGCTGCTGCAGGACTTCCATAAACGTTTCCCGGACAGCGATGAGTTAGCCCCGGCTTATCTCCTTGTTGCACAAAGTTTGGCTAACGGGCTGGACCAGTGGGAGAAGGCGACGGCATTTTTAACGTTTATTCAGAAGCGCTGTGAAAACCACCCGCTGCATGAGCAGGTTCCGGTGTTTTTGGCGCAGGCTGAGAAGCGGGAATTGCTTAAGGGGCCTCGGGCTAGCTTTCTGGTTCAGGAGTAAGGCCTGTGAGGGTGGGGGCGACATCGACTTAGCCTGCCTGAAGCAACTGCCGATAATGCCTCGCCTTGGGCGTCATTTGTAATTTTTCAAACTCTTCAGCCAATAGACGACAAGCCTCTGTTGTCAGCAGTGGATCATTTGCACCACGCAGACGCTCAAAAGCCTTTTCTGCCGCTTTCATGTCGTGCTGCTTTAGGCTGGCGAACAACACTCTATTGTGGTCCTCCGCAGCAAGCGGATGGTGTTCCTCGCCTTTTCTCAGGTATTCCTGCCACACAGCAACCATCTGCTCTGGCTGTCTACGGCTCTGGGCATCGTTCATTAACTCACGGGTGCGGGACTGGTACTCGGGTAAATCCGGGCGTAGCTTGGCGAGATTATAAAGATGCTCCAGCACTATAGGCCTGTCGGAGTAGCTCTCACGCAATGCCTCAAACTGGCGCCGGGCCAGATCAAAATCCATGCGCCCTAGGCTCGCCATAGCTTGGGCATAGCCGGTGGTAAAGCGCTCATCCTGCTCACTGTCTTCCGGCTCGAAAAACTCCTCCCGTACCTGCAACCAGCTTTTGCCCAGCAGCCACACCAGCCCGGCGCCCGCTAGCAAGCCGCCAGCGTGTGCCATGTAGGCAACGCCCGTGGCACCCGCAAACCAGTAGTCGTAGATTTCTTTACCCAGCCACACGGGCAAGATGGCCAGTGCCGGGGCTCGGAAATAATTAAAGTACACGCCAAGGAAGTAGAAAAAGCGGATTTTCTGTAGGCCATAGATGGCTACATACATTCCCATCAGACCGGAAATTGAGCCGGAGGCACCCACCAAGGGAATAAAGCTTCCTAGCGAAAAGGCAGTGAAAACAACGCCAGACAAAGCACCACAAGCAAGATAAGCCAACAAGAACCGGCCCGGGCCAAGGGCTTTTTCTACCGTAAAACCGAGCAGGAACAGGAAGAGCAAGTTGCCGATAATATGTCCCCAGCCACCATGCAGGAACTGGTAGGTAATCAGGGTGTATAGCGACAGTTTTGCGGGGATAAGCCCTAGCTGGTTGGCACTTAGGCGCTGGATGTAGGTTTCTTCAATGATGCTGCGCTGTTCCAGCCAGTGCGTACGTTCTGCAGGCGCCCAGATTATGTCGCGATTCTGCAGCAAATACTGGTAGAACTCGCGGTCCATAAGCAGGCTGGCCGAGAGCCAGAAGTCTTCGCCTTCTTCCCTTAACTGCTGAAACTCTCGCAACTCAAGCGCGCGTTCATCGTCACCCTCAAAGCGGATTTTTCGTTGCAGGTAATCCTCATAAGCTGGCTCTTCCAGTTGGGGCAACCCTGCATCCACATAAACATCTACAGCTTGTTCAAGTTTGCGGCTGTCTCCTCCTTGATAAAACAGGAATACCAGCAGGCACGCGAACATCAAACCAAGGGTCACCCAGGGGGGGCGTTTCCAGTTAATGGCGTTCTCAGCAGGAATAATCAACATGGGCGGTCACAATTCATCATAATCTGTCCCTGAAAAACTGTTTTCTATCATACCAGTGTCTTATTTTCGCGCTTAAATGATTTTCAGCGAAACGGTCTAGGGACACTAGACCATCCGCCAATTACCGTTATTTCCACTCTGGGTAATAGTGAGCGGGAATAACAAGAAAAACCAGAGACCTGAAACAAGGACACTGCAGATGACTGTACTCGTATTGGACAACCCGGAGTTAATTGCTAAAGCAGCCGTGGCCTCAGGCTTTAATACAGCGGATCTTTTTAATGAAACCCAGCGCCCACACCGAATGAGGTTCCATTACGGCTTTAATAAGCACGCTTTGGAAAGCTCAGACACGGCGATCATGCGTCAGCATGCGGCCTACATGAAGCAGCATCCGTCTGTAAGCGTTCGCATTCATGGTCATTCTGATAATTTTGGCGCGGAAGACTATAACCGCTTTTTATCCCGGCAACGAACCAACGCTGTCGTCAGGTTTCTGGTTCAGGAAGGTGTGCCTGAATCGCGCATTCTCGTTGCCAGTTGGGGCTCAAGCCGCCCCTTCACAACGCCGGATGACCGGGCCGCCAATCGTCGGGTAGAGATAGAGTATTTAACCAGTGATATGGCGAAAGCTCTCTAAACGAACCAAGAACTAAACAAGCAAAGAGCCCGGGGCCAGAGTATATGGCCCCAGAGGCTTGACTCAGACAATCAGCCGTTTACCTGCCAAATATTCCATAACAACAGAATGGCTGCTGCCAGAATGGCAAGCCACGTCATTACAATGCCAATTGCCCGCGCTATGTGCTCCTCTCCATGGCCATTGATCATGCCCCAAGCATGCAGAAGGCGGCCAACTACCAGAGTCATGCCAGTCCAGTAAATAAGACCGCTTGCCACACCGTTCAACTCAGCGATCCCCAACATAACCAGCCCGATGGGAGCGTACTCCGCAAGATTACCGTGGGCACGAACGGCGGCTTGAAAATCGGGGTTATCAGTAACGCCCATGCCTTTTTTGTATTTCAGGCGAAACCTAACCACATGGCCGGAAAGCACCAACATCAATATACCGAGTACAGCAGCAAACACTCCGGTAACAGGTACGATCATATTCAGTTCTTCCTAAATTGGTTGAAAAGAGCCCGCACACCGCAACCCGATAATAGTGTTAGAGGCTGGCAATAACCTCCGCCATTTCTTTGTGGCAACGTGCGACAAGAGCAGGAACGTCTTCAGTGGTAAGGCCTACGGTTTCTATCGGGGGCAGAATTCGCATAGTAACCGGCTCACGCCGGGCCAGCCACCCCGTTGTTTTATTCCGGTACTCGGCTGCGCATACCATAACAATGGGCGCCCCGGCGGTCACTGCAGCGTAGAAGGCACCTTTTTTGAATTTCTGTAGGCCACGGCCCTTGCTCCGTGTGCCCTCCACAAAAACCCACAGGCTTTTATTCTCGCGGGTGATCGCCTCGCTGGTGGCTTGCATAACGGCAACGGCTTTGCGAGAGCGGGCACGGTTCAATATTACATTGCCCCCCAGCCAGAATGCCCAGCCAAAAAACGGAACCCATACCAGTGAGGACTTGCCCACAGTTACGGTGCGAGGCGCCACCAGATCCCCCACCACAAAAAGATCATCGTTGTATTGGTGATTACAAATTGCCACCACAGGACGATCCTGAGGCATGTTTTCCACACCCTCCACCGGCCGCCTCATACCAAGTATTGCGCGACCGGTGCGCGCCAATGCAATGGCCAGTAGCCGGTTATTATCCGGATTGAACGGCCTGACAATAAAGAATGGCAGGGCGAGTATGCAAAGCACAGGTACACTCAACCAAGCCAAAACACTTCTGATAAAGCCCATACGACAAACTCTGCATCAGGATTTTGGCGCACAAGTGTACGCCAAGTTTATAGGCCTGCAACAGTGTCAATTTCGTCCAATATGGCCTGACTATAAAGAACCTGATCGTGATCACTTTCTACACTTTCTACATCGACTACACGGGCGACACCCTCTGCGCGGGCCTCCACCACATAGCGCAGCGGGCCACCGGCATCCATGCTGTCGAAGGGATAACAGGTAACCAACAAAAGAGTACCTGCAGGCAATTTATGAGTATCAATAAGCTCTGTACGACTATCCACAACTCTTGTGGTTTTTACCCGATACTCTTTCCAGCGCCCGTCGCGGCTTTGAAGCCGCAGTTCATTGCCGGGCTCTAGCTGTTTCAGGGGCCGGAAATGGGTGTCTCGGTGGCCAGCAATAACAACCGCATCCGGCTGGCCACCGCCACCCATCACCTGCCCTGGCCCAAAGGCCAAGCTTTCACCGTGAACGCCGGCCAATACAATCATCGAACTGCCAAGCTCTGGCATAGACAGCTTCGCCACCGGCCAGGTATCGGCCCAAGGCCAAGGCCGGGATTCGGTTTGTCGGGCCTGGCTCTCGGCCCAGGCAATTTCCAGCAACTCCTGAGCCACCACTGCTTTTACAGGAACCCATAACCCGAACAGCAAGAGCATGGAAGAACTCGTGATCAACAATAGTAACGAACGGTTCATGGGTATGCTCTCCGTTGAAGCAGCGTAATAGCGGCCGAAAACATCAAACCAAGCAACCCCAAAGCAATCAACAAGGGCGCAAAGGTTGCCGTTTGCGGGTAGCGGACCATGCCGGGCTGGCTTCCCGCAGGCAGCAGCGTTGGCAGGTTGTCTTTCTGCAATGCACTCTCGGGAGCCCTGACTGGTGTTTTATCAACGGCTACAAAGCTCGTATAAGGCGACATAAGGTTGTGCTCAACCGCCAGCCGGGTGATCTTGGCCTTCTGCGGTTCTTGCGCCTGAACCCGCGCTTCATCCAGAAGACTGTCTATTTTCTCCCGCGCCCAATATCGGTTCAGCCCTGTACCCGGAGCCGCCTGCTGCAAATCCAAACGTTGCTGCCACATCCCGCCACCCGGTAACCGACCTGAAACACTCAACTCACCCGCAGGCGACACACCCCGCACCACCTGCAACAAAGGTTCACCCTGAAACAAATCACCGGGCCTACGTGGAAAACTGTCTTCCAGTGCCGATGCAGACTGCCCCTGCCAACTCACCTTAATATCTGTCAGCACTGGCGCCTCCATAGCCGCAAACAACTTAGCCAGCGGGCCACTTATATCCGTGGGATCCTGCACTGACGTGTAACTACCACGCCCCCACCGCGCCGCCTCACGCATAAAGTGCATGTTGGGCGCTGATCCTATGGCCACCGTAAACAGCCGTTGGTCACCCAATTGGCGGCGAATTTGATCGAACAACGCCGACTCATTCCCAACCGCACCATCCGTCATAAACACAACTTGGCGCACTTTCGGGGCCAAATCTGATTCTGATGAAACAGCTACCATCCGCCCAACCGCACGCTGACTCTGCAGGGCCATAGTCAACGCTGGCGCCATCTCCGTACCGCCATCGGCACTTAGCCCACTCACATACTGCCGCGCCCGAGCCAGATTATTCGCCGTTGCCATTTCCGGCTGCATAAACAGAGCATGTGGCTGAGAATTAAACTGAATCACATTAAAGCGATCACCGGGTGCCAATGTGTCCAAACCAAGATGCAAAGCTTCCCGAGCCTGCCGAATCGACTCCCCGGCCATAGAACCGGAGGTATCAATCACAAACGTAAGCTCACGAGGTAACCGGGTTTTACCCGCCCGCCCCGGCACCACCATAGCCAACAAATAATCCTCACCCGCCCAGCGCTGATGAAAAACAGCAGCCCCCGGCTCATGCCCAGCAAACGCCTGCCAACGCAACACAAAATCCCGATTCATTACGATCTCACCCGCCTGAGGCTCAACTGTAAACACCTGACCATCCTGCTGAGTATCCACCGGGTGACTGGGGCTGGACACATTCGCCAACGCAAGCCCGGCATCAATAGTGAACCGAATCGACGCCCTGTGACTGTCCGCAGCAACATCGTCCACATCCACCGTAAACGGACTGATCGCATCCGCATCCAACACCTCGGTAGTAGGCAGAGCCCAACCACCCTGCCACTGCTGCGGCGCTGCCGCCAAAGGCTTACCCGGCATATATCGGGGAGTCAGAGTCGTTGGCACACTCAACTCAAACACCCCATCCCGATAGCTCACCAGCTGCTGATAATTCAGCTCTATACTCACCTCAGCCCCCGGCGGAATATTTGCCACACGCGTGGTAAACACATTCGGCCGCTGCTGCTCAACCGTCGCCGCATGCCGCCCGGCATCCCGAGCCGTTTCATAAGTCTTCTTCGCCTCCTCACGGGGCTGAACCTCCCCTACAATCGTGCGCTCACCAATCTTCATGGTCAGCCCGTAAACACTGGCCTTCTCCGGCAGAGGAAACACGAACACCCCCTCACGCCAATCACCACTCGTGTTCTTAAACGTCCGCACCAGCTTGCTGTCTGCAATCAGCCCACTAACCCGAACATCAAAATCACTCCCCAGCACCAACGCCGGTTTCTGCCATTGGCCTTTGCCGTCAACAAAATGCAGCACACCTGCGGAATCCTCATTACCGGTATTGGCCTCTGCATACAAAGGCTGCACAAACAAAACCAACAACATAGCCATCCACAAACTCACGCCTTCCATAAAGCGTCGAACACTGCCCGAGCACCCTGCACTTAGCCCGCGCGAGCGGCTGAAGCCCCTCCCGAAACCGTGCGGAGCCATGGATGGCGGAGCCGAGCGTACACGGACGTATTCACAGCGTGTTTCGGGAGGGGCTTCAGCCGCTCGGGTGGGCGGATTTGAGCAAAACGGAAAAGCACTATGCTGAGAGGACAGAGAAGAAAACATCATTGCAATAATCCTTTGGCTACATGACTAAATCAGACACAGCCATTTCACCAACCCAAAAAGGCGCCCCCATGGCAGAATCAAACATTCCGCGAACAAAAAATGATGAATTATGACAACACCGCAAGCTAACCTTGTTCTAAACGCCTCCCGTGTTTAAATAGACCCCAACGCCCACAGACAAACAGCAAAAACCATGAAAAAACACCTTGTCCTAATAGAGGACGAACCCGCCATCCGCGACAACTACCGTGCCGCCTTCGAACGCCGTGGCTATCGCGTATCCACCTACAGCGACCGATCATCCGCCTGGCAAGTACTGCGCCAAAACCTCCCCGACCTCGCCATCATTGACGTCGGCCTAGGCGACGAACCCGAAGGCGGCTTTACCCTCTGCCAAGACCTACGCTCACTGTCTGCAACCCTGCCCATCATCTTCCTGACCGCCCGCGACAGCGACATAGATTCCGTACACGGCCTGCGTCTGGGCGCTGACGACTACGTCACCAAAGACATGAGCATGGAACACCTTCTAGCAAGAGTAACCGCGCTACTTCGCCGGGCAGATGCTTGGGCGGACGCTCTGCAAAAGCCCGACGAAGTGATAAACCGTGGCCGCCTGAGCCTTAACGTTGATCGCATGACCGTAGCCTGGGACGACAACGCAATAGACCTCACGGTTACAGAATTCTGGATGCTGCACTCACTCGCGCAACACCCCGGCCACGTGCGCAGTCGCGACCAACTGATGGAAGCCGCCAGCACGCACTTGGACGACAACACCGTTACCTCTCACATCAAACGCATCCGCAGCAAATTCCTGCAGATCGACAGCACCTTCGACGGCATCCAAACCGCCTACGGCATGGGATACCGCTGGAATGCCCGTGAGCTCTGATTCGTGACTCTCAAACGCCAGCTTTTTATTGCCAGCCTACTGATGCTGCTCATCCCGTGGGCCGGCCTTCAGTTTGTGCTGGAACTGGATCAAGCCCTACGGCAGCAGGCGCTACAACAACTACAGGATCAGGCAGACCGGCTTGCACAAACCGCCGGTGATCTAAGCCTTGGGCTCCCGGTCGTCGCGCCTCATGCGCCCGCCATCTACGTAGAAAACCTCCAAACCCCCATAAACCTGGACGGCTATAGCGATGACTGGCCCGGCTACGACGAGAGTGAACAACTCCAACCCTGGCAATCTACTGCAGCGCCGGATCGCCCAACAGACACCATCAGCAAACCCACCATGCGCTGGCAAGCTGCGACCGACCAACGCCACCTGTACTTGTTAATACGCCTCAACAACCGCCAGCCCGTATTCTTCAACCCCGGCGCGCCCGAGCAGCCTCATGATCGGCTAATGCTCTGGCTAGAGCCCGCAAACGCTAAACTGAACCCCAACGCTCGAACCGCAGCATGGCTCATACGCACCCCCGCGCCAGGCAAGGTCTACGCAACCACGATTAATGCGACGAGCGGAGACAGCGACAACAAGCCCGACTACCGTGTAAGCGGATATTGGCACAGCGTGGGTAACGGCTGGCAGCTTGAATTGGAACTTCCCAAACCACCGCCAGACAGTCGCCTAGGTTTTGCTATCCAGTGGCAGGACAACTCGACTTCGGCGCAAACATCCACATCAACAAACCCGCTACCCGCTCTTGTGGAACGCCAACCCGAACTGGAGCGCCAACTGACGTCAGGAATGAGTAGAGGCCAAGTTACCCGGCTGATCGAGCCCGCGGGCTGGGTCATCGCACAACAGTCAACGCCTGCCCGACAGGCGCCGCCAGAGTTTGAGGCTCTCAGCCCTTTGCAAATTATTGAGCACATAAGCCTCAACACCTTGCGAGCACTGGTGCAGATGTATCAACCCACGCCTGCAACGCTCACCGCCAACAGCAACCGTCTGGACATGAACATCCTGCCCAAAGAAGGGCTTGTACGGCATGAAGACGACAGCATTTGGTTGATGACCACCAAACCTGTATTCGGAGGCAGAACACTGATCGTCGAACAGTCTCTTGATCAGCTACTAACGCTATCCGGCTCTACGCTGGGCTCAGTTATCGCTCGAAGCACCTTGATTATTATCGGCCTGACGTTGGTGTTGTTGGGCTACGCCAGTTGGCTGTCTTGGCGCATTGCCCGTCTACAGCGCGCGGTCAGCGCCACCATTGATCAGGATGGCCGGATTATCGGCACACTGCCGGGCTCCGGGGCAAAGGATGAGCTGGGCCAGCTGCAGAACCATTTCGCCCAGATGGCTGACCGACTGCACGGCTATAACCGTTATTTGGAGAGCTTTTCAAAGCGCCTCTCCCACGAACTCAAAACCCCCGTGGCCGTGGTGCGCTCATCTCTGGAAAACCTATCTCACGCCGAAACCGAAGATGAACGCTCGCAATACATCGGGCGTGCGGCTAAAGCTACCGAGCGCCTGCGACAAATCCTCAATGGCATGAGCGAAGCAGCCCGTTTGGAGCAGAGCTTTGATCACGCCGATAAAGAAGACTTCGATCTGGCAGAGGTGATCAGTCAGGCAAGCGCCGCCTATAAGGCCTTAGATCCAGATCATCAATTTATCTACACGGGACCGGAGTCTGGCATCAACTTTGTGGGTTCCCCGGAACTGCTCGTACAAATGCTAGACAAACTGGTCGATAACGCGCGCGACTTCACACCCGAAAACGGCAGAATTGAAATACGTCTGGACCAACACCCGGAACACTGCCAGATCGAAGTGTTTAACGAAGGTTCAAGCTTGCCCACCAGCTCGGGCGTAGACATTTTTGAGGCCTTTGTATCCCAACGTGAAGGCAAAACCGAGGGGCACCTTGGCCAAGGATTGTTGATTGTGCGCTTGATTGCCGACTTCTTTGGTGGCCGAGTTGACGCTCAAAACCAGCGTCTGAATGGCATTGACGGAGCCTGCTTCCGCGTTATCATCCCAAAGCTTCCGGATAAACCAAGGACTGAACCGTGACCGCCAAAACCCTCGCACTGGATTTTCACCCGCTGCGCCCTGACCTGTATCAGGAGCTGCATTCGCGTCCGTTTCAGGTGTTACCACCGCAGGCAAGGGTAAGTCACATCGCAGTGTTGACCACATCGGAGCAGCGTAAAAGCCAGTTTAAGCATCTGCAAAGCCTGCACCGTATGCTTGGTCAACCCTGGCCAGAGGAAGAGGTCACTTGCTATGAACAAACTTTTGACCAGCTGCGCATTCGCCGCGAGGTCCATCTGGAATTTACCGCTTATACCTTTACCAATCTGGCTCCGTCCGATGCCGAGCCCTTTGAGGAAACGGGTGTCAGCGCACTGCCCCGAGGCTGGCTAGAACAACTCGAAGGAATAGTGGTTGCCGCCTTTCATATTGACGTTGGCCCGTCGGTGGAACACGCCCGGAACGAACCCGCGTTTATGCGTCGGCATTTTGAGGGCATGCGCTTGGTAGGTAGCAGCCCACAGGAAGGGGCTGCGAGGGTACTGGGTACGTTTCAATTGCACTCAGACAATTTCGGCCGCTTCATGGTGCTCAATTACAGCATGTCTGACAGCCAATTAGGCAGGCTCGTTCAACGGTTGATGGAAATCGAAACCTATCGCTTGATGTCTCTGTTGGCACTGTCTGTAGCGCGAGAAATCACGCCAGCCCTCAATGAGATGGACCAACAGCTCGCCATTATCACGCAAGCTCTGGCAGATAACGAAACCCAGAATGAGCAATCTATTTTGGCCAAACTCACTAATATTGCAGCCAAAATCGAAGCCTTTCGCGCTCACTCCACCTTCCGTTTTTCCGCCACCAAAGCCTACCATCAGCTGGTGCTGACACGCCTCGAAGAACTGCGGGAAGATGAAGTATCAGGCCATCTCACTATCTCTGAATTCATGACTCGGCGCCTGACTCCCGCCGTCAAAACCTGCGAAGCCGTGGGCGTTCGGCTGGAGGACCTATCCCGCCGGGTGGATCGTACATCTGACATGATGCGAACTCGGGTAGAGTTGGCGATCCAAAGCCAGAATCAGCAGCTGCTCAGCTCCATGGACAGACGCTCAAAAATCCAACTGATGATGCAGCACACGGTTGAAGGCTTTTCGGTTGTCGCTATCACCTATTATCTGATCGGTCTTCTCAAGCTGGCATTGGATTCCATCTACGAAGCAGGGATTATCTTCAACAAAACTCTGGCGCTGGGGATTGCCATTCCCGCTACACTTGCACTGGTGTATCTAGCGATTCGGTTTGTTCACCATCACTTTATCCGCATGGCAAGACGGCAGTAGCAAAAAGCCTCAGCCCAGATTTTCATCTCCGGCAAACTGTCGGTAAAACTGCTGCGCCGTGCGACCGTTTCGTACCCCTTTTTGGGTGGCAAAACGGATGGCTTCACGGTGCAAATGCTCTCTGTCAGCAACCTTCGGAAAAAGCGCATCCACTGCCTGCAAATACACCTCTTGGGGAAACGCGTAAAAGGACAGCTGCAAACCGAAGCGATCAGCCAGAGAAACCTGCTCTTCAATGGCTTCCGCAGGATGAATTTCGCCATCCTGAGTATGGCCCTTTAAGTTATCGGACATGAACTCCGGCATCAAATGTCGGCGGTTGGAGGTAGCATAAACACGAACGTTCTCTGGCGGTAATTCCAGCGACCCTTCAAGCACGCTTTTCAACGCTTTATAGCCGGACTCACCCACATCAAACGACAAGTCATCACAGAAGATAACGAAGCGGAATGGTAGATCACAAATGTCATCCACAATCTCCGGCAAGTTCACCAGATCGTCCTTATCCACCTCAATAATTCTCAATCCCTGCTCTTGGTAGCGATTCAGCAGCGCCTTGATAAGGGATGATTTTCCCGTTCCTCTGGCTCCCCAAAGCAGCACGTTATTGGAAGGTTCACCGGCAAGAAAGCGTTCTGTGTTGCGGGCAAGCGCCTGTTGCTGGCGATCAATACCCGTAAGCGAGCCCCATTGCACCGGGTCTAACCTACGAACGGCACGCAGCCCTGAACGATGGCGACGCCACACCGCAGCCGGAGTTGATGACCAGTCAAAAGGATGCTGTTCAGACATAAGCTTTCATTCCGTTCCGTTGAGTACAGATATGCTTTCCGGTTCTCTGCCGGGGAAGCCGGTTGTCAGTATATCGGTACGAGCTATGGGCAGGCTATCGAAGCGGCTAAAAGCAAAAACAGCACAGAGGTTAAACCTCTGTGCTGTTTTTGAGGGTCAGACTGGCTCTAATCAGAATTGGAACTTGAGGCCAACCTGTGCAGTATCAAAATCTGGACCGTCGTTATTCAACTGGCCGTTAAAGTCATCTTCATCAATATCGACGTTATACCGGTTGTACTCTAAGAATGTACTCAGGTGCTCCGTTATGCGGAAGTCGACACCCGCACCAACGACAGGGCTCACATCGTCATAGGTCTCGTCTTCATCAAAGGCATCAACGTCAAGCGCGGCAGCGAATGCACCCGCTTTGGCGTAGACACCAAAACTACTTGATAGCGGTAGTCGACCAATCACCACAAGCGCGCCGCCTTTTAGGCTTGCCTTCGTGTCGTCTTTACCGAAATTGCCGAAGTCGACATAGTTCGCTTCCAAGCCGAAGAACTCATTGAACTGGTAACCTAGCCCTGCTCCATAAAGATCATTCGAATCATCGAAATCCCCACCGTGCGATTTATAGCCACCATAACTTCCCTTAATGTACGGGCCGGAGGCGTCACGATCAGAAGAGCCTTGCGCCAAGGCTACAGGAGCTGCAAAAACACTGGCAGACAAAATCGTGGCACAGGCAATACGAGCTTTGGAGTTCATAATGCATCATCCTCACTAGTTAAGAGTTCTATTCGTGAATAGCGTTCTTCGGGTGGCTGAGTAATTCCACCCATCGCCCCCGAAATACGTGCTTCTACCCTAGTAGTTCTGATCGCAGTTTTGGGTTACATCCAGACTAAAATCTCTTCATACTCTCTTAATTTATTGTAGAAAATTAAAATAAATCATAGCTTTAAAAGAAAAACATCAAACACCGTCACTTACTCGAAGGCACAGGACAAAGGATTTCCAAGGCGGTTTTTTTCGAGCTGGCAGGGCCAAGAAAAAGCTATTCGACTGAGGGCTTGTCTGCGGGAGGTGCGGAAGAGTCCGCGGAATCGCGAGGTTTGGAGCTAGCAGAGTTCGGAGCCTGGCGCATCAGAACCATGCCGCCTTGAAGCAGTAGATTTTTCAATCTAGGGTCGGCCTGCTCAGCAACGCCTACGGCAAAGGCCAGAGCAGCAGCTTCCAGAGGGTTTTGGGCTATTAACGACCGCAAAACCTCAATGGGGGATCCGGAGCCAGAGGCTGGCGTGCCGCCCTCGCTTTCTTTACGGGATTTGGCAGGGCGAGTCATGCGATAGAAGAACAGTGCGAGCAAGCACAAGCATGCAAACCCGGTAATCGCCATGGCCCCTGGCTTACCCACAAGGGGAGCCAGAGCCAGAGCCGCTGCATTGACCAAAAAATAAAAGCCGGTAACTAGCAGCGCTGTAAGCAGCACCAAGGCCAACACCACGCCGGTGATAGCCGCGACAAGTTTACGAAGGGTGCTTTGGATCGTTGCAGAGTCGGGCAGCATTAGCGATCGAGCATTTTGCCTACGATAACACCTGCCAAAAACATGAGGATGATGCTGAGAAACGGCCTCTCCTCAATTTTGTGCTCCACACTCTCTACGGTTTGCGAGCCAGCCTCTGTAGCGCGAGTAAGAGCGGCGTCGCCGCGCTTGCGCAGATTATCAAACACGGCTTGGGCCTCGCGGCTGATTTCGTCTTTCAGGTTACTGGCATTGGCCTTCTGGCCATCTGCAACAGCCTTGGTAAGTGATGCAAGGTCTTCCCGCAGTAGTTGGAGATCTTCTTTTACGCGGCCGTAATCATCTTTTACTGTTTGCTTTTCCATGAGCTGTCTCCTGATTCGATTCCTGAGTTCATTCGACGACGGTCTCGGCTAGACTGACTACTTATTGCCATGCAAGACCGCTCGCAAACTACTGTAGCACAGGGTTCTAACTTCGTAACTGTACACTAACCCTGCAGAAAGTGGAGCGCCTGTGGTGGGTAACCTGCTACGTTTTGTCACTGACATTTGCCTACGGACGGGCCATGATAAAACGTCGCGGTAAACAGCAGCCCTTCTGGGGCACCGGAATCAAAAAATAAGGACAAGCTAATGCCTATGCTGACTTTAACCTCTCGTAAGATCTTAAACGGCGTAAAAACTGGTTTGTTGTCGTTGATACTGACGGGATTCGCGGCATCAACAACAGCTGCCGACCGTTTATATATCTTTACTGAGAAGTACCCACCCTACAACGATACGGTATCTGGTCAGGCGTTTGCCCATGACGAAAACGATATTACCGGCATCTGTAGCGATATGGTGAAAGCCGCCCTCGCCCGGCTAGATTACGACTATGTTATGAAAATGCGAGCCTGGAGCTATGCCTATAGCTGGGTTCAAGGACGTGAAAACCATGGTCTTTTTTGCACCGCCAGAACGGATGAGCGTGAGAGCCAGTTCCAGTGGGTAGGCCCGTTAGCATCTATTAAATGGACGCTCTTTGCCGCTCCGGATTCGGATATCAGCCTGAATTCCCTTGACGATGCAAAAGACCTACAGATTGCTGGCTATAAGGGTGACGTAATGTCGGACTACCTGATCGATAAGGGGTTCAATGTTCTCACTGCCGTTTCAGGCGACGTGAACACTCGGCGGCTGATGCTGGGACAAGCGGATTTGTGGGTAACAGACGGCTTGGTTGGCCCTCTGGTCGCCAAAGAAGAGCATGGCATCACCGGACTAAAGCCGGTGCTGGTGTTCCGCGAAACGCCCATGTACCTGGCTTTCAGTAACAGCACTGACCCCGCCATTGTTGCCGACTTTCAACGAGCGTTGGACGAGGCCCGCAAAGCAGGCGAGTTGGACAGAATTGAAAACAGCTATAGGCAGTAATCTGAGGCCTCATGCGCCACCAGAGGCTATCTAAGGTTCTGGTGGCTCATCGTCACGCACGCGCAAAAAACTTGCGAAGCGAGGTAAGCCGGTTGCTGTTAGGCCGAAGTGTTTGAAGGTTATGCGCGTTCCCGGTGCAGGCGGGTGCGCACGGATCTCATCACTAAACCCTGTTCCAATGCGAAAGCGGCGGCCATTTGGAAGCTCTACTTTCAACGCTCCCATCATGCCCTGCAGGCGCCCTTTGCCCGCTATGTGCTCAACCACCACAGCTTCTGCATCGTCAAAGGCTTTTACCTTCAATAGGTCATCAGAGCGTCCTGCCTCGTAAGGGCTTTCCCACCGCTTTAACATTAAGCCCTCACCACCTTCAGCGATAACCCTGTCCAAATCAGCCATCAGCGCAGAGTGTGAGGAAGTTGGCTTTTGCTGCACCAGCTTCAGGTAGGGCGAGTCAGCATGACCTACCAGCGCCTGCAACTGTTCATAGCGCTCATAAAATGGCCCGGCCCCCGGCAGGTCAAATACATAAAATCGGATACGACGCCATTCGGCGTCAACGGGCACCTGTTTACGCACAGCGCCAGACAACTCCGCAAAGCGCTGCCGCCCCATCCATAGCTCGCCATCCAAGTGAATACCGGGAAGCCTAGCCATGAACCAGTCTGGCGCCCTGTAAACATTACCATTACGGGATAAAAACGCATGCCCGTTCCAATAAGCTCTCACTCCATCCAACTTTTCGCTTACCCAGTAATCCTCTAGGGCAACTCCCTGTTGATAAGTGCTGGCGAGAGGTACCGGCGGCGGTTCAATCTCACTGGCACGCGCAGCACACGTTAAAAGCAAAAATAAGGCTGCAATGAACCTCCATGTACACATCATTTGCACGCGTCTAATCCTTAACGTTTATCGTCCATTGATCTGGCTAAAAACCTACACAGACAAACCAGACTTCTCAAGCAAACCTGCCAACAGAGCACCAAACTGTGAGCCCTGGCATACTTTTATCAAGGCAACTGTACCTGCTCACACACTTGTGACCTACTGGCCAAAGCAGACAGAAAATCGGTCAATGACGGCAAGCAACGCGATGGCTATACTCCTGCAAGCACATGTATAGCTTCAAGGCATTATCACAAAAACCAAGGAGGAGATTGATATGAGCGATTTGAAAACCAGTTTCGACGAGGCGGTAAACTTCATTCAGACTGCGGAAGGTGACTTCAAGCCGTCCAACGAAATGAAGCTAGAGTTTTACGCACTGTACAAGCAGGGCACCGAAGGCGACGTATCGGGCAAGCGCCCGGGCATGATGGACTTTGTTGGCCGCGCCAAGTATGACGCCTGGGAAAAGTGCAAAGGCATGTCAAAAGAAGAAGCGATGCAAAAGTACATCGACAAACTCGAATCCCTCAAGTAAGCCAAGCTGCACTTCGATCCCGGCTTGGAACATACCGCCGGGATCGCCTCTCTGCCTATGTACCGGTTAACCTGAAGAAGCACTCAACGGTCGGTTACATTCAAATTGAGCGCATCGTAAGTACGGTTGTTCGGCGGACGAATCACAAAATTATCGCTGTGTGTTTGTCCGGGAATAGACTTGGGCGTACTGAAGCGAAACTCGACTGGGATCTCCGAGCGTCCGAGATCTGTGCGGCCATCACCGGGCTGCAACGCAAGCGGGTCTAAATAAAAGTCCCCCTTTCCTACTTGCTGTACCGGAATACCCTCGGCTGGCGCTGTCAGGGCGCCCTCAATTACCGTTTCTGATAGAGCGTCTTCCTCAATTGAGCTAAAAGAAATTGTCTCCAGAGTGGAGCGCTCCTCAACTTCAAATACCTCATTCTCGCCCGAACTGGTCTGTGCGCTTGCCAATCCTGCTACCATGAGCAATAGAAAAGCAGGAACACACCTAGAGCGAAACGATTCAGGCGATCCAGCAATACGTTGTAACAGGTTCATGGCGTCCATCCTCCGAGACACACTCTGTCTTAAATGTGTCAAATTTTAATCAGTCTATCGCCAAACCGGCCGTATTTCTCAGTTGATTGACCGTTTTGTGACAACTTTCACTGGTAAAAATGACTCGATCGTCACGCTTGCAGCCTCTTTAGTTCCCGGTACACACTCTCTTGCAAAAATAGGAGCAGCCTTGAAGACACCACTTATCACCCGACAGGGCTACGATGACCTGCAAAATGAGCTTGATGAACTCTGGCGATTTGAGCGCCCGGAGATCACCAAAAAGGTTACTTGGGCAGCCAGTCTTGGTGATCGCAGCGAGAACGCAGACTACCAGTACAACAAGAAGCGGCTCAGGGAGATTGATCGCCGGGTGCGCTATTTAAGGCGCTGTTTGGACAACCTGAAAGTGGTAGAACATCACGCCGATCAAGAAGGGAAAGTTTTTTTCGGGGCTTGGGTAGAAGTCGAAAACGATGATGGCAAAACCCTGAGGTTCCGAATCGTAGGCTACGATGAGATTTTCAACCGCAACGATTACATTTCCATCGATTCGCCCATGGCCCGGGCTCTGCTAAAAAAGCAAGTGGGCGACGAGGCCGAGGTGAGAACCGATGCTGGAACAATCACGTGGTATATCAATAACATTACTTACGATAAATAGCGCAACCGGCCAACTACTCTTCTTGAAGCTTTTCCATCAAGCATAAAAAAACCCCGTAAAAACGGGGTAAGGCTAGCGCTGTGCTGGAGGGAGAAACAAGCGGCTATACATGCTTGCTTCAAACTACCCATCCTATTCTCCACACCCTGCATTACCCCGCCCTTGCCGGCGAGTTACCTTTTGGTCAGCCTCCGCATTGGGAATTAGGTTGTACACTCTAGGGAACGCCTATAGCTTTCGGCTAACGAACCTTATATCCGCTGCCAGTTTTGGAGATAGCATAATGAATACACAGAAGCTTCTGAATATAGCTCTGGAAGGCGTAGACGCCGTGGGTTACCGCCTTGAACAGATGGGCATCACCGGAAAAGTTAACCGCCATAACATTGCGGCTTTTTTGATGTCAGAACAGAAACATCTAGAAGGTGAGTGGGACAGCATTCAGGTTCGCATAAACCTTCGTCGCTCACAGTTTGAGCGTATTACCCAACAAATTGAAACCCGTGCCGACTCGCTGATCGCTCCGGTTATGTCACAGGTTAACCGGTTCCGCCCGAGCCACTAAGACTCGGATACAGTGGGTTTCTGTGCCACAGCGGCACCAGCACTGACAGAGTCACTTTCCTGCCCCGCCTGCTTAGCCCTGATGCGTTTGCGTACATGGGTGGGGGCAGGCATATACACCGCGACCGTAAGGCCTGGCGGTTGCGCTTCTTCGTCTGTGTCACTCAGCACGATCCGCCCTTTGTGGATTTCCGCCACCGCGCTCACCAAGCTGAGCCCCAAACCATTGCCGGGAAGCGAACGGCTCTTACCAACTCTGTAAAAGCGCTGAAACACCTGATCTTTCTCATCGTCGGGAATGCCGATACCGCTGTCCCGGACTTCAAAAACGGCGTCGCCCCCTTCCTTTCGTACAGCCACGCCAATGGCACCCTGTTCGGGCGTATATTTGATGGCATTATCAATCAGATTACTGATCATTTGAAATAGCAGATCACGGTCGCCTTCTATGATTACACCCGGCTCAAGGGCCTGCTCAAACGTTTGCTCTTTGTCTTCCGCCAATGCTTCATATAGCTCGCAGGCATCTGACACCAACTCATCCAGTGCCACCCGCTTCATGTCAGAAGAATTACCTTTCGTCTCCAAGCGCGCAATACGCAAAAGAGCATTAAAGGTGGCAAGCAGTTGGTCCGCTTCTGCAACAGCACGACCAGCTTGCTCACGGGCCTCATCGTTATCAACGGACATCAAGGTGTTTTCGAGCTGGTTTCTCAGGCGGGTGAGCGGAGTGCGAAGGTCGTGGGCAATACTGTCAGACACATGGCGAATACCTTCCATCAAGTAGACAATCCTGTCCAACATTTGATTCAGGTTTTCTGCAAGCTGATCAAAGTCATCCTCTGTACCACGGGTGGGTATGCGCAGTGAGAGGTGTCCGTTCATGATTCGTCGGGAGGTATTGTTAATGACCTCGATGCGGCGAATGGTGTTTCGACTCATCAGGTAACCGCCGAGCAACGCCAAAGCTAGGGTGATTCCCATTCCCCAGTTAATGGCGGTTTCAATCACTCGTTTGAGATTGGTGAGTTCGTCGAC
This sequence comes from Marinobacter sp. 1-4A, assembly GCF_016597725.1. GTDB lineage: Bacteria > Pseudomonadota > Gammaproteobacteria > Pseudomonadales > Oleiphilaceae > Marinobacter. The sequence goes on from NZ_VCGY01000002.1 coordinate 556,027, forward strand.
ATCTCTGCCGACCAATAACCTCAATCCACCCTGAACTTCGAAGATTCGAGCCCGGGCCAAACGCTCCGGCCCCGTCCAGCCCACTGCAGAACTGAGCGTGAAGTTAACCCAACCGCCTTCTGAGGGGCTGCCTTCCGGCCAGGTTTCTAGGTTACCTGCCAGCTTGAGGAAATCTTCGGTAGTCAGCAGATAGATCGTTTTTGCATTGGGGTCGCGAGCAACCCGCTCACGAATGATCGTGATCAGGCCGTTTACGCCACGCCCCCTGTACTGTTCCGCCAGCCCAGCGATCTCCGCTTCAATGGTCTCGTCGGTCTGAGCGGTCATAAAGCCCGCTGTACGCCAGTAAATAAAGGCCAGTAACAAAAATACCGAGGTGGCAAACACCACCATGTACAGCAGGGCAAGCTGGAAGGACGATGTCCTGAGCTGGCTAAGCAGTTTCACGAAGCATGTATCCTGCACCACGGATGGTTTGCAGTAAGGGTGTCTCGAATTCCTTGTCGATCTTTGCCCGTAGACGGCTGATGTGTACGTCGATCACATTAGTCTGGGGATCAAAGTGATAATCCCAGACCTTTTCCAACAGCATGGTTCGGGTGACCACTTGACCAGCATTACGCATCAAGTACTCCAGCAACCGGAACTCACGGGGTTGAACGTCAATGTTCTGGCCAGAGCGTTTTACGGTTCGAGCCAACAGATCCATTTCCAAATCGGCTACCCGAAGCACTGTTTCGGTTTCCGCAGACTGGCGGTTCCGGCGAACCAGCGACTCAATTCGGGCGAGAAGTTCAGTAAAAGAAAAAGGTTTGGTCAGGTAATCATCACCGCCGCCCCGCAAGCCTTCAACCCGATCATCAACATCGCCCAAGGCACTCAATATAAGTACCGGCACCTGATTTCCCGTAGCGCGGACCGTCTTGATGATAGAGAGCCCGTCCATGCCCGGGAGCATACGGTCGACAATCATGATGTCGTACTCTTCACTGGCGGCCATCATCATGCCGTCTTTGCCGTCGGCAGCATGATCGACTACGAAGTCTGATTCCTTCAGCCCTTTAACAAGATAATTTGCTACGTCCTGATCGTCTTCGATTACCAGCGCTTTCACCGGATCCCCTCCTGATAGCGGATTACATTAACAACAGAGTACGAATATCTCGGGACACCGGCCAGTTACGATCTTGTAAGAGGGTGTCGCTAATGGCGACGGGCGACCTCAGATCGGCAACCAGTGCAAGCTATCTGCCGTGGTGCCAAAGGGCCGATACTCCGCACTTACCCAGCCGTCATAATCCATTTTGTCGATGGCAGAAAAAACATTCGAAAAGTTAATCTCCCCGGTTCCCGGCTCATGTCGACCCGGGTTATCGGCAAACTGGATATGCCCAATCCATGGAAGCAAGCACTCCATGGATCGCACCAGATCGCCCTGCATGATTTGCATGTGGTAGATGTCATATTGCAGGCGCAGGTTATCGACATCCACTTCCTCAATCAGCGCCATGACTCTAGCAGACGTATCAAGGAAAAAACGGGGCATATCGACCCGCGAGTTTATTGCCTCAATACACAACGTAATGCCCTCACCCTCAAGCTTATCCGCTGCCCAGGCCACATTCGCCACCAGCGTTTGCCATGCCGTGTCTTCATCCAGTTCCACCGGCTTCAATCCAGCCAAACAGTTCAGCCGTGTACACCCCAGCGCTCGCGCGTACTCAATCGCCTGACTCACACCTGCGCGGAATTCATCCACCCTATCCGGCAAGCATGCAATGCCACGCTCCCCTGCATTCCAATCACCTGGGGGAAGGTTGAACAGGACCTGAGTCAAACCATTGTCTTCCAAGGCCTTGCCGAGCTGTTCCTTGGGCCACTCATAGGGGAAAAGATACTCCACGCCTGCAAACCCAGCCTCCGCCGCTTTGGCAAAACGCTCGGTAAACGGCACTTCGGTGAATAGCATCGATAGATTGGCAGCAAAACGCGGCATGGCAGTTACTCCTTAGATCCCGAGCCAGCACCACCAAGGCGGGTGCGGTTCATATGCTCCAATTCCAGCAGAAGGCCACTGTGATCAGCGTCACTGTGGCCATTAGCAACCAGAGACAGATATTCATTATGCACCTGCTGTGACAAGGGTAGCGTCAATCCTTCAGCGCGGGCTTCATCCAAAATCATCCGCATGTCTTTCAACTGGATACGCGCTGGCGCTCCGGGCGAGAAATCCCGGTCGATCATGCGTTGACCATGCAACTCAAGAATCCGGCTACCAGCAAAACCACCCATTAGCGCCTCCCGCACAGCGGCCGGATCAGCCCCTCCTTTAGCAGCCAACAACAGAGCCTCAGACACAGCCCCGATGGTGATCCCGACAATCGCCTGATTAGCCAATTTGGCAAGCTGCCCGGCGCCTACGGGCCCAATCCGCATACACTTGCCCAGCACCTCGAAAATCGGCTGCGCCCGAAGAACATCATTCTCCGAACCGCCCGCCATAATGCTCAATCGTGCTTCCTCTGCCCCCAGAGTTCCACCGGAAACCGGCGCATCCACATAACCTGCGCCCTGTTCCGCCGCAAGTGCAGCGTGCCGACGAGCCACCGATGGCTGAATGGAGCTCATATCAATCACCAGAGCGCCCCGCTTAATGGCTTTTATAGCACCGCTGGCAACCATCACCTGCTCTACCACATCACTGTTTTCCAGCATGGTGATAATGACATCGGCGGTTCGCACTGCGTCAGCGGGGGTGGCCGCGACAGTTGCCTCAGCAGCAAACGGCTCACACTTGCTGGCGGTGCGATTCCATAAATTCATGGGAAAACCTGCATCCAGCAGATTACGGGTCATGGGTGCGCCCATGAGGCCGATGCCAAGAAATGCGATTCGGGGGAGTTTTTCAGTCATTTTAGAGGTCTCGGCTTCAAGTATCGGGAAGAAGTAATTGGGCAGGCCCTTCCAAAACCGTGCGGAGCCATGGATGGCGGAGCCGAGCGTACAGGGATGTATTCACAGCGTGTTTTGGAAGGGCCTGCCCAATTACTTCGTGCACCAAACTATAAGTCACAAAAGGCACAAACAAAAACGCCACCAACCGGAGCCGGTGGTGGCGTTTTCAGGACACTTGCAGATGCTCTGCCTTAATCAGGCAGCTTCCGTCATCTGCGTACGGATCTTCTTCATAGCATTTTTCTCCAGCTGGCGAATACGCTCGGCTGAAATACCGTACTTATCTGCCAACTGATGCAGTGTTGCCTTATTCTCGGATAACCAACGCTCACGCAGGATATCCTGACTGCGCTCATCAAGCAGTTCCAATGCCTGCATTAAGCGACCGTTAGAGTCCTCTGACCAGTCCGCTTTTTCAAGCTGAACGGCAGGGTCGCTGCGATGGTCTTCCAAATAATACGCTGGCGCTTTGTAGGCACTATCGTCATCATCATCCATCGGGCCATCAAAGGCGGTGTCGTGGGACGCCAAACGGCCCTCCATTTCCCGCACAACCCTGGGCTCAACACCCAAGTCGTCTGCCACTGCGTGCAGTTCATCATGGCTCAACCACGCCAGCTTTTTCTTCTGGCTGCGCAAGTTGAAAAACAGTTTACGCTGGGACTTGGTCGTCGCCACTTTCACAATGCGCCAATTACGCAGAATGAACTCGTGAATTTCTGCTTTGATCCAGTGCACCGCGAAAGACACCAGCCTCACCCCGTACTCCGGATTAAAGCGCTTGACGGCTTTCATCAAGCCAACGTTACCTTCCTGAATCAAATCCGCCTGCGCCAACCCATAACCGGAATAGCTGCGGGCTATATGGATAACGAAACGCAAGTGGGATAACACCAGTTGGCGAGCCGCATCTACGTCTTCTTCGTAGTGCAGTCTCTCGGCCAACTCCCGTTCTTCATCCACGGTGAGTACCGGAATGCGACTCGCGGCCTGAATATATGCCTCAAGATTTGCGCCCGGAACAAGTTTTTCAATGAGCTGTAAGCTCGTACCCATGCTGTATCCTCCGAACCTGACGGTCGCATAATATAGCGAATAAAAATTAGACCGTCACGAACCCTAAAAGTTCCTGAACCCCCAAGTAAAACGTTTCAAATCAACTAAATGGAGAATTCTCCCTAACTTTAACTGCTTACGAACCTATCCCGAAATGCATTTCACTTCAATACGGTTTTTCCGCAGTCCGGATCATCAACCACCGGCAATTTCACCCGGCTCAATGTCATCAAGATGGCGCTTTACCGCTACCCAAGCGCCCAGCCAGCCTAGCAGCATTGCGACAATAATCAATGCAAACGCACCGTCAAAGCTTAAACCGTTCAGTGAGAAGTCACTGCGGTACAGTCCGGCGAGGCGTTCAACGGGGCCACTCAGCCACCACAGGGATAGTTGCAGCAGTATCAAGGCAACAGCGCCCCCTCCAAGACCAAACCAGGCACCGGTATAAAGAAAAGGCCTGCGCACAAAACTGTCTGTGCCACCTACCAGTTTGGCGACCAGTATCTCGTCACGACGGCTCTCTATGGACAGCCTCACGGTATTGCCAATCACCAGCACCACGGCTGCGGCCAGCAATATGGCAAGCGCCCACACAGCCCGCGCAAGTAGGTCTGTCATAGCGTTGAGGCGCTGTAGCCAGCCTAGATCCACCTGAACCCGCTCAACCCCCTCCATGCCTTCTATAAAAGTTACCAGAGCTGCAACACCGTCGGCCGACCGAGCACTTTCCTCAGGCGTGACCAGCAAGGTGTGGGGCAAGGGGTTCTCTTCCAAATAGTCCAGAGCATCATCAAGGCCCGACGATGCCCGGAACTCTGCCAAGGCACGATCGCGATCAATCAATTCCAGCTCGGCTACGCGGCCATCTCCGCCGATCTCACCGGCTAAGGCTTGAGTCTGCTCAAGGCTAGCGCTCATTTTCATGTAGGCGGTTACACGGGCACTGCTTTCCCACCCAGCGCTCACGCCCTGCAGACTGGCTAACAGCAGCAGGAGCGCAACCGGCAAAGCCAAAGCCACACCCATAACGGTCCATGTCATCAGGCTTGCCACCGGTGTTCGCCACATGCGGACTGCGCTGTCACGAGCTACTTTGCGGTGATGTATAAAATAGGATTCAGCCTGCTCACGCCAAGGAGAACGAGACGTTTTGGCGCCTCTCTCGGCATCTGCCTTACGGGGCTTAGGTGAAGGGTCAGCGGCCACCGGCACCTCCCTGAAGCGGATTACCACCGGCAATCAGATTACCGTGATCCAGAGTTAATGTGCGCCGGTTCATCTCGTTGATCAGAGCAAGGTCGTGGCTGGCTATGAGCACGGTTACACCAACCTGACTGAACTGCGCGAACAGGTTCATGATATCTGCCGACAGTTTTGGGTCCAGATTACCCGTCGGCTCATCCGCCAACAGCAGCGGTGGCTTGTTCACCACAGCCCGGGCAATGCCTACGCGCTGCTGCTCACCGCCCGAGAGCTGTAAGGGATTCATTTTTTCTTTGTTCAGCAAGCCAACCTTATCCAGCGCAGCTCTTACCCGACGCCCTACGTCACGCGGCGTAGCGCCCATAACTTCCAAAGGCATGGCAACGTTGTTGAATACGGTACGATCAAAAAGCAGCTGGTGGTTTTGAAACACCACGCCAATGTGGCGACGTATGTATGGAATCTGTCGCCTCGGCAGGCTATTTAAGATCTGGCCACCCACCACCACTTCCCCGGCACTGGGGCGCTCCATAACCATAAGCAATTTCAGCAGGGTACTTTTTCCCGCACCGGAGTGCCCTGTCAGAAAGGCCAGTTCACCACGGGCTAGATGAAAATTCACCTGTCGCAATGCGGTATGATCACTGTCATACCGCTTGGTAACCTGACGAAATTCGATCATGGCGGGCTATTGCTCCACAAGTTCAGGTGGCTCGATAAACTATTCTGCAAACAATGCGTCCACAAAGGTTTCGGCATCGAAGCTGCGTAGATCATCAACTTGCTCACCCACACCGATAAAGCGAATAGGAAGCTGCAACTGGCGGGCAATGGCGAACACGATACCGCCTTTAGCTGTGCCGTCCAGTTTCGTTAAGGTAATACCGCTCACGCCAACCGCCTTCTGGAACACTTGTGCCTGACTCAGTGCGTTCTGCCCTGTGCCCGCATCCAGTACCAGCATGACTTCATGAGGCGCAGTGTCATCTAGTTTTTTCATAACCCGAACGACTTTTTCCAGCTCGCTCATCAGGTTGTCTTTATTCTGCAACCGGCCTGCCGTATCGGCGATCACAACATCCACGCCACGGGACTGGCCTGACTGTATGGCATCAAAAATCACCGATGCGCTGTCAGCGCCGGTATGTTGAGCCACCACGGGAACATTATTGCGCTCGCCCCAAACCTGAAGCTGCTCAACAGCGGCAGCACGGAAGGTATCACCTGCCGCCAGCATGACGGACTTGCCTTCGCTTTGGAGCTTTTTCGTAAGTTTGCCGATTGTGGTGGTCTTGCCTACGCCGTTCACGCCGACCATTAAAATGACGTATGGCTTAGTTCCCGCATCAATCGTCAGCGGCTTGGTGACATCTTTAAGCAAACCGTGCAATTCATCACGCAACGCCTTGCGCAGTGCTTCGCCGTCTTTTAGTTGGTTGCGCTGGAGTTTGTCAGTGAGGGATTCAATAATTTCTGAAGTGGCAGTCACGCCCACATCGGCCATCAGCAGAGTGGTCTCGATCTCCTCCAGTAGATCTTCATCGATCTTCTTGCCAACGGCAAAAAGATCAGCCATACCACCGGTGAGGCTCGCTCGGGTTTTACCCAAACCCTGTTTGATGCGCTCGAATACGCTGAGCTGGGGCGCAGCTTCCGGCTCCGGTATCTTTTCTGGTTCGGGTGCGGGCTCAGGCTCTGCCACTGCCTTCGGCGCAGGGGCGGCTGGCGCTTTCGCAGGCTCTTCTGGCAAGGGTTCAGGGGTAGCGGCCGGAGTTTTTCTCTCAACCGGCGCGGCGGGTGCGGGACCTTTCAGAACCTCCGGTTTGCGCTGGGGCACGGGCTTCGGCCGCGGAACCCGGCGCCGGTTGCTGGCGATATCCAGAACAAATACAAATACAAGAAGGGCCAAAAGGCCGACTGAAATCCACTCTGCCATCATAAAGTCATACCGTCAGTCTGATTGGGCGGGACAAATAAAGCGCACATTCTAGCAGACTGTCCTCTGGAAGTGAGGGTGGCGTGGATTATCATGGAACGCCGGTTATCCGCTAATATACGGCAGCCAGCAAGAACCCAGTCAGCTTCCGGAGCTTAGGATATGGCACGAAGAAAACCCTCAGGCCCGCGGCTTTCAAGCAAGCCCCAAAAAGGCGCAGCCCGGAACCCGGGAACCAGCGGAGAGCTACGCATTATCGGCGGCGACTGGCGCAGCCGTAAACTTCGCTTCCCGGACGCTGGAGGGGTGCGCCCAACGCCAGCACGCACGCGGGAAACCCTGTTCAACTGGCTTTCATTTCATTTGGCGGGAAGCGACTGTTTAGATTTGTTTTCCGGCTCGGGCGCACTTGGCTTAGAGGCGCTTTCCAGAGGTGCCGCCCATGCCACGCTGGTTGACAACAACCCCGCTCTGGCAACGGCGCTGCGCAACAACCTTCGGTTTCTTGGCTCTCAGGCTGGCACGGTTACCTGCACCAACGTAGACACTTATCTCAGCCAGCGGGCGCGGCAGCCGTTCGATATCGTGTTTATGGACCCGCCATTCCGGCAGGGCTGGTTAACAACGCTACTTCCGCTGCTGGATTCTCACGGCTGGGTTAAGTCTGGGGGATGGGTCTATGTGGAGCATGAGAGCGACCTGCCCACACCGGCTGCACCCGCCGACTGGCAGCTGCACCGGCAAAAAACCGCAGGACAGGTCACTTACTGTCTATACCGGGTCGCTCAGGCTGCGGGGCGCAACGAATAGGCCCGCAAATGAGCGGCAAACTCTTCTAGATACCGGATGCCGCTGGCTTCAGCCTCCTTGCACCACTCCATCAATGCGTGCAGCTTATCCTGTGGTTTAAGTCCACGCTGGCGCCAGAGAGCCTGTAAGTCGTTGCTCATCTCGTAGATCTGGCGCAAAACAGCGTTGCTTTCCAGAGCCGACTCCAGCGTTTCTTTCTCACGTGGCTTTATGAGGGTGACTTCCCGGGACAAAAGCTGCTTGAGCTTTCGGTAACGGGGCCGAATCTCGTCATCCATCAGGCTCTTTTGCTGGCGCAGAACCGGCTCTGTTACGCGCTTGCGATATTGGCGCATGATATCAAACCGGTTGTTGGCAATGGCCTGAACGGTTTCGACATCGACATCCTGCTTACCCGGTACATAATGCGCAATGGGCCGATATCCTTTGGGCTTGGCTAGACCAAACAGCTGGAAAGTGCGGATGTAGCCCCAGCCGATATCCACCTCGTACCAACGACGCGAGAGCTTGGATGAGTTCGGGTAGGTATGGTGGTTATTGTGCAGTTCTTCACCACCAATCAAAATGCCTAACGGAGAAATGTTGCGGGCATTGTCTGCACACTCAAAATTACGGTAGCCCATCCAGTGGCCAACTCCGTTCACCACGCCGGCTGCCCAGAAGGGTATCCAGACCATTTGCACAGCCCAAATCCAAATACCATGCACACCAAACAACGCTAAGTTAACAACCGCCATCAGCGCAATACCCAACACCTTATGGCGGCTATATATGTTGCGCTCGACCCAGTCATCCGGAGTACGCTGGCCGTAACGTTCAAGAGTCTCGGGTGTAGCCGCCGACGCATAGAGTTCCGCGCCTTCAAACAACACCTTCTTTATCCCAAGCACCACTGGGCTATGTGGGTCTTCCGCCGTTTCGCACTTGGCGTGATGCTTACGATGGATCGCGGTCCATTCTTTGGTATTCTGGGCAGTGGTCAGCCACAACCAAAAGCGGAAAAAGTGCTTCAGAACAGGGTGCAAATCCAATGAGTTGTGAGCTGAATGGCGATGCAGATAGAGCGTTACACTGATGATAGTGATATGGGTCATACCCAAAGCAACTAAAATCAGCTGCATCACTGATAGGTCAAGGAGACCGTTAAACCACATAATTTATCCTCAAATCAAAATCTTGGGCGCCTGCAATTTTTGGCACCGGCACGATTACTTTAGCGTACAGCTGTTAGCCAGAACAACAGCTTTAAAATGCAAATTTGTTACTGTTCACATTTGCGCAACATTACGGCTCACACATTTGACCGGAGACAGTCTGCGTGCCCGAATTACCCGAAGTGGAAACCACAAGGCGCGGCATTGCGCCACACTGTGAAGGCCAAACCATCGACAAAATCAAGGTTCGCAATGGCAGCCTACGCTGGCCCGTGCCTGAGAACATCGCTGAACAAATGGAAGGCCAGATGATCCGAACAGTGGACAGGCGCGCGAAATACCTGTTCCTGAATCTGGATCATGGCACAGCCATCATCCACTTGGGCATGTCCGGTAGCCTTCGCATCATCACCGATAACGCGCCAGCACAGAAACACGACCATATCGACCTTGTGCTGGGTTCCGGCGTTACTCTTCGCTTCAATGATCCCCGTCGATTCGGTTGTTGGTTGTGGGCCGACCCTGCTGCGGCGCACCCATTAATTGCCAGCCTCGGCCCAGAGCCTTTATCACCGGAGTTCAATGGCCGAATGCTCTTCCAACTCTCGCGCTCAAAAAACACCCCAGTGAAAGCCTTCATTATGGACAGCCACGTGGTTGTGGGCGTAGGCAACATATACGCCAACGAGGCCTTATTCAAAGCTGGCATTCACCCCCGACGCAAAGCTGGGCGCATCAGCCTCGATCGCTATCAACGCCTTGCGGAGGCCATTCGCGAAATTCTCAGTGCTGCGATTTTGATGGGCGGTACGACCCTGAGGGACTTCGTGAATAGTGATGGCAAGCCGGGCTACTTTGCTCAATCATTGCTCGTTTATGGCCGAACAGGGGAGCCCTGCCCAGAGTGCGAAACACCCTTGAAGGAAATCCGCATGAGCGGTCGGTCAACGGTGTACTGCACTCGGTGCCAGAGGTAGTTTCTCTGGCGACTCCCGGCCTAAACCCCATGAGAATGCACAATTCTCAACGAATATTCGTTTGAAAATACGCAAATATGATTCATAGTTAACAGAGGATTAACACTCAGGAGACACACAATGACCCGCACCATTTCACGCACCTTGATGGCCACGCTAGCGGCTTGCTTGTTAGCTTTTTCATCCGTAGGCCACGCCCGAGCCATAGATGAAAGCCCGTCCGCCTTGGCGATGGCCGGTGACGCAGTGTTTGTGCGCCCCGTTCTACTAGCCACTACTGTTGTTGGAACCGCCGTTTATCTAGTATCCCTACCGTTTTCACTGCTTGGCGGTAATGCCGCTGAAGCTGGAGAAACGTTGGTAGTGGGCCCAGCGAAAGCGACTTTTGTACGCTGCCTTGGCTGCACCACAACTGGCCAAAAAACCGAGACTGTCGAGCAGTCTGATAAGTAACATTCCGGCTTGCCTCTTGCTGGCATCTGCGGCAGCCTGACGAAAATTCTTCAGGCTGTTTTTATCTATGATCAACTGGACGTCTCTCGAAACCGTGTTCCTGGACATGGACGGCACACTGCTTGATCTGCACTTCGACAACCACTTCTGGCTGGAACACCTGCCCCGGCGCTACGCCGAACATTACGACCTGCACCCCGGCGAAGCAAAGCACCAACTTATCAGCATGATCATGGCCGAGAGAGGCACTCTGAACTGGTATTGCACCGATTATTGGAGTGAGCGGCTCGCTATGGACATTACGGGCCTAAAGTCCGAAGTCGGCGACCGAATTGGTTACCGCCCTCACGTAGCGAACTTCCTCCAAGCACTCAAAAAAACCGGGCTGAGATCGGTCATCGTAACCAACTGCCATCCCGACCCCCTTGAGTTAAAGTTACAACGCACAGGCCTCGACAGTTTTGTAGACAACATTGTTTCTAGTCACCAACTGGGCAAACCCAAAGAAGATACCGCGTTTTGGCAAGACCTACAGCAATTGGCGCCATACCGCGCCGCCACCACTCTGATGGTGGATGACAGCTTCCCCGTTTTAGAAAGTGCTCGAGCCGCAGGCATTGCTCAGTGCTTGGGTATTTTGGCTCCAGATAGTACGCAAGCTGCCCGGGAGACGCATCCCGACATACCCTGTGTTCATCACTTTGACGAAATTCTGCCTTCCATTCACCGGCAAAGGCCTCTGCCATCTAATGGCTGAGAGCGCTATAATGCTGTCAAACGCCCATCAGGTGAGGAGACATGGCGGCATCCACTTCGGACGATCAACGGGTTAGACTCGACAAATGGCTTTGGGCTGCGCGATTCTATAAAACGCGCGCTCTAGCCAAAGAAGCGGTTGAAGGCGGCAAAGTTCACTACAATAACCAACGTTGCAAGCCCGGACGGCTGGTTGAGCCTGGCGCCACACTCACCCTGCGCCTCGGCTTTATGGAAAAAGTCGTGATTGTTGACGATATAAGTGAGCGCAGGCGCGGTGCGCCAGAAGCCCAGAAGCTCTATCACGAAACTGAAGACAGCGTAAAAAAGCGAGAAGATCTCTCGTGGCAACGCAAAACCATGCAAGCAGCCCAGCTACCGCCAGCCCGTCGGCCTTCCAAGAAAGATCGCCGAGACATTCAAAAATTTCGCGACCAGAACAGCATTTGAGCCACATCGATCTGATGTCGCCTATCTAATTAAGCACCCAGTTTTTAGGAGAACCACCATGGCATCCCGCGACCAGTTTCAGCGTTTTATATTTGAACACAGCCAGGTGCGCGGAGCCTGGGTTCAGCTTAACGAAAGCTTTCTGGAAATAACCAATCAGGCGCCCTACCCCGAGTCCGTTCGCGGCCTGCTTGGCGAGGCGCTGGTAGCCAGCATCGTAATGAGTAGCAGTTTAAAGTTCGAGGGCACCCTATCCATTCAGGCGCAAGGCGAAGGCCCGCTTCGGACACTCATGGCCGAATGCAGCCATGACCGGAAAATCCGTGGCCTAGCGCGATTTGATGAGCAGGCTATAAGCGAAGACAGTTTCCACAACCTGCTGGGCGATGGTCGCATGGCCATTACTATTACCCCTAGACAGGGCAACCGCTATCAGGGTGTTGTGCCCCGGGAGCGCGAAACCCTCGCCGGTTGCCTTGAAGAGTATTTTGAGCGCTCGGAGCAAATCCCCACAAGCCTGTTTCTATTTTCCAATGAAAACGGCGCTGCTGGCTTAATGCTCCAACGTCTACCCGGTGCTACCGAGGAGGACAACGAGCTTTGGGAGCGGGTCAATCACCTTGCGCGCACTGTTGAAGCTGCCGAGTTGCTTGAATTAGATAGCGAAACCCTACTACACCGCTTGTTTAACGAAGAAACCGTTCGGCTTTTCGACGCCGAGGCGGTAGCGTTTCAGTGCAGCTGCTCCAGAGACAGAACCCTCGTCGCGCTGGAAGCCATAGGCAAAGACGAGTGTTACAGCATACTGGAGGAGCAGGGTGCCATCGATATGGATTGCCAGTTCTGCCACGCACACTATCGCTTCGATAGAAACGATATAGATCACCTTTTCGCTGGCCACACGCTACACTAAGCTTGGTTACGAATTCGCCCGGAAGCCAGCAATCATGCGGCTTCTGGAGCAGTCGTTTTTTACCGGCGCCTCTGGCATAATAGCGCGCCTGAATTGACCCGATTGTTCAGATTTCCGTCAATTTTGGGCAGGCGGCCTGAGCAGTCACTAAGACATCCCGAGGGCGAGGTCGAAGTGAGCAACACTTATAATGATCTGAGTACAGCACAGCTGGTAGAGCAAGCACTGGCGCGCAACGAAGGCCAGCTGGCTTCCAACGGTTCACTAGTCGTTAAGACCGGCGAACGCACCGGCAGATCCCCTATGGATCGCTATATTGTCGAAGAGCCAAGCACCTCTGACAGCATCCACTGGGGGCCGATCAACCGCCCATTCGATGCGGATAAATTCGATGCTCTTTGGGATCGTGTAGAGGCCTACATTGCTGAAAAAGACAGCTTTGTTTCCTTAGTGCACGTAGGCTCAGACCCTGAGCACTATTTGCCCGTGAAGATGACCACCGAGACCGCTTGGCAAAACTTGTTTGGTCGCAATCTGTTCATTCGCCCGGAAAGCTACAACCAGGCTGATAAGCAAGAGTGGCAGATTCTGAACGCTGCCAACTTTGAATGCGTACCAGAACGTGACGGCACCAACAGCGATGGCTGCGTGATCATTAACTTCGCCCGTCGCAAAGTGCTTCTAGCCGGCATGCATTACGCAGGCGAGATGAAAAAAGCCATGTTCTCCGTGCAGAACTTTCTGCTTCCGGAAAAAGACGTACTCCCGATGCACTGTTCTGCCAACGTAGGTGAAGACGGCGAAACCTGCCTGTTCTTCGGCCTCTCCGGCACCGGTAAAACCACCCTGTCTGCCGACCCGCACCGTTTCCTGATCGGTGATGATGAACACGGCTGGGGCCCGGGTACCGTGTTCAACATCGAAGGCGGCTGCTACGCCAAATGCATCGACCTAAGCAAGAAGAACGAGCCCATCATCTGGGACGCTATCCGCTTCGGTGCCATTGTTGAAAACGTTACCATTGACCCGGAAACCCGTGAGCCGGATTACAACGACGTTTCACTCACCGAAAACTCCCGTTGTGCCTACCCGCTTGAGCACGTAGAAAAGCGCGTGCTGGAAAACCGTGCAGGTGAGCCCTCGCACATTGTATTCCTGACTTGTGACATGACCGGTGTTCTGCCCCCGGTGTCTATCCTGAGCCGTGAAGGCGCTGCCTACCACTTCCTAAGCGGCTACACCGCCTTGGTTGGCTCTACGGAGATGGGTTCGTCGTCCAAGCTCAAATCCACCTTCTCTACGTGTTTCGGCGCTCCATTCTTCCCGCGCCCGGCAGGCGTTTACGCAGAACTGCTGATGAAGCGCATCGACGAATACGGCAGTAAGGTCTTCCTAGTAAACACCGGCTGGACTGGCGGTTCCTACGGCGAAGGCATACGCTTCAGCATACCGACGACCCGTGCGATTATTAGCGGAATTCAAAACGGCGACTTGGATGACGTTGAAACCGAACACTTGCCCACCCTCAATGTGAGCGTTCCAAAGCAAGTACCGGGTGTTGATACCGCCCTACTGAACCCACGGAACACTTGGGCTAGTAAAGACGCCTACGACAAAAAAGCAGAAGAGCTGATCAACCAGTTCGTGGAAAACTTCAAGAAGTTTGATGTTTCCGACTCAATTGTCGCAGCCGGTCCAAAACTGCAGTAAAACTATCGGGCACAAAAGACTCTGATTGAGTTTTTTGTGCCCGCACCTTCCGACGTCCCCGTACGAAAACGCAGATCAATCCAGATAGACGAACAGCTCTCTGCATTCAATTTTGTCTGCGATATCCACAATTAACTTTTCCACGGTATCAGGCACAGCCCACGGCTTTTGGTAGGCGTAAAGCCACAACTCCGTAAGCAGATTGGCAAAGGGATCCTGCTGCGCATCAACAATCGCACGCAACGCTTCCTTAGCATAAGTGGCGTGGGGCAAAAACGCCTCGCTTTCTGGCGCCCCTGACTCATCAAGCCTCGGTGTGGCCGTAAAAACGACTGGCTGATTCAACTCATTACGCAAATAGAACGAATCATCTAGCGACATAGCGATTATTCCTAAGTCCTTTGTAGGCAGTTTGGACAGCTCGGTAAAAGAGGCCATTCAGCCAGCCTTAGCAACCCTGTATCTGCCGACATATCCTTATGGTTAGGGTTTCAATTTACAGATACTACCAATGATGTGCTCAAAACCCGGACTATCTGAAATAGGGAAATAGTAGTCAGCTTGCTCATTCGCAATATCGCAATCAAGACGCCCCAGAAGATCAGCAATCATAGGTTCCGGCGTAATTTGATCTGTTGTGTACTGCCACAGAATATAAAACTCACCCTGATACCTTGCAGCCACCACCTGCCGAAGCCGAGCCTCGATCAGAGGCTTACCGGGAGTATTCGACCGAGCTCTCCACCCGGGAAAAGCAAAGTGCCCATTTACATCTGTCACAGTCGTTTCAGTTTCCACGTCGTCATAGGTCGCTTCTCTTATGATCTCCACGCCTTCCAGAGGCTCCCCATTCTGAAAAAGCTGGCCTTCGACTAGAGGAAAAAGCTCAACATCGTATTGCTTAAGGAAACCAAACATTTCTGCACAGGCCTCAGTCGCCATTGAAGTGCCCGATACAACGACAGACAAAATGCACATGCACTTGAGCAAGCTTATATCAAGTCCGCTCTATAGCCTGACGAACGGCTCGGTATAGCGCTCCCGCTGTCTGATCGAAAACCCAACGAATGAAGCGAAAGGTCAACTCAGTTACTGTGGTGACGGCCACCCTAGCAAAAGCCAGCATATGCCCCAAAAGCCCCCTCGCCTGATTCGCAAAACGACTGGATGCAGCAGCAATCTGCTCTATCGTCCTTGCCAATAGGTCGTAAAAAGTCAGCGTCGAGCTTATTGCAGCCTGCGCCACCACTGCAGCGTAGTACCCCGAGTCTCGAAGCAGTGTGATTAGGGCTGCCGACAGTTTATCGGCCCACTGGCTGGAAAAAAATGCTTCATTACGGCGCTCATACTCAAGACGAACCGGTCGGGTCAAGTTACTTTCGGAGCGCCGATGCAGCTGGGACCAGTCTTCAACGTTTGCGGTATTGCGGTAGCCGGGAACATCGTCTTCACTCATTCCGTGCGCGGTGACACTAATTCCTGTGCCACCGTCCAAACGATACTCAGCCCCACTGGTTGGCGCATGAACAAAAGGCCAAAGCGGTACATTCGGAACAGGGTCGGCACCGTGGGTACAACGATGAAGGGCGTGTACACCTTCCGACGCAGATCTAGAATAACCAATCATTCCAACTCTGGGCGCGCCAAAGGTGTAAAGGTTTACCGGCTTCCGATAGCGACTCCTAACCCAGTCCGCCGTGAGCGAAGCCAGAGCTCCCCCCAGACTATGGCCGACGCAATGAATACCTCGCACTGGCCCCTGAGCTATTGCTGGCGTTAGCAGGCGGTCAAGTGCTGGCTTCATACTCTCAAACGTAGTGTTAAAGCCCGCATGAACAGAGCTACCATTAACCGACGTCGATATCCCAACGTTCCCATTGGTCAGCCAGTCATGACTAGTCGCCGTGCCACGCACAGCGATCACATGGTGCCCCTCGAAATTCTGTTTTCCGTTCGCGAGAAAAGCAAATCCGGATGTCTTTCGAAACAACCCAAATACCCCACCCGTACGACCGGTTACAGGGCCACCTGATAGATCCAGATCGAAAGCACGCGATAGTGAAAGGTGCGCCACTGGAACGCGATAATTACCCTCAGTATTAGGCGCTCGAATCTGATACACAAGTTCCGCGAACTCTGACGCCATCCTTGGAGATATAGGTTTCATCTGCATAATCCTTTGCTTGTTTTAGGTTACCAGCGGCAAATACTGAAAACGCTATGGGGAAACTCCGGTCGCTCGACATTCTCAAAAACCTGCTCTTTTTCCGGAGTTGTAAGTTCACACTTCATTTCAGCTAAACGTTGAGATATAGCTTTTCTGGGAGTAATACCGCCAGGCACTGCGTACCAGAGTAGATAGTTCCTCCCTTCATAATCCAAGCCAATCACCTGACGGACTCGCGTCTCGTCTCCCAATTGATTTGGTCTTCGTGACTCTAGATTTTTCTCTGGGAAGGCAAAGCGCCCTTCCGCATCGGTAAGAGCCTTATCCTTGTACTCTTGGTCGTAATCAAGAGTTCTATACACCTCAATTCCCACAAGAGGCTGCCCATTTAGGGTTACAACGCCCTCAACCAGTGGAGAAAGATGAACAGTTGTTTTTTTAGTAAACCCAAACATACCTGCGTAAACCCCAGTCGCCATTAAAACGGCCAATGCAATAACAGAAAAAATCCAGAAGCGCTTAAACAAGACAACACCGTCCCGGAAAAGAAGGTACGAGTCAGTAGATGAAGAACATTGGTGTTTTTAGGCAGGGTACTTTCAAACCAATTAACGATGTACTGAAAGTAACTACATGTTCTAAATCCCTGAACGTAACGCCTTCCTGGCCAATTTGAAAATCAACATTAATGTAGGCTGTATTGGGTGTCAATTGTTGGAGGCGTTATTTTTAATTAACGAGTAATGTGCAACCGAAGGCGTCATTGACAGCCTTAAGAGTGCCGCCTACTGTCCACCTCAGGATGCTGGCTCAGATCACATGGAAGGATCGCACGCGCCAATCTCTTCCCTGCCAGTCAAAGTGTAGGTATCCGTAAAAATTCTACAGCCCGCTCATTCGCGGGCTCTGCTTCTGAACCAAAAGAGATAAGGACATCCAATGGCAAGGTCTTCATGTTTCGGCCCGTTCGAGCTCAAGAGTGGTGACAGTGACAAAAAACAAATTTTTGGCGGCCATCGGCGTCCGAACGCTGCAAGCTATGTCACCGCATTGCAGGAGGCTCTGCGAGCGGTAGACATTCCCCTAGCCATTGTGGATGGTCAATTCGGGCCCGGCACCGAGCAGGCGCTCAAAATGTTCCAGTGGTGCCTCACAGCGCACCCCTACAGGCGATTCAATCAGTCTTTAGTAACCGACACCTGCAAAGTCACTCAGGCCTTAAGCGGGCGACTGGACACCCAGACAGCCAGTGAGCTTAACCGGTGGGTCGCTCAAGGCTATGTCAGTACAGGCGACCTTATACGGTTAGACAGCAAACAACTGGACCACGTCGAAGTCGGCGATGGTTTCCGAGTACTGAGCCACGTGTCGGTTTGTGAGGGCGACGTAGTGCTTTCCGCAGCTGCCGCTGACCTGCTCAGCACTGCCAACAAAAAAGCCGGTGAACGCTGTGTGAAGCTAGTGCTAAACCAGGCGTTTCGGGTAAATGGCGTACCGGTTTCCGGTGCCGTGGTAACCCCGGCAACCCGCTCTCAACATTTGATTGGCCACGCTATCGACTGCAACATTGTTGATGGCAGCAACTGGAACAACAGCCGCACTTTTGCCGCCGGTCGACAGACCGAAGGGGCAACCAACTTTATCAACGATATGAAAAACGCTGGTTACCGCTGGGGCGGAAATTTTTCCAATCCCGATACGCCCCACTTCGACAAGCGGCTGAACCCCTATGGCGATGCCTATGAATTCAAGTTCTTCTTCAACCAGCGCACCATCGCCAATAATCACCCGATACCTCTCAAGAACCTAAATTGACCATGAAGCTACTACGTTCATCAATTACTCTAGGGCTGGCGCTATTGATATCCGCCTGCGCGTCGGCCGACACCCATCCACTGGTGGAGGCCTGGCATGCAGGCAAAGCCATCGTCATCACTACCAGCCCCAATCCTGACAAAACCGACGAGACTTATGGCGACTTCGCGCACTATCTCAACAACTTTGCCGCTTCTGCTGGCGATCACTGGGCATTTTTTGCACTAGACCCGCAGGCAACGACCCCCAAACTCCCGATCGAGTTTGGTTTTACCCTCACCCACTACTCTGTCGTTTTCATTAAACAGAATGAAGCTCAAGGTTACCTCTACCCCGGCCCTATTCTGGAGCCTCAGGTGTACGACTTTGTTCAACGACGATTTGAAGGACGGGACATTCCTGATTATCTTTACCAGTTTAGTCCGGATGAGGTGCGGGTAGACTTTGAAGAGGAGAATGGACTACTCAGAGTTGATGTAAAAACATAACCTTCCAGCATTTGCACGCCATGCGGGAGCATGGTTAGCTCCATTTTCACAGCCTCGGAAAAGCTGGCAGAGCGAAGGGGGGTAGGTGTGTTAGACCTGCACTATGAACGGTGGTTAGCACTGTTCCCTGAAGCCCCAAAAGACCTAGCGGCGAACGCTTATAAACGTTTACGCGCACACTACGCGGAACCCCACCGTGCCTACCATAATTTTCAGCATATTGACGCGTGCCTCCGCCACTTGGATAGCATCAGGGATCAACTGACAAATTTTCACGCTATCGAGATGGCCATCTGGTATCACGACGTCATCTACGACACCCACAAAAACGATAATGAAGCACAAAGCGCGAACTATGCCTTTGAGACACTCGCAAAACTGAATATCTCTGAAGAGAATCGCAACCTTGTCCATAAACTGATCATGGCAACTAAGCACCCCAGCATTCCTGACTCTTTGGAAGAGCGCTACCTCCTCGACATAGACCTTTCCATTTTAGGCACATCATCTGAAATTTTTGATGTGTATGAAAAGCAAATTCGAGAAGAATATCAGTGGGTACCGGAGATAATTTATAAAGAGGGGCGGTCAAAGGTACTGCAGGCTTTTCTCGATCAGCCTGCAATTTACCACACCGAAATTTTCTTTCGCGAGCGAGAGACACTAGCTCGGCGAAACCTTGAGCGAGTAATTGCAGGGCTTGATGGCGGCAAATTCTGGCCCGGCGGATAACCGGCTCTCAGCTTTGCCCAATACCTCACTCCAACTCCATCATCGTACTGGCCATCATGCTAATAAATGACACCAGCAGCGTCACTTTGGCCAGGTACAGCACAAAAGCAAAAGTAACGGGCCATACCAACCAACAAAGTGCCGTGATATAGATACTGAAATAACCGGCGATTTTCAGCCCAGTGGCCGTAAAGCACAGCATCTTCATCTGGGTCTTGCGACGATTAACGAAGACGAAATACTGACCGCAAAGCGGATCATGCTTTAACTGATTTCGAACTAGAGCACTGAGGCCCCGGAATGACTTGCGCATATCGGTGGGCTCGTTGCACAGCCAGATCCGCGCCTGGCTATCGAGCCCGATCATCCGTTCTGGCTCAGCCGCAACTCCACACCGTTGCCCAGGCTCAGCACAATGTTCCAGCCTGGGCCGGAGGATGGAGAGTTGCCCATCAACGACGAGAGATCGAGAAAACCGGCTTCACCGGAACCTGATGACTCATCCGTCGACGGGTCAGAAAGGCGTTTGCGCCAGTTACAGAAACTGGCGTAACCGATATTTCCCTGTTTACAAAACTGTGGTGCTGACAGACCACTGTCGCGCTACTGATCGACCAGAGCTTGCCACTGTTCTGGTGTGCGGTGCTTTCTCATGGGAGTAACCTCGTGTTGAAAAATGTGAGGTTACTGTAGGGCGAATTTCAGCGAGGTGGCAGGACGTCTTGGAATGAACGCTTACTTCGCGGGCTCAGACGGGCCGAAGTCCCTCGCATGAATGCAAAGACAGGTCGCACCCATGCCAAGCGGATGCGACACCAGCCCAGTGGTGTGACGTCAGTTGAGGGTGTTCAACCAATCATCAAGATGTGAAGAGCACAAGAGGACCTGAACTAGTTCATCTGAACAGCTGTTCGAGCTGCTCTTTGCTGACCTTCCTTCTTAACTCTACCCGTCCACCGTGCTGTAGGTTATGAGGGCTTATCTAGCAGCGAAAGAAAATGGTCAATTTGCTCTCTTGAAAGATAGTCACCCCCAGACTCATAGGCGATTAACACACCGGCGTTTTGAGGCGCCTTCTGAAGCAGTTCACGGCCATAAAATTGAGCCACATCCCACTCCTTAAAAGTCACACTCGCTGGATTCTCGGAAGCGGTCACACATAGCTCCCCGTCCTTTGGAGATTTGGTCAGAGCAAACTCAAACCCTTCCCCCTGAGCGCTCATATCTATACCCACGACGTAGAGCTGGCTGGATAATAAAGCGGGAAGCGCTAGGGCCATATTTCCCTTACTGCGAGCTTCTGTAAAAGTTTCTTTCAAATTATATGGAAAATTCAAAACCACCCCCAAAAATCAAGAGCAAATCAATGAAGCTAATTTAGGTTCATTATGAAGCCTGCAGTATTCACACAACATCTTTACATAATATTTCCACTTTTCATAGAAAGAACATCTCTTTGAATTTTCGAAGAAATTCTTAAACGCAGAAAACAGCCGATCTTCGTCAGATCGAAAAGAAATATAATCATGAATAAGGCCTCGCCCACGCAACGAGATAAAGGAAAAAACATTCTCCATAACACACTCAAAATCAGATTCACTCGAGGGATCAGAACTCTTCATAAAGATCTCAAAAGCATCCTTAAACTCTATCAACCTATGTTCACTTTGCTTTATATAGTTTACGACCCAGCCACTCATGTGAACATAAAACGAGTGCTCACCTGTTTCTGGATTTCTCAAAAAATAGCCGTCTTCACCCTTAAAAAACTTTGATGCGTCATTATTACGCAATGCTACTTCGAATAGGTTGTCATTCATTGAAGTCGCTCCACATTGTCTCCCAGCAAGTTGGAAATATCATCAACATTACTATTGTGCTTTATTTTATCCCCGCCTATTAATGATGCTTCAGCTGTCCCATTCTTCGTATAACCGCCCGGCACCCACTCACCTTCGTATGCACCCGGCTCATTTCCAGTTGGCATTTCGTAACTGAATCTTGAATCTTTGGGAGGAAGCGTCACATAGACAATGCGCTCGTTAGACAAATCAGCGTTCTCGCCGAGGTTTAGTTCATCCCTAAGAACACGCCAATCTTTTCCAGATTCCTTATATTTCTTAATCACCTCATCCATTTCCGAGCGAAGGCCAACAAATTTTCCCTTAGCCTGAAATGCTTGGCGATCTGGCCTAGGGCTAGCAATCCATCCTTCCACAACAATAAAAGCTCCACCTTCCTTTTCAAACTTCTCTAGATGAGCATCCACATAGTCTTGCGGAAGGTAGTCAGTAACGTCCTCAGGACGATTACCTTTTTCAAGGTTAATGATGCGGTCATACTCACTTTGGCTCATGGGAACATGGTCAGGCACTTTGGCGTTCGCTGTATTATTTGGAACGCTTGCTGCCCCATCAGGAACCACATCTTTAGGCTTACCACTAGCCCGCCATTCCTCGAATGACCCCTCGCCTCCATTCGCCAACCAAGTCCGATATTCCATGTCCTCCTGCGGTGAGGCCGTTTGCCACGTAGAACCATCAATCCCGCTGGCATTCCAAATTCGTTCATCACCATGTTTACTGTATACAGTGCCATCCGGAGCGTTGATATGTTCCAGCCCCCCGCCCAGTTCCGGACTATAAAGCATCCCGGTCACAAACGTTGCCGCCGTTCCCAGAGCTGGCAGAGCTCTGGAAAGTAACGACCGCTCGGCGGCATACACTGCATCATTCGCCGCCGCACCGGTTATCACACGGGGAACGATTGATGTTGGTGGTGTCGGAACCGGAGCGGGCGCTCGGGCCAACGCAGCAGCACCTGCCAGTTCAATGTTCTGGAAGGCCGGCCCATCATCGCCGACAGGCCCTTCTTCGCCTTTCATCGCATCTTCCGGAGTTACGCCGGAAGTCTCACAACTACTCAGACCCAGCGGGTCGATATAATCTAAAGGGTTCCGAGTATAACGGTATGTATTGAGGCCGCCCTGCACTCCCAACGGATCCGGCGTCAGATACCGTCCAGTAGCCGGGTCATAATCCCGAAACCGATTCTGAACGATCCCCGTCAGTTCGTCCTCAAACTGCCCCGGCAATCTGAGTGGCTGGTGAATCCCGTGATTGAGTGTGTCGGCCTGGCAGTTGCCCCAGGCATCCGAGTTGCCCTCCCAGACCTTTTGCCCCTCCTGATCCCACAACCGAACAGGCATCATTCGATGATCCAGTTCGTAGTAGTAGGGTTGATCGTCGATCAGCGTGATTAAGGGCTCATCGGTTTGCGGGTCTCTCAGGTACCACTGCCAGTGGCCTTCGGGGTTCTGCTCCCCCAATAGGACGTCGTTGTGCCACAGGTAGGTGGTGGTGCCTGCTTCCGTTTTGCGCCAGGCTCTTCTGCCCAGGGCGTCGTAGCCGTAGGTGATGTGCAATTCGGGGCGTTTGAATTCGATGAGCTGGCCTTCGGCGTCGAAGGTGCGGTGTTCGGTGGTGTGGCCAGTGATGCGGATTTCCGCGCCGAGTGCATCATAGGTACGTTTATTGTCGCCACTTCTGATCAGGCGATCCTGTTCAATCTGGCCGCCTTCCGGGAGTCGGTTGCCGCCCAGGTCGTAGAGGTAGGTTGTGTCGTTTTCCTGGATCAGCTGGCCCTGGCTGTCCCGCTGGTAGTGGGTGTCGCCGGTCAGGCTGTCCTGGGTGGCTTCCAGGCGGTTTTCGGCGTCCCAGCGGTAGCGTCTTGTGGCACTTTGCTGGCCTTGCCATTTGCGTTTGATCAGGCAGCCGTAGCGGTCGTGCAGCTGGCTTTGGGTATTGCTGCCCGCTGTGCGGGTGGTTTCCCGGTTCTGGCTGTCGAAAGTGCGTTCGATCAGGGTGTCGCCATTCACGCTCAGGGTATGCCAACGGCCTTGTGGGTCGTAGTGGTAATGGGCGGTGGTGCCGTCGGGCAGGTGGATCGTTTCTATCCGGCCACCGGGGCCGTAGCCGTAGGTGGTGCGGTGGCGGTCCTGATGGTGTTCGGTGATCTGGCCGACGGTGTTATAGGCCCAGTGCAGTTTGCGGTCGGCGCAACTGGCGTGGGTGCGGCGGCCAAAGGCGTCGTAACGGTAGTGGCGGGTGACGGCTTTGCGGTCTTTGCCTTGGCTGGTTTGGGTCAGTACCCGGCCAGCTGGGTCTCGCTCTGTGCGTTGTGCCCAGAAGCCGGGGTGTTCACGGTGGGTGATGTGCCCGGCGGTGTTGTACTGAAACCGTATATCGCGGCCGTCGGGGGCGGCGCAACGGTCGATGTGGCCTTGGGCGTTCCAGCCCAGCTGCCACTGCTGGCCATCGGCTCGGGTGATGGCAGTCAGGCGTTCGCTGAGATCGTACTGGTACTTAACCTTGTGACCATCGGGTCGGCGATAAGCCAATGGGCGCATCAAAGGGCCGTATTCGTAGCCGTGCTGGTCACCTTGGGCCGTGGTGTAGTCGGTCAGGCGGCCAGCCTTGTCATAGTGGTACTGGCGGCTGCGTTTTTGTTCCGGTGCTTGTTCGGGGTATTGGTGCACCGCCAGTAGGCGCTGGCCTTGATAGTCGTATTGGGTTACCAAGCCCTGTTCCAGCTTGCCAGCCACGCGGCCATCCGGGTGGAAGGCAAAGCGCTGAAGCTGGCCGTTGCGATTGCTCGCCAGAAGGTGGCCTGTGTCGGCACAGCCCAACTCGGTGGTTTCTCCGGTGGTGCTGGTGGCCTGTAATGGCCAACCGTCAGCATCGTACTGGTAGTGCCATTGGCTGCCATCTGGGCGGTCTTCGCTGAGCAGGCGACCGGCCAGATCAACGCGGCGCCTGTGGGTGCGGCCATCCGGGTGCGTTTCAGTGGTGCAGAAGCCCAGTTCGTTGTAGTGCCACCGGTGGCTGCGGCCGTCGGGCTCGATGGTTTCAGCTTTGCGGCCGTGACGATCGTAACGGTGTTGGGTTTGCGCACCATCGGGCCGGGTTTCCTGCACCAAGCGCCCTAGGCCATCGTAGGCCCATTGCCAGAGTGCGCCATCAGGGTCTTGCCGGGCGAGGATGCGGCCGTTGTCGTCGTAATGAAATACCTGAACGTTGCCGTGGGCATCGCGTACCTGTGTTAGGTAGCGCTCGGGCTGGTAGTCGAACTGGAAGTCGTGGTGGCCCTGCTCACCCCGGCTGCGGAGGCAACGCGCACGCTCACCGTGGCCTTGCCATTCGAAGTGGAAGGTGTACCCGGTGGGTAATTCGCGGTGGGTGAGCAAGTGCCCCTGATACTGGTACTGTTCGGTGCCATGATCGCTTTCGGCGCGCAGCAGGTTGCCCTGATCATCGTAGCTGTAAAGCGCCAAGAGGCGACGCTGCTCACCGTTTTCCAAGTGTATGGCGTGTACCCGCTCCGGGTGATGCTTGTTGTAGCTGAACACCACGGCGGCATGGCCATTCAGCCGCAGATGAGAAAGCCTGAATTCAGCGTCATAGTGGAAACGCCACTGTTGGCCTGTCAGGTTTTGCACACTCACAGGCAACCAGGTTTTGTTGTCTTGTGTGGCCAATATCCAGGCCATCCCGTTGGCTTCGGTCAACACTATTTGGTTGTCTTGGCGCCGCTCCACCCTCAGGCCGGTATGAACCTGCCAAGTTATCTCACCCGGTGCGAGTGCTTTAAGGCGCAGGGATCGGCTGTCTTTATCGAGTATCCAGAGGTGGTCGCCATCAAAATGTATCTGCCGTAAGCACGTAATGGCCCAGCCTGCTCCGAAGCCCAACTGTCTCTCGCAGTATCCTGAGCGGTAGCGGCGCGTCCACGTAAGGGGCATGGGGCCTTCTATAACGAAGTCCTCAATATCGAGGATTTCTTCACCCGTTACAGGCGCTACCGGATCACCTTGGCACTGCATGTCAGCGGTGTTGGCTCCGGGGTCGTCGGTATCGGCTTGCTTTGCTTTCGAGCTGCCTGTAGGGGCAGATGATGCGGCACTTGCTGGGGCGTTGCCCGTACGGGCAGTGCTGCTGCCTCCCCCACCACCGCCACTGCCTTCACTTGGCGGCAGGCTGTGCAAAGGCACTTTGTAGATAGCCAGCTGCCGCTCTCGAAGCATCTGAGCAACATGCCGGAATAGCAGGTCGCTATTACTCGCTACGTGGAGTGAAACACCATGGCTTTGGAGCACACTCAGCCATTGGGTGCTTTCATTGGCGAACCCGGGGCTAAAGCGGTTGCGCAGCCACTGGCTCCAGTCTTCGTTGCCCTCAGCGTTCTCTGGACCTTGAGGGCCATCGTAAGTGTCTGGCCGCACAACAATATACTTGTAGCCATCTGCGCCGTTAAATTCGATATGACTGGCCATACTTGTGCAATCCTTGCTTAATGCGTCCGGTGTAACATCTGGCCAGCTTGGCCTTTCCGGTGTTGGTATTCATCACCGGCACACTAAATGTCCGAAGTTCTCTTTATGAGAAACGGGCAACGTGCAAAACACACTCTGCTCCCCCGCCGCCGTCCGGCGGATGTATTCCACCTCAAAAGTAAAGGCACTGTGCTCTCGGCTAAACTCGATCACCGAGAAATCCGTGTAAGCGGTCTCTCTAAAGTCGAGTGTGGCATCATCCTGAAGCGTGATGTCGCACACATCCAGCCGCTCTAGCTCACGCCAGCCTTGGTCGGGGTGAATCGCCTCAAACCTCAAACACGGGTAATCGCTCTCGGTGCTAAAACGGGCGTAGCGCCATAGGGTGTCTTGGTGTCGAACGACCCCCACTTCCATCACTCTGGCGTCAACCACCGGAGAAGCGACGCTTCCTGCCTCCGCTGGCACAGGTAACATCAGTAAAACCGGCAACCATCTCCAATAAAAACTCATTCTCACGGCTTGTCTCCGTTTTGCCCGGTGCGCAAACTCCATAAGCCTCACGCCAAGTACCGAACGCGCCTCTGGAACCGGTCGGCTGGTACGTTTGTCCACAGTGACCTATCACTTATGATCCGCTGGACAACCCCGACATCAACTGGAAATTCGTGCACTCTCCGTTCTGTATTGTTCAAGGCTTTTGATGACTGGCCGAGGCGCCAAACCGGCCATACTCTTTTCACTACAACTAACTGCAATCACTCCCGCCAAAGGGCTAACCGCATCCAACAACAGGAGTGCGCCCGGTTGTTGCCAATCGCCTACTCTGTAGCCATCCAACAGCCAATAAAGCCCCCAAAGAGCGCCTAAAACACCGGGAGCATCCAACACCAGCTCAGGAAACTCCCAACGCAAAGCGGGTCGATTCCAACGTGAAAGGCTGGCCAAAAAAGGCATGATCCGCTCAAAGCCACATTCCTGCGGAGTGCCCGGGCATACCAGCACTTCTATTTCCGGCACAGCCGCCTGCGCATTAGTCAGCAGAGTCGCCAAATCGTTAGTGCCCTCCAGCCTTCCATCCAGAGCACTAAAGTGCACGCTAGGACCAGACCCCGGGCTCAAAACCATTGCGAGAACCTGAAGCTCTGGCTCGAGGTCCGCGGCCAGTATCTGCGCAGCAACCCCGGCACGATCCACAGCCCGAATAGCTAAAGCCAACCCGGCCCGCCCAAAACCAATCTCCACAGGCTGGTCAGTAAATGCCGCCAGCCACTGCTCTCTACGTTGATGCTCTGCAGCTGGAAGTATTAACCATCCCGGGCAATTTGGATCTAAATACGGGCGCAGCCGCTCTGGCGTTAACAGCCCGCCGTTTGCCTCCCGCGACTCAGAATCATCTGCGGGAACAAACCCGCTCCGAAACCAGTCATCCAGACCTCGGCCAGCAATCTCTCCAATTAGGGCACTGACCTGCCAGCCTCCGGTGCGTTCGCTTGCAGCCATCACCAACAACCTCCGAACAGCGACCACGGAGCACCCTGAACACGCAACCAACTTGCCCACCATTGGCGGTACCGCTGGCCAAGGTCTTGGTTATGAGCTTTCCTCCGCTGCAAGGCCTCGCTCGCTACCTCTCCTGGCTCGCCGCCATGGGAAGCAACCTCTGCAAGCAACGGCAAAAAGCGATCACTCCCCGAAATGCCCATAGCTTCAATCACCGAAGCATCACTCACTCTTCCAGCCAAACCATTAATCATGGCTGGATGCAGTTGTTCTGACGCAGCCAATAACAGCGGGAAAAACCACTCTCGCCAAAATGGATTCCCTGCGGACCACAACTCTGACAACAAACTCTTAACAGCGGGCTCGCTCACCAGCATCGCGCCGGTCTGCATGCTTACGCAGATTTGCCAACAAGCGTCTACTTTGGCTTCTTGCCCTCTGCGACTGGCCGCCATAGCTGCCCAGAGCTGTTGTTGCGGAGGTTCCGGCCATTCCCTAGGAAGTTCCATTCCGGAATGACAGGCCAGCATTTGCCAGTGGCTTCCTTCCCTGCACTCACTGGCCGTTTCACTCTGCGACAGCTCGAAGCCCTCTCCGGGCGGGCAAGTATAGAGCCGCATGGTCAGCTCCAATCTCAGTGCTCCCGACCAAAAAGCTGGGGCATCACCTTGTGCCTTTCGCCAATTATCCAATGCCAAGTCTTGCGGATGCTGCTCACACCAAAGCACCAAGCGTCTATCGAGCTGCCGCAACAGCTCCAAAGGTGATAGCGCATTGTCTAGCAGCGCTTGCCGCTGCTTAAGCAAGCCTTCAAGCATCAACGGGCACTCCGGCACAAAGCCCTTGATTAGTTAAGGCTAATCTTCGCGGCTTTCATATCAATGGTGACACCTTGCACGCTAATGCTGGTGCCCTTAATCGATATCGCACCGGAAGCCTCCATTGTCAGGCTTGCTGCACCTGTTTTTAAGGTAATGCTCTGGCCTGCATCAATCGTTACGGTTCGTCCCGCAGTGGTCGCTTGAGCACCGGTGATATCAACCGTTTGGTTGTTTTTGACCGTTAGGGTGTCATTGTTGCCAATCGTTGTGGTGCGGTCATTCTTAACGTCATCGGTCTGGTCGTTTTTGACAGTTAGCGTGTCGTTATTGCCGATTGTGGTGGTTCGGTCGTTCTCAACCTCATCCGTCTGATCGTGCTCGACCGTCAACGTGTGATCTTTTTCGGCATGCATTAGCAAAAGCTCTTTGCCAATGGTGTCGTCGAAACTTATTTCGTTGTAGTTGGCACCGCTGCCTTTCGTAGTAGACCGGCTTTTGAGCCCTGAAATATTCTTCTTGGACAAAGGCTCATACGGCATTTTGTTTTTGCCGTTATAAACGGAGCCGGTAATCAGCGGCAGGTCTGGGTCGCCACTGAGGAACTCAACAAGCACTTCTTGGCCTTCGCGGGGAATAAACTGTGCGCCCCAATTTTCGCCCGCCCAAGATTGAGCTACACGAATCCAGCAGGAACTCTTTTGGTCATACTTGCCTTCGCGGTCCCAGTGGAACTGAACCTTAATGCGGCCATGTTCATCCACATAGATTTCTTCACCGGGTGCGCAGGTAACGGTTGCCGTTTGCAAACCGGGCACCATTGGCTTTGGCAGTTTACGGGGCACAAAGGGCGCTTTGGTTGGTATGCAGCGAAAGCTGTTGGTGTAAAAAAAGTTACCCATTGATGGTTGGTTATCCGCGTTCAGCGGCACCGAAGCCTCTATCGCCACTTCCGTGATCACGAATTCATTATGCGGAGGAATTTCGTCTTCATGCTCTTTAAAGGAGAAGGTTAGACCAACACCAAAAGAGCGGTAATCGGATACAGCCCTGTAGCTTTCTGATTCCTGGGCAATGCCTTTCAGGTGCAAAGCGGCAAGGTTGGCACCATCCTTGATGGGACGATCTTCACCGAAGTACCCAAACAACTCGCGAGAACCAAACGGACCCCCAGGTACCTGTTCGCTACTGGTTGCCTTAACCTTCTGCTTGGGCGTTTCGAAATCGAAGCCATGCTCAATGATGGAGTTAGCTGTTGCCTTAAAACCGGCATACCAGCTAGAAATATGTGCCACACCGGTTGGCCTGGAACAGAATACAACGGAACCCTCAACAGCCTTAGGCCAAGCTTTTTCATGATCGGTAATGACCATCGTGTGAGAGCCACTAGAATGCTCGAAATGGAAACACAGACCTTCGTGAGCCAGTAGCCGGCAAACGAAATCCCAGTCGGTTTCATTGTACTGAACACAATAACGGTAGGTATAAAGTCCCTTTTTCAGCTTCCAGCTAAAGGCGACTCCATGCTCCCCCAGAATTGTCTCAACAATCTTTTTAACGGTTTTATCTTGGAAAATTCGGCAGTTGGTGCGATTAGCTGCAGACCAGGCTTTCGGTACGATAATGGCCTCATAACGCTGGCCATCGCTATTGTGAAGCGGCTTTCCCAATTCCCACATACTAAGAAAGTGGCCATGGAAGTGCTTTTCACCACCGCCATCTTTTGACCCTACCTTCAGGGTAACGGTTACACCCTCGCCAATGTGCTTCTTCATATCAGCGATACGTTGATTAGCGGTAAATCCAACCCGCACCTCAAACAGGCGTGACATGCCCTCACGCACTTTCAGCCGCTCCAATACCAGAGCGTCTTTACCGAGAGAGCTGTGAATCTGAAGAAAATGATGCTGCTTTTCCTTGCCCATGAATCGCCGCGCCTTCCTGGTTTCGGTGAACAAAAAGAGCAGAGGAAACCCAATGGGCTTCCCCTACTAGTTCGGAGCCTGCTATTAGAACTGCTGACCTTTAACACCGCTGTAGCCGTATACTTTCGGCCCAGTGATGCTGTTTTTGTCATCAGTCGGAGTAACAGTCATCATCATTTCAGTGTAAGAAATGGTAATAGACTCAACCGGACGGTCACCGGAAACGGAAACCGCGTAGTTGGAAATCATGGCGTCAGTCAGTTCGATCTTCATGATCTCTTCAACTGCGTCACCCTGCTTGGTCACGTAGAAGGTTGCTTTTTTACCCTTGCCAACAGTGGCTTCTTTGAACAAGTCCGTAGAGGCATTGTCCTGCAGTTTAGTGATTGTAATATCACCAAGGCGGGTAGAAGAGGCTTCACGGTCCATAGCGGTACCGGTGTAAGAAGAAATCTCCCGATGAACGTTAAAGTCCATGGTCAGAACAGTGATCATATCCTTGAACTGTTCTGCGGTGGTTTCACCCTTAATACCTTCGTAGTCCAGGTAGGTATTCGCTTGCATGTGTATCTCCTTGCTTTTTAAGTTACGTCCTGTAACGAGGACATGGTTACCCTAGTCCTGACACTTAGCCAGAACCTCGGATTCTTGGGTTTGTGTCCAGCTTTTAGATAGCAATACAAAGAGAGAGGAACAGCGGCATAGTTAAAAGCCCTGTTACTATGCACGTCGCTTTGGGCACACAGCTGCGCCCGTAAATTCTGACGGCAAATTGAGGTAATCAACTGAAACATAAGCCAGCTTCCAGCTTCCCTGCTCCCTTCCAAACTCCATCTTTATAACAGCTGGTCGATCAAATCGATCGAAACCATTTAGCGTTAAGCAACCGAAGTTGCCATCCCGCAATTCAAAATGTTCCTTTTTCTTAACCAATATACTCGGCAAGTCTGACAATATCGGAAAATAATCAGGAAAATCTGATGATTTTTTAATACCTCGATCGCCCATGGATTGAGTGATCAAATTATCCAATATATAAGCGTAGTCTCGAGCTTTCACTCTATATGTATATTCGGTATACGTATCATGTAGAGTGACTGGTTTCCCATGGGACGCACACCCATTTAGAAATAGTAACAGGAGTAGCAGAATTTTAAACGGTGTAACTAACAAAAGTCGAAATTCTTTTTGCAACCACCCCGTTATTTTCATATTGCTACTCCTGCCCACCCGTTAACTGCCAATATGGAACTGGTTATCGTCGAGTGTTATTCGAAGCTCTTTCAGAGGCTTGTCATTTGCTATCGCATTGAGCAAGACATCTGACAGCCGTGTTAGCACCTCGCGTTGTATAACTTGCTGTATATTCCGTGCACCAGTACTGGCCTGGTGACCGCTATCTGCAATACGTTCAACAACGTCGTCGCTATACTCAAGCGCAATGCCGTGCTGCCTCTGAACACGTTTGCACACTCTTTCTAGTTGCATTCGAGTGATCGTGCGTAATTGCTCCTCACCAAGGGGCCGATAAGGCAAGACCACCGTGCGCCCCAAAAAGGCTGGCTTGAAGATAGCAAGCAGATCGTTCCAGATCGCATCTTTCAACGCCTCCGGTTCTGGCGCGGTAAGCTCATCTACATACAGATCAGAGATGTGTTCGGAGGCTGCGTTTGAGGTCATCAACAGCACAGTGTTCCGGAAATCAACATCACGTCCTTCGCCATCCCGCAGCGAACCCTTGTCAAACACCTGATAAAAAATGTCCTGAACACCAGGGTGCGCCTTTTCCATCTCATCGAGCAATATCACACTGTAGGGTTTGCGGCGGACTGCCTCGGTTAACACGCCACCTTCGCCGTAACCCACGTAGCCCGGAGGGGAACCAACCAGCTGGGATACTTTGTGCTCCTCTTTAAACTCCGACATGTTGATGACGGTCATGTTGGATTCACTACCATAGACCTGCTCAGCCAGGGCCATGGCGGTCTCCGTTTTACCCACACCACTGGGGCCAACCAGCAGAAACACACCCAAGGGCTTCTTTTCGTCAGCGAGTTCAGCTCGAGCAACTTGAATAGTGCGAGCGATGTCATCCAAGGCATGATCCTGGCCGGTTACTCTGGTTTTGAGCGTTGTAGCCAAGTTCAATATGCCCGCCACTTCATCTGACTGCATGCGGCCAAAGGGAATGCCGGTCCAGTCAGACAGTACTTCTGAAACCAGCTGCGTATCTACTTGCCAATGCACCATAACCTGTTCGCGCTCACCAAGACTGGCGCGAATTTCGTTTAACCGCTGTTTCCCTTCATCGGTTTCATCTTCCAGCAGCGTCTTGCTGATGGCAGCTGCCTCTTGAACCAGCGCCTTTTCATCTGCCCATTCAGCTTCTAGTTGAGCGAGAGATTCACCCGCTATATGCAGTTGGGTTTGCAGCGTATCTTGCCGGTCGCCATGATTAACGCCTAAGCGGGATTCGCGGGACAACAGGGCCAACTCTTGCTGCATCCCCGTTACCTCAGCCCTTGCGCGCTCCACAGAAGCAGGCACGCTCGCCTGACTCATGGCCACCCGAGCACAGGCCGTGTCGAGCAAGGCTACGGCTTTATCCGGCAATTGGCGGCTTGCCAAAAAGCGCGTTGAAAGCACCACGGCTGTTTTCAGCGCGTCATCTGCAATCGCAACGCCGTGGTGTGCCTCTAGCGTAGGCACCAACCCACGAAGTATTTGAATAGCCGTTGTCTCATCCGGCTCATCGACCTTCACGACTTGGAAGCGACGAGTTAGAGCCGCATCTTTTTCAAAAAACTTTCGATACTCAGCCCAGGTTGTAGCCGCAATGGTGCGCAATTCACCGCGTGCCAGTGCTGGCTTGAGCAAATTGGCGGCATCATTCTGTCCAGCTTGGCCACCTGCGCCTACCATGTTATGCGCTTCATCAATGAACAGAATGATTGGCCGCTCAGAGCTTTTAACTTCTTCGATAACACCTTTCAGGCGATTTTCAAATTCCCCTTTTACACCCGCACCTGCCTGCAGCAACGCAAGATCAAGAGTTAAAAGGCGCGCAGGCTTCAGCACGTCCGGCACATTTCCCTCAGCAATGCGTCTGGCTAGCCCCTCAACAACTGCGGTTTTCCCAACTCCGGCCTCACCCGTAAGAATTGGATTGTTCTGGCGTCGACGGGTCAGAATATCAATCACTTGACGGATTTCATCGTCCCGACCAATAACCGGGTCTAGCTCCCCTGCGTTCGCTTGAGCTGTAAGGTCGATGGTGTACTTGGCGAGATGTTGCTCTTTACCTGCACGTGCGGTTGCTGGCTTCGCGGACGTGGTCGCCCCCTGCGCAAGCATTGCATGAATATCAGGCCATTCGGCAAGCAACCGCGCCGGGTCGATACCATTAAGCTCACCCGCGTGCCTTGTAACCAACGCCGCCATGGCGGGGTCGCTCAACATGCTGTAAAGCATGGTGGCCCCTCGCATAGTTGGCTCGTTAAACTCGATTGATGTATCCAGCCAGCACTGACGAAATAGATCCACCAATCTTGGGGCGAGACTCGGTGTTGCACCGCTGCCTGTTCTGAACGTTTCCAACCCGCTATCCAGCTGCGCGTCTAGACGGGTGATATCCAAGTTGAAATACCGCAGCACCCCTTTCAGATCAGAGTCGTCATTGCGAATCATGCTTTTTAGAAGGTGCTCTGGCTCAACCGTATGGTGTGTCCGCTGGAAGCAAAGGCCTACAGCTGTTTCCAACGATTCTTTGCCCGAGTCATTAAGTTTCTCGACGAGGGATTTGAGTGTCATTGCAGACATGAATTCAGTCCTTTCCTTGGCTTGGTTTGAAACTGACCTCGACCATTTTCACTGACTCTGGCCGAGCTCCAATAAAACTGTCAGCCCCAAGCCGACCATGACGCCCCAACACAGTGTGGGTCAGGTGAGCAGCGCGGGCTGACAAACGATAATGAACACGCATTTGGCCGCTAACCAGCTGTTGCGCTACGTGTGAAACGGTCTTGCTATAGGTGCCGCCGGGCAAAACAGAAACAAGCTGCTCCCGGGATTTCGGGCGAAAAACAACATCCACCCCTTTGTCTGCCATCCATACCCGACTCCCCAGCATAACGCCGCCAAGCCGAGCATATTGGCCCTCAGGCTGTTTTCTGCTCGGCAGACTTGATTGATCTTCCAGAGCCAAGGGCGCCCACTCCCCCCTTAACGTTCTAACCTCCACACTCATGCCCACGATATCTTCCAGAACAGACCGTAACGTACTGGCAGAGCGCGAGCGGCGGGCGAAGGCAGCGCCGTAATAAAGTTGCCAACTCTGCTCACAGCCGGTCAGAGACTTTAGGATTCGCGTGAAAATATCCGCCTCAGATCGTTCCTGATGCACGGCTGGCTGTGTTTTCTCCCAGCTCCGATAAAACAGCGAAATAAGACGGTGATTGAACAGGTCTAGGAAATCTCGGGTAGCAGGTGATCTATCCCTTACCTGTTCAAGCACCCGCTCGGTATAACAGGCGGGCAATGCGCCCCGCGCTCCCGTTAACCCCATGAGATCTGTCATCATTTCATGCAGTACTGCGCCATCGTCTTCGCGATGGGTTTTGAGACGGACAAGGTCTTGACCAGCAAACCCAAGGTTTTGGCTGGCGCGAAAGCGCACCACCTCCTTATTTGGCCAGCCATCATGGCCAACTCGGTGGTAGCCAGCGTGGTTATTGATTAACTGGCGTTCTGCTTTCCAAACCGCTTTGAACAGCGTGGTTGAGGTTGCCATTACAACAACTCCCGCTCGCCCGCTCTCGCAGGCCAAAGATAATAATCACGATGATGCCCCTCCAGCCGAATCCGTACTCGAGTAAAGGTATTGATCTGGGCAAACTGCGCAAAAAAACGGTCAAGAATGGCCGAGAACAAATAAATGCTGGTGCCCGCATAGTTTGACCGGGAAAAGGTGATACAAATCTCGGTGCCCTGACATACACCGCTGTGGACGCCTTTGCCAATACGGGCGGCAATTCGGCGAGTTTTTACCTGCTCGATGCCCTCAATCAACGCTTCGGTTTCCGGGGTGTGCCTGAAATCATGTAGCCGCAACACCGCCTTGAGACGACTCAGAGCTTCGCTGCCGGTGAAGTGCTCAAGATTCAACTGCTGAACAAACTCCCAACGCGCTCCGTCTGAGAGATCTGCCCGGGTTGTGGGTGTTGGCGGCACAAGCGCTACGGCATCCTCCACAAGAGGCTCACCAATCGCCCGAAAACGAGGCTCTCCACCGCCGAAGGGCAGCCGCTCGGGAATGTTCCGGTTGCAGCACCAAGCATTCACCATCAAGATCTCGCCTTGGGGCAAATCCTCAAGTACGCGACGATTAAAGCGGCGATCAACCAGCGTTAAACAGGTTTCAAATCCCGGCTCATATTGCCCGCCAGCCCAGCCTGTTTCGCGTCTTTCCAGATGCCAAAATACGTCTAGGCCCGACTGCCAGCGAGGGTGACCGATACCATAGAAAGGCGCCATCTCACGAACGTTTTCGTTCTCCACCAAACTGGCAGACTCCACACTGACAACCTCATAGGTGTCAGCGCCGCGGAATCGGGAAACTAGCCGGTGTTCATGATTGGAATCGTCGTTGCTAACCGGTTCCAGAGCCTCGTCGAAC
This sequence comes from Marinobacter sp. 1-4A, assembly GCF_016597725.1. Classification (GTDB taxonomy): domain Bacteria; phylum Pseudomonadota; class Gammaproteobacteria; order Pseudomonadales; family Oleiphilaceae; genus Marinobacter. Next base: position 591,856 of record NZ_VCGY01000002.1, read on the forward strand.
AGATTTACGGCTGGCACGCACCAAAGCCGCATATGCTCCGGCACAAAACTCTTTTCTTGTTCGCCGGAAGCCTCGCCTAGATAGACAAACAGGTCGACCTCTTCATGTTCGGGCCAAAACCCTTCAAGCCCCGAAAATTCAGCAAACAAAAATTTTTCTTGGAATAGAAAAAACTCGGTCAACAAACGAAAGCCATCAAAACTGCGCTTACTGTAGGGAACCAAGGCATCATCAGCCTCAAATCCTGCCGGTTTGATGTGCTGGGCACTGAAGAACCGCAGTTGTCGGGTGTCTGTAGTTGGGGTAATCGCAAAGCCAATGCCTGAGCGGTGGATAAGATCATAGAGTTCGTTGCTCAGATGAGTCTGGCCATGCAGGTAGAATCTCAACGATGGCAGGTTGATCTCACTGAACGGCAGAGGTGATTTGAGCCTAAGCTTGATCACGCTGCGTGCGCCCTCCGAGCCCGTGGGCCTTGGCGCATCAAAGGGTGCATTCTCAAACGCTGCAGTCACAACCTCGACGGGCGCTAAGTGGTGGCTTGCCGGAGACCGAAACTCACAGGGCGGCAAACCTTCCACAGTTGTTTCGTAACGCTGCTGCTTGTCCAACGCCGCACAATGGGTCTGTGATGCACCGGCTTTTAGCTGGATGACCGTCATGGAAGGAATCGGGGCCAGATAATCCGGAAACAAGTTGCCCATCAAGATATCTGTCAGTTCAGGAAAGTGGTTATCCAGACGCCGACGAATCTGGGCGGTCATAAATGCCACACCCTCAAGCAACCGCGAGACATGAGGATCCTCTACGGACTCATCACTGACGCGCAAATTACCCGCTACCTTGGGGTAAGTTTTGGCAAACTCAGCCCCCTGTCGTCTTAGGTAGGCAAGTTCACGGTTGTAATACTGAAGGAGTTCATCACTCATCACGCGCACTCCTGAAGCGTCATGGAGAGATTTACGGGCTCAAGGTCGGAGCGAAAGGCCACTGGCTCGGGCACTGGATCAACCAATAAAATGGCATCAATTCGCAGCCTCATGGTGCGATCAAGGGGCGTGTCTCCCTCTTCTGCAATCACTTCAATGCGTGTCAGCCTTGGTTCAAACCGCACAATGGTCTGGCGCACTTCCTCACACAGCCATTGCCGTGCTTCTTCTGTTCCCAGATCCATCACTGTAAAGTCCGGCAAGCCGTAGCCAAGCACCGACTGTTTGAGTTCCCGCAGCTCAGGGGGAAGTACCAGCCAGGATCTTCTGGTATTTAAGAGCGCCTCGAGATCTCGACGAACAGACTGGCGAATGGTCGTAACCGTCGCTTTAGCGTTGTGATCCGCTGCCAATCGGTCCAAGAGGTTCATCTGCAGGCGCACATTGCGTTCAGTCTGCATAAACTGCCGCTACTCGCTCTACTCGCTTCACATCCGAAAGCCCTACAGCATCGTCACCCACGAGATACTGTTTCAGGCCTATGCCGGTTACTAACCCGTCAGAGTGCGCGCGCCATTCTGTCACACGTCCCAGGCGCTCATGATCGGTGTCGCTAGCGGCGTACACGAGGGGAACAAACACCTCCCCCTGTTTACCGGATGCCAGCTCAACATCTGCTCGACGCCATACCAGTTCGACTGGCGAGGTTGGTGGATGAAAATCAATAGATTCGATATCCGACCAGCGCCACAGATAGAACTTGCCTTCTGCACTTAACGCTTCCAAAAAGTCACACAGGCTATCGTCACAGTCACGTATATCGCCGCTTACCTCACCAAGCCGGAACTCAGTCGCTGGTCTTTGCTGCTCCAAAAGGATGGCCGCCGCTTCGGCAGCAGTGAAGTCCTGTTCATTCAGGGCAGCCCTTAGGGCTAGGATGGTCTGAAGATTTTCGGCCTCGCACACCACTGCATCCTCCGCCAGTTTGCCTTGGTGAAACTCCAGCCGGGCCTGTTGTGCACGGATGAGTTGGCGCAGGTTCGCTGCACCGGCCAGCCACTCAGGATGGTGACGGGCGAGAGACCCCAGCATGTCGTCGGCGCGCTCTAGGTGGCCCGCCACACACAGGAGCTCAATCAAGGAAGCCCTTAGTTCTGCCGCAGCAGGCTGAGCCTTTACCTGTTGCTGGACCTCTTCGATAGCTTGCGCCAGATTGCCGCCCGCCAAATGCTGTTTGATGACATCCATTTCCTACTCCTCCGTTCGAATATAAACTGGGTGTCCGGCTCAGTGGCCGTCCACCGGTGTTAGTTCAGTAACCAGCCTTAAACCACTCACCAACTGATCAAGCTGGAAGTGAGGCTGAAGATGTATGATCGAGTAATATTTCCCCGGCTCTCCGGCTCGAGCTTTTACCGTCACACGCGCATCACGTAACGGGAACTTCGTGCGTAGGCCATCGGAAGCATTCTCGGTTGACATGGTGTAACCGTGAATCCAGCGCTGTAATTGGGCCTCGCACTCTTCCGGTGTCCGATAGCCACCTATCCGGTCTCGCCCCATAACCTTCAAATAGTGCGCAAACCTTGAAACGCACAGTATGTAATGCAGCATAGAGGAGAGCCGCGCGCTGACATCTGCCGCAGTTGTCTCATGCCGCTCTGGCTGCTGTATCGAAGGTACGGAATGGAATACAAGCATGGGTGTATTCGGCAAAGGTACTAAAGGCAGGAAGCCCTCCTCCGACAACGCCTTTTCCATACGATCACTAATCTGCCAATCCACGGCTTGACGTGTTGGAAACAGCACGCCCGAAGGATTGATTTTTGCAATGTCAGGCATGTTATCAACCGTGCCATGGGCAACACGGCCGGGCCGAAAACCACGAATTTGAGAAAACCAACCCGATTCGCAGAACGCTCGTATCGCAACGGTTCCAAAAGCAAAGCAGGCAGGGCCCCAAAGATAGTCCCTATCGGTTATTTTGCGATGCTCCAGAAAACCAAACGCTTCTGCTCCCTCACCTAACTCCCGATGGGGTGGTCGCATTAACATTCTTGGCACGGCTAAACCGAGAAAACGGGAGTCTTCGGTGTCCCGTAGGGAGCGCCAGGCGCTGAGTTCCACTTGGGAAAAGTGGCTCTCCAGATCCCGCACACCCGTTAGTTCTGCGTAGTGGTCTACGCCAAAAAAGCTTGGAGCGGCATTGAGGATTAATGGCGCAAATGCGGCCGCCGCCACCTGCGACAGCTCCCGAAGCGTCTCCAAATTTGCTGCGCCACCCCGAGTTCGGTGACTGATGCTGTAGGTACCGAGAAGCAACCCGAAAGGCTCTCCTCCCGGGCTGCCGAATTCCTCAGAATAGATTTTGGCAAACAGCTTAGACTGATCAAACTCGATAGCTCTGGCAAAGTCTGCGGCAACAACATCCCACGACGCATCCAGAACCTTTATCTTGACCTGATCTTGCTGCGCATCTTGTGCTGCCTGATCAACCAGAAGGCTGACTCCGCGCCAATGGGCCTCAAGATCTTTAAGATCCTGATGGTGAAGTATGGCATTGAGTTGAGCATTGATAAGCCGGTCGATTCGCAGAATACGATCGGCGAGCACTGCCCGAATCTGGTCCCGCGTCCACTCGGTGCGACCGGGGTAGTGACTCAGAAACAACATCAGTGCTTGCTGGTCATCAGCCTCGGCAATCAGCCGCTCAGACAGCCCTCTGCCCCACGAAGGTGCAGAGGTGCTGTCAGAAGCCTGACGGCGGGTGATGTAATCCTGCTCGACAAACGACAATGCTGAGCTCATGCCAACTCCAAGCAATCCCGGAGCCTCCCCGGGAGGCTCCATCAGTTACCGATTTCCGGAATCTTGGCGACGAGCCGCAAAGACGTGGTCAACTCTTCCATCTGCAACCATGGGCGCAGCCAGGCAATAGCGTTGTATGAACCCGGGCTACCCGGAATCTCACGCACCTGAACCTTTGCATCTGCCAAGGGGAATTTTGCACGGATTTCCTGACCACCGCCCTCAGACGCATTGACGTAGCCCATAATCCAGCGGTTCAACCAGTTTTCAACGTCATCCGCTTCCATGAACGAGCCGATCTTGTCGCGCGCCATCACTTTCAGGTAGTGGGCGAAACGCGAAGTTGCCATCATGTAAGGCAGACGCGCGGATATTGCGGCGTTTGCAGTAGCATCCGGATTATCGTAAATCTTTGGCTTCTGACAGGTTTGAGCGCCAAAGAAAACCGCATAGTCCGTGTTTTTGTAGTGGCACAGCGGCAAGAAGCCTAGCTTGCTCAGCTCTGCCTCTCGCCGATCGGTGATACCGATTTCGGTTGGGCACTTGAGGTCGGGATCGCCATCATCGCTGCGGAAGATGTGCGCTGGCAGGCCTTCCACCTTACCGCCACCCTCGGCGCCGCGAATCGCCGTGCAAAAGCCGTATTTGGAAAATGCATTCGTCATACGGCTGCCAAGCACGTAAGAGGCATTCATCCAGCAATAGTCATCGTGCTCCGGCTTCACAGCCATACCGGTTTCGGCATCCAGTTCCAGTTCTTCAAATCCGAATTCTTCAACCGGCTTGGTCGCCTTACCATAAGGCAGGCGCGCAAGAACCCGCGGCATCGTCAGGGTAACAAAGCGGGAGTCTTCACTATCGCGGAACGAGCGCCACTTGGTGTACTCAAGCGATTCGAATACTTTTTCAAGGTCGCGAGGTTTGGAGAGCTCAGTCCAGTCATCAAAGCCAAACATGCCTGAAGACCCAGCCGATACAAATGGGCAGAAGCCCGCCGCCGCTACGTTCGACATCAGGCTCAAGGTCTCAATGTCATTCGGGTGGCTATTAAATTCGTAATCGCCAATCATCATGCCGTAAGGCTCACCACCTGGCGTGCCGAACTCAGACTCGTAAATCTTCTTAAAAATCTGGCTCTGGTCGAACTCAACCGCCTTCGACAAATCCTTGTGCAAATCCTGCTTGCTGAGGTTAAGGACACGGATCTTCAGCATAGCGCTGGTTTCGGAGTTCATCACCAAATGGTGCATACCACGCCATGAACCTTCCAGCTTTTGGAACTCTTCCTGATGCAGAATTTCAGCAAGCTGGCCAGAGATCATCTGGTCGAGACGCGAAATAGCCTGATTAAATGTGATGGCCAGATTTTTGTTCCAGGTCACCGTGCCTTTCATGGCCTCTTCAGTCAGCGTTCGAATTAGCTCCTCGGCGCGACTGCTTTCAGTTTGCTTTGTGGCGCCAATGGCTTGCTCCAGCAAGCTGATCGACCCTGCCTCATGCTCAAGTACCGCGTCTTCGGTGCGTGTTTCAAGACTCATCCCTTGTCCTCCTCTGTGCTGCTCAGATCTGAGCTCAGTGCCTGAAGATCGTCTGCGTTGTTAAGTACTCGCTCCAGCAATTCTTCAAGCTCTTCGGAACGATCGACCTTGGTTAACAAATCACGTAGCTTGTTGCGTGTTTCCATCAGGTGCCGCAAAGGCTCGACCTGATTAACGATCGCTGCTGGCTGAAAATCTTCCATCGAATTGAAGCCCAGCTCCACCGAGATCTGGGAGCCGTCATTTGACAACTTGTTGTCAACTTTAAGCCGCAGGCTCGGGCTCATTCGACGCATAACTTCATCAAAGTTGTCGCGATCAATCTGAATAAAGCGGCGGTCCTTCAATGGTTTAACGTCGGCATTATTATTGCCCGAAAAGTCCCCCATCACGCCAACTACAAAAGGCAGCTCTTTTTTTACCAGGGCTCCCTCTGTTTCCACATCGTAGGTTATGTGTACCCGGGGCTTGCGAACCCGGGACAATTTGTTGTGGATGCTTTCCATATTGCTGTCTCCTTTTGAGCGTCACTGTTGGTTTGCCAGTGGTCATTCCTGCTGCTCGGGGGCAGGCACACCGGTTAATTTAAAGAACCCGTCCCGGGCTCCACTGTCGGATATCAGTTCGTCCATAAGTTCAGGCAATGACAGCTCGCTCCATCGAACTGCCCGTAAAATCGCGTAAGAAACCGGAGAGTGAGGTTCCGTCTTGAGAAAAAAATCTGACAGCCTTCGTAACTGCTCCAGCGCCTCTTTCCGGCTCTCAATAGCAACTCTAACCGTATCTATACCGGCAGGCTTCGCGCTTGTATTCGGTGAGCCATCCTCATTCGATGTATCTGGATCCGCACTGACATGCAGCTCCTGCTGTTGCGCTTCCAAATACCGGTCAATACGTTCACCAGCGTTGTGGTTAAGCATGATCAAACAGCGATCAAGGGCCTTTGAGATATTGGTCGTCGGCTGAGGGTCGCCACCCATGGCGCGATCCATGGCATCTGACAGAGCTCGAAACTCGGAATGCGCACGTTCGAGCGCATGCCGGGTTTGCACCAAATGCTCGGTCGGTGTTTCTTGCACAGCGGTTGCCAAGAGGTCGGGCGACATAGCACCACTGCGGATTCTTGATTCGGCTTTAGAATCATCCAGGCGGGCTACTTCAGTCGCCTGCTCAGCGTGCCAGGCGGCGTAGCAGGTAACCCCATCACCATCGAAGAACAAGGGCACTGAAATGATTGGCTTAATCAGAGTGCCTTCGCCGTCCGTTCCATTCAGGCCAACCAGCGGCGCTATCCGAGTATCTAAGCCTTCTTCGTCGGGCTTCGGATAGAGGTTCTCCCAGTGCAGATCGATCAGCTCACGGGCAAGCTCAAAACCTTCCGCGAGGCCTTCAAATCCTTTTTCCCTGCATAAGGCCTCAATCAGCCAGGCAACATACTCAAGATCCTTAGATCGGTTTTCCAATACTGCTGGAATCTCGTCAAGAAGCTGGCGCCACTGAGGCGTTTGCGGTGGTTCCTCACCGATAAGCACTTGGCGCTCTATCGCTCTAGCCTGATTCCTAAGATCCTTAAGCGTAAAATAAGGAGAAACCGGCGAGGTATCCTCCCGAGTGTCATCCCCACAGGGTAATTCCGGCGATATGTCCGCCAGCAGAGACTCAAGCGGAAACAGTCGATTGGCTTCATGTGTCATTGGCTTCTCCACCTGTTAAAGATTCCACTGGCCCAGCGGAAGTGTCGAATCTCTGGCGCTGTCTGCTAAACCGGCCAACCCAACAGGTGGTTCAACCTGTACGATAATTGAGGTGATATTGTCCCGGCACCCCTTCACCAGAGCCGCATGGCGGAGGGCCTGATTGATATCCTCAATAGGCTCTTCCATTAGAAACTGCTCCAATTCCTCGCGCTCAAACTCACGGCTAATGCCATCCGTACATAAAAGAAAACGATCTCCGGGCATCACTTTGCCTTCTACACTGTCAATCAAAGGCTCCGCCTCTACACCCAACGCACGGGTAATCACATTGGCGAGTGGATGTGATTCGGCCTCCTCTTCTGAGAGAACTCCCTGCTCTACAAGGTCTGCGACTTGGCTGTGGTCTTTTGACAACCGCTGTAGCTTGCACTCTCTCAGCAGGTAGGCTCGACTGTCGCCAATCCAGAGAATTTTATATCGGTCATCGGTGATCTTTAGTGCCACCATCGTTGAGCCCAAAGTGGCCCCGGGTAGCTGCTCATCGCCATATTTTCGTATGCGTTGATTGGCCAGATGTATCGCCTTTTCCAACTCACTCGCGCTCATGGAACTGCCGCTTCGCTGCCGTTCTAAACTCACGGTATCGCATATCAACTGACTGGCTACTTCACCCGCCTGATGCCCACCCATACCATCAGCGACAACCCAAAGCCCGTCCTCGGGAAACGACAAATAAGCATCTTCGTTATGATCCCGAACGGCGCCGGTGTGTGTGAACTGAGCTGAGAAATAACGCATCTCAGGCACCCTGCCCTATAAATTCAGCTTCCAGCCAGCCATGGTTGTGCCATTGGCCGACCATCATCGAAGCAAACTGGCCAATCTTTGGTAGGCCATCGGTAAGCAGTGTTACTGGCTCTACAAAGGCTGAACCCTGAGTCCACCAGATGGTTGTTCTCCGATCTTTTCGCAACATGGCCTCTAACCAGTCGGTTTCGCTGCCGGATGAGGCGAATACCAAATTGCCCGCCCCCGTTGGCCACTGCATTCTTGCGCTTGTGGGCTCCGGAGGCTCAATAGCAGACAGTTGTTGACGCCAAACTTCTTCATGCCAGCCGTCCTCCAAAACATCGAGAATGCAGTTTTCCATAGACGATGCCCATTCCGGCTGGCGCCAACCATCAAGCATCTGGCCCGCAAACTCGCGAACCACCAGAAACGGAAAGTGACGACCCACGCGATCAACCGACGGAATAACCGTGCCCAATAAGCCGGAATCAAGCATACCTCCGGGGGCAGAGCAAAAATGCCAGATCGGTGATGTGAGGTAGGCATCCATCCATTGCCCTTCCAGTTGATCCCTGCTCACAGCAAGCGAGGTCTGGCACCACTCGAAGAAGAGATCTCTTACATCCGGGCGTACATCCACGGTGATGAAATCTCCTCGCGCTGGCACCTTGCCCATATATCCCCACATGCTTTCGCTCCCTGACCTACAAACGTGCTGGCAATGTAAAGTTTTCAATCAGCCCGTCGGCGAAGGGATGCCTTACCGAGGCCGGCTCAATTCTCAATCGAGCCAAATAGTCACTGAGCATGATTTCCAGCGTAAGATCTCGGCCCTCACCTCCAACTCCGCCGTAAGCAGCGAGTAGCCGGAAAAGCCCCCATTCACCCTGAAACTTCCGCTGAACAACCGCGTCAGATGTCGATCCAGGGTTGACTGCAATCCGCACTACATCGCCACTGGTGCCCGGCCACTCAAAGTGATGTTTTCTGGCTGGCCCATGGCGGTAAACCATCTGATCTCCGCCCGCCTCAATCGAGAACTGGGTTACGCGACTGTCCAAGTAAACTGGCTGAACGGCATAGGGCACTTTCAGATTTTTAGTTCCATCCTCAAAGAACGCATTGCGGATGCGGTTCGCCCTTTGGAAAAAGCGCAGACTGTCTCTACGAATGTTGAGGTCTGTTGATAGCCGCCAAGGGTTTGACGAAGTGTCCACATGATCAGCGAGGTATTTATTAAAGAATTCGTCAATAGTGCCGCCGTGGCCAAAGAACTGGCTGAAGTCCGCCAAACTCACCTCATCTGATGCATTCGGTGCCAGAGGATAGAGCCCGGCGATGGCCGATTTAAACTCTCGATACACCTGATTGCGCCACAGGCCGTTGATCTTTTGCGTTGCAGAGCTTCGTACCAAACCTCTGGATTCACGCGCAAAATCCGAGACAATTGATTTAAGATGCGTGGACTGAGTGTTGCCAACGGTGGCGTAGAAGCCAGTCACGGCGGAATTGAAATCAGCACGAGAAACTGTCTGAAACCTATTAGCGCCGTCCGACTGTTCGGAAAAGTACTGGGACATTGTGCGCGTTTTGCTTTGTAGCGTTTGGAAGGTTTCTTCCTTGATGCTATGCAAAACCTTAAAGGTGTCGTCCACCAGAGTGGTCTGGGGCTGCTCTTTACCTGTGAGGGGAAGAATTCGATTCAGCCGATCAAGCGCACGGCTTTTTCGACCAGCCTCACGCATAGCCTGACCCTTTGCGGCATCTGCGGCTGATGCACCTTCCGTTTCTGTGGCGGCCAGCTGTGTGTTGTAGTTGACGGCAGACACTAATCGATTCAACGGCGCATCCGGACCACTGAGCAAACCCGTCAAATAGCGCCCCTGCTCAGGACTGCTGAACGAACGAATTTTAAGATCAGACATCAGGGAGTCCCATGCATGGATGTAATCCCTGAAATAATGATCCTCAACGAGGGCTTTAATTCTGTCCTCGTCTAGGTTGCGGTAGGCCGCTGAATCGTCTCCATATACCCAGGAATCTTCAAGTAGATGGCTAACAATCTGATCCCGTTCCGGCTCAAAAACGCCACGATAACCTGCTTTGGTATAAAGCGCGGGTATGCCCTTGTGCAAGCTCTCGCCGGAGCGACGCTCAAATACCTCTGCGGCGACTGTGCCCAGCACCATGGGCAGTCGAAATTCCGGTAGGCCTGCTGCCTGAGCGTCCAACCGAATACGCTGATATGCCCGTTCCGAAAGCGGCACGGAGGTCAGTTCATTCCGCGCGACCTCCACAAGACCCTGAGATACACGTAGGGGCTGTTCAAGATCCAAATAAGCTTCAAAGTGCTTCAGCACCGCTTCTCGATGAGGGCGGTTAATTTCTCCGGGTAAATGGTTTTCCATCAAGTAGGCCAACCACAACGAAACCTGATCACGATTGAAGCGGCTACGATCTCCGAGCATCAGGTAGCTCTTCAGTGCCTCATACAAATACTCGGGGTTATCCAAATGCAACTGAATATCTTCTTCCAGAGCATCCTTCAGCGTTTTGGCAAGCCGGTATTGAAGAACCCGGCCGTACACACCTGTGGCACCCTGATACAGGGCTTGGATCTGAAAATGGCCAAGAGACGATAGACCGTGGGTCTCTGGAATCTCATTGCCACCTGAAAGCGCCGCTGATTCATTAAGTACGGTTTCGAGCATCAACCACTGGGCATCGTCCGGAACCGAATTTAATGTATCCGCTAACCCGTCGGTTCGCTCTGCAAAACCCGCAATGGCGTCCCTCGCCCGGGCATAGTCAACATACCAAGTTGCGGCAAGCCCAACCGTCAGAACAGCCATTGCTGCAAAGGCGATGCGGCGAACAAACATTCGCTGCCGTGCTTTACCGCTATCGGTCACTGCAAGCCCATGCTCGGAGAAGATCACCTGATCGAACAGTTTCCGCTGGAAATAGCCCCCGCTAGGTTGCGCGCTGTGATTTTTCCCCACCTTCGATGACTTGAGCCGGAACTGTTGATCGACAATGCCGGACACTTTGTCGAAGCCGGACTGGCCCTGTTCCGAAGACACCATGTAAACGCCCCTCAATAACGGCACTTCTTCGTAAGCCGAGGGGAAAAACACATCTTTGATCAGGTTCCACAAAGGTGTTCTGAGCAGCGCTACTTGCTTGGGGAACTCGTAAATTCGGCTGCGGGTGTCAGGTGCCCGCTCCTGCTTCAGCCGGTGCAGTAAAAACCCGCTAAGGCGATTCAGCAGTTGATCAAATTCGTGTTCGAAGGCCGTCGGTAACTTCTCAGGATCGGTTACCGCTCCCAAATCAAACGTGACACCAAGAACATCCTCTCTTTCCTGATCAGAGAGCATCCCGAAGGTATCTACAAAACCTTCCAAAAGATCAAACTTGGTAAGCATCACGTAGACCGGGAAAACAACGCCCAGACGATTCCGCAGCTCCTGAACTCTTTGTTTTATCGCCCTCGCATGAATGGCCTGTTCCGTAGGCGTCTGTTCCAGCATATCGGCAACACTAACGGCAACAATCACCCCATTGATTGGTTGGCGGGGCCGATACTTCTTCAGTAGCCCTAGAAATGCATTCCAGCCTTTTGAGTCTCGTTTATCGCCTGATTCCTGAGTGGTATAGCGGCCTGCTGTATCAATGATCACGGCACGGTTAGTGAACCACCAATCGCAATAACGGGTACCACCAACACCTTTGACCGAATCCAACCCCATTTCACTTTTTAGCGGAAACTCCAAGCCCGAGTTGAGCAATGCAGTGGATTTGCCAGAACCAGGCGCGCCTACAATCATGTACCAGGGCAACTGATAGACAGAACTAAAGCGCCCAGACTTCCATTTGCGCACAAGCGCAAGGGCCTTGCGCATGTTATTGCGCTGAGTTTCCAGCTCTTCCTGAAGTAGCTCATCCCCCTGATCGGTAGCCATCATTTCTTCTACAACGCGTTCGTTGTCGCGACGCTCACGTCGAGAGCGCCACAACTGAACACCGAGGTAAAGAACAACGAGCGTCAATAGGAAGCTAATTCGAGCCAACTTGCTTGCAAATGGCTTCCAGTCCGCGATGGCCAGCAACGGGCCACCAAACCACACCAATACCGTAAGTGCGACAAACCCAAGAACAATAAAAATTGTTCTTGGGGTTATCCGAGACCAAATTCGGCGAATCCATGCCATGGGGTTACCTCACGTAATCAATCATTCAGGGCTTCAGGAACCAAGCTGATTTCAACGCGCCGATTACGGGCACGATCCTCAGAGGTAGCATTATCAAAACGGGGTTCCGTTTCACCACGACCCTCAGGCCACAACCTGCCTTGCAGGTTTGCCGAGCCTGCAAGCTCGTCAGAAACTGCTGTCGCTCTAGCGAGTGACAGGTGCCAGTTAGAGGGGTATTGGCTTGTTGCGATAGGCTGGTTATCGGTGTGTCCGGTTACCATGACGGTTCCCTCTGTCGATTCCAGCGCACGGGCAATCTTATTCATGAGTGGCAGCACATCTTCTCGTAGAACAGCAGCACCAGACTCAAACAGCGATTCATTACCGATACTCAGCGTAATCTTGCCGCCATCGCTGTCGTTGAGTGTGACCAACTCCCTGTCGATTTCGGTTTGGAGCACTCGTCTGAGGTAGTCACCCTGTCCCGGCCCTACCTGCCCTTTAGGCACTCTTACTTCAGGGACTGCCAGTGTTGCCATATTCCCCAATACCGGCTCTGCGATAGAATCGAGTCGCTGTGAAAAAGCCATATAGAAAACCAGCAGTATCATTGCAGCGACTGCGGCACCGACCCACACAGGAACGCCTAGCGTCACGCCGGGGCCGGTCAGTACTTTCTGCTCCCAGGCTTTCTCGAATGGAGTGCCTAAAGAACCACGGGCGGAACATATTTCGTGATACAGGCAATCTCTGAGCGTATCCAGCTCCTCTTGCCCGCGTGACTCAACCCGGTATTTGCCTTTAAAGCCCAGCGATAAGCAAAGGTACTGAAGCATCAGAACATCTGTATTTGCCGTGCGCCTTGCGGCTGCAACCAGATCAAAGAAATAGGCACCTGACCAGGTTTGCGAATGAAATTCTGACAACAGTGAATGCGCAGCCCAGTGGCCGTTTTCGCCCCAACTGCTGTTGAGCACGATTTCATCAATCAGTGCACACACACAATACGATGCTGTCTCGACGGTTTCCGCGGTGAGGCCTTCCGTTTGAAGGCTGGTCTGATACTCACGAACCAACTCCACGCACCGCCTGCGAAGCTCTGCAACATCATCAACCAACTCTGCAGTTGGCAACCGAACAGCCAGAGAAAGCAGCTTAGATGCGTGATCACAAACGGGGCCCAAACGAGTCTGGGGCAACTTGAACCGGCTAAAACCAGAAGCACTTTTTGCGGGCGCCGCTATAACAGTTTCGTCTGCCGGGCGGGGAGCAGCATGTGGCGCTGGGCCGGGTGCTTGTCGGGCGCCTGGTCGCGGTTTGAGGACGGTGCTGTCGTTCATGTAGCAATCCCTGCTTAAGTGTATGTCGGCTACTGCCGGACGGCCCAGAGTTCGAGTTCAAGCCCCGGATAATTACCGGACACGTGAACCGCCAACCCGCCGCTCTGCTTGAGGTGCTGCCAGCGCTCACTTTTCCCATCCAGCAAAAAGTAGTGATAGCCTGCATGGTAAGGAATCTGTCTTGGCGCCACGGGAAGCGCACTTACCGGTATACCCGGCAAGTGGTTGTTAACGAGGTCACGAATATGCTCTACAGCTCCCAGTTTAATCTGTGCTGGCAAGCGACGGCGGATGTCTTCCGTTGGCAAGTCTGCTTTAACCGCAAGTACAAATTGAGCGCTTTCAAGAAGGCTGCCGTCAGGCAATGGCGCAACCCGGATTCCGTACTGAGCATTCTCTAGCTTCAATGCAATCGCCGTTTGCTCAAGAACGGTGCTAAGTGACTGGCTCAGCAATGCAGCCAAATCGCCAAAGGTTTCCGTCAATTGCTCATGCCGGTATGGGGGTAAAGACGGCACCATTTTGTCTGCGCGTGCAAAGAGTGCCAGCTCGCCGGTCAAGGTAATTGCCAACTCGTAGAAGCGCTCCGGATGCACTTGCGGTGCGCCTTTCAGGTGCTCTAGCATAGGTTGCCAACGATTCAGCGTTTGCAGCATCAACACATCAAACAGTGTTGATGATTGCTCTGCGCCCTTTTGCATTCGTACCGCTAGCGCCTTGGCCCTTTGCTTAACCATGCCAAGGATTTCACGCAGGAATGACGCCAAAGGGGCAACAGCTGCCACATCCAATGTCGGCGGAATAAAGCTCCGATCAAGCTTCACTTCTTTCTCGTTCACCACCTCCACAATGCGAGCAACAGAAAGACACGCAAACCCCGCCAAATCATCACGCCCGAGTTTGAGGCGAGGATTAAGGTGCGCCAAGCCCAAAAGCTCTTCCTCACCATCTTCTGCAGAATCGTCTAGCAAGCGGTTTTCTTCAAAACGGTATCGCGCTCCCTGGGTGGAGCTGTCTGCGGCAATATTGGTGCCCGATAGCTTTTCCATGGGCAGCACCAGATACACCAGCTCATCTCTGGCATCTGGCGGAACTTCTAATACAAGTGCATCGGTTTGGTCGAAGGCGAAAGGCATGCCGTCCGGCAGAATGCCTACCGCCCTAACCAGTGATACCTGACCAAGCGCGAGAGCCTGAGAATCCATCTCCAGTTCTGAAATGCCGTATCCGTGCACAGCGGTACGAGCATGTCGGCTTCGCGCCGTCTGGTACAAGAAACGATCCTGCTGTTGAAAATGCTGTGGCCGAAGCAGCATACCCTCAGACCAAGCGACCTTAGCTATTCGTTCCATGATGTATAAAACCCATTGCTATTCATTCTGAACTGACCGCACACGAAGGTGTTAGCGGTCCTCCCGGGCAATTGCTCGGCTGTCTATACTGATTCTCAGATCGTCATAACCGCGAGGGTCTGCTGCGAGCGTCAATTTCCACTCAGCATTCTCAATGTCTCTAAAGGCGGCCACGATTCCGATGTGCGTGGTCTCTTTATGCAATCGCATCTCGTGAACCTGCCCTCGTGTGGGCCGGATAATGGTCTCAACGTAGCCGAGCAAGTCTTCGTCGAGTAGGGCTTCCGCATCATCGTAGATTTCAAAGAAACCCGCATCTTTGAACTTGGCTGCGGACTTGAGTTCGTAGATCCTTACCACCAGTGGCGAAGATCGCCCACTCGCATCCGGATTGATGTTTCCGTGGGGGGCGAAGTGTAAGTCGGTGTAGGGCGTCACTATGGCGTTTGCAACAACGCAGCCATTTAAAGCTATTGCAGCCACTAAGACCATTGCCCAGCGCATGGCATATATCATGTTTTGGCACTCTCCTCATTCTGGCCAACGGCCTGCTCGTAAGCTTCAACAAACACGTCACTCCTGAGCATGCTGTCGGTGCTACCGTAAACCTCCCGCTGCCAGGCACGATGACGGGTAATTGTTTCCAAGGCTTTACGGCGGGCAAACAGCCCTGTTGTATTTTTTGTGCCAGTCGCATTCGGCGTATCAGCCAGAAGGTCCTGAACGACAGACTCCACACCTTTGAGCAGTGCCTGCTCGTGCGAGAAGAGATCATCAAACGCCTTGTTAACCGCATCCACCGGCCCTAAATTGGCAGCGTGGGGCCGAATAAGAAGGCTATCCAGCGCATCCTGAGGTGTAGCAGAGAACTTCAAAGGGTTATTTTCGCTTCGCTGGAACAGCGTCTGTGCCACGCGCAGTTGTTGCTTCTGGCGGGCTCGCATATGGATCATATCCAACAGGCGATCTAGCAGTACCCGAGTCAGACTTCCAAGATCCCTGTACACGGCCGGTCCCGCACCCTCTAGCTTTTCTGAAGGGAGCCCAAGGCCTTCAGCAAGAGCTGTTAGCGCATCAATCTGTTGACTCGGTGCAGCAGGGGCATGGTCTCTTGGAGCTGGAGATGAGACAGGCATATCCTGCGCTGTCGCAGCACCTTGGGGCTGCTCACTACCCTGTCCCCAGTGCCACTCGCCGGGAATCGCAGGCTCTTGCATTGGCACATGGCTATCCGCCATAACCCTTTCGCCCAAGCCAGCAGCAAGAAAATCTCCAAAAGCACCTGCTGCAGGGCTGTCGTCTACAACACGGCTGCTATTCAGAGGCGACTCAGAGCGCCCAGCTTGAATGGGGGACGACTGTTCTAGTTGGCTTTCTAGCGGCTTGTTTTCTAATGGCTTCTTTTCTAATGACTTCGAAAAATCGGGCTCAACCTGCTCCGGCGCCGTGGCAACAATAGAAGCCACAACTTCAAAATCACCGAGGCGCAGGCAGTCTCCAGACTTGATTGCCACGGTGTTACCACGACCAATAGCCGAGGCTTCGCCGTTCAGAAACACACCGTTAGTGGATATATCCGTGACTGTATAATGGCCACCAGAAAAACGAATCTCGGCGTGCCGGGAGGAGAGGACTTTCAGCGGGTCGGGTAAATGCCAGTCACAATCGGTAGCTCGCCCAATAACAATGACATTGTTGGGTTCAACCGTCTTTTGGCCGGTAACTGAGGGCGACAGCCTTTGATAGCTGGTAACTTTGAGCTCTAACAACATCACTCGCTCTTCCCTTGGAGCTAAAACCTAGAAAGCAGTGTCATAACGACACGGATTTCTGCACCTTCCTTGGACCAATTTTGTAAGAACGTCGGAACGGATCACATACAACTTATCAACCGCCAATGCGGCTTGACTGATGGATACTATTCCAGCCTCTCGGAACTGTCAATTCCTGTTAAAAATGGACTTCACAAATGTAGGCAAAGATCACACAAGGGGGTTGACCTACCTTTTCGGATCGCCGAACATCACGCTCTGTAAAACCATTGGACGGATTTATTTTCAGGGACGTATTGCTCATGAGCAAGCCGACTGCTTTTCTTGGAGCTTTTCATATCTGCCCCGCCACAACCGGCCCCGTGCCGCACGTTGGTGGCCCCACCCTCGCAGCATCTCCAAACGTTTTTGTTGGCGGCCTACCTATTGCCAGGCTTTCAGACAAACTCATTTGCGTTGGTCCACCCGATGTTGTCGTTGAGGGCTCCGGAACGGTTTTCGCAAACGGCCTGCCGGTAGCGCGCTTAGGCGACGCCACCGTTCATGGCGGGAAAATTGTCGTCGGAAACCCTACGGTTCTAACGGGAGGGTGAGCACGGTGGAAAGCAAGAGCAATAAACATAAATGGCTTGATAAAACACTAAACCAGCGTTATCGAATTGAAGCTCTCATTGCCTCAGGCGGCATGAGCGACGTGTATCGGGCGGTGGATTTGCAGCTAGAGCAAGCGGGGGCAGCCGATTGCAAAGTCGCACTCAAAATCCTCAAGCACGACATGCTGACCCAAGACGGTGTACTTGGCGTGCTCGCCCGAGAAACCGCCAAAACCAAAAGCCTAAGCCATCCCAATATTATCCGGGTGCAAGACCTGCAACAGGATGGTGATACCTGCTTTATGGTCATGGAGCTGCTTGAAGGTGAGCCGCTTACACGCATGATCCAGCGCTCGCGGCCCAGCGGTTTGAAGTGGAAAGGGGTAAAGGAAATTGTCGCGCAGATAGTGTCCGCACTGAAATACGCTCACGCTAACAACGTTGTGCATGCAGACCTAAAACCCTCAAATATTTTCTTTACGCGTAACGGCCAGATCAAACTCCTCGACTTCGGCGTATCCCGGGTACTGAGCGATCCGCTTCAAGAGAATTTTCTACATCCCGGTCTCGACGAGACATCCATTTACGGATACACGCCAGCTTACACACTGCCCGAAATAGCGAAGGGTGAACAGCCTACCGGCGAGGGCGATATATACGCCCTTGCCTGCATCTGTTACGAGCTTTTGAGCTCCAAGCACCCCTTCAATCGGCAATCGCCATCACAAAAGGAGCGGCAATCGGCCAAATTAAAGCGGCCCGGCAACCTACCCTTGAAAACATGGCGAACCCTGAAGCAGCAACTGCTCGGAGCCCCTCAGCAGCTTTCTATCCAAAAAACAGAAAACGCCCTGAAGCCAACCCCTTGGCTGGCGGTCGGACAAACAGTGGTCACCACTGCCGCAATCACAGCGGGGATTATTGCTTGGTACACGGGAACGGCGGAGTCTGCCAAAGCAAGGCTTACCGCACAGACCCTGACAGAACAGAGACAACATAGTCTGGCGCTGAAAGACCTCCCTGCGGAGCAGCTTTTGCAACAGTTACCGGGAATGTCAGAGCTCGATCAAGCAGGGCTTCTTAAGCTCCAACAAACGCCTCTGGTCAACCACTTCCTATCTCGCATTGACAAGGCCCTTGAGCCCAATGAGGAGAACGGTTTACCGAACATAGTGCAGGCACTTTCAGTACTTGAAAGTGCTACCGCCCTCTTCCCAAGGGACGGGGAGCTTTTGAGTGTTCAAAACCGTATCGAGAATAGGCAAAAGACCCTGCAGAGTGCCCTTGCCAACGAAATCCAATCCACTCTTGAGCAGGGAAACTATAAAGCAGCCAAAAGCGCAAACGCCTTGGTAAAACTAGGCTCTAATCTTGAATTTTTGGGGGATAAGCCGCCCAAGCCATCGCAAGCAGCTGTTAACGAATATCTCTCTCAGGTAGATTCGGCATTCAAAGCATTTGACGCCCCAAAGCAAGCACAACTGCTAACCATCGGAAATCGCTTCTTTGCACAATCACCAGAAACGAGCGATCAACGTATTGCTCTCGAAAAGCTTGGAGAGGCTGCCAAAGAGTTGGCTCAGTACCAAGACAGTCAAGCCGCCGACGGTGATCAGGTTTTCCCAAGTGGTGCAGCACTTGTGTTCTATGCACAAAAATTTGAGACATGGCCCGTTACCATCAAGAACGCTCGCTCAAGTCGTCAGCTAGATGCGGTTTATGAAGACATTCAAGCCTTAAAAAAGGTTGTTCCTGAGAACTTCGAAAAGATCGTAACGGCAGAGAAGCGCTTGGCCGAGGCTTACCTTTCCCAAGCAGATATTCTGCTTGCCAGAAACCAGACTAGCCGTGCTCAGCCACTCGTTAAACGCGCCACAACGTTGATGCGCTAAGCACACCGCATCGCTTGCCGCCAGTTTTGCGTCTATGCTTGTCTCATTGCTGTGCGCGCAACGCACCAGATAACCTCTGGTGCCGCGCCTGCATCATGAGGAGAAGGTGTGCCCGACAATAAAAATGTGATCGTTTTTTACGATGAACGGGTTCTTGCGCATTACCCCGACACCAGCGTCAACGTTCAAAAGAGGACGCAGATCCTATCCTTAGCGGGATGATACGAATGTAAGCAGGTTCGTAGAGCGGTGTAGGAGATTGGCCATTGCAGGCGTTCTTTGCATTCAGGGAGTGTGCTGGAGACGCTTTAGGGCACAATGTAAGAACGCACACTCCCATTCACTTTAAAGCCATTTGCACCGCATCGATCAGGCGTAAAACATCAACGGCACAAATGCCACCAGCACCAGCGAAATACCCATAGCGATCAGCGGCATAATGATGCGCTCGTGGCGCTCGTAGAAGGTGCCGGTTTCTTGCTGGGCAGCTAGAACCTCGGCTTCACCCACTACTTGTCGCGTTAACAGGTGGTTGAGTGCAACCGGTGGGCTCAAATAACCCAACTCAAAAGCCACCAGCGTAACCATCCAGAAGTGAACAGGGTGAATGCCGCTGGAATAGGCAATGGTTGCTACTGTTGCGGTCACTAGGATGACGGCACCGAAGGCGTCCATAATCATCCCGAGAATCACCAGAATAACCACCATTAACAACATGGCAGACCATGCGCTGTCGAATGCCTGAGGGAATGCCTGCATGATCTCAGAGCGCTCAATCACACCACCGATGCTAACCGACAGGCCCAATAACAGCAGCAGCGCCCCAATTTCCGCTGTGGTGTCATTGGTGGCACCGCGCACACTGCGTTCTAACCCTTGGTGGTTAATCTCGCCGGATGCACTGCCCTTTTTGTTCTTAAAGCTAATGTGCTCGTACACCAGTATGGACAACATAATCACCGGCAGTAGGCGCGGTGCCGAAAACTCATCCATACGCACATCTAAAGCAAAACGGTAGAGCAAAACAACGCCCACAATCACCAATACATAAGGAACCAGCGACCGCAACGCCTGAAGTGTCGCAGGCATGGCTTCAGCAGCTGGCGCCAGATTAAACTTACTCTGACGGTTTACCGTGAGCGCAACCGTGCTAAACATGACCGCGGTCAGCACGAACACCCATATTCCCCACCCGAACAAGTCGTCTGTGGTCACTTCACGGTTGAGGTAGGCAATAACGACAACCAACAAACAAGGGCGCAACACCACGCCCAAAGAGCCCGACATGGCAGTGGCCGCAAGCGCAAGCTGACGGCGCGCACCGGCAGCGCGTAATTCGCTGTAGATCACTGCGCCTGCAGCAATTACGAAAATCCCGGAGGCGCCGGTATAGGCGGTGGGAACGGCTGCCACAAGCACCGCAACAACAGCGAGCATTTCCGGCGGCATACGCCAGGGTCGGAATAGATTAAACACCAGCGTCGCCAGACGTGTTTGTTTAAGCATCATGCCCACCCAAACATAGAGTCCCACATTGAGGAACATGTCTGCCAATTCCATCATTTTACCGAGATAGATACCAATGCCCGATGCATGGCCAATCAACGCAAAGTAACTACCGGAAATCAGACACATCACGGTATACAGCGGCACCGCAAGAAACGCTTTGTTCAATTGTCCACCCGGGGCAAGATCTGAGGGTGCACGGATCAGCCGGTAGAGGCTGGCCAATGTGAGGCAGGCAAACCCGACAACCCAAAAATTGTGGAGTAGCAGATCTTCGGAAGATATCGATAGGTCTGAGCCCACACTGGACTGGCGGAAAATCAGACTGGACCCCAACAGCATTGCGTTGGCAACGGTTTGAAGCGTCAGAGAAACCGTATAGTCCAAACGGGTTTCCATGGCCCGCATAGCGATATGGTGGCGCGTGAGGGTTGCTGTGGCAGCGCACAGCATAACCAGAACCACCAAAATATAGCGCTGAGAAACGAGCCCAAAAGCAATGAGATCGGCAATAAACAGCTCTACCGCACGATAGGCTTTTACTCCTGGAGTAAGCTGACCTTGGAGACTCTCATAACTTTGGAACGCAGCTTTGCACTCGGCTACAGAGCGCTCAATCGCAAGGCGAACATCGGCAGGGTCTTTGTCTTGGGCGCCTAAGAGAGCCGCCATGGGGTCGTCAGCTGCTGGTTTTTGAGCCAGCTCATGGGCCACAGCAGCTTCAATATCCCGATTTGGATTACAGGTTGGTGCAGCCGGGTCCATGCGTAGCTTGTAGTAGCCGCTCCAGAGCTGCTCGCCGCCACGCAGCATCTGGTTGTGAATATCGCTGCTTGTGGAAAAAAGCACCACAGACAGCAAGAGCAGGCAAGCAGGCAGTGATGAAAACCACTCCAACCCGTTACGACGAAAACTACCCTTAGACATGACTCTACACTCTGGAACGTTAACGGGTTACAGCAGACCATCCAAGTCCATAGTTTCAACTTCTGGTTTTTGGTCATCCCAGAAGGTGCCAAGCTGGCCTAGCGGTGTACGGTGCCCGGTATTCTCTACCCATAGGCGGTCGGAGATTGCGATAATCATGTTGGTCGCCATAGCATCCACAAAAGCCCATTCATCATTGGAAGGCTGCTCTTTGAGGGACTCGGCGTGTTGGCGAACTACCGACTTCACCATTGCTTCATCGCCCTTGTTTGTGGCGGCAATTGCGTGGAATACATGGCTAAGGCGCACCCCTGCCTCTTCGCCCTGACGATCAGTCATGGCGAGGCGTTCAAAGGCATCCTCACCTTCTGGCTGCGCACCGGGAATCATTGCCCAAACGGTCGCTTTCAAGGCCATCGGGGCACCCCACCACTTTTCACTTTCAAGGCAGCTGGAGGCGCGGGCTACAACAGAACCTACGTTCTTGGGAACACCGATGGAGGAGGTGGATTGGATCTCTGAGTTAAGCGCCTGCAAACCTGCGAGCAAACCTGCAAAGTAGATAAACTCATCCATATCGTCGTCAAAGTCCGGGCACTCTCCGGTGCCGGGCTCACCATAATAGGTGTTGTGATGCTGCCAGCCCTTCAAATAACGCTTGGCGGCCAGAGAATACGCCCGCTTCTGGCGGATGATGGCGTCTTCAGCTGCATTACCTTTTCTCTCGTACATGGCAGCCAGTGCCGCCAGCTCATGCTCGCGGCCTTCTTCTTCGGCACATCCACCAGCCGAAAGGTAGAGCATGACAGCCAGCTGATCTGGCTCATTGGTGACCCTGCCGAAGGACATAAGCAATGGAGCGGTAGCCTCGCTCATGGCACAACCCATGGCCAGATCACCGCTGGCCATCAGATAGGGAATGGTGTGGTCGCGAGAAAAGCCCTGCATTACATCGCCGGTGGTTTTGTAAATCATGTGGTTCACGACACCACAGCCTGACAGCAGCGACCCGAGGGTAAGAGCAACTGCAACCCCTTTGAGCCGGGAGGCCGAATGCTTCAATCTTTGCCCGAAAGACGACGGGCGTGAACAGCCCCGGACGGAAGTTTCTGAATATGAAATGCCGGTGGTTTGCATCATGGTTTCTGAACCTTTTGAACGTGTTTGCATTGTTATTCTGAATCCGCTGTCAGCCGCGCATTATGGCCTACAGCGTTCGCGCTTTTTGAGACTGGCGCCGCAAATGACGCCTATGCACACAGTTTTTACCCACACGCCGATTTGCACAAAGAGCCGCAAGCCGCTATAGATTCAAGCAACCGTAGGCCGGTTGGGCGGCGGTTCCGACGAACAAAAACAAAAAGGGATACTCGATGCGCAAACCCGAACTCGCGGCAGCTATCGCTGAACGCACAGGCTTAACAAGAGAAAAAGCCGCCGAAGTAATTACCGCTTTTACTGACCAGATCTCAGCTGCCGCTAGCAGAGGAGAAGACACAACCCTGATCGGCTTCGGCACATTCAATATCCGCACCCGTGAAGCACGTGAGGGTAGAAACCCTCAAACCGGGGCATCCATCCATATTCCTGCCAGTAAAACAGTCGGTTTCAAAGCAGGCAAAGCATTTAAAGACGCGCTCCGCTCAGCCTAGTGATCTGCCAGAACAGCCCCTCCAACGTTGCTTAAGAGGGGCTTTCAGTGGCAATAGAATTATCAGGAAGCGCACTCTGACCGGGTGGCATCCACGCGGCAGCGAATGGCTTTCATCAGTTTAATTGCGCGTTCGTCATACACGCCATCTTCAAGCAACGACAGGCGCACGGTCCGCAGCATCTTGTCGTACTCGGCGGTCACTTCCTGCGGCAGAGTCATCCATACGTTTTCAGGCATCTCGGCTTCCGCCTGAGCAATAATCTCGTAGGCTTCATCTAGGCGCTTGATGGCCTCATCACGCACCATCTGGCCCGCTGAATCAGGGAAGCGATCGCTGTGGATAATGACTTGGAAGTTCATGTACGCCAGCGCGTACTTCAACACCCCACCATTTGGCTCAACGCCCTTGTACAACTCCAACGGCGAATAGGCTACGGCTGGCGCGTATGCGACATCCACACTGCCGTTATTGAACTTGCCAGCAAAGTTGGCGGAATTAGAGCCAACAACTGACGCACCTACATGGCGAACCATGCGAACAGACGCCTCATCAAAATCCAATGTTGCTACGCGCTTACCTTGCAGCTTTTCAACAGAGTTAATGGAGCGATCACGAAGATGAAGGTAAATCGCACCGGCCGGGAACACGCCGGCCACCTCATAAGGCCCATCTTTCAACAGAGGGCGAGCATTAGGTTGGCTGAGCGTGTTGTATAGCAGCCGCATCTCCTCTTCGCCGGGTACGGCGCCCATGGCTTCTAGGCTGCCGGTAAACTTATTGAATTCGCGAGCGCGGGTACCAGTAAGCAACACCGCATCACACTGTCCAGCTTTAAAATCTTCAGCAGCAACTTTTTCGTCTGTGTAAGCACTCAAGTTCAGCTCGATACCGTTTTTAAGAGCAACGGGCTGAAAGGTCTTAGTGATTGCAAATAGCGGCCCATTGGCCCCAACTGGGTCAAACACACAGAAGCTTCTCTCCAGAATATCGCCACTGTTTTCAGTGTTTGCCTGGGCATGTCCCAGTGAGGGCAGGATGAGGCTAGCGCACAGAGTGGCTGCCAAGGCCACCCGCTGCGGGAAGGTTACTGATTTCAAGGGATAACTCCTGAGCTATTATTGTTTGGCCAGAGTATGTGTCGCTGTATAAGCAGGGCCGCATCTATTGCGCCAACAGTATGCTGGCAAGTGCAAGAATACGTTGGCACAGGTGCCCTGTCTCAAGGGGTTTTTGAGCAAAAATTTGGATTATGTGATGGTGTCGACAGCGGTTAGCCAACCCCTGCCGCATTTCTATGCAGGCTGTTTAGTTTTTAAGCTCCGCCCCAAGCTTCTCGACCCTCGGCCAACGTGAGCCTAACCACTCCGGGCAACGGCTGGCCAAGTACAGGCGCATGATGCCCCACCGAGATGAGAGACTGGCTACTTGGCGTCCAATCAGCACCGGGGTCAAACACGCACAGGTCGGCTATCTCATCTTGACTGATCGAGGCAGGTAAGCCGATGACCGATGCGGGGCCGGATGTAAGTCCGCGAACCAGCTCAGCAAGGCTTAACTCGCCCCGCTTAACAAGGCCAAGGCCCAACGACAACACGCTTTCGATGCTGGAAAGGCCTGGTTCAGTGTCTGGTAACGGCGCCTGTTTCGCAGCACTCTCATGGGGCAGGTGCTGGCTTACAATTGCATCGATTACCCCTTCGCGAACCCCTGCTACCAAGGCCTTACGGTCGGCCTCTGAACGCAGCGGTGGGCGCAAGTGGAAGCGACTGTCAAAACCTGACAGGGCGTCTTCTGTAAACACAAGCTGGTGCATGGCTACGTCTCCGGTTACGGAAATCCCCCGGCGGCGCGCGTCAGCAAGCATTTCTACACTGCGCCCGCAGGAAAGTTGACTCAGATGCAGCTTTACACCGGTTTCCTCGGCAAGCAGTAGCATTTCCATAACGGATGCAGTTTCTGCCACTTCCGGGATGCCCAGCAAGCCGAGGCGAGCTGTTACCAGACCATCATGGGCATAGCCGTCTGCGGCTAAGGACTGGTTCTCCGGGCGCAGCATCACGGTCAGTCCAAATGTTTGGGCGTATGCCATACAGCGGCGCAACACTCGGGCATTACGTACGCCACGGGAGCCATTGCCCAAGGCAATACAGCCAGCGGCGGCTAGACCCGCCATGTCGCTGAGCATC
Organism: Marinobacter sp. 1-4A; assembly: GCF_016597725.1. GTDB lineage: Bacteria > Pseudomonadota > Gammaproteobacteria > Pseudomonadales > Oleiphilaceae > Marinobacter. The sequence goes on from NZ_VCGY01000002.1 coordinate 617,036, forward strand.
TCGCCCTCAAGGCCTCGAGTTAACGCACCTACGGGCAAAACACGGATAGGCGAGCCAGCGTCGGCACCATCTTGGATCAAGTGAGTAACGGCCCGCGAGTCATTAACGGGAGAGGTTTCTGGCGACGCACAGACTGTGGTGAAACCGCCTCGGGCCGCGGCTCTTGCTTCCGAAACTATATTGCCCTTCTGGCCATTGCCCGGCTCGCGCAGGTTGCAATACAAATCAACAAACCCCGGAGTAATCATACAGCCTTTAGCATCAAACGTTTGCTCAGCGTCGGCTGCTTCAGCCGTCGCTCCGGTAGCGGCAATGCGTCCATTTCGTATCAACAAAGCGCGATTCGGAGTTTCGCTGCCATGGCCATCAAGTAAGCGACCGCCGGTAATTTTAAGGCTGGCGCTGGAGGATAGTGTGTTGCCGCTCATGCCAGACCTCTCTCATTCAACCCGCTCAGTTCGTTCAATTTTTGCTGGCGCTCGGCGACCTGCCCACCCATCGCCATGGACATCACCGCCATGCGGATAGCTATGCCATTCGTTACTTGATTCAAAATAACCGATTGCGGGCCATCCGCGACCGCTGATTCTATCTCTACACCTCGGTTGATCGGCCCGGGATGCATCACAATGCACTCTGGGTGCGCCAGCGCCAACTTGTCTTGGCTCAAGCCATAAAGCCGGTAAAACTCCCGCTCACTAGGCAGTAACGCCCCCTCCATGCGTTCCTTTTGCAGGCGCAGCATGATAACGACATCCAGGTCCTTCATACCTCTGGCCATATCGTATTCCACGGTGCAGCCGAGGCTCTCTACATCTCTTGGCAAGAGGGTTCCGGGTGCAATAACTCGTATTTGCTCGGCTCCCAGTTCATTCAGGGCGCGTATCTGGGAGCGAGCCACCCGAGAGTGCAAAATATCCCCCACTATGGCGACTTTTAAGCCTTCAAAACCGCCTTTGTGTTGCCGGATGGTCAACATATCCAGCATGGCCTGAGTGGGGTGTGCGTGGCGGCCATCGCCCGCGTTGATGATGGCGACCCCAGGGGTCACACTTTGGGCAATAAAGTGCGGGGCTCCGCTTTGAGCATGGCGCACCACGAACATGTCGCTAGCCATGGCCTCCAGATTGAGAAGCGTATCTGAAAGCGATTCGCCCTTGGAGGTGGCCGAGGTATTAATATCGAGGTTCAGCACATCGGCCGATAGCCGCTTGGCAGCAAGCTCAAAGGTACTGCGGGTGCGGGTGCTGGCCTCAAAGAATAAGTTGACTACCGTGCGCCCTCTCAGGAGAGGCACCTTCTTGATGCTTCGCTCGCCAACTTCAATAAACGAATCAGCGGTATCGAGTATGTCGGTCAGCAACTCCCTGCCTAAACCGTCCAGAGTCAGGAAATGCCGCAATTGGCCGTCCCGGGTTAGCTGTAAGTGATTAGGGGAAGCTGCATTTGCGGTCATGATTTGCCTGCTATCGAGTTCGGGGGTTTACTGCTCGGTTTCCTGAAGCTCTATCCGGAGCGGGTCTGGGCCACGCAGCTTCACACGCTGCTGCATACCCAAGGTCAGCGACTGCCCGGCCACATCAGGTTGAATAGGCAGTTCACGGGCGCCTAGATCGATCAACGTGGCGAGTATGATACTGGCTGGGCGACCATAATCGAACAACTCATTCATCGCAGCCCTTATGGTGCGGCCACTCATGATGACATCGTCAACCAGAATAATGTCCCGGCCTTCGGTATCAAAAGGCAGGCTAGAAGGCGTCACTTTCGGGTTGAGACCAATTCGGCTGAAATCATCCCGATAGAAGGAAATATCCAACTCGCCGAACGGCTCTTCAATTCCCAAGCGCTTACCAATAATGTCCGCGACCCAGACACCACCCGTGCGGATGCCAATAAGCACCGGCGACTCAATACCCCGCTCGTTAAGCAGGCCGCGTAGCCCCGCTTCCAACTTATCCATCAGCTGGTCTACATCAAGCAATGCGCTCATTCCATCCTCGCTTTTTTATTCTGTTTGCAACCGACACCAGGTTTCTAGTATCAGCACTGCTGCACGGTCATCCACGCCGTGGCGACCATAATCCCGGCTTCCACCGGCAGCCATCACTTGGCCTTTGGCCTCGTAGCTGGTCAAGCGCTCGTCTACCATTTCTACTGGAACGTGAAAGCGGCCGTGCAGGCGCTTACCAAACTTGCGGGCACGACCACACATATCGTTTTCGCTGTCGTCCATATTCAGAGGCAAGCCCACCAGCACCAGATCCGGCCGCCACTCCACCAGCAGTTTCTCAAGCTGGCCCCAATCAGGGGTTCCGTTATCGGCAGGAATCATGGCTAGAGGCTGACCTGTACCGAGCAGTTCTTGCCCGGTCGCCACACCAATTCGGCGCAGGCCGAAATCGAATGCCATGACACTGCGCTGGCCGGCTTTAGGCATGCCCCACCGTTTCGCTAAGCTGGTTGAGATCAATGCCAATCAGGTCCAGAACCGCTTTGTAACGTTCAGCCCAGGGCGTTCGAAACAAAATCTCGGTGTTTGCCGGGCAAGTCAACCAGGCATTGCTGCCCAGCTCTTCTTCCAGCTGCCCCTCTCCCCAGCCGGAATACCCCAGCGCCATCAAAAACTCTGGCGGGCCTTCGTTTCGTCCAATGCCCGCGAGTATGTCACGGGATGTGGTCAGCATAACGTCGTCGGCCACCTCGGCAGTATTCTGCCAGCTGGCGCCCGGCGGGTGCAGAACAAAACCCCGTTCCTGCTCAACCGGGCCACCACTAAACACTGGAAGATCGAGCTCGCCACCCTGAAGGTCAAGCTGCTCCAGAATTTCCCCCAAATGAATATCCAGAGGCTGATTGATCATTAAACCAAGCGCGCCATCATCTGAGTGTTCACACAGGTATACAACCGCCCCATGAAACCGAGGGTCAGCGAGATAGGGTGAGGCCACCAGGAAGTGGTGCTTAAGGCTGTGTGGAGAGTGTTTTGATGCCGTCATCCGGATGAGAGCCCCCGTTGCTGGAAAGACCAAGTACGTATGATTTCCAGTTCGTCCACGTCTTTTTTCATGTCGTCGGGAAAGGGTGCGAAGGGTGCAGCCATCCTGACAATCCGAATCGCTGCATCGTCGAGCAGAGTGCTTCCTGACGACTGCAGAATGGCTACTTCTTTGATGGAGCCATCTTTCTGCATGGAGACTAGCATGCGCAAGGTGCCATAAACTCCAGCACGGCGAGCTTCAGTGGGATAGTTGATATTACCAACCCGCGTCACCTTGCTCACCCAATTCTGCACATACCAGGCATTGGTGGACTTTAAGGTGGAAGCCGCCGTTACCCGCATAACTCTGGGTTTACGGGCGTAGGCTTGTTGCTGGGCATCAAAGCGGGCCTCAAGACTGGCAATCTCCAGACTGCGATCCATCAAGCTTTTCTTTTCCCTTACCGGCAGAGGCTCGTCTTCCGGTTCGGCGAACTGTTCCGGTTGTTGGACCTGTCGGCTTGAACGGCTCTCGGTCTGCACAACCGCCCGCTCCTGACGGCGCACAGGCTCTACCTGTGCCTTGGGTTCCGGTTGCACTTGCGCAACCTCAGGCTGGCTGATCTCGGAGGGTTGCGGCGTGGTCATTTCCAGCGCCTCGTCCTCCGTACCACTACCCTGCTGGTTGGTCTGCGCCAGAAAGTCGGCCTTCTCCGGTGCCTGTTCATCATCGAACTGCGACAGGGTGATCTCCATGGTCTGGGCAGACGAACGCGGCGACTCGGGCGCAAAGGTAATCCCCAGCACCACAACCGCATGCACCACCAGCGCCATGAATAACGTGAAGGAAAACCTATCGAACTCGCTTACCTGCACCGCCATTAATACGCCCGTCTCTGTCGTTGGCCCTGATCCATGGTATTCCCGTCAGTTCTGGTTAAGACGCTTCTCAACGGCGTCCATCAACATGCCCCCGATGTCTGTTCCAAAAGTATCGTCCAACTCCCGGATACAGGTTGGACTGGTCACGTTAATTTCGGTTAGATAATCGCCGATCACGTCCAGTCCAACAAACATCAAACCTTTTTCCTTGATAACCGGCGCTACCCGCGCACAGATCTCGCGGTCGCGGTCTGTCAGCTCACGACCTTCACCACGGCCACCGGCCGCAAGATTGCCGCGATTTTCGCCTTGCGAAGGAATTCGCGCAAGGGAATAAGGCACTGCCTCGCCCTCAATCATCAAAATCCGCTTATCACCGTCGCTGATTTCGGGGATGTACTTCTGAGCCATGGCCTGATGTTCGCCATAGTTCGTCAAGGTTTCAATTATCACACCCAAGTTGAAGTCGTTTTCCTTGATACGGAAGATCGAGTGGCCACCCATGCCGTCAACCGGCTTCATGATCACATCACCGTGCTTTGCATAAAACTCACGGAACCGTTTGGCGGAGCGACTCACAAGTAGCGGTGGCGTAAGATCCTCAAACTGGGTAGCAAACAGCTTTTCATTGCAGTCGCGCAGCGTAGCCGCGGGGTTAACCACCAAAGCGCCCTGTTGCTCTGCGGACTCGAGGATATAGGTTGCCATAAGGAACTCCCGATCAACGGGAGGATCCTTGCGCATCAAGATAACATCGAGATCGCCGAGCGCGCGATCTCTGTCAGCACCAAAGCTGTACCAGTCCTCAGGGTCCTTTCGAACCGTTAAACTGCGCGTGTAGGCCATGGCCTTGCCGCCTTCCATATAGAGGTCCTGCAATTCCATGTATTCGATTTCCCAGCCACGGTCTTGCGCTGCCAGTAGCATCGCCAAAGAGCTGTCTTTTTTGAAGTGGATATCCTGAATCGGATCCATCACTATCCCGAGTCGAACTGTCATAGTGCCTCTTGAGCTCCCAAGGAGTGAAAAAACAGAACCGGTCTGCAGAGCGAACCGGCCAATAAGTGCTATGCTAGGAAATCAGATGGTATTGTACCCGAGCCGTGAATGCATCCCGAGAAATCTCTGGTAAATTACGTGATGTTTCAGGCAAAAGTACATTTGGTCACAAAGTAATACTTTTTATCGGGCCATCAATAATCTATAAATGGACGGGGTTTACAGAAGAACCTTAAGGTTTATGTTAAAACCCTCGTTTGAAAACAATGACAGTCGCTGAGCGCAAGGCACCTGGACAATGGATGACAACTTCGAGAACTTGAAGATCATGGTGATCGACGATAGCAAAACCATCCGTCGCACCGCAGAAACCCTCCTGAAAAAGGTTGGCTGTGAGGTTATCACCGCGACAGACGGTTTTGATGCTCTGGCAAAGATTGCCGATTCGCAGCCGGACATCATTTTTGTGGATATCATGATGCCCCGTCTGGACGGCTACCAGACCTGTGCGCTCATCAAGAATAATTCCTCATTTAAAAAGACGCCCGTTATCATGCTATCCAGCAAGGACGGGCTGTTCGATAAGGCTAAGGGTCGCATCGTCGGCTCTGACCAGTACCTGACCAAACCGTTCAGCAAGGATGAACTGCTCAATACGATTCGTCACTACATACCCGTGACGCCACAGTAAACCCTGCTGACACTAAAGAACCATCGAGGAACCAATGGCTCGCATTCTGATTGTTGACGACTCTCCTACCGAGGTTAAGAAAATCTCCACCATTCTGGAAAAGCACAAACACGAGGTGCTTACAGCCGACAATGGCGCGGATGGTGTTGCCAAGGCCCGCGCTGAGACCCCAGATCTGGTGCTCATGGATGTGGTTATGCCTGGCCTTAACGGCTTTCAGGCGACCCGCCAGTTAACCCGGGCTCCGGAAACGGCTTCCATTCCGGTGATTATTGTCACCACCAAGGATCAGGAAACCGACCGAGTTTGGGGTACCCGTCAGGGCGCCAAAGGGTATCTGGTTAAGCCGGTAAACGAAGACGACCTGATCAAAACAATCAACAATCTGATTGGCTGATCCCCAACTGTGGAGTAAGCATGTCCGCACAGGCCGCCCCTTTTACCGTTCTGACGGATATCGCCCGGCGTAGCCGATCCATGGCCGCTGGCCTACCCGAACAGGAAGAAGCCGTTGAACTTTGGAACGGCATCGGCTTTGTTCTTGCAGGCGAGCGCTATGTGGCTCCCATGGGTGAGGTCACTGAAATTCTGCACGTACCCCGGTTTACGCACATTCCGGGAGTACGGCCGTTTCTCATGGGAGCTGCCAACGTTCGCGGGCGCCTCCTCCCTCTGGTCGATCTAGCCAACTTTTTCGACATTCCCCGCTCTTCCCGTAACCAAAGGGAACGGCGGGTTCTTGTCATTGAGCAGGGGGATATTTTCAGCGGGTTAGTCGTCGATTCCGTATTGGGTATGCAGTACTTTGCAACCGACAGTTTCAAGGCAGCACCTGCTGGTGTGCCTGAAAACGTTCAGCCGTTTGTCGCAGGCGGTTATGAACGAAACGAAGAAGTCTGGAAAGTGTTCTCCGCCGTCGACCTGCTCGAAGACGAACGCTTTCTTGACGTCGCACAGTGGTAAGGGTGATGACAGTGGCAGGAAAAACACCCTGACTGCCTGAAACCTAATTAAAAACAACTTGCCAAATTCCAGATAGAGGCCGGGAGCCAGAAAATGAAAAACAGAGCCGGAAGAATCGGTATGGGTCAGGGGGGCAACAAGCTTGTTGCTGGCCTGATTACCTCACTGATCGCACTCACCGTCCTGCTCGTTGTGGTCCTGTTTATCATTAACAGGGATAGCCAGAACGATCAGGAATATATCGCCAACGCCGCTGAACTCAGGGTGCTGTCACAGGAAATCGCGAAAAACGCGACTGAAGCTGCTGGCGGTACCGCCGAGGCGTTTAACCAGTTGCGTCGCTCCCGCGATGAGTTCCAGCAGCTCTGGTCCAACGTGACCGAAGGCAACCCGGAAACCGGCCTGCCAGCCAGTGAAATGGCCCGCGGAAGCGGCGTTCAACAGCACTGGAATACGGTACGCGAGAACGCCGATAGCATTCTGTCCACTCGGGACGCAGTGCTGGGCTTGCACGAAGTAGCGCGCACCCTGAACGAAACCATACCCCAGCTTCAGGTGGAGTACGACGATATCGTACAAATCCTTCTGGATAGTGGCGCTCCGGCGGAACAGATTGCGCTGGCTCAACGCCAATCGCTGCTTGCAGAGCGTATTGTGCGTTCGGTTAACAACGTACTCTCCGGTGATGAAGATGCCGTCATTGCTGCCGACCGCTTCGGCCGTGACGCCAGCCTGTTTGGACGGGTGCTCGAAGGCCAGCTGACCGGAAATCCCAACATGGGCATTTCCAAGGTTGATGATGAAGACGCCATTTATGGCCTTGAAGCGGTTGATGAGCTTTTCGAGTTCATTTCCCAAAACGTAGACGCCATCCTTGAAGCCTCTCCCGACCTCTTCAAGGTACGTACTGCGGCCAGCGACATTTTCCAGAACTCGGAGATTCTGCTTTCAGAACTGTCTGTTCTTGCTGAGAGCTTCCGCGCCCAAAGTGGCTCGCGCCTCGTAAGCCCAACTCTGGCCTTTGTTATTCTTGCGGCCATGGTTGCCATCGTTGTGTTTATCGGTTTGGCCTTGTACCGGGAAGCTCAAGCTCGCCTAGCAACCACTCAGGAACAAAACGAACAGAACCAGAACGCAATCCTGCGACTGCTCGACGAACTCGCCGATCTGGCTGACGGTGACCTTACTACCGAGGCCACGGTTACCGAGGACTTCACCGGTGCCATCGCTGACTCCATCAACTACGCGATCGACCAGATGCGCGGGCTGGTACAAGCGATTCGTGGTACAGCGGTACGTGTAGCGTCTGCTGCTCAGGAAACCCAGTCTACTGCGATGCACTTGGCAGACGCTTCCGAGCATCAGGCGCAAGAAATTGCAGGCGCCTCCGCTGCGGTTAACGAAATGGCCGTGTCCATCGATCAGGTATCCTCTAACGCTGCTGAATCGTCTGCGGTTGCGGAGCGCTCGGTTGCCATCGCCAAGAAAGGCGCTGAAGTGGTACAGAACACCATTCGCGGCATGGACAACATTCGTGAGCAGATTCAGGAAACCTCCAAGCGTATCAAGCGTCTGGGCGAATCCTCACAGGAAATCGGTGACATCGTATCCCTAATCAACGACATTGCCGACCAAACCAACATTCTGTCCTTGAACGCTGCTATTCAGGCCTCTATGGCCGGTGATGCGGGCCGAGGCTTTGCGGTCGTTGCGGACGAAGTTCAGCGCCTTGCGGAACGTTCCTCTGCTGCAACCAAACAGATTGAAGCGCTGGTTAAGACGATCCAGTCTGATACCAACGAAGCGGTTATCTCCATGGAACACACCACCGCCGAGGTGGTACGTGGTGCACGTTTGGCACAAGACGCGGGTATCGCCCTCGAAGAAATCGAGAACGTATCCATGAGCCTTGCGGAGCTGATCCAGAACATCTCCAACGCGGCACGCCAGCAGTCGTCTTCTGCGGCCCACATTTCCAACACGATGAACGTTATCCAGGAAATCACCTCCCAGACATCGTCCGGTACCAATGCTACTGCGAAGTCTATCGGGAATCTGGCAGAAATGGCTTCCGAGCTTCGATCCTCCGTTGCCGGCTTTACATTGCCAGAAGAAGATCTGGCAGGCCACGAAGAAGAGGAAGACAGCAACGTTCCGGTGGTGGGCTGATTTTCAGCCCGAGGCTAATGGCGGTTTATGTCTGAGCTTCATAACGCTCCGTCACCTGCCGAGAGCACCTGGTTTCTGCGCCGTCTTCCTGAAATGGACGAGGCGCAGTTCAGCCAGTGGCAAGTATTACTGGAACACCGTACCGGCATGACGCTGCCTGCAGAGCGCCGCTCGTTTCTGGAAACCAATTTGGCTATCCGGATGCGGGAAATAGGCTGCAGCAGCTATCAGGCCTATTACGAAACGATTGTCTCGGGGCCGGATGCCATACGGGAATGGTCAACGCTGGTTGACCGGCTTACGGTGCAGGAAACCCGTTTTTTTCGGGACCCTGATGCCTTCCGACTGGTTGCCGACTACGTTCTTACGCGGCCAAGGGAGCAGTTCCGAAAGCGGCCGATTGAGGCCTGGAGTGTTGGTTGTTCGTCCGGCGAAGAGCCATACACCTTGGCCATGGTGCTGAACGAGTGCATGACCCAACTGGGGCTGCAACCGCTGTATGGAGTAACCGGTTCAGACATCAGTACACCGGTTATCGAAAAGGCCCGGACCGGCCAGTTCAATGCCCGCAAACTGCTGGGCATGGAAGAAAACATGAAAACCCGGTACTTCCGCCCGGCCGAGCGGAACACCGTTGAAATTATCGAAAGCATCCGGGAGCGGGTCTGCTTTACCAGACTGAATGTACTGGATCTGGATAAAGCGCCCATGCACGGAATGAATATTATTTTCTGCCAGAACTTGCTGATTTATTTCCGTCGCTGGCGCAGGCGGGACATTGTCAGGCGACTTGCAGAGCGGCTGGCGCCCGGGGGACTACTGGTTCTGGGCCAGGGAGAGCTGACCGATTGGCAGCCCCCGGGTCTTCAAAAGGTACCCTCGGAACATGTACTGGCGTGGATAAAACGCCAGACTGACGAAGAATAACCGGAGAGGTTATGGGCAATCACCATGACAGCATCGCCCTCGACTGGGTTCGGGGCGAAATACAGGACACGCTGACCCAAGGTCAGCATGCGCTTGAGGCGTATGTCGAAAATCGTGACGACACGGCACGCCTGCGTTTCTGCCTGAATTATCTCCATCAGGTGCATGGCACCCTGCAGATGGTTGAGCTTTACGGTGCGGCCCTGCTGACCGAAGAAATGGAAAAGCTCACTCAGGCGGTGCTGGATAACAGCGTCACCAGCGTGGACGAAGCCGTTGAGGTACTGATGCAGGCCATCCTGCAGCTTCCACAGTATCTGGAACATCTGGCCAGTAGCCAAGATGATTTCCCCATGGTGCTGCTACCTCTGCTGAACGATCTCCGGGCAGCACGCGGTGATTCCCTGCTTTCAGACACGTCGCTGTTCAAGCCCGATCTGGCGCCCTCGCGCATGAAGGTGGCGAGCAGTGTCTCACAGCGGTTGCAGGACCCCACGGTGCTTGGCCATATCCGCAAGCTTCGGCAAATGTATCAGTTTGCACTTGCGGGTATTATTCGCGAAGAAGACCTCAGCGCCCAGTTCGTATACCTGCAAAAAGTTATCCACAGATTGGTCCGCTTGTGCCAGAGAACTCCGCGCGGGGAACTCTGGAAAGCAGCAGCAGCCTTCGTGGAAACCCTTCAGGCAAAAGCCAACCCGGTTAACGCAGCAGTAAAATCGCTGCTGCGGGAGCTCGACAGCGAAATCCGCCGCCTTACTGACGAGCACGCGGATATTCTCGCGCAGCCAGCACCCGATGCCCTGCTCAAGCACCTACTTTATTACGTCGCACGGGCGCGGGATTTGGATTCCGAAAACGTCCGGGATCTACGTAGCCGCTACCAACTAGGCGAGGCTCTGCCGTCTGACGACGATGTGGTCGCTGCCCGAAATCGTGTCTCCGGCCCAGGCCGTGAAGCGATTCACTCTGTTGTCAGTGCGCTCAACGAAGAGCTTGCCAAACTAAAAGACCAGCTAGACCTGTTTGTGCGGTCAGAGCTGCGTCAGAACAGCGAACTTGAAGACCTTCTTCCGGGCTTGGTGCAAGTGGGTAATACGCTTGCTGTACTGGGCTTAGGTATACCGCGAAAAGTTATTACCGATCAAATCGAGCTTATAGAAAAACTGAGTGCCCAGAGTGAGTTAGTCGACGACGGCACAATGATGGACATAGCCGGGGCGCTGCTTTACGTGGAAGCCAGCCTAGCCGGGCTCGACAGTGACCGGCAACCGGAATCGTCTGGAAGCAGCATAGACAACCTGCCGGGCAATCAGGGATCTCGCGAGCTTGGCGAGGCCAGTAGTGCGCTTTTGAGAGAATCCCGAAATACGCTGGAGCAGGTAAAGTCGGCGGTCATTAACTTTATTGCCTCCCAGTGGGACATTCGGGAAATCGAACACGTTCCCGGCCTGCTTCATAGCATTCGTGGCGGCCTAAGTCTGGTGCCGCTGGAGCGTGTGGCCAGCATGTTAGCCTCTGCTGAGCGCTACATTTCAGACGTATTGCTCAGTGACCGGCACGTTCCAGACTGGAAGCAGCTCGATACCCTTGCCGATGCAATCACCAGTATCGAGTACTACCTTGAGCGACTGGCAGAGGGCATCAGTGATAACGAAGATATTCTGCGTATCGCAGAAGAGAGCCTTGCAAGCCTTGGCTTCCCGGTCGGTGAGGAACCCACCTGGGGCACAGAGCCCGCCGCAGACGAAATACCGGTTGTCGACCCTGTTACGGCGGAAGATGCGCCCACGGCAAGTGGCACAGCGCAGCAAACCGAAACCAAAGGCTCCGATGAAGAACTTTTGGACGACGAAATTCTTGGCATATTTGTAGAAGAAGCCGAAGAAGTTCTGGAAACCATCCGAGAGTTTTACCCTCGCCTGCGCCAAAATCATGACGACCGCCCGGCACTGACCGAAGTTCGTCGCGCGTACCATACGCTTAAAGGGAGTGGCCGTTTGGTTGGTGCCACCAGCCTTGGCGAGCTTGCCTGGTCTGTAGAAAACCTACTGAACCGAGTTATTGACCAAAGTATCAAGCCTAACGACGACCTGTTTTCATACATTGATGAAGCGAACGCTCGCATTCCTTCGCTGATTCAAGAGTTCCGCGATGGCCAAAGCACGGGCGACGTAGCCGAGTTGATTGAGCGTGGTGAAGCCATGGCTACAACCCGCCGCAGTGATGGCGAACAGGTTGAAGCCCCGGAAGCCAATACAAGCCTGCATGAGGTGCCCGTTGTTGAGACTGCTCCAGAGCCGGTCGTAGCTGCCAGCTCGGAACAACAGGACGACTTGATTGACGACGAAATTCTGGAGATTTTTGTCGAAGAAGCGGGCGAGGTTCTGGATACCATCCGTGAATACCTGCCCATGCTGCTACGCCAGCACGATGACCGTAGCGCACTTGCTGAAGTCCGCCGTGCCTATCACACGCTCAAAGGCAGCGGCCGCATGGTCGGCGCTCTGGTTGTGGGAGAGCTTGCCTGGTCGGTAGAGAACCTGCTGAACCGTGTGATCGATGGCAGTACCTTCATGAACGACGACATTGCTCGTCTGTTGGAAGACGCCACCGAAGTTTTCCCGGCTCTGGTCAGTGACTTTGAAAACCATCAGCCGCCCTCGTTTGATACTTCAGGTCTGGAGGCGCGAGCGAAAGCGCTTGCGGACGGTGAAATCCCGGATGCCAGCACCATGCCTGCCGCCGAAGTCGATGGCGTATCTGGCTCTATTGAAATAGAAGACACTGAAGCCGAATACTACGAGGAAGATGACGCTGCCGATCCGGTGTTGCTGGATATCTTCGAGAGCGAAACAGAGACTCATCTGCAAACCCTCAAAGAGTTTCTGGCATCTGCTGGCGACAAGATTAGCGTTTCCTACACCGATAACCTGTCACGGGCACTGCATACCCTCAAAGGCAGTGCGCATACGGCAGGCATAGCGCCTATTGCAGCGGTTATTGCGCCGCTTGAACGCTTCGTAAAAGAGTCCCGCGCCCAGAATCTGCGCGCCGACCGTGACGTGATTTCACTGATTGAAACGGCCTGCGAATTCCTGACACAAGGACTGGCCCAGATACGCAAGCAACCCCAAGCCTCGTTGCCCGGCACTGACGAGTTTCTGGAAAAGCTGGAGCGCATCTCCAACGACACGCTCCACAGCTACAGCGAAGACACCAGCGGTAGTACGCAACCGGCGCCTTCTCAGCTGGTTCAGCTATTCCTGAATGAAGGTTTGGACGTTGTTCTGGATGCCGATCTTATTCTTGCGCAGTGGGCAGAAAACCCTCAAGACCAAGACCCGCTTCAGCGCCTCACAGCAGAACTGACGCAGCTTACCGACGCTGCTTCCGACGCTGGGCTACCGGATGTCGCAGCTTTGTCAGAAGCCTTGCAAGAGGTGTACGTGGCCGCCGCCGCACGGAACCAAGCACCGGATGAACCCTTCTTCGCGACCCTGCGCAACGCCCACGAACACCTGATCAACATGATGGATCAGGTTGCCGCGGGGCTGGCCACCGAATCTGGCGATGAGCTGGTGACGGAGCTTGAAACACTGACCGCATCTCTTTCCGAAGCCGACGACGGTACCAGCGCCTTCGACCAAGAGTTCACAGAAGATCTGGAAGAAATCGACCTCAGCTTCGACATGGACGAGCTTGACCCCTCTGTTGCTGATGAAGCCAGCAAAGAGCCGCAGTCGACGTCCGATCTACCTCTGCCTGAAATCGACTGGGCAGATGACGGCGATGCCGACGCCTCCGACAGTGAATTGGATGACGAACTCGCAGAGATTTTCCTCGAAGAGGCGCGGGAACTCATCAACAGCACGGCGGAAGCCCTGCAAAGCTGGAGCGAAGCTACCGGCAATCTAGACATACTGCGCCTGCTACAGCGAGACCTGCACACCTTAAAGGGTGGCGCCCGCCTTGCCGATATTTCAGCAGTGGGCGACTTGGCCCATGAACTTGAAAACCTGTTTGAAGGGCTGACCGAAAAACGGCTGTCCGTTAACGAAGAATTGTCAGATCTCCTATTCCGTTGTCATGACCGATTGGCAGCCATGGTGGACAGTCTGGATGCCAAAGAGCTGCCGCACCCTGCGCCGGATCTCATCGGTGAAATCCACGCTTACATGGATAACACTGGCAGCTCGCGGCCAGTTACAGATGTGGCGCTGCCCGATGAGCCGGACAGCATCGAATCCGAAGATATCTTGCCGCCGGTGCTGGAGCTTGAAGAAACAGAAGCGCCGGAAGCGGAAGAAGTTGGAACCGATCTCTCACACATGGATCCGGAACTCATAGGCATCTTCCTAGAAGAGGCCTATGACCTGATCAACTCAACGGGCAGTGCTCTGCACACCTGGAGTGAAGATCCATCCAACCGTTCAGTTGCCGCAGAACTTCAGCGCGACGTTCACACCCTGAAGGGTGGCGCTCGCATGGCTGGCGTTGAGGCCATCGGTGACCTGACCCACGTGCTCGAGGATCTATTCGAGAAAGTGGCCGAAGGCCAGCTAGAAGCCAGCAGCGCCATGAACGACCTGCTGTTTGCCTGTCACGACCGCCTAGCGCAAATGGTTGAGCAGGTTGCTACTCAAAAGCCCTGCCCGCCCGCCGTCGATTTGGTGAATCAGGTCGAGGCCATTCTCAGTGGCGAATCTGTGCCCACCGAAGCAGAGTCTGCGGAAATCGAGACTCCTGCTGCCCTTCCTGAAATCACGCCAGCGGACGCCGAAGGTGAAGGTGAAGGTGAACACAACGATATCGCCAGCATTTTCCTGGATGAAGGCCATGAGATCCATGATGCCATCAGCGAATGCCTAGACCAATGGCGTGAAGATCCTCAGGCGATGAATGGCGCTGCACAGCTTCAGCAAGAATTGCACACCCTCAAAGGTGGCGCCCGGCTGTCAGATGTTGACCCCATTGCAGAATTGGCGGAAGCCTGGGCAGGCGCACTCGATCTACTCATGTCGACCCCGGGCAACCAGAAGCTTCTGCTCACTCTGAGCGGGCGCGGGCTGGATAACCTAAGGGCCATGCTTGATGAGCTGGCGCAAGGGAAGGAGCCGGCAGCAGAGGCTGACCTACTTGCAGCGTTCAGCAGCGCCCAGACACTGGACACCGAAAGCCAGGAGACGCCTCAGGAAGAAGAGGCCAGCGCCGATCAAGACGCCATCGATCCGGAGATTCTAGAGATATTTCTGGAGGAAGCTGGCGAGATCATGGACCAGCTGGAGCAGCTTCTTGCCGACTGGCGCAAAGACCCGGCCAATAGCCATTTTAATCAGGAAGCACAGCGCGCACTTCATACTCTGAAAGGCGGCGCCCGTTTATCCCAGCTCTCCCAATTGGGTGACAAAGCCCACAGCTTCGAAACACGCTTGATTGATCTGGGTGGCAAGGTGCCTGATGACCATCAGTGGCAAGCCATTACCGAGGATCATGATGGCATTATTGCGCTGGTTGCGGATATACGCGGGCGCTACGAATCGAATGCAGCAACTATTGAGCCTGAGGCCGACGCGGCACCTGCGGTTCAAACCCCGGCGCAGCCAGAGGTTCAGGTTAAACCTGCACCTAAGCCTGCCCGGGCGAGGGCTCGGGATAGAGCGGCAGACGCTCAGCGTGCCGCTCAGGAAACCATACGGGTATCCGCACCATTGCTGGATGAACTGGTTAATCTGGCCGGTGAAACCAGTATTACCCGTGGCCGACTGGAACAGCAAAGCAGTGATTTCGGCCACACCTTGGATGAAATGGCCGCGACCATCGAACGTTTGCGGGAACAGCTGCGCCGGATGGAAATTGAAACCGAGGCACAAATCCTGTTCAGTGCCGAGAAAGAACATGGCCCGGATTACGGAGACGACTTCGATCCGCTGGAAATGGACCGGTATTCATCCATCCAGCAGTTATCGCGGGCGCTAACGGAATCCTCCTCAGACCTTGCGGATTTGCGTGAGACGCTGGCTGACAGGGTTCGCGATACAGAAACACTGCTGGTTCAGCAATCTCGTATCAATACCGAACTTCAGGAAGGTCTGATGAAGACCCGAATGATTCCATTTGCCTCCATGGTGCCGCGCCTACGCCGAATCGTGCGTCAGATCAGTGGCGAATTGGGCAAAAAAGTCGAGTTTGATGTTCGCAATGCCGAAGGCGAAATGGATCGCAACATTCTGGAGCGTATGATTGCGCCGCTGGAGCACATGTTGCGCAACGCCATCGACCACGGTATCGAGAGCCCGGCTGACCGTAAGAAACAGGGTAAAGCAGAAGCAGGCGAAGTTACCTTGTCTCTGGCCCGCGAAGGCGGCGATGTAGTGCTGCGCATGGTGGACGATGGTGCTGGCATACCGTCTGACGTGATCCGGGACAAGGCTATTCGTCAGGGGCTGTTGCAGGAGGATGAAGATCTCTCCGAGCGTGAGATTCTCCAGTTTATCTTACAACCCGGTTTCTCAACCGCCCAAAACGTGACCCAGATTTCCGGCCGCGGCGTTGGCATGGACGTGGTGGCCAGTGAGATCAAACAGCTCGGTGGAAGCCTAGAAATTGAATCGCAGGTGGGAAGAGGTGCTGTATTTACCGTTCGACTGCCGTTCACCGTCTCAGTAAACCGCGCTCTAATGGTTTCCACAGGTGAAGATTTCTACGCCATCCCCCTCAACACCATCGAAGGTATCGTCCGGGTTAGCACCTACGAGCTTGAGGAATATTACAAGCCGGATGCCCCTATGTACGAATACGCAGGCCAGGAGTACCGCTTGCAGTATTTGGGCAGTCTGCTGAACAGCGACCACCACCCCAAACTACAAGGCCAAGCCTTGCCGCTGCCGGTGATTCTGGTTCGTGGAGCAGAACAGCCCATGGCACTTCAGGTAGACAACCTGATGGGCAGCCGAGAAATTGTTGTTAAATCGCTAGGGCCGCAATTCGGTACTGTTCGGGGCGTATCCGGCGCCACCATTCTGGGTGACGGTAACGTGGTGGTGATTCTCGATCTGCCAGCCATGATCCGTTCCGATATATTGTCTGAGCGCCAGCGGCTAACCGAACTGGAAAAAGTTCGGGAATCCGCCCGCTTTGAAGAACGGGCCACCGTTGTCATGGTGGTGGACGACTCGGTTACCGTGCGCAAGGTTACCTCGCGCCTACTTGAACGTAACGGTATGGAAGTTATCACCGCAAAAGATGGTCTGGATGCGGTCGCGCAATTGCAGGATCACAAGCCGGACATCATGCTTCTGGACATTGAAATGCCGCGTATGGATGGCTTTGAGGTTGCCAGCTTCGTGCGGCACGATGACAACCTGCGCGATATGCCAATTTGTATGATCACCTCCCGAACCGGCGAAAAGCACCGAGAGCGGGCACTGGCTATCGGCGTCAATGAATATCTCGGCAAACCGTTCCAGGAGACCGAGTTGCTGAAGACCATTGAACGGCTAACCGGTAAGCAGTAATGACCGGCCATGGTGGTCGGGCTCAGGTTGGAATCGTGTCGGACATTGTCCTGCAGCGGCATCGGCTGCAGGCAGCCGCCGCCAAGTTCGGCCTTGATGTTTGTTTCTCCGGAGACCCGGAGCGATTGCAGAACCACCCCGACTTCCCGGAAGCCGGGCTCTGGCTGGTAACATTGGAAGACGAAGCAGACCACCCGGCGCTGTTTGATTACCTTTTGGATAATACCGAAGCGCCGGTTCTGTTCGGGCTGGATCAAGCACCCAGCTCCGGCACCACAAATTACTTTCGCTGGGAGCGGAGGTTACTGGGCAAGCTCGAGCAGCAATTGGGAGATCTTGCCCAGCTGGATTCCAAAGCCAGCATCGAAGAACTTGAGGTGCGGGTTCCGGAACGCCCGGTATCATCCGAACTGCCACAGTGGCTCACACCGGCAGCCCCGGGCTCTGTGGCGGACGAAATCTGGGTGCTATGTGCCTCGCTTGGTGGCCCGGCCGCGGTGAAAGCTTTTCTCGACAGCCTGCCGCCGGGCCTGCCAGTGGGTTTCGTGTACGCCCAGCATATTGACGGTAATTTTGCCGAAGTGCTCACCCGGGTGCTTGGCCGCCATGCCCATTACAAGCTGCGGCATGCGGAAGAGAACTACAGGGTGAAAAATGGCGATGTGGTGCTGATGCCGGTTGAGCACGAATGGACGTTTGATACGACCGGTGTACTGACAGAGCAGGACACACCTTGGCCCGGGCCCTATAGCCCCTCTATTGACAAGGTGCTACTGAATACGGCCGACCATTACGGCGCTCACTGCCATGCAATCCTGTTTTCCGGCATGGGTAATGATGGTGCCATCGCAGCGCCGCTGCTAAAAGCTTATGGAAGCCGAATCTGGGTGCAGGAAAGCACCAGTTGTGGCAACAGTTCAATGCCGGATTCTGTCGCCGCCACCGGCTGCGCCAGCTTCTGCGGCACCCCCGAGCAACTGGCCCGGGAACTGGTTAAAACCATCGAAGAATCCTGCTTGCTCAAAGGCAGGCAGAAACGGGGCTCCGCCTGAGGACACAAGCAATGAATGACAACAGCCAAACCCTCTCCTGCGTCATGATTCCCGTGATCGGGCGACAGCTTATACTGCCTAACGTATCCATTGCCGAGGTGGTGGATTATGCCAGCAACGATGCTGGCACCGGGGCACCCGACTGGCTTGCGGGCTACCTCGAGTGGAGGGGGCTTAGCCTGCCGGTTGTCTCCTACGATGCGGCTAATGGCGGCAATTTGACTGTGCCCGGCGAAAACCGTGGCCGGATTGTGGTGCTCAACAGCGTTAGCCCCAATAAAAAGCTTCGTTTTATGGCTTTGATTACTCAGGGCATTCCCAGCCAAGTCCGTATTGGGCAAGAGCAGATCAAACAAATCGAGGCCGAAAACGGACCAGCCGACTTAATGCTGGTAGACGTCGATGGCGAAACCGCTTGGATTCCCAATTTGGATTATCTGGAAACCCTTGCCAACGAATCCGCGGCCTAAGCTCTAAGTCGTTACCGTCTTGGCATCTGGGCGCCTGCAAATGTTATAATGTTGCAAATCTTGCAGGATTCCGACTATGTCTTCCCGCGCGCTCCCGTACCGCCCTCACAACCACGCTGCTTGTGTGAGTCAGGCGCTGGCTGAAGCCAAAGCCATTTGCCAACAGCAGAATGCCCGCCTGACGCCCACGCGCGAGCGGGTTCTGGAACTCATCTGGCAATCCCACAAGCCGCTCGGTGCCTACGACGTGCTGGCAAAGCTGACCTCCGAAGGCCATAACGCTGCGCCACCAACGGTCTACCGGGCTCTGGATTTTCTTCAGCAATACGGTCTGGTGCACCGGATAGCATCCCTTAACGCTTTCACTGGGTGCACTCATGCCGGTGAACACCACACTGGGATGTTCCTTATCTGCCGTGCCTGCGGCAACGTACTCGAGTTGATGGAATCGTCTGTAACCACCGCCATCGAGAATGCCGCCAGTGCTGAAGCATTTCAACCCGAAGCAATAACACTGGAGGTAGCAGGTCTGTGCCCCGGTTGTCAGACGGACCAGCATCATGAGTGAAGCACTGGTTGCCATCGAAGACCTTACTGTGAGGTTTGGCGACCGCTTGGTTGTTGACCGGGTGAACTTATCGCTGCACCGGGGCGACATCATTACCATCATCGGCCCTAACGGTGCGGGTAAAACCACGTTGATCAAAACCATTCTGGGCATACAGGTATCAACCAGCGGTCGTATCATGCGTGCACAGAATCTGGTTATCGGGTATGTGCCCCAACATTTAAGTTTGGAATCAACCCTGCCCCTGAGCGTCAAACGTTTTATGTTGCTCAGTGGTCAACCGCTTGCGGAGTGTGAGTCTGCTCTCGCGAGAACCGGCGTTAGCCATCTGCTCAAAGCCTCGGTGCACCACTTGTCCGGGGGCGAGCAACAGCGCCTTCTACTGGCCAGAGCCTTGGTGCGAAAACCCGACCTTCTGGTGCTTGATGAGCCAGCTCAGGGCGTTGATATCAACGGTCAAGCCGCGCTTTACGATCTTATCCGCCAGCTAAGAGACGAGCTTAACTGTGGCGTTATTATGATATCCCACGACCTGCATTTGGTTATGGCTGCTACCGACAAGGTTATCTGCCTGAACCAACACGTATGCTGCAGCGGCTATCCCGCCGACATCTCGCACGACCCGGCGTTTATTGAAACCTTTGGCCGACCGGTGGCCGAGTCGCTGGCGGTGTACCACCACCATCACAACCACAGTCATGACCTGCACGGTAACGTTGTTGGCTCGGGCACCTCCCATTCAGCCACCGGGCATGAGGAGTGCAGCCATGAGCATCATTGATACGCTACTGAATGACTTTTTCTGGCGCGCACTTATTGGCGGTCTGGGTGTTGCGCTGATCGCCGGGCCATTGGGCTGTTTTGTGGTGTGGCGCAGAATGGCGTATTTCGGAGATACTCTGGCCCATTCGGCACTACTGGGAATAGCCCTGAGCTTTTTGATCAGTGTTCCGCTGCATCTCGGGGTGATCATTACCAGTGTTATTTTGGCCATGGCTTTGATGTTGTTTTCTCGCAATAAAACACTCGCAACCGACACACTGTTAGGCATTCTCGCCCACAGCGCTCTGGCCATCGGTTTGGTTGCACTCAGTTTTATGCCGAGCGTGCGGATCGATCTGACCGGCCTTTTGTTTGGCGACCTACTGGCCATGAACCGCAACGACCTGCTGTGGATTTACGGCGGTGCTATTTTGATTCTATCGCTGCTAACCGTGCTTTGGCGCGGCTTGCTCATGAGCACTATCCACGAAGAGTTGGCCCGGGTGGAAGGCGTACCCGTCGAGCGCCTGCGCCTGCTGTTGATGCTGATGTTTGCGCTCGTGATTGCGGTTGCCATGAAGATGGTGGGCGTTCTGCTGATTACCGCCTTGCTGATTATTCCGGCAGCCACGGCGCGTCGCTTAGCCAACACCCCGGAACAAATGGCGGCTCTAGCCGTCGTGTTCGGATTTATTGCGGTGGCAGGTGGTCTAAGCCTGTCGTGGCATTTGGACACGCCAGCAGGCCCCTCCGTTGTGGTCACGGCTTTCGCTACGTTTCTAGTCGTTTATGGCAGCGCTGGCCAGTTATCAGCGCGTCCTTCTGCCTAAGCAGCAAGCTGGCCAGCCGTCATAACGGTTGAAGAGCATCCACCAGACGGCCTGTTTCTAACAGTTCGAGAAACTCGTCTCCCAGGCGCTCGCTCTCGGCAATGGCTCTACGCCATGCGCGCTCCCGACCGCTGTCGTTTCCCAAGTAGGTTTCGAAATCCTTACGGTCTGGCAGCTTGCCGTCCGGCAGGCGCTCCAGATAGTCCTTAGAAGGCGCCACCAACAGCACGTCCTGCAAGCGAGTTGCATCGCCTCGACGCCAAGGCAAGGTTTTATCAAACCACCCCGGTACCACGCGGTCGGTGAAGTGCGGGTATAGAACCACGCCCGGCTGCTCGTATGGCAAATCAAGGTGGTAGTCCAGCAGCCCACCATCGCGATAGATACCATTCGGGGCGCCCGGAATATCCCGAACACCGGACATCACCATGGGAATGGACGCAGATGCAAGCAGAGCAGGCAGCAAGTTTTCACGGCTCAAGGGTACTTCGTAGCTGCGAAAGTCAGCCAGCGGCGACAAGGGCGCTTTCAATCTGGCGTCATGAAGTATCCCACGCTCCATAAAACGCCCCAGATGCCGCCGACCTACCGCGTTGGCTCCGATGGCCGTCATCAAGCCAAAGCTTAGCCGGGCTCTGGTATCTGGCTCCAGCATGCCCAAACTGCGCACAACGACCACGTTCAAACGATACCAGGGATGCGTAAGGATATAGTCCTCCCGCCCAGCGATCAGTTCATCGAGAAACAAAGTGCTTTGGCGAGTCACCTCGGCAGCACTGACACCTTTCGCAAACCGCTGTGCTGTATACAGCTCTGCTAGCCGGGTCAGTTGGGCACTCGGGTCGTCCGAAGAGGCAATCGCCGCAAACCGCCAGCTACCAATAGACGAACCAATCAAAGAGCGCTCCTGCTCAACCCGAGGTAGCCACTCACCAAAAATTGCTTTGTCCAAACCACTAAGACCGAGAGCCTTGGGACCTCCGGCGGCTCCGGGTATTACGTGTACATCATCCGGCGTTAGGGGTTTTTCCTTTAACCGCTGCAGGGTTCGGCGACCCGCCCGGATGGTAAGTGCCGGAGCGCGAGTGTGGATAGCGGTCATAAAGTTTTTTCCATCAGCGTTCGGTGTGAATGATGATCAAGCAGCTCGGATATTTTAACGGAGTGCTCATAAGGGGCCAACTGAACAACACTCATACTACCAATAAACAAACACTTCAGGTCTAGAAGTGAATAGCCATGCTAGACTCGAATACAAGCCCGGTAACAGACGCGGGGCGACTAAACAAAACCTAGCTGGAGTGTTCTGTGAACACGTTTTCTTCTATCCCCCACTCACCCACCAACCCAACCCTCGCCGTGCTTGGTTTCAAACGTCAATTGGTATACCACCTGCATTTATGGGCCTTCATTGCCGTGGCTCCGCTTGTTGTCGTGCAATGGCAACACCATCATTTTCTACTTTCCGGCCTGTTGATTCTCTTCTGTATTAACGCACTCGCTGTGATCGCCCTGTTGCGGCTGCGTGACACCTATTTTCTGAAAGGCAGGCTGTTCCCGCTACTCGCCGTTGCGAGTGCCGCCTATTCAACGGCCATTAACGGACATGCAGGCCTGTACTGGGCCTATCCGGCGGCATCAGCCCTGTTTTTTTTGCTGCCTCTACGGGAGGCCATAGCCAGCAACATCATTTTTGTCACCACTATGGCTGTGGTTTCTTTCCTGAAGTTTCCCGAGGCCGACTTCTGGCGTATTACCTTTTCGCTCGGCCTTACCTGTGTGTTTTCCATGATTTTTGCCTGGCTGGTGGGAAAGCTCCAGAACGAGCTCAGCCGTGTGGCAACTACCGATCCTCTAACGGGGTGCCTCAACCGATCGCAGTTGGCAGATATTCTGAACAGCCAAATCCAGATGCGTGAACGCTATGAACGCGTGTCTAGCCTAATTCTACTGGACCTCGATCACTTCAAACTCATTAACGACCAATGGGGGCACCTCGCGGGAGACAAGGTGCTTAAGGAGATGGTTCTTAGATTGCGTAAGCGCCTCCGGGAAAGCGACAAACTGTTCCGAATCGGCGGTGAGGAGTTCATGATCGTGTTGCCTGAAACCAACCAGCATGAGTGCAACCTCCTAGCACAACAGCTGCTGACCAGCATCAACGCCCGGCCGTTTCTTGAGAATATTAAAGTGACCGCCAGTGCCGGTATCGCCGAGGTTAGCAAAGGCGAAACTTGGTCTGTGTGGCTGAATAGAGCGGATCAGGCGCTTTACAAGGCCAAATCAAGGGGGCGCAATCAGGTTGTCAGTGCAAGCAGTCACCCGTCGTCAGAGCCCCATGATCCGGATAACTCCCCAACACCCATAGCAAGTTAATGTCCCGCGTGGCGCTTGCGAAACTCCCTGTAGGCGGCAAATACCTCCCAAGGGCTCTCAAAGTGCGGGTAGTGCCCAACATTCCTTAACTGCACCACGTCGGGCTCGGGAATCAACTCCTGATATCGCCGGGCCGTGGCCGCGCCCGATACCGGGTCTGCGGCACCTGAGATAAGACGCATGGGTTGTTTGGCATTCTGCAACGCCGACACCCAACGGTGGCGGTGGCACCGGCGCTCTTCCATAAAATGGATAAGTTGGTGCAGGATACCGCGACCATTGTTGTAGGTAAGCAAATGCCAAAAATCGTCTGTATCTTGAGGGCTTGGACGATTTTTGCTGCCAAACAGCTTTAGAAAACTCCGTTCGAAGCTGCGCCGGGTCAGCCCCCTACCGAGCAACCCACCCAAGGGGCTACGCAGTAACTTCTGAATCATTAGGGGACTGTGCACTTCTGGAAACAACGCCCCGTTTAAAAAGCAGACACTGGCAATCTTGAAGGGTAAAACCCCTTCCTGCTCACGGGCCAGAAGTTCTTGAGCGACGCTGCAACCATAGTCATGAACAAGCAGGTGCACCGACTTGAGCCCAAGCCCTTCCAGCAACCCTTGCATCAAGTCGGATTGGTCTTCAATGCTGTAAGCGTGCTTGCGGGGCTTGTCGGAGAAACCGAGCCCAAGCATGTCCAAAGCCAGCAAATGGTTATTCTGGAGCAGCATGGGCCAAAGCCGGTTCCAGTCCCAACTTGCCGTGGGGAACCCATGTATAAGAAGTAGCGGCTCACCCTGACCCGCCATGCGGCTGAATATTGCATGGCCCTCGTAGGTAAACCACTTGCCTCCCTGTTGCCATTCTTCAAGTGCAACCACCTCGCAACCAGAGACCACTTGGCCCCGGGTGCCCGGTTTGTCCTTGTCCATGCGTTGTCCCCGATAATACCTTTATAGCCCGCGACTTTAGAATAAACCCGCCCCTCCTGCCAGAGCGGCGCAGCAGTGGCCTTTAAACTACTATCAGTGATTGGTCTTTTCCGTGCCCATGGTCGTAAATCGTAGAGATAAAGGGCAAATTCACTTAAGCTTTGGCCCTTATACCCCACCTCCGCACCATTAAGAGAACCGGATATCACTATGACCAAACTCCTTGACGACCTCGCGGGGCACTACCGCGCCATCATCAACGGGCTGGGTGAAGACACCAACCGTGAAGGTCTGCAGGATACCCCCATGCGCGCCGCCAAAGCCATGCAGTTCCTTACCCAAGGTTACCAGCAGGATCTCAGCGACCTTGTTAACAACGCGGTCTTTGAATCCTCGATGGACGAAATGGTTGTGGTGCAAGACATTGAGCTTTACAGCATGTGCGAGCACCACGTCCTGCCGTTTATCGGCAAGTGTCACATCGCCTATCTACCCCAAGGCCGTGTTTTGGGGTTGTCGAAGTTTGCACGCATTGTGGATATGTACGCCCGCCGCCTGCAGATTCAGGAAAACCTGACCCGACAAATCGCTGAAGCGGTTGAGAACGTTACCGGTGCCAAAGGCGTCGCCGTTGTTATCGAAGCTCAACACATGTGCATGATGATGCGCGGTGTGGAGAAACAGAACTCAAAAATGAAGACCTCGATGATGCTAGGCCAGTTCCGCAAGTCTCAGGCAACACGCACAGAGTTTTTCAATTTGATCAGCGGCAATCGCTAATCGCGACAGTCTGATGGAGGCGGTATGACAAAAGTTTCCTGCGACCACAAGGCAAGAGTACAAATAAAGGATTTGCTGCTGCGAGCCTACATAGGCATTAAGGAAGAGGAAATAAACAACCAGCAGGATGTAATCATTAATGTGTGCCTGACTTACGATGCAACAGAGGCAATCAACCGTAACGAGATCACTGCGGCGCTCAATTACCGCACCATTACCAAGCAGATTATCGGTCATGTGGACGGCAACCGCTTTGCGCTGCTGGAGCGCCTGACTCATGAGGTGCTCAGTATCGTTATGGAGCATGGAGCGGTGCAGTGGGCGCAAGTGGAAATCGACAAGCCCCACGCGTTACGCTATGCGGAATCTGTGTCTGTTTGTCTTGAGGCGCACCGTTGATTCAATACCGTTAACGCACCATAGGGGCCATCACCATGCCAAGCAATCAACCCGATCAAATGCGCGCAATTCTTGAAAGCGTTCGCACCATTGCTCTTGTAGGTGCCAGCGAGAAAACCCACAGACCGTCTCACGAGGTCATGGAATATATGCAGCGCCACGGATACCGGATGATTCCTGTTAACCCCCACCTTGCCGGTCAAAAAGTGCTGGGCGAGACAGTGTACGCAGACATTGCCTCTTTGCCGGAACCGGTCGATATGGTGGAACTGTTTCTTGCGCCAGAGCGCACGGACGCAGTAATTGATCAGGCGATAGAACTCAATATTCCGGTTGTCTGGCTGCAGATTGGCGTGATCAATGAAGCCGGAGCCGCGCGGGCGGAAGCTGCCGGGTTAAAGGTGGTGATGGACAAGTGCCCTAAGCAAGAGATTCCGCGGCTGGGTATCCCCGCAGCAAATTCCAGAACATGACCGACTATGCAGCTGGGCATATTTTTAGCGAAAATTGATTTATTATTTGCTATAAGCAGCCGTTACACTGATACGTTGGGTTAATGTTAAACGGTGCACGTATTGAAACAATCACCCCAAAAGCACGGGCCTTTGGCTAAGCGGTTGCTGCATCCCATATTTCCAGGGGTGATCTTTCTTCTATTTTTCGCCATGGCATCTGGGCTCCGCTGGGGTCTGGTTCACCAATATACCGGGCAGATACAAGCCAACCTCGAAAACGAAACCAAGCTCATAGCCAACAATCTGGAGCGGGAGTTTCTGGCTCATGCCGGAGCCATCCAACGAATGGCCGACCGACTGTTAGTAGATCCCACGATGCCGGAAAACCAATGGCGGAGGGATGCCCGCAGTTACCTCAAAGACTATCGCATTTATTCTGTGATCGAATGGATCGATAGCAGCAATGTTATCCGCTGGATTGAGCCGCCTACGCTGAATAGTACAATCCTTGGCTTCAACGTTGCCTTCAACGAACAACGGAGAACGGCTCTCGAGGCTGCGAAGCTTTCGGGTGACATCGATATTTCCGACGTACTGGAGCTACGTCAAGGCGGCAAAGGCGTTGTTATCTATGCACCGGTGGGGGCCGGGCCAGACAACAATGGTTTTATTGCCGCAGTCTTCGAAATGGAGACACTGGCCAGCGAGCTGCTGGCAACCCGGGAACCGGCAATGTTCCGCATTGAGCTCTTGAGTAAAGGCACTCAAGTCTATGCACTGAGCGCTTTCGAAAGCGCCGGTGATTCCATGTCCCACACCGTACAAATCGATCTGCCGACTCTGGACTGGCAGTTAACGCTTGAGCCTTCACCGGCATGGGTGAACAAGCAAACCAGCCCGTGGCCGCGCTGGACCTTCATTACGCTGGTATTTACAGGATTGGTGGCCAGTCTCGCAACACTTCTCTTGCAACTCACACTCAAACGCAATCGGGATTTGCTGGCGACGCGTCGGGTGCTGGATGGAGAAATTGCCCAGCGCAAAGCTATGCAGCAAGACTTGGTGCGGCTGGAATCCACCGATGTTCTCACCGGTTTGGCGAACCGACGCTTTTTTATGGAAGACTTGGCCCATGCGCTGACAATTGCGGATCGCCAGATGCGGCAAGTGGCACTTGTGATGCTGGATCTCGACCGCTTTCAGATGCTGAACGACTCTCTGGGGCACCAGTTTGGCGATGAGTTACTGGCTCAGGTTGCCGGACGCCTGAATCAACTCAGTGACGAGCGCGTTACAGTGGCCTATTCCGGCGGTGACGAGTTTATGATCTGCCAACAGTATGTGGAGGATATTGACGATACCATTCACTTGCTAGGCCAAATAAAACAGTGTTTTGCAATGCCCTACGTGGTTCAGAATGAAACTCATAGCATTACCGCAACCCTAGGCGTTGCCGTTTACCCCCATAGCGGTTTGGACGCAGATACCCTGCTGCGCAACGCCGATATTGCCCTGTACCGGGCTAAGGATCAGGGCCGTAATACCTATCAGTTCTATACCGAGGGTATGCAGGAGCGGGAGGTCATGCGTCTGGAGCTGGAAAAAGATCTGAGTCAGGCGCTTGCCAACAATGAGTTTGTGCTGCACTACCAGCCACAGTTGAACCTGAACAGCAGCAAGATCACCAGCGTTGAGGCGCTAATTCGCTGGCAGCACCCCCGTAGAGGCCTTCTAGCGCCGGGAGAGTTTATCCCGCTGGCAGAGGAAAGTGGCCGGATTACCGATATCGGGCACTGGGTGGTTATGGCTGCCTGCCGTCAATTAGCGGCCTGGAAGGGCACACCTTTTGAGCATCTTAGGGTTGCGGTGAACTTGTCCGGACGGGAATTGGATGAGGAGCATTTGGTGGATCACATACGCGATACCCTGAATGGCGAGGGTATTCCGGCTGACCGTTTGGAAGTTGAGCTTACGGAGGAGATATTCATTCAGAACATTGAGCACAATCGGGATCAGCTGTTCCGTTTGCATGATTTAGGAGTGCAACTGGCAATTGATGATTTCGGGGTGGGATATTCTTCTTTGGCGTATTTGAAAGACTTCCCGGTGGATCTTCTAAAAATCGACCGTTCGTTCATTACGGAGGTGACTGAGCGCCACGATGATGCCGTGATCACCCGGGCGGTGATTAATCTCGCCCACAATCTGGGCTTGCGGGTGGTTGCCGAGGGTGTGGAAACTCAGGCGCAGTTGGATTTTCTTAAAAGTCAGGGTTGCAATGTAGCTCAGGGGTATTTGATCAGCCGCCCTGTTCCGGCGGCGGAGTTGGAAAAAGCGCTGGCCAGCGGCGAGCTTGAAAAGTGTGCGATGGTCGATTGAGGTTTGTAATTGTTTTCTGTGATCCCCACCATTGCGTTGGCAGTGATTGATTTTTTAGGTGAGATTTTATGGCCACGGGTTATTTAACGTCGGAACAGGATGCCAAGCTTCGCCGCTGGGAGCGCTGGAATCGGAATTATTTCATTTTTGCGTTTGTGGCTCTGGTTATTATTCTGGTGTTCAGTAGTCAGCTCGGGCTTTCCAGTGGCGAAAGTTGGGGGCCTTTAGGGTTTCTGCTTGTGGCTTTGGTTACTCCTATTATTATTTTGCAGTTGCGTCTGGCCTGCCCGGCTTGTGGCGTTAAGATTGGCTGGCAGGCCAAGTTGATGGCACCTGATCAATGCAAAAGCTGCGGTACCCTCCTTCGGGCGAAAAGCTCCTCTTCCTGAAAACCTTTGACCTGTGAGTAGGTCACAGGTTTTAGGCTATCCTTAAATCTTCTATACGCTCAGCTATCCTACTTCGGTGATAGCCGCGACGGTGTGGAAAGCCTGTCCGAAAACCGCTGTGAATACGTCCATGTACGCTTGCTCTCCGCCTTCCCTGGCTCCGAGCATTTTCGGACAGGCCTTCCACACCGCCGCTCCTTGGAATTTGGCGGTGCTACTCAATATGAAAGTTAAAGAACTTGCTACTGCTGCTGGGGTTAATCCGGACACCGTGCGTTTTTATACACGGGAAGGGCTGCTCAAACCTACTCGGAATCCGGATAACAATTATCAGCATTACGACGCTGAGGATCTTCGGCGTTTGCGTTTTGCTCGCAAGGCGCGGCAGTTGGGGTTTTCATTGCCCGAGGTTCGGCAGATTTTGGATCAGGCGGATGATCATCACTCGCCCTGCCCCATGGTTCGGGATGTGTTTCAGCAGCGGCTGGCGGACGTGGAGCGCGAGATTGATGAGTTGCAGCAGTTGCGTAAGCGTATGAAAACAGCATTGGCCGCCTGGCAGGATATGCCCGACGGTACGCCGGATGGTCACACCATTTGTCGGTTGATTGAGCATTGGGATGACAAGGCTCCCACAAAGCAGGTTGAGGAGTAAATCATTATGAGCGAAGCATCTGTGTTGAAGCCTACTCTGAGTATTTCCGGCGCTACTTGTCAGGGCTGCGCCAAGAAGATTCGTAATGCTCTGGAGCCACTCACCGGCGATGTTGGTTTGGTTGAGGTTAATCTGGAGGATCAGACGGTGTCCTTGCCAGAGGGCGTCGATGCCAAAGAGGCGGCCCGGGTTGTGACAGAGACGGGATACCCGGCAGAGCCGGTGGCTGAGGCTAAGAAGCCTGCCAGTTGCTGCGCTTCCAAAGCTGACAAGGCTGCCACCGCTGATGCACCGTTAGACCAAGCGATAGATGAAGGCGGCCAAGCTAAGGCTCCGGAGAGCGCACCTGAAAAGCCGAAACCGGCTCGCGGCGATAATGAGGTGCATCTGGCTGTCACCGGTGCCACCTGCGCTTCCTGTGTAAATACCATTGAGAAGGCACTGAAATCGGTACCTGGTGTTACCCGTGCCCATATGAATCTTGCGGATAATACGGCTACGGCGACCGGGGTGTCGGATGCACAGGCTCTGATCAAGGCAGTCGAAAGCTCTGGTTACGGCGCCAGTGTGATTGAAGATGCGGATGCCGCGGATGATAAGAAGCAAGAAGAGGACAAGAAGCGGTATAAAACTCTACTGGTGAAGATGGCGATTAGCTTGGGGCTAGGCGTTGCCATGATGATCTACGGCATGGGGTTTGGCTCCATGACGGTCACCGAATCGAATCAAGGCATTTGGTTGGGTTTGGGTTTGCTCACGTTAGCGGTCATGGCAGGCACAGGTGGGCATTTCTACAGCGGTGCCTGGAAGGCCTTCCGGCACCATAACGCCAATATGGATACGCTTATTGCACTGGGCACAGGAACTGCCTGGTTGTATTCCATCACGGTGGTGAGTATTCCCGATGCTTTACCCGAGATGGCTCGGCATGTGTATTTTGAAGCTTCGGCCATGATTATCGGCTTGATCAATCTGGGTCAGGCTTTGGAGTTGCGGGCAAAAGGCAAAACGTCCGAGGCTGTGCGTCGGCTGTTGGATTTGCGGGCAAAAACCGCGCGGGTTATCCGTGATGGGCAGGAGCAAGATATCCCGGTGGAGGAGGTGCGCAAAGGCGACCACATTCGGGTTCGCCCCGGTGAGAATTTACCCGTAGACGGGCGCGTTGTTGAAGGCAGCACCCGTATTGACGAGAGCATGCTAACGGGTGAGCCCATGCCGGTAAGCAAGGGCGTGGATGATGACGTTTCCGCCGGTACGCTCAACACCCACGGCGGAATTGTCTATGAGGCCACTCGGGTGGGTAGTGAAACTGCGTTGGCTCAGATCATTCATTTGGTGAAGAAGGCGCAGGGCTCAAAACCTGCCATCGGGCGGCTGGCAGACAAAATATCATCGGTGTTCGTACCCAGTGTTATGTTGATTGCTATCGCCGCCGCGCTGGTCTGGTACAACGTTGGCCCTGAGCCCGCGGTTGTGCACATGATGGTTGCAGCCACCACCGTACTGATTATTGCCTGCCCCTGTGCTTTGGGGCTGGCTACGCCTATGTCGGTGATGGTGGGTGTTGGTAAAGCAGCGGAGTACGGCGCCCTGATTCGTCAGGGAGACGCTCTGCAAACAGCTGGCAAGCTGGATTTAGTGATTCTCGATAAAACCGGCACCATCACCGAAGGTCATCCTGCGGTGACCAGCGTGCATGCGGTAAATGGCGATGAACAACAGCTTCTGGCGCTAGCTGCGGGTTTGGAGCAGCACTCCGAGCACCCGCTTGCGGAAGCCATTGTTAACAAAGCAAAAGAGCAAAGCGCACAGCCACTCAAAGTGACTGGTTTCGAAGCGCTGAATGGCAAAGGCGTGGCAGGCGAGTATGAAGGTGACAAGATTCGCTTGGGTAACCGCCGCTGGCTGGAAGCCGAAGGCGTATCATTGGATAGCCTGAGTGATGCAGAGAACTCCATTACAGAGCAAGCCGGCACGCCCTTGTTTCTCGCCCGAGGCACGGAATTGCTGGGCGTTATGGGCGTTGCCGATGCGATTAAAGCGGATTCAGAAGCCGCCATCCGGCGCCTACACGATGCGGGCATACGGGTAATGATGGTGACTGGCGACATAGACGCCACCGCCAAAGCCATTGCCGCAAAGACGGGTATCGACGACTACCGCGCCGAAGTTCTACCGGAAGACAAGGCCGGTGTGGTGAATGAAATGCGCGGCAAAGGCTATACGGTTGCCATGGTGGGCGACGGCATCAACGACGCTCCTGCGCTGGCGGCTGCCGATGTGGGCTTCGCCATAGGCACAGGCACAGACGTCGCCATCGAAAGCGCGGCCATTACGCTGATGCGAGGCTCTTTGCATGGTGTGCCGGATGCCATAGAAATCTCCCGGGCTACCGTAAAAAACATTCATCAAAACCTGTTTGGCGCGTTTGTTTATAACACGCTAGGCATTCCCGTTGCCGCTGGTCTGCTGTATCCGGTTTGGGGCATTCTGATGAGCCCGATTCTGGCTGGTGCAGCCATGTCGCTATCTTCAGTAACCGTTGTTACCAACGCCAACCGGCTACGCCTGTTTAAAACCAGCCATAAACCGGCCCAAGCGGCAACCCGAGCACCGAAAGAGGAGCGGAACTGATGGAAGCAATACTGGTCAATGCCGTAGGACTTGCTCTGATGGCCGCCACAGTATGGTGGTTCTGGCTTTCGTCAACGGATAGCGATGCGCAGGCACAGGATCACAGCCACCATTGAACACAACGTTAAAGAGAGAAAAACCATGAAAAAACAGATTCTCGGAATGGCTCTGGTCGGCGCGCTCGGCTTTAGCACCCCTCTACTGGCAGCAGGCGCTGCACAGAGTATCCATGTCTATAAGTCGCCAACATGCGGTTGTTGTACAGACTGGGTTGAGCATATGGAAAGCAACGGTTTTGATGTGGAGGTCACCGACACCCACAACATGAACCGTGTCAAAATGGAAGCTGGGCTTAGCCCCAATCTGGCGAGCTGCCATACCGCTTTCGTGGGTGACTATGTGATTGAAGGCCACGTGCCCGCTAGCGATATTCAGCGGCTTCTCGCCGACGCCCCAAAGGCCAGAGGCCTAGCTGTTCCCGGTATGCCCGCAGGCTCCCCGGGTATGGAAATGGGCGACCGCAAAGACCATTACCAAGTGCTGATGTTCAACGATAACGGGCAAACCAAGGTATTTTCCGAGCACAACTGACGCCTAGACCGGGGCTCAAAAGTACGAGCACTTAAATTTACGCGCGCCGGTGCCCCAAAGCACCGGTGATGACCTGCAACAGGTTTTCAGTGTTTTCTGGCCTAGTTATCTACACACGGGGCTAACTGTGCACTATTATTGACTCCGACACCCCGGAAAACGGAGCCAGAACTGCTTGAGCCTTAAAACCCGGTTTCTCAGCCTCGCCGCAGGCTTGATCATTGTCTCTGCATGCGCTTCCTGGCTGGCCTACCGAGAGCTTTCTGCCGATTTGATTGAACGCTGGGGACGTCAGGTAGCGGAAATACAGGTGCGCTACGACAGCGCTCGGCTACTGCAATCTCTGGAACGCGAGATCGGCCTCGCCCGGCAAATGGCCGACTCGACTGCACTGATTAACTGGGCAACCGCCCCCGAGAACGAAACCCTGAAAGCGAATGCTATTTACGAAATGGAGAGCTTCCGCGCCAATTTTCGGGATAACAGCTATTTCGTTGCACTCAGGGAAAGCGGCCGCTACTACTTCAATAATGAAAAAAACGAGTTTGCAAACCGGCAGTTCCGTTACGTTTTGGATCCGGAAAAGCCTGACGATGCTTGGTTCTACCAGCTAATCGAAGAGGGCCGAGATTTTCATCTCAATGTGAACCCCGATACAGAACTGGGCGTCACTAAGCTTTGGATCGATGTTCTCATGCGTGATGCTGACAAGCGGATCGTGGGTATGGTTGGCACAGGGATGAATCTTGATACGTTTTTGCAAGATATTGTCGATATCAATCAGGAGGGCATCACCACCCTATTTGTCGACTACAATGGCGCCATTCAGCTCTACCGGGATCGCAATTACATTGATTTCGCCAGTGTTGTAAAACCCGAAGGCCAGAAAAACACCGTCGACCTGCTGTTTGAAGCCCCCGAAGATAAACAGAAGATTCTTGGCATGCTACAGCTACTGAAGAAAAACTCCGACAAGGCAGGCCATGTCGAAAGCGGTTTTGTTACTGTAGAAGGCCGCGAGCATCTGGCTGGCGTGGCGTTTTTACCTGCTATTGGTTGGTTTGAAATCACCCTGTTGGACCTCAATACCCTGCTGCCGCAAAGCTATCTTTGGCCTCTAGTGGCGGTATTTATCGCCAGTCTTCTAATCACGTTGCTTGTCTTCCACCTCATTATCCAGTCGCGCATCGTAAAACCCATTGTCGGGCTGGAAGCGGCAGTGGAGAAGGTTCGCAGCGGGAGCTTCACCCTACCGCGTTTGGACAAACCCGATAACGAGATCGGTCGACTTGTTGATCATTTTGAAAAAATGACTGTCAGCTTGCGCGACTCCACCCGGGAATTGGAAAACAAGGTTGCCCAACGAACCGATGAACTGCATGAACTGGCGCGGGTTGACCCCCTCACCGGCCTGAAAAACCGCCGGGGCTTGGATGAAGCTCTAGATGAGGAAATTTATCTGGCAGAGCGATCGGGCAAGGGCTTTGGCGTGATCTGGCTCGATATCGACCACTTCAAGTCAATCAACGACCAACTTGGCCATCAGGCTGGCGACGAGATTCTCTGCCGGGTGGCCTTGTGGCTAAAGGCCTGCCTGCGCTCCTATGACCATCCGGGGCGCTGGGGTGGTGATGAATTTGTCATTTTGCTCTCCCCATGCGATCCAGCAACGCTGGAACACATCGCCAAACGCATTCGTGAAAGCGTTGAACAGGAAAGCCGCAAAACAGGCACTCCGGTAACGGTCAGCGTTGGAGGCTATTTCTCAAAGCCCGGAGACGACATTGGCAAAGTTTTGAGATATTCAGATCAAGCCCTGTACCGGGCCAAGAGCGAAGGCCGCAACCGGGTTTGCATCAACACTCCGGAAAATACAGAAGTTAGCTCCGTGTAACGGGTCTGACTCGTACCGCCATAACCGTTATACTCCGCCCCAACATTCATTTTTTCAGTCAGGTTAACCCATGCTCAATGCCGACGCTCTAAACCAGTTGCGCCAGCTAAAGTCTGACATTGAGGAAAACAAAGTTGTTTTCCCCGGAACGGTTAAAGCCACCAACGGCCGCTTCGGATTCGTCGCACTGGATGAAGGGCGGGATCTATTCCTGCCACCGGAAGAAATGCAAAAAGTGCTCCCGGGTGACAGAGTTAATGTCACCGAGCTGGAAGTCGAAAAAGGTAAAACCCAAGGTTTAATAGACGAGCTGATTGAAAGCCGCTTAACCACCTTCGTTGGGCGCTATCTGGTAAAAGGTAAAGGGCATTTTGTGGTGCCGGAAACCCCCGGTATCAATCGCTGGATTTTCATTCCGCCAAAAGAGCGCATGAACGCCGAGCCAGATGACTATCTATACTGCTGCATGCACAAGCACCCCATCAAAGACGGGAAAGGCCAAGCCAAGGTTCTACGGGTTATCGGTAAAGCTGGTGAGCCAGGTATTGAGCGTGCTCTGACTCTTGCAACCTTCGATTTGGCAGACGCTTGGCCGACAGCCGTAACGGAGCAGGCAGAAAGCTTAAACGAAGCAGCCATTGAAGCCCTCGAAACAGATCGTGAAGACCGCACAGACCGCGCCTATGTAACGATTGATAGCCCGGCCACCCAAGACATGGACGACGCGCTGCTGGCAGAGCCAAACGTTACAGGCTGGGCGCTGTCTATCGCTATTGCCGATCCGTCTGCAGTGATTGGGCCGGAAAGTGCGGCGGAATTTGAAGCCTTCAAGCGCGCTACTGCCATTTATTTCCCGGGCGAACCTCTGCCCATGTTGCCAGACGCCATCAGCACCCGGTTGTGCTCACTCATGCCAGACGTGAAGCGGCTGGCGCTTGTGTGCGATTTGCAGGTCAACAACGATGGCAGCTTGGGTGATTACAGCTTCCATCGAGCCGTTATCCGTTCACATGGCAAACTCAGCTACGATCTGGTCTCAAACCTGATTGAGGGGCGTGAGGACGAAGATATAAAAGCACTGCCAGACTCAGTGTGTAACAGCCTGGACCAGCTACACCAGGCTGCAACGGCATTGCGAAAATGGCGCAGCGAGCACGCTCTGCTGAGCGGCGACCGGCCAGAGTTCCGCCTAAGGCTGGATGAAAACCGACGTATTCGCGCCATCGAACCTACCATCCAGAACGAAGCCCATCGTCTGGTAGAAGAATGCATGGTTGCAGCTAATCGCTGCGCTGCTGACTTTCTGACCAAACAACCTTCAGGCCTGTTCATCCAACACCCCGGGCTGCGGGACGATCGTGCCGACAATGTTCGAGCGCTGATCGAAGGCTATGCACCGCACTTGGCGGATATAGATGCCACCAAACCGGAAGGCTTCAAAGCGCTCATGAAACAAACAGCAGACTTGGAAGCGGACGTGCCGGTTAAGGCCATTCTTTCACGCCAATTGGCGCGGGCGGAGTTGGCGTTTGCCGCAGGGCCCCACCAAGGTATGGGGCTGAATGCCTACACCACGTTTACATCGCCCTTGCGCAAGTATTCTGATCTGTATGTCCACCGGGTGATCAAAGCGGCACTTTGGGACACGCCCATGAAGACACTCAGCAGCGAACAACTGCTGGCGCTTCAGGCGACCCAGTTAAAGGCGCGTCAGGCGGCCAATAATCTGGAAACCTGGCTGAAGAGCGACTTCGCCAAAACTCTCAGTGATGAACCTATGGATGGTGTCATCAGCCGAACCATCCCTGCAGGTTTCTTTGTTCGCCTGGAAGCCAATGGTCTCGAAGGCTTTGTTAGCTGCAAAGATCTTAATGGCAAGTACAGCTTTGATCCGGTCACACTGCGCCTGACTCACAACAAAAACGGACGCATTTTCCAGCTTGAACAGGCGGTTAAAGTGAGCTTTTCGGGCGTGGAAGAAGAGCGTCGGCAGATCAATTTCAAGCTTGTAGAAGCGGACGAAAAGCCGACAGCCTCTGGTACGGAAGGCACAAACGACGAAGCGCAGGATAATGCACTGGAGAGCGGCGACAGCAAAAGCTGACGCCGCTTACGAGGGCTATGGGCGGAGCATTTCCTCAAGGCGGGCATCCTTAGCCTGCCACTGCTCCGTCAGCCAGTTCTTCACGTTACGCCGGTGCTCTGCATCGGTTGCATAATCCCGCCCCTTGAGGTGCTCGGGGATGGTTACAGTATGAATTTCCATTTTTACTTCCTTCACCCGGCCGCAAATAAAGTCCCAGAATGACGGTGCTCCGCCCGGGTAGGCAATGGTTACATCAACCAGCGTCTGAATCGAATCGCCCATGGTGTCCAGCACGAAAGCGGCACCACCGGCTTTGGGGGTAAGCAGGTGCTTGTAGCGTGATTTTTGTTTCTCGTGTTTTGCCGGGGTAAACCGGGTGCCCTCCACAAAGTTCATGACGCTCACCGGGGTGTAGCGAAACTTCTCGCAAGCACGACGAGTGGCTTTAAGATCCTCCCCGCGTTTCTCCGGGTGTTTGATCAAATACTCTCGGCTATACCGCTTCATGAATGGAAAATCCAACCCCCACCAAGCCAGCCCGATAACCGGCACCCAGATAAGCTGCTGCTTCAAAAAGAACTTCAAAAAAGGCGCACGACGGTTAAATACTCGCTGCATGGCAAAAATATCAACCCAGCTTTGGTGATTGCTGAGCACTAGGTACCAGCTTTCACGGCGCAGGTTTTCCGCGCCGGTAACCTGCCATTGCGTGCCGTGGGTTAGCTTCATCCAACCCGTATTGCATGCGACCCAGGATTCCGAAATCCAGATAATGATGCGGGTGCACAGAACCCGGAAGCCCTTATGGGGGATAATGAGCTTCAGCAGCGCCGGAATATAGAGCAATAGACACCAAAACAGCGTATTGATTGCCAACAGAATGGAATTGATGACGCCGATAACGGGAGCGGGTAGGAAGCTGAGCATAGGTTTCCTGTTGTGATTATTTAACCAGTGGTGGGCAATCATACCAATCACCACCTGTGATGGGCAGTGGCTGATTGTGACCAGGTTGCCAGCCAGAAGTGACAGCACTGCCATAGCGCAGCCAAACGCTGCGCGATAGCCTCACTTTTTTACCATGGATTCTTTTAATGCCTGACTTTATCAAAGCCGCGACCGAGAAAGCAGCAGAGTTGGCTAAGCAAACAACGCACTATGCTGGCAATGCGTTCGACCGCGTATTTCGCGCCTCCAGTCTCGTGCAGGCAGGACAAACGCCTTTCGAAATGCTCCATACCGATGGGCTGGTTAGCCTGCGTTACTACCCCCCTCTACAGGAAGATTTCATCGAACTGGATGACATAACGATTCCTGTTGAAAGAAAAAGTCATCGAACACCTGTAGTTATTGTTCCGCCTTTGGCTGTGAACATGCTGATTTACGACCTTTTCCCCAAGCGCAGTTTGGTGAGGTTTCTGCGCGCAAAAGGTTTTGAGGTGTACCTTATTGACTGGGGTAAACCCACGCGTGCGCACAGCCATTACAATCTCCACACCTACGTAGCAGAACTCCTGCCCGCCTCTCTAGACAGAGTGCGTGAGCACAGTGGCCAACAGGAATTATCGCTGCACGGTTGGAGCATGGGCGGCATGTTTACGTTGTTTTATTCGGCCCTGAGCAAAGACCAGCATGTGCGTAACGCCATCGTGCTGGGGTCACCTATCGACAGCCATGCTTCGGGTATTCTCGGACTGCTGAATCAGCGCTTGGCCGATGTCTCCAACTCGATTCACAAACGCACCGGATTCCGACTTCACAACCTCCGGCCGCACTGGTTTCACAGCCCTGGTTGGGCCAATACGATTGGCTTCAAGCTCACTAACCCTATTGGCAGCTTTATGGGTTACTGGGAGCTGATCGTGCGGCTGGGAGATCGAGAGTTTGTAACCAGCCACGCCACAACCTCTGCCTTTCTTGACCGCATGGTGGCCTACCCTGGCGGCGTGGTTCAGGACACCGTTGTTCGTATTTGGATCGACAACCAGTTGTCCCGGGGCACAGTTCAGATTGGGGATGATCGAGTACAATTGAACAACTTTAGCGCCAACTTGTTTGCCGTAGCAGGCAGCGAAGACACCATGGTGACACCCGATGCGGCGAAGAGCTTGATGGATCATGTTAGCTCCTTGGACAAGACCTTCCGCGTAACCCACGGCGGACACATGGGCATTCTGGCTGGTAGCAAAGCGCCCGCTGAAAGCTGGCTGGAAATCGCAGAGTGGTTGGCTCTACGTTCAGATTGATGACATTAGGTTCCGGCAACGATGGTTGTGGATTACACTGCTACCCATGAACCTTATTGATACATTCAATCTTGATATCCGCGCGCTCCATACCTTTGTCACGGTTCTTGATGAGGGCAGTGTGTCGCGGGCGGCTGTTAAGCTTGGTGTTAGCCAGTCGGCTGTAAGCCATACTCTGGACCGCCTGCGTAAAGCTTTAGGTGACCCTCTATTCGTTAAATCCGGGCGCGGCATCACACCCACGCGCTATGCAGTGCAAGCCGGCTCCCACATTCGCCAGATTCTGGATGACCTGCACTCCCTGTCCTCTGGCCCACCCTTCACGCCAGAAACCACCGAAATCTCGTTCACCATCGCCGCCAACGACTACGAGCGAGACATGCTGCTTCCAAAACTCATGCAGCGCCTGCGCCTACAAGCGCCTGGCGTTACGCTGCAGGTCATTGCCTCCGGTATTCCCACGGCAGACATGCTGCGCAAAAACATCTGCGACCTGATCATCTCCCCCCACGCCCCGGAAGCCACCGACATTATGCAACGAGGGCTGATGGGCGACCGCATGGTGGTTTTTTACGACCCAAGCCAGCGAGAAGCGCCGGAAACAGTTACCGATTACCTGAAAGCCGACCACATAGCATTGGTATTCGGCACCGGAGAAAAGCCCGCCCTAGAAGCCGGTTTATCTGCCCGCGGCCTAACCCGCCGTAACGTTATTACCGTATCCAACTTCTCCGGCCTACCGGAATTCCTCCGGGGCACTGACATGCTGGTTACCGCGCCTGAGCGCATGAGCAAACACTTACTTCGGGATTTTTCCTGGGTACCTCTGCCCTTCACTTTCAACCCTTTTACCCTGCTGATGGTGTGGCACCGCCGCAACCAAAACGACCCGGCGCACCGCTGGCTGAGAAACCAGATAAACACCGTAGCCGCCACCATGAATGGCCTGAACGACTAACCCATCTGTTTTGCTCATATATGCTATGAGCAGCGCCCCTGTTATTTTTTCGCAAGCCTCCCCCTAGAATCCACTCCAAAGTTGACTGCGATTGAGGGGGCGAGGCTCCCAAAACTGTGCGGAGCCATGGATGGCGTAGCCAAGCGTACACGGACGTATTCACAGCGTGTTTTGGAAGCCTCGCCCCCTCAATCGCCACCCCCAAGGTATGGATAGTAGATGCTAGCACTCACCAGTATATGGACAACCATACTACTCGCTGCCGCCGTCGCTCTCGGGCCGCTGGCCACCGATATGTATTTGCCGGCACTGCCGCAAATCGGCAGCGACTTTGGCACCGGTACCAGTCAGGTTCAGCTAACACTGAGCCTATACATGGCTGGCTTTGCCATAGCGCAGTTGGTGTGTGGCCCTCTAGCTGACCGTTTCGGTCGCAAACCCATCATGATTGGCGGCTTCGTGTTGTTCGCCATCGCCAGCATCGGCTGCGCACTCGCCAACAACATCGAAACCTTAATCCTCTGCCGCTTTTTACAAGCACTTGGCGGATCCGCCGGGCCAGTGCTGGGCCGCGCAGCCATCCGCGATATCTATACACCCCGCGAAGCCGCAAAAATCATGGCACTCCTTGCCAGCATCATGGCATTAGCACCCGCCATAGCACCCACGCTAGGCGGCCTAATGGTAGCCGGGCTGGGCTGGCACTCAATATTCCTCGCACTAGGTGGCTACGCCCTAATCATGGCCGTCGTAGTTGCCTTCGGCATACCTGAGCCCATGCGCCCAGAATACCGCCAGCCACTGAAACTCTGCAGCCTGCTAAGAAACTATCGCGCCATAGGCACCGACATCAGCTTTCTTGGTTATACCCTGACCAACGCCCTACTGTTCTCCGGGCTGTTTGCGTTTCTTTCCGGCTCATCGTTCGTGCTGATTGATTTCCTTGAAGTGCCGCCGCAACGGTTCGGTCTGTATTTCGCTGGCATCGTAGCTGGCTATATAACCGGCAACCTCGCAGCCATAAGCCTTGGCAGCCGCTTGGTGCCAGATCAAATACTGGTGCGCGGGCTGGTCATTGCCGTTGCAGGAGGCAGCTTAATGGTGGCCTTGGCGCTGGCCGAAGTCTTCAGTGTGTGGGCTGTTATCCTCCCGCAAGCTGTGTTTATGGCAGGCACCGGCATGGTGATGCCCCAAACCATGGCAGGTGCCATGGCCAACTTCCCGCGCATGGCAGGCTCCGCTTCCGCCCTGTTCGGCTTTGCCCAAATGGCCATTGCCGCCTGCGCAGGCGTACTCGTGGGCCACCTGCATGACGGCACCTCACTGGTGATGGCAGCCATCATTGCCTCCTGTGCCGCTTCGTCTCTCGGCAGCTACCTGCTACTGGTTCAACGTCACCCAGCTCCCGGCTTCGAACCGCAAACGGTATCCAGCAGATAGTTACCTTGATACTGTTCAAAGGGATGCAAACTCATCCAAAATGAACTAAACAGAGTAAGCTGTTACCGAACATATCCGTATCATCAAAGGAGCAATTCATGAGCACAGTCACTCTCGAAGGCAACCCCATTGAACTGAGCGGAAAATTTCCGCAGAACGGTGAAACAGCACAACCGTTCACGCTCACCAACAGCGGCTTGGAAGAAGTAAAACTCGAAAGCTGGGCTGGCAAACGCAAAATCCTGAACATCATCCCCAGCATCGACACCGGCGTATGTGCTGCATCAACCCGTAAATTCAACGAGAAAGCCAGTGGACTGGACAACACCGTTGTACTGGTTATCTCTGCAGACCTACCCTTCGCGGCAGCCCGCTTCTGTGGTGCAGAGGGCCTTAAAAACGTGGTTACCCTCTCCACCTTCCGCAACTACAGCTTCCAGCAAGACTACGGCGTAGCCATCCAAGACGGCCCTCTGGCCGGACTCTGCGCCCGCGCTGTGGTAGTTCTGGATGAAGACAACAAAGTCATCCACAGCCAACTCGTCAGCGAAATCCACGACGAGCCGGATTACGACGCAGCACTGAAGGTTCTATAACCGCGAATCTTCAATCAGCCTGAAACTGGCCCAAGCACTTTAGAAAGTAGCGTTCTGTAGGCTATAGCAGGGCACGAAGTCCAGCGGGCGGGCAGGCTTTCCCAGACTGTGCATTGCCAAGGATGGCAATGCCAAGCCCCCAAGGATGGGTTCACGGCGTGTCTGGGAAAGCCTGCCTGCCCGCTGGACCTACACCGAATACAAAGAACAAACCTGTTAGACTCCCAATCCCAATCCAACACCAAGGCACCACCCCATACCCGTGAGCAACACCACCCAAACCGCCAGCCTCCCCCGCCAGCTCTACAACATGACTTGGCCCATGCTGTTTGGCGCGCTCTCACTCATGACATTCCAGCTCGCAGACAGCGCCTTTATTGGGCAGCTTGGCCGAGACCCGCTGGCTGCTCTGGGCTTCACACTGCCCATGCACCAACTCATCATAGGGCTACAGGTAGGGCTGGGTATTGCCACCACCGCCATCATTTCACGCACACTCGGATTAGGCGACGAACTCAGGGCGTTTCGCCTAGGCGGGCTGGTCATCACCGTTGGCAGTGCACTGGTATTTGTGCTCTGCATTATCTTATGGCTTTTCCAAACCCCCATCATGACCGCACTCGGCGCAGACGACACCCTGCTCCCAATGGTGCGCAGCTACTGGGTGCCCTGGCTATTCTCAGCCTGGATCGGCGCATTTTTATACTTCGGTTACAGCATTTGCCGCTCCCATGGCGACACCAAACTGCCCGGCTACATGATGGTCGCCACCAGCCTCGCCAACATCGCTCTGGACCCATTGTATATTTTCATTTTTGGTTGGGGCCTACCCGGTGCCGCCTGGGCCACAGTGACTTCCTTTGGAATCGGCTGCCTATTCATATACCGCAAACTGCTCAAACGTGGCTGGGCGCGCTTTGACCTTCGCGAACTCGCCTTGGGAAGCGCACTGAAACAACTCAACAGCATCATGGCCCCCGCCATGGTGAGCCAACTCATGCCCCCCGTCTCTGCCATGCTGGCAACCGCCATGGTCGCAGGCTTCGGCTCGGCTGCCGTTGCCGCCTGGGGGCTGGGAACACGTTTGGAGTTTTTCTCCATTGTAGTGGTACTCGCACTCACCATGTCCATGCCACCCATGATCGGCCGCATGTTGGGAGCTGGTGAAATAGAGCAAATCCGCAAACTGGTGCGGATTGCAGTGCGTTTTGTGGTGGGATGGCAACTGGCCATTGGCCTACTTTGGCTAATCGCCTCTGGTCTAGTCTCTGATCTATTCAGCAGCGATCAACAGGTGCAGGATATTCTGGGGGCCTATCTGGTGCGCGTGCCGCTCAGCTACAGCGGCCTTGGCGTGTGCATGCTGATGGTGTCTGTGTGCAATGCCCTTGGCCTTGCCTTGCGGGCATTGCTGGTTTCATCCCTGCGGCTGTTTCTGTGCTTCCTACCGCTGCTGTGGCTGGGTAGCCAACTCAACGGCATTTATGGGCTGATGAGTGGTGCATTGGTGGGTAACCTGTTTGCCGGCA
Source organism: Marinobacter sp. 1-4A (assembly GCF_016597725.1). Taxonomy (GTDB): domain Bacteria; phylum Pseudomonadota; class Gammaproteobacteria; order Pseudomonadales; family Oleiphilaceae; genus Marinobacter. Next base: position 660,173 of record NZ_VCGY01000002.1, read on the forward strand.
TTATGGCGTACAGCTTCTACCGGACCGGCATGAAGCGCCTCCGCAAAAGCAGAAACGAATCAGGCAAAGCGTGACCGAAAGCTCTCCGGCATGGGCACCACCTTCTTTTGTAGGTAGTCAAAAAACACAAACCCATACTTTGCCAAAGCAACAGGCTGGCCGCTCTCCAACTTGGTTACACGGAACACAAAGTCTCCGCCGTACTTATTGAAGTCCATCACCCCCACTTCAAAGCGCAGCATCTCCGGAAAAAAAGACTCCGACTGATACATGGTGGCTAAGTCGGTCACAATAATGCCCTTGCCGCCGCTATCGCTTTCAGGGATGTCATAACCAATCAAAAACTGGGCGCGTGCTTCCGAGAGCATCGAAACCAGAGCGTCGTTACCCAGATGGTTGGCGCCGTTAATGTCTGTTGTACGAACCTGCATAAGGGTTTCGAAACAGAAAACGTCATCGGGGAAGGAGAGTTTAATTCGGGCCACTTCAGATACCTGTGTAGCAAAATTTTGGGTGCGGCAGTGGATGATACTCTTTAGCACGGCCGTGTTCACCTCAAGATCTTGCCGCAAAAATCGGTTATCTTCGTTGTAGGTCTTTTAGCGCTAAACCCAGTCTTTGTGCATTAGGTTTGGTAACTGCGTTGGATGTAAAGGCAAGCGGAGGTTACGGTTTTGAACAATAAGAGCTCTACGGATATTCGCCCTGCGGCCACTCTGGCACTGGTGAGAGACACTCCCGGTGGCATTGAGATACTGCTGCTGCAACGCACTTGGGACGCCGTTTTTCTACCCGGCTACTACGTTTTCCCCGGTGGGGCGGTCGACCAGAAAGAAGCCCACGGGCGCGAACACGCGATGGGGCCAGAAGATACTGAGATCAGCCACACCATGAGCCTGAGCGAAGGCGGAGCGGATTACATGCTGGCTGCCGTTCGGGAATGTTTTGAAGAGGCTGGCGTGCTGCTGGCGGTGGATGCGGATAGGCACACAATAACCGGAGATCATGCGGTTCATGCCGATCGCACGGCGGTGTTCAAAGGCGAGCTCTCGCTCGCGGACCTTTGCCAACGCCATAAGCTGACCATCCCACTCGATAGGCTGGCCTATCTCAGCCACTGGGTTACCCCGCCCGGCCCTCCCCGGCGCTTTGATACTCGGTTCTTCGTTACAGAAGCACCCGAGAGCCAGCTTGTGAGCCATGATGGCGAGGAAACCATAGATCACGTATGGCTCAGCCCGGCGCAGGCACTGGAGGAACACCGGGCTGGCAAGCGCTTGATGACATTACCCACCATCAGAACGCTGCGGGTTCTGCGCGATTTCGATTCTGTGGAAACCCTGATGCGCTACGCCTGGGCCAATCCGCCAGAGTCCTACCCTAGCGACCCTTGGCCAGCGATTCGTCGTGGCAAGCCGGTGTTTTTGGAGCCGGATTCGCCCGCCTACGATGAGGCCGTTAAGCTAGACCCAGAAGGCGAAGGCACCACAAAAGCAGAGATTGTTTCGGGTGAGCCTATTGAGGTTGCCGCGGGCGTGATCCGCCTTACGGCACCCAACCCCGGCATGATGACCGGCCCGGGTACCAATACCTATATTCTGGGCCACGAGCGCTTCACCGTGCTGGATCCGGGCCCAGACCATACCGGTCACATTGAGCAGATTCTGGAGATAACGGGTGGCAAAATTGATGCAGTGGTGGTTACCCACACGCATTTAGACCACTCCCCCGGTACCCGGGCCTTAAAAGAAAGAACCGGATGCCGAGTGTATGGCCGGAAGGCCCCAGAAGGCGCCTCGCAAGATCAGGCATTCGCCCCGGATGAACAGCCTGAACATGGCGATATTATCGAAACCGATGCGGGCTCACTCAAAGCACTGCACACGCCGGGGCATGCCTCTAACCACCTATGTTTTCTGTTAAGGGACCAAGAGCTTTTGTTTTCAGGGGATCACATCATGCAGGGTTCAACGGTGGTTATAAACCCACCCGACGGCGACATGAAAGCTTACCTAGAATCACTCTATGATCTACTGGCAGAGCCGATCCGCTTCATTGCTCCGGCGCACGGCTTTTTGATGGGCCAACCGGAAGCCATCATCGATTACCTAATCACCCACCGATTGGCCAGAGAACACAAGATTGCACGTGCGCTCGACAAGCTTTCACCCGTAAATCTAAAAGACCTCACCAGCAAGGCTTACGGCGATGTGCCCACCGCCATTCACGGACTTGCTGCCCGCTCCGCTTTGGCGCACCTGCTGAAGCTAGAGGCCGATGGCCGAGCCTTGCACACAGACGGTGTCTGGCGTGCAACACCAACCACCTAAGCCATGCCCACTGGCAAATGCCCCACGCATCTGCCAGCGGCAACAATGGCTACTTTTTAGCGATTATGTACACCGCGTGCACTATACCGGGAATGTAGCCCAAAATAGTCAGCAAGATGTTGATCCAAAAGTGTTTACCAAGGCCCACTTGCAGGAACACGCCCAGCGGCGGTAACAGAATGGCAATAATAATTCGCAAAAAGTCCATACAGATAACTCCTTGTGTCGGATATAACGGGTAAGGTTCGAATACACTCCACAACCATACTATCCATAGCCGCATTATTGGTGGCTACATCATGAAGATGGCATTAAACCTTTGTTATTGCCATATCCATGACCACCGGCTGGCCTTTATCCTTGGGCCCTCGTAATTAACCTGTGAGGAATCATGCTGTTTTACAGGCCGCAAGCGCTGACCGCCCTTTCAATCACCTTGAGCACACTCCTGCTGGTATTGCCTTCAATGACGTTGGCGGAGCCCTCCGGTAATAACAGCAAAAGCAAGGCACAGCCCTCTCAGGATGCGCTATTGGCCCAGCTGGCTGAAGACGAAAACGTTGAAGATGTAGAGCGTTCAGAGCCTCTGCAAGAGGCCCATACCGAGGACAACCCTCCTGTCAAAAAGGCAAAGCCCAAACCTAAGCCCAAAGCAAAAAAGGTAGCGCCCAATATTGACCTCAAGGAGGTCGCGCCCGCTCCGTCTCCCGAGCCGCCCAAGGATCCGGCTAGTGAGGACAACTCGGATAGCGATGCGCAGGTAGTAGACGAAACGCCGGAAAACGATACAGCCGCTCCAGCAACCGAGACGCCTGCAAAGCAAACACCCGAGCCGGAAAAGAGCGAACCGCAACCCGCCAATAATTTGGTTCTGCTCGGTAGCGAGGTGTTGCCCGGCACATCCACACGCTTGGCTTGGTCATCCAATATTCAGATTGCAGGCTTGTCCCAGCCCACACCCGTGCTGGTGGTTAACGGCGTTAATGCAGGCCCTACCCTGTGCCTGACAGGCACCATTCATGGTGATGAGCTTAACGGCATCGAAATCATCCGCCAGACTATGTACGATCTTGATCCGGAAAAACTGAGTGGCAGCGTGGTGGGCATTCCCATAGTAAACCTGCCGGGATTCCAGCAGGGTAGCCGTTACCTGCCAGACCGCCGCGATTTAAACCGGCACTTCCCCGGCCGCCCGAATGGCAGCTTGGCAGATCGCATCGCCCACTCGCTTTTCGAGAACATCATCCGACACTGCGACATGCTGGTGGATATCCACACAGGTTCACTGAAGCGAACCAACCTGCCGCAGCTTCGCGCCGACATGAACAATCCCACCGTCGCAGAATTTACCCGGGGGTTTGATCGCATGGCTGTGGTGCACAGTACCGGATCACCCGGGATGCTTCGCACTGCAGCTGTGAATGCTGGCATTCGCGCCGTTACCCTCGAGGCCGGTGAGTCTCATCGCATCCAAGAGCACCAAATTGATGCCGGTGTAAACAGCCTAACCAGCTTGATGGAAAAACAGGTGATGATCTCGCGGATGTTCGTATGGGGCGATCCCCAGCCTGTTTACTACAACTCGGCTTGGGTTAGAGCAAACCACGGCGGCATTCTGTTCAGTGAGGTCAAATTGGGCGCCAAAGTTTCCAAGGGTCAGATTCTTGGCTACATCGCAGATCCCATCACCAACGCCCAATACCCTATCCACTCCAGTAGCGATGGCAGAATCATTGGCATGGCTGTGGATCAGGTGGTCATGGCGGGTTTTGCTGCCTATCACATAGGCACGGAGGCAAAAGTCCCCGGAGAATAGTATCCTATCGTTTTTAGCTAGAACGGTCTGATATACCTTCTAAGGAGCCTACTATGCTCAAACATCAAACGTTCAAATCTCGCCACCCTCTAATGGCCTCCTCTTTGCTGGCACTGCTTATCATGGCTTTTGCTAGTGCTGCCAGCGCTCAGGGTGACGAGGCCCCACAGCTACAAATGCCTGACGAGATTGTGGATGTAGACCTAGCCCCAAGCCCAACCTCCGTGCCAACGAGCAGCACCGGAGAGACCACCACGGGCCTATGCGAACAGCCAGAGCATTGGCTTTATGCAAAAACCTACAAAGAAGGCGAGATGGCAAGCCACGGGGGCAAGGTGTGGAAAGCCATTAAAACCACCAAAGGCGATATGCCGGGGATGAACGAGCCGGCTTTCTGGGAGCAGATAAAAAACCACTGTTCCGTGGTTAATTAGCAGCGTTGCGATCCTGTAACGCCTTCTCGATGCGTTGCAGCACCTCGGCCAGCACCGCTTTGGGACAGCCAATATTGAGACGCATAAAACCACTGCCTTGATCACCGAACGAGATGCCGGGGTTCATGCCCACTCCGGCATCTTGCACAAAAAACTGTTTCAACGCGGCATCATCCAGCCCCAAGTTTCGACAATCCAGCCACATGAGATAAGTACCTTCAGGTGAACTGGCTTGAATACCGGGTAGACGGGCATTGACCGTTGCCAGCACAAAATCACGGTTTTTCTGCAAATAGGCCATCAAATCGTTCAGCCAAGGTCCACCGTGGCGGTAACCCGCCTCAAACCCAGCAATGCTAAACGGATTGCACTGGGGCAAGTGCATGGAGTCGAATACGGCCTTCATGGCATTACGCCGATTCTTATCCGGAATGACCAGCGCAGATAACCCAAGCCCCGGTATGTTAAAGCTTTTGCTTGGGGCTACGGCCGTAACAAGTGCGTCATCAGGTCGAGCGAGCGTTGCCAGCATCCGGTGCCTAGGCTTGTCGGCAAAGGTTAGGTCGCAGTGAATTTCATCGGAAATCACTATCAAATCATGTCGGCGGGCAATGTCCAGAACTGCCTCCAACTCCTGCTCTGACCAAATTCGCCCAACCGGGTTATGGGGTGAACACAGCATCAGTAAACGGGCATCGGCGCGCGCTGCGCAGATTTCCAAATGGTCCAGATCCATCCGGTAATGCCCGGTTTGCTCATCGCGTATCAAGGGGTTTTCAATAAGAGCCCGGCCACTTAAACGCACAGAACTGAAAAACGGCGGATACACCGGTGGCTGAACAATCACACCCTCGCCCGGTCGAGCGTAAGCCATGCACGCCGCATGCAAAGAGGGTACAACACCGGGCGCCATCAAAATCCATTCGCGCTGAATTTTCCAGCTATGCCGCTCACTAAACCAATCCACTATTGATTGGTACACGCTTTCGGGGAATAGGGTATAGCCGTAAACCGGGTGCGCCGCGCGCTCCGACAACGCCTTGGTTATGGCCGCTGGCACAGGGAAATCCATGTCTGCCACCCAAGCCGGTATCACGTCCTCACGACCAAACACGGCCTTGCGGGCATCAAATTTTACCGAACGGGTGTTCTCGCGATTAAGCGGTTGATCAAACGGGACTGTCACTGGCGAACTCCACAACCGGTTAGCAATTAAATAGTTCGGCTTATTGTGAGTGGCTACCGCCACCATCGCAACCAAGGTGTCCTGTTCTGAGCCGGCGCATTCTGCTTTGGTCGAGTTCAGTGCAATAATGCTTGCGGTAGTACCGAAATGCTTGCGAACCTAACCGTTTATCTGCACACCATCACCCCGCGCCCGTTGGAGCTTTTAATGATTGGCCAGATTCTTTCTACCTTGCTGCCGGTATTTCTTATTGCTGGTTGCGGCGCCCTTTACGGTCGGTTTCGCACCCCGGATATTCGGGGGCTGAACGTACTGAACATGGAACTGTTTGTTCCCATGTTGGTTTTTGCAGTGCTGGCCGACCAGCAGGCACCGCTACAGGACTACGCCGGACTTGCACTTGCGGCAACGGTTGTCGTTCTAGGCTCGGGAATTGTGCTATACCCACTGGCGCGGGCTCTCAACCTGAATCTAAAAACTTTTCTGCCGCCGATGATGTTCAACAACTCCGGCAACATGGGTATTCCGTTGTTGGTTCTGGCCTTCGGCGAAGCGGCTTTGCCAGCCGCGATTGTGCTGTTTATTGTGGAAATGCTGCTGCACTTCTCCGTGGGGCTATACATGCTAGACCCACACACGTCCATTTTACAGCGCCTGAGACTGCCCATTGTGTTTGCCAGTATCGCAGGGCTGGCGGTGAACATTGGCGGCATTGCTCTACCCGGTTGGCTGTTACACTCCCTGAATATGCTCGGCGAAATCTGCATACCACTCATGCTGTTTACGCTGGGCGTGCGCATGCTGGATATCGACTTTAGCGACTGGAAACTGGGTATGCTCGGCGCCATTGCCTGCCCGGTCAGTGGGTTGCTGCTGGCGTGGCCCATGATTGCACTGCTTGATCTACCCGGCCTGCAAATCGCTTCTCTTTGGGTGTTCGCCGCCCTGCCCCCTGCGGTGCTCAATTACATGGTGGCAGAGCAATACCAACAAGAGCCCCATAAGGTGGCTTCTCTCGTACTAATAAGTAATCTTGGCAGCCTTATTGTTATGCCGATTGTGCTCGGGTTGGTTTTTGCTGCCGGTTATATCTGAGGAAATAACGAATGTCTGAAACTGTTGCGGTGTTGCGCGCCTCCCGCCCTAACTTTCTAATTCTTGCGCCTTTATGCGTTGGGCTGGGCGTTGCAGCGGCCTGGCAACAGGGTTCGCCACCGGCATTGCTGGATACACTGCTGGTCTTTGTTGGCGCACTGCTGGCCCACGCGGCGGTAAATCTGCTCAACGAATATGAGGATTTTGTCTCCGGGCTCGACCTGATTACCTCCCGCACACCCTTCTCCGGTGGCAGCGGAGCACTCCCGGAGACTCCCGGCGCGGCAAAGCGCGTGTTGGTAGCTGCCCTCGGCACTCTGGCCTTGGTTGTCCTCATCGGCCTGTATTTTCTCTGCCAGCGCGGGCTTCCCATGTTGGTTTTGGGCACTGCCGGTGTTGTACTTGTGCTTACCTACACCCGTTGGATTACCCGCTCCCCTTTGTTGTGCCTTTTTGCCCCGGGAATGGGTTTCGGGCCGGTCATGATTTTAGGCACTCTGGTGGCACTAGGGGCTAGGCTTGATGCCACGGCCATCACCGTATCGGTGACCATCCTTTTGCTGGTGAGCGAACTGCTGCTTATCAATCAGATACCCGATGCCGAGGCCGATCGCAAAATAGGCCGTCGCCACTTGGTTATTACCCTTGGCACCCGTGCCGCTGCCCGTCTGGTATCTGCATTGTTCCTCTCGGGGTATGCTGTTTTGGTAGTGGGGATAGTCACCGGCTGGCTGCCACTGCCGTCTATACTGTCATTAGCAACCGCACCCTTTGCACTTTGGCTGGTTTGGAAGCTTCCGGGCGCACTCAACCAACCGGATTCGCTCAACACACTGCTGGGCACCAATGTGGCCATCCTTCTAGCCACCTTGGCCCTGCTGATTGTTGGTTTGAGCCTCTAAGCTAACGCAATGGCAATCTATGCGCTGCGGCATTGTCCTTGCAAGTAAAGCGACTTTGACCGAAGGTTATTTAGAGGTTCTTTAACCCCGAAATTTTCTAATTTCATTCACGATACGGAGGTCTACCCATGAGTGTACTTTTACTGCTCATTAGTGCCCTGATTCTGATTTATGTGGGAATTGGCGGCACCACCGCCGCTGTGGTGATGTCCATCGCAACCCTGATTGGGGTGTTTCAGGATGAATGGCACATTGCCAGTGTTCTGTTTGGCGGTCTTTTTTTAGCTTTGGCCCTGATTCTGGTTATTCCAAGCGAGTTGCGCCTCGACAAATTTAGCCGCCCCCTGCTGGGCTGGGTTCGCAGCCGCCTTCCGAAGCTCTCCTCCACAGAAGAAGAAGCACTGAAATCCGGCTCTGTAGACTGGGACGGCGAACTGTTTTCCGGCAAGCCAGAGTGGTCCAAACTACTGGATGCCAGACCTGCGCACCTAACAAGCGAAGAGCAGGCGTTTCTCGATGGCCCGGTAGAAAAACTCTGCGCCATGCTGGACGACTGGAAAATCACCCACGAACACTACGACCTGCCGGAAAAAGCCTGGAAGTTTATCCGTGAAAACGGCTTTTTCGGCTTGGTGATTCCGAAAGAAGACGGCGGTATGGGATTCTCCAACACGGCCCACTCGGAAATCGTGATGAAGATTTCTACCCGCAGTGTGTCTGCGGCCGTTACCGTTATGGTTCCAAACTCCCTCGGCCCGGGTGAGTTGTTGATGCACTACGGCACCGATGAGCAGAAAAAACACTACCTGCCCCGTTTGGCAGGCGGTGAAGAAATCCCCTGCTTTGCCCTGACCTCGCCGATTGCTGGCTCTGATGCGGGCGCCATTCCCGATAAAGGCATCGTGTGCAAAGGCCAATGGAACGGCAAAGAAGTCTTGGGCTTGAAAGTCACCTGGAACAAGCGCTATATCACCTTAGCTCCAGTTGCTACGCTGATTGGCCTAGCCATCAAGGTTTACGATCCCGAAAGCCTGCTGGGCGAGAACGCCGACATAGGCGTAACCTGCGTTCTGGTTCCCCGTGATACGGAAGGCGTACACGCAGGCGCTCGCCACCTGCCGATGAATACCGTATTCATGAACGGGCCCACCTGGGGCACAGAGGTGTTTATCCCCATGGATCAGGTTATCGGTGGTCAGGAAATGCTCGGTAAAGGCTGGACCATGCTGCTGGAGTGCCTGTCCATTGGCCGCTCCATTTCCCTGCCCGCTTTGGGTACCGGGGCCGGTAAGGTTGCCAGCCTGGCAACCGGCTCCTACGCCTATACGCGCGAGCAGTTCGGTCGCTCCATCAGTCAATTTGAGGGTGTTCAGGAAGCTCTGGAGCCTATCGCAGGCTACACCTACATGATGGATGCAGCTCGCTTGCTCACCTCCGGCATGCTAGACCGAGGCGTTCGGCCAGCCGTGCCCTCGGCACTTCTGAAGTACCGCAATACCGATCTAATGCGCATAGTAATCAACCACGCCATGGACGTAGTCGCAGGCCGTGGCGTCATTACCGGCCCCCGCAACTTTATGGCCCGCGCCTACAATGCGGTGCCCATCGGTATTACGGTGGAGGGTGCAAACATTCTGACCCGCAGCCTGATGGTGTTTGGCCAGGGCGCCATTCGCTGTCATCCGTTTATCGTTGAAGAAATTGCCGCCGCCGGTATGGAAGACGAAGATCAGGCCGCGAAAAAATTCGACAGTATCTTCTACCGCCACCTGGCCCACACCACGCGGAATGCTCTGCGGGCTCTGGTTCTAGGCCTTACCGGTGGTTTGCTTGAATCGGTTCCCGCACAGGGCAATATCAAGTCATCTTACCGCCAGCTGGCGCGCTTTTCAGCCGCATTTGCGTTGATGACCGATGTCACTCTGCTCTCCGTAGGCGGAGGCCTTAAAGCCAAGCAACGCCTCTCTGGGCGAATGGCAGACTGCCTCGTGCAGTTGTACTACGCGTCTGCAGTTATCAAACAGTGGCACGAAGAAGGCTACCCGGATGACCAACTCCCGGTGGTGGAGTGGTGCCTGCAAACCTGCCTGCGCGACCTGCAAGACTCCATGCGCGAAGCGATTATCAACTTCCCGGTACCGGCTCTGCGCTGGCCGCTGCGCCTGCTGGTGTTCCCGTTGGGTGCCACAGGCCTTAACGGGCCAGACGACAAGCTGGGCACCCGCGTAGCCGCTAGTATTGTTAAGGACACCCCACTACGCCAGCGCATCAGCCGAGGTGCCTACACCACCATGGACCCGGAGGATTCTCTGGGACGGGTTTTGAATGCCTACAAACTGGCAAACGAAACTGCCGACATGCGCAGCCGCCTTCACGACGCTATTCGCAATCGTGATGAAAACGACCTCGACGGTATCGCATTGTTGATGGGCCACCAGCGTAAAGAACTGGTGGACTGGGCTTGCGCCGAGGGCGTTGTGAAAGCCGATGAGTGCGAAAAACTTGAAGAAGCACTAACGGCTTTGTATGACGTTATCCGGGTAGATGCGTTTGATGAAGAGGGCCTGAAGGCGCTGTCTCGATGCGCCAAAGGTAAACGCAAAGTGGTTGAAAGGCCTGCAGCAGAGTAGTACAAACTCTGCAGTATTGTTGGCGGCCAGTGTTTCAGGCGCTGGCCGCCAACTCTATTATTCGATAGCTATGCTCTGGAGCCTTCCTGATACACTGGCCAGTGCTCCACAATCTTGCCCTTCCGCATAGCCAATATATCGCCAAACTGCAGCAACACCGACTCGCTCTGCTGCGGTCGTAAAAACACCTGATCGCCCACTTCCAGCCCCACGCCGGGTGAGGCGTTAACCAACTCTTGATTGGAACTCCTGCCATACAGGCTGTTGCTCTGTAAGCCTTCTGGCGCGACGAAATCGGCCAGCCAGTTGCCACCATATATAAAATAACTGGCACGCTGGTTTACATCCCACCATGAGAAGATTTTTGATTTGCCGTCCAGCGCCGGAATATTCACCGGCCCCGTGGATTTCAAAACCGGGCTGGCAATAAATGCCGCAGGCACGTGATCACTCAATGATGGCAAATCAAAGTGCGTGGGCATCACCATGGCAGAGCCCACCGCCAACTCCGAGCTCAGGGTTTCGGTTTCGTGCAGTCGATAGCTGGGGCTACCTGCAGTATTGAGTGTAAGACCTTCCAGCCAGAGTGCCGGATATTGCTTTCGGGTGAAATCGACAAAGCCCTGATAGCGCGCCATTACCTTGCTAAGGAGTGCTTCTGGAGAACCGAGAACCGATGGCAACTCCATGCCGACAAAGGGGTCATAACCCATAAAGCCTGCGAACTCTAAATGCTCCGAGTTACTTGCAATCAGGCCAAGCAGAGCATCCAACGTGTTGTTATCGGCCACACCACCGCGATGCAGGCCTACGTCCAGCTCAATATTGATCCGGAACTTGCTGTTACGCGCTTGCGCTACTTGTAGGTATTCCTGCAACCGCTCGGGAGAATCAATCAGCCATTGAATGCGCGCGGTTGGCTCATCCTGCCCCTGATGCTGTTGGTAAAACACCTGAGCCGAGCGGGCTGGCAGCGGCTTACCCAGCAAAATGTCTGCTTTCGGGAAATACTCGGCAGTCTGGTTCAAAAAAGGCTGGTGGAAGGACATCAGTTTGTCTGTGCCTGTGCGGCTAACAATGTACTGCAACAGGCCCCGGCAAGGCAGTGATTTTTCAACCAGACGCAAGGCTTTGCCACTGCGTTGCACAGAGGCAGTCACCACATCAATGTTGTGATCAAGCCGATCGAGATCTACCAGCAAAACCGGCCGCATAGGCCCGGTGCTTTTGAGCTCTGCGTTCAGGGCTTGAAAATAGGCCGTGTAAGGCCTGCCTTTGTCTTCAGGGCGCAACCACGCAGCACTGGCCAGCATAGCGGCACCACCCAGCAGACCGGTGAACAGAAAACCACGACGATTCACGATACTCTCTCCCTAAAGGCCTCCTTCAAAACCTCCCTCACGCCCCCATAATTTTGCGTAAGTGGCCGTTCAAAAATCGCCCCTGCGGGTCCAGGTTCTGCCGTAGCCCGGTAAACTCGCTCCATTGGGGGTAAAGTTGTTTCAGGTGTCGCGAATTCAACGTGTGCAGCTTGCCCCAATGGGGTCTGCCGTTGTACTTCCAGAAGACCGGCTCTATGGCCGCAAAAAAGTTGTGGTAATCCATGCTGTAATGCTGATGCACTGAAATAGCACAACTATCTCGCCCTTGAAACATGCTCAATGGCGCATCGTCAGCCTTCACATAGCGATATTCAATGGGAAACCAGGTGGACAGGTTGTTGCGCTCGATCAGCTGCAAAATTTCTCTCAGGCAGGCTGGGCCCTGCTCTGCAGGCACGGAGTATTCCATTTCGTTAAAGCGCACGGAGCGCACGTTGGAATAGATCTCGTAGGACTCGCCAATGCGCTCATCAAAGGTCGCAAAGTGCTGGAGGTTGTTCAGCAAAAAACGTCGGGCCGCCGGGAAGTCACTGCCGTATTTGTCGAGCTTTTCCAACAGGGTGACAAATTCATTGCCGCCACTTTCCGCCTTGTTTACCGGGGGAGTGGCGGGCTCGTCGGTTTCGTTCAATGCAACCGCCAAAGCGTAGTCAGAGTGGGTAATCACCAGCATTTCCCAGTGCTGGTTTTCGGAAACATGCTTGTCTATATCCGCCAGCAAGTCTTCTGTTTTGGCGACCCACATGTTTTCCCGCAGGCGGTACGCAGGCCGGTTTTGCAGGGTTAGCCGGGTGATAACTCCCAATGCACCCATAGATACTTTGGCAGCATTGAAAATTTCAGGGTTACGGCTAGCGTCGCAATCCAGCACCTCTCCGCCCGCCGTCACTAGCTGCAAACCCGCTACATAGCTGGAATAGGAGCCATAATTGATGCCTGTGCCATGGGTGGATGTAGCAACAGCACCGCCCAGAGTCTGGTGATCAATATCCGCCATATTGATAAAGCCCTGACCCACTTCATTCAATGCCATGCCCATAAGCGCCATGGAAGTACCGGCTCCAAACTCTGCCTGATGGGTTGCCGAATCATGGCTAAGCATTCCGCTGAAATAACCCAGAGAAAGCAGCGTGTCATCGGTTGGCACCAGCGGGCTGAACGAGTGGCCTGCGCCAACCGGGCGAATGGTGCCGGTGCTGTTGGCAATGATGCTCACCAACTCATCCAGACTTTTTGGCGTTAATTGATGCGCTGGCAAACAGCTCTGCGCACCGGACCAGTTACGCCATGGGCTCATGCGTTCCGGGTTCAGCGCCTGTGCGAGCGCAACCGGGCTGGCAAAGGCGCCCAGAGCTCCAAGGGCACCAGCGACTTGTAAAAATTGGCGACGATCTAACGACATGTGGATTCCTTGCACACTGCACTTTCTGGCAGCTATGTTGTTCTTGATACAAGGATACCGGCTACACAACGATTGTTTGAGAGTACTAGCGCTCATAAATCGGATTGAGTGCCGACGATTGACACTATTCCGACCTCAACCCCCCTCTAATGGCCTCACCCACCAGCCAGCCTCTTAGCAATTGAATACTCCGCTCCCTGCGCCTGCTCGTTTTCCAGGCGAAATAGAACCGATCGCCAGTTACCAGCGGGTAACAAGGCAAGCGCACAAACTCTTCAGAGTCTTTACGGGTGCTCAACATGTAGTCGTTGGTCAGAGCAATGCCCTGATGAAAGCGCGCCGCTTCCAGAGCCAGCAACATGTGGCTGAAATGCTGAACGCGACTGCCGGAAGGCAAGGGCTGTGCCACGGTTTGAAACCAAGCTTCCCAGTCTCCAGCGGCTTTATCATAGATGCTGTAGGTGGATAACAGAGGGAAGCGCGCTACCTCGGCGGGGGTCATAGCTGGCTCATCGCGCCCGGTAACATCCGTTTCCCGCCCCAGCTCCCTTCGGATGCGTTGCCAATAGTCTTGACTGCACACCGGGAAAAGCCGCTCCACATACAAAAGCTCGTAACTGTAAGCCGGGGAGTCTCGGTGGATGGTGATAAAGCAATCCGCCACCCGATCCGACAGCACCGGGTTTTCGCTGGTCATTTCCAAGGCCAACTCCACCTGCGGATGCAGGCGCTGCAAATCCGGCAGCCGTGGCACCAGCCAGCGCACCGCAAAGGAACTAAAGAGCGCCAACCGCAGCCGGGACTCCTCACGCCCCATAAGTTGCTCACTGGCCCGCTCTATTTGCAACAACGCCGTACCAATGGCATCCAGATACTGGCGGCCCTCGTCGGTCATCGAGAGAGTTCGCCCACTGCGCCAAAACAACTTTTCACCGAGGTAGGTTTCCAGTTGTTTGATTTGATGGCTCACCGCGCTCTGGGTTACCGCCAGCTCCTCCGCAGCCAGTGAAAAGCTGTTAAGGCGGGCAACCGCTTCGAATACCGGCAAGGCTTTGAGAGGGGGCAGTTTCATTATCTATTTATCTAATAGAAGGCTAATAAACATCATTTTATCGGATATTAAATCGCAGATAGACTAAAACTGCCACTCTATCTTTCTTTACGTTATTCATTTTTGACATTCAGGAAACCAACCATGGCAGGTAAAACGGTTAACAGCGCTATTCTTTTGCTTGTGCTTGGCAATGCCATGGCGCTGATATCGGACGTATTTATCAAACTGATGGAACCGGGCGCGCCCATTCTTCAGTTCGCGTTTTTACGTTGCCTGATCACCCTCTTATTCCTGCTACCTTTGGCCCGCAAGATCGACCGCACCAACTTGTTTGGCGGCATAAGAGTTCACGCCATAAGAGCACACGTTCATCTGGTTGGCCTGCTGTGCATGATCGTCGCCTTAAGCAACCTGCCTCTGGCCACAGCCAACGCGGTGTTTTACGCGGCGCCGATTCTGGTGATGGTGTTTTCGGTGGTTATCTTCCGGGAGTCGCTGTCACCTTTGAGTGTGCTTGCGGTATTCAGCGGCTTTGCAGGCATCATCGTTATCCTGCGCCCGGTAGAATTCAATTGGGCGGCTGTAGCGGCGCTGGGATCCGCCCTCACACTGGCAATCAACGCAGTGATGGTGCGAAAGCTGCCCAAGGGCCAGACCACGGTGCACAAGCTGTTTCTCAACTACTTGCTGGTGATTCCGGTGTCTGGATTGCTGGCGGTATGGGAGTGGCAACAGGGTGCTACTTGGCACCCAGAAATTCTGTTTACAGCGGCAGCTTCGGCGTTTTTTATTCTGGGGTACAACATCACCGTTTTGCTCGCCTACAGGCAGGTGGATGCAAACCAGGTAACCAGTGCTGAATACACTGGGCTGATTTGGGCCGTGGCTATCGGCTGGATCTGGTTTAACGAAGTGCCGGACTGGTGGTTTCTGGTGGGCAGTTTGATGGTTATTGTGCCATTGGTGATGATCGGCCTGAACCAGCGTCGCAAATCACCTCCCAGAGGCTTTAACCCTGCGGCCCGAGATGATCAACAAGCGGCCACTGCAAAAGCCTGACGCAACCGAGGGCGGGCACCTCCCGAAACTGTGCGGAGCCAAGCGTACACGGACGTATTCACAGCGTGTTTCGGAAGGTGCCCCGTCCTCGGTTGCTTCCCCGAAGCTAAGGCTCTTGCTCAGGAGTTTTGCTTAAGGTGCGATTCGATTGCAAAAGTATGAGTACACTCATCACCCAATGCCCGCAAAGACTCTGCAAGCCTGAGCAAATATTCAGAATTGGGGCCACTCGGACCAACCGCAGAAGCAATCTGCCGCGCTATGTCTCCGTCCGGCGCATGGCCAAGAAAGGCTTCGTTGTCTTCCGTGGCAATGTAAACCAGCCCCTCACCGTGACTGCCGTTATCGAACGTCAAAGTTGTGGTGAATCGCAGATAACCATTCTTTTCCCGCACATCCAAATGCTCGAAAACCTTTGGTGAAACCCGAAACGCCATGCCCTTGCAAACTGCTTCAGGCTGCTCGATCAGAGTCACTACGCGCCCCGGCGCTTCAGGAGTGCCCCGGTGGTCGTGAGAACCCTGCCAGAACCGGCGGGCCCAGCCCTGAATCGAGGCGGGGCATTTTTCCAAATACGGGAAATCCACTTTGTAAATCAGCGAGCCATAGCCAAACAACCAGATCGAATCGATACCGGAGAAGTCCTGTCGATTGCGGTTGTGCTCAGTGGTGTCGGTGGACATTACTCTTCCTTATGCTCCCAATAACCCCGAATTGGCGATAAAACCTGTAATGCCGGACAGCACAATTTCTGCCGCCATGGCCGAGAGTACAAGACCGCTGATCTTTGAAAGGATGTTAAGGCCGGTTTTGCCCAAGGCTTTTTCCAGATAACCGGACAAGTGCAGCAAAATACCCAAAATCAGGAGGCCGGAAAGCAGGCCCAGCAGCCCGCCAGCAACTTCCGGGGCACTCTTGAGCTCAGCGCCGTATACCAGAATAGCACCAATGGTGGCGGGGCCGATCATCACCGGAACGGCCAAGGGTACAACCGCTATATCATCCCGCTCTTCTTCCGGCAGGCCGGTGGCGTGGTTACGGGTGCCGCTGGTGACCAGACTGATGGCAGTGAGGAACAGCAGCGTACCGGCACCAATACGGAAAGAGTTCAAGGTAATGCCAATGGCACTGAACAGCACCGGGCCGCCAAAGAACAATATCACGCCCATAACGGATGCCGCGATACAGGCCCGGCGAATAATCGAGGCTTTTTCAGCCGCAGGCAGCCCTCGGGTCAAGGCAATAAACATAGAGACGGCAAAGAAGGGCGCCAACAGAAACAGGAAGCGAATCGTGCTGCTGACATAGGTACTGAAAAACATTTCAATCATCAAAAATATCCGGTCCGGAAAAAGATGCAAAGCATAGCGCCAATCCGCAATGCCTTCCGTACGCAACAGGACGTATGGCAAGCAAAGTCCCGAATTTGCACTAGGCTGAGTGTAGCTCCCCTTCATTTCATCGGCTCAAACACAGGGCGTTTGCATCATGAAGATTAGCATTCCAAAAGAGATATTTAGCGACGAACGGCGGGTGGCAGCAACGCCGCCTTCAGTACACAAACTGATCAATCTGGGCTACGAAGTTACCGTTGAAGCCGGAGCAGGCGAAGCGGCGCATTACCGCGATGAAGCCTATGAAGCCGTTGGCGCAACAATCGCTGTAGACACCCGTTCCTTATGGAACAACGCGGATTTCATTCTAAAAGTGCGTGCGCCCATGCGGAATCCGGCACTGGGTAAGCACGAAGCCGACCTCATGAAGGAAGGCGCCTTTCTTGTCAGTTACATCTGGCCAGCTCAAAACTCCGAGCTTCTTAATAAGCTTGCGGCCCGCAACATCACCACGTTTGCCATCGACAGTCTGCCCCGGATTAGCCGTGCGCAGAAAATGGATGCGCTGAGCGCCATGGCCAATATCGCCGGGTATCGTGCGGTGGTAGAAGCAGCCAATCACTTCGGGCGCTTTTTCACCGGCCAAATGACCGCAGCGGGCAAGGTACCGCCAGCCAAGGTGATGGTGATCGGGGCCGGTGTAGCGGGGCTTGCGGCGGTAGGTGCAGCCAACAGTTTGGGGGCTATCGTCCGGGCCTTCGATACCCGACTGGAAGTGAAGGAACAGATTGAAAGCATGGGTGCCGAATTTCTGCAGCTGGATTTTGGCGAGGAGGAAGGCAGCGGCACCGGCGGTTACGCCAAGCAGATGAGCGATGAGTTCATTAAGGCGGAAATGGCGCTTTTTGCAGAGCAGGCCAAAGAGGTGGATATCATCATCACCACCGCTCTGATTCCCGGTAAGCCCGCACCGAAACTGATAACGGCGGACATGGTGAAATCCATGAAACCCGGCAGTGTGATTGTGGATCTGGCCTCAGAGCGCGGCGGCAACTGCGAACTCACAGAACCCGGGAAAATCGTTGAGCAACATGATGTGACGCTGATCGGCTATACAGATCTGCCCAGCCGCATGGCCAAGGTGGCCAGTGATCTATACGCTACCAACCTGTTTCACCTACTTACCGAACTGACACCGGATAAAGACGGCAAGCCACAAGTGAACATGGAAGACGATGTGATTCGTGGCCTCACCGTAGTGCTGGACAAGGATGTAACCTGGCCTCCACCGCAACCCCAGACACCAACCAGCCCTAAGCCAGCGCCCGGTACAGAAGAGCCCTCGGCAGAGCAGAAAGCGGCTGCGCACAAAGAATCCCAGCGCCGTAGCCTGATTGGCAAAGGCGCCGTGCTGGTTGTCACCCTTGCGGCGCTGTATGGCGTGGGCGCCCATGCGCCGGAGAGCTTTCTGCGTCACTTTACTGTGTTTGTGCTGGCCTGCTTTATCGGCTGGCAGGTTGTGTGGAACGTAACCGCCTCCCTGCATACCCCCTTGATGAGTGTCACCAACGCCATCAGCGGCATTATCGTGATCGGAGCCATTCTGCATCTGGCTCAGGCGGATAACGTCGCGGTCGGGATTATGGCCTTTGTGGCGGTGCTGATTGCCAGCATCAACGTAGGGGGCGGCTTCCGGGTCACCCATCGCATGCTCAAAATGTTCCGAAAATAAGGGGTCACCGCCATGAGTACAGGACTCGTCAGTGTGGCCTACGTGGTCGCCAGCGTATTGTTTATTCTCAGCCTTGGAGGCTTGAGCCATCAAGAATCCGCGCGCCGGGGCAACCTTTATGGTGTTGCCGGAATTCTGATTGCGCTCGTGGCTACCATGGTCAGCGTGAGTAACAGCGGCGTTGTCGCTATCGTGATTGCCGTGCTGGCGGGTGCCAGTATCGGTATTGTCATCGCCAACAAAGTCGAAATGACCCAAATGCCACAACTGGTAGCCCTGCTGCACAGTTTTGTAGGTCTGGCCGCTGTGTTAGTGGGTTTCACCGGTTATATAGATCCGCTGATCCATAGCACGGGTGCCGAACACACCATCAAGCTGGTGGAAGTGTTTGTGGGCATCTTTATCGGCGCCGTCACTTTCACCGGCTCCCTAGTGGCATGCGGCAAGTTGGACGGTCGTATCGATAGCAAGGCGCTTACCCTGCCCGGTCGACACCTGATGAATCTGGCCGCCCTAGGCGTATCGATTCTGTTAGGTGTCTGGTTCTTGAACACCGGTAGCATGGCGCTAGGCTTAGTCGCTCTGGTACTCATGACTGCTATTGCCGCCGTTCTCGGGGTGCACCTGATCATGGCCATTGGCGGTGCCGATATGCCGGTGGTTGTATCCATGCTCAACAGCTATTCCGGTTGGGCCGCGGCTTCCATCGGCTTTATGCTGGGCAACGACCTGCTGATCGTGACCGGTGCCTTGGTGGGCAGCAGTGGCGCTATTCTCAGTTACATCATGTGCAAGGCCATGAACCGTTCGTTTATCAGCGTTATCCTCGGCGGATTTGGTCAGACCAGTGGCAGTTCTGCCGCTGCAGGGCCGGAACAAACAGCGTTGGAAACCAATGCAGACGAGGTATGCGAAGAGCTGCGCAACGCCGATTCAGTCATTATTGTGCCCGGCTACGGCATGGCGGTAGCTCAGGCCCAGAGCGGTGTGAGCGATATGACCAAGCTGCTGCGGGAGCGCGGCGTGAATGTGCGCTTTGGCATTCACCCGGTTGCCGGTCGCCTGCCCGGACACATGAACGTGTTACTGGCAGAAGCTCATGTGCCATACGACATAGTGCTGGAAATGGACGAGATCAACGAGGATTTCCCGTCAACTGACGTGGTGCTGGTGATCGGCGCCAACGACACGGTAAACCCGGCAGCGGCGGAAGATCCGGGCAGCCCCATCGCGGGCATGCCGGTGCTTGAGGTGTGGAAAGCTCGGCAAGTGGTCATTCTTAAACGGGGTATGGCAACAGGCTATTCCGGGGTGGAAAATCCGCTGTTCTTTAAGGACAACTCACGCATGCTGTTCGGCGATGCCAAAGACAGTATCGACAAGTTAGTGAGCGGGTTGCGGGAATAAGCCATAGAGTCTACGTGAGAATTCCATAAAAACACTCCCATCGCTTGCTCAAGCGATGGGAGTGTTTTGCGATCACGAGGGCATAGCTTGCCTAAGCTCAGTACAGCTTGGTAAGTGACTTACGGGCAAAGTCATCTACCTCGCCAAGCCGTCCTTCCTTCACTTTGATGAGCCATTCCGGGTCTTGCAGCAACGCCCGACCCACAGCAATCAGTTCGAACTCGTGGTTGTTCATGCGCTCTACCAGCTCGTCGATACCAGACTGCTCAACCGACTCTTGTTTGCTGGCCATGGTGCCGCTAATAAAGTCTTCCGTTAGGCCAACACTGCCAACCGACATGGTGGGCTTGCCGGATAACTTCTGCGTCCAACCTGCCAAGTTGAGGCTGGAGCCTTCAAACTCAGGTTCCCAGAACCGACGAGTCGAAGCGTGGAAAATATCCACACCGGCGTCAACGAGGGGTTTGAGGAATTGCTCTAGCTCTTCAGGACTGTTCACCAGTTTTGCGTCGTAATCTTGCTGTTTCCACTGTGAGAAGCGCAGCATAATGGGGAAATCAGGCCCCACGCGATGGCGCACTGCCTCCACGATCTCGACAACGAAGCGCAGGCGGTTTTCCATGCTGCCGCCGTATTCATCTTCACGCTGGTTGGTGCCTTCCCAAAGAAACTGGTCCAGTAAGTAACCATGGGCACCGTGAATCTCAACGCCATCAAAACCCAGCGCTTTAGCATCCTGAGCCGCATCCGCAAACGCGGTGATCACATCGTCGATATCGCCTTTGCTCATAGCCTTGCCATTGGGCTTACCCGGCGCAAATAGGCCAGATGGGCTATAACCGGGAGCCGAAGGATCAGGCTCTGTGCCTTCCTTGCGCACCGCACCCACGTGCCAAAGCTGCGGGAAGATGGCACCGCCAGCCGCGTGTACTGCATCGACAACATTCTTCCAACCCGCCAGCGCTTCATCACCATAAAACGCGGGTACATTCGGGTAACCGTTGGCACCGACGTGGTTTACCGTTGTACCTTCCGTGATGATCAAGCCCACACCGGCTTCGGCACGGCGCCGGTAGTAGGCCACGACATTTTCTCCGGGCACGCCTTTGGGCGAAAAGTTCCGGGTCATAGGTGCCATGGCTACGCGGTTACGGA
Organism: Marinobacter sp. 1-4A; assembly: GCF_016597725.1. Classification (GTDB taxonomy): domain Bacteria; phylum Pseudomonadota; class Gammaproteobacteria; order Pseudomonadales; family Oleiphilaceae; genus Marinobacter. The sequence goes on from NZ_VCGY01000002.1 coordinate 681,091, forward strand.
GGGTAAGGTTGTGAAGCTCAAAAGGTTCAAACATGGGGCCGAGATTCATGGTCATTCGATACTACTCCCTGACAACATTGGGCGTTAAAGGCAATAACTTGACAACAGAAGTTAGCTACCTTGCTAATTTGGTCTCTTAACGCAACTTTATTTAATCTGGTTTTAAGATGCAACCCTATTCTGTACACTTCAGCGCATGGCTAGAAAACGTTTTGATGATTCCAACTGCTCCGTCGCCCGCGCCCTGAATCAGGTGGGAGACTGGTGGTCCTTGCTTATTGTGCTGCACGCCATGTACGGCACCCGGCGCTTTGTGGATTTTCAACAGGAACTGGGCATCGCAAAAAATATCCTGTGCGATCGCTTGGCCCGGTTGGTGGAAAACGGCGTCCTGAAGAAAGTAGATGTGGGTGAGCACGGCTCTCGCTTTGAGTATCGCCTCACCGAGAAGGGTCGTGATCTATTCCCGGTAGTCATTGCGCTGCGCCAATGGGGAGATAAGTGGAACCCTGCGCCCGATGAAGCCCCCTTGGATCTTCGAGACAGGGCCACCGGGCAACCAATTCAAACGGTTGAAGTTCAGAATGCCGAAGGCAAGCCAATCACCGTGCGAGATGTGTTTGTATCTGGTGAGCCAACACTTGGCAGCAAAAAAGACCCCGCCTGACAATCCGCAAAACTACGCTCCCGACCTATTTCTTGAGTTGCATCAATCTGATGCCGGAACACGAATCACCTAATCGCAATTATTGCGCTATATCAAGTTTCCTGTCTCCGTGGCCTTTAACCTGAGCACAACAACGATTCAGGTTAAGGAGATGTTTATGTCCCGTACGTTCAAACTTAGTGTTATGGCAGCCGCCGTTATGGCCGTTGCGCCCGCAGCCCAAGCTTTTGAGGGTGGTGATTTCATTCTACGTGCCGGGGCTGTTCATGTGGCACCCGATGACTCAAGCGATGTGATTAAAGTTGGCGGCGCGCCGATTTTTGGAGCTGACGCACGTGTTTCTGTTGATACCAACACCCAACTCGGTATTCGTGCCACCTACATGTTTACCAGCAATCTGGGCGTAGGCGTGTTGGGCGCGACTCCGTTCAAACACAACATCAATGGTGCCGGAGACCTTTACGGCGCGGGCAAACTGGGTGAAACCAAGCACTTGCCACCAACACTGACATTGCAATACTTCCCAATGCACAGCTCTTCTGCGCTTCAGCCGTTTGTGGGCGTGGGCGTGAATTACACGACGTTTTTTGAAACCAAGACCACCAGCACACTAGACGGTGCGGTAGCTGCAACGGTACCGCTGGCAGGCGCTACCACTGAACTGGAGCTTGATGACAGCGTTGGCGTAGCGTTTGAAGCTGGTGTCGACTATATGCTCAGTGAGAACTTTGGTTTGAACGCGGCGATCTGGTGGGCAGACATCAACACTGACGCTACCGTAAAAGTTTACGATGGCGCAGGTAACTTCGTTACTAACGCAGACACATTTGAAGTTGAGATCGACCCCATGGTTTACATGGTAGGTTTCACCTACAAGTTCTGATCCCTGAAAACAACAATGCGGAGCCGAAGCTCCGCATTGTTTGGTCAGTTACCCGAGGCCTATCTGGCTTCAGGCACTCTTAGTCTATTCTTCACGCACTCTGGCTTGAACGTCCGCGCTGGCCACCGCCGTTTTGGCTGCGTCCACCGCTACGCCCGCCCGGCTTATCACCAAAGCTGCGGGGCTTGCCGCCCGGCCGACCGTTACCACCACTGCGATTACGAGCCTTGCTCGGATCCGCCTTGGCTTTCGGCTTCATGGCCACATGGTTTTTTGGCTCAAAACCTTCCATTTCCTTGCGCGGCAACTGCTTCTTGATCAGCTTTTCAATGCCAACCAGCATCTTGAGCTCATCAGCGCTTACCAGCGACAACGCATGCCCGCTCTCACCTGCTCGACCGGTCCGGCCGATACGGTGCACGTAGTCTTCCGGCACGTTAGGCAGTTCAAAGTTCACCACCTGCGGCAACTGCTTAATGTCCAAACCACGGGCCGCAATATCCGTGGCAACCAACACGCGCACCTGCCCTTGTTTGAAATCGGCCAAAGCGCGGGTGCGAGCCCCCTGTGACTTATTGCCGTGTATGGCTGCTGCTGTGATGCCGTCTTTTTCCAGCTTTTGGGTCAGGCGGTTGGCGCCGTGTTTGGTGCGGGTAAACACCAGCACTTGTTCCCAGCTGTTCTCACGAACCAACTTGCTCAACAGAGCGGTCTTCTGGCTCTGATCAACCGCGTACACAGACTGCTTAACTGTTTCAGCGGTGGTGTTTCTGACCGCTACGTCGATCTGAACCGGATTATTCAGCAGACCTTGGGCCAATGCGCGAATTTCACCGGAGAAAGTCGCCGAGAACAGCAGGTTCTGGCGCTTGGCGGGCAACAGAGCGAGAATTTTCTTGATATCGCGAATAAAGCCCATGTCCAACATGCGGTCGGCTTCATCCAGAACCAGAATTTCCACTTCGTTAAACTTCACAGCATTCTGCTGATACAAGTCCATCAAGCGGCCTGGGGTGGCAACCAGAACATCTAAGCCTTTGCGCAGTTTCATCATCTGCGGATTGATTTTTACGCCACCAAAAACCACAGCGGCCTTGGTGGGAACATATTTGCTGTACAGGTTAACGCTATCGTGAACCTGTGCGGCCAACTCTCGTGTAGGTGCCAAAATGAGTACACGAGGGCCTTTGCCCGTGCGGGGTTTTTCAGCCAAGCGCTGCAGTAACGGCAGGGTAAAACCGGCGGTCTTGCCGGTACCCGTCTGAGCTGCCGCCATCACGTCCTTGCCAGAAAGTACGGCAGGAATGGCCTGAAGCTGAATGGGAGAAGGGGTATCGTAACCTTGATCGGCGGTGGCACGGACAAGCTGCTCGGACAAACCGAGTGAAGAAAAACTCATAGTTGATTAACTCTTGATTGTTCTGCCTCCACGAACACCGTTTTAGGCGAATGCGGGCAGATGCCATGAAGATTCATGGAATATTAGACGACTACAGTCACTCGCCGGTAATCGGGGTGACGTCCTCTGACAGGTCGTATGGATGGTTCGCAACGCGGCTATAAAGCCGGAAACTGCAGAATCCTTAGAGGCAGGATGCGTGCACAGTAACAGAGCTTCATAGAATTGGCCATAAGGAATTACAACCGATAATCCTGTAGTTTACATTTATTGATCGCCGCAAACCCACTTAACTTAAAAGGAGCGCCACCCTGCCTTGGGGACGCACACAGTTATGTTTATACGAAGTCTATCCTGCATTTTTCTACTTGCACTGGGCATCGCCAGCCACACTCAGGCTCAAGAGCAACCTTTAAAGATAGGCATTACCGAAGTGCCTCCGTTCGTTATGCAAGCAAACGATGGGCGCTGGGAAGGCATCAGTATCGATCTTTGGGAAGATGTTGCGGCAGGCATGGAGCGGGAGTTTAAATGGGTTCCCATGAGCTTTAACGAGCTGCTTGCCGCCGTGGAAAACGGTGATATTGATGTGGCCGTGGGCGCTCTGACCATGACGGCCGATCGGGAAGCCCGTTTCGATTTCAGTCACCCCTTCTATCAGACCGGCCTGTCGATTGCGGTCCCGCCGGTTCCGGAAACAAGCTTGCTGAGCAGTCTGAAAGCGCTAATAAGCTGGAAGTTTCTCAGCGTTGTCCTCGGGTTGGGCGCACTTCTATTAGGCGTTGGCTTTGTGCTTTGGCTGGTGGAACGGCACCGCAACCCGGAGCAATTCGGAGGGTCTGCCGCAGAAGGCATTGGTTCCAGCTTCTGGTGGGCAGCGGTTACCATGACAACGGTAGGTTATGGCGACAAGGCGCCAGTTTCTCTCGCAGGCCGGCTGATTGGCCTGATCTGGATGTTTGCAGGTTTGATTATGGTGGCCAGCTTTACCGCCGCCATCACATCCTCTTTGACCGTGAGCAACTTGCGCTCAGGCATTCAAGGCACGGATGACCTGCCCGGCAAGGTAGTAGCTACCATTGGTAATACCGCCAGCCAGCGCTATCTAGAAGAGCAACGGATTCGCTACCAAACCTACCCGGATCTCACTTCCGCCATGGTGTCTGTAGCCGAAGGCGAAACCGATGCCATTGTGTACGACCGGGCCTTGATGCAATACCGAAACCTGCAACTTGGCCAACAGAAACTGACGGTTCTTCCCGGTGTATTTGCGGAGCAACTCTACGCCTTGGCGCTTCCGGACGGCAGCTCTCTGAGGGCGCCGATATCCCAGCAGATCCTTCGGGTAACAGAAGAGGATAGCTGGGCAGACACCCGGGCAAGCTATCTAGGTACCGATTGAACTCTCTATGCCCTCTACACTCAGGATCCAAACAGAGCTGAGCGCAAAGGCCGGAGAAAACCACGGGGCTCGCTTCCGCGGGCCTTGGATTTCCTGCCATCAAACTCAATGTAGCCATCTTCAATCGGATCAAACCGCAGAATTTTCACGTCCGCCAGATAATTCTGCGCGGCTTTCCACGGGGCGTGGGTACCCTGACGGGGAAGGCGATCCGCTGCACGCTTAACGTAGCCTGCGTCCAAGGCACCCATCACCGTATCCTCACCCAAGCTGTTTTCATAATCTTTGGCGACCGCCACACGCACCTTGTGCTGGTCCATGTAATTTATCAGTCGGCATAGGTATTCACTGGCAATATCTGCTTTTAGGGTCCAGGAGATATTGGTGTAACCGAAAATCATACCCGCGTTGGGAACGCCCTCCACCATCACATTCTTGTAGACAACCTTGTGTTTTAGAACCACTTCCTGGCCGTCCACTTTCGGTTTGATGCCCCCAAGCATTTGAATATCCAAGCCCGTTGCAGGAACGATGATATCCGCGTCCAGATGCTCACCAGACTTGAGGCGGATACCGGTTTCAGTAAAGCGCTCAATGTGGTCCGTCGCCATGGAAGCCTTGCCCGCTTTCAATGCACCAAACAGGTCACCATCTTTCACCACGCACAAGCGTTGATCCCAAGGGTTGTAGTCCGGAGTGAAGTGGCGCATGTCGGTTTGATCACCCACTTGGCGCTTGATAACGCCCAAAAACAGCCGACGCATGAATTTCGGGTTCTTACGGGAGCGTTGATAAAGCAGCCGGGCAACGGTGATATTACGAGCCCGAGTGAGCCGGTACGCGGCTTTTTCAGGTAACACCTTCTGAATACCAAGCGTTACCTTATCTATTGATGGCAGGGGCATCAGATAGGTGGGCGAGCGCTGCAGCATGGTTACATGCTCGGCTTTTTCGGCCAGCGTGGGCACCAGCGTAATCGCCGTCGCGCCGCTACCAATAACGACAACCTTTTTACCCGTGTAATTCAGGTTTTCGGGCCAGTGCTGCGGGTGGACAACCTGTCCTTTAAAATCCGCTTCGCCGGGAAAATCGGGCTTGTAGCCCTGATCGTAATTGTAGTAGCCGGTGCAACCAATCATAAAACTGGCGGTATAGCTTTCGGTTTTGCCTGTTGTTTCATTCAGCGCCGTAAGCTTCCAGCGCTTGTCCACACTCGACCAGTCTGCGGTTTTTACCGCAAGGCCATAACGGATGTGCTGTCCAATGCCATGCTCTTGCGCGGTTTCACTAACGTAGTTTTTGATGGATGCACCATCCGCCAGCACCTTACCGCCAGTCCACGGGCGGAAATTGTAGCCAAAGGTAAACATGTCGGAATCGGATCGAATACCGGGGTAACGGAACAAATCCCAAGTGCCGCCGAGTGACTGGCGCCGCTCCAGGATAGCAAACGTCTTGCCCGAACACTCCCGCTTCAAATGACAAGCCATACCTATACCAGACACCCCGGCACCGATAATCAATACGTCAAAGTGCTGTTCGCTCATAGCCGGCCTCTCGATTTCGCTGTCGTTATTCAGTTAACACATTGAGAATCACGATAGCGCAACCGGGTACCGATAGTGGTTGGCAGGTGGGGTCTAAAACCCCTGATATTAGGCCAGCTTGCGAATACTGGCTGCAGCGTGCTCGGCCCACATTCCGTAGGCATCCGATCCTGGATGAAAGCCGTCCGAAGCCATGAAACCGGGCTCTAAAGGAAAGGAAATGCAAAGATACTCAAGGCTGCCCACCCCAGAGTTCCAGTTATTACAGAGGTTCTCCATCAACGTGTTCAGCTGTTTGGCCCGTATACCCAGATACCAGCGTAAAGGCTGCGGCAAGGCTGGAAAAAGATGCATCGGAGGAATAGCGGTAAAAATAACGCGGGTGGCGCTCATGCCATTAATTAATCGGTCCGACAGCTCATTGAGTGCAGTAAGCCACTGCCTGTTACCAGTGCGGCCAGTCACATCGTTAACACCAACAGAAACCAGCACAACGTCATAATGGTTATGAGGCGACGCATTGAGCGCGGCCAGAACATCGGCCGCTTTGTGGCCAGTCTCTGCCAACAAGCGCCAAATAACGCGGTGATCGCTGGCAAGCTCGCGAACCAACTGGCCCGCCAGCGCATCCTGCTGAGTAGTCACGCCCACCCCGGCGGCAGCCGAGTCCCCGAGAATAAGCAGGCGAAGTTCCGGTCCTTCGCCAAGGCTACCCTGACGGTCCCCTTCAGGCTCCTGCAAGCTCGGCGTTACCCGGCGTACATAGCGCCCCTGGCCGATAAGCACCGGTGCCAGCGCAAGCGTCGACAAGGGGTACAACATAGCGACTACGCCCGTTCAGTCGTGGTGGCCAATCGGGCCTTCGGTAAACAGAAATTCACGTAGGTGCTTGTCCATCACCGGATCTCTTCTGCGTATCCACTCCAGCACCATGGCGGCGTGTTCCTTTTCCTCATCGCGGTTGTGCTCAAGAATTGCTTTTAGTTCCGGATCCTTGCAAGCGTCCATCCGCTGGTTGTACCAATCTACCGCTTCAAACTCTTCCATTAGGGAGCTTACGGCCCGGTGCATCTCGCGGGTTTCATCAGTCAATTCGCCAACAGGTTCGTGATAACTCTCGTTCGCCATAAAAGAAACCTTTTATCCAATAGTGAATGAGGTAATTCTCAGCATATTTGTACGCTCTGACAATAGACCAAAATACGCCACCAAAACACCTTAGCTTAGTTTGAGCCACCGCAAAAGCTATGGCAAAGTCGAACACCAAACTGATCCGGACAGCACCCTATGAAAACTGTTTTCTCACCTTTGCACAGCCTACGCTCCGCTAAAACCGAGCTGGATGGCGGAATCCTGATCGAACCCCATGAAAAGCCATCCCGTGCGGAGACCATTCTGGCCAGAGTGAGGTCACAAACTCTGGGCGAGGTGATTGAACCAGAAGAGTTTGGTTTGGACCCTGTAAAGCGGGTGCATGCAGCCGATTACGTAGAGTTTCTGGAACACTGCTGGGCAGACTGGGTGGCTGAAGGTAAACCGGGGGAGGCTATTCCAGCTGTGTGGTGTGGCCGGGGTATGCGACCCCGTATGCCCAAAGACATTGATGGCCGCCTCGGTTACTTTAGCTTCGCCGCCGAAACCTCCATTTCTAAGGGCACCTGGGAAGCAGCCTGTGCCTCTGCCAACGTCGCTCTAACGGCACAAAAGTTGGTGGCAAACGGCGAAGGTGCTGCGTTTGCGCTGTGTCGCCCACCCGGCCATCACGCACACGCTGATCTCTTCGGGGGCTACTGCTTTTTCAACAACGCCGCCATTGCTGCGCAGGCGTTTCGAGACCAAGGCTACGAGCGTGTTGCCGTTCTGGATGTGGATTTTCACCATGGCAATGGCACACAGGCCATTTTCTACGATCGTAGTGATGTTCTGACCATCAGCCTGCACGGAGACCCGGACTTGGTGTTTCCACACTTTCTGGGCTTTGAAGATGAAACCGGGGATGGCGAGGGAAAAGGCTATAATCTCAACATGATTTATCCCCCCGGAACGCCCTACAGTGAGTGGAGCAAAGGATTGGAAACCGCCTGTAAACGCATTGCAGATTTCCAACCAAGTGCACTGATAATTGCGCTGGGTGTGGATACTTTCGAGGAGGATCCGATTTCATTCTTTAAGCTGAAATCAAAAGACTATGTCTCACTGGGCGAACGTATTGCCCAACTCGGGCTGCCTACCGTATTCACAATGGAAGGCGGTTACGATGTGGACGCCATTGGAGTGAACGTGGTGAACGTAATGCAGGGCTTTGAGTCCGAGAAACAAAAAAACTCTAGACGACCGGTCTAATCAACTTTACTATGGCGCCATGAATCGACATAAAGACACCTGCCAACACCTACTGACGACTGGTCGCGATATTCTCGCGGCGCAGGGCTTCAGCTCGGTTGGCCTGAGCGCTATTCTCCAGCAAGCAGGTGTGCCTAAAGGCTCCTTCTACCACTACTTCCGGTCGAAAGAGAGCTTTGGCCAAGCGGTACTGGAGGCTTACTTTGTCGATTACATGGACAATCTGGAAACTCGTTTCAGTGATAGCAGCGAGTCGGCGCTAGATCGACTCATGAGGTACTGGCAAGACTGGCAACAACAATACTGCGGCCCTGTAGGTTTGAGGGACTGTTTAGTGGTGAAGCTGAGCGCTGAAGTCGCCGATTTATCAGAGGCCATGCGTCTGACATTGAAAGACGGCACTGACCGGATTATCGACGGGATTACCCGATGCGTCGAAGCCGCCATTGCTGAAGGTTCTATACCTGACCAAAACGCCCGACAACTGGCGGCAAGTCTTTATCAGCTTTGGCTTGGCGCAAGCCTGCTGACCAAGCTTCATCGAGACGACCAACACATGGCGCATGCCATGGCCTGCACTCAAAAACTGCTCATAAATTAAATCAAGGTTTATCTCACGCGGACTGTTGTGACTGTTTTTTTCGCCAAAACACTAGTCGACCGGTCTATTTTATATTTTAAGAATCAACATTAAGGATTCCAAATGAATAACTTTAACTTTTACAACCCAACTCGCATCGCCTTCGGTGAAGGCAAAATTGCCGAGCTAGACAAACTTGCCCCTAAAGATGCCAAGGTACTGGTTCTGTTTGGTGGGCAAAGCGCTCGCCGCACCGGCACTTTGGGTGAAGTCACCCAAGCACTTGGCGACCGTCAAGTAACCGAGTTTGGAGGTATCGAGCCGAACCCAAGCTTCGAAACGTTGACCAAAGCAGTTGCACAGGTTCGCGAACAGAATATAGATTTCCTGCTAGCTGTAGGTGGCGGGTCAGTCATCGATGGCACAAAGTTTGTAGCGGCAGCCGCCGTTTTCGAGGGTGACGAATGGGATATCCTACTCGAAGGCGGCCGTAATATTAAAAGCGCCCTACCCTTTGGCTCGGTGCTGACTCTTCCTGCCACAGGCTCTGAGATGAACAAAGGTGGTGTCGTCACTCGCCGGGCGCTGAAGGCGAAGTTACCGTTCCAAAGTGACTTTGTGTTCCCACAGTTCTCAATACTTGATCCCACAAAAACCTATACCCTGCCGTTGCGTCAGGTAGGCAATGGCGTTGTAGATGCCTTCGTTCATGTGGTGGAGCAGTATCTAACCTACCCAGCTCAGGCGCCGATCCAAGATCGTTTTGCAGAAGGCCTATTGCTAACACTGACCGAAATCGGTGAACAAGCCATCGCGGAGCCCGAGAACTATCAGGTTAGAGCCAGCCTAATGTGGACAGCAACATTGGCCTTGAATGGCCTTATTGGTAGCGGTGTGCCTCAAGATTGGGCCACACACATGCTGGGGCATGAGCTGACCGCCCTGCACAATCTGGACCACGCCCAGACGTTGGCCATTGTGTTGCCATCGATGTTACGTGAGCGCAAAGCATCCAAACTGGACAAATTGGTTCAGTACGGCGAGCGGGTGTGGGGTATTCGTGAGGGAAGCACTGAGGAAAAAGCCGAGGCCGCGATTGCCAAAACTCAAGACTTCTTCGAGTCACTCGGTGTTAAAACGCGCCTTGGCGACTACGGCCTTGGCGAAGAGCACATCGAGCCATTGATCAAAAGCCTCGAAAGCCACGGTATGACAGCGCTTGGTGAGCACGGCGACGTCACGCCCGATGTATGCCGTCGGGTGCTTCAAGCAAGCCTGTAAGCAAAAACCGTTTTTCTTTTGCGGGGCCCTGAAACTTCAGGTGCCCCTTTTTTGCTTACACGGTTGGCAAATTCAGCCTTTGAAACCCTTGCCTACAACATAAACTTCCCGGGAGCGGGCGCGGGAAGAATCTGGCTTACGCACCACCACCTTATCGAATACCTCTCTAGCGGCTTTCAAATACTCATCGTAGCCTTCGCCTTGAAACACCTTGGCCACAAAGCTGCCCTTGGGTTTGAGCACCTGTCCAGCCATATCCAAAGCAAGTTCCACCAAGTACATCGACGAGGCCTGATCAGCTACAGTGACACCACTGATATTCGGAGCCATGTCAGAAATCACAACATCCACACGGCTATCGCCGAGCGCTTCCATAATGGCATCGAATACCGAGTCTTCTGTAAAGTCTCCTTGCACAAACTCCACACCGGCAATGGCATCCATTGGCAATATGTCTGACGCCAACACCCTGCCCTTGTGGCCCACCAGATTGACCGCCACCTGCGACCAGCCTCCCGGCGCCGAGCCGAGATCCATCACCACCATGTTGGGATGAATTAACCTGTCTTTTTTGTTGATTTCAAGAAGCTTGTAACTGGCCCGGGAACGATAGCCATCGACCTGCGCCTGTTTCACGAAGGGATCGTTTACGTGCTCATCAAGCCAGCGGCCACTGCTTTTGGAACGTGCCATAGGAGTTCTTTAAAAGGTGTGTCGAAAAGGGGTTACTCAAGCGTTCATTGTACGTGTCGCGGGCACTCCCGGCAAAACCCTGACAACCGCACGAACCGCACGTACAATTGCCGCATTATTTTCCGATTTCTTATACTCGGCATCAGAACCGCCATTGGCGGCTAAAGACCGCGCAGGACCTATTATGATCCGCCTTACCGAACTGGCGCTGCCGCTGGATCACCCCGAAAGCGCCCTAAGGGCCGCAATACTCGAACGCTTGGGCATCATTGACGCCGATCTGGTGGATTTCACCGTATTCAAGCGCAGCTACGACGCCCGTAAAAAAAACACTGAGATCAAGTTCGTTTACATTGTTGATCTGAACGCGCGCAATGAAGACGCCATTCTCGCGCGTTTTGAAAAAGACCAGCACATCCGGCAAGCACCCGATACCGCCTATTACCCAGTTGCTAAGGCACCCGCTGGCCTAACCGAACGCCCGATTGTGATCGGATTCGGCCCCTGCGGCCTTTTCGCCGCTCTGATTCTAGCCCAGATGGGATTCCGGCCCATTGTGCTGGAGCGCGGCACAGACGTACGCCGCCGCACCAAAGACACCTGGGCCCTGTGGCGGAAAAAGCAGCTATCGCCAGAATCGAACGTACAGTTCGGCGAAGGCGGCGCGGGCCTATTCTCCGACGGAAAGCTGTACAGCCAGATAAAAGACCCGAAGTTCTATGGCCGCAAGGTAATGCATGAGTTTATCCGGGCCGGAGCACCCGATGAAATTCTGTACGTAAGCAAGCCCCACATAGGCACCTTCCGGCTTACTGGCGTGGTGGCTACCATGCGTGAAGAGATCATCCGCCTTGGGGGCGAAATCCGCTTTGAAAGCAAAGTCACCAATCTGGACGTTCAAGATGGTCGTGTTGCCGGGGTCGAACTGGCCTCCGGCGAGCGATTAGACAGCCGATATGTGATTCTGGCGCTTGGGCACAGCGCGCGCGACACCTTCCGCATGCTCCAACGGAACGACGTATTTATTGAAGCCAAGCCCTTTGCCATCGGCTTTCGCATCGAGCACCCGCAATCGCTGATCGACAATGCACGTTTAGGCAAATACGCCGGTCATCCGGCCTTAGGGGCAGCAGACTACAAGCTGGTGTATCACGCCAGCAACGGTCGGGCAGTCTACAGTTTCTGTATGTGCCCGGGCGGCACAGTGGTGGCGGCAACCTCTGAGCCTGAACGAGTTGTTACCAACGGCATGAGCCAATACTCCCGCAACGAACGCAACGCCAATGCCGGTATTGTTGTGGCTATTCACCCAGAAGAAGACTTCCCCGGTGGCCCTCTGGCCGGGGTGGAATTTCAAGAGGCGCTGGAATCCCGGGCGTACACACTCGGCGGTAGTGATTATTGCGCTCCTGCCCAGCTGGTGGGGGACTTCATCAAACGCAAAGCGTCTACCCAACTGGGCGAAGTGGAGCCCTCCTACAAGCCCGGTATCAAGTTAGGTGATTTAGCGCCATCACTGCCGCCATACGCCATCGAAGCCATCCGTGAAGCCCTACCGGCTTTTGGCAAGCAGATCCGGGGTTTTGACCGAAAAGACGCCATTTTGACCGGCATTGAAACCCGAACATCTTCACCTGTGCGCATCACCAGAGATCGCACCAGCCTGCAAAGCCTAAACACTCGCGGCCTTTACCCTGCCGGTGAAGGTGCGGGCTATGCTGGCGGCATTCTTTCTGCTGGAGTGGACGGTATAAAAGTTGCTGAGGCGCTGGCACTAGCCATGCTGGACGATCTGGAAAATAACAGCGGGGCTCATTCGTGAAGCTGGATGACATCAAAAAGCTACAGCAAAAAAAATACCGGCAGGCACTGAACCATTATGTGATTGAGGGCGAGCATCTGGTTTTAGAGTTGCAGAAAGCGGCGGCCCACAAACCTGAACTTAACGCGTCCGAGTTGTATGTAACGGGCGAATATGAACAGTGGGCCAGCCCATTCAAAACCCACCAAGTAAGCGAGCGCCAGATGTCCCAGCTCGCCGACACCCGCACGCCTCAGGGCATTCTCGCCGTAGTGCCCATGCCAAACAGCGAGAGCGTGCTTGCACCAGAGCCCGGCGAAAAAGCCGTTTACCTGCACGAAGTTCAAGACCCGGGTAACCTCGGAACCATTCTGCGCACACTGGCATGGTTTGGCGGCTTCCGCTGCCTGCTGAGCCCCGGTAGTGTTGACCCTTACAATCCGAAAGTGGTGCGCGCCAGCATGGGCGCAATCTTCCACGTACCGATTGAGACCGAAGTACCTCTAGCTGGCTTAAATAGCCGCTACAAATCTATTGCCTGCCTCGATCTAAACGGCGACAGGCTGACCGCCGAGTCGTTCCAACAGCACGATTGCTATCTGTTCGGCAACGAAGCCCGAGGCGTGCCAGCCGAAGCGTTGGATCAGTTGGGGGCAACTCCCTACACCATCGTGGGCAAAGGCGAGATTGAATCTCTAAATTTGGCCTCAGCAGTCAACATGTGTGCCTATGAGTTGGCTCGGAGCCTATAAGCGACCCTGCCGGGAACTCTGATCCATTTTGGCAGTCACCCTGATAGTTATCGCTATTGCCTGTAGCTTGCTAATTAGCGATGATCGAAGCTCGATGCCCAAACCGGATGCCCAGTTATGGAACACTACCTCCAGCCCACCGCTTTTTTCGACTACAACCAGTCCGAGCTAAAAGCTTGGATTGCATCACAGCTTGAGGGTGTACCCGACGACCCGGTAGAGCAGGCCAAGGCCCTCTATTTGGCCGTTCGGGACAGCGTGAGCTACAACCCCTACGTTTTCCGCCCCGAACCCGAGACCTTTAGCGCCAGCTACGCACTAAAAACCGGTGAAAGCTACTGCATTCCAAAAGCGGTATTACTCGGTGCTGCTGCGAGATCTATCGGTATACCGAGCCGACTCGGCCTTGCGGATGTACGCAACCATCTATCAAGCCCCAAGCTGATTGAGTGGCTGCGCTCAGATATCTTCCGCATGCATGGGTTTATCGAATTGCACCTAAACGGCCGTTGGGTAAAAGCCACCCCTGCATTCAACAAACAGCTTTGTGAGTTGATGAAGGTGGAGCCGCTGGAGTTTGACGGGGTGAACGACTCGGTGTTTCAGGAATACACGGAATCCGGCAAAGCGCACATGGAGTATGTGAACGATCATGGTGTTTTCGACGACGTTCCCCATGATTTTATTTTATCGGGAATAAAAGCCGCTTACGGGCACCTGTTCCCAGAAAGCGGCGTTCCCGAATCGGTTGAAGGCAGTCTGGAGACGGATATTTCCGGGAGCTGAAACGCAAAACGGCACTCGCCTGCCTGACGAATGCCGTTTTCAATACTCTTCAGCATATCCAAAACACGGCCGGAGCATTCGCCCCGGCTCATGTTTGTCTTGCCAACTCTCTATTCCAATTTGCTTTATTCCACAGAATTACGAATCAAGAAATCAAACGCACTCAGTGCGGCTTTCGAGCCTTCGCCCATAGAAATCACAATCTGTTTGAAGGGCACAGTGGTAGCGTCACCAGCCGCAAACACACCCGGAATAGAGGTTTCGTTGCGATCGTTGATGATGATTTCACCGTGCTGGCTCAGCTCAATATCACCTTTGAGCCATTCAGTATTCGGCACCAAACCAATCTGTACGAACACACCTTCCAGCGCTAGGTGATGGTTTTCACCCGTGTTGCGATCTGTGTATTTCAGGCCACTCACCCTGCCATTCTCACCAACCACTTCGGTAGTCTGGCCAGAGGTAATAATGTCTACGTTGTTCAGGCTGCGCAGTTTTTTCTGCAATACATCGTCTGCGCGCATTTCGGCGCCAAACTCAATCAGCGTTACATGGCGCACAATACCGGCAAGATCAATCGCCGCTTCCACACCGGAGTTACCGCCACCTATCACTGCAACATGCTTGCCCTTGAACAGCGGGCCGTCACAGTGCGGACAATAAGCAACGCCTTTATTGCGGTATTCCGCCTCACCGGGAACACCCAGCGGGCGCCAGCGAGCACCGGTAGAGAGTACGAGGGTGCGTGCTTTGAGTGACGCGCCATTAGCAAGACGTATCTCATGGGGCATGCCGGGCTTCGACGCCGGAATCAGCTTCTCGGCCAACTGCATGTTCATGATATCCACGTCATATTCTTTAACGTGCTGCTCCATGGCCGCCACCAGCTTCGGGCCTTCGGTGTAAGGCACAGAAATCAGGTTCTCGATACTCATGGTATCCGCAACCTGACCACCAAAACGCTCTGCAGCAATGCCGGTGGATATCCCCTTACGAGCGGCATAGATAGAAGCAGCTGCGCCAGCCGGGCCACCACCAATCACCAGCACTTCAAAGGTGTCTTTCTGGTTAATCTTCTCGGCTTCTTTCTCGTCAGATTTGGTATCCAGCTTGGAAACGATCTCTTCCAGAGTCATACGCCCCTGCCCCCAAGGCTCACCATTCAGGTAAACACTGGGCACAGACATAACCTCGCGCTTTTCCACTTCATCCTGAAACAGGGCACCGTCAATAGACGTGTGGCGAATATTCGGATTCAGCACGCTCATCAGGTTCAGAGCCTGCACCACATCCGGACAGTTCTGACACGACAGCGAAAAGTAGGTTTCGAACTCGAACTCACCATCCAACTGCTGAATCTGCTCAATGACATCCTGAGACGCCTTGGATGGATGACCTCCCACCTGCAACAATGCCAAAACCAGCGAAGTAAACTCGTGGCCCATAGGGATGCCCGCAAAGCGAACACCCATGTCGCTGCCCACGCGATTAATGGCGAAGGAAGGACGACGCACATCATTCGACTCTTCTGTGCGCAAACTGATCTTCTCAGACATTGGCTCGATCTCTTCGAGAAGCTCTCGCAACTCTTGAGACTTAGCGCCATCGTCGTAGGCTGCCACCAGCTCAATCGGCTGCTGCAGTTTTTCCATGTAGGCTTTCAGTTGCTGCTTGATATTGGCATCCAACATGTACGGATTCTCCTTTGTGGATTCGTAAAGCGATCGCTTGAGTGACTGAACTCACGCCTCAGGCAATCTTTGTTTGGGATATGTCTTAAAGATACGCACTCACAATTAAATGCTCAAATTAATTGATGCGAACAGATTGATAGCTGAATGCTATTGAATATATGGCAATCGCATCATTAAAAAGGCACCCAAAAAAAACACCTGATCCTGTGAATGTACAAATAGCGCATACCCATACACGCCAGACCTCGGTACCATGTTACAAGGCGCAGTGTCGTCACCCTTTTGCATTCAGGATAGGTAGCAAATGTTTCTAGACCGTTTTTATTCAATTCAAGACGGACGCGTATATATTTCCGCCCCTCAAGCCAGCCAATTTGCCAAGGAAGTGGCCGGAGATTTCAACCCGATTCACGATCCCGATGCCCGCCGCTTCTGCGTTCCCGGAGACCTGCTTTTTGCCGTAGTGGTCTCGCGCTTCGGCCTTTCCCGGCACATGACCTTCCAGTTCCGCGCTCTGCTTGGAAACGGTGTTCCTCTGGAGTTCCGCGAAAACGGAGAAGAGTCCATTCAGGTTTGCGACCAGAACGACAAGGTGTATCTGGAAGTCACACGCAGCGGCGATATAACTCGGGATGAAAAAGTCATTGAAGAGTTTACCCGTTGTTATGTGGCAGCTTCCGGCAAGAACTTCCCGCACACCTTGATACCACTGATGGAATCAAAGGGCGTGATGTTCAATCCCGATCGGCCCATGGTGATGTACGAGAGCATGAGCCTGACTTTGGATAATCTGGATGCGTCATCACCTGAGCTGGAACTGCACAAAGCTGAGCTGGAAGACAGTGGCAAACGCGGTAATGTCACTCTGGAATACCGGCTCAACTCCAATGGCCAAGCTGTGGGTGAAGTGTCCAAGCGCCTTGTTCTGGGCGGACTCCGACCCTATTGCCCGGATGCCATGGCGGGCGTGATTGAGGAATTCTATCGACTGAAGGCTCGCGGATCCCGATACGGTGTCGATACAGTCGAGCCCTGAACCCTATTCGTAAGCCGCAAACACACAAAACCCCGGATAGCCCGGGGTTTTGTATTAGTAACAAGCTCGTAGAGAACCTGTACTGTCTACTTTCTGTCTTGTGGAAAGCTTAGATCTTGCCAACAAGATCCAGTGACGGAGCCAATGTCGCTTCGCCTTCCTTCCACTTAGCCGGGCACACTTCACCTGGGTGGTTGCGCACGTACTGGGCAGCTTTCACTTTGCGCATCAGCTCAGACGCATCGCGGCCAATACCTTCTGCAGTGATTTCCATTGCCTGAATGATTCCATCAGGATCGATCAGGAAGGTAGCGCGGTCTGCAAGGCCCTGACCTTCGCGCATTACACCGAAGTTGTTGGTGATACTGCCGTTCTGGTCACCAACCATGAAGTAGTTGATCTTTCCGATGGTCTCGGAGCTGTCGTGCCATGCTTTGTGGGTGAAGTGGGTGTCAGTAGACACGGAAAACACTTCAACGCCCATCTTCTGCAGCTCTTCGTAATGGTCTGCTACGTCGCCCAATTCTGTTGGGCAAACAAAGGTGAAGTCTGCTGGGTAGAAGAAAAAGATCGCCCACTTGCCTTTAACATCGGCTTCGGAAATTTCTACAAACTCGCCCTGTTTGAAGGCGGTTGCGTTAAATGGTTTGATTTCGCTGTTGATCACGCCCATGAGTATGACTCCTGTTGGTTCGTTTGCGTGTTGATGAATCTACGGTCTTAATACTAAGCAATGGGCCAGCTTTAGTAAAATTGATTATCTTTAAGATAGCGATAGAACCTACCTATCCTCTATCGTTACCTTGTTATTGCGCCTCTACCAGGGGCCAACAACATAACCAAGCTGCTCCGGAAGCCAAAGGGCAATCCCGGGCATCAGCATCACCATAAGCAAGCTGACACTCATAGCGGCAATAAAGACCAACGCCCAGCCAATGGTATGTTCCAGCCGAATATTCGCAATACGTGTTGTAACCATCAGGTTAACCGCTACGGGTGGGGTAAATTGCCCAATGGCGATGTTCATTGCCAGCAAAATACCGAACCACACGGGGTTCCAGCCAAAATGGTTCATCAACGGCAATACGATGGGGATGAGAATCAGGTAAATCGACACCGCATCCAGCAACATGCCAGCAATCAACACCAGCACCATGACCAAGCCCAACAATACCCAACCGTTGTCGGACAGAGACAACAACCCATCCGCCAAGTGCTGGAAGGTGCCCAATGTTGTTCCCGCCCAGGCGAAAATGCCCGCCAGTGCAATGATCAACATAACCACACCGGATGTAACCGCCGCGTCGGTCATCAGATCAAACAAGCTGCGCAAACTCAGGTTGCGGTAAACCACGCAGCCTACAAGGACACCGTAAGCCACGGCGACCACTGCGGCTTCAGTGGGGGTGAATAGCCCGGAGCGCAAACCGCCTAGAATGATGACCGGTGCAAATAAGGCGGGCAATGCCGCCTTGAAACTGGGCCAAAACGGCGGGCGCTCCGAGGTTTCGGGGTTCTCCCAACCAAACTTACGGGCGAGGTACAGCGCCGGTACCAGAAGCGACAACCCGGCAAGAATGCCCGGAAACAAGCCGGCAGCAAACAGCGCCCGTAAATCCACACCCGGCACCACAATAGAATAGAGAATCAACGCAATCGATGGGGGAATCAGTATGGCGGTAGAGGATGAAGCCGCAATCAGCGCGGCGGAAAAGGGTTGCGGGTAGCCCGCCTTGCGCATACTGGGCAGCATCACCATAGCCACGGCGGCAGCATCTGCAGGCCCCGAGCCGCTCATTCCTCCCATGATGAGGCACACGAGAACTGCAACTACCGTCAAACTACCATGGCGCGGGCCGATAATAGACTGGGCAAAGCGCACCAAACTGGCCGCCACCCCGGCCCGTTCAAAAATAAGCCCCGTCAAAATAAACAGAGGTATCGCAATCAGCGGGTACTTAGACACACTGTTGTAGGTGTTGGTGCCAAACGTGGCGAGCATGTCGGGTGACAAGCCAGCGACGATTCCCACCAACCCACCAAACCCCAGCGCGATGGCGACGGGAACACCCAACACTAAGGCCACCAGAAAGCTGCCAATCATCAACAAGTCAGGATTCATGGATGACCTCCGCGTCTTTCTTGCCACGCATGCGGTCGATGAAGTTCTGGGTCATCCGGAAAATAATGGCAGCCGACATCAGCGGTAACCAAATTACATAAATCCAGTTGGGTAACCCCAACCCGGGTGATAGGGACTCCCAGTCGTATTCTTGCATCGCAAAAATAGCGCCATACCAAGTTGTGACCCCCATCACCGACACACCCACCAGCCACTGCACCACAAACAATACCTTCAAGGCAGCGGGCGGCAAGTAATGCTCAATCAGCTCAATCCGTATGTGCTGATTATTACGAGCAGCCACCGCGGCGCCAGCAAACGTAAGCAATACCAGAAGAAACACCGAGAACTCCTCAGTGAACGCAAAGGAGGCATCGGTGGTATAGCGGACAATCACGTTGCCCAAGCTGATCACACAAATTGCGATCAGCGCCAACGATGCCAACCAGGCTTCCGGCCGAAACTTCGGGGGTCGCGCGGACATTACTGCTTACGATTAGCGACAGCAGACTGGGCCTGTTTCACCAGGTCTTCACCAATGCGCGGCGCCCACTTTTCATAAACCGGACGAGTCGCCTTTACGAACGCGTCGTGCTGTGCCTGAGTGAGCTCCGTTACGGTCACACCGCGATCTTTGATGGCCTGTAGCGTGTCCGCAAGCTCGGCACGGGATTTTTCAATTTCCCATTTGCCAGCGTCGATTGCCGCCTGCTTCAGAAGCGCCTGATCTTCCGCATTGAACTGGCCCCAAACACGGTTGCTTACCGCAAACACCAAGGGGTCGGCCATGTAGTGCCACAGTGTGAGGTGCTCCTGTCCAACCTGATCAATACGCGCTACGTCAAAAACCGAAAGCGGATTTTCCTGACCATCAACCGCGCCGGTGGTCAGTGCTGGCTTGGCGTCTGCCCAGCTCATCTGCGTTGGGTTAGCGCCCAGCTCGGAGAAGGTGTCTTGAAACAAAGGCGAGCCTACAACCCGAATTTTCAAGCCCTCAAGATCCGCTGGCTCGCTGATAGCCAACTTGGAGTTGGACAGCTCACGAAAGCCATTTTCGCCCCAAGCCAACGGCGTTACACCGCGCTTTTCAATCGCTTTGAACACTGCCTTGCCAGCGTCACCCTGAGTAATTGCATCAATCGCGGCATTATCCGGCATCAGGAATGGCAAGGAGAACAGGTTCAACTCAGGCACCTGAGGCGACCAGTTGATGGTCGAACCCACGGCCATATCAATCAGCCCGGAGCGCATGGCAGAAAACTCTTTGGTTTGGTCTCCGGAAACCAGCTGGGAGTTGCTGTAAATCTTCATATTGATGCGCCCTTCAGAGCGCTCTTTCACCAACTCGACCCATTTATCGGCAGCCTGCCCCCAAGGAAATGCCGACGGCAGAACCGTAGAAACTGTGTATTCATCTTTGTATTGAGCGTTCGCAGCAGAGCTGAGCAGCAAAGCCGCCGCGGCAACAGCGATTAAAGAGCGGATTTTCAACATGTTGTTTTCCTTTTTTTATTGGCATGGCAAAGCTCGGGAAGAGATGCCGAGCACATCGCGGTAATGGGGGATTATAGGAGCGGGTGTTGCCGCGACGCAAAAGAAAAGCATTCGGGTAGAGACCGGCACCTCGTAATAGAAGTTGGCGCGTCATTACAACTCTGTTGTTTTTGCTCGTTCGCTGCCAGCGCGGTCTACAATTGATAGGATATAAACCTCACAACCACCACAGTGGAAACCATGGTAAGCAACGAACGGAGTGAGCTCCGCCCCGACAACACAGACCACAATAGTCAAAAACAGCGGAAGGCGCTGATTGAAGCCGTAAGTGTTCGCAGCACATCGATGGTTATTCTCGCCAGCATAGCCACCATCTATTTTATCAACTGGGCTCAGGCGGTGCTCCTTCCTCTAATGGTTGCGGTTTTAATCAGCTACGCCCTCGACCCACTGGTATCGGTACTTGACCGACTGAGGCTCCCCAGAGCCCTGAGCGCTGCCGTCGTTATGATCACACTGCTTGGAGCGATTGCCGCAGCCAGCATCCCCCTGCAACGTGAAGCCATGGCCATGCTGGACAAGATCCCTATCGCCATCAACGAATTTCAGCGCAATGAAGCTAGAGCTCCTGACCAAGAGCAAGGGCTCATGGAAAAGGCTCAAGCTGCGGCGAAAAAAATCGAGGAATCTGCGGCTCAGGGGCAAAGTGACAAGCACCCAGCACACGAAGGCGTGACGCCGGTGCGCATAGTAGATAAACCGATGGATATTCAGCAATACGTGTTGAAAGGCTCGCCGGCGGCACTGGTACTTATCTCGCAGTTTTTTTCCGTGTTACTTCTGGTGTATTTCATACTGGCAGTAGGGTCGCTGTATAAACGCAAGATTGTAAAGCTTTCAGGCCCGTCGTTCGGGCGCATGCGTAAAGCTGCCCGGATTATGGTCGACTTTCACCGCCAAGTACGGCGGTTCCTTTTTGTAATGCTGCTTGGTGCCCTGTTTGTAGGGCTGGTTACCTGGATTGCATTTCTAGCCCTCGGCGTGGAGCAGGCGATGCTTTGGGGCGTGGTTGCCGGTATCGCCAGTGCGATACCCTACCTCGGCCCGTTTTTGGTGTTGGTCGGTACCGGCATTGCAGCATTTCTCCAGTTTGGTGAAATGGAGATGACCATTATCGTGGCTGGCACCTCATTGGCCATCACCAGCATTCAGGGCTATCTTTTGACACCTTGGCTCACCAGCCAGATATCTAGCCTCAACGCCGTGGTGATCTTCATTGGCCTGCTTTTTTGGGGCTGGCTCTGGGGGCCGATAGGGCTAATCATAGCCACACCTATACTCATGATTATAAAGTCTTTATGCGACCACATTGTAAACCTGCGCCCCGTTGGTGAGCTGCTGGGCAAATAAACGAGAGGTACGCCATGTTCGATACAGAAATTCCTGTGCTGGATATGTTCATCCGGCTTCTTGCGGCAGCTGGCCTAGCCCTTGTTTTAGGTCTGGAGAGAGAGTTTAGGGGTAAGGCTGCGGGCTTGCGTTCTCACATGCTTGTGTCGCTTGGCGCTTCTGCTTTTATCATCATGGGCATGCACATTCTGTTTGCTACAGCAGAAGGCGATCCCTCAGCGCGTATTGATCCTACTCGTATTGTGGAAGGTGTTATCGGCGGGATCGGATTTCTCGGGGCCGGCAGCATTATCCAGAGCCGTGGCAGCGTTCAGGGTATTACCACCGGGGCATCGATCTGGATGGCAGGCGCCATTGGTGTGGCCTGCGGTCTGGGAATCTTTGCCCTAGCGGGCATGGTGACTTTAATGGCGTTAATCATTATGTCGGTGCTCGGCCGCTTCCAGCATGAGGTCATCAAGGGCAACTGAAACGCAGGTAGGGGTTGTTGGTTCGGTAAAGGGGAAGGTAGTTCGTTAGCCAACGGAAACCTTGCTTTTGCGAGTAGCTAGCCAACGGTCATAATCAGGCAGTGCAAGCGGGCGGGCGTACAGATAGCCCTGTGCGAGATCACAACCATGAGCCCGCAGAAACTGTTCATCTCCGATGGTCTCAACGCCTTCGGCCACCACCGACATACCCAACTCATGAGCCAAATTGATTGTCGAGCGCACGATAACCTGATTACCCGGAGAGTCCTGAAGGTTGGAAACGAAGGAGCGGTCGATCTTGAGAACAGAAGCCCGGAGGCTCTGGAGATACGCAAACGAGGAATAACCAGTCCCGAAATCATCGATAGCGATAGTCGCCCCACTGTCCACTAATTCATTGATCATTGCCTGAGCCAACTCCTCATTACCCAACAAAGCAGTCTCGGTTATTTCACACTCAACGTTGAAATAGCCACTGCTTGATTTCAGCAAATCTTTGAGGCCTGCAATGAAGTTGCGATCCTGAAACAGGCGCGCCGATAAGTTCACAGCTAAGTTGCGCGGCCTTCCTTTTTTCTCCCATTCAGCTTCCTGCGCCAGAAGAGTCTCTACCACCCAGCGCGTTAACGGCGCAATTTGCCGAGAACTTTCAGCAACTTCAATAAGCTGGGTTACCGGGACAACTTCACCTGCATTTTGTGGCCAGCGCAGGAGCGCCTCGCAGCCAACAGGAGTCAGGGTATTGAGGTCAAGTTTGGGTTGATAAACTAAGTAAAAAGCGTCATTCGCGATATGAGTACGAATAGCTGGCACCAGTTCAAGTCTGCGCAACGCTGCCTGGTTATCACTTTTGCTATAGCACCGAACAGCTACCCTTTCCTGCTTCCCCAACCGCATGGCATCCGTTGCCTGCAGCAGTAAAGTTTCAGCCTGAGTAGCTGCGGGCCTATCCGCTGTCTGATCATGCACGTTGCCACGCGTATCGGGCTCTGCAGCACCAGCAGTTGCAGATACCTGCAGTGGGATATCACCTGTCACCGTCAACATCAGAGGGAGTTCGAGCTGCTCGAGAAGTTGCTCACAGAATTGACCGCCGCCCGCTGTAAAACGCAGGTCAGGCAGCCAAAGAGCAAAACTATCACCGCCAATACGTGCACAATGCCCAAGATTGCCGACATAGTTTTCAATACGCTGAGCCACAGCCTTGAGCAGCTGATCACCAGCGATGTGGCCATAGGTATCGTTTACTTCTCGAAAGTAGTCAATATCGATACAAAACAGACAACCTAGCTGGTTTCGCACCAAAGTTTCATTAACTCTTTCAAACAACGCAGATCGGTTGAGCAGGCCGGTCAGGCTATCGTGTGTTGCCCGATATTCCAGATCACGCTCCCGCGCTACACGCTCGCTCAAATCCCGAAGCACTACCGTATAGATCGCATCACTGGACATAGCCACTCGGCTTACCGTCGCCTGAGCAGGGATGCGCTTACCTGAACGAGTAACAAGAAAAGTATCGAAGGGCGTATCGGGCAACAGCATCGGGCCGTGTCGGGCATCGGGCACAAAGTCGCTCAAACAAGAGTTTTGCATGTCGCTTTCCGATATATCGCAAAGCGTGCGGATCGCCTGATTAGATTTGGTTATCAACCCATTGCGATCCACACACAGAATGTAGTCATTAGTAGTGGCAACAATACGGTCGAGTAGAGCTTCTTTGTCTCTCAAGCTAATTTGCAGCCAGAGACGCTCCAAAGTAACGCTATCGAGCCGAGCAAGGTTGATCGCTACATAAACAAGCGCAGTCAGGAACAAGGGCTTAAACACATCCAGAATTAAGTGGGCTTCTACATGAACAAGCGCAAAAACACCTATCCAGACAATGGAGATCACACCAAGAGCCTTTAGGCCGCGCTGCCAACTGAAACGACTAAATACCAATATGGAGCCAACCCAGAACAAAGCAAAAATGATGCCCCCCGCCAGCGGGGTGACAGCAAATAAACCACCATTCCTTAGGGTTTGGGCGCCTAGTGCCTGAATGACCACACCTGGCAGCACCTGATAGAGTGGCGCAGCCAAATTATCGCCTAGCTCTACGGCAGTCGATCCAATGATCACGTCCCAACCACGCAGAGTGTCCTTTGACACCCGGCCCTCAAGAAGATCAATAAAGCTAACGTAGCGAAAAGACTTCGGGGAAATGGCGTAATCAACCCAAGTGCCTGAATCGGCATTCTGCGCCAGCGCACTCCAGGCTCCACGATAAAAACTGTCCTGCCACCGGAAACCAACGGAGAGAAACCGCACCAGACCATCATCGGACGGATACATGTTTACAGAAACCAACTCGGCATTGTCTGCCAACGCGGGTAGAGGGTGCCGTATCATGAGCGCTGAGTCCTCCTGACTACGACGCTGGACAAACACCGGAAGAAATGTAGGAACGGCCTCGGAAATGGACTGGATTGCATCTTCCAGTTCTGAGTCTCCCCCCAAGCTTGATGAGGCACTGAAGTCCACATCAATCATCAAAGAACGAATGCCAGCGTCACCGAGCGAATTGATAGCAGACGCATACACGCTTCGGGGCCAAGGCCACTGCCCAACGGCTTCTATACTTGCGGAATCAATCTCAAGAATCATGAGATTGCTGGGCTGTTCAGCGACCAGCACGCCAACAATCCGATCACGAAGCCCCATTTCAGCGCGTTCCAGCAAACCTGGCCACAAAAGCAACGCGAAAACGACCGCGGCCAGCAAGGCAGATAAAACCACCTTACTGGCCGGGCGAGAGCTAACAAAGCTACCTGTCTCCGCAGGCATGTTCATCAGTCGTCATCGTCATCGTCATCGTCATCGTCAGGCGGATATCCTTGGCCGGGTGGTAGCCATTGACCAGGCGGAAACGCTTGTCCTGGTGGTGTTCCTCCGTGCCCTGGTGGCGTTCCTCCATGTCCTGGTGGCGTTCCTCCATGTCCTGGTGGCGTCCCTCCATGTCCTGGTGGCGTTCCTCCATGTCCTGGTGGCGTCCCTCCATGTCCTGGTGGACGACCAATAACAACATCCTCGTCGTCACCAAGGCCACCATCTGCACCTCCGCCACCTTGGTCGTCGTCTGAACCGGCATCACCTTGATCGCCACCTAATCCATCGTCACCAAGGTCATCATCTGGGCCTCCGCTACCTTCGTTATCACCGGAAGCAGCATCACCTTGACCCCCACTTAATCCATCGTCACCAAGGTCATCAGGTGTGCCCCCGTTACCTTGGTCACCGCCGGAACCGGCATCACCCCCTGCTTCGCCATTAGAAGCAACCAGCGCCTGCTCAGAAGCTATCTCAGTAATGCCTTCCAGCTGGCTCTCAAAGCTGGATTGCTCAGCCTCCATAGCTGGCTCAAAACCGACAGCTCCGGCACCGACAGGGGCAGCTGGCTTCGACGTTGTTTGCTTGTGAGACTGAATTCCTGTCTGTTCTGCACCAATACCGGCCACATCGCCAGGTGCCAGCATCAAGGTTTCGCCACTGGCGATGTCTAACACTTCCAGAGAACCTTCTGTCAACGTAACAATAGACGAGGTCTTGGTAGACACGATAACGAAGCGAGTACCTTTTACCGTTGAAACCATGAACGGCGTTTCAACACTGAACTGATCCGGCTGACGCTCGATACGATAGAACACCGTACCGAACCACTGTTTAATCTTGGAGACCAGTCCGCCAGATGACGCATCATCTGACTGCAGGGTAATATGAGAACCCGCTTTGAGTTCGAACTCAGAGCCGGATTGGCTCAGTAACCCAGATCCTCCTGCCAATGCTTGAAACTCCACTGGCGCATGAATAGACATTCCTGCTTCTGCCTGTTTCCAGACTTCACTTTCATTGGCGCGGAACCGTACCTGACCAGAGACTTCGTCAATGCGAACCTGCTCTGCAGCTACAGATAAAGTTGCAAGCACCGAAGCACAGCAGGCCACAAAAAAGCGAAGTACGCTGTACTTAGCATCACGACGAAAGGCGCGCATTTTCCACTCCCGATTGATCAATTATTACACTGTACCTGACGGTGCTGTTTTGGCTTAGGCTTTTAAACAATGTTTTACAACATTTCATATCTTTAAACGGTAATCTCATCGCATGTCGAACGAATAGACGGTAATGGTTATGCCTACAAGCATATTAGGATTTTTCATTTTTCTACTGTCGCTAACCCTGCCTGCAATTTGCTCAGCGACACAAGATCGAACAGTGGGCGCTGTAATTTTTGACGGTATTTCTGTGTTTGGCTCTGCACAACTTCTTCCTCTGTATGCTGACAGCCTCGGCAAACCGGTAGACACAAAACTAAAAACCCGCTTAGGCGAGCAAACTCGCGACTACTACACCAGTCAGGGCTACCTCGCACCAGCTGTCAGCGTTACTGACCACCCCGATAGTGAAAATATCCTCTTGGTGCGCGTAGAAGAGCCTAGGGTTGTCGACATTCAAATCGCCGGAGGCACATTCGGCCAGCAGTCCGATATACGCGAACGTTTAACCCCCCTGCTAGAGCGGCCATCGATTTCAAGAAAGAATATCGACAGGTTTGCCCGTGCCCTTGAGCGAGCCATCAGTGTTGGGCTGTCAGCAAGCGTTGTAGAAACATCTCTGGGGCGCTATCAGGTTACCCTAACCATTGCGCCCCAAGTCCGGGGGGAGCTTACCTACAGTGCCGAGGGCAGCCAAAATCTGGGCCAGCACATGATTGCCGGAAAAGTGAGTGTTATTGGGCCTGGGGCGGGTCTTCGCGAAGTTTACGTTTCTGGCCTTCATACAATCGAATCGGAAGGCTATCGCAATGTAGGTGCAGGCTTATCACTCCCCACATCCGGGCGCGATACTGTGTATGCCGATATCAGTTCATCACGAGCGGTACCTCAGAATTACAACGTCAGCCCCAGCAGGGTATACCGGCGTATTTGGGCGAGGCTTAAGTGGCGCCATGAATTAGTTGAGACTGACGACCTATCACTGGCTCTTGATGGCAGCCTCACTCTTCGGGACTACACGCGGGAAAAGGGCTCTGAAACCGAGGTTGATGAACAGCTTCGCATGGCCAATGTGCGTGCCCTTACGTATGTGAGAAATGCAACCAGCACCTCCAGAATCGGGCTTGCTGGGAGGGTGGGTGTTGACACTCTGGGCGCCAAGCGCAGCGGAACTAGGGCCAACGATGAACAAGATCTCGACTTTCAGATTATCGATGCACATTACACGCTCTGGTACGGATTGCCCGCTGGCGCTTCTTTCAAGCTGGACATTGCGGGGCAATACTCTGGAGATAACCTACCCTACTCCCAGCGTTTTTCTGTAGGTGGAAGCCAGTTCGCCCGAGCTTACGAATCGGGAGAGTTCAGCGGCGACTCAGGCATTGGCTCAAAACTTGAACTAAGGCGGGGGTTTAACCGTGACTTCTGGATGAAGGGCGCGCGCTGGGTGCCGTATATTTATTATGGCATCGCCACCGCTCACGAGAACAAAACCAGTGAAAACAGCTCCGGGGCTGCGTCTGGCATCGGGCTTAGGATGCTTACCCGTGAGGTTTCAGCCTATATAGAATTAGGCAAACCACTGACGGCGGAGTCTGAGCACCTGAGCAAAGACGCCAGATTATCCGGACGCCTGACAGTTTACTTTTAATAGATTTTGTTTGCGCCCTCGGGGCGGGATTTAAAGCGCTTGTGCAGCCACAGATACTGATCAGGCTGTTCGCGAATTGAGTCTTCAATATACCGATTCCAAACCTCGGTATCCTTGACTTTATCAGCCCCAAAGCCGGCCTGTATCGGAGAGAAAACAACACGATAGCCGCCATCTGGCATCCGTAAGTGGCTCACACAAATAACCGACGCACCGGAGACTTTAGCAATATAACTTGGAGAAGTAATGCAGCCTGCCTCTATACCAAAAAACGGCACGAACAGTTCCGTTTTACCACCGAAATCCTGATCACAAGCAAACCAAACTTCGCCCCCTTTCTTCAAAAACGTCACCATTGGCCGCAACTCGCGCTTGGTGAACGGCCGGATACCGAAGTGGCGACGGCGGCCGTTTTCAATCATGCGATCAATAACCGGATTATTATTGGGCCGGTAAACGTATCCGGGTTTTTTCAAGTGGCAGGCAACCAGCGGTAACGCGAAATCAAAAATACTGTAATGGCCGCCTATCAAAAGCACACCCTTACCTCTGCTTTGGGCCTCTCGAAGATGCTCCAACCCCTGCACTTCGGCCGCCTCACAATAGGGTGATACATCACGCCACCAAGCATGAGCGCTTTCCAGAAATCCGCGGGTGCATGCAATGAAGTTGTCTTGTACAAGTTTCTTCCGGGCTTCCTCATCTAGCTCAGGAAAACAGAGCTCAAGGTTTCGATCGGCCACTCGCGCACGGGATTTTAGCTTACTGCACAGAAAGTGGCCCAGCCGTTCACCCAGCTTCTGCTTGGATGACATGGGCAAAAAAGACAAGAGATATAGCAGAAATACAATCGCCCATGATGGCCATAAACGCGGGTGCCAAAGAGGCGTTTTTTTATACTTGGATGATCTGGCCATACTTCCGTGTCCGCAAAAATTTGGCGATGATCCTGACACACTTTCAAGCCAAGGTGTAGTTGATACTCCGAATAATTATAGAAGCGAGGTAATTTAACGAGACCGGTGCTTATACTGTGTTGAACAGTGACTGCGCCCAACCTTGGGATCCCTCAATTTCAGGTGTTTTGTTGAACGCCCCGATACTCGCTCACGCCATAACTTAAAACTCCCGGGCTTGAGCGACCGTCGCATAAACCGAATTACATCCGTCTCCGACATGCCATAAAGCCCGAAAATGGCTTCAAATGGGGTTCGATCTTCCCAGGCCATTTCAATGACCCGAGATTCGTCAGCGGGGCTCATCATGCGCTATCCTCTTCACGATTATCCCCAACATTACGGCACAGGTGTGGTTTTGTATCATCGTAAGCCTTTCGATACTCTTCGGATCTATAGGTAGGCTATAACTATGTCTTCACCGCAAAATAATGTTGTGCTGATCGGTATGCCCGGCTCAGGCAAAAGCACTCTGGGAGTTCTATTGGCCAAGGCCGCTGCCTTGGCTTTCATAGATACAGATTTGTTAATTCAATCCCACTCAGGCCAAACCTTACAGTCTATTGTGGATGGTGAAGGTTATGAGGCTTTGCGCCGTATTGAAGAACAGGTTCTATGCGATTTAGACGTAACAGGCCACGTGATTGCAACCGGCGGCAGTGCTGTATACAGCGACCGCGCAATGCGGCACCTTAAGCAAAACAGCATCATCGTATTCTTGGATATTTCTCTCGCAACGGTTCGACAGCGTATTGGTGACTTCAGCCTAAGAGGCATATCCAAACGTCCAGAGCAGACACTGGAAGACTTGTTTACCGAACGCCACGGACTATATACCCGCTACGCCGATGTGGTCGTTAACGGCGAGCACAAAAACCAAAATCAGATGTGTGAAGAAATCCTCAATGCCGCCACTGCTAATGCAAATGATTGCATAGGGCCGAGCACCTGTCCTTAGTTGCCTTCCCGTTGAGGACCTGGCTTGAAAAGCTTAAACCAAGCGATTAGGCCCGCGATCGACGCCAAGCCAAGAAAAACGAAGAACTCTTCCGTGTTAAAGTCGCCAACCTTGTACATTAGCCCCAGAAAAACCAAAAGAAATGTCCCAATAGTACCGATAAGCCTTAAACTCATATTCTATTCCTCGAAATTTTAGATTCACCCTACTAGTGCCTCCAATGGAAGCAGCAAGGGCTAGGCTCGGACAAGTTAGGACGCTCAATCTGGCAGCCCTTCGAACACTGGCATCTCCCCTAACTTCTCATCCCAAACTGCTTTACTGGATGAAAAGATGTGCGCTGTTGGCGCCATAGCGATGTCAGTGTCCAAGCACCCTGCAGGCACAACGAGCAAACCTCCGATCAAACTGTATGGCAACGCTGAGCCACACAACTTACAAAAGCTTTTGGTGTGGTGAGTATCTGGAAGCGTATAGGACGTAACCGCTTCTGCACCCGAGCGCCAAACCAACTTCGCTGACTGTGAAAACAGATTTGCCGCATGGGCTGAACCCGTATCTTTTTGGCAACGCTGACAGTGGCACAGGTAAAAGCTATCGAAGCTACCTTTTATCTCAAAGTTTACTGTGCCACACAAACAAGAACCGACATAATCAGTCATCGGAACCCCTCAATATGAATATACTCATTGCTATTGGTATCGGAACAACGCGTAGAAAATTCCCCGTTGTAGATTTCCTCGAATGTACCGCTTCTTGTGTTGGGAGATCCAGACACAGCCAAGCAGAGGCCCGGCTTCATGCCCATGAGCCTTCAAACCAAGACGATTTCGCTCCGTTTGCCCGAAACGCTGCTTAACAGAATCAGAGTCGAGGCCAACAATCGAGACATGCCCTATCAATCACTGATCAAGGCTTGGCTTGCAGACGAGGTGAACGACAACCGTCGGGCATGAGGTGCTAACGCCTAGCTCACCGGAAAATTGGGAGCGCCAGCGAATAGTTTTTCCGAGTGCAACTACTTGTTGGGCGACAATGGCAGGGAACCGGATGGAAAATCTTGAAGCTGGGACCAAAACATAGCTACCCTTATTCCAGAAGCCTTTCAGGCGCATCCATATCCTCGTGCAGCACACGAACAACAACCACCTCCGGTTCGAGTACCTGATAAAAAACCGCGTGGTGCTCGACCTGGAATCTGCGATACCCAGAAAAAACGTGGGTATAATCTGCGCCAAGTGATGGATGGTTGATCAACTGTTTCATTCCTTCGTCCAACTGCTCCAAGTATTTATCCGCCTGCTCAACACCCCATTCTTCGTAGGTATATACCCAAATTCCGATGAGGTCTGATTCCGCCTTTGGCGTAACACTCAGCTTAAGCACTAATTGGCGGCCTTTATTCGCTTGCGGCCCGCCGCTTTAATAGCTGCCATATCGAGCGGCTTAGGTTTCCCACTTGACTCACCCTCAGCGAGTGCTTGCCTCAGCGTGGCAAGACGTTCTTTAACCTGCTGGTCCCTCCGGATGAGATCGCGGATATACTCACTGTCATTACCAAAGTGACCACTTTCAACCTGACTTTTTACCCAGTCGTCTTGCTGTTCAGTCAGCGTGATGGTTTTCCGATGCATGCTCATAGCTAACGCCCCTAACGCAGAAAAAGTATGACAATATCATACCGCTCCCTTGAGCCAAATCAACGATCCACTTCTTGTTGCCCAACGCCACCAGCATGGGCGGCTGCGGAATGAAGGCGAAGTCAATGTAGTCGACGTGGCCGCGCCTGGCCTTGTTACGTGTCACTGCTCGATGACACCAAATGAATAATGTTGGATGGACTTGATATCCAGAACGCCTTAAACCCATTTGGAAGTGGCTCGATCTCGTCTCTACGATGGCAACCTTGCTCCTTGAGATATTCAGAGGCTTCACCAATATCGCTGGTGACGACTTCCAACCAAATCTCAGACTGGCTTAAACCAGACATACAGTCGAGCCACAGAACTTTGTCCCCAAATTCAAATCTTGGTGTGTCGTCCGGGCCATTGGATTGTATCTCCGTGAAGCGGAGCACATCCCTATAGAATCGTACCGTGCTCTGATACTCGTGAGCCGGGATTTTCAAGGCTATGTTCGTGCCTGGCTGAAATTCCAGATCCATGCGATAGCTCCTCTATATGGGAACACGTAGCAGCAAATTATATTCCTACCTCGGACACGCCTATGGTTTCGGGCTCACCGTGAGCATGGCTAACCCACTCCCTCATTTGTTCATGGTCGAGGACAAACTGCATATATTCTGAAGATACCGCCGAGACCTTGATCCCGTAGGTTTTAAATCGCGACGCAACTGGTGCAAACATGCAATCTGCAATAGAGAACTCACCGAACAACCAAGGGCCGGCACTCGAATAGGTTTCACGGTACTGCGACCAGATTCGGTCTATCCGAGCTATTTCTCGTTCAAGGGTTGCATTAAAAGGGACTTTGCGTCCGATTGCGCGGCAATTCATTGGCAATTGGCCTCGAATTTCTGTGAAACCCGAGTGCATTTCTGCGCAGCAAGATCTTGCTTCCGCTCGTGCACGAACGGAACTTGGCCATCCGCGGCCGTCCAGATACTGCTCTGAAATATACTCGCAAATTGCCAGCGAATCCCAAATGACCAAGTCCTTGTCTTTGAGCACCGGGACTTTCCCTGCATCGGTATGCTGGGCAAGCGCAGTGTATGTATCGTCTTGATTCAGCGGAATCCGCACTTCCTTAAAAGGTAACTCGTGGACTGACAAAAGTAGCCAAGGCCTTAACGACCATGACGAATAATTTTTATTCCCTATTACGAGTTCCAAAGTTCACTCCTTGAAATATAAACGCTTGCAGCATGCGCGCCTACGGAATGGAGCCGAAGGCGTAATGTAGTAGGCGTCGCCGTGCCTGCATTGGTTAGCACTTGTTGACGGTGACGTATATGCTGGTAATATACTTTTATGATCAACTGGGTACAAGTCACTGGCTTTGACTGGGACGAAGGCAACTCCCGCAAAAACGCGGAGAAGCATGGCGTCAACCAGTCCGAAGCGGAAGAGATCTTCTTTAATGAGCCGCTTCTCGTGCTGGAGGATTCCAGACACAGCCAAGCAGAAGCCCGGTTTCATGCCCTTGGTGAAACAGATGATGAAAGGCTACTCCACATCACATTTACACTAAGGCAGAACGGTACACTGATTCGCGTGATTTCAGCTCGCGACATGCACCGCAAAGAGAGGGCTGTTTATGAGCAAGTTGAAAAAGATGCCTGAGTTTAAAACTGAAGCAGAAGAGCGCGAGTTCTGGGAGACCCACGACTCCTCGGATTACCTGGACTGGCGTCAGGCAAAACCTGCTTCTTTTCCGAAGCTGAAGCCTTCAACCAAGACGATTTCGCTCCGTTTGCCCGAAACGCTGCTTAACAGAATCAAAATCGAGGCCAACAAACGAGACATGCCTTATCAGTCACTGATTAAGGCTTGGCTTGCGGACGAGGTGAACGACAGCCGTCGAGCATGAGGTGCTAATCGGGATAGGGAGGCGCCTCACGGCGCCCCTCCTCCCACACCACCGGGCATACGGATCACGTACCACGGCGGTTCGGTTGATTACTTTGGTGGCCTGCCTTCGTGATTCACAGCCATGACACTCCTCTCAGAACTGATGAATCGACAGAGCACCAACCGGATTTCTATGTGTTACCTAGCCTACCGCGGTTTCACCGGGTCTGGTGCAATACCGCTGTACCAAGACAACTTGTCCTCCTCTCAACCGTTCAGGCCTTCCTGCCGCTATTCACTTCGCAATATCACATCGCGCCGAGTAGGCCGCAGTACTATGCCCTCTGCTGACTTCTGCAACGCGATCAAGGGCGATCACTCGCCCTTCAGTTGATCCCTCAACACGCTACAGACCTCCCGGGGTAAGACCCTAGACTTTCATGGCGTAGACGCTGGATTTATAAAACACACCCCGTTGCGGATGGAGGGCTTCGCTGTCACGTGCCAGCTCGCCCCGAGTACGTCACACCTCATATCCAGTTCCTGTTCGTCGCCCCGCCAATTTGCGTTGGGCTTCCTCCAGACCCCACCTCGCGATGACGCCCTTGCCCTTCCGCTAATCTTCGGCTCCGCGGATACCTGGTATCGGGACTTTCACCCGACGAGTCTAGTGCCATGCCCGGCACACACGCGAAACGAAGCGGTGCGTCTCACGCGTCCGTCTTCCGTGCATTGTTAGGTATCAACCAGATTGCAAGCCCAAACCACAGAGCTGCCGTTCCCACTCTAGCCGCAAAATCTAGATTCGCAGGGTTTTGTAGCACAACGAACTCAACCATCAATGCGATGGCTACCCCGGAAGCCAATAGAGCACAGCGTAACAGAACAGTAGCCTCTGGGTTCCTATTAAACAGGATGGAGCCGATTACTAATTTAACCGCACACGAAGCGATCAGAACGACCAATATCAGTACGGAAAGAAAGACCACGCCAAGGAACGCGGCAAGCTTTTCATCGAAGGGAGCAAATAACCAGAGCAAGCCCAAGAAACCGGCTATTAACAGTGCATACACTGAAGCGGCTCTGGCCATGCCTCGTCGTGTTGGAAAAAGCGAAGGCACTAGAGCAGAGAGAGCGATAGCGAAGAGAGATGGTTCCATAGGTAAGATCTTTGCCTAACGAGGCTGTAGAAAAACTCCCGCCCCTTTGTTCGATCGCGTTCCTACGCGAAATCTGGAAGTGTTTTCAATCATGAGTGCTCCAGATTTTAAGAATAGGCCCTATTTTTAGCTCATTTATTGACCAATTTCGACTCAAAATAGGCCTTTGACCTTTTTCTACAGCCTCAACGCCCGGGCTCAGCGGCCGATTTGGAGGCGTAGCGCGCCGGAAAAACAGTCCGCTGCAGCCCTTGGTTAGGAGCTGCCTATGACTTCAGTGCGGACTAAATCTGCTAGCCACTTCGGCTGATCACATTGTACTGAATGACCACTCTCTGGGCATTGGTGTACACCAATACCGCTCACTTGATCCGTCAATTTTTTCAAAATTGAATGGTGGATTGTCCTTTCTTCGTCACCCATGATCACATGCTTACTGCAAGGCAACTCAGAAAGCCTTGCCAAATCGATTGGCAACACCCGTTGATCGCTATCGGTAATCTGCTGCCAAATATGTTTATAGATGGGCTGGCGCTTAGCATAATCTGCTAATAAAAAGTTGGAAAGTGGCCAAAATTCGGGTGGTGGATTTTTGAGTGCGAGCCCTAAAAGATGGGTGTACTCCTGCTGCGTTGACGCCCAAAACGGATTCTTTCCCTCATCCACCAGACTAAAAAACTCGGAGGATGAGGTTGCGGGCACCCCCACAGGCCCGATTAAAGTGAGAGTCTTAACATAGGACGGACTCTCCATTGCAAACAGACAAGCTACCCAAGCACCTACTGAGGCCCCAACAAAATGAGCAGTCTTTATTTGGCTTCGGCATATAACTTCATGAACCAGCGCCGAGGTCTGTTTCTGAAAGGAGGTTTCATGATCAAAACCACTTTCGCCATGACCTGGTAAATCAATCACAATAAAATTTAGTTTACCTCTGCATGACCGCATGAAGTCTGACCAGTACTCCTTGAACCCGGTGAATCCATGAATCAACACTATAGTTTCAAATTCAGGATCAACGGTACTTGGAGCTAAATACGCATATCTGGTGTCATTGATAGTGATTATATTTTTTTCGAGTCCATTGCTTTTGCGACCAAGAAACAAGAAAAAGGACCAGATTAAGTGTCCTATCTTGATTGATATCCTTTTCATTTTTACTCCTAACGCTGAAGCGCACCGGTGGCTTTGTCACAGCGCAGCGGAGACAAAGGCATCCGAGTGACGCGCCTGGTTAAATTACTACCGCTCACCTTCAAGGCCATGCCATACCCGGAGAATGATGATGGCACTGGGATGGAGCGAATATCGAACGACATATTTCCCGAAAACCATATCTCGAACAGAGTCAGGCACCGGTGCCATTTCAACTGGTGTGCCCATCTTGGGAAAATCAGGAAGCAATTCGATTTTGCCAACCAGTTCGGTGGCGATCCGGGCTGCCGCCGATGGATTGTGGACTGCAATGAACTCCCTGAGGCGCTGTAAATCTTCAATGGCTTCGTCCGTGTAAACCAGTTTCACTTACCTGACCTCGGTGCATCCTGCTCGTTGTCGGTTCCCCAACTATTAAGCCAGCTGTGAACCTCGCGGGCATCAACAACCTTGCCTTGTGCAGCGGACTCCATTGCTTCTAAGGTCTGTTTCCAGCGTTCTTGCTCCAGCTGCTGCTTTTCTATGTACTCCGATAATGCTTGGTTAATTACCCAACCTTTGCTCCGGTGCAACCTGCCAGCAATTGCTTCCAGGTGCTGTTCAACTTCTGCTTGAAGGCGAACCGTGGTGACGCTCATGACTATACCCTCGAGTTTGGCTACTACAATGTATTACAACATAGTCTACGAGGGTGCGGCAAAAAATTTAACGCCGCTAAGCACGCGCGGTTGCGGAATGGAGGCGAAGCCGCAATGCAGTAACCGTCGCCGTGGCTTGCATGGTTAGGGAAGTGCCACGAGGATCTGAACGCTCATGATGAACATGCACACCACTCCGACTGCATACGCCACCGTTCGCCAAGGCTGAATTCCGGCCAGATAGAATAATGTATGCAGGTAGCGGGCTCCCGTAAATACCAGGAAAAGCCAAACAGCCCAACCGGGAGAAGCGCCGACCCAAATGTAAGCCACCCCTAAACCCAGAAAAATGGGGATATTCTCGAGGTCGTTTAACCAAGCACGGGCCGCCCGCTGAACTTGAGGCAACTCTTCTTTGGCGGCCTCACGACCAACGAAGGCTGCATCTTCGGGGGTCTTGAAGGTCAGCTTCCCGATACGATGGAACCCCTGATATGCGGAGATCGTAAACATTTTAAAGAACAGCAGCACTGAGGCTACCGCGTACCAATATTCTGCCTGATCCATGGTGTTTCCTTACTCCCTAACGAGGCTGTAGAAAAACTCCCGCCCCTTTGTTCGATCGCGTTCCTACGCGAAATCTGGAAGTGTTTTCAATCATGAGTGCTCCAGATTTTAAGAATAGGCCCTATTTTTAGCTCATTTATTGACCAATTTCGACTCAAAATAGGCCTTTGACCTTTTTCTACAGCCTCAACGCCTTGGCTTTGCGGCGCACCGGAGCGCCAGCGTAGGTGCGTCCGACAACAGCCATTGGTTAAATGCTTGAATGCGCATCCGCATGCGCATAAACTGAGACCATCCATTAAATAGCCACTTGGAGGCTCAAATGGCAGAACTCTACAACGTAGCTGCCCCCAAAAAAGCGGCAAACCTCTCAGTCAATAGCGATCTGCTGCGTAAGACCCGTGAACTAAACATTAACCTGTCTGCTACCCTCGAGCGAGCGCTGAAAGAAGAACTCTCAAAACGTCAGTCAGAACAATGGGTTGAAGAAAACCGCGCCGCGATAAAAAGTTACAACGATTTTGTCGGACAACATGGATGCTTTGGCGACGAATTCAGGGAATTTTGATGGCACAGTTCGATGTATACCCCAACCCAAGCAAGACCAGCAAAGCGCACTACCCTTACCTTGTCGATATTCAGAGCAGCCTGTTGAGCGAGCTGGCAACGCGAATCGTCATCCCCTTGGGGAAACGCTCCGCATTTAGTGGTGAAGCCATGCAAGGAGTCACACCGGAAATCAGCTTTGCAGACCAAGAGCTTCTGCTGTTAACGCCTCAAATTTCCTCTGTTTCAGAAAAGCATCTCAAAAACCCGGTTGGCTCTCTATCGCACTTTAGAGACCAAATCGTTGGAGCTTTGGACATGGCTATCACCGGCATTTAACGCCGCTCAGCACGCGCGGTTGCGGAATGAAGGCGCAGCCGCAATGTAGTAACCGTCACCGTGGCTGGCCTTGTTAGCCATTTTCTACCAAGGAGCCGATTTTATCCCATACAAACCAGTATGTTGGAACAACACTACCATCTGGAGCATTCCATACACTCTCATGCGCGTTACGAGCCCCAGCCGATTTATAGAATGCTTGCGCTTTTACATTCTCTTGGTTCACCAACAAGCACAAACCTCCGATTGGCTCCTGTTGGTGACACCAACGGGAAACTTCGATCAAGAGCGACTTTCCGATGCCTTTTGATTGATGGGCTTTGCGTACATGCAAATTATCCAAGTAGGAGCCCCATTTGGAATTCTCAGCTGCATATACACACGCGAACCCCAGGATTTCTCCGTCCTGCTCAGCAACGACCACATGCTGGTTAGGCTTTGGCATATCAAGCCGGCTTGCCCACACCTCATTTCGTTCTTGAGGTACGACATCCGAAAGATATTGCGCAGTTAAGGCATTTTGATACGTATTACGCCAACTCGTGGTATGTATATCTGCGATACTCTGAGCATCGCTTGCCAATGCTGCTCGAATTTTCATATAGGACCACTCTCCTTGTGTGGCTAACGCCAGCGCACAACGGCGCACTTGTAATGGAGGCGCAGCCGCAATGAAAAGTGCGTCCGGCGGCCACAGGCCGCGAATTGCTGCGCCTTGTTAAATTTGGTTGCGACCGACAACATGGATTACCCCAGCAGCAATGAGTGCGACTGTGGCTATGATGTCTGCGATGACGACCTTGCGAACAGACTCATTGTACCCACCAACCGACCACGCAATAGCGATGAAAGACACAACGCTGATCAAGCCTGCGATGATTGCCATTGTTTGCAACGAAGGCTGGAAGGCTGCGTACACCAAAAATAGGCCGAGTAGCCCAAACAGAATAGCCCGGTGACGCATCAGAATTTCGATATTGGGCTCACCCAGGGAAATGCCATACAAAGCCGCAAGGCGATCCACGCCCAATACACCGGAAACAGGCAGGAGATGAATGATGCCTACAAGCACCAGTAGGCCGGTGACAACTTTCTCCATGTTTGCGATTCCTCCCTGAATTTAACGCCGCCAGCATGCGCGACTTTGTAGTGGAGGCGAAGCCGCAACGAAAAAGGCGTCGCCGTGCCTGACCTGGTTAAAAGTCCGGATCGCCCCACATTCCAATGTAGAGTTCCTTTAAATTCGGAGGAACTAGCCCCCATCCCCATTTCTTGCCCTGCTTGTCGAGATTCCACATCAGCGACTCGACGTAATAGACATCAATATACTCTCGTTCTTTGGCTGAAGCCCTTGTCAGCTTTTCCGATACATACCGTAAATGCGCAACAACCGTTTCTTCATCTCTTCTTGCCATCGCTTCAGTCGTCGCCTGAGAGAATGCTTCCATCATGGCTGTCGGGGTAAAGTCATCGAAGCCTTGGTACTCCAGCCACTTCTGCATCTTCTCCCCAACAGCCGGGAAGCGATGAACGATCTCATCAATGAATAGTTTCAACTCTTCGTTTTCGGACATATTGAGACTTTTAACGCCTTGCT
The DNA here is from genome assembly GCF_016597725.1 of Marinobacter sp. 1-4A. Lineage (GTDB taxonomy): Bacteria > Pseudomonadota > Gammaproteobacteria > Pseudomonadales > Oleiphilaceae > Marinobacter. Next base: position 720,582 of record NZ_VCGY01000002.1, read on the forward strand.
AATAGGCGTGCCATTGGAGCGCGACGGTTGTGCAATAATGAGCGAAGCGAATGCACAAACGCCGCGCGGAGATGGCACGTCCTATTGAGCAACTTGTTATGCATTAGACCTTACCACTGGAAGATTAAGGTAAAGTGCAATTGTATTTGCATCAGAAACTATTTGATCCTCAGCACCATGATCAATTAGGTTGGTTCGCTGAGAATCATTACCACACAAGTTTACCTCATAGCTTGTGAATTCAATACTTCGCGTACCGTTGTGGGTTTTAACAATTTTTTTAAGTATTTGTACTGCTGAAAATTTAGACAATTTACTAGATTCAATGGCGTGCTTGCGAAGCCGAAATTTGTAACGGCAATAACTATTGTTGGACTTATCTAACTCTATCAGATCATGGGAAAGTAACTTTGCCTTGCCAAAGAGAAAAATTAAAAATAAGCCTACAAAAATGAATATGAGCCCAAGTAAATTATTTTGTGATTCAAATACAATCCGTGCTCCACTAAAAATTATATACAGAAATAACCCATTGAGCGAAAAGAACAAGGCTAAGCCAACTAGGACACCTGGCAAAGTTGGTCTTATTTTCATTACATCGTTACCTGACAAAATTATACGACTGGTCTTAAAGCTGGATGAGGTGTCTGATATCGGCTGTGATGAAATATTCACGTTTAACTCCAGAGCCCAATGAACGCATAACGCCAATGTTAAGCGGCCGCCTTGGAGTGCAACGGAAGGGCGGTCCGGCGGAGGCCAGTCAGGGCCGTAGCGAACTTGAACTACTGGTTAAACCCCTCCAAGACTCCCAACAAATGCTTCTGCCTTGAAACCCATTGATCATATTCGCCCGACTCTTCCCAAAGCTCTTTGAGCTCGGAATCAGAAATGATTCTTTTAACGGCTTCAGCTGCTAACGAAGCATGTTCCTTCTCAATGAAGGGTGGCTTGCCGAAAAGCCCCTTTTTTTGTTTTAACCAATTCTGGATTTCCTCTGGGAGATCCGATGTATCTTGGGACAAAGTTTTGGCAACGATTTCTGCCGATGCCAATGCCTGGCAGCAATCGGGTGCTTCTAGGTAATCAGCTTCACTCACTACGATACGCAATGGCGCCGTCAGAACTTTTACCCCTTTTGAATCAGCGATGTCGTAGCTCCAATCAACCGCATCATCGTTCTCAAAATTGCCAATACCCCAAGCTCCCATGGATTCTCCTTTTGTGGTTTAACGCTTTGCGCAGCGGCCGGTTGGTGGAGCGCAGCGGAACAAGCCGGTCCGACTGACGCTACTGGTTATGTGGTAGTTTCAGTCTGTCTTGGCTGAAACCGTATACAAAACCGGCAAAACACACTGATGTGTAAACAACTCCTACCATTTGCCACAGGAAAGTTTCTTTGAACTCTTCATATATGCCAAGCCCTATGCCTATACCGATAGCACCAACAATAATTAGCAATACTGAATATAGGGGCTGAAGACTAAACTGCTGGTAAGGTACTGAGTAAAGTCTGTAGACCAACTCCACCGATTATTACAGATACGGCTGTTTTGATCCACTCCTCCCACGCAGTTGGATTTTCCCCTCCTAAATACGAGAAAAACCAAACATAAGTGCAGATTACTAAGCTCCAAATGGCAATAGCGAAGAATTTAGCCCAGTATCGAAGGTGTTTTAGCGCGCAAAATCCATGCATGAAACGACTCCATTTTTTACACATAACGCTTTTGTTCAGCGGCGACCTTTGCGCAGCGAAGCGGAGAAAAGGGCGTCCGGTGGAGGGCCGTAAGGCCCGGAACAGACTGCAACAATTTGTTAGAGTTTTAACCGTTCCTTGATCTCACAGTCCCAGTGAGGTGGCTGTCCTCAATCTTGGCATTAGGTGCATATCTATCGAGCAAAGCTTCCACGCACAACCTGCCGCCTGGAGTGGATAACGGGCCGAGCCGCACTACCAAGTTATCTAAAGCCTCTTCGGCCATAGGGATATCTATATAGTTTATTCCAGGATCGATATTTTTCCTGAATCCCGTACCGATATCCCCTGCTGCCTCACCTTTAAAAATGCTCCCATCCGTGCCGCCCTCCATATGGGATGTGGGAAGAATGAACAAATGAAATCTGTATTCTTCTTGGAAAGCCCAGTCTTGGGACTTAAGCCTAGGAAGTTTGGGAAGACCATTGATTGTCATCCCACCATCATCAGTTTGACTAATTGCCTCTGCATACTTAGCTTCTGTATTAGGCACATAGTTTACTGGGCCAGCGAAAAAGTCATTGAAAAACAGAGGCGTAATAAAGTAGCCGTTACCAATCATTTCATCGACCGACAGTGGTGCAGTAATATCCTGTGTCACAAGCATTCCAGATTGATGCTCGCCTGCCGCCGTAACGACTTTTCGGAATGGATAAGCTGGAAGCTCAATCCGGACACCCTTCATATCTCCGCTATACATGTGCCACTGAGGGATGCTTTCCTCTTGTTTTTGAGTCCAGCAACTGACAAAGAAAAACTTGCCGAAATCAATGCCATTAAGCCGCTGAGATTCTTTGACGTCATCGACACCATCTAGCCGAGAAAATCGAATATTTCTCGAGCTAAGAATCAGGGCCAAAGCTTCAATACTTGTGTAATGAAAAATTCTAGATTCTTCGGGCATTTTACTTCCAATGATTTAGGAATCACTCCACGCTTGGACGACGAGAACTCTAACGCCAGCGTAACGGGTTGGTTTGGAGCGGCAGCGGAAAACCAATCCCGTTGACGCACTGGTTAGGTGGTCTCAACGTGAAGCCTCCATTCTGGCGAATTGCGGGAGTAGCTATAACG